>NZ_JAJPWP010000010.1:0-383556 GCF_046549035.1 Amycolatopsis sp. lyj-90
CACCGGCAACCCCGCCCGAACCCGGCCCCAGAACGCCACCCGAACATCCCGCGGCAACCAACGACGACGTTTCCCAGCCATCACAACACCTCCACACCAGATGTTGCGACGACCGCTAGAACCCAAGACGTTCTAACGTCACTTACCACTCACGACCACCCCGACCCACTCGGTACCGCCACCCCTATCACTCACCTCCCACACCTTCGCCACCTCCGCATTTCCAGCAAGTCGCTTCTCTCGCGCCTTCCGGGTCCCAGCCTTCGCGGATCAGGATGGCCCGGACCTCGGCTGCCACTTCGCACGGTGAGTTGCGGACGTCCTGCCAGCCGTAGACGAGTCGTGCCCGTCCTGCCAGCTCGGCCGCGTTGTCGCGGCGACGGTCCCGGAAGGCGATGCCGGCCATGGCGTGGGTCGCGCGGCCGTCGAGCCGGATCGTCACCGCTGCCCCGTGCGGGTCGTAGGTGACGTCCTCCCAAAGCGTTTTGCCGTCCACTTCGATGGGGGTTTGCCGATTTCCGCGGGGTAGTCCGTGCTCGTCTTCGACCTTCTCCTTGTAGGCCACTTCGAGTGCCGACATCAGTCCGCCGCCGACGAGTGCGAGGCCGTATCGGATGGCGGGCCGATAGCGGAACGGTGGCCGCGCGAGTACACACGCCCGCATGGTGGCCACAGAGACCCTTGTCCGGCCGAGGAGATCGACGATGACGTTCGTCGCCTGCTGCGGTGTCCGCTGAGCGGTGGCCAGATCGAGGATCGTGTCCGTGACCCTGGTCCGTGGGGGATTCGTCCCGGCGGCGATGTGGGGCAATGCACGGGATCTGTGCACTATGACCAAGGGTTCCTGCGAGATCGCCGAGAAGGCGTACGGAACTGTGATTTCGACAGGTCCTTCGACGATCGGAAGAATTTTCCATTCTTCCGCGGCGGTGCGATGGCTCAAGATCGCGTAACCACTTCCATAGAGCAACGCGGCGTGGATCTTCGCCGAACGGGACAACCCGCCGGTGAACGTCGAGTAAACGCGCGGGAGAACCCGCTGCCAGCGACCGGCCGCGAGATTCGCCCTGATATCCGACATGGTGTGGCCGTAGGCGCGTAATTGCCGCCTCGAGACGATTCCATGCTGCTCGCCCAGCAGGACCGGCCAGCTCGGGCGTTGTTCAACTGGGATCGAGTCTCGCGACCAGCGTTTGTGAGTGGGCACCCTTCGACGATCGCTCCTGGGGCACGGTCGTGGAGTGCGTGGAGCGGATCTGTGGACAACCGGGTGAGCGGAGGGGTGGCTGTGGATAACTGGGTCGGGGTGGTCGTGAGTGGTAAGTGACGTTAGAACGTCACTTACCACTCACGACCACCCCGACCCACTCGGTACCGCCACCCCTATCACTCCCCTCTCCCTCCCCGCCCTTCTCCCTCCCCCCCCCGGGGCCCCTCCGCCCCTCCGCCCTCCGGCCCGCCTCAATCGGTACGAAACCCTTACGCCCGTCCTGTAGCGTTTCCTGCCCTTCGAACGATGAGTAATTCCCTTGCCGCACAGGCATTCCGCCAAAAGCAGGCGACTTGCGGACGGCGGTAACGAACCCGGTCCTCCAGCCGACCAACGGGCAGCGGAATGCGGCTGGAGGAATTCGTCATGAAGATCAGTGTCTTCGGGCTCGGTTACGTCGGTTGTGTGTCGGCGGCGTGCCTGGCGGGGCGTGGGCACGAGGTCGTCGGGGTCGACGTGAACCCGGTGAAGATCGACCTCATTTCCAGCGGCAAGGCGCCGGTGGTCGAGGAGCGCATCGGCGAGCTGACCGCGGAGGTCGTCGCCAGCGGCGCGCTGAGAGCGACCACCGACGTCAGACAGGCGATCGCGGACAGCGAAGTCTCCCTGATCTGCGTCGGTACCCCGTCGGCGCCGAACGGCAGCCTGTCGACGGCGTTCCTGGAGCGCGTGGCCGAGGAGATCGGCGAGGCGCTCAAGGCCAAGACCGAGCGGCACACCGTGGTCTTCCGCAGCACCATGCTGCCGGGCACCTGCCTCGACCTGCTGGTCCCCATCCTCGAGAAGTCGTCCGGCCTCACCGCCGGCGTCGACTTCGGGGTCGCGGTGAACCCCGAGTTCCTGCGCGAGGGCAGCAGCGTCAAGGACTTCTACGACCCGCCCAAGACCGTCATCGGCCAGCTCGACGCGGCCAGCGGCGACGTCGTCGCGGCGCTCTACGAGGGGCTTCCCGGCGAGGTCTTCCGCGTCGCGATCCCGGTCGCCGAGATGACGAAGTACGCCGACAACTCCTTCCACGGGCTCAAGATCGGCTTCGCGAACGAGCTCGGCGCCATCTGCCGCGCCTTGGGGCTCGACTCGCACCAGGTGATCGACGTCTTCCTGGCCGATCGCAAGCTCAACATCAGCCCCGCCTACCTCCGCCCCGGGTTCGCCTTCGGCGGCTCGTGCCTCCCCAAGGATCTGCGCGGCCTGGTCTACGCCGCGCACCGCGCGGACGTCGCCGTCCCGATCCTGTCGCACGTGCTGCCCTCCAACGACGAACACCTCCAGCGTGCCTTCGACCTGGTCGCGCGCACCGGGAAACGCAAGGTCGGGCTGTTCGGCCTGTCCTTCAAACCCGGCACCGACGACCTCCGTGAGAGCCCGCTCGTCGAGCTCGCGGAGCGGCTGCTCGGCAAGGGCTACGACCTCCGCATCTACGACGCCAACGTCAGCCTTTCGCGGCTGATGGGCGCGAACCGCGAGTACATCGAGGGCAGGCTGCCGCATCTCGGCCAGCTGCTGGCCGGCTCCATCGACGAGGTCCTCGACCACGCCGAGGTCTCCCTCATCGGCTGCAACGACCCGGACGTCCTCGCGGCGCATCCGGTCGGCGGCGGCCACACCATCATCGATCTCGTCCGCGTACCCGATGCTGACAAGCGCCGGGCTGAAGAGGGATATGTCGGTCTTGCCTGGTAAAGCTCTCATCCTCGTCGAGAACCTTTCCGTCCCCTTCGATCGCCGTGTCTGGCAGGAGTGCCAAACGCTCCGTGACGCCGGCTGGGAAGTCCACGTCATCTGTCCACAAGGGACGAAGCGGGACACCGAGGCCGAAGTCACCATCGACGGCGTCCACATCCTGCGGTACCCGCTGAAGGCCGCCACCGGCGGTCCGGCCGGGTACGTCCAGGAGTACGGCTCCGCGCTGTGGCACACGCTCCGCCTCGCCCGCAAGGTCGGCCGGGGCGGCAAGATCGACGTCGTGCACGCGTGCAACCCGCCGGACATGCTGTTCCTGGTCGCGCTCTACCTCAAGCGCCAGGGCGCGAAGTTCATCTTCGACCAGCACGACCTCTGCCCCGAGCTGTACCTCTCGCGGTTCAACCGCGGCGAGGACTTCCTGTACCGCGCGGTCTGCGCGCTGGAGCGCCGCACCTACAAGACGGCGAACGTCGTCATCGCGACCAACGAGAGCTACAAGGACGTCGCCGTGAAGCGCGGCGGCAAGTCGCCGGACGACGTCTTCGTCGTGCGCAGCGCGCCCGTGGTCGAGCGGTTCCACATGGTCCCGGCCGAGCCCGAGCTGAAGAAGGGCAAGCCGCACCTGCTGGCGTACCTCGGCGTGATGGGCCCGCAGGACGGCGTCGACTACGCACTGCGCGCACTCGCGTCCCTGCGTGACGAGGTCGGCCGCACCGACTGGCACGCCGTGTTCATCGGTTCCGGTGACGCCTTCGACGCCATGGTCGCGCTGTCCAAGGAACTGAAGCTCGACGACCAGGTCGAGTTCACCGGCCGGATCTCCGACGAGGACCTGCTGCGCTACCTGTCCTCGGCCGACGTGTGCCTGTCGCCGGACCCCCTGAACCCGCTCAACGACGTGTCGACCATGAACAAGATCATGGAGTACATGGCGATGAGCCGCCCGATCGTCTCCTTCGAACTGCGGGAGGCCCGGGTCTCGGCCGGAGAGGCCGCGCTGTACGCACCGGCGAACGACGAGCCGGAGTTCGCGAAGCTGATCGCGCATCTGCTCGACTCGCCGGAACAGCGGGCCGAGATGGGCGAGCTGGGGCGGGCGCGCGTCGCCGGTCCGCTCTCTTGGGAGAACTCCCAGAAAGCCCTGCTCGCGGCCTATGCGGCCGCGGTCCGTTGATCGACTTCCCGGTCGCGTTTTGAACAAGACTCGGGCAATCCTGTAACCAACGTCGTGGTCGGTCCGACGGGGTTGGTGATACGCCATCTGCGGCGGTGCCAGGCACCGATGGGAGATCCCGGCTTTGACTGACGACACGGTGCGCCTGTCCATGATCGGACAGGTTCTGCGCGGGCGATGGCGGACCTTGGTGGTCCTCGCCGTCCTCGGTGCCCTGGTCGGGGCGGGATCGTCGGTGATCCTTTCCCCCGGCTACCGCACCACGTCCAGCGTGCTGCTCCAGGGGCCGCGCGAGGCGGACGAACTGCTCACCCAGGCCGAGGTGGCGACCAGTTCGGTCGTGCTCGACCGGGCCGCCGCCGTCCTCGGCGACGGTGAGACCGGCGCCGAACTGCGGGACAAGGTGGCCACTTCGGTCGCACAGGGCAATGTCATCACCATCGAGGCCACCGGTGACACCGCCGAACAGACGCAGCGGATGGCCGATCAGCTCGCCCAGGAGTTCGTGAAGTACTCCACCCAGATCATCGCCGGTTCGGGCGACGCCGCGGTCCAGCTGGCGCAGGAACGCCGCGAGACGCTGCGGCAGCAGGTCGCGCAGACGAACCAGCGGATCAGCGAGCTCTCGGCGAAGGTCAACGAAGGCAAGACGACGGTGGAGAGCGTCCAGCTCCGCACCGAACTGCAAGGCCTGCGCTCGTCGATCGAGTCGGCGATGTCCAGCCTGAACGCGGCCGACACCGCGAGCGGCCTCGGCAACATGGTCGTCCTGGGTTCGGCCGAGCTGCCGTCCGCGGCCGCCGCGCCCACCTTGCCTCAGCTCGCCCTCGGCGGCGCGGCGCTGTTCTTCCTGATCGGCCTGTTCGGGCACCTCTTCACCGCCCGCACCGACCGGCGGCTGCGGGACGAGGAGGAGATCGCCGCGGCGCTCGGCGGCCCGGTGCTGGCCACCTTCGACGTCGTGGACGAGCGGCCCGCCGCGACCACCCTGCGGGCCAAGCTGCTGGGTGACGACCGGCCGTGGAACACCCCGCGGGTCGACGTCTTCGCCGACGAGGTCGACAACGACGTCCACTACCGCCGCCTGGTCTCGCGGCTCCCGCACCGGCGTTTGCTCGTGCTGACCGCCGACGGTGACCACGCCGGGCAGGCGGCCGCCGAGCGGATCGCCGGTCTCGCCGACCGCTGGTTCACCGTGGTGACGGTGTCCCCGAACCGGCCCGTCGTCGAAGACAACGACGCCGAAGGGGTCCTCGTCGTGTCGAGCCTCGGCTCCCGGTCCGACTGGGAGCTGGTCGGGATCGCCGAAGCCGTCGCCGACGCCGGCCTCGCCGTGGTCGGCACCGTGCTGACCCGCCCGGTCCGGCCGACCCGCACCCGGTCCGGCGCACCCACCCCCACCGACCACGAAGCACTGGCAGGTACAGCGTGACCAGCGCCGAAAAAGCGAAGTCCGAGCCGCTCATCGACCTGCAGCGGCTGGTCGTCTCGGTCCGCAGACGCCGCCGCCTGTGGCTGGCCACCGCCCTGCTGGGGCTGATCGCCGGCGGGCTGGTCGCGATGCTCCTGCCGTCGCCGCCCACTGCGGTGGCGCAGATCCTGGTGATCCACCCCGACGACTCGCCGACCGACAGCGGAACGCTGATGCGGACCGACGTCGCCGTGCTCCAGACGACGAAGATCGCCAACGAAGCGCTCAAGAAGCTGAACAGCACCCAGGCGCCGGAGGAGTTCCTCAAGGACTACGAAGGGCTGGGGCTGACGAACAACGTCCTCCAGCTGACGGTCAAGGGGAAGAGCAAGGACGAGGCCCTCGCCAAGGCCCAGGCGATCTCCGACGCCTTCATCACCGAGTACATCGCCCGCAACCAGGCGGCCGCGGCGGCGACTCAGAAAGCCTTGCTGGATCAGCGCAACCAGGCCCAGAACGAGCTCACCACGATCGAAAGCGGGATCGTCACCGAAGAGGCCAAGGGCCGTAACGCCAACCCGGCCCAGCTGGAGCGGTTCTACTCGCGCCGGGCCGAGCTGAACTCGAAGATCTCCGACTACGACGGCCGCGCGCAGGAGGCGGGCATCGGCACGCCGAAGGTCGCCGCCGGGACGCAGATCGTGGACGCGCCGCGGATCCTGCCGCGTTCGCTGCTCAAGACCCTCGCCACCGACGCCGGGATCGGCTTCGCGCTGGGACTGCTGGCCGGGCTGGCGCTCGCGGCCGTCACGAGCGTGGTGAAGGACCGGCCGGTCCTGCGCCGTGAGATCTCGCGGCACCTCGGCGCCTCGGTCATCGCGCAGCTGCCGAAGCCGCCGCGTTTCCTGCGGGCCTCGCGCGCGGCCGCCCGGCGCAAGCGGGTCGCGGCGACGCTGGTCCGCGCCGTCCGCAAGGAGGGCGGTTCGGTGTCGGTGCTCGACCTCGGCGCCCGCAAGGTCACCGCCGCGCTCGCCGTCGACATGGCACGCGAACTGGCGGAGAAGGGGCCGGTCTCGATCGTCGACGACCTGCCGAAGGCGAACCTGCGCGAGCTGGCGGGTGACGGCCAGATCCAGGTGCTCGACCGCGGCGACGCGCCCGCGTCCGGTAAGGAGCGCCGGATCGGCGTCGGCTCGATCGAGCCCGGCACGGCGTGGACCGATCTGGAATTCCTCGGCGAGGAGGCGATCCTCGTCGTCCGCACCGGGCACGCGAACACCGAATGGCTGCACACCGTCGCGCGCCAGCTGGCCGACCGGCGCATCCCGATCCTCGGTGTCGTGGTGGTGGATCCCGATCCGCGCGACCACACCGACGGAACGCTGTGGGACGGCCTGCACACCGCGCTGCGCGGACGCGGCAGCGCACTGCCGGAGCCGCTGCCCGTGCCCGCGCGGCCGGTGGCGCGCGCCCGCCCGGTCGTGCCGGAACGCATGCCGATGCCCGAGCGCAAGGTCGTGCCCGAGCGGGTCGCCAGGCCCGCGCCGAAACCGGTCGAGATGTTCCCCGAGGAGGACGCCCCGGTGCGGCGGCTCTCGCGGGTGGCGCCGGTCGAGACGGACGCCGAACGCACCGTCGAGCGGGTCCTGGAGCCGCCACGGGAGAAGAAGAGCGCGCGACGAAGGCCTCCGACGCCGTACAAGCGGCCCGAAGACCACGACAACGCGGATCAGCCGACCAAACGATTCTCGCCTGTGTCACCGGATAACGCCGAAGCGCTTTAGGGAGCGAACCAGATGTGCGGCATCGCAGGGGCCTATTTCTGGCCGGACGGGGGACCGCTCACCGATCGGCTCACCAAGATCATCGCCCATCGCGGACCGGACGGTTCGGGGCGATACGACCACCGTGCCGGCGAAGGAGATGTCCACTTGGGACACCGGCGGCTGTCGATCGTCGACCTGACCGACACCGGCGCGCAGCCGATGGTCAAGGACGGCCTCGCGCTGACCTACAACGGCGAGCTGTACAACTCGCCGGAGCTGCGCAAGGAGCTCGAAGCCACCGGAGTGCGGTTCCGGGGGACGTCCGACACCGAGGTCCTGCTGGAAGCCTGGCGCGCGTGGGGCACCGACGGCCTGCACCGGCTGCGCGGCATGTTCGCGTTCGGTGTCTTCGACGAGCGCACCGGCGCCTTGACGCTGGTGCGAGACCAGCTGGGCATCAAACCGCTGTTCATGGTCCGCCGGGGCAAGGGCGTCGCGTTCGCCTCCGAACTGAAGGCCCTGGCCACCGAACTCGGCGGCTCGCTGACCGTCGACGACACCGCGCTCGTCGCTTCCCTGCTCTACTACTGGGTTCCGGACGGCCGGTGCGCGTTCAGCGAGGCCGAGAAGCTGCCCCCGGGCAGCTGGGCGCGGTTCCGGCCGAACGGTGACGTCGAACGCGGCACCTTCTGGTCGCTGCGCCAGGTCGCCGAGGAAGGCGCCGCGTACGAGGGCGAATTCGACCTCAACGCCGTCATCGAGGACTCCACGCGCAAGCACCTGATGGCCGACGTGCCGGTCGCGACCTTCCTCTCCGGCGGCCTCGACTCCAGCTACCTGACCGCGCTCGCCGCGCGCGAACAGCCGGGGATCTCCGCGTACACCATCGGTTTCCGGGCCGAGGACGCGAAGTTCGAGGCGATGCCGGACGACCTCATGTACGCGAAGAAGGTCGCCGCGAAGTTCGGTGTCGACCTGCACGAGATCGAGATCGCGCCGCAGGTCCTCGACCTGCTGCCGCGGATGACCTACCACCTCGACGAGCCGATCGGCGATCCGGCGGCGATCAACAGCTACCTGATCTGCACCGCCGCCCGTGAGGCAGGCGTCAAGGTGATGCTTTCGGGGATGGGTGCCGACGAGCTGTTCGCCGGGTACCGCAAGCATCTCGCGAACAAGATCGCCGTGCAGTACCAGCGGGTGCCCGGCCTCGTCCGCCGCCCGGTCGAGTCCCTTGTGGACAGACTGCCGGTGGCGACGTCGAAGCGTGGGTTCCGGTCGGTCCGGTTCGCCAAGCGGTTCCTCTCGTTCGCGGAACTGCCGGAGGAGACCGCGTTCCGGCGCAGCTACACGATGTACGACCAGGCCGAGCTCGCCGGGCTGCTGAACCCGGATCTCGCGGGCGCCGTCGACGACGTGATCACCGAGCACGCGGACACCTATCACGACAACACGTTGACCGACTTCGTGAACCGCATGTGCCTCGCCGATTCCCGGCTCTTCCTGCCGGGGCTGAACCTCGCCTACACCGACCGGTCGAGCATGGCGGCCTCCACCGAGGTGCGGACGCCGTTCGTCGACATCGAGGTCGTGAAGGCCGCGTTCCGGATCCCCGGCGACAAGAAGATCGTGAAGCGCCAAGGGAAGATGGCGCTCAAGGAAGCGGCGCTCTCGATCCTCCCCGCCGAGATCGTGCACCGGCCGAAGGGCCTGTTCAGCGCACCGCTGCGGGCTTGGATGAGCCGCGACCTCGCGCCGTTGGTGCGCGAGGTGACGAACGAAGGTGAATTGGTGAAGGCCGGGTTCCTCCGTCGTGAGGCCCTGCAACGGCTCGTCGACGAAGACGCGTCCGGGCAGCAGGACCGGTCCAAGCATCTCTGGCACATCTTGACCCTCGAGTACTGGTATCGCGGCGCCGTCGAGGCCCGCGCGAACGCAGCTTCCTAGGAGCGACGTGAAGCAGGTAGTGCAGAACTACAAGAGCGGGGAGCTGGCGCTCCTCGACGTCGAAGTACCCGCGTGCAAACCGGGAGGTGTGCTGGTCCGCACCGCCTATTCGCTGATCTCCACCGGCACCGAGATGATGAAGGTCTCCGAGGCGAGCCTTTCCCTGGTGGGCAAGGCGAAGGCGCGGCCGGACCAGGTCGCGAAGGTGATGCAGAGCGTCGCGACCAACGGGCTCGGCGCCACCTACCGCAAGGCGATGAACAAACTCGACTCGTACACGCCGCTGGGCTACTCGCTGTGCGGTGTGGTCGAGGAGGTCGGCGCGGGCATCCACGACGTCGCCGTCGGGGACTACGTGGCGTGCGCCGGGAACGAGCACGCGCTGCACGCGGAACTGAACTGGGTGCCCAAGAACCTGTACTCCAAGGTGCCCGACGGCGTCGACCCGCGGCACGCCGCGTTCGGCACGGTCGGCTCGATCGCGATGCAGGGCGTCCGCCAGGGCGAGCCGCAGATCGGCGACATCGCGCTGGTCATCGGGCTCGGCCTGATCGGCCAGCTGGTCGTGCAGCTGCTGGTCGCGTCGGGTGTCCGCGTGGTCGGCGTCGACCCGGACCCGGGGCGTTGCGCGCTCGCCGAACAGCTCGGCGCGCTCAAATGCGGTGACCCGGGCTCCGGCGTCATCGACACGGCGGTCGCGGAGATCAGCGCCGGGCACGGCGTCGACCAGGTGTACCTCGCCGCGGGTGGCAGCACCAACGAGCCGGTGGAGCTGGCCGCGAAGCTGGCCCGCGACCGCGGCCGGGTGATCGACATCGGCAAGTGCTCGCTGAACCTGCCGTGGAACGCCTACTACGAAAAGGAACTCGACGTCCGGTTCTCCCGTTCGTACGGCCCCGGCCGCTACGACCCGGAGTACGAACTCGAAGGCCGCGACTACCCGATCGGCCAGGTCCGCTGGACCGAGCGCCGCAACCTCGAATGCGTCGTCGACCTGATGGGCAGCGGACGTCTCGACGTCGAGCCGCTGATCTCGCACACCTCGGACTTCTCCGACGCCGTCGAGACGTACCGGAAGTTGAACGAAGGCGAACTCAAGGCCGTCGCGGTGCTGTTCGAGTACGAGAAGCACGCGGCCGCCACCACGGAGCACGTCACCTCGGTTTCCGTCCCGAAGCCGTCGACGGTTCGCGCGGCGCCGAAGGCCGGAGGGGTGCGGGTCGGGTTCATCGGCGCGGGCAACTACGCGTCCTCGATGCTCCTGCCGCATCTGGCGGAGATGGAGCACGTCCACCTCACCGAGGTCGTCACCACCTCCGCGCTCTCGGGCGCGAACGCCAAGCGCAAGTTCGGTTTCGCCCGCGCCACCACCGACCTCGACACGATGCTCGAAGACTCCGCGATCGACGCGGTGTTCATCGTGACCCGGCACAGCTCGCACGCCGAGCTGACCAGGCGGGCGCTGCTCGCGGGCAAGGCCGTCTTCGTCGAGAAGCCTCTCGCGCTCTCGGAGAAGGAACTCGAGGTCGTGCTCGGCGCGATCGAGGAGTCCGGCAACGACCGGCTGCAGGTCGGCTTCAACCGCCGGTTCGCCCCGCTGCTCAACGAGTCGGTGCTCCACTTCGGCCCGCGGATCGGCCCGGCCTCCGTGCGGTACCTGGTCAACGCCGGTCAGCTCGACGCCGGCAGCTGGTACAACCAGGCCGACAGCGAGGGCTCGCGGTTCGCGGGCGAGGGCGGTCACTTCATCGACACGGTCAGCTGGCTGCTCGGGTCCGACCCGGTCTCGGTGTACGCCACCGCGACGCCCGGCCACCAGGACCTGCAGATCCTGCTGCGCTATCCGGACGGCTCGACCGCGTCGATCGCGTACACCACCAGCGGTTCGTCGGCGTTCCCCAAGGAGACGATCGACGTCACCGCCGACGGCAAGGTGCTGAAGTTCGACGACTTCGCGCGCGCGTCGGTGTTCGGCCGCAAGAAGTGGGCCAGCTCCCGTATCCCCAAGGGGCGCGACAAGGGGCAGGCCGCCGAGCTCGAAGCGTTCGTCAACGCGCTCAAGACCGGGGTCGCGATGCCGGTTTCGGTCGACTCCCTCGTCTCGACGACGCTGGCCACGCTCGCGGTCAACCGCAGCCTCGAAACCGGCGCGCCGGTGCGGATCAACGCCAAGGAAGGTCTGGGCTGATGGATCCGTCCTGGTACCTGCGAAGACTGTCGCGGATGGGGCCCGCCGAGATCGCGGGCCGGGTCACCGACGTCGTGCGCAAACGCCAGTGGCGCGGGGTCGCCGGGGACAAGGCGGCCTGGCTGCCGGACCGCCGGTTCGCGCCGGTGCCCGGTGACGAGGTCCTCGCCGCCGTCTCCGGTGAAGCGGTGAAGGATCTGCTCGTCACCGCCGACCGCCTGATGGACGGCCGCGCCGAGTACTTCGGCGTCGAACGGGAAGACCTCGTCGACCCGGATTGGTCGTTCGACCCGAAGACCGGCCGCCGCGCGCCGTCCGATGTGTACTCCTTCGACATCCCTTATCGGAGCGAGGACGCCGTCGGCGACATCAAGCAGATCTGGGAGCCGTCGCGGCACCAGCACCTCACCGTGCTGGCCGCCGCGTACGCCCTGACCGGCGAAGACCGGTACGCCGAGCGGGTCGCCGCGCACCTGAAGTCGTGGTGGGCGGCCAACCCGCCGATGCGCGGGGTGCACTGGCTCAGCGGGATCGAGCTCGGCATCCGGCTGCTGTCGTGGGTGTGGGTCCGGCGGCTGCTCGACGGCTGGGCGCCCGCCCCGGCGCTGTTCGAGGACAACCCGGTGGCGCTCGACCAGATCTGGCACCACCAGCGCTGGCTGGCCGCGTTCCCGAGCCGGGGTTCGTCGGCGAACAACCACGTGATCGCCGAGGACGCCGGGCAGCTCGCCGCCGCCTGCGCGTTCGCCTGGTTCCCCGAGTCCGGTCAGTGGCGGGACGCCGCGCTGGCGTCGTTGGACAAGATGCTGCGGCACAACACCTTTGACTCCGGACTCAACCGCGAACTTGCCACCGAGTACCACGGACTCGTGCTGGAACTGGGGCTCGCCGGGGCGCTGGAGGCGAAGGCCGCCGGTGTCGTGGTGCCCGAGTCGACCTGGCTCGTGCTGCTCCGGATGACCGACGCACTGGCGTCCATTGTGGACAATCGGTTGCGTCCGCCCCGGCAGGGAGACGCCGACGACGGCTTCGGCCTCATCGTCGATGGCGACGAGACGAGCCGCTGGGCTTCGCTACTCAACACCGGCGCTGTCCTTTTCGGACGGTCGGACTGGTGGCCGGAGGTGCGCGGAGGAGATGTCCGCACGCCGCTCTTCGCCGCACTGGCCATGGACATCCAGGTCGCCGCCCCGCGTCCGGCGCGGCGACGGGACGACTTCACCGACGCCGGGATGACCATCCTGCGCGACGGCGAGATCTGGGCCCGGTGCGACGGGGGCCCGCACGGCTTCCTGTCCATCGCCGCCCACGCGCACGCGGACGCGCTCTCGGTGGAGGTCCGGCACGACGGCGTCGACATCCTCGCCGACCCGGGGACCTACTGCTACCACGGCGAACCGAAGTGGCGGTCGTACTTCCGGTCCACGGCGGGACACAACACGCTCGAACTCTCCCGCGCCGACCAGTCCGTCTCCGGCGGTCCTTTCCTGTGGACGAAACACGCGGTCACCACCGTGATCGCGGCGGGGACCCCGTCGCGCTGGAGCGCCGAACACGACGGCTACGCCCCGGCGGTCCACCGGCGGTCGGTGGAACTGGAGGACTCGGTGCTGCGCGTTCTCGACGAGGTCCGCGGTGGCGAGGCACAGCACTGCCGCCTCGCGTTCCACTTCGGCCCGGCCGTCGAGGTCACGCTTTCCGGCGAGTCGGCGGAGCTGTCGTGGACGGTCGACGGCCGAAGCCGGAAGGCGTCGCTCGTGCTGCCGCCGGAACTGCAGTGGTCGGCGCACCGCGGCGAAACCACTCCGCCGATGGGCTGGTACTCGGTGGGCTTCGGCCGTCGCGAACCCTCGTGGACCCTGCTCGGCAGCGGGCTCGCCGCCGACGGCGCCGCGTTCACCACGGCGCTCACCTTCGATTCAGGTAACGAGGATCCCCCATTGTGATCGCACGACCGCACCGCCTCCGCCGGGCGGCACTTCTGGTGCTGCTCGGCCCGCTGGCGCTCACCGCCTGCACCACCCCGGCCGACCAGGCCGGACCGGGACCGGATCCGGCCGAGGCGCCGTCCGGTTCGGTCGCGCAGGTGTGCGACAAGCTCCCGGCGGGACCGGCGGAAGCGCCGGCGGGGGCGGTGAAGATCGACCCCGCGGTGCCGGGCGACCTCGCCGCGAAGACCCGGGCGAACCCGGCCGGGACGACGTTCTGGCTGGCACCGGGGACGCACAAACTCGGCGACGACCGCTACGACCAGGTCAACCCGAAGCAGGGGAACGTCTACCTCGGCGGGCCGAAAGCGGTCCTCGACGGCCGGAAGATCAACCAGTACGCCTTCTCCGGCAACGCCACCGACGTCAAGATCCAGTACCTGACCGTCCAGGGCTTCGCCGCGCCGCACGACGAGGGCGTGGTCAACCACGATTCGGCCGACGGCTGGATCATCGAGCACAGCGCCGTCCAGGACAACGACGGCGCGGCGCTGATGGCGGGCGCGCGGCAGCAGGTCCGGGGGAACTGCCTGCGGCGCAACGGGCAGTACGGGATGAACGCGTACGCGCAGAGCAACGGGATCACCGGTCTCGTCGTCGAGGGCAACGAGATCTCCGGGAACAACACCGGCGACTGGGAAGCCAAGATCGACGGCTGCGGCTGCACCGGCGGGATCAAGTTCTGGTCGGTCAACGGCGCGGACATCACCGGCAACTGGGTGCACGACAACCGCGGCGTCGGGCTGTGGGCCGACACGAACAACAACGACTTCCGCATCGCGGGCAACGTCATCGAGAACAACGACGGTTCCGCGCTGATGTACGAGACCAGCTACAACGCCGTCATCACCGGCAACACCATCCGCCGGAACAACTGGGTGGACGGCAAGGGCTACATCGACCGCGGCGACAGCTTCCCGGTGGCGTCGATCTACATTTCCGAGTCCGGCGGCGAGCCGAGGGTGAAGGCACGCACGGACAAACTGGAGATCTCCGGCAACTCGTTCGAGAACAACTGGAACGGCGTCACCCTGTGGGAGAACTCCGACCGGTTCTGCAACAGCCCGGCCAACACCTCGTCCGGCTCCTGCACGCGACTGGTACCCGAGCAGGGCAAATGCGCGCAGCCCGCGATCGCGGCCGGCGCGCTGAACGCCGACTGCCGGTGGAAGACCCAGCGCGTCGAGATCCACCACAACCGGTTCGCGCTCGATCCGGCCGTCGCCAACTGCGAAGAGAGCTGCGCGCGGATGGCGATGCTCGCGAACTTCGGCACGTTCCCGGAGTGGTCGCCGTACAAGGGCGAGGTCGTCCAGCGGGCGATCACCTTCGACCAGGGCAACCGGCTCTACGACAACACCTACTCCGGGCCGTGGAACTTCGTGGCCTTCGAGCCGAGCCGGGTGCTGGGCTTCGGCGAATGGCAGGGTTCGCCGTACCGTCAGGACCAGGGCAGCAAATTCACCCGCGCGGGAGGTGGCTGACATGCTCGATCCCGCGGTGCGTCCCGCGGCGGCGATCCGTACCGGCATGCCCAAGGCCGTCGGCATCGCCTGGACGTTGCTGATCATCAACACCCTGGGCTCGACCGGGGCGAAGACGGTCATCCCGCTGCCGAGGTCGGTCAGCCAGCTGATCACCATGGGCTCGCTGGGCGCCGCGTTCGTCATCGCGCTCGCCCTGAACAGCAAGCTGCGCATCAGGCCCAGCGCGTACCTCTCCCTGCTCACGTTGCTGCTGGTGCTGAGCGTGGTCGCGAGCCTGAACCTGGAAGGCGGGTTCGGCGCGCTGTTCCGCTGCTTCCGGTTCACCCTCTTCCTCAGCACCCTGTGGTTGCTGACCCGCTGGTGGAACGGCGGCCTCGACCTCGTCCGCACGCATATTCGCGCCTATGGCGTGGTGCTGGTGACGGTGGTGATCGGGCTCGCGCTGAGCCCGGGCAACGCGATGCCGTTCGAATACGGCGGACGGCTCACCGGGACGCTGTGGCCGCTGACCCCGCCGCAGGTCGGCCAGTACGCGGCCATCGTCATCGGCCTCACGACCCTGTTGTGGCTCAGCGGGAAGCTGGACCGGCGGAACGCGCTGATCGTCATCATCCCGTCGTTCGGGATCCTGCTGCTGACGCACACCCGCACCGCGATGCTCGGCCTGGTGGCCGGGACCATCGTGGCGCTGATGTCGCAGTGGATGTCCAGTGCCCGCGCCCGCAAGGTGTTCACCGGGCTGGTCCTCGGCGGGGTGTTCGCCGTGGTGGTGCTGGGCGGGCTGCTGCAGACGTGGTTCCTGCGAGGGCAGTCCGAGGAGAACTTCTCCAGCCTCACGGGCCGGGCGAAGGTGTGGGACTCACTGCTCGGCGCGCCGCGGACGACACTGGAGTACCTGTTCGGCGTCGGCCTGACCGACAAGTCCTACGACGGTCTCCCGATCGACAGCAGCTGGCTCGCGGTCTACCACGAGCAGGGCTTCGTCGGGATCGCGATCGTGGCGGCGTTCCTGCTCGTGCTGGTGGTGGTCGCGGTGCTGCGGCCGCCGTCACCGGCGAGGGCGTGCGCGATCTTCCTGATCACCTACTGTCTTTCCGCCTCCTACACCGAGGCGGGCCTCGGCGACGCGTCGCCGTACCTGCTGCACCTGGCCTTGGCCGCGTCGCTGCTGGTGCGTGCGCCCGCCGAAGAACCCGAGTTTCTCAAGGAGCCCGCGTGAAGGTCCTCGTGATCCACAACCGGTACAGATCCGAGCAGCCGAGCGGCGAGAACAACGTCGTCGACCAGGAGGTCGCGCTGCTGGGTGAGGCCGGGCACGACGTCAGCCTGTTCGAAAAGCGCAGCGACGACATCGCGGAGATGTCCTTGCCGCGCAAGGCCATCGTCCCGCTCCAGGTGCCGTGGAACCGGGCCGTGCGCGCGGAGCTGGCCAGACGGCTGGCCGACGACCGGCCGGACATCGTCCACATCCACAACACGTTCCCGCTGCTGTCGCCGTCGGTGCTGGCCGCGTGCGCCGACGCCGGGGTCCCGACGGTCGCGACCGTGCACAACTACAGCCTGATCTGCCCGCCCGGCACGCTGTACCGCGAGGGCTACATCTGCACCGACTGCGTGGGCCGCAAGCCGATCCCGGCGGTGCGGCACGGGTGCTACCGCGGCTCGGGGCTCGCCACCGTGCCGATGGCGGCGAGCCTGGTGCTGAACCGCAATCGCTGGTGGACCGGGGTTTCACAGTTCTTCTGCATCTCGAAAGCCCAGCGTGAGGTGCTGATCGCCGCCGGGATGCCCGCCGAACGGCTCGCGGTGAAGTACAACTACGTCGCCGATCCGGGCAAGACGCGCAAGGGCGCGGGGGAGCACGTGCTGTTCCTCGGCCGGATCACCGCCGAAAAGGGCATCGGCCTGCTGATGACGGCCTGGGACCAGCTCGCCGCGGTGGGCGGGCCCCTGCCGCCGCTGGTGATCGCCGGCACCGGCCCGATGCAGGACGAGGTCGCGCGCTGGGCACACGGCCGCGACGACGTTCGCTACGTCGGGCTTCAGTCCAAAGAGGAATGCCGGGACCTGATCGCCCGCTCGAACGCCGTCGTCGCCCCCTCGGAATGGCTGGAAGCGTTCGGGCTGGTCGTGGTCGAGGCGATGGCCGCCGGTGTCCCGACGGTCGCCGCGGCCCACGGCGCCTTCCGCGAACTCGTCGAAGACGGTGTCACCGGCCTGCTGCACGAACCGGGGAACCCCGAATCGCTCGCGGCGCGGCTGCGCGAGATCGTCGGCGACGCCGAACGGAACCAGGAGATGGGCTGGGCGGCCAGGCTGGTGTACGAACAGGAGTTCACGCCGAAGGTCGGTCTGGAACGACTTGTCGGCGGCTACCAGGCCGCGATCGACGCGTGATCACCGGTCCGCCCGCACTCCCACCGCGGGCGCGGGTCCCGCTCTGGACTCTGGGCGCCTTCGGCTTCGTTGTCGCCCTCGTACTCGCCCTGCGCTACGCCGGGACCTCCCACACCGCCGGACTGGACGCCCTCGTCCTCCCCGTCGTCGACCGGGTCGAAGGGCCGCTCTGGTACCTGGCGACCGCGATCGACTTCGCGGGCGAACCGGTGGGCGCGATCATCGTCATCGCGCTGTTCGGCTGGCTGTGCCTGCGGCACCGACGGCCGCGGACGGCGATCCTGCTGGTGGCCGCCTCCGGGGTGACCGTGGCACTGACCACCGGCCTGAAACCCCTGACCGGCAGGCTGATCCACGGCGAATTCCTCTCGTACCCCAGCGGGCACACGGCCTTCGCGGTGACGGTGGCGACCGTGGTCGCTCTGCTGGTGATCGACGTACGCGGTCTCGGGCCTCTTGGCGGGGCCGGGGTGTTGGTGGGCCTGGTCGCTTTCGCGGGCCTCGCGATGGGGTGGGCCGAGGTGGCGCTCGGGGCGCACTATCCGACGGACACCTTCGGGGGTTTCGGGGTGGCTGTCACGGTGGTGCCGGTGGTGGCGTGGGCGGTGGACCGGCTCACGCGGCCCGCCTGACGTCCGGGCGAGGGCGAGCCTGCGCGGTCCGGAACGCGGCTTGAAGCTCGCGCTCGACCTCGTCCGGCTCGGTGCGCAGCCGGGACGGAAGTGTCTGCAGCACGACGATCCCGGCGGCGACGTATCTCGCGTTGCGGGCGACGGTGGCGCGATGGTCTTCGAGGTTCGCGTGGTGGCGGTAGGAATCGATCTCCCAGGCGAAGGCGATCTCGTCGCACCAGAAGTCCGGGGTGGCGATGTAGTTGCCGTTCGCGTCGAAGATCGGGACGTTCCAGTGGCCTGGCGGGAGACCGGATCTTCGCCAGAGACGCCAGGCGTCGGCCTCGGCGACGGATCTCGCTCCGGCGAGGAGTGGGGCCAGGGCCTTCCTGGACAGCGCTGTTCCGGTGCGGCCGGCTTGGTCTAGTTCGTGGGTGAGCATTTCGGGGGTGCAGAAGCGGCGCTGGACCGACTCGGCCATCAGGGCTTGGATCTCGTCTTCGTCGGTGAGGCGTCGGGCGGCGTCGATGACGGCTCGGGGGACCGGGGCGACCGGGAGGCCACCTCGAAGGTGAGGGCGGGGCGGATTTCGAGTTCGTTCGACGTACACGAAGCCCGTCGCTGCGACCCGGCGATCGTGAGGGACCAGGATGTGCACGTCTTCTGGTGGTGGTACTCGCTCCAAACCATGGTGGCGGAGCGCCCAGAGGCCGGTCAGGCTCGCGTCACCGCGTCCGTGGAGCAGCGCGGCCTGGAGTCGTTGTTCGTCGGTGGGTTCTCCGCTGTGGAGCAGCACAATTCCGGGCAGTAGCCGCTGCCAGGGACCGCCCGGAGCGCACCGGCGCGTAACGGTCCGGTTCGGTACACCGGCGGCCTCGAGCTCGGCCGCTCGAACGACCAGCGGACCGTCGGTCAGAAGTGGACTGCTCGTCCAGGTTCCTCGTAGCACCGGATCACCATGCCCCCCACCACCGACAAGAACGGGCTGCGAGGAGCATGAACGGACCTGTCGCGCCAAAATTCGGGCGAGTGGGGAAGATTTGAGACGTTCAACGTCTCAAATCTTCCCCACTCGAAGCCGAGCCGCTCAGCACCCACCATCCCCAAAGGAACTACAGGCGTCCTGCGAGTAAGGAGCCCCCTGCCAAGCCGAAGCCCCCACCGTCCGCGAAGTGTCATGGACGACGAACCGCCAAGCCCCCGTATAAGCGTTGTCGTACCACCGGTTCTCCTGCCGGAAGGTAACCGCGTCCGAAACGACATCGCCCCGATAAGGCGACCACTCCGGAAAGGTTCCGAAATTCGCCAGCATCGCCATCCGCCCGCACAGACCTGAGCAATCAGGACCGTGAGAGAACTTGTTGCCGTGAATGGAAACCCGCTGCGTCTTCCACCGGCAGTCGTCGTACAGCGGCCGTGACGCGATGCCGGGCGCCGAACAGGTCGAAACCGAGGGGACCAGCCGGGTGCACGAGCCGGACGAGGTGTTCGCCGGGCTGTTGCAGAAGCGGTCCGCGTTCTCCCAAAGGGTGATTCCGGCCCAGTTGTTTTCGAAGACGTTGTCGACGATCTCCACCGACGAAGTTCGCGCGCGAATACGAGGTTCCCCGCCCGACTCGGAAAGATAGATCGTCCCGACCGGGAAGTCGTCGCCCCGCGCGGCGAACGCGCGGCCCTGGACGAGGGTGTTCCGCCGGAAGGTGTTCCCGCGGACCACGAGGTTGTAGGAGATCTCGTAGAACAACGCCTCCGCCTCGTTGTCCTCGATCAGGTTGTCCTCGATGAGGAAGTCGTTGTTGTTCGTGTCCGCCCACAGGCCGGCGCCGTGGTTGTGGTGGACCCAGTTGCCGCGGACGTCGGCGCCGTCCACGGCCCAGAATTTGGCGCCACCGCTGCAGCCGCAACCGGGAACCTGCTTCTCCCAGTCGTCGGTGTTGTTCCCGGTGATCTCGTTGCCCTCGACGAGCAGTCCGGTGATCCCGTCGCCCGCCCGGTAGGCGTTGATGCCGTACTGCCCGCTGTTCCGCAGGCAGTTCCGCCGGATCTCCTGACGCGGTCCCGCCATCATCGCGGCGCCGCGGTTGGCTTCGATGGTGTTGCCCTCGATGGTCCAGTGTTCACCGGAGTCGTGGTTGACCACACCCTGGTCCCGCGGTGCCGCGAAACCGCGGATCGTGAGGCCGCGGATGACGACGTCGCGCGCCTGCTGGGTGAACGCGTAGCGGTTGACGCCGCCACCGTCCAAAACCGCGCCGGGCGCGCCGAGGTAGGCGTTGCCGTCCTTCGGGATGATCTGCCCGAACTCGTCCGCGCCGAGCGTGTGCTTGCCCCCGGCCAGCCAGAACGTCGTGCCGGCCGGGAGTTCGCGCGTCTTCACGGAAAGGTCGGTCCCGGGTTCGACGACCACGGCGCCGTCGGGTTTCGACGGGCTCACCGGTCCCGCGTCGCAGACCGCGACAGGGGAAGCCTCGGCCGGTAAGGCCGTGACGACCCCTGTCGCGAGCAGCATCAAGATGACCAGGAACGCGGGCATACCCGAAACGGTAGGCCACTTCGGACCGTCTCAGATGGACACTTACAGGTGAACCTTCAGCACGTCATCGACTCTCCGAATCCGCTGCAGGTGTCCTGCAGATAGGGCGCCGCCTTCCATTGTTCCGCGGTCAGCCGCCGCGACGTGTCGTGGGCGACGAACGTCCATGGCCCGTAGTACTGGTTGTCGTACCACCGGTTGTCCTGCCGGAAGGTGATCGCCTCCGAGACCACCGCACCCCGGTACGGCGACCAGGCCGGGAAGGTCCCGTAGTTCGAGAGCACCGCCATCCGCCCGCAGAGGCCGAGACAGCCCTCCATCGACGAATCGAACTCGAACGTGTTCTCGTGCACCGAAACGCGCTGGGTCTTCCACCGGCAGTCGCCGTACAGCGGCTCGGTCGCGATGCCCGGATCCGAGCAGGTGGGCGTCGGTGAGACCAGTGCCGTACAGGAGAGCGTGGAGGTGTTGGCCGGACTGTTGCAGAACCGGTCCGCGTTCTCCCACAGCGTGATCCCCGACCAGTTGTCGGAGAACATGTTGCCCCGGATGTCGATCCGGCTCGTCCGGGCAGGCAGCCTCGGCTCACCACCGGACTCGCTCAGGTACACCGCGGCGACCGGGAAGTTGTCGCCCTTGGCGGCCCGGGTGCGGCCCTGTACCAGCGCGTTGCGCCGGAAGGTGTTCCCGATCAGCTCCAGGTTGTAGGAGATCTCGTAGAACAGCCCTTCGGACGCGTTGTCCTCGATCAGATTGTCCTCGATGAGGAAATCGTTGTTGTTCGTGTCGGCCCAGAGCCCGACACCGTGGTTGCCGTGGACCCAGTTGCCGACGATGTCGGCGCCGTTCACGGCCCAGAACTTCGCACCGCCGCTGCAGCCGCAGCCCGGGATCTTCGTCTCCCAGTCGCCGGTGTTGTTCCCGGAGATCTCGTTGCCTTCGATCACCAGATCGGCCAGCCCGCCACCGAACCGGTAGGCGTTGATGCCGTACTGACCGTTGTTCCGCAGGCAGTTCCCGATCACCCGCTGGCCGGTGCCGGTCATCATCCCGGCACCTTCGTTGTTCTCGATGACGTTGCCTTCGATGGTCCAGCGTTCGCCGGAGTCGTGGTTGACAACGCCCTGATCCCGTTCGGCGACGAAGCCGCGGATGGTCAGCCCGCGGATCACCACGTCCTTGGCCGACGTGGTGAAGGCCGCGCGGTTGAGCCCGCGACCGTTGAGCACGGCGCCGGGCGCGCCGAGGTAGACGTTGCCGTCCTTGGGCATCACCTGGCCGAACTGGTCGGAACTCAGCGTGTGCTCGCCGGGTGCCAGCCAGAACGTGCTCCCCGGCGGGCTGAACCGGGTCCGGTCGGTCAGGTCGGTGCCCGGTTCGATGACCTGGGCGCCTTCCGGGGCGGAAGGGACGCCGACGGTCGTGCCGCACACCCCTCGAGTCGGCTCTGGAGTCGCCACCGCTGTGGTTTCAACGGCGACCTGGAGCAGTAATACCGACAACGCGACGCAGAGCGTGCGCGAGCCGGCCGAGCGATATGCGATCCCTGAACTCATACCCTTCTCCGAAACACCGGCTTGACCGAACGGCCACCCAGCCACGGCGCCGGGTCATCCGCGTCGAGAGCTTTGCGATACACGAGGCAGGCCTGCGAGACCACTTCGACCGTTCGGTCGATATCTTCTTCGGACAACGCGCTGCTGACCACGAACGACGGTCCGAGGACCCCGCCCGTGACCAGTTGCCGCAGGAACAACGTTCGGTAGTCCTGCGACGGTTTCCTTTCCGCGTCGAGCGTGCCGAAGACGAGATTGCTCGCCCGGCCGCGCACGACGACGTGTTCCTCGACTCCGGCCGAGGCCGCGACTTCGCGGACCCCGGCGGCGAGCCGGTCGCCGAGCGCGTGCAGCCGCGCGGCGATGCCTTCTTCGGTGTAGGTCTCCATGACCGCGATCGCGGCGGCCAGTGAATGCGTCTCGGCGCCGTGCGTGGTGGACAGCAGGAAGACCCGGTCCCCGGCGGTGCGAAGGCCGCCGAGCTCCATCAGTTCGCGTTTGCCCGCGAGCGCCGAGACCGCGAATCCGTTGCCGAGCGCCTTGCCGAACGTCGAGAGATCCGGCGTCACGCCGTAGAGCCCCTGCGCGCCCGCCTCGGACCAGCGGAAACCGGTGATCATCTCGTCGAAGACCAGGACACAGCCGTAGCGGTCGGCGAGGTCCCGCAGGCCGGCGAGGTATCCGGCGGGCGGTTCGAGCTGGGTGGACGCCTCCAGGATCAGGCAGGCGATCCGGCCTTCGTGCTCCCGCAGCACCTGTTCCGTGGCGGGCAGATCGCCGTAGGGGAACGACACGGTGAGGTCGGTGATCTCACCGGGGATGCCCGACGACATCGCCGTGGTGCCGATGAACCAGTCGTCGATGGAGAAGAAGGCGTGGTCGCGGCAGATCGCCACCAGCGGCCTGCCGGTGGCCGCCCTGGCGAGCTTGACCGCGGCCGTGGTGGCGTCCGAGCCGTTCTTGGCGAACTTGACCATCTCCGCGGTGGGGACGGTTTCGAGGAACTTCGCCGCCGCCCGTTCCTCCACAATGGACGGACGGGCGAAGTTGGCGCCCCGGTCAATCTCCCGGTGGGCCGCTTCGCTGACCCGCGGGTGCACGTGCCCGAGGCTGACCGCGCGCAGCCCCGAGCCGTACTCGATGTATTCGTTCCCGTCGACGTCCCAGACATGCGCGCCGCGCCCGTGGGAGATGACCGGTGCCAGGTTCTCCGGGTACTGGTCGTCGCCCTTGGCGTAGGTGTGCGCGCCTCCGGGGATCATCGCGTGGAGACGCTCGTTGGCCCGCATGGACTCGGGAAGCTGACGGGACACGTCTATCTCACCTCGTGTTCTGTAGTACCGCGGAGAGCGGGAGGGCACGGCGATCCCGCTCCGAGACGAAGGCCGCCGGAAGCGGCCAGTCGATCGCCAGTTCGGGGTCGTCGTAGGCGATCGCGACGTCTTCGGCGGGATCGTGCGCGCGGTCGATCCGGTAGGAGACGTCGGCGTATTCGGTGAGCGCCTGGAAACCATGCGCGCACCCGGCCGGGATGTACAGCGAGACCTGGGTCTCCCCGGACAGGTCGAACGTCTCCTTGCCGAGATAGGTCGGCGAATCCGGCCTCAGGTCGACGACGACGTCGAAGACGGCGCCCCACGAGCACCGGACCAGTTTCGCCTCGCCCGCGCCGGAGCGGAGGTGCATCCCGCGCAGCACTCCCTTGCGGGACCGGGAGACGCTGTCCTGGAGGAACTCGTTCGGGTCGATCCCGGCCGACCGGACGACGTCGGCGTCGAACGTGCGGCTGAAGAAGCCGCGCTCGTCGGCGTGCGGGGTCGGCTCGAACAGGAACGCGCCCGCGATGGCGGGCACCGGGATCACCTTCATCGGACTCCCATCGGCAGGAAGGCGGCCGACAGTTCGGCGAACTGCTCGTCCAGTAGTCGCACCTGTTCGTCGCCGCGTTTCGCCAGGATCCCGGTCAGTTCGCCCGCCCGGGTTTCGAGTTCGGTGAACTGGCGCACCAGCGCGTCGAAATCGATCTCCTTGGCGGACTGGCAGAAGTCCCCCAGCCCCAGTGCGGTCATGAGGACGTCGTTCTTGCCGGCGTACCCGACGGACAGCGTCGGTTTCGCCAGCTTCAGCGCGCACAGGACGTTGTGGTAGCGGGTGGCGACGACGGTCTCGACAGCCGACATCGCCCGCAGCACTTCGTCCAAAGTGGACGTATCGGCGGCGGCGATCAGCGGGGAGTCCAGTTCCCGGATGATCTCGTCGACGACCTGCCGGTCGGCCTGGTCGCCGATGAACAACCGCACCGGGCGGCCGTCGGCGACCAGCCGGGCGACGAACCGGGTCATGTTGTCCACATAGGACTCGTAGATGTCGTCGGCGCGCGCCCGGTCGTCGTTCCCGCCGCGATAGGCCATCACGCCGACCCCGACGGAGCGGGGCAGCACCGGTTCCGACGGTGCCGGGAGGGCGAAGGCGAGATCCGGGTAGACGCGGTCGTTCGTGACGTCCACCCCCATCGTGCGCATCGCTTCCCGTGACGGCTCGTCCCGGTACGATCGGAACGTCGCCAGCCGCGCGGCCCAGCCGATGATCGACCGGGTGGCCCGGTGCGTGCTCACGCTGGCGCCGACGCTCACCAAAGCCACCTTGGTGCCGACCAAGCGGCCGGACGCCGAAAGCAGCAGCAAGGCGTACGGGAAACCCCACGGGCGCAACGGAAGGGTGGATTCGAGGACACCCATCCCCGGCACGATCACCACGTCCTGGCGTCGTGCCCACGCCGCCGTGCGGACGACGTCGACGAGTTTGCCGAAGCCCTTCATGGCGATGGACAGCGGTCCCGAGGCCGTCCGGTACTCACCCTGATACCAGTTCAACGCGGTCGTCTCGAGTTCGTGGCGCGACGCGACGATTTCCGGACCGCCGCACATCACGCTGAGCGCGGCGTCTGGATGTTCCGCGCGCAAGTACCCGAGAACCGCCTCGAAGGAACCGTCGTTGCCGAGGTTCCCGGATCCGAGGAGTCCGAACAGCCCGATTCTCGCGGGCGAGGTCAAGGGAGTCTTCCCTCCTGGCCGGCCACTACCGAGACCACCGACACCTCACGCGGCCCGGTTTCGGCCTCGGCCTGCACCGGCATCCGTCCCATGGCCGGGTTTCCGGCCCGGTTCAGCATCCACTGCCGCAGGTACCGGAAGCATTCGCGCTTCTCCGCGCCGGAGATCGGCGCGTTGCGGATCGCGTTGGCGTAACCCAGGACGTACTCGCCGAGCAGCCGGATCATCGGGTGACGCAGTTTGTCGGCCCGCTTCGGGTCGAGGTTGGTGGCACGCCTGCGCACGGTGGGGTGCTCGTGTTCGGAGCGGCCGGGGTGGTCGCGCCGGAAGTACAGCCAGTCGGGCACCTGGTGGAACGGGCCGTGCAGGGCCAGTTCCGAGATGATCGTGCGGTCCGCGTGGTGGTAGCTGTCCAGCGGCGCGACGCGGCGCAGCACCTCGGTGCGGATGACCGCGCCGTCGTCGTCCCCGCCGGGTGCGAACAGCGTGCTGCGGAAGCGTTCCGCGGCGTGCGGCGAAACCGTGTTGAGCGGGTACTCCAGCGCCTGCGTGACGATGCCCTTCTCGTCGATCATCGCCGTCCACGAGTGCGACAGGACGAACTCGGGGTGCTCGTCGAGCGCCTCGACGCAGCGCTCCAGCAGATCGCGCGCGTAGAGGTCGTCGTCGGAGGCCCACTTGAACAGCTCGCCGCGGGCGATGTCGACGCAGTAGTTGTGGTTGGGCGCGCAGCCGATGTTCACCGGCTGCCGCACGTAGCGCACGCGGGAATCCAGCTTCGCGTACTCACGGCTGATCTCTTCGGTGCGATCCGTGGACGCGTTGTCCGAGATGATCAGTTCGAAGTTCTCATAGCTTTGGCCGAGGAGTGCGTCCAGCGATTCGGCGAGGTAGTCCTCGCCGTTGTAGACCGGGAGCCCGATGCTCAGCCGAGGAGCGGTGCTCATGACGTCCTCATTTCTTCCTTCTCCGAAGTCAGGTGTTCTTTGAGGGCGATGTGCAGCTGGAGCCACCACACCGCTGATCCGCTGGTGATCGCCAACGCGACCCCCCAGGCGGATCCGGACGCCCCGGCCAAGAAGGCGCCAATGAGCCCGAAACCGACGTAGCCGGCCGAGTTGATCAGCTGGGCGCGAAGGCTCCTTTTCGCAGCGCCGAGCGCACGCAATCCGGCGGCCGCCCCGGTGTTGAACCCTGCCGCGGCGATACCGATGGTCACCGGGAGGATCAACTGCGAGGCGGGATCCCAGACGTCACCGAGCACGAACCGGCCGGCGTCGTCGGGTACCAGAAGCAGGGCGAGACCCCAGAGCAGGGCCGCGGCCGCCTGGCCGGCACCGAGAACGGCGCAGAAGTTCCGAAGGCGGTGCGGGGCCCGTTGGAGCACCCGTGCGCTTTCGGCCACCGTGACCAGGGAAAGTCCCATCAAAAGGGCGAAGAACGGTCCGAGCAGCAGTTCGGCGCCGCGCACCGCGCCGACGCTCGCCAGCCCGGCGATAGCGCCGAGGCCGTACATCCGCAGCTGGGTCGAACCGGCGTTGCTGACGTTCTCGATCACATACCGGGCGCCGAGGTCGCGGTGCCGTTTGAGCCATTCGAGCGTGCCGCGCGGATCCGGCCGGACGCCCGCCTGCAGACAGCCGTACCCGGCGGCGACCGCCCCGGAAAGGCCCCACGCCAGGATGAAGGCGATGACCGTGTCGAACCACCGGTGCGCGATGAACAGCGCCGGGATCAGCGCGATACCCCAGACGACGTCGTTGACGAACGCCTTCTTCCCGTGCCCGGCGGCGAAGAAGGTGAACCGCCAGGCGTCCTGCAGCAGCAGGGTGGGGATGACGATCCCGAGCGCGACGAACGCGCCGCCGATGTCGTCGCCCACCAGGAGCCCGGCCGTCACGCTGACGACACCCGCCACGACACCCGCGGTGAGCGCCGTCCCGGTCGCCCGCGCCGTCGCCGCCCGCCAGGATTCGGTGGACACGCCGGAGAACCGCACCATCAGCGGGTCGGTCGTCAGCCCGCGCGAGAGGTTGAGCACCACGCCGTAGCTCACCCAGGCGAGGCTGAACATGCCGAACGCCGTGGTGCCGAGCGAACGCGCGACGTAAAGGCCGACGACGAAGTTGGTGATGCTGGAGACGGCCTGGTCGCCCAGGCCCCAGCTGAGCCGTCCGGCCATGGCCCGGACGGCTTGGGAACGCAGCAGTGATCGCATCGGCCTCTAATCCTTGAGCAATCCGGCGTCGTGCAGCGCCTGAGCGGCGGCGGCGACGGAATCGAACGGCAGCCCGGACCGCTCGGCGACGTCGAGCAGGCTGTGCTCGCCGTCCGAGAGGTTGAGCACCCAGAGCATGGCCATCTGGGCTTGTTTGGCGTCGCTTCGCCCGCCGAGCGAGTCGTACAGCCCGCGCTTGCCGAGTTGCGGCTCGCCGTAGGGGCTGAGGTTGACGTAGCTGCGATCGCGGTCGAGGACGGCGTGCACGTCCCGCAGGGTCCGGAGGGTTTCCTCCATCGCCGCCGTGGAGACGAAATCGAGGTTGTCGGCCGAGGTGTGGTACTCGGGGTAACCCGCGTACGGCGTCCTCGTCAGCGAACCGACACCGAGGTTGAAACCGGGGGAGCAGAACTGGCGCTCGTCGTAGCCGTACGGCGAGAAGTCCAGGATCTTGTGCGTGCGATCGGCGAGGACGTACGCGAGTACGCGGTCGATCACGGCGTCGCCACGGCGGCTTCGCTTGTACGTCAGCGATCCCGGATCACCGGCGCACGCGAGGACGAGCCCCGCCTTGATCCGGCCGACGCGTTCGTTGTTGCGCGCGAGCCAGGTGATGGCGCCGATCGTGCCCGGCATGAACAGGAAACGATAGGTGTGGTGCGGCTTTTCGAGCGTCTGCGCGAACGCGGCGGCGATCGCGATCCCGGCGACGTTGTCGTTCGCCAGCGAGGGATGGCAGGTGTGGCAGGAGATGATCACCTCGTCGGTGACCTCGCCCGGCACGACGTGTTCGGCGTAGGTGAGGTGCCCGTCGGCGAGGGTGGAGTCGATGTGCACCTCGTACTCGCCGTCCGGCATCGCGTCGAGGGTGTCCTGCGCCAGGCAGAAACCCCACGTCGGCGAGTAGTAGCTGGTCCGGTACGGCACCAGGGACGGCTGGTCCGGCAGCGTGTGCAGGTGTTCGCGCAGTTCGCTGAGCGGCATCTTCCGTGAGATCGGGACGCTGTAACCGACGACGTGGAGGTTCGACTCCTGGAAGTCGACCACGCGGCGGCCCGACGCGTCCTTGATGTACGCGTCGCGGATGTTCCACTCCTGCGGCACCGTCCAGTCGAGCACCTGGGTGCCGGTGGGGACCTCGTGGATCTCCAGCGGGATGTGCTCGCCGACGATCTCCAGCGTGCGGCGGACGCCGTCGCCGGTGATGCTGCGGCACAGCGGATACAGGCGCTCGACCAGCTTCTCGAGGTCAGCGCCCGTCTCCAGGTCCCGGTGTGTCATCAGCGACGTCGCAAGGTGTCGTCGAGTTCGCCGGCGGCGGTGCGGTCCTGCAGCCGTGCGAGCCGGGTGAACAGGCGCTGGAAGCCGTGCTCGGTGAGGCCGTGGGTCCGGTAGGCCTGGATCAGTTCGACCGCGCCGTCCTTGACCGACCAGTCGCACTCGAAGCCGGGGATCGCCGCGCGGAACCGGGAGAAGTCGACCCGGTACGAACGCGGATCCGCGCCCGCTTCGCCGGTGATCCGCAGTGTCGAGCCGGGAACGGCCTCGACGACCTCTTCGGCGATCTCGGCGACGGTCACGTTGTTGCGTTCGGTGCCGATGTTGAACGCCTTGCCGTGGACGGCCTCCTTGGGCGCGACCAGGGCCGCCGCGAACGCGCGCGCGATGTCCTTGGCGTGCACCAGCGGACGCCACGGCGTGCCGTCGGAGAGCACCAGCACCTCGCCGGACAGGTGGGCGTGCGCGGTCAGGTTGTTGAGCACGATGTCGCCGCGCAGCCGCGGCGAGAAGCCGAACGCGGTGGCGTTGCGCATGTACACCGGGCTGAAGTCGCCGTCGGCGAGTTCCTGGACGTCGTCCTCCACCCGCACCTTCGACTCGGCGTACGGCGTCACCGGGCGCAGCGGCGCGTCCTCGTCGACCAGGCCGTCGCCGCCGGAGGCGCCGTAGACCGAGCACGTCGAGGCGTAGAGGTACCGCTTGACCCCGGCGTCCTTCGCCAGCTTGGCGAGCTTGACCGAAGCGTGGTGGTTGATGTCGTACGTCAGCTCCGGCGCCAGCGAGCCGAGCGGGTCGTTGGACAGCGCGCCGAGGTGGATCACGGCGTCCACCCCCGCCACGTGCTCGGCCGTGACGTCACGAAGGTCGACCTCGAAGCCCTCGGGGTCTTCGGGCTGGGGGCCCAGCACGCAGGTGTCGTAAAGACCGGAGTCGAGGCCGATCACCTCGTGGCCTTCGGCGGCCAGCACCGGGGCCATCACCGTGCCCAGGTAACCCTTGTGCCCGGTCAGCAGCACACGCATGGCTTTCAGCCTTTCGAAGTGAGGTCGAGCGTCAGTTTTTTGAGGTCGAAGGCCTCGGCATAGCGCTGCCCGCATTCGATACCGCGAATGCGGGCGAGGCCGAGGAAGGCTTCCCGGTCGTACCAAGGCCGGTGCCGTTGAGAGGCGTAATGCTCCTGCAGCAGACGGACCTTCTCCTCGGCGAGCTCCGGGGAGAGCGGGACGTAAGCGGAGGGTTTGCCGAGGTCGCCGTCCCATTTGGCGATCTCGTACTCCAGCTGGAGATGGGTGCGGAACACCGTCGGCACCAGCGTCGCCAGACCGCGGTGATCCTGATGCGCGTCGGCCGTGCGCGGGGAGAGGACGAGGTCCGGGTCGGTACGGCGGCGCAGCTCCTCCAGCCCGTTCTTGGCCTCTTCCCAGTGCGAGGGGAACCGGCCGTCGGGCAGTTTGAGCACGGTGACCTCGACGTCGGCCCCCGGGCAGAAGGCCGTGAGCGCGGCGCGCTCCTCGGCCTCCCGTTCGGTGCCGCCGCCGGACAGGACGAGCGCGTCGACCCGGACACCCGGGTTGGCCGCGCAGAGCGTCAGCAGTGTGCCGCCCGCCCCGATGGCGATGTCGTCACAATGCGCGCCGAGCGCGACGATCCGCTCGATCCCGCCGGTACCGAGTCCGATCACGCCGTGCCCGCCGTCGCGGGTTCGCGTTCCCAGCGTGCCCACGGGCGGTCGCCGTGCGCGTAGGCGTCGTCCAGCTGGACGCGTTCCTTGACGGTGTCGGTCGGCTTCCAGAACCCGCGGTACGGGTACGCGAGGAGCTTGCCCCGCTTGGCGAGCTCGCCGCAGCCGTCGGCCACCAGGTCGCCGCCCTCGGGGATGTGGTCGAAGACCTCCTGGCGCAGCACGAAGTACCCGCCGTTCTCCCACAGCGGCATCTCGCTGACCGGGGTCAGCGCGCCGATCAGGCCGTCCTCGCCCATCTCGACGCAGTGGAACGACGACTGCGGCGGCACGACCATCATCGACGCGCCGGCGTCGGTGTTCTTGAACCGCTCGATCATCTCCGGCAGCGGGGCGTCGGTGAGGACGTCGGCGTAGTTGGCGAGGAACATCTCGTCGCCGTCGAGATGCGGGCGCACCCGGCGCAGCCGCTCGCCGATGGCCGATTCGAGACCGGTCTGCACGAAGGAGATCGACCAGTCCGCGATGTCGGTCGAGAGCAGTTCCGCCTTGCCGTTCCGCAGGACGAAATCGTTGGAGACGGTTTCCTGGTAATTGAGGAAGAACTCCTTGATGTGGTGCGCGCCGTAACCGAGACAGAGAATGAACTCGGTGTGCCCGAAATGCGCGTAATACCGCATCACGTGCCAGATCAGGGGTCTGGGGCCGACCATGGCCATCGGCTTGGGCACGTCGGACGCGTCACCGTTGCGCATCCGCATGCCGTAGCCGCCGCAGAAGAGGACTACCTTCACGACTTCACCTCGACGATTTCCAGGTGCGGGATGGGGAAGACCAGTTTTCCGCCCCATTCGTCCACAAAGGACAATTGGGCGGTCAGTTCCGTCCGGAGGTTCCACGGAAGGACGAGCACGTAGTCGGGCTTGTCCGCTTCGATGCGCTCCGGCGGGAGGATGGGAATCCGGGTGCCGGGGGTGAAGCGGCCGTGCTTGTACGGGTTGCGGTCGACGGTGTACCGCAGGACGTCCGGGCGGATGCCGCAGTGGTTCAGCAGCGTGTTGCCCTTGCCCGGGGCGCCGTAACCGACGACGGTCTTGCCTTCGAGCGCCGCGTCGGTGAGGAACTTGTTCAGATCGAGTCGGACCTTGGTGACCCGCTCGGAGAATTCGGTGTAGCCGGACATTTCGTGCAGTCCGGCCGCCTTCTCGGCGTCGAGGATCTGCGTCATCCGCTCGCTCGGCTCGCCCGCGACGGCGTCCGGGCGCGCCCACAGCCGGATGGAACCGCCGTGGGTGGGGAGGAGCTCGACGTCCACAACGGACAATCCGCCGCGCGAAAGTGCCCGGCGCGCGGATTCCACCGTGTAGTACTGGAAGTGCTCGTGGTAGATCGTGTCGTACTGGTTCTCCTGGATCAGCGTCAGCAGGTGCTGGACCTCGATGCTGACCCAGCCGTCGTCGGCCACCAGGGCGCGGAGCCCGTGCGTGAAGCCGATGATGTCCGGAATGTGTGCGTAAACGTTGTTCGCCACGACGAGGTCGGCGGGACCGTGTTCCTCACGGACGTCACGTCCGCTTTCGGGGCTGAGGAAGGCGGTCTTCGTCGGCACCCCGGCGTCACGCGCGGCTTGGCCCACGTTCACCGAAGGTTCCACGCCCAGACAGCGGATCTGCTGCGCCACAACGTGTTTGAGGAGGTAGCCGTCATTGCTGGCGACCTCGACGACGAACGAGGACTCGTCGAGACCCAGCCGCTCGACGGCGCCGTCGACGAACGTCTTGGCGTGTTCGACCCAGGAGGCGGAATACGACGAGAAGTACGCGTATTCGGTGAACGTCTCTTCCGGGGTGATCAGCGGCGGGATCTGGGCGAGCCAGCATTCGGTGCAGACCTGCAGGTGCAGGGGGTAGGTCGGTTCCGGTTCCGCGAGTTGCTCCGCGGTCAGGAATCGTTCGCACGGCGGCGTCGCTCCGAGGTCGACGACGCTGGCGAGATGGGCCGAGCCGCAGAGTCGGCAGGTGGTCATCGAAAGGCTCCTAGGCTCGCGTCACGTATCCCAGACGTCGGCACCTCGGGTCGCCTCGTTACAGGCCATTCAGGGCTCTCACATTTCCGTCTCTTAACCGAAACCTGCCGTCTCGGCCATCGGCGCAGACGTCTCCGCCATCCGGGCGCGGGCAATGCGCGGCCAAAGCGCTACCGAGGGTGATCATGGTGACGTGTGGGCCTGGTGGGTCGTGAGTGGCGCTTCGGGTTCCAAGCCGAAACGCCACTCACGACCCGCCTGAACCGACCGCTCTCCGTCACCTCGAAACACGGTGCGCGAGTACGTGAAGGGCCCCTTCCCTACTCTCAAGGTAGGGAAGGGGCCCTTCACGGCATTGCCGGCGTGATCTGCGGTGGCGATGGGACGAACGCGACATTTCCGTAGTCCGTGAAGGCCCCCTTGAGGGACTCTGGGTCCCTCAAGGGGCCCTTCACGGACCTGCCGAAGTACATGAAGGCCCCCTTCATTGCGCTAGGCGCAAGCAACGATCCCTTCACCGCCACCTCAGCTGCAACGGCCCCGCACCTCACCTCCGATACCCGCGTGAAGGGCCCCTTCCCTACTCTCAAGGTAGGGAAGGGGCCCTTCACGACGCATTCGCCGGACGCCACCCGCAGTGGCGGCCCTCACACCGTCAAGAAACCACCAACGCGTAGTCCGCGTCGGTCGCCGACGTCTCCGGGTGACCGTCGGCGTTCACCTGAGTCGCCACGACCTCCACCGTCCAAGTACCCGCGGCCGGCTTCTCGAGGATCACGTTCTCCACCGTGTCGATGGTGTTCGGCGCCCCGCCGGCGGTCGAGAAGTTGCCCGCCTTCAGCCCGTTGTTGCCGTAGTACACGGTCCCGTTCGGAGCGGTGACCTTCAGCGTCAGGTCGTTGACCCGGGTGACCGACGCGCTCGGCGAGCCCGCCGGGTCGGTGTAGGCCAGCGTCGCCTTGAACTGCTTGGTCCCGTTCACCGCCACCGTGTACTTCTTGGACTGCCCGGTGCCCAGCAGATCCGTCTCGTTGACCAGCACCGGCAGCTTCCAGCCGTTCGCCTTGGCCTGTTCGTGCAGGTAGCGCACGTTCGCGGTGCCCCAGCCCTGGTGCGTCCTGGTCATGTCGTGCGAGGTGCCGGTGAACGCGAACTGGTCGGCCCCGTTGATCAGCAGCGCCTTCGCGGTCGCGGCGTGCGGGCGGCTCGTGAAGACGTCGCGGCCCTTGCCGGGGCCGCCGTCGAACACGCCGTCGGCCCACATCTGGAACAGCAGGCCGGCGTTCCCGCAGGTGATCGGGGTCGCGCCGCTCGTGCCGCCGAACGACGTCGTGTACGAGGTGTCGCTGCCGGACGACGTGGTGTCGATCCGGTCGTAGTAGTTCGACAGCTCCGGCTTGATCCGGCCGTCGGCGGCCGGGCCGATGCTCGCGCCGCCGTTCCACTTGTCGTCGGTGCGGCCCAGCGTGTTGTAGTGGTACTGCCCGCCGACCGAGAGCACGTTCTTCGACCAGGCCTGCGGCCGCGACTGCTGGGTCCCCGCGTTGCTCTGCGACTGGCAGATCAGCAGGTCGTGGTCGAAGACGATGCGGTCGAGCTCGGCCGAAACCGAGTTGTACGCCGTCGTCAGCCCGCCGCCCCAGCTGTTGCTCTGGAACACCGCGCGGTACTTGCCCGCGGGGTCGACCAGTTCCTTGGTGTGGGCGTAGCGGTCCGGTTTGTTGTAGGTGGCGAAGATGCCCTGGGCCTCGGGCAGCAGGCCACGCTGCGGCGCGCTCACGCCGGAGGCGAAGATCTGACCGTACGTCGAAGTGCCGTGGCTGGTGTCGGTCGAGTTCGTGCCGTGCAGCACGGTCGGCCGTGCCTTGAACTCCTGGTGGGTGGCGCGTAGCCCGCCGTCCATCACCTCGCCGCGCACCCCCTGGCCGCGGTACCCGCCGACACTCTCGATGTAGTTCGCGCCGCTGCTTTCCCGCGCGTTCGCCATGTCGGTCCCGGGCGCGGTGATCGCGCCGACCGCGAGCACCTCGGCACCCTGCGCCACGGTGGCGGCCTGGCCGGAGCCGAGCTTCGCGACGAGGTGCTGCCCGCTCTGCGAGATCGCCTCGATGCCGCCGCCGAGCCGCAGGATCCGCTCGGCGACCGCGCGCTGGTCCCGCGCGTCGGTTTCGACCAGCGTCACCAGATAGCTGCCCGTCCCGGCCAGCGAGATTTCCACCTTGTCGTCCGGACGGTATTCGCCGAGCCAGCGGACGAAATTCAATTTCGCCACCGATTCGCGGTTCTCCGGCTTCAGCCGGACCACGTAGGCGAAATCGGGAATGTAGGTCCCGATTCGCACGCCGAGCGAGCGCAAGCGTTCGCGCTGGATGTCGGTCAGTGAGCCGCGGACCTGGAGCAGGTAGGCGCCCTTCCAGTCCTGGCTCGCGGCCGTACGTTCGCTGAGCGGATCGAAGGTCCTGCTGGCCAGACGGATGAACTGCGGATCTTCGCCGGACGGGGCGGCGACGGCCACCCCGCTCGTCAGGAGGAGCGCGCCGACCAAGGGCGCGAGGAAGCGGACAGACTTCGGCCGTGGCATGAAATACCTCCGGGGAGCTCTGCAGGGGAGAGAGGTCTTTCGAAGGTACCGGCCGAAAAGCGTGATGATCAGCCGCTGAACGGCCCAGCCGTTTTACGGTGTTGCGGGAAATGGAGCATTAACGGTTAAAAAGAATTCCGCCGGAAGTCTTGCTCAGCGGGCGGAGGGGATCTCGTCGAGGGTCCCGCTGAACCGCGTCAGCCGGGTGCGTTCCTCGTCGTCGAGACGCCGGATGCCACCTTCGGGCAGGGTGCACGAGACCCAGATCGTGCGGCAGCGCGCGTAGACGGACCTCTCGTCGCGCAGCCTGCTGTTCACCACGACGTCGCAGGTCCCGATCCGGCCGACCACGGTCTCCACCTCGACCGGATGGTCGCGGAACGTCAGCCGCCGCACGTAACTGACGTTGTGCTTCGCGATCAGGTAGGACGGTCCTTCCGTCTGGAAGACACGTTCGCGCAGCGGGTCGAGCATCGCGATCTGCGCTTCCTGGAAGTAGTCCAGCAGCCGCACGTTCCCGACGTGGCCGAGGTAGTCCAGGTCGGTGACACGCAGGCGGTGGCGGTACAGGTGGATCTCGGGGGCGGGACGCTCGGTCGTCGTCCCCAGCGGATGTGCGTGCACGAAGTGGATCTTCAACGATCGCGTGGCGATCCGGCAGCGCGGCGCAACGGACGCCTGCCCGGGTTCACTCCATCAGGGTTTCGGAAAGCTCGCGGATCGCGGCGGTCTCGGCGGTGTGGATGTCCCGGATCAGCGTGCCCAGCTCGGCGAAGAGGTCGCCGACCTCGACGTCGGTGAACGGCATCTCGTCGTTGTAGTGCGCGCGCAGCTTCCACATCTCCTCGCCCGCCGCCGCGGCCGCCTCCTGTCCCGCGTCGCCCTCACGGACGCCCGCGGACACCGCGCTGACCAGGCCCCGCACCCAGGCGAACTCCGCGGTCGACGCCGGAACGGCGGCCTCGGCCAGCTCGGCCCAGCGTTCCCCGATCCCTCGCCAGGTCGACGCCTGTTCGGCCAGCTCGGGCAGTTCGAGCAGGCCGGAGGCCTCGGTGAGCGCGTCGGCGAACAGCCCGCGCAGGTGCCCGCCCTCCGCCCCGGCCGGGGTGACGCTCTCCCAGACGTTGAGGAGCGCCCCGACGAGCCCGCGCCGCTCGCCGAACGCGCGCGGCCACCCCTTGGGGTCGCGGTCGTCGGTCATCGCCTTCGCCCAGCGTCCCCAGGCGGGCAGCGAGAACGACTTCGACGGGGCCGAGAGATTCCGCGCGCAGTCCGTCAGCCCGCCGCGGACGGCGGCCTGCCAGTCGGTGACCTCGCCGGGCTGGGGCGTCGCGAGCAGGTTCTTGTACGAGCCGACCCGGGCGCGTGCGGCGTCGAACGTCTTCCGGTCGACCGTCAGCGGGGCGAGGTTCCGGTCGTCGACGAGCACCCGGCCGTCCTCCTCGCCGTACGCGACGACGAAATGCCCGCCACCGCCGGACATCTCCGTCGGCAGGTGCCAGTAACCGAGCGACTCACGGTCGGGGAGGACGATCACCGGCCGCCCCGCCTCGAGGTCGGTGGTGAGCCGTTTCGCGGCGGCGCGTTTGCCGCCGGTGGTGTGGATGTCCACGCCGAGCCCGAGTCGGTCCATTGTGGACTTGAGCCAGTCGTGCGGATATTGCCAGCGCGCACGGAAACCGAACACGATGGTCGACATCGTTTCGTGCGCGAAGTCCCACAGGATGTAGCCCGCGCCGATCCCGCCGGACACGGCGAAGACCAGCGCCTCGCTGGGCGCCGTCCCGTCCGGCCCTTCGACACCGTGGTGTGCCAGTACGGCGGCCACGGCCGACACGTCCGGTTGCAGTCCGCCACGCAATTCGTACTCGCTCACCCCGCCATCATGCCCGTGGATGGCGGGGTGGGCGAGTGCCGTCAGAGCTTTTCCGCGACCGGGATGACGTCGACGCCGAGTTCGGCCGGCCCGACTCAGAAATCCCTGATCAAGGAAACACTGCCGCGCAAGGGATCCGTCACGTACACCGTTTTGGAGCGCTGGTCGATCGCGACCGCGCCGGGGTTCACGCCGAGTGACAGATCACCGGTGAGCAGGTTCGTCACGCCGTCGATCCGGGCGACGCCGTTGGGGCCTCCGTTGGCGTACACGGTGTTCGTGCCCTGGTGGATGGCGACCGCCGACGATTCCGAGCGCAGGAGCACGGTCGCTTTCTCCTTGCGCGCGCCCGGATCCACAACGGACAGATGATGGATCGCCGAATTCGCGACGAACACCGTTCCGCTCCCGCGGTGCACGGTGACCCCGGTCGGTGACTTGCCGACCGGGATCCCGCCGGTGAACTTCTCCGCGCCGAGGTCGAAGATTTCGAGGGAGTCCGTGCGCGTGCTGGTGGCGTACGCGAGTTTGCGGCCGCCGTCCACCGCGATCGAGGACAGCCCGGGCGTGGGCCCGGGGACCAGTTTCAGCAGGCGGCAGCCGACGCCGTCGAGGACGGCGAGTGTCCCGGTGAGGTCGCTGACCGCGTAGATGCGGTTCGCCTGCTCGTCGACGTCGACCCTGGACGCGCCGGGGCCGGCCGGGATGACGCTGACGACGTCGTTGCTCAGCCCGTCGACGACGAGGACGGTCCCGGCGGGCGGGTTCGTGACGAAGATCCGGTTGGTCACGGTGTCCACGGCCAGGCCTGCGGGCTCGCCGCCGACCGGGATCACCGCGCCGACGGTGCCGCTCCGCGAGTCGAGGACGACGACCGTGCCTGTCGACGGGTCCGAGAGGTAGGCGAAGCCGGTGACGGAATTCACCGCGACCGCTTCCGGGGTGCCCCCGACCTCGACGAGGAGGACTTTCTCGGCTCTGGCCGCCGGAGCGAAGGCGACCGCGGAAGCGCCGGCCGCGGCCAGCGTGAGCAGGGCTCGGCGGCTCAGTTCGGGTCCTCGCACAGGCGCCTCCCCATGATCGTTCCGGAACTCGACGATAACCCGCGGTTCGTCCGGGCGAAGGAACTTCGCGTCCCCCGATCGCGTTGTTTCCGGTGGGTAACCTCCCTTTGCCCCCAACCTCGGAGAAAGAAAGGAGCAGGACGCCGTGCACAAACACCAGAACGGGCTCAAGACCGTCGTCCTGCTCGGCGCGCTGTCCGCGCTCATCGTCGGGATCAGCGGTTTCTTCGGCCGGGGCGCGCTGGTCATCGGCCTGGTGGTGGCGCTGGCGGTCAACGCCTACGCGTACTTCAACTCCGACAAGCTGGCGCTGCGGGCGATGCGCGCCCGGGCGGTTTCCGAGGCCGAGCAGCCTGCGATGTACCGGATCGTGCGGGAACTGGCGACCACGGCACGTCAGCCGATGCCGAGGCTCTACATCAGCCCCACGCAGGCGCCGAACGCCTTCGCCACCGGCCGCAGCCCCCGGCACGCGGCGGTGTGCTGCACGACCGGCATCCTCGACCTGCTCGACGAGCGCGAACTGCGGGCCGTGCTCGGGCACGAACTGTCGCATGTCTACAACCGCGACATCCTCATTTCGTGTGTCGCGGGCGCGCTGGCGAGCGTGATCAGCGTGATCGCCAACATCGCGATGTTCGCGAGCATCTTCGGCGGCAACGACCGCGAAGACGGCGACAGCCCACTGGTCGCGCTGATCCTGGTGCTGATCGGGCCGATCGCGGCCGCCATCGTGAAACTCGGGGTGAGCCGGTCGCGGGAGTACCAGGCCGACGCGTCGGGCGCGGAGCTCACCGGTGACCCGCTCGGTCTGGCGTCGGCGCTGCGGAAACTCGACCGGGGGACCCGTGCGGCTCCGCTCGTGCCGGAGCCGAAGCTGGTCTCGCAGTCGCACCTCATGATCGCGAACCCGTTCAAACCGGGCGAGGGCCTCTCGAAGCTCTTCTCGACCCACCCGCCCATGGACGAACGCATCCGGCGCCTGGAAGAAATGGCCCGCCGCCCCTTCTGACCCCGTCCCACGCCGCGTTTCGTCCTCTAGTTGCGGTAGTTCACCCTCGAACTACCGCAACTAGAGGACGAATTGCGGTAGTTGCGTGTGCAAGGACCGCAACTAGAGGACGAGTTGCGGGGGAGGGGTGTCTCACCTCGTGGGAGGGGGAATCGAGGGGTGGGCGCGGGAGTTCCCCGGGCATGGGTTCCGCACAGCAGTTGCACCTCGGGGTCGCGCTCGACGGGGCCGGGCAGCATCCGGCCGCCTGGCGGGTTTCCGGCGTCCGCCCGGCAGCCTTGTTCACCGCCGCCCACTACCTAGCCCACGCGAAGCTCGCCGAAGCGGCTTCGCTCGACTTCGTCACCCTCGACGACACTCTCGCGCTCCAACCAGGCGGTGAAGAGGTCGTCCGAGGCAGGCTCGACGCGTTGTTGACCTTCGCCGCGATAGCCCCCGTGACCAGCGGAATCGGCCTCGTCCCGACGGTCACCACCACGCACACCGAGCCGTTCCACCTCTCGACGGCCGTCGCTTCGCTCGACTTCGCGAGCCGTGGCCGCGCCGGCATCCTCGCGACGCCTTCGCGCACCGAAGCCGAGGTGACGCACTTCGGCAGGCGCACCCTGCCGTCCGAGGTGGACGCCGAAGCGGAGAACGCCGATGTCGTCGAAGTCATCGCCCGGCTCTGGGACAGCTGGGAAGACGGCGCGATCATCCGCGACGAGCCGACAGGCCGCTTCATCGATCGCGAGAAGCTGCACTACGTCGACTTCGAGGGCCGCTTCTTCAGCGTCAAGGGACCTTCGATCACGCCGCGCCCGCCGCAGGGCCACCCCGTCGTCGCGGTGTACGGCGACTCGCCGTACGCGCACGGCGCCGAGGTCGTCCTGATCGACGAGGTCCGGGACGCCCGCGTGCGTTTCCCGGACGCCAAACTCCTGGCGGGCCTGTCGATCGTGCTCGCCGAGACCGAGCAGGCGGCCATCGGCCGCCGCCACGCGCTGGAGGCCTACGCCCCCTTCCCGACCGGCGGGCTCAGCTTCACCGGCACCCCGGCCGACCTCGCCGCCGAACTGCCCCGCCTCGCCGCCGCGAGCGGTCTCGACGGCTTCCACATCAGGCCCGCCGTCCTGCCCGACGACCTGGAACTCTTCACCGCCGAGACCGTCCCCGCGCTCCAGGCGGCGGGCGTGTTCCGGCAGGCCTACACCGGCACCACCCTGCGCGAGCACCTCGGCCTCGGGGTCGCCGCCAACCAGTACGCGGAGGCGTGACAGATGCCCAAGCAGGTCAAACTCGCCGCCCATTTCCCCGGCGTCAACAACACGACCGTGTGGAGCGACCCGCGTTCGGGTAGCCAAATCGACTTTTCGTCCTTCGAACATCTCGCGCGCGCCGCCGAGCGGGGCAAGTTCGACTTCCTGTTCCTCGCCGAAGGGCTGCGCCTGCGCGAGCACGCGGGCGAGATCCTCGACTCCGACGTTGTCGGGCGGCCGAACACCACCACCGTCCTGGCCGCGCTCTCCGCGGTCACCACCCGGCTCGGCCTCGCGGGAACACTGTCCTCGACCTTCAACGAGCCCTACGAGGTCGCGCGGCAGGTCGCGAGCATCGACCACCTCTCCGGCGGTCGCGCCGCGTGGAACGTCGTCACCTCACCGGACGCGTGGACGGGACAGAACTTCCGGCGCGGCGGCTTCCTGAAACGCGAGGACCGCTACCGCCGTGCCGAGGAATTCCTCGCCACCGTCCGGGAACTCTGGGACAGCTGGGCGCCCGACGCGCTGGTGGGGGACAAGGAGAACGGCGTCTTCGCCCGCGGCATCGACCGCTTCGTCCACAGCGGACCGCAGTTCGACATCCGCGGCGAGTTCACCGTCCCGAGGACACCGCAGGGGCAGCCGATCGTCATCCAGGCCGGGGATTCCGACGAGGGCAGGGAGTTCGCGGCCAAGACCGCGGACGTCATCTTCAGCCGCCACGGTTCGCTGGAAAGCGGCAAGGAGTTCTTCGCCGACGTCAAACGGCGGCTGCCCGCCCACGGCCGCGAGCCCGGCGAGCTGCTGATCATGCCCGCCGCGACGTTCGTCCTCGGCGACACCGAGGAGGACGCGCACGAGTACGCACGCGAGATCCGCTATCAGCAGGTGCGGCCCGCGACCGCGATCCAGTTCCTCGAACAGGTCTGGAGCCGCGACCTCTCCGCCTACGACGCCGACGGCCCGCTACCCGAGGTCGACCCGGACCCCGACGCCGAACCGCTGACCTGGGGCCGCGTCCGGCACGAGAAGGATCCGCTGGCCGTGGCCGCGAAATGGCGGGCGATCGCGGAGGAGAAGAAGCTTTCGATCCGCGAACTGGTCATCGAGGTGACCGCGCGCCAGCAGTTCGTCGGCACCGCCCGTCAGGTCGCGGACTCGGTGAACGAGTACGTCCAGAGCGACGCCGCCGACGGCTTCGTGCTGGTGCCGCATCTGACCCCGGGCGGGCTGGACGCGTTCGTCGACGACGTCGTTCCCCACCTGCAGGAACGGGGTGTCTTCCGGACGGATTACACCGGCGACACCCTGAGGGAGCACTTGTTCAGCCGGTAGCGCCCTGCGTGCGCGCGACGTTCATCAGGTATTCGCCGTAGCCGGACTTCGCCAGCTTCGCGCCGAGCGCGAAGCACTGGTCCGCGTCGATGAAGCCCATCCGCAGCGCGACCTCCTCGAGACAGGCGATCCGGACGCCCGTCCGGTGTTCGAGGACCTGCACGAACTGGCCCGCTTCCAGCAGCGAGTCGTGCGTGCCGGTGTCGAGCCAGGCGAACCCGCGGCCGAGGTCGACCAGGGTCGCGCGGTCCTGTCGCAGGTAGGCGAGGTTGACGTCCGTGATCTCGAGCTCGCCACGGGGCGAGGGCTTGAGGTCACGGGCGATCTCGACGACCTGGTTGTCGTAGAAGTACAGGCCGGTGATGGCCTTGTTCGACTTCGGCTTCTCGGGCTTCTCCTCGATGGAGAGGAGCTTGCCGTCGGCGCCGATCTCGCCGACGCCGTAGCGCTGCGGATCCTTGACCGGGTAGCCGAACAGCACGCAGCCGTCGAGCGCGGTCACGGCGGCCTGCAACCGGCTGGAGAACCCCTGGCCGTAGAAGATGTTGTCGCCGAGCACGAGCGCGACGTCGTCATCGCCGATGAAGTCCGCGCCGATGACGAACGCCTCGGCGAGTCCGTTGGGGGCGGCCTGCTCGGCGTAGGTGAAGCTGAGCCCGAACTGGCTGCCGTCGCCGAGCAGCCTGCGGAAATGCGGCAGGTCGACGGGGGTCGAGATGATCAGGATTTCGCGGATCCCGGCGAACATCAGCACCGAGATCGGGTAGTAGATCATCGGTTTGTCGTAGACCGGCAGCAGCTGTTTCGAGACCGCCTGGGTGATGGGATGCAGCCGTGTCCCGCTGCCCCCGGCCAGCACGATGCCCTTCATCCTCAGCCCCCGCTTCGTAGCCGTTCGCTCGACGACTCACACTACCGGGTGGATCAGAACGCGGGGCCCTTCGCGAAATAGGCCTTGCAGCCCAGGTTGTACTCGGTGGAGATCTGCAGCACGTTCTTGCCGCCGTCGACCGGCAGCAGGGTCGAGCTGTAGTTGGGGCAGAAGTTGTTGTGGATGCCGGTGATGTGCACGGGCGCGGGCAGCTCGTACCAGTTCCCGGCGCCGAAGTTGTCGTTCGCCAGCAGGACCTGGCCGTTCTTGGGCTGGGGGACGCCGGCGGCGTTGGTGTAGATCTGCCCGACCATCACCAGCCGCACGCCGTTCGGGCCGCCGGGGAACAGCGTGATCGTCTGGGCGTGCTGGAAGTAGTTGCCGCTGGCAGTGGTGACGCGGGTGCCGGGATCGAGGGGGTCGCCCCAGTTGGCGCCGTCGGAGGAGATCTTGAAGTACGGGTCGCAGTAGCGGTTGCCGTAGTTGCAGATCTCGTAGGCCAGGTAGTACCGGCCGTCGGGGAGCCTGCGGATGATCGGCATCCCCGGCCGCACCCGGTGGGGCGGGATGGCCATCGTGCGCTGCTTGGTGCCCCAGTGCACCCCGTCCGTGGAAGCGACCCGGTTCATCACCTGCGCGAACTGCGGCGCCTCGGTCTCGTCGGCGTAGTGCAGCCACAGTGTGCCGCCCGCGTCGACGACGAACTCCGGCTCCCAGATGCCGTCGTGGTTGTGGGAGCGGGCGGCCTCGGACAGGAAGGCCCAGCTGCGTCCGGCGTCCCGGCTGTACCAGATCTTGATGCCGATCCGCCGCTGCGGACCGGCGTCCTGACGGTAGCTCGCGGCCCACAGCAAGGTGCCCGCGCGGAGCCTGCCGACTCGCTGCGGCAGCTCGTACAGCGTTCCGCAGCACATGCCGTAGCGGCCGTCGCGGTCGCGGACCTCGCCGATCTTGTGGAAGCTCTGCCCCTCGTCGGTGCTTTCCATGATCGGGGTGAACTTGCCGCTGGCGTCCTCGCTGGTCAGCGACGCGAGGATGCGGCCTCGGCCGATCGCGGAATGCTCCAGCCGGATCAGCCGTGCGTACGAGCCGTAGCCGGGCACGAGCTGTTGCCGTTCCGCGGCCTGCGCGGAGGTGAACAGCGACGCGATCACGGTGAGTGACAGCGCTAGGGCGAGTGCGGAGCTGAAACGGCGCTTCATCGGAACCTTCCTTGAACGCGATCGCCGGATTACAACACGGGCATTTGTCCATTTCGGACTCCAGCGAAGGCGTTGCGGAAGAAACCCACGCCCGGGTGGCGTGAATCGCTCGGCCGGGTGGCCCGGTAACGCTGGGCTATCGGCCCGCGAAGATCCCAGGAGTGACCATCTAGGGGGATGTACGTGATCAGGCGCTTGTGCGCGGCCGCGAGTGCCGTGCTGCTGACCGCGGGCCTGCTGGCCTGCTCGCCGCCGAACACGGGCCGCGTCGTCGCGCGGGCCGCGTCGGACGGACTGCGCTCACCTTCGGCGACTCCCACGCCGCCGCCGACGTCCACCACCACCCCGCCACCAGGCCCCCAGCCGGTGGAGAAGCATTCGGGCAAGGGGAACGCGTCGGTCCCCACGACCTGGCCGATGCGCCTCGGCTTCGTGACCTTCGACTGTCCGAAGTGTTCCGGGCACGTCGCGGTCAACACCGAGCACGAGCTGATCGTCAACGACGCAGGCCCGTACAAGGGCACGCAGTGGATCAACGACATGCCCGGCTACCAGGCGAAGACGTTCACCATCAAGGCCAACGCCGCCTGGACGCTGACCGTCACCGACGAAAGCGGCCTGCCCGTGCTGGAACCGGGCAAGGCCCTCTCGGGCAAGCGCGACGTGGTCTTCTTCGTGCCCGAGGCCGTCTCGGCGGTCGCCGTCACCACCAAGGGCAACGGCAACACCGCGGTGTGGGTGCACGGCGGCGACTACTCGGATCTCCCCGTGAACCAGCTCGGCGACTACCAGGGCAGCGTGCCCGTGCCCGGCCCCGCGTACGTCTCGCTCGAAGGCGACGGGAGCTGGACGGTCACCGCGTCTTAGGTATGACGAAGGCCACCTTCGGTGCTCCCGAAGGTGGCCTTGTCGATGCCGCTGTCAGCGGTAGTTCGTGAACTGCGTCTGACCAGGGGTTATGGGGAGACGTAGGGCTTTGACTGCGGGTTTGTGCCTGTTGCTGGTCGTTGTCGGTCATCGTTGGTCGGTGCCATCTGTACCGGATTTGTACCTAACCTCGTGGTTACGCGTTGACGCTGTGACGGGGTTGCGCTGGTGGAACGGCTGTGTCGAGCGGTGAGGGTGACGTATCATGGCCGTATGGCTGCGAAGGATGTCCACGTTGTGCCGACCGCGACAGGTGGTTGGCGCGTCGTGACGCCCGCGCAGCAATCTGAGCGTTCGCGCGTCTTCAAGACTCAACATGAAGCCGTTAACTACGCTCTTGCGACGCAGCGGAATCGACGAATCAGTGATGTGACGTATTCCGCGAAGACTGGTGCTTTTAGGGCTGAGGTCAAAAAAGGTCGAAGGACGACCGTTCGTGCTAAGGGTGCGTCAAAGCGTAAGCCCACGGTTGCCGGTGTGTCGCCTAGGCTGGAGAATCTTCGGCAGATGCAGGCGGAGCACGACGCGACTGGCGCCCCGGGTAGCAGCTTTCTTGAGGCTATTAAAACTGCTGCTATGGTCAATGAGGCTGCGCTAAATCGGTTGGCGAAGTAGTCAAAATTCGTGGCTGACGACGTCAGGTACCTTAATTTCGACTACTTCGTAGTCGCCGCCTCTGTTGCGCTCAAGATGCCGGAGCCCACTGTTCGAGCCGTGGTCGACGTCGGTCTGGCCGAGTCTGCGCTTGCAGCACCTGCGGCAGGTTTCGGTGACCATGAGCAGTACGAGCGGTTTCCGGACAAAGTTGCGATCCTGTTGCAGCGCATCGCTTCGAATCACCCGCTACCCGATGGGAACAAGCGAACGGCGCTGTTATGTGCGATTGGTTTTTCGGCCTTGAATGGATGGGATTGGGTACCTCCGGCGGCTGACGAGGACGATGGAAAAGAGACGGACGACGTAGTGCGTGCTGCTGCTGCGGGTAATGTGCCGCTTCCCGCGCTGTCTGCTTGGGTGCAGCTTCGGCTAAGGCGCATCGCATAGTCGTCTACGCAGGCAGGTGGGCGACCCTCGCGGCACCTCGTCTACCTGGCACAGCCCCGATCACGTCGCGTCTAAGAGGCTTTCCGTCTTTGCGAAAGAGAACACCCGTTGACTGGCGTCGTTTGCTGTCATGGTCGACTGATTGCGATGGGTTAAAGGCGGGTTTGATCTTCGATCTAAACCAACAAGTGGGGCCTTTCGTCCATCCCGTCGACCTGGCGTCAGCCCGATCGAGCCTGTCAAGGGGGCACAGGCCTACTGTCGTGAGTTTGCCGCCGGACTGCCCCCTTGACAGGCTCGATAGCCCTCTGGGAGGTCGATGGGATGGACGACAGGCACTCACGAACGCGACTTCCGTGCTTTCCCGGCCATCCCGGAGACCTGCCCGTCCGGCGAGGACATTGCTTGTTGACGGAGCCTTCCCGCGGAGCTACGCCGGCATCGCTGTTTGCCCTGGTCGATGACTTGAAACCTTATTGGCGGCCTCTTCGGCGGGTGGCCGCTGGTTGGCTTTTCCACGGGCGACCGCCGGGGACCGGCCGCCAGGCCGCATGCCCCGGCGGGGCTTGCCCGTGGATCGAACACTCTGCCAGCGGCCCCGGAGGGGCCGCCTTGATCCAGTAGAGAAAGTTCTCACCAAGCGCCCGGCTCACCGGCATGGGATCTACGGAGATCAGCCCGCCGGGAACTCGTACGCAAGCTCGTACTTGTCGCCAGACAAGCGCATGTCGTTCATCTCGACCGCTCGACCTTCTGTGCTGTAGGCAATCCGCCGAACCGCGAAGATCGGAGTTCCGTTGTCGAGCTGGAGCATGGACGCCTCTTCAGGAGTCGGCATACGAGTGCTGACTGTCTCCACGAAGTGGTCTAGCGGGTACCCGGCTTCTTCAAGGCGTGCGTAGCTACCGCCCTTGCCAGTGTCCACCTGCTCGATCAGCGTGGCCCGCGTGATCTCCCTGGGAAGCCGAGACGTTGCGAGCTGGACCGGCAGGCCATTCGCTCGCATGACTCGTTCTCGGACCGTCACCTCCGCACCCTCGTCAATGCCAAGCGCTGTTGCCGTGTCCGTATCCGCTGGCTCAAAGGTGATCTTCACGCTGACACTCGGTGTGAACTTGTTCGCCTCGGCATCCCCGAGGAACGCACCCTTGTTCTCGGCGCGGGCTGCCCGGCTGAGCCTGCTCCGGCTGAGGCGCTCAACCCTGTGCGGCGGGCGGATGAACACACCCTTGCCATGCTCTGCGCTCACGAGTCCCTCCGAGCGGAGAAGTCCAACGGCTTCACGGATAGTGATCCGCGAAACGCCATAGGTCTCGACCAAGATGCGCTCGGACGGGAGCTTGTCACCAGGGTTGTACTCGCCGGTGTTGATCTTTTCCCGCAGGTCACCGGCCACCTGACGGTAGGCCGGTAGTCCGCTCGCTCGGTCGATCATCGACAACACCCTTACTGGTCAGTGCATCAGGACGTCACTACAAGTATCCCACCTGGCGACGGTCAAACACCACAGGGCTGGACAACTCATCTTGACATCATGACCAGTTGCGGTCATTCTGAACTGGTCAGCTTGTCATGACCAGTTAGGAGAGCTCGATGGGTGCCTTAGCTGCGCTGGATGATGACGAACGACCGCATGTGACGGTGATCCCGGATCGGTTCCGGTTCTCGGATGAGAATCCGCTGACGTTGGAGCCGTACGCGCGGAACAAGTTCGGTGATCTCCCGCCGTTCGTGGAGGACGTGATCACGGACGTGGTGGGCCTTTCCGGTGCGGAGTGGGACGCGCTGGTGGATGCGGGGGAGACCTACACCGTGGTCGGCCCGTTCCGCTCCTACTCGCTGGCACGGTTCCTGCGGTCGGTCGCGCGACGGGGTGACGAGGGTGCGCCTGCCGGGACGTGCCCGGACTGCTGGGGCACTCTGGTGGTCCGTGACAGGGACGGTTCGCTGACCGGGCGCGTCGGCGGTGCCGCTATCTGCCTCTGCGCGGAGGGCTGATGGTCGCCGCTCCGCTGGGCCTGCGGGAGATGGCGGCCACGTTCACCGAGTCCGGCGTCCTGGACCCGGCCCTGGCCCACGTCCTCTCCCGCGCCGACTTCGACACCTGGTCCGGGAAAGTCCAGGCCGCTCGGGGCTGTGTGAAGCCAGTCCGGATGGCCGGATCGTCCACAGTGGTCGACGGTTCGGGCGCGGTCGTCTCGGAGCTGTCCGGCAACGTGTTCGTCCCGTGCAAGAACCGTCGCGCGGCTGTGTGCGAGTCCTGCTCGGCGCACTACGCCCACGACACATTCCACCTCATCCGCGCCGGGATGGCCGGTGGCAAGGGCGTCCCCGAGACCGTCACCGGCCATCTGCGGGTCCTAGCGACGCTGACCGCTCCGTCGTTCGGGAAAGTCCACTCGCGACCAGTCCGCAATGGACACGTCCGCCGCTGCTCGTGCGGAGAGCTCCACTCCCAGTACGACGACGCTCTCGGTACGCCGGTGGACCCGGACACGTACGACTACGCGGGGTCGGTGTTGTGGCAGGCCCACGCTGGGGAACTCTGGCGACGGTTCACCATCGCCGTGGGCCGCAAACTCGCCCGCGCTCTGGGCATCCGGGCGGCTGAGCTGCGGCAGGTCATGCGCCTGTCGTATGCCAAGGTCGCCGAATACCAGCGTCGGGGGCTGATCCACTTTCACGCGGTCGTCCGGATCGACGGCCCGGAAGGCCCGGACGGTCCGCCCCCGCCGTCCACTTTTCTGGACGCCGACGTCCTCGCGGCCGTTATCCAGGAAGCCGCGGCTTCGGTCCTCGTGCGCACCCCCGAGTCCTCTGCTGTGGGCGCGCGGGATCTGGCGTGGGGTGATCAGGTCGACGTCGAGCCCATCGCGACGTCGGAAGGCACCTCGGAGGACTCCGGCGACGGCTGGCATGACCGGCGTGTCGCGGGCTATGTCGCGAAGTACGCCACCAAGGGCACCCGCCTGACCGAAGGCTCCGACTACCGGATCCGCTCGGCTGAGCACATCGAACAGCTCGACGTCACCGAGCACCACAAGCAGCTCATGCGCACGGCATGGCGTCTCGGTGGACTGCCTGAGTTCGAGGAACTGAACCTGCGGAAGTGGGCGCACATGCTCGGCTTCCGAGGCCACTTCCTGACCAAGTCGCGTCGCTACTCCACCACCTTCGGGGCGATCCGCCGCACCCGCGCCGAATACCGCCTCGACGAACAGCGCGAAGCCCTGGGCATCGCCGACACCGAGCCCCTGACCGTCGTCAACGACTGGTCCATGACCGGCATCGGCTACCACAACGACGCTGAACGACGCCTCGCCGCCATGTTCTCCGAACTCCACCTCGCCCGACGCAAGCTCGACGGCCAAGACGATGATGCTGGGGCACCCGATGGCCGTTGATGACCTTTGGTACCTGCGGAAACGTGACTCTGTCACCGGTGAGCGGCTGCGTTCAAAGCGACACGGACGCGGCAAGCGCTGGCGTGTGCGCTGGGTTGACCCGGACACCGGGCAGGACCGGACTGAGCTTTTCGAGCGGCGGGCTGACGCTGATCGGCACGACGCGAACATGCACGCCGACATTTCGCGCGGTCAGTACGTCGACCCGCGCGCCGGACGGCTGACGTTCAAGGCGTACGCGGACCAGTGGCGGCAGACGTTGCTGCATCGCCCGAGCACGGCCGAACGCACCGAGCGCGTCATCCGGCGGCACCTGGTACCCGTGCTCGGTGATCTGCCTATCGCGCAGATTCGTAGCTCGCATATTCGGGGCTGGGTAAAGGATCGGGCCGTCAAGCTTGCTCCGAGCACGCTCGCGGTTGTCTACTTTGGAACGTTGGTCCCGCTGTTCAACGCGGCTGTGGCCGACAAGCGCATCGGGACGTCTCCGTGCGTCGGTATCCGTCTGCCGGAGATCGAGGACGCCAAGTACTACATCGCGCGGCCGGAAGAGGTCCACGCGCTGCACGACGCACTCCCTGAGCGATACCGGCCGATTGTCTACCTGGCGGCCGGTTGCGGCTGGCGAGGTGGTGAGATCTTCGGTCTGGAGCGCGATGCGATCAACTTCGACACGATGGAGGTCGAGGTACGCCACCAGCTCACCGTGGTGTCCGGTCGCACGCCCTATCTGGCCCCTCCGAAGACGAAGACCAGTCGCCGGGTGAACGAGCTGCCGACACTGGTCTCGAACTCGCTGCGCAGCCATCTGGAGACCTTCCGGTCGCTGCCGGAGGAGATCGACGACGAGACCGACCCCCGCCGGCCGATTCGGCGACCCGCCGACCTGGTGTTCACACGGGGTGATGGTCGACCGATCCACCGGGCTGACTGGTCGTACATCTGGCGTCCGGCCGTGAAGGCGGCTGGCCTGCCGGAGGGCTTCGGTCTCCGCGACCTGCGGCACTACTTCGCCACGGTGCTGATCTTCGGTGGAGCGAACGTCAAGACCGTCCAGCTCGCCATGGGCCACACGACGCCCACAGTGACGCTCAACACCTACGTCGGCTACTGGCCGGATGCCGTCGACCAGACGCGCACGCTCGTCGACTCCGCGCTGAGTTGTACCGGGGTTGTACCCACGGGCACCCGCTGACGGATACCCGCAGGTCAGAGCCCATCGATCACCGGTAGTTCGTGAACTGCAGCGCGATCTCGAAGTCCTTGCCCTTGAGCAAGGCGATCACGTCCTGCAGCTGGTCCTTCTTCTTGCCGGACACCCGCAGCTGGTCGCCCTGGATCTGCGCCTGGACGCCCTTGGGGCCTTCGTCGCGGATGAACTTGGCGATCTGCTTCGCCTTGTCCGACGCGATCCCCTGCAGGATCTTGCCGCCGATCTTGTAGATCTTGCCGGACAACGCCGGCTCGTCCGCCTCGAAGGCCTTCAGGGAGATGCCGCGCTTGATCAGCTTCTCCTTGAACACCTCGACCGCCGCCAGCGCCCGCTCTTCGGTCTCCGACTCGATCGCGATCGCCTCCTCGCCGGACCAGTCGATCTTGGTCCCGGTACCCCGGAAGTCGAACCGTGTACCGAGTTCCTTGCTGGCCTGGTTGAGGGCGTTGTCCACCTCCTGGCGATCGACCTTGCTCACCACGTCGAAAGAGGGATCCGCCACGTGTTCTCACACCTCGTACTCGCTTGTCAGGAGCTTCCACCCTAGCCCTGCGGAACCCGGTTGACCGGCCCGCCATGGCATTGGGTATTCTTTCGTCTCGACCGGGCTTGCCCGGCCACGGCGAGTTGCCCGAGCGGCCAAAGGGATCTGACTGTAAATCAGACGGCTACGCCTTCGGGGGTTCGAATCCCTCACTCGCCACACCAGAGCGGCCCTGTGACCCAGTCACGGGGCCGCTCTTGTTCGTACGCTGGGGAGATGCGACTGCCCGAACCGTCACGGCTCATGCAGCCGACGACGACGGTGCGCCGGTCCTGGCTGGACGGTGAGCTGGCGGATCGCCTGGCCGACGGGGGTTCGACGGAGCTGCTGGAGCGCGCCACCGCGGACTTCGAGCGGTTCGTCGCCGAACGGCGGAGAGGATCGGTTCTGGATAACGATCCCGCCGGAGCCTTAGGCGCTACCGGCCACGACCCCGCTTCTGCGGCCAGGCCGGATGCGTGTTCGGTTCGGCCAGGTCTTCGAGGTAGGTGTGCTCGCTGAAGTCGTCGTCCGTCGCGGGTGCTCGTCGCGCGCGCCGGGGCGGGGCCGCCGGAGCGGGGGCCGACTCCAGTTCCGCGGCGACCTCGGCCAGCAGCGGCCACAGCTTCTCCTGGGCCCTCGGCGCGAACAGCGCCTGCGCGAGCGGGTGCTCGCACTTCCCGGAGGCGACCTCTTCCCAGCTGAACTTGCCTTCCCGGACGCAGTCGGCCGCCCGTGCCAGGCGCGGCGGGACGTCGGGCCGGGCCGCCGCACGGCCGAACACCTCGGCCGTGAACTTCGACGCGTCGACCATGACCGTCACCTCCGTCGTTCTCCCGCCGCTACGCCGGAATACGACCCTACCGAGCCCGGTAGCGCAACAGCTCGATCCCTTCAGCCTCTCGATCTCCGTGCGCAGGTCGCCGGAGAGGACCGTCGTGTTCTCCCACGCCGGCTCCGTCAGCGTGCTGGAGACATCAGGAGATCGGCGGGACATGCTCCTTTACGCGTCGCCGTGTACCGCGCGCCTCGATTCGTACCAGGCCTCCCCAACGGGTTCGCCCGCCAGGTTCCAGCTCCACGACACCGTCGGTGTGACGCGTGCGTAGATACCCGGGCCGACCGTTCCCACCCGGTCGACAGGATCCGCGGCTTCGCCGTAGATCCGGATGCCGCGCGCGATGAAGGGGTCGAGCGAGACGAGGTCGTCGATGACCAAGGCGACTTTGCGTTGTCCCGCTTGGATGTTGCGGAACTTCCGGGTCGCGAGGACCGACTCGCCCCCGCCGCCGACCCAGAAGTGCGTGCCGTCGAACTCGAACGCCAGCGGGACGACGTCGGGCTGTTCGCCGTCTTCCGACAGGGTCGCGAAGCGGGCCAAGGGCTGTGAACGCAGGTACGCGATCTCTTCGTCTGTGAAGGCCATGGCGCCATGGTCCTCGCTCAAGCCGGGAAAACCTCCGCGCCGTCGAGGATCAGCATGTCGGTGACGAAGCAGACCGGGGTGCCGTCGGCCGCCCGGCCGATCCAGGTCGGATAGCTCCCGTCACCCCACCCGGTGGTGAACGCGATGATGTTCCCGTCTGCTCCGGCGGGGGCCACTTCGCAGTAGGGATCCACCTCGGTGAACTTCTCCAGGAGTTCGTCGTCCATCTCTTCGGGAAGTGCCGTGACGTCGGCGAAACAGCCTGTGCCGCTGTCCACGCCGTAGCCGTAGAACTCCCCGTCCCCGAGAAAGAGCGCGTCCTGCCCCGGCCAGAGCGCGGCCTCCCAGGTGACCACCGGAACGTCGGCGACGACGAGTTTGGCGGCGGCGGCCCGTTCGTGGGCGGGTTCGTCGACGAACCGGATCATGGCGAGCTCGACCCGGTACTCCCCGGGCGGCACGGTGACCGTGAAATGCCCGGTTTCCGAATCCAGGAAGGCCGGATCCGAGGCGACCAGTCTGCCGCTGGGCATCCGGAGTTTCCCGGCGTCCCGAAGCTCGATTTCGACGAGACTTCGGCTGTCGCTCAACGAAAAGCGTGTGCCTGCGGTGAACATCCCGTCCAGGTCGGAAGGGCGCAGGGGAACGGAAGGGCGCCAAGGGCGCTCTTCGGCGGGCATCGGAGGATCGGTTTCGGGAGCTTCCGGGGCCTGGAGGATCAGCGGCCCCGAGTTCGCGAGCGGTTCCCAGTCGCCGAAGGCGGGCTTCGGCATGGTCAGCTCGGACACCGCCTTCCGTACGTGGCCACTGCTGGAACCGCCGCCGTAGCCGCGGGGAGCCCGGTGCACCCACCCCTCACCGTCGGGGCCGAAGGACAGCTCCGTCCGGCCGGCGGTCTTCTTGTCGAACTCCTCCTGGTCATCGGATTTGTAGTGCCACTGCTCGACTTTCATCAGGAACAGGGCGCCGTCTTCGAGCAGGCGATACTCGAACGAAGCGCGGCGCCTGCCCTGTTCGTCGATGTGATGGCAGCGGGCGAAGCGGTGCTGCCAGGCGATTTCGAGCAGCACCGGCGGAATCTCGGTGCCTGGACGCACCAGAGCGACGGCGTACTGCTCGCCGGTGGTGTCCCGTTCCCGGGCGGTGCCGGGGGCGAGCCTGCCGACCAGTGCGCGGGCGACCGGATCCCAGCCCTCGCAGTGGATGACGTCGAACGAAGTCCCCTCAGACATGGGGCGAACCTAGCGGGTCCCCCCGACAAGACCCCTAGGATGCCCCTCAGACCGAAGGGGGACAACGTGTTCGCGATCCAACCGTGGCATCTGCTCATCCTGCTGCTGGCGATCGTCTTCGTCGGGGCCGTCATCGTCGCCGTGGTGATGGCGGGACGGAACCGGTGAACTACTCGCGGATCGCGTAGTCACCGAAGGCCGGTTCCAGCAGCTCAAAGGCTCGCTGGGTCGCCTTCGTCAGTGCCGCGGCGATCTCGTCGTTGCTTTCGCCCGCGTGGGACCGCCGGAGGACGTCGCGGAACAGGACGCGGTCGATCGCGTTGAGCTCGGCGGCCGCCATGACCGGGGTGACGTCGTCCGCGTCGGCTCCGGTCTCGGTCGCGAGCAGGTCGGCGAGCGCCGCTTCCCGGAGCTCGTGCAGTTCGCGCAGACGTGCGGTCAGGGTCGGGCTCTCCAGCACCATTTTCGCGAAGACCGGCCCGGTGAAACCGATCACGGGCGAATGCGCCGCCACCGCGTCCAGGAAGGTGCGCCGTAGCGCGGCCAGCGCCGACTCACCCGTCTTCCTGGCGCGGACGGCGTTCGCCAGCCCGTTCGTGAACTCCTCGTGCTGGTCCAGCGCCAGGTCTTCCTTGCGCGCGAAGTAGTTGGTGACGGTCTTCTTCGCGACCCTCGCCGCCGCGGCGATCTCGGCGATCGTCGTCTCCTCGAAGCCCTTCTCGATGAAGAGCTGCGTCGCCTGGTCGGAGATCAGCTGCCGCGTCTCCTGCTTCTTGAGCTCTCGCAAACCCACATCCGTGCTGGTCATGGGCGAAGTTTACCACCGGCGTAAAAATATCCTTGACTTATGGTAGGTCGAATGTAAACTTACGTCCGTACTACCGACTGAGAGAGAAGAGGCTCCTTGCCCGCTCGAATCCCCCAAGGCAACGAAGGCACCGGCCGCGCCCAGGTCCGCCGGGGCGACCGCCGCCATCAGCAGCCGTTCCCCGGCCGCTCGACGCCGGTGCGCCGCTCGATCGGTGTCCCGCGCCGCCGGTCGTACTGACCGATCAGCTCATTCCGAAAACACACTGCCGACCGAAGGGGATAGCCCATGAACGTTCTTGCTTCCACCGTCTCGCTGACCGTCGACGACGTCGCCGCTTCCAGCCGCTTCTTCATCGAGCACTTCGGCTTCACGGAGCAGATGGCCGCGGAGGGATTCGTGTCCCTCGGGCATGAAAGCGCGAAGCTGACCATCGTCCTGCTCCAGGCGGGGATCGAGGTTCTGCCGGAGAATCTGCGGCAGCAGTGCGCGTCCGGAGTGATCGTGGCCTTCACGGTCGAGAATCTCGAAGCCGAGGAGAAGCGACTCCGCGCCGAGGGCGTCGAGATCACGTTGCCGCTGAGGGAAGAGCCGTGGGGAGAGCGTCTCTTCATGGTCACCGACCCGAACGGCGTGTCCGTGGAACTCGTGGAATGGGTGCAGCAGTAAGGAAAAACCGAAGCGGGGCCTGGTCCACAGTGGACCGGGCCCCGCTTTTCCCGTGAGCGCTACTTCATCGTGGCGAGCTGGATCAGGTTGCCGCAGGTGTCGTCGAAGACGGCGGTGACCACCGGGCCCAGGTCGACGGCGTCCTGGGTGAACTCGACGCCCAGTCCCTTGAGCCGCTCGACCTCGGCGAACACGTCGTCGACGGCGAACTGGGTGAACGGGATCCCGTCGCCCACGAGAGCGTTCTTGAACGGCTTCGCCGCGGGGTGGCCGTCCGGTTCCAGCAGGAGCTCGACGCCGTCGGGATTCGCGGGGGAGACCACGGTGAGCCAGCGGGCGTCGCCGGTGGGCACGTCGTGTTTTTTGATGAACCCCAGTTTCTCGGTGTAGAAGGCGAGCGCCTTGGCCTGGTCGTCGACGAAGACGCTGGTGATGTTGATGCGGATCACGGGTTCGGTTCCTCTCGGTCGATGGGCCACCGCTCGGCGATCGAGCGCAGCGGGCTCGTGTCGAGGTGGTGGAACTTGTAGCGGCCCTGCCGCCGGGTGTGCACCAGACCGGCCTGTTCGAGCATCGCGAGATGCTGCGAGATGGCCTGCCTCGACGAGGAGAGACCGTGTTTCATGGTCAGCCGTCCGCAGAGCTCGAACAGCGTCTGACCGTCTTTCTCGGTCAGCTCGTCCAGGATGGTTCGCCGCGTCGGGTCACCGATCGCCTTGAACAGGTCGTCGTCCACCACCCCGTTATAGGCAAGTCGTCACTTGCCTGTCAAATCGGGGGTCAGGAACCCAGGTAGCGCAGGATGGCCAGGACGCGGCGGCTGTAGCCGGCGGTGTTGGTCAAGCCGAGCTTGTCGAAGAGAGCGTTCACGTGCTTCTCGACGGCGCTCTGCGACACGTACAGCGACTCGGCGATCCCGGCGTTCGTGTGGCCCTGCGCCATTTTCTCCAGCACTTCGCGCTCGCGGGCGGTCAGCTTCGCGAGCGGATCGGTGTGCGTGGTCCTCGCCAGCAGTCGCCGGACCACCTCCGGGTCGAACGCCGCCCCGCCCGCGGCGACCCGGTCGAGCGCGTCCAGGAATTCGCCCACCTGGGCGACCCTGTCCTTCAGGAGATAGCCGACGCGTTCGCCGTCACCGGTGATCAGCTCGGCGGCGTAACGCTTCTCGACGTACTGCGAGAGCACCAGCACCCCGATCTCCGGCCAGCGTTTCCGGATCTCGAGCGCCGCGCGGAGGCCTTCGTCGGTATGCGTCGGCGGCATGCGGACGTCGGTGACGATCACGTCCGGCTGATAGGCGGCGGTCGTCGAGAGAAGCGCTTCGCCGTCGCCGACCGACGCCACGACGTCGTGCCCCTCTTCGATCAGCAGCCGGACCAGCCCCTCGCGCAGCAGGGTCGAGTCCTCGGCGAGGATCACTCGCACGGCAGCACCGCCGTCACCACGGTCGGACCGCCGGGCGGGCTGGTCACGGTGAACTCCCCGTCCGCCGCCGCCACCCGCCGCGCGAGGCCGGAAAGGCCGCCGCCGGATTCCCTCGCCCCGCCCGCGCCGTCGTCGGTGATCCGCACCCGCACCCTGTCCCCGTCCCGCTCTGCCTCGATGTCGATCCGCGTCGCCGCGGCGTGCTTGATCGTATTGGTGACCGCCTCGGAAGCGACGAAGTAGACGACGGTCTCGATGGCCGCGGGTGGCCGTTCCGGCAGGTCGACGCGCAGGTGGACCGGTATGCCGGAGCGTTCCGCGAGCGCCTCCAGCGCGGGGTGCAGCCCGTCGGAGTCCAATGCGATCGGATACACCCGCCACGAGACCTCGCGCAGGTCTTCGAGGGCGCGCTGGGACTCCTCGTGAGCCTGCCGGAGCAGCTCCGACGAGTGGTCCGGATCGCTGGTGCGCCGTGCCCGGCCGAGCAGCATCCCGAGCGCGACGAGCCGCTGCTGGACGCCGTCGTGCAGGTCCCGTTCGATCCGGCGGCGCTCGCCGTTGACCGCTTCGACCACTTCGGCGCGGCTCGTCGCGAGTTCGGAAACCCGGCGGCGCAGCTGCTCTTTCTCGCTGGGCCCGAAAAAGTGCCTCGCCAGCCTGCGTTCCAGCGTCGCGATCCCGACGAGTCCTTGCAGGGCAAGGAAGAGGAGCAGGGCGCCGAAGAGGCCGATGGTGATGAAGTCGTACCAGCTCGAGGGCGCGCCGCCGCCGGGCGACTCGCCGTGGAACAGCTGGACCACGATGATCGCGCCGGAGAGGGCGCCCCAGAGGATCAGGGCGAAGATCCCGGCGCCGAGCAGGCCGACGACGCACCGCGGGACGAGGTAGGTCATCGCACGGCGTCCGGTGTAGTCGGTCGCGTTCTCGGCGCCGAGGTACCTCTCCAGCCGCCGTCGCTCCACTTCGGACAGAACGCGGGCGCCGGCGAAGACGGGCCTCCGCAGTGAGGGGATCGCGAGCGCGATGCCGCCGAAGAGGACGTAGAAGAACTCGGCGAACGCCGTCGCGGAGCCGATGGCCAGGCCCAGCGTGCCGCGGAGCATCTTGCGCAGGTAGCGGCGCGTGGCGGCCGGAACAGGCATAACGCCAGGCTAGCGGGGTAACCGGAGATCGGTACTGAGGTTTTCCGCAGTGATCTGTGCCGCTTCACCGCAGGGTGCGGAACTCGGGCAATTCGTACGTTCGTTGAAACCGAAGACGACCACGAAAGGCCGCCATGAACCTCCTCCTCGCCCAAGCCGCCAGCGAACCGATGGGCGGCCTCGCCGGCTGGGCGGTATCGCTGATGGACTCATTGGGAGGTCCGGGAGCCGCGATCATCGTCGGGCTGGACAACCTGTTCCCGCCGATCCCCAGCGAGCTGGTCCTGCCGCTCGCCGGGTTCTCCGCCAGCCAGGGGACGTTCACCCTGGTGGAAGCGCTGGTGTGGACGACCTTCGGGTCGGTCGCCGGCGCGATCATCGTGTACTACCTCGGCCAGTTGCTCGGCCGCGACCGCACGCGCCGCTGGATGGCGAAGATCCCGCTGGTCAAGGCCGCCGACTTCGACAAGACGGAGGCCTGGTTCCAGAAGCACGGCACCAAGGCGGTGTTCTTCGGCCGGATGGTGCCGATCTTCCGCAGCCTCATTTCCCTGCCCGCCGGGATCGAGCGCATGCCGTTCTGGCGGTTCTTGGCTCTGACGACGCTGGGCAGCCTGATCTGGAACACGGTGTTCGTCCTGGCGGGCTACGCCCTCGGCGAGAACTGGCACCTGGTCGAGGAGTACGCCGGGTTCTTCCAGTACTTCGTGATCGCGGCCGTCGCGGTCGCGGTGATCCTCTTCGTCGTCAGCCGCGTCCGCGAAAAGAACCGCACCAACGCCTGAAGCCGTACGGGGCGCCTGGATCCAGGCGCCCCGTACGCGTGTTTCAGGAGCGGAACGGACCGGTCACCTCGTAGGTGATCCCGCCGGACGACGACCCGGAAGTGCCGCGCTGCGACGAGAAGTACAGCCGGTTCCCGGCCGGGGTGAACGCGGGGCCGCAGATCTCCGACGAGCTCTGGCCGCCGATCCGCAGGAACGGCGCCACGATGTCGTTCGGCGTGATGATGCAGATCTCCATGTTCCCGCCGTCTTCGGCGACGAACAGATCGCCCGACGAGGTCCCGGTGACGTTGTCGACGCCGGTCAGCGGTGCCGAACCGGGGCTCACCAGCGAATCGTCGTAGGCGAGTTCGTAGGTGCCGGTGGTCAGGTTCAGCTGCCAGACGCGGTTGTCGCCCTTGGTGGTGAACCACGCGGTGTCGTTGGCGTAGTGCAGTCCTTCGCCGCCGTTGAACCGCTTCGCGCCGGACACCTGGTTACGCGTGGCCGTCGGCGAGCCGTCCGGGTCGGGCACGTTCGCCCAGGTGAAGCTGCCCGAAGTCGCCGTGCCCGCCTTCAGCACCTGCAGCGTTCCGGCGGAGAGGTTGCCCCAGGTCGTCGGGACGAACCGGTAGAGGCAGCCGTCCGAGGTGTCCTCGGTCAGGTAGACGACCTTGCGCACCGGGTCGGCCGCGGCGGCCTCGTGCTTGAACTTCCCCATCGCGGGCCGTTGGACGGCGGCCGTGGCCGGTCCGTTCGGCTGGCACTCGTAGACGAACCCGAGGTCGACCTCCTCACAGGAAAGCCAAGTGTTCCAAGGGGTCTTGCCGCCCGCGCAGTTCTGCCGGGTGTTCGCCAGCACGCGGTGGGCGCCGGTGATGTTCCCGCTCGCGTCGAATTTGACCGCGCTCGCGCCTCCGCCGGGGGTGATCTCCGAGTTCGACACGTAGATCCAGCCGCTGCCGTCGGCGAACACCGCGCCGCCGTCCGGCGCGCTGTGCCAGGTGTAACCGGTGCTCGCGACCTGCTGGCCGGAGCGCGCGATGACGCGGCTGGTGAATCCCGCCGGCAGCTGGATCCCGTTCGCGTCGGCGGCCTGGAGCGCGCCGTACGGGCTGGGACCGTTCTGCGCGGGAGCGGCCAGTGCCGTCCCCGAAAGCCTGTTTCCGAACGCCGTGACGCCGGCGCCGACCACGGCCGCGCGCAGGAAATTCCGTCGCTTCACTCGTGCCTCCGAGACATCCGCTGATGTGGTGGTGCGGGAAGGAGCGGATCGGAGAGTACGGGCGGAACGGGACTTCCAGGTGAATTCGCGGCGTATTCACCGGTGAGGGAGAACTTTCGTAGGGACCCTTCACCAGGCCCTATTTCCCTCGTTGTGCGGAGCGGCGCCGCCGCGTTGTTCGGCGATGTCGATGGCGAGGAGTATCCGGTCGAGTGGAGCGCATCCGCCATCGCGGTGATGACGCCGAAGGCCCCGGATCCTGGGCAGAATCCGGGGCTTCGGCCTCGCGCCGTTACGCCGCTTGGGCGACCGGAGCCGTCGCCGGGGCCAGCGCGATGTCCAGCACTTCGCGGACGTTCGCCACCGCGTGGACGTCCAGCTGGGCCAGCACTTCGGCCGGGACGTCGTCGAGGTCCGGCTCGTTGCGCTGCGGGATGATCACCGTCTTCATCCCCGCCCGGTGCGCGGCCAGCAGCTTCTGCTTGACCCCGCCGATCGGCAGCACGCGCCCGGTCAGCGACACCTCACCGGTCATCGCGACGTCCGACCGCACGACCCGGCCCGAAAGCAGGGACGCCAGCGCGGTCGTCATCGTGATGCCCGCGCTCGGCCCGTCCTTGGGCACCGCGCCCGCCGGGACGTGCACGTGGATGCCGCGGTCCTTCAGGTCACCGACCGGGAGTTCCAGCTCCGCGCCGTGCGAACGCAGGTACGACAGCGCGATCTGCACCGACTCCTTCATCACGTCGCCCAGCTGACCGGTCAGCGACAGTCCGGTCGAACCGGATTCCGGATCCGCCAGCGACGCCTCGATGTAGAGGACGTCACCGCCGGCGCCGGTCACCGCCAGTCCGGTCGCCACGCCGGGGGTCGACGTGCGCTGCGTCGACGCGGGCAGCGAAGACTCCGGAAGGTGCCGAGGGCGGCCGAGGTAGGTCTCGAGCCCGTCGGCGTCGATCGTCAGCGGCAACTCGGCCTCGTCCAGCGCGACCTTGGTCGCCACCTTCCGCAGCACCTTCGCGATGGTCCGGTTCGCGTTGCGCACCCCGGCTTCCCGCGTGTACTCGGCGGCGATGCGGCTGAACGCGTCGTCGGTCAGCGTGACGTCGTCCTTGCCGAGGCCCGCGCGGTCCAGCTCGCGGGGGAGCAGGTGGTCGCGGGCGATGGTGACCTTCTCGTGCTCGGTGTAGCCGTCGAGGGTGACCAGCTCCATCCGGTCCAGCAGCGGACCGGGGATGGTCTCGAGCGCGTTCGCCGTCGCGAGGAACACGACGTCGGACAGGTCCAGCTCGACTTCGAGGTAGTGGTCGCGGAACGTGTGGTTCTGCTCCGGGTCCAGCACCTCCAGCAGCGCCGCCGTCGGGTCGCCGCGGTAGTCGGCGCCGACCTTGTCGATCTCGTCGAGCAGCACGACCGGGTTCATCGAGCCCGCTTCCTTGATGGCGCGGACGATCCGGCCGGGCAGCGCGCCGACGTAGGTGCGGCGGTGACCGCGGATCTCGGCCTCGTCGCGGATGCCGCCGAGCGCGACACGGACGAACTCACGGCCCATCGCCTTCGCCACGGACTCGCCGAGCGAGGTCTTGCCGACCCCGGGAGGACCGGCGAGCGCGAGCACGGCACCCGAACGACGTCCGCCGACCGGCCCGAGACCCGACTCCGCACGGCGCTTGCGCACGGCCAAGTACTCGATGATGCGTTCCTTCACGTCGTCGAGACCGGCGTGATCCGCGTCGAGGATTTCGCGCGCGGCGGCGATGTCGTGGACGTCGGTGGTGCGGTTGTTCCACGGCAGTTCGAGGACGGTGTCCAGCCAGGTGCGGATCCAGCCGCCCTCGGGGGACTGGTCCGACGTCCGCTCCAGTTTGTCCACTTCGGACAGTGCGGCCTTCTTGACGGCGTCCGGCAGCTCGGCGGCCTCGACGCGGGCGCGGTAGTCGTCGTCGTTGGCGGTGCCGTCGAGTTCGCCCAGCTCCTTGCGGATCGCTTCGAGCTGGCGGCGCAGCAGGAATTCCTTCTGCTGCTTCTCCATGCCCTCCTGGACGTCCTTGCGGATGGTGTCGGTGACCTCGAGTTCGGCGAGCTGCTCGCGGCTCCATTCCAGAGCCTTTTCGAGGCGGGTCGAAACATCGAGCGCGGACAGCAGTTCGAGCTTCTGCTCGGTGTTCAGGTACGACGAGTTGCCCGCGAGGTCGGCGAGCGCGGACGGATCCTCGACCTCCTGGACGGCGTCGATCATCTGCCAGCCGCCACGCTGCTGGAGGATCGCCAGGACGACGCTCTTGTACTCGGTCGCGAGCTTCGCGGAGTTGTCGTCGGTGGTCTCGGTGGCGGGCTCGGCGTGGACCCAGCGGGCGGCGCCGGGACCGTCGGCGATGCGGCCGACGACGGCGCGGCGGGTACCGCGCAGCAGTACCGCGGTCTTGCCGCCGGGCACGCGGCCGATGCGCTCGACCGTCGCGATGGTGCCGAGTCCGGCGTACTCGCCGTGGACGCGGGGAACGATCAGCACCTCGGCCTTGGCGGCGGTGCCGGAGCGGATCCCCGGGAAGGAAGCCTGGGCAGGCGTGTTGGCCTGGGCGGACTCCACCGCGGCGCGCGTCTCCGTGTCGGCGAGGTCGAGCGGGACGATCATGCCCGGCAGCACGACGTCGTCATCGAGCGGGAGGACGGGCAGGAGGCGGTTGTCGGTCATCTGTGCACTCCTCGGTTAGTTGAGTCTGCCTAGCTCAACTCTCCGATCGACCCGTTTGTTTCCTCCCGCTGTTCGCCGTCAGCGATCACCCCACCCCTCCGACCTCCGCGCCCCAACGCGTCGCGTTTAGCCCGCTAAACGCGACGCGCACCGCGCAAAGGTCGGACGTCAGGGGTGGACCGAGACGCCGCACCAGGCGAACGGCCGGGCGCCCAGTTCGTCCCGCCGCAGCTCTCGCACCGGCCGCCAGTCGGGCAGGTGGACGAGGCCGGGTTCCAGCAACGGCCACTCCCCGAAGAGCGGTTCGATCTCCTCGCGGTCCCGCATCCACACCGGGTTGCTCGTCTTCCGGTACTGCTCGACCATCCAGCGCAGCCCGTCCGCGTCCTCGCCGGTCTGGCCACCGAAGCTCATGTGCGAAAGCCCCAGCCAGCTGCCCGGCGCCAGCGCGTTCCGGTAGGTCGCGACCAGCGCGGGCGGATCGTCGTGCGGCCCGGCGAAATGCAGTACGGCCATCATCATCAGGCACACCGGCTGCGAGAAATCGATCAGCCGCAACGTCTCCGGATGCCGCAGGACGTCCTTCGGCCGCCGCATGTCGGCGTGCACGATCCCGGCCCAGTCGGTCGCTTCGTGCCGCTCGAGGATCAGCTCCGCGTGCGCCACCGCCACCGGCTCGTAGTCGACGTACACGACCTTCGCCGTATCGCCCGGCTCCAGCTCTTCTTCGACGATCTCGTGCACGTTCCCGGCGGTCGGGACACCGGAACCCAGATCGACGAACTGCCTGATCCCCGCGTTCAGCGCCGCGCGCACGACACGGTTCATGAACTCGCGGTTGTGCCGCGCGCCCGGTTTGACCCACCGCCACTGGCGTTCCAGCCCGCGGGCGAACTCGCGGTCGACCGCCCAGTTGTGGGTCCCGCCGAGATACCAGTCGTAGATCCTCGCCGCGGACGGCTTTTCGGTGTCGACCCCGGTCGGCGCCACCGGGGCCGCGTCATCTTCCCTCGTCACGGAAACCCCCTGATCGTCGAAGATCAGCCTATCGGGATCAGGGCACCGCGGGCCGCCGCTGCCAGTACGTCCAGAGCGGCCGGTAGCCCTGCGCGTACCAGAACGGCGTCGAGCGCGGATTGGCCAGCGCGTGGTGCAGCAGCACGGCTTCGGTCCCGCACTCGTCGAAGATCTGGTGCGCGTGCGCCGCGAGCGCCGACCCCACCCCGCTCGAACGCGCCGGTTCGGCCACCGCCAGCGAGGACAGATAGCCGACCCGCTCGGCCGCGACCCGGTTCCCGATCCATGAGGTCTCGTCGGGGAACTGCACCCGCACCATGCCCAGCGCACGCCCGTACAACTCCGCGATCCACAGCGTCGGGTTTTCCCGCTCCAGCTGTTTCGACAGGTCCGCGGTGATCGCTTCCTCCGCACCCTCGCGCAAAGTGACCGAACCGAACTGCGCGTCATAGCGCTGCAATTCCAGCTCGAGTCCGACGGCGGTTTCGAGATCATCGGCTTCGGCGGGCCGGATGTGCACTCCGGGAGTGGCGGGCGGTCCCGTCACGGCCAGCCGGTCGGCCGGGCGGACCGCGATCACCAGCACCGGAGCGAATCCGCGGCGCAGCAATTCGGCCGAGCCGGGCGAATCGCGGCTGGGCCGCACCACGGTCGCCGCGGTTTCGACATCCCCAGGTGGGGCGACCGCCTTCAGATGTTCATCCCATCGGGTGAGTAATGCGTCAAGGGCCGCTTCCGGGCGGGGTCCGGTGAGCCGCGCTTCGAGGCGATGTTCGACGAGGGCCCGCCACGGAGAGTCAACAGAATCCGGGCCCGCTTCAGTCCGTACCGACAATCCGGCGGCGGCCGAGTCGCCTTCTGTCGCGGAGAGTGACACGGAGCCCTCGACAGGCTCCAGTGCAGGCATTTCCGGGAGCAGGGCGTCCACGGTGGCGAGCCGCTCGGCATGCCCGGCGGCGATGGCGTGGCTATTCATAGGACTATTCAAGCCCCTACTGACGGGTCCGCAGGGAACTTCACGACATTGGCTCGGCCGTGGCGCCAGGTGACTTCCGGTAGTCGGAAGGAACGCGAATAACGCTCCCATTTCACCCCTTGGTCCACGCAGGTCAGCGCGACGCGCCCATTGTTAACCCTGGGGTGATCTCATACTGTCTCGAATGGGACTTGGGTACGCCCTCCGGGGTACTGTATTGCCCTCGTCCCCGAGGTCGCGGTAGGACAAGACCGGTTGGGCAGCCGGGAAGGAAGGTCGGATGCCGGACACGAACGGCAGGCCCGTGAGCGCCGCACAGGCAGCACCGGGCAAGGGAGGCGCCGTTACGGAGGCTCGTACCGACGAGCGACGGTTCCGCGTCTACACCTTCGCGGTACTCACCATGGGCATCGCCGCCGCGGCCGCGGTCAGCCTCTGGCTGGACTTCGAGGCCTCGGACGACCTGTTGTGGATCGGGCCGATCCTCGCGCTCGCGTTCCTCCTGGCCGAACAACTCGGCATCAACGTCGACGTCCGCAGCGGTATCTCCTGGACGATCTCGTTCACCGAGATTCCCCTGGTCATCGGATTCTTCGTCGCTCCCTTCGAAGTCGTCCTCGCCGCGCATCTCGCGGCGGGCATCGGAACCTTGCTGGCCCGCAAGGTCGCGGGCAGGGTGCTCTACAACGCCGGCGCGTTCCTGCTGGAGATCACCGGCGCGTTCGCCGTGGCAGGACTGGTGAAACAGGCCTCCGGCGCGCAGGACATGACCTGGATCGCCGCGCTGGCAGGCACTTTGACCGCGCCGCTGGTCAGCACGCTGCTCGCGCTCGCCGCCGTCCGCGTCCTGCGCCGCCGCATGCGGGTCAGCACCGCGATCCGGCTGACCGGCCGCATCCTCGTCGTCGGATTCGTCAACGCTTCGGTCGGTCTTTCCGGCTATTTGGTCATTTCCGGGACGCCGAAGGCCTGGCCGCTCGTGCTGGCCGTCTTCCTCGGGCTCACGGCGTTGTACTGGGCGTACTCCGATCTGCTTCGCGAACAGCGCGACATGGAAGCGCTGTCCGACGTCAGCCTGATGGTCGCGCGATCCGGTCAGCAGGCCGCCGCGCGTCCCGCCGGGCGGGCCGACGAGCTCGTCGGCGGTGTGGACGTCCGCGAGTGGGCGACCATCGCCGAGCGCATCAAAGACCAGCTGGCCGCCGGCCGTGTCGTGCTCAGGCTGCGCCTGGAACCCAAGGACACCATGCGGATGGTCGTCGCGGGCGACGAACTGCCACCCGTCGACCCGGCCGCCGACGACCCGTTGCTGCGCCTGCCCGGCGCCCACGTCCGGCACTTCCGGATCACCGAAGCCAATCCCGACGTCCGCTCCGCGTTGCTCGATCGCGGCGCCCAAGAGGCGCTGGTCGTCCCGCTCCGCAGCGCGAACCAGCTCCTCGGCGTCGTCGAAGCGCACGACAGGCTGTCCCGCTGGCGTGGTTTCGGCAAGTACGACATCCAGCTCCTCGGCACGATGGCCAGCCACCTCGCGACGTCGCTGGACAACCGGCGCCTCCTCGCGACCCTGCGCCACGACGCCTACCACGATCCGCTGACCGGCCTGCTCAACCGGCCGGGCTTCCGTCAGGTCGCCAAGGAACCGTTGCGGGAACAGGTCGACGCGGTCGTCCTGCGGGTCGATCTCGACGTCTTCTCCACCGTCAGTGACGCCCTCGGTTACGTGTGGGCCGATCGGATGGTCATCGCCGCTGGCCGCCGGATCCGCGACGCGCTCGGCCCCGACGTCCCGCTCGCCAGGCTCGAAGGCGCGTCCTTCGCGGCGCTCCTCGTCGGCTGTGCGCCGGGACGCGCCCAGGCCGCGGCGGAACTGCTCCGCGCGGAACTCGTCGCCCCGTACCCGGTGGACCGGCTTTCCGTCGAAGCCAACGCGATGATCGGCTACGCCACCTCGTCGGCGGAAGACGACGACCAGGTCGACGTCGACGGGCTCCTGCAGCGCGCCGACGTCGCCGTCCGCGCGACCAAGGGCGGCGAAGAGGTCCGCGGCTACATGGCCAGCATGGGCCAGATCTTCATGCGCCGGTTCCAGATGGTCACCCAGTTCCGGCAGTCGCTCGAAGAAGGCCAGCTGAGCGTCCACTACCAGCCGAAGATCACCCTGCCGAATCGGCAGATCCAGGGTGTCGAGGCGCTGGTGCGATGGGTGCATCCGGAGTTCGGCAGGCTCGGTCCGGACGAGTTCGTCCCGGCGATCGAAGCGGCCGGTCTCATCGGCGTCCTGACGTCCTTCGTGCTCGAAGAGTCGTTGAAGCGTGTACGGAAGTGGCTCGACGAAGGACTGCGCATCTCCGCCGCGGTGAACCTGTCGGTGCGGAACCTGGCCGACGAGGACTTCCCGACGAAGGTCGCCCGCGAACTCGACCGCTTCGGCATCCCGCCCGAGCTGCTCACCTTCGAGCTGACCGAATCCGGCGTGATGTCCGACCCGCAGAAGGCGCTGCCGATCCTGCGGGAACTGCACTCGCTGGGCATCGTGCTCGCCGTCGACGACTTCGGCACCGGCTACTCGTCGCTGGCGTACCTGCGGCAGCTCCCGGTCGACCAGGTCAAGATCGACAAGAGCTTCGTCCTCGGCATGGGCACCGACCTCGGTGACCTCGCCGTCGTGCGCTCGATCGTCGAACTGGGCCATTCGCTCGGCCTCACGGTCGTCGCCGAGGGTGTCGAGGAGGACGTCGCGCGGGATCAGCTCGAGGCGATGGGCTGTGACGTGGCACAGGGCTACCTCATCTCGCGGCCGTTGCCGGAGGACCGTCTGGAGGCGTGGCTGCAGGCCCGCACGGCACGCTCGCCGGGACGACACTCCGAGACCGTCTTGACCCTGCTGACCTGAGGTTTTGCGGTAACCTGCCCCCCTCTCAAGGCCGCTGAAACGGCCTGCTAATCTTTCCAAGTCCTCGCGAGAGGGCAAGGCCCCTTTAGCTCAGTCGGTAGAGCGTTTCCATGGTAAGGAAAAGGTCTACGGTTCGATTCCGTAAAGGGGCTCGCAACCTCAACCGCGTCACGCTAGCGTGTCGCGGTTAGGGTTATGTAAGGGCGGTGTAGCTCAGCTGGCAGAGCAAGCGGCTCATAATCGCTGTGTCGCCGGTTCAAGTCCGGCCACCGCTACGCGGTAATCCTGGGTATCCCAGGCCTAGTAGAGAAGGAAATGCTGTGGCTGCCACTGACGTGCGACCGAAGATCACGCTCGCGTGTGAGGAGTGCAAGCACCGCAACTACATCACCAAGAAGAACCGGCGCAACAACCCGGATCGCCTGGAGATGAAGAAGTTCTGCCCGAACTGCGGTACGCACCGGACTCACAAAGAGACCCGCTGAGCGTCTGGCGGTTCTACAAAGTCTCACCCGAAGCCGTCCTGGTCACCAGGGCGGCTTCGGGCATTTCCGGGTTCGGTAGCCTGCTCGGGTGGCCTTGGACCAGTCGTTCACCGGGCGGGCATACCCGCCGACCAGTACCTATGAAGTGAGTCGCGAGAAGATCCGGGAGTTCGCCGACGCGCTCGGCGACGCGAACCCGCTCTACCGCGACACTGAAGCGGCGAAGGCGGCCGGTCACCCCGACGTCATCGCACCGCCGACGTTCCTCACGATCATCAACCTCGCTTCGATCAACGCGATCGTCTCCGACCCCGAGCTGGGGCTCGACTATTCGCGGATGGTCCACGGCGACCAGCGGTTCACCTACACGCGGCCGGTGCACGCGGGCGACGTCCTGTCGCTCACCACGTACATCGACAACATCATGACCCGCGCCGGGAACGACTTCATCAACCTGCGCGCCGAGATCTCCGGCGCCGACGGCGGCCCGATCGCCACCACGTACGCCCAGCTCGTGGTCCGAGGGGAGGGCGCGTGAGCACGTTCACCGCCGGAGAAGAACTGGCGCCGCTGACCATCGACGTCACCAGGGACCAGCTGGTGCGCTACGCGGGCGCTTCGCTGGACTTCAACCCCATCCACTGGAACGAGGCCTTCGCCAAGGAGGTCGGCCTGCCGGACGTCATCGCGCACGGGATGCTGACCATGGCTCTCGGGGCGAGGCTCGTCACGGACTGGCTCGGCGACCCCGGCCGCCTCGTCGACTACTTCGCGCGCTTCACGCGCCCCGTGGTCGTGCCGAACGACGGCGCGGCGACGATCGAGTTCACCGGGAAGGTCGCCGTGGTCAACGACGACGGCACCGCGCGGATCGACATCACCGCCAAGTTCGACGGCAAGGCCGTCCTCGGGAAGGCCCAAGCGGTCGTCCGCGCCTGACGCTCGTGAGTGGTAAGGGCGGTTAGAACCGTCCTTACCACTCACGAGGCCGGACCTGGCTAAGCGAGCTTGAGCAGCTTCCCGATGACCTCCGCCATGCCTTCCTCGCCCCGGGCGTTCGGATGCAGCGGCGCCGCGGGGACCGCCGGCGCGGGGCCCTCGACCCACCGCCGGTTCGCGGCGCTGCACATGTCACGCCCCTTGCTCGCGGTCGACATGTCGGCGAAGCCCGCATCGTGCTTCTTCGCCGTCTCCTCCAGCGTGCTGTTCAGCAGCTCCAGTGAGTCGCGGAAGTAGGCGACGTCCCCCTCGCCGACCGGCAGGACCGGCCAGCAGCCGGCGTTGTCGTCCGGAAGCGCCGTCGGGTACCCGACGACCACGACGCGCGCTTCGGGGGCCTTCGAGCGGATCTGGTCCAGAACTCCGCCGAGCCGGTCCGCCGCGGCGGTGATCCGCTCGGCGAGCTGGTCGCGTCCGCCCGCGGTCAGCCGGGTCTTACAGGGCGAAGCGGTCTGGTGCTGCGTCGTGCACTGGCTCGCGAAGCCGGCGAAGCCCACGTCGTTGCCGCCGATCCCGACGGTCACCAGCGTCGTGTCGCCATTGATCGCGTCGAGTTGCGGAGCGTTCGTGCCGTCCCGGGTCTTCTGCTCGCCGGTGAGGTGCTCGGTCGTGGCGCCGCCGCAGCTGACGTCGGCGAACTCGGCCGGACGCAGCGCCGCGGCGAGCAGGCTCGGGTAGTTGTTGTCCGAACGGTCGCAGCCCACCGGCGCGCCAACGGGCCGTCCGGTGCCCGGCGACGCCGTGTAGGAGTCACCCAGAGCCACATACCGGCCCGCGCCATCCGAAGTGGTGACCCCCGCAGGTGTCACCGATGTCCCACGCTCCCACAGGTGGTAAGCGATCCCCAGGACGGACAACACGATCACCAGGAACAGGCAGCCGCCGCCAGTTCTCCGCTGTGTCACCCGTTCGTTGTACGCGACCCAGGTCACTCTTGTCATTGGTCCGACCGTCGGTGAATTACGCGTGAACGGGTGATCACCGGTTGCCTGAGACGTGGATCACGTTCAGGGTGGGCACGTACCCAGACCCGAGGAAAGGCGAAGACGTGAGCCTGAACTTGAACAAGCTGGTCGACAAGGCGTGGGAGGACAAAGGCATCAACGAGCTGCTGGACGCCCCGCCGTCCGCGCTCGAAGGCCTGACCAAGAAGCACGACGAACTCCTCGCGGAACTCAAGATCAAGACCGTCCGGGACCTCGGCAACTGGAAGTACGCCGCGAAGGCCCACGCACTCGTTCAGCTCGCCGACGGCGAATCCTGACCCCTGCCCTCCCTGAAGGCCCTTCCCTCCGGGGGAGGGCCTTCAGCCTTTCGGGACGAGTTCGCGCAGCTCAGCGGCGAGATCGAGGGCATGGCCGACGTCCCGCGCGAGGTAATGCGGGTCGACGAAAGCCTCGGTGATCCCGGTTTCGGCGGCCTCGTCCAGCTTCGCCGCGACCTCCTTGAGGGCGGTGCCCGGCTTCGGATTGATCCGCAGCACCCGTCGCAGCGCACCGGGATCGCGGCCCGCCTTCTCGGCCGAACTCACCACGGTCGCCCAGAGCTTCGCGAGGTAGGGCGCGGGCAGGCCGGCGGGCAGCCAGCCGTCCGCTCGGCGTCCGACGCGGTCCAGCGCCGCCTCCGACCCTCCGCCCAGCAACACCGGCGGATGCGGGCGCTGTGCCGGCCGCAGCCCCACCTTCGACGCGGGGATCCGCCAGCGCTCGCCTTCGTGCTCGAAAGGGTCCTCAGTCCAGAACTTTCGTAGGATTTCCAGAAGCTCCTCCAGCTGCGCGCCGCGGCCCTTCCAGGGGGTACCTGTCGCGGTGTACTCGTCGCGTAGCCAGCCGGTGCCCAGCCCGACGTCCAGCCGTCCGCCGCTCACCTGATCCAGCGAAGTGAGCATCCGGGCGAGGACCACGGCCGGATACACCGTTCCGGTGAGCGTGCTGGTGCCGAGCCGGACCTTCTTCGTGACGCTCGCGGCCACCGTCAGCAGGATCAGCGGATCGGCGAAGGTGACGAATTCGGGCGGATACGGCCGTTCCGGGGTGCCGCCGGGGTAGAAGTCCGACGGCAAAACCGGGGCCAGCACCCGATCCCCGACCCACAAGGACTCGTATCCGAGTTCTTCGGCGGCCGTCGCGAAGCCGGTGACAGCGTCCATGGACGCCAGGGGGCCGTACTGCGGAAGGGCGATTCCCAGGCGCATCACGGTCACCGTGCTTCCGCGAGCAGCCGGCCCATCCGGGTGATTCCCTCGGTGAGATCCTTTTCGGCCAGGGCATAGGAAATCCGGAAGTACCCGGGTGTCCCGAACGCTTCGCCGGGCACCACGGCGACCTCGGCCTCGCGCAGGATCAGATCGGCCAGCGCCACCGTGTCGGCCGGCCGCTCACCGCGAATCTCCTTGCCCAGCAAGGCTTTCATCGACGGATAGACGTAGAAGGCGCCGAGTGGCACGGGAGTTCCCACTCCCTCGATCCCGGAAAGCAGCGAAAGCGCGGTCTTGCGCCGTGCATCGAACGCGTCGCGCATCGCGAAAACGGCGTCGAGCGGACCGCTCACGGCCGCCAGCGCGGCCCGCTGCGCGACGTTCGAAACGTTGCCGCACAAGTGCGACTGGTACGCCGTCGCCGCCTTGACCACGTCCTGTGGACCGAGCAACCAGCCCACTCGCCAGCCGGTCATCGAGTACGTTTTCGCGACCCCGTTGAGGACGATCGTCCGGTCGGCGAGTTCCGGGACCAGGACGGGCATCGAAGGCGCTTCGGCGCCGTCGTAGACCAGGTGCTCGTAGATCTCGTCGGTGATGACCCAGAGGCCGTTCTCGTGCGCCCAGCGCCCGATCGCTTCGACCTGTTCGCGCGGGTACACCGCGCCTGTCGGGTTCGACGGCGAGACGAACAGCAGCACCTTCGTGCGCGGCGTCCTGGCGGCTTCGAGTTGCTCGACGGTGACGAGGTAACCCGTTGTCTCGTCCGCGGTCACCTGCACTCCGACGCCGCCGGCGAGGACGATCGACTCCGGGTAGGTCGTCCAGTACGGCGCGGGGAGCAGTACCTCGTCGCCCGGGTCGAGCAGCGTCGCGAACGCCGAGTAGACCGCCTGCTTGCCGCCGTTGGTCACCAGGACGCGGCCGGGGTCCACCTCGAACCCGGAGTCGCGGACGGTCTTCGCCGCGATCGCCTCGCGAAGCTCCGGCAGCCCGCCCGCGGCCGTGTAGCCGTGGTTCACCCTGTCCCGGACGGCCGCCTCGGCGGCTTCGAGCACGTTGACCGGGGTCGGGAAGTCCGGCTGCCCGGCGCCGAACCCGATCACCGGACGGCCCTGCGCCTTGAGCTCCCTGGCCTTCGCGTCGACGGCCAGCGTGGCCGACGGCGTGATGCCGCCGATGCGGGCAGAGACGCGTGAAGCCGGCGAAGGCGAGGGTGCGGGAGCGCTCATGGCGACATCGTGGCACGATCATGGGGTCGGCCGTGGGGGAGTTTCCTCACGGAAGGCTGCTCCGCGCCGCCTTTGAGGGGCGCGGTTGCGAAGCTGTTCGGGGGTTGCCGTAGACTTCTGGTCTCGGAACGCACTACGGTCATCCCCGCCACGGCGGTGGGGACGATGGAATGCGTCCTCGGGAGCTCCAGACCATCGGAGCTCCAAAGGGGTGTAGCTCAATTGGCAGAGCAGCGGTCTCCAAAACCGCAGGTTGCAGGTTCAAGTCCTGTCACCCCTGCGTAAGCGAACTGGTGAAGGCGGAGGAGTGGTCGTGAGCGACAGCGACGCCAGCGGTGATAAGGCGAAGGACGACGCCGGGCAGAAGCCCGACGAACAGTCCCGCCCGGTGACCGCCGCTGCCCGGCGTGAGCGCCGTGCGTCCGCGCGCCCGTCCGGGAAGGCCGACGCCAAGTCGGACGACAAGACCCGCCCCGCCGGCAAGGCGAAGGCCGGGGACAAGACCGAGAAGTCCAAGGACGCCAAGGGCGCGGCGACTCCGAAGCGCGACCGCAAGCCGAAGCAGGCGTCGATCTTCGCCCGGCTGATGCGCTTCATCCGCGAAGTCTGGGCCGAGCTGCGCAAGGTCATCTGGCCGAACCGCAAGCAGATGGTCACCTACACCGCGGTGGTGCTGGTCTTCGTGGTGTTCATGGTGGCGCTGGTGAGCGGCCTCGACCTGGCCTTCAAAGAGGTCGTCGGTGCCGTCTTCGGCAGCTGAGGCAGCCGGTCGCGGTGCTTGAGCGCACCGCACGGTGGCCTGCGCCACGGCAACCGATCAACTGAGAGGACGGAACGTGACCTCCGACAACGGCACAGCAGCCGGTCATGAGCTGACCGAGCTTTCCGACGAGCAGGTGCACGCGGCACTCGGCGACGAGCAGTCCGAGCACCTGGACTCCGTCGAGGTGCCCGCCGCAGGCGACGAGGTCGACGAAGCCGGAGATGTCGCGGAGGCCGAAGAGGCGTCCGACGAGACCGACGACACCGCAGCCGACGACACCGCCGCCGAGGCCGAGCCCGAGGTCGACGAGAACCTCGACCCGGTCGAGAAGCTGCGCGCGGAACTCAACGCCGCTCCCGGTGAGTGGTACGTCGTGCACTCGTACGCGGGCTACGAGAACAAGGTGAAGACCAACCTCGAGACCCGTACTCAGACGCTGGACGTCGAGGACTACATCTTCCAGATCGAGGTCCCGACCGAAGAGGTCACCGAGATCAAGAACGGCCAGCGCAAGCAGGTGCAGCGCAAGGTGCTGCCCGGCTACATCCTGGTCCGGATGGACCTGAACGACGCCTCGTGGAGCGCGGTGCGCAACACGCCGGGCGTCACCGGGTTCGTCGGTGCCACGTCGCGTCCCTCGCCGCTGACGGTCGAAGAGGTGCTGAAGTTCCTCGCGCCCAAGGTCGAGGCCGCCGCGCCCGCCAAGTCCGGCAAGGGCGAGGCCGCCGCGTCGGAGTCGCAGCTGGGCGGCCCCGCGGTCGAGGTCGACTTCGAGATCGGCGAGTCGGTCACCGTCATGGACGGTCCGTTCGCGACGCTCCCCGCGACGATCTCCGAGGTCAACGTGGACGGGCAGAAGCTGAAGGTCCTGGTGTCGATCTTCGGCCGGGAGACCCCGGTCGAGCTGTCGTTCAACCAGGTCTCCAAGATCTGACGGCCGCCAGACGGCCGGCAGTCCCCGCGTACTGGCAGGTGTGCGGGGGACTCAAGTCAGTAAGAAGGAACAAACGAAATGCCACCCAAGAAGAAGAAGCTTGCGGCGATCATCAAGCTGCAGATCAAGGCGGGTGCGGCCAACCCCGCGCCGCCGGTCGGCCCCGCGCTGGGTCAGCACGGCGTCAACATCATGGAGTTCTGCAAGGCCTACAACGCCGCGACCGAGTCGCAGCGCGGGGACGTCGTCCCGGTCGAGATCTCCGTGTACGAAGACCGCTCGTTCGACTTCAAGCTCAAGACGCCGCCGGCCGCGAAGCTGCTGCTGAAGGCCGCGGGCGTGGAGAAGGGCTCCGGCGAGCCGCACAAGACCAAGGTCGCCAAGGTCACTTGGGACCAGGTCCGCGACATCGCGAAGACCAAGGAATCCGACCTGAACGCGCACGACGTCGACCAGGCCGCGAAGATCATCGCGGGCACCGCCCGCTCGATGGGCATCACGGTCGTCGACTGACGCTGTTCTTTCCAGCACCACGTGGGAGAGCCAGTGCCGGCTCCAACACCACACTGATCCGTTTTGAAGAGTTGAGGACAGAAGCATGACCAAGCACAGCAAGGCCTACCGTCAGGCCCTCGAGCTGGTGGACCGCGAGCGGCTGTACGCCCCGCTCGAGGCCGCGAAGCTGGCCAAGGAGACCTCCAAGTCGAAGATGGACGCCACCGTCGAGGTCGCCATGCGCCTCGGTGTCGACCCTCGTAAGGCCGACCAGATGGTCCGCGGCACCGTGAACCTGCCGCACGGCACCGGTAAGACCGCCCGCGTCATCGTTTTCGCCGTTGGTGACAAGGCCGCCGAGGCCGAAGCCGCCGGCGCGGACGTGGTCGGCACGGACGAACTGATCGAGCGCATCCAGGGTGGCTGGCTCGACTTCGACGCCGCGATCGCGACGCCGGACCAGATGGCCAAGGTCGGCCGCATCGCCCGCATCCTCGGCCCGCGTGGCCTGATGCCGAACCCGAAGACCGGCACCGTGACCCCCGCGGTCGCGAAGGCCGTGGCGGACATCAAGGGCGGTAAGATTAACTTCCGCGTCGACAAGCAGGCCAACCTGCACTTCGTGATCGGCAAGGCCTCGTTCGACACCGAGAAGCTGGTGGAGAACTACGCGGCCGCGCTGGACGAGATCCTGCGTGCCAAGCCGTCGTCGGCGAAGGGCCGCTACCTGCGCAAGGTCGTCGTCTCCACGACGATGGGCCCGGGTATCCCGGTCGACCCCGCCCGGACCCGCAACCTCCTTTCCGAGGAAGCGTGAGTCTGAGTTAGACATCACTGAGAAAGGGGCGGTCCCGCTACGGCGGGGCCGCCCCTTCTTCGTGTTTGCTGGAGGGATGCCTACCTTCGCGTCGTTCGACGGGCTCCAGCTGAGGTACACCGCTTGGGAAGGCGAAGGGCGTCCAGTGCTGCTGCAGCACGGCTTCGCCGCGGACACGAACGCCAACTGGATCGCACCCGGCGTCGTCGACACCCTTCAGGACGCGGGACTGCCCGTGATCAGCCTCGACGCGCGTGGGCACGGCCGGTCGGCGAAACCGCACGACGAGGCGAGCTACGCCGACGACGCGATGGTCCGCGATGTGTCGGCGCTGCTGGACGAGCTGGGCCTCGACGAGGTTTCGATGGTCGGCTACTCGATGGGCGCGATGATCGCGCTCGGCGCGGTGGCCGCCGACCCGCGGATCCGGTGCCTCGCGATCGGCGGGGTCGGCTCGGGGATCGTCGACTTCGGGGGCGTGGACACACGAGTGGTCACGCCGGACGCGATCAGTGAAGCGCTGCTTTCGGAGGATCCGGCGACGCTTCCGCCGTCTTCGGCGCCTTTCCGGGTTCTGGCGGACGCCCTGCGCGCCGACCGGGTCGCGCTGGCCGCCGTCGCGCGCGGGACCGCGAACCCGAAACTGGACCTGACGGCGATCTCCGTGCCGACCCTGATCCTGGCCGGGGACACCGACCCGCTGGCCGCCGAGCCCGAACGCCTGGCCGCCGCCATCGCCGGCGCGCGCCTCGTCCGCGTCCCCGGCGATCACATGACGGCCGTCATGCACCCCGCCTTCGGCTCCACGCTGGCGGCCTTCCTGACCGCGCACGACCTCTGACCCGCGTCGACTTTAGCCCCCTAATCGCGATCCGGCGGGCACGTACGTTTCGCCCCCTAATCGCGATCCGGCGGTAGGAAGGCCCAGGTCAGTTGCCGGTGGGCGGGGCCGGGCAGGGCTGGGGGGAGTTCGCGTGCCCGGTGATCAGCCACTGGCCCATCTCGACTTCCTGCAGGGTGAAGCTGCCCAGCAGGGGACCTCCGCGGATGCTGTACCAGCACGAATGGATAGTCAGGTTCTGGCGCGGGACCACGCTCGACATCGGGCGCACGGCGTAGATGTACGGCGTGATGTCGGTGACCTTGGCGTTCAAGGCCGGGACGGCGGTGGCGCAGTCCGGGTAGCCGAGGTTCCGGGCGAACTGGGCCTGCGCCTGTTCGCTCATCGACAGGCAGACCTTCTCGACCCGGGTGGCGGGCGGGTACGGCTTGCCGATCGTGTCGTAGATGGCCCGTACGGCCTCCCACGGGTTGGTCGAAAGCACCTGGTTGGTGTGGTGTTTGCCGCCGCCGCCCTGCACGAATTCCGCAGTGGTCTGCCCGGCGTCACTGGGGAAGAACTGCCGGTAGACGATGGTGGCTCCGACGCAGATCAGCACGATCACGATCACCCAGGCCAGGACCTTCCCACCCAGGCGTCGCAGCCAGCGCGGTAACCGCGGTCGAGGAGCCGGGACGAGCTCACCGGGAGGCGGTCCCGGAGGCGCAGGCGGCTGCGCGGCGTAGTGCTGGGTCACGGGCTGACTGGGCTGTGACGGCACGAGGCCCTGCTGCTGCGCCTCGGTGAACTTCAGATAGTCCTGGAACTGCTGAAACTGCTGGAACTGGCGCAGTTGCTCGTCGTTCAGCTGAGGCGCGGGCTGACCTCCCGCCTTGGGCTCGATGTCCGTGCCGGGCTCGCTGCCCGGCTTTCCGTCATCACGCTGCTCCGCCACGTCACCATGATGCCCCGCGAACCCCCCGATGCACTCCGCCGGTCGCGTTTAGCCCTCCATCCATGCCCCCGCCACCACCCTCAAGGGATGCGCTGACGCGCGCAGAGCTCGAAAAAGGCGAGTTGGGAGGGGGTGCCGCCGGAGGTGAAACGGGGTCGCGTACTCTTGTCAAGGTTCTACCGAAGACCGCTGGTCTTCTCCTGGTCATCTGGCCTGGAGAACGAAGGCCCCGCTAGGGCGGGCGACCCGCGCAGGAGGAACGAGGCTCGCCGCGACGTTTTCGTCGCGTGCCCTGACGCCCCGCGCCTGTCTGCGCTGGGGCGTTTCGTCGTTTCAGGGCTCTCAAGGCCAGTGGACCACTAGCCAAGAGAGGAGGCGACCATGGCGAAGCCCGACAAGGAGGCGGCCGTCGCCGAGATCGCGGAGAGCTTCCGCAGCAGCTCGGCCACAGTCGTTACCCAGTACACAGGCCTCTCCGTGTCCCAGCTGTCCCAGCTGCGCCGCGCTCTCGGCACCAGTGCCAAGTACCGGGTCGCGAAGAACACCCTCGTCAAGCGTGCCGCCACGGACGCGGGTATCGAGGGCCTTGAAGACCTGTTCGTCGGCCCGACCGCCATCGCCTTCGTCGAAGGTGAAGCTGTTGACGCCGCGAAGGCGCTTCGCGACTTCGCGAAGGACAACAACGCGCTTGTGATCAAGGGCGGCTTCATGGACGGCAAGACGCTGTCCGTGGACGAGATCAACAAGATCGCCGATCTCGACAGCCGTGAGGTCCTGCTCGCCAAGGCGGCGGGCGCGTTCAAGGCGAAGCTGTCCCAGGCCGCCGCGCTGTTCCAGGCGCCGGCGTCCCAGGTCGCTCGCCTGGCTGCCGCGCTGGAGGACAAGCAGCGCAACGCCGGTACCGAAGCAGCCGAAGCACCCGCCGAGAGCTGAACACCCCCCACCCCGAACTTTTAGTTCGTTTCAGAGAGGAAAGCCACCATGGCGAAGCTGAGCACCACCGAGCTGATCGACGCCTTCAAGGAGCTCACCCTTCTTGAGCTGTCCGAGTTCGTCAAGGAATTCGAGACCACCTTCGACGTGACCGCGGCCGCCCCGGCTGCCGTCGTCGCCGCCGGCCCGGGTGCCGCCGCTGCCGCGCCGGTCGAGGAGCAGGACGAGTTCGACGTCGTCCTCGAGTCCGCTGGTGAGAAGAAGATCCAGGTCATCAAGGTCGTCCGTGAGGTCGTCTCGGGCCTGGGCCTGAAGGAGGCCAAGGAGCTGGTCGAGGCCGCTCCCAAGGCCCTCCTGGAGAAGGTCGACAAGGAGGCCGCCGAGGCCGCCAAGGAGAAGCTCGAGGCCGCGGGCGCCAAGATCGCCATCAAGTGATCTCGGGCGCGTCAGCGCCTACCGCAGCACCGTCGAAGGGGCGGGCATCCACACGGATGCCCGCCCCTTCGCTGTTCGCACCCCGGCTGGCCCGAGTGCGTTTAGCCCCCTAATCGCGACGCGTAGCCACGCTAAGCACCTGAGTGCCCCAAGGGCACCGGATCGCGTTTAGCCCGCTAAAGGCGCTTCGGGAGGCCGGGGCGGAGGGGGCCGGGGGTGCGCGGACGGGAGGGGGTTGACCTGCGTTTAGCCCCCTAATCGCGACACGAAACCGCCCCGACCTGGGAACGGGCCGAGTTGTGGATCTGCGCTGTGGGGTGACGTGCACTACGGTGCCGCTAGCGGTGCACGGGCCGGAGCGGGCTGCGCGAAAAGTTACCCGCGGGTCTGGCCAGAAAAGAAAACTGGTGAGTAACCTGTTCGCACTCAGCTCGTTGCACCTGGTTGACGCGGGTATCGCTGCGCGGACGCATGCGCCCTCCCGAGCCAGTGGGACGGGAAGGCAGTGCGCGACGACGCGGAACAGCTCCTGGAGGTGCGATGGGTGCCGAGGTGGTCATCGAAGGTCTGAGCAAGTCCTTCGGTAAGCAGGCCATCTGGCGGGACGTCACGCTGACCCTGCCTCCGGGCGAGGTTTCGGCGATGCTCGGTCCGTCCGGAACCGGTAAGTCCGTCTTCTTGAAGTCGATGATCGGTCTGCTCAAGCCCGACAAGGGCCGGTGCATGATCAACGGCGTCGACATCGTGACGTGCTCCGAACACCAGCTCTACGAGGTGCGCAAGCTCTTCGGCGTCCTTTTCCAGGACGGCGCGCTCTTCGGCTCGATGAACCTCTACGACAACGTGGCGTTCCCCCTGCGGGAGCACACGAAGAAGTCGGAGACCGAGGTCCGCCGGATCGTGCTCGAGAAGCTCGAGATGACCGGTCTCAACGGCGCCGACAAGAAGCTGCCCGGCGAGATCTCCGGCGGTATGCGCAAGCGCGCCGGCCTCGCCCGCGCCCTGGTGCTGGACCCGCAGATCATCCTGGTCGACGAGCCGGACTCCGGCCTCGACCCGGTCCGCACCACCTACATCTCCCAGCTCTTCCTGGACGTCAACGCGCAGATCGACGCGACGTTCCTGATCGTCACGCACAACATCAACCTCGCCCGCACCGTCCCGGACAACCTGGGCATGCTCTTCCGCAAGGAACTGGTCATGTTCGGTCCGCGCGAGGTGCTACTGACCAGCGAGGAGCCGGTCGTCAAGCAGTTCCTCAACGGCAAGATGGACGGCCCCATCGGCATGAGCGAGGAAAAGGACTCGGCCCAGCTCGCCGCCGAGCGCGCCATGTTCGAGGCCGGTCACCACTCGGGCGGTGTCGAGGACGTCAGCGGGGTGCCGCCGCAGATGCAGCCGACGCCCGGCGTGCCGACGCGGATGGGCGCGGTCCGCCGCAAGGACCGCGTCATGCAGATCCTCGGCGGTCTCCCGCACGAAGCCCAGCAGAGCATCATCGAGTCGCTCTCCCCGGAGGAGCAGCAGCACTACGGCGTCCGCCCGCAGCGCCTCGCCGCCGCGGGACACCGTTCACAGCAGAGTGACGGCTCCATGCCGAACCACCACCAGGGGCAGCTGCCCGACGACCAGGTCGCCTCCATCCCGCATCCGGGGAGACCGGGCAACCACCGCATGCGGCCACATGATCCGGGGTCAGGTGGCGCGTGAGCTCTCCCGCTTCATCGGCGAAGATTCCCGGCATCGGCATGTTGCGCGAGACCGGGAACCTGTTCGCTCTCGGCCTCGACATCGTTCGTGGCATCTTCCAGCGCCCGTTCCAGCTGCGGGAGTTCATCCAGCAGGCCTGGTTCATCGCGAGCGTCACGATCCTGCCGACGGCGCTCGTCGCGATCCCGTTCGGCGCGGTCATCTCGCTGCAGTTCGGTTCGCTCGCCCGCCAGCTCGGCGCCCAGTCCTACACGGGCGCCGGGTCGGTGCTCGCCACCGTGCAGCAGGCCAGTCCGCTGGTCACCGCGCTGCTGGTCGCGGGCGCCGGCGGTAGCGCCGTCTGCGCCGACATCGGCGCGCGGACGATCCGTGAAGAGATCGACGCCATGGAGGTGCTCGGCGTCTCCGCGGTGCAGCGGCTGATCGTGCCGCGCGTGCTCGCGATGATGCTGGTGGCGCTCCTGCTGAACGGCATGGTCAGCGTCATCGGCGTGCTCGGCGGCTACTTCTTCAACGTCGTCCTCCAGGGCGGGACGCCGGGCGCGTACCTGGCGAGCTTCTCCGCACTGGCCCAGCTTCCCGACCTCTGGGTCGGCGAGCTGAAGGCGCTGATCTTCGGCTTCATCGCCGCGGTCGTCGCCTCCTACCGGGGACTGAACCCGTCCGGCGGCCCGAAGGGCGTCGGGGACGCGGTGAACCAGGCTGTGGTCATCACGTTCCTCATGCTGTTCGTGGTGAACTTCGTGATCACGCTGATCTACCTGCAGATCGTGCCCGGAAAGCTGGACTGACGCATGACCTTCCTCCAGGGCGCCAAGCGGATCGCCAACCGTCCTTTGCAGACACTGGACAACCTCGGCGACCAGATGTCCTTCTACGGCCGCGCTTTGCTGTGGACGCCGCGGACATTGCGCCGCTACATGAAAGAGGTCCTGCGGTTGCTGGCCGAGGTGAGCTTCGGTTCCGGCTCGCTCGCGGTCATCGGCGGCACGGTCGGCGTGATGGTCGGCCTGACGCTGTTCACCGGTGTCCTCGTCGGCCTTCAGGGCTACTCGGCGCTGAACTCGATCGGCACCTCGGCCTTCACCGGGTTCCTGACCGCGTTCTTCAACACCCGTGAGATCGCGCCGCTGGTCGCGGGCCTCGCGCTGTCGGCGACGGTCGGCGCCGGGTTCACCGCCCAGCTGGGCGCGATGCGGATCTCCGAGGAGATCGACGCGCTCGAGGTCATGGGCGTGCCGAGCCTGCCGTACCTGGTGACCACGCGGATCATCGCCGGTTTCGTCGCGGTCATCCCGCTGTACGTCATCGGCCTGCTGAGTTCGTATCTGGCGTCCCGGTTGGTCGTTATCTACATCTACAACCAGTCAGCGGGTACCTACGACCATTACTTCGACCTCTTCCTACCTCCACAGGATGTGCTCTATTCGTTCATCAAGGTGCTGTTGTTCAGCGTCTTGATCATCCTGTCCCATTGCTATTTCGGTTACCGGGCCACCGGTGGCCCGGCCGGTGTCGGTGTGGCCGTCGGCAAGGCGGTCCGGCTGAGCATCGTCACGGTGTCCGTCATGAACTTCTTCATCGGTTTCGCGATCTGGGGAACCGACGTCACGGTGAGGATCGCAGGATGATCGCGACAGTCCGGCGGAGGCTGCTGGGCCTGCTGCTTGTCGCCGTGCTCATCGGCGGAGTGGCGCTGAGCATCGCGCTGTACGAAAAGGCGTTCACCCCCGTGGTGAGTGTGAAGCTCCAGTCGAGCAGCATCGGGAACCAGCTGCTGAAGCAGTCCGACGTGAAGGTCCGCGGTCTCATCGTCGGTTCGGTGAAGGACATCGCCGCGACGCCGGACGGCGCCGAACTCACGCTCGCGCTGAATCCGGAGTCGGCGAAACTGATCCCCCAGAACGTTTCCGCGCGATTCCTGCCGAAGACGTTGTTCGGTGAGCGTTTCGTTTCCCTCGAAATCCCGGACGCCCCTTCGGTGAAGACGATCGCCGAGGGCGACGTGATCACCCAGGACCGCACGTCCAGCGCGGTCGAACTGGAGCAGGCCTTCGCCCATCTGATGCCGGTGCTCCAGGCCGTCCAGCCGCAGAAGCTTTCGAGCACGCTCTCGGCGATCTCCACCGCGCTCAACGGCCGCGGTGACCAGCTCGGCGACACCCTCGCCCAGCTCGGCACGTACGTCGGCGACCTGAACCCGCACGAGCCCCAGCTCCAGCGGAACCTCAAGGAGCTGGCGGAGTTCTCGGACAACCTCAACGCCGTCGCCCCGGATCTGGTGCAGACCTTGGACAACCTGAGCACCACCACGCGCACCGTGGTGGACCAGAAGCTGAACCTGCAGAACCTCTACGGCAGCGTCACCCAGGCTTCGGTCGATCTGCAGACCTTCCTGCAGAACAACGGCGACAACCTCATCCGTCTCGCCGACAGCGCCCGCCCGACGGCGGAACTGCTGGCGAAGTACGCGCCGGAGTACCCGTGCGTGATCGGGCAGATGGCCGACGTCCTGCCGAAGATCGACCAGGCGCTGGGCAAGGGCACCAACCGGCCCGGTCTGCACGCGACCATCGAGATCACCGTCAACCGCGGCCCGTACCTGCCCGGCAAGGACGAGCCGAAGTTCGAGGACAAACGCGGCCCGCGCTGCTACGACCTCAAGCAGTTCCCGGACCCGTTCCCGCAGGACCCGCCGGACGGCCCGATCCAGGACGGCACCACGCACAAGGCCCCCGCCCGGTCGACCAACGACGGTCTCTCGCCGTCCAACAACTTCGCGAACTTCGGCGGTTACAACGGCAACGGCGGCGGCGCGCCCGCCGGTAACCCGACCTTCAGCACGTCGGAGTCGGACTTCCTCGCGCAGCTGGTCGCCCCGCAGGTCGGCATGTCCGCCTCGGACGTGCCCGGCTGGGGCTCGCTGCTCGTCGGTCCGCTCTACCGGGGAGCGGAGGTGCACGTCCGATGACTGGAATGGGAGTTGCTCCCCTTGTCGAAAAGGTGATCGACACGCGCGCGTTCTGGCCGGAGGCCTCGCTATCGCGGAGGCAGGCCGCCCTTTCCGCGCGACCGCCGGTTGTGGCTGGTAGGCGCGGCCTGGCTGCGCGATCGCGATCGCGCGCAGACGGGGGGAAGGCATGAGGGGTTTGCTCGCACCGCTGATCAAGCTCTGCGCCTTCGTCGTGGTCACCGTGCTGTTCACGACGATCCTCGGGATCAGCATCGCCAACATCAACACCACCAGCACCACCGCCTACAAGGCGCGCTTCAGCGACGCGACCCTGGTGCTGCCCAACGACGACGTCCGCATCGCCGGCGTCCGGGTCGGGCAGGTCAAGGAGGTCCGCATCGTCGACCGGCGCCAGGCCGAGATCGAGTTCGAGGTGGACGCCGGCCGCAAACTGCCCGCCGGGGTGACCGCGCAGATCAAGTTCCGGAACCTGGTCGGCCAGCGCTACCTTTCGCTCGGGCAGGGCACCGACTCCTCCGGCAAGACGCTGGCACCGGGTGGGAACATCCCGCTGGAGCGGACCACGCCGGCGCTCGATCTGACGCAGCTGTTCAACGGGTTCAAGCCGCTGTTCACCGCGCTCAACCCGGACGACATCAACAAGCTGTCCTACGAGGTCATCCAGGTCCTGCAGGGTGAAGGCGGCACGATCGAAAGCCTGCTGCAGCACACCGCGTCGCTGGCGACCACGATCTCCGACAAGGACCAGGTGATCGGTGAGGTCATCGACAACCTGAACTCGGTGCTCGACACGGTCAACGCGCATACGCCGCAGCTGAACGACCTGATCGTCAAACTGCAGCAGCTGGTCTCCGGGCTGGCCGCGGACCGCGAGCCGATCGGCGACGCCATCGACTCGCTCGGGAATCTGGCGCAGACGACGTCCGGGCTGCTCGGCGAAGCCCGCGAGCCGCTCAAGCAGGACATCGCGGCGCTCGGCACGCTGACGAAGAACCTCAACGACAGCCAGCCGATCATCGAGCACTTCATCCAGTTCCTGCCGCAGAAGGTGACCGCGCTGACCCGCACCGCCGACTACGGCTCCTGGTTCAACTTCTTCGCCTGTGAACTGACAGGAGCCGTCGCCCTGCCTCCGCTGATCAACGAGCCGATCAACCTGCCGCTGCTGCCGGTCAACCGGGCGAGGTGCACGGCATGAAGTCGTTCCAGAAACGCAATCCGATCCCGATCGCGCTGGTCGGCGTTTCGGTGTTGCTGCTCGGTTTCCTCGCCGCGCTCAACTCCGAGGACCTGCCTGTGATCGGCGGTGGGACGACCTACAGCGCCGACTTCTCCGAGACTTCGGGCCTGCAGGAGGACAACGACGTCCGCGTCGCCGGGGTGAAGGTCGGCAAGGTCTCCGAGATCAAGCTCGACGGCGACAAGGTCAAGATCTCCTTCAAGGTCAAGGACGCCTGGCTGGGCGACAAGACCAGCGCGGCGATCAAGATCAAGACCGTGCTCGGCCAGAAGTACCTGGCGCTGGATCCGCAGGGGCAGCGCACGCTGGACCCGGGCGTGACCATCCCGCGTGACCGGACGATGTCGCCGTTCGACGTCATCGACGCGTTCCGCGGGCTGTCGCGGACCGTCGACGACATCGACACCACGCAGCTGGCGAAGAGCTTCGACGTCATCTCGGAGACCTTCGCCGACACCCCGGCCGACGTGAAGGGCGCACTGAGCGGCCTCTCACGCCTCTCGGACACGATCGCTTCGCGCGACACGCAGCTTTCGACCCTGCTCGCGAACACTCGGCAGGTCTCGCAGACGCTGGTCGACCGGGATGCCGAGTTCCAGAAGCTGCTCGCCGACGGCAACAAGCTGCTCGGGGAGGTGTCGCGCCGCAAGGACGCGATCTCCGCGCTGCTGGACGGTTCGCGCAACCTGGCCACCCAGCTGAAGGGCCTGGTCGACGACAACGACGCGCAGCTCGACCCGGTGCTCACCCAGCTCGACCAGCTGACCTCGATGCTGCAGCGCAACCAGGACGCCCTCGGCCAGGGCGTCGCGCGGTTCGCGCCGTTCATCCGGGTGTTCACCAACACGATCGGCAACGGCCGCTGGTTCGACAACTACATCTGCGGCCTGGTCCTCCCGTCGTTCGGGCCGATCAACGAGAAGGGGTGCTACGACAAATGAGTACCCGTCTCGGAGAAGGTCTCGCCCGCGGCTTCACCATCGCGATCGTGCTCGCGCTGGTCGTCGCCGGCGCGCTGTGGTGGACGCTCAAGGACGCCGGCCGCAACCACCTGACCGCCTACTTCGCCGGTACCGTCGGTCTTTACGAGGGCAACAGCGTCCGAATGCTCGGCGTCGACATGGGCACCATCACCAAGATCCAGCCGCAGGGCGACCAGGTCCGCGTCGATCTCGAATACGACCGTTCGGTGGCGGTGCCCGCGGACGCGAAGGCGATCATCGTGTCGCCGTCGCTGGTCAGCGACCGCTACGTCCAGCTCGCCCCGGCCTACAAGGGCGGTCCGCGGATCGAGGACGGCGCCGTCATCGGCCTCGACCGCACCGAGGTCCCCCTCGAGGTCGACGAACTCGCCGCCAGCCTTTCGCGGGTCAGCAAATCGCTCGGCCCCAACGGCGCCAACAAGAACGGTTCGCTGTCGAACCTGGTCGACACCGCCGCGAAGAACTTCGACGGCAACGGGCAGGCACTGCACGACACGATCACCAAACTCGGCCAGGCCGCGGGCACGTTGTCCGGCAACAAGGACGACCTGTTCAAGACCGTCGAGAACCTCGGCTCCTTCTCTCAGACGCTGGTGAACAGCGACTCGCAGGTCCGCGACTTCGAGCGGCAGCTCGCCGACGTCAGCGGTTTCCTCGCGGGGGAGCGGGAGAACCTCGCGGCCACGGTGAAGCAGCTGTCGGACACGCTCACCGCGGTGCAGGGGTTCATCGAGAAGAACCGCGACCGGCTCAAGTCCAATGTGGACAAGCTGGCCAGTGTGACCAAGGTGCTCGTGGACCAGCGCGGCGCGCTCGCCGAGATCCTCGACGTCGCCCCGGTCGGCCTCGGGAACCTGGTCAACACGTACAACGCCTCGTCGGGCACGCTCGACGCGCGGGCGAACCTGAACGAGCTCACCCAGCCGCCGCTGGTGATGGTGTGCAACCTGCTCAAGCAGACCCCGGAGGCGCTCGACGCGCTGGGTGACGCGTGCAAGGGGATCGCCGGGCTGGTCGACGGGCTGGTGCCGCTGCCGTCGATCGCGCAGGTGATCCAGTCCGCGCAGGCAGGCCAGCTGCCGCCGCTTCCGCTGCCCATCGCGGGACAGCTCTACGGATCGGCGGTGAAGTGATGCGCTGCAGGAAACTGGCCCTCGCGGCCGCCGGAACCGTCGCCGCGCTGACGTTGAGCGGCTGCGGGTTCAGCGGCATCTACGACATCCCGCTGCCCGGTGGCGCGGAACTCGGCGACCACCCGTACACGGTCAAGGTGCAGTTCCGGGACGTCCTGGACTTGACCCCGCAGGCCGGGGTCAAGGTCAACGAGGTGTCCATCGGCCGCGTCGAGGCGATCGGGCTGACGCAGGACGGCTGGAACGCCGAGGTCACCCTGCGGGTCAACGGGGATGTGAAGCTGCCGGCGAACGCGCTGGCCAACGTGCGGCAATCGAGCCTTCTCGGTGAGAAGTACGTCGAACTGGCCGCTCCCGTCGACGGCCAGGGCAAGCTCGCCGACAACGCGGTGATCCCGCTGGCCCGCACGAACCGCAGCGTCGAGGTCGAGGAGCTCCTCGGTGCCCTTTCGCTGCTGCTCAACGGCGGTGGCGTGGAACAGCTCAACACCATCACCAAGGAACTCAACAACGCCACGAGCGGCCGGTCGCCGGAACTCAAGGCGCTGCTGAACAACACGAACCAGCTGGTGACGAACCTGGACAAGCAGTCCGCGAACATCACGCGGGCGCTCGACGGGCTGAACCGGCTCTCCTCGACCTTGAACGGCCAGAAGGACAAGCTGGTCGGCGCGGTCGACAACCTGGGCCCCGGCCTCGGCGTGCTGGAGCAGCAGCGGGGTCAGCTGGTGACCATGCTCAACGCGCTCGACAGCCTCTCCGGCGTCGCCATCGACACGGTGAACAAGAGCAAGGAAGACCTCGTCGCGGACCTCAAGGCACTGCAGCCGACACTGCAGAAGCTCGGCGAAACCGGGGCGGATCTGCCCAAGGCGCTCGAGATCCTGCTGACCTTCCCGTTCAGCGACGCGTCCTACGACGGCGTCAAGGGCGACTACTTCAACCTGTTCGCGAAGGTCGATCTGAACCTCAAGGAGATCCTCGCGAACCTCGGCCGCAGCCGGCAGAACCCGCTCCAGGACGTCATCCCGGTGCCGGGGCTGACCGGCGGGACCGAGGGGCCGGGCGTGAACCCGCCGCTGCCGATCCCCGACAGCGTCGGCGGTACTCAGGCAGGCGGCCAGACGGGCGTGCCACAGGGCGGCGGACAGCCGCAACAGACCGGACCCGCCGGGATCTTCGGCCTGCTCTCGGGAGGTGCGGGCTGATGCTGGTCCGTAGGACGAAGCTCCAGCTGGTCGCCTTCGCGATCATTTCCGTGGTCGCCATCGTGTACGCGCTGATCCGGTTCGCCGGTCTCGGCCAGGTGTTCGGCGACGAGGGCTACACGGTCAAGCTCGAACTCAAGCAGTCGGGCGGCATCTTCCAGAACGCCGAAGTCACCTACCGCGGCTTCAACATCGGCCGCGTCGGCGAACTGCGCCTCACCAAGACGGGGCTGGAAGCCGACCTCAACCTCGCGCCGGACGCCCCGCAGGTGCCCGCCGATCTGGACGCCGTGGTCGCGAACCGGTCCGCGGTCGGCGAGCAGTTCGTCGACCTGCGGCCCAAGAGCGAGAAGGGGCCGTTCCTGAAGCCGGGTTCGGTCATCCCCGCGGACAAGGTCAAGACGCCTGTGCCCACCGAGCAGCTCATCGGTGACCTCGACAGCCTCGCGGCTTCGGTCCCGACGGACTCGCTGCGCAAGGTCGTCGACGAGTCGTACAACGCCTTCAACGGCACCGGTCCGGACCTGCAGACGCTGCTCGACACCGCGCGCAGCTTCACCACCACGGCCCAGGAGTACCTGCCGCAGACCATCCAGCTGCTGGAAAAGGGCGGGCAGGTCCTCGACACGCAGAACGACCTGGCGAGTTCGATGAAGTCGTTCAGCGCCGATCTGAACAAGCTGTCCGGCACGCTGAAGAACTCCGACGCCGACATCCGGAAGCTGATCGGGATCACCCCGCAGGTGGCGACCCAGATCAGCGAGGTGCTGGCGGAAGCGGGACCGGGGCTGGGCGCGCTGACCGCGAACCTGCTCACGACGTCGAACCTGCTGGTGACCCGGCTCGACGGGCTGGAGCAGGGCCTGGTGACCTATCCGCTGCTGGCCGCCGGCGCGAACAGCGTCGCCAAGGACGGCACCGCGCACCTGGGCCTCGCGCTCAACCTGTTCAACCCGCCTTCGTGCACCAAGGGCTACATCGGCCTCGACAAGTACCGCGAAGGCACCGACACGTCGGTTCGGCCGCCGAAGGACGACGCGTACTGCGCCGAGCCGAAGGGCAGCCCGATCAACGTGCGCGGTTCGCAGAACGTGCCGTACAACGGGGTCCCGCAGATCCCGTCGCAGGGCGAAGTCGCCGCGAACGCGGGCCGGTCGGCCGAGGAACTGGCCGCGCTGCGGGCGGCGCAGGGCATGCCGAGCGTCCTGCAGAGCCCGGGCGTCAGCCTGGCCAGCCTCGGCTCGCTGCTGGGCCTGCCCGGCTGAGCCCGAGACCGTTTACCTACCCTGGAGTGTCATGAGTTCTTCTCGATCGCGGACCCTGGTCCTGGGGGCGGCGGCGTTCGCGCTGGCGGCCTTCGTCGCCGCGGCGATCTTCGGTGTCCAGTGGGCGGTAGCCGCTTCGGACGACAACGCCGACCTGGCGCGCTCGCGGGACGACGTCGTCAAGGCGGGCGGCACCGCGATCAAGGCGTACACCGAGGTCGACTTCGAGAAGCTCGATGAGTTCTTCAACCGGCAGAAGGCCGTCTCCGACGAGAAGATGGGCCAACAGCTGGCCCAGTTGGAGCCGACCTACCGCAAGGCACTCGGCGACGCGAAGACCAAGGTCGCGACCACGATCCAGGACATCGCCGTCGAGGAACTCGACGACCACGAGGGCAAGGCGAGCTTCCTCGCCGCCATCACCACCCAGGTCACCCAGGGCGACAAGGCGAGCTCGAAGGCGCTGCGCCTGGAGGTCTCGATGACCCGGGTCGGCGATGAGTGGAAGCTGTCCGGGATCGACAACGTGCCCCTCGTCGCGGCCGGTCAGTAAGAGCGTCACCTAGAACGGAGCCTCGTAGTGCCCCCCTCCCGCCGCCAGCCCCCTCGCAGCACTCCGCCGGTGCGCCGCCCCCGGGTGGCCGGTCTGCGCCGGCCAGGCGCGTCTCCCGCCGACGAGGCTCCCGCTTCCGCCGCCGAGGTGGAGGTCGAGGTCGACGAAACGCCGGTGGCGAAGCCGGCGCCGGTTCGCCGTCCGTCGCCGCGGCCTGCTCCGCGTCCTTCGCCTGAGCCTGTCGAGGTCCCTGAGGTCGCTGTTGAACCCGAGGTTGAGCCTGAGGTGGCTGTCGTCGAGGCTCCTGAAGAGGAGCCTGTAGAGGTCGAGGAGCCTGAAGACGAGGTCGTCGCGAAGCCGAGCCCGCGGGCGAAGACCCGGGCGGTCGCCGAGGCGAAGCCGGACGACATCGAAGAGGCCGAAGCCGAGGCCGCTTCCGAGGACTCTGAGGCTTCGGAGTCTTCGGAGTCCGAGAAGAAGCCGGGCTCCCGCCAGCTGATCCTGGCGGGAGCGCTGGTCGTCGTCGGGCTGCTGCTGGCCGCGACCGCGGTGCTCTTCAAAATCCAGGCCGACGACGTGTCCAGCTCGACGGACAACACGGCGCTGCTGGACGTCGCGAAGACCGCGCAGGTCAAGGACCAGGTCGCGAAGGCGACCGAAGCGCTGTTCTCGTACGACTACAACAACATCGCGAAGACCGAGACCGCGGCGGGCGATCTGCTGGTCAACGACGATGTGCGGGCGAAGTACAACCTGCTGATGGGCGAGGTCAAGCGACTGGCCCCGCAGCAGAAGATGGTCGTGACCTGCAAGGTCACCCGCAGTGCCGTCATCCGGCTGGAAGGCGAACGGGCCGACGTGATGGTGTTCGTCGACCAGAGCTCGACGCGGGCCGACACGAACAAGACCACCGCCGGGAGCGCGCAGCTGCATTTGAACGCGGAGCTGCAGGGCGACAAGTGGAAGATCACGGCGATGAACACCTACGCCGCTCCGCCCAACCCGGCGGCCTCCCCGGCCCCGCCCGCCTCCCCGGCCCCCTCCAAGTAGCGACCTGCGTTTAGCCCCCTAATCGCGATCCGGTCAGCCCCGCTCGGTCCGGTCCGTGAAGGCCTCCTTGAGGGACCCTGAGTCCCTCAAGGAGGCCTTCACGGCTTTCCGCCCCCTCCGTGACCGCCACGTCGCCTTTAGCGGGCTAAACGCGATCCGGACGGGCGGGAGCGCCGGTGCCGCATCGGGGTCGGGTCGGTAGTGAGTGGCGAGTTCCTCGGCTGAGCCGCGGGGCCTTCACGCGCAAGCACCGTGCTTGCACAGGGCCCGACGCGGCGACCCGAACCGCCACTCACACCCCCAGCCCCCGCCACCTCCCCTCCAGCCCCAGGACGCGTCGCGTTTAGCCCCCTAAACGCGATCTGAGCCCCTCCCTGTGTGCCGCACCAACGAACCCACCGGCCACAGCCGCCACAGGCCCCCACGGGCCTCAGAGCGCCCCGCCCCCGACCCGGTGACTCTCCGGTACACCCCGCCGGACGGGTCGCGATTTGCCCGCTAAACGCAGGTCGGCGCCCCAACGCCGTCACCTGCGGGTACCGGTCGGTAACCAGGATGATCGTCCTGTGAAGGCCCCTGCGCGGGACCTCTTCCACGCTGCGCCAACCGGCGGGACCACCGCGCGGCATCTTGACTCAGAGCCCCTGTGGGGTCACGCTTACTGCCAACGGTGAGAACCGGCGGCGCCCTTGCGGGAGGGATAGCCACGGGGAGGCCGAGGAGAGGCATACCTGAAGACGTTGCGACGCAGGCTGGGCCCCGTCAGGAGCGCCCCCTGGACATACCGTGACGTTCGGGCTAGACTGCTTCTTTGCGCTGCCCTCTTTCAGGCTGCCCGGAGCCGGTAGTTAGGATAGTGGGCACACGGCACCCTTGACAGTCCGCATCAGCTGTTGCTGACGCGGCTGCTCACCGCTCATTGTCCCCGGAAGGACGCATCTTGGCAGTCTCTCCCGCGAACCAGGCCACTGCTGCGACCACCTCGGCTGTATCTCGCTCGGAGTCCACGGGAATCCCGGGAGCCCCCAAACGGGTCTCCTTCGCAAAGATTCGCGAGCCGCTCAGCACCCCGAACCTGCTCGACGTGCAGATCAGGTCTTTCGAATGGTTCACCGGCGACGAGGCGTGGTTCGAACGCCGCGTCGAAGAAGGTGAAGAAAACCCGGTCGGCGGCCTGGAAGAGGTCCTCAACGAGATCTCGCCGATCGAAGACTTCTCCGGATCCATGTCGCTGTCCTTCTCCGACCCGCGCTTCGACGAGGTCAAGGCCTCCGTCGAGGAGTGCAAGGACAAGGACATGACGTACGCGGCCCCGCTGTTCGTGACCGCCGAGTTCGTGAACAACAACACCGGCGAGATCAAGAGCCAGACGGTCTTCATGGGCGACTTCCCGGTGATGACCGACAAGGGCACCTTCGTCATCAACGGCACCGAGCGTGTCGTCGTGTCCCAGCTGGTCCGTTCGCCCGGTGTGTACTTCGACAGCAGTGTCGACAAGACCACCGACAAGGACGTCTTCAACGTCCGCGTGATCCCGAGCCGGGGTGCCTGGCTCGAGTTCGACGTCGACAAGCGCGACACCGTCGGCGTCCGCATCGACCGCAAGCGCCGCCAGCCGGTGACCGTGTTGCTGAAGGCGCTGGGCTGGACCACCGAGGCGATCCGCGAGCGTTTCTCCTTCTCGGAGACGCTGCTCGCCACCCTCGAGAAGGACCACACCGCCGGCACCGACGAGGCGCTGCTCGACATCTACCGCAAGCTGCGCCCGGGCGAACCCCCCACCAAGGAAAGCGCGCAGACGCTGCTGGAGAACCTGTTCTTCAAGCCGAAGCGCTACGACCTCGCCAAGGTCGGCCGGTACAAGGTCAACAAGAAGCTCGCCCTCACCACGCCGTACGACACCGGGACGCTGACCGAAGAGGACATCGTCTCGACGATCGAGTACCTGGTCCGGCTGCACGCCGGCGAGGACAAGGTCACCATCGGCGACCAGACCATCCCGGTCGAGACCGACGACATCGACCACTTCGGCAACCGTCGTCTCCGCACCGTCGGCGAGCTCATCCAGAACCAGATCCGCGTGGGTCTGTCCCGGATGGAGCGCGTCGTCCGCGAGCGGATGACCACGCAGGACGTCGAGGCGATCACGCCGCAGACCCTGATCAACATCCGTCCCGTCGTGGCGGCGATCAAGGAGTTCTTCGGTACTTCGCAGCTGTCGCAGTTCATGGACCAGAACAACCCGCTGTCGGGGCTGACGCACAAGCGTCGTCTGTCCGCCCTCGGCCCCGGTGGTCTGTCGCGTGAGCGCGCCGGCATGGAGGTCCGTGACGTCCACCCGTCGCACTACGGCCGCATGTGCCCGATCGAGACGCCGGAAGGCCCGAACATCGGCCTGATCGGTTCGCTCTGCTCGTACGCGCGGGTCAACCCGTTCGGTTTCATCGAGACCCCGTACCGCAAGGTCGTCGAGGGCCGTGTCACCGACCAGGTCGACTACCTCACCGCGGACGAGGAAGACCGGTTCGTGAAGGCGCAGGCCAACGCGCCGATCTCGGACGACGGCACCTTCGTCGAAGACCGCGTCCTGGTCCGTAAGAAGGGCGGCGAGGTCGAGCTGATCGACCCGCTCGACGTGGACTACATGGACGTCTCGCCGCGGCAGATGGTCTCGGTCGCGACGGCGATGATCCCGTTCCTCGAGCACGACGACGCGAACCGCGCGCTGATGGGCGCGAACATGCAGCGTCAGGCCGTTCCGCTGCTCCGCAACCAGGCGCCGTACGTCGGCACCGGGGTGGAGCTGCGTGCCGCGGTCGACGCCGGTGACGTGCTCGTCGCCGAGCAGTCCGGTGTCGTCGAGGAGCTCTCGGCCGACCTGATCACGATCATGCACGACGACGGCACGCGGAAGAGCTACGGACTGTACAAGTTCCGTCGCTCCAACCACGGCACCTGCTTCAACCACCGCCCGATCGTCAACGAGGGTGACCGGGTCGAGCAGGGTCAGGTCATCGCCGACGGCCCGTCCACCGAGAACGGTGAGATGGCGCTCGGCAAGAACCTGCTCGTCGCGGTCATGCCGTGGGAGGGCCACAACTACGAGGACGCGATCATCCTCTCGGAGCGCCTGGTGCAGGACGACGTGCTCACGTCGATCCACATCGAGGAGCACGAGATCGACGCCCGCGACACCAAGCTGGGCGCCGAGGAGATCACCCGGGACATCCCGAACGTCTCCGAGGAGGTCCTGGCCGACCTCGACGAGCGCGGCATCATCCGCATCGGTGCCGAGGTCCGCGACGGCGACATCCTGGTCGGCAAGGTCACGCCCAAGGGCGAGACCGAGCTGACCCCGGAAGAGCGCCTGCTCCGCGCGATCTTCGGTGAGAAGGCCCGTGAAGTCCGCGACACCTCGCTGAAGGTGCCGCACGGCGAGACCGGCAAGGTCATCGGCATCCGCGTGTTCTCGCGCGAGGACGACGACGAGCTGCCCCCGGGCGTCAACGAACTGGTCCGCGTCTACGTGGCCCAGAAGCGGAAGATCCAGCCGGGCGACAAGCTCGCCGGCCGCCACGGGAACAAGGGTGTCATCGGCAAGATCCTCCCCGCCGAGGACATGCCGTTCATGGAGGACGGCACGCCCGTCGACATCATCCTGAACACCCACGGTGTCCCGCGTCGTATGAACATCGGCCAGGTCCTGGAACTCCACCTGGGCTGGCTGGCGTCGCAGGGCTGGAAGATCGAGGGCAACCCCGACTGGGCGAAGAACCTCAACGAGGAGCTGTACGACGTCGACCCCGGCACGAACACCGCCACCCCGGTGTTCGACGGTGCCAAGGAAGACGAGCTGACCGGCCTGCTCGGTGCCACCAAGCCGAACCGTGACGGTGAGCGCATGGTGAAGCAGAACGGCAAGGCCACGCTGCTGGACGGCCGCTCCGGCGAGCCGTACCCGTACCCGGTCGCGGTCGGCTACATGTACATCCTGAAGCTGCACCACCTCGTCGACGACAAGATCCACGCCCGGTCGACCGGTCCGTACTCGATGATCACGCAGCAGCCGCTGGGTGGTAAGGCGCAGTTCGGTGGCCAGCGCTTCGGTGAGATGGAGTGCTGGGCGATGCAGGCGTACGGCGCCGCATACACCCTGCAGGAGCTCCTCACCATCAAGTCGGACGACGTGGTCGGCCGCGTGAAGGTGTACGAGGCGATCGTCAAGGGGGAGAACATCCCCGAGCCGGGTATCCCCGAGTCGTTCAAGGTGCTCCTGAAGGAGCTCCAGTCGCTCTGCCTCAACGTCGAGGTGCTGTCCAGCGACGGCGCCGCGATCGAGATGCGCGACTCCGACGACGAGGACCTCGAGCGCGCCGCCGCCAACCTCGGCATCAACCTGTCCCGCAACGAGTCGCCCTCGGTGGACGACGTCGTGCACTGACGGCTGTCCGAGGCGGGGCCTGCCTCCCGTGGGTCCCGCCTCGACCGCCAACCCCTCTAGTCGACTCAACCCCAAGGGGATGCAAAGACGTGCTGGACGTCAACTTCTTCGATGAGCTCCGCATCGGTCTCGCCACCGCCGACGACATTCGTCAGTGGTCCTTCGGTGAGGTCAAGAAGCCGGAGACCATCAACTACCGGACGCTCAAGCCCGAGAAGGACGGCCTCTTCTGCGAGAAGATCTTCGGCCCGACCCGGGACTGGGAGTGCTACTGCGGTAAGTACAAGCGGGTCCGCTTCAAGGGCATCATCTGCGAGCGCTGTGGCGTCGAGGTCACCCGCGCCAAGGTGCGCCGTGAGCGGATGGGCCACATCGAGCTGGCCGCCCCCGTCACCCACATCTGGTACTTCAAGGGTGTTCCTTCCCGCCTCGGCTACCTGCTGGACCTGGCGCCGAAGGACCTCGAGAAGATCATCTACTTCGCGGCCTACGTGATCACCGGTGTGAACACCGAGCTGCGGCACAACGACCTGCCGACCCTCGAGAACGAGATCGGCGTCGAGCGCAAGAACCTCGAGACCAAGCGTGACGCGGACATCGAGGCACGGGCGCAGAAGCTGGAAGCCGACCTGGCCGAGCTGGAGGCGGAGGGCGCCAAGTCCGACGTCCGCCGCAAGGTCAAGGAAGGCGGCGAGCGCGAGATGCGTCAGCTGCGTGACCGCGCCGGTCGCGAGCTGGACCGTCTCGAGGAGGTCTGGACGACCTTCACCAAGCTCGACGTCCGTCAGCTGATCGCCGACGAGCTGCTCTACCGCGAGCTCATCGACCGCTACGGCGAGTACTTCACCGGCGGCATGGGCGCGGAGGCCATCCAGAAGCTGGCCGCCGAGTTCGACGTCTCGGCGGAGGCCGACAACCTGCGCGACACCATCCGCAACGGCAAGGGGCAGAAGAAGCTCCGCGCGCTGAAGCGGCTCAAGGTCGTCGCGGCCTTCCAGATGACCGGAAACGACCCGCGCGGCATGGTGCTCGACGCCGTCCCGGTGATCCCGCCGGACCTGCGCCCGATGGTCCAGCTCGACGGTGGCCGGTTCGCCACCTCCGACCTGAACGACCTCTACCGCCGGGTCATCAACCGCAACAACCGGTTGAAGCGGCTGATCGACCTCGGCGCGCCCGAGATCATCGTCAACAACGAGAAGCGGATGCTGCAGGAGGCCGTCGACGCGCTGTTCGACAACGGCCGCCGCGGCCGCCCGGTCACCGGTCCCGGTAACCGCCCGCTGAAGTCGCTGTCCGATCTGCTCAAGGGCAAGCAGGGCCGGTTCCGTCAGAACCTGCTCGGCAAGCGTGTCGACTACTCCGGCCGTTCCGTCATCATCGTCGGCCCGCAGCTGAAGCTTCACCAGTGCGGTCTGCCGAAGGACATGGCGCTCGAGCTGTTCAAGCCGTTCGTCATGAAGCGGCTGGTCGACCTGAACCACGCGCAGAACATCAAGTCCGCCAAGCGGATGGTGGAGCGCTCGCGCCCGCAGGTGTGGGACGTGCTCGAAGAGGTAATCACCGGTCACCCGGTGATGCTGAACCGTGCGCCGACCCTGCACCGCCTCGGTATCCAGGCCTTCGAGCCGCAGCTGGTCGAAGGCAAGGCCATCCAGCTGCACCCGCTGGTCTGTGAAGCGTTCAACGCGGACTTCGACGGTGACCAGATGGCCGTGCACCTCCCGCTTTCCGCGGAGGCGCAGGCCGAGGCCCGCATCCTGATGCTGTCGGCGAACAACATCCTTTCGCCGGCGTCGGGCCGCCCGCTCGCCATGCCGCGTCTGGACATGGTGACCGGTCTGTTCCACCTGACCCGGCTCACCGAGAAGGCGGAGGGTGCCGGCAACGCGTACTCCTCGCCCGCCGAAGCGATCATGGCGTACGACCTCAAGGCGCTGAGCCTGCACGCCCCGGTCAAGATCCGCATCGTCGACCGTCAGCCCGCCAAGGCCGACGAAGCGGCGCTCGCGGAGAAGGGCTGGGAGCCGGGCAAGGCTTGGCTGGCCGAGACCACCCTTGGCCGCGTGCTGTTCAACGAGCTGCTGCCGGCGGACTACCCGTTCATCAACGAGCCGATGCCGAAGAAGCGTCAGGCCCTGATCGTGAACGACCTCGCCGAGCGGTACTCGATGACCCAGGTCGCGCAGACCCTGGACCGCCTGAAGGACGCCGGTTTCTACTGGGCGACCCGTTCGGGTGTCACGGTCGCGATCTCCGACGTGCTGGTCCCGACGGGCAAGAAAGCCATTCTGGACGAGTACGAAGGCAAGGCCGACCAGGTCGAGAAGCGGTACCAGCGTGGTCAGCTGTCGCACACCGAGCGCAACAACGAGCTCGTCAAGGTGTGGACGCAGGCCACCGAAGAGGTCCACAAGATCATGGAGACGGCGCTGCCGGACGACAACCCGATCGCGATGATCGTGAAGTCGGGCGCGGCGGGCAACATGACGCAGGTCCGGTCGCTGGCCGGTATGCGTGGTCTGGTGTCGAACCCGAAGGGTGAGTACATCCCGCGTCCGATCAAGGCCAACTTCCGTGAAGGCCTGTCGGTGGCGGAGTACTTCATCGCGACGCACGGTGCCCGTAAGGGTCTGGCGGACACGGCGCTCCGTACCGCCGACTCGGGTTACCTGACCCGTCGTCTGGTGGACGTGTCGCAGGACGTCATCGTCCGCGAGGTCGACTGTGGCACCACCCGCGGCATCAACATGCCGATCGGTGAGGACATCGGCGACGGCAAGGTCCTGCGTGACCAGCACGTCGAGACCAGCGTGTACGCGCGGAACCTGGCGACCGACGCGGTCGACGCCAAGGGCAACGTCGTGCTCAACGCCGGTGACGACATCGGCGACCCGGCCCTGGACAAGCTCATCTCGAGCGGGATCTCCAAGGTCAAGGTGCGTTCGGTGCTGACCTGTGAGTCGGCCGTCGGTATCTGCGCCACCTGTTACGGCCGGTCCATGGCGACCGGTCAGCTCGTCGACGTCGGCGAGGCCGTGGGTATCGTCGCGGCCCAGTCGATCGGTGAGCCGGGTACGCAGCTGACGATGCGTACGTTCCACCAGGGTGGTGTCGCCGGTGACGACATCACGACCGGTCTGCCCCGTGTCCAGGAGCTGTTCGAGGCCCGGGTCCCGAAGGGCAAGGCGCCGATCGCCGACGTCGATGGCCGTGTGCGCATCGAGGAGAGCGAGCGGTTCTGGAAGATCACGCTGATCCCGGACGACGGCAGCGAAGAGATCGTCTTCGACAAGCTGTCCAAGCGTCAGCGGCTCGCGAACACCCCGAACGGCCCGCTGGGCGACGGTGACCGCGTCAACGTCGGTCAGCAGCTGCTCGAAGGCACGCCGGACCCGCACGAGGTCCTGCGGGTCATGGGGCCGCGCGAGGCGCAGATGCACCTGGTGGACGAGGTCCAGAAGGTGTACCGGGCGCAGGGTGTGTCGATCCACGACAAGCACATCGAGGTCATCGTGCGGCAGATGCTGCGCCGCGTGACGATCATCGACTCCGGTGCCACGGACTTCCTGCCGGGCGAGCTGCCCGAGCGGACCAAGTTCGAGGCGAAGAACCGTGCGTCGGTCGCCGAGGGTGGCGAGCCGGCTTCGGGTCGCCCGGTGCTGATGGGGATCACGAAGGCCTCGCTGACCACGGACTCGTGGCTGTCGGCGGCCTCGTTCCAGGAGACCACGCGTGTTCTGACCGACGCGGCCATCAACGGCCGTTCGGACAGGCTCGTGGGCCTCAAGGAGAACGTGATCATCGGTAAGCTGATCCCGGCCGGTACCGGGATCAACAAGTACCGCAACATCCAGGTGCAGCCGACCGAGGAGGCGCGGGTCGCCGCTTACGCGATCCCGTCCTACGACGACGGCTACTACACCCCGGATGTCTTCGGCTCCACCCCGGGTGCCGCGGTTCCGCTGGACGATTACGACTTCGGCCGCGACTTCCGCTGATCCACCCCCGCTTCACCAAAGCGCCCCTGGCCTCCGGCCGGGGGCGCTTTGCTTTCCCCCGCTCCGCTCCCGCACGACGTGCGTTTAGCCCCCTAATCGCGATCCGGTAGCGGGGGAGCGCGACTTGCGTTTAGCGGGCTAATCGCGATCCGGCGGCAGGGCGACGATCGGTGCGGTATCCGCCTGGATGCGCGACGGATGGCGGGCGATCCCGGGGGTGCCGATCGACAGGATGGTCGATATGGAACCTCTAGCGACAGACAAGAACACGGGCCTCGACCCCGCGGAGCTGCGGTCCGCTTTGGACGGTGTCCACCGGGCGGGCGTGCCGGGTGTGTTCGCCGAAGTACGCGCGGGCGAGCAGGTCTGGCGCGGCGCCTCCGGAGTCGCAGACCTCGAAACCGGCCGTCCCGTCGAGACCGGTATGCGGCAGCGAGTCGGCAGCATCACCAAGACCTTCGTCTCCGCCGCGGTTCTGCTGGAAGTCGAGAGCGGGCGGATCGGGCTCGACGCGCCGATCGGTGACTACCTGCCACGACTGGTCCCCGGTGAGCGCGGGCGCCGGATCACGGTCCGCATGCTGCTCAACCACACCAGCGGCCTCGCCGAGTACCTGCCGTACGCGTTCCCGTCGCTCAAGGAACTCGCTCCCGGGAGCCTCGACGACAACCGGTTCCGGCAGTTCCGCCCGGCCGAGCTGATCGAGATGGGCGTCGGCGCGCCCGCCACCGGCGAGCCGGGAAGCACTCCCGGGGTGTACTCCAACACGAACTACCTGCTCCTGGGTGAGCTCCTGGAGCACGTGACCGGCGCCCCGGTCGAGAAGCACATCGCTCGCTCCGTCATCGAGCCGGCGGGTCTCGCGCACACCGGGTTTCCCGTCGGTCCGAGGATCGAGGAGCCACATTCGCGGATCTACGAGGCGATGTTCGGGACGATCGATCCGCCGCGGGACTACAGCGTCTACGAGATGTCCTGGGTGATGACCGGCGCGGGCCTGATCTCGACCGTCGAGGATCTCAACTGCTTCTACGGCAAGCTGCTCGGCGGCGAGATCGTCAGCCCGTCATCGCTGGCGCAGATGCAGCGCACGGTCCCGGTCATCGCGCAGGACGGGCGGCTGCTCGACTACGGCCTCGGCCTGTACAAGACCGAGATCCCCGGTCACGGCACCTTCTGGGGCCACGACGGCACGGTCTGGGGAGCCTTGACGATGGCCTGGACCCGCCCCGACGGCGGGCGGCAGTTCTCCGCCGCGATGAACCTGGCGAGGTGGGCCAAGCCGGGCACCGAGGGAACGCCGCACCCCATCGACGACGCCCTGGCCGCCCTCAAGCTGCAAGCCCTCCGCGGCCCTGCCTGACCCACCACCGACTTGCGTTTAGCCCCCTAATCGCGATCCGGCCGGCGGGGGAGCGTGAGCTGCGTTTAGCGGGCTAAACGCGATCCGGGGCGGGAGAAGCGCAGGTCAGGGAGTGCCGGGAGACGGGGAAGTCGAAGTAGGTGTCCGGGAAGGGCTCCCTGTTGAACGTGTAGTGCCACCACTCCTCGGCGAGGTTCCGGAACCCGGCCGCCGCGAGCGTGCCCTTGAGCAGTTGCCGGTTCGTCCGGGCCTCGCCGGTGACCCGCGGATCGTCGGTGTGCGAGAGCGTGTCGAAGCAGTCGTACCCGGTCCCCATGTCGACCATGTTGTCCGGGAACCGGTCCGGCGCGAAGCAGGGCTTCAGCGCCTCGCCCGGCCGAAAGGAGCGCTGCGGCAGAGGCGGCAGCTTCACGATCGTCAGGTCCACCGTGCTCCCGCGGCTGTGCCCGGACTTCTCCGCGATGTACCCGTCGATCTTCCGGCCGACGAAGTTGTGCTGCCCGCGGTACCGGATCTCGTGCAGGATCGTCGGCGAGCCTCCGAGGGCCTCGTGGACCTGCGGATCCACCAGAGTTCCCCGGATTGCATAACGAACTCGTAACGGACCAGTGTTCGCCGGACGCAGGTTACTGGGCCGTTGTGACCTGTAGTAGTGCCGCCAAGTGGTCTAATTCCCAGTACTCGGAATATCGCCACCCGTTCGGCCTAATGACGCATCCGCATCGTGGGAAATTCACTCGACCGTGGCATGTCCCATTCTTTGATCACGAGATTGACACTCGGGCGGCTTCACACGAGTATTTCGCCCATGCAATCCCCAGTCGCCTTGGTGTGGCGCCGGCACGTTGACTTGCGGCAGCAAGCAAGCGCGCTGTGTATGGATTCCTGACCTATTCCGGCTCGTCGCGTCGTCAATGAATTCGCGTATCCGAAACGGATGCGCCCGTTCTTCGTGCGCTGACGCTTTCCGCTGTGCCGCAACGGTTCCCTGCTTGAACCGGCGGTTGATTGCTTTCCCCTGATCCGTGTCGGTGACGCCTGCGCGAAATGAGGGGAGAGGTGTGCCAATTGTCTGGCGCTTCGGTAGCGAAAACAGGGAGAAAGAATGCTATCCAACTCGCCCAAGTGGCGAAAAGTGGTGATTGGCGCCATGGCGGCGGCGCTCGCCGTGGGCACGGTGACCTATACCGGTTCCACGACGAGCGCGTACGCCGACGTCCAGGTCGTCAAGGACGCGAAGAAGGCGGCCGACGGCAAGGAGTACTGGGTCCAGAACCACCTGGTGTCCAAGGACGTCGCGGCGTCCCGGAGTGCCGACGGCCAGCGCAAGAAGTGGCTGCTGGTCTGGGCCGGTGACGAGAACATCGCCGACACCCTGGTCAAGGACATCAAGAACCTGCCGGGTTCACTCGGCGGCGGCCTGAACAAGATCAAGAACGCGCTGCCTGGCCCGGACTTCCTCGCCGTGATCGACGCGACGCAGGGCTCGCCGACTTACGGCAAGGTCGTCAACACCGCCACCGTCGGACCGCTCGTCGAGAACGAGCCGCACCACATGCAGTACGTGTGGCACAAGGGCGACACGATCTACGCCGGCGCGCTGTTCGCCGCCGCGACGTACGCCTTCGACGTCTCCGCGTTGCCGCAACTGAAGCTCAAGGGCGTCAGCCTCCCGACCCAGACCCTCGGCGGTTCCGTGCCGGACGCGTACTGGGTGCTCAAGGACGGCACCGCTTACGGCACGTACATGGGCGGCCCGGTCGTGCCCGGACCGCACACCTACGCCAACGGTTCCACCGTGGTGGGCAACGGTTTCGCCGGCAGCCCCGGCGAGGTCGTCCGCTTCGACCAGAACGCACAGGTGCTCTCCGAGTCCCCGGCGGCCACGCCGCAGGGCGACAACAAGAAGCTGTGCGACAACCTCCCGCAGCTGGACAAGCCGACCTGCGCCAACCCGCACGGCATCCAGGCGCGCGAGGACCTCAACACCCTGGTCACCAGTGACTACGCCGAGCCGCGCAACATCATTCTCGACCCGGTGAAGCAGCCGTCGCCGTACCTGCGGCGGCCGACCGTCCGCACGTGGGACATCTCCGACCGCAACAAGCCGAAGCTCAAGGCGGTTTCGTACCTGCCGGACGGCCCGCGCGCCGATCCCGCGGACCCGCTGCACGCCGAAAGCCGCGCGGTCATGGAGACCACGGTGACCAACCTGCCCGGTCACAAGGGCGCGTTCGCCCAGACCATGCAGGGCGGCGCGGTGTTCTACACGCCGGACATCACCGCCAAGGAGCCGCACTGGATCCAGGTGTTCGACGACGGCGCCGCGAACAAGGCGATCCACCCGAACAACGATTCCAACGGCGGCGGGTCGAACGGCGGCTGGATCCAGACCAGCCCCGACGACAAGTACCTCTACCGCGCGATCACCGGACGGTCCAAAGGCGCGCTCGGCCCGGACGACCCCGGCACCACCGGTGGTGTCTACATCCTCGACATCCAGAAGCTGCTCGCCGCGGGCGACAAGGTCGAGAACATCAACGGCCGGATCGACACGAAGGAAAAGTCCCAGCAGGGCGGTGGCGGCGACCTGCCGACCGTCGTCGGCGCGGCCGCGATCAACCCGGGTACCTCGGGTGGCGGACCGCACTGGGGCGCGTACGACAACTTCGTGCTCGGTGAAGACGGCTTCTACCGCGAGACCGACAAGCCGCAGCACCTCGCGGTGTCGAACTACTTCGTCGCACGGTCCGGTTTGGACGGTGACCACAAGGTCAACCTGCTGAACCTCGCCCAGGACGGGAAGCTCGCGGTCGACCAGAACTTCCGGGACGAGTTCACCGGACAGGTCGGGATCAACTTCAACCGGAAGACCTGGCCGCACGGGTCCTTCGGCAACGCCAAGCCGCACTCGGAACTCTTCGTCGTGGCTGACGCGGATCTCAAGTAACCCTGCTCGGCGCGGAAGGTCGTGGGTGGTGGGCACACCCCGCCACCCACGACCCCGCCGACATGTTCGGAGAAGGTCCCCATGGATCACCACGTCATACCGGCGAGTTCGGGTTCCGCCGGAGTCGACATCGCCCTCGTCCTGCTTCGGCTCGGCCTCCTGCTGGCGACCGCTTTCCTCGCCGGTACCGGGATTCTGCGCCCGCTCGTGGGCGAACTGCCGAAGCGCCTGAACCTCACCATCGCCGTGCTCGGCGGGGTTTCCGCGGTCCTCGCGGCGGTTTCCGCCTTCGCGACCGACGTCAACGTCATCGCGCTGATCGTGCATCTCGTGCTCGCGCTGGCCATCCCGGTCCTCGTCCGGTGGCCGTCCGCCGGCCGCTGGGCCTCCCTCGCGCTCGCCGCGCTGGTGGTGCTCGAAACCTCGCTGGGGCGGACGGGCGTCGAATTCGCCATCGACACCGTTTACGTCGCCGCGGCGGCCTTGTGGTTCGGCGTCACCGTTCTCTCCGGGTGGGTGCCCGCCGACCAGTGGCGACAGACGAACTTCCGGCTCGGCCCGCTTTCCCTGACATTGGGCGGACTTCTCGTCGTCGCGGGTGCGGTCCAGCTGTTCTCCTCGGGACTCGGCTTGGACCGCCGGATCTACGAAACGCTCTTCGGTGTCACGTTGCTGGTGATCGCCGTGCTTCCGGTTGTCGCCACCGTTGTCGCCGGATTCTTCCTCTCCGGTAAGGAATCCACGCGTGCTTACCGCTTCGGCGCGGCCGCCGTGGCCATCGGTTTCGTCGCGTGGAGCGCCCTCGCGGCCATCCCGAAACCGGCCGCCCTGCCGATTCCCGGCGTCGCTCTGCTCACCGAGGCGTCCGCCGGCGAGCGTCAGTTCCCGGTGCTGGTGAGCCCGCAGCGGCCGGGCAGGAACCTCGTCCATTTCCCCGCGAGCGCGGGGGACGAGCTGTCCGCCGGAATCGAAGGCGGCCTGATCGGCAAGGCCATCGTGCGTCCCGGCGCCGAGGGCACCTGGGCCGAAGTCGACCTGCCGAAGGGCCGCAGTGAGCTGATCATCAGCCGCGGCGGGGAGAAGACGACGATCGAGGTCGACGCGGGCGAAGAAGAAGGACCCACCATCGTGGAGGCGGACGCGCCCGAGTGCGCTTCGGCCGCGCTGGGCGGCCTGATCGCCGACCGCCGCGAAGTCCTCGCCTCGTGTCCCGCGGACGCGCTTTCGGGCGAGGACAGCGGTTCGCTCGTCAAACTCGTCGAGTTCCTCGCCGCGCGCAAGCCATCCGCGCTCACCCTCGTCGAGGACACTTCGCCGCGCAGTGTGGCGGCCGCGAAGCTGGTCCGTGAGACCGCCGCGCGCTCCGGGCTCCCGGTGCAGGCCGAGGCGGGCCCGAACACCGCGCTGGTCGTGGTGTCCGGCTGGGCGGGCGGCTACACGGCGATGACGCGCGCGGCCGAGTCCCAGCGGCTCAAGCCGACCCACCAGTACGGCCTGTACCTGGCACCCTGGCTGCTCAACGGGCCGATCGTCAACTCCGTCGCGAGTTCCTCGCTCCCGCTGAGGTTCGACCCGCGCGAGCAGGTCGCCGTGAGCTTCGCCGTCGCCGCGGGCAACGCCTTCGGTGGCGAAAGCCCGACGCTCGGCGGATTCCGGAACTGGCTGGGCGACCAGTGGAAGTCGCTGAACGGCGACGTCCAGATCTTCGCGGCGGCACAGGTCAACGCCATGCCGATGTACCCGGGCGAACCGCACGCCGTCGGGATGATCGCCGACCGGAACTACGCGGGGCAATGGATCCCCGACGGCACGATCGTGCCGATCAGCTCGGTACTGCGATGAAGGATTCCGCTCGATTCCAGCAGCGGTAAGGAAAAAGGGAGAAGAGATGAAGCGAATCGCGGCCCGTGTGCTGCTGCCGCTCGCCGTCGCGGGCGCGCTGTCCGGACTCGCCGGCGGGGTCGCCTCGGCCGACCCGCTGCCGGGTCTGCCGACCGGTGGCGGCAACCCCGCGGTGTGGCTGATCCCCGGCCTCGACCTCGGCGGCTTGCTCGGCGCAGGCGTCCCCGTGCCCACCGATCTGCTCGCCCCGATCTACGGGATCATCACGCCGATTTCGTAAAACCGTTACCAGCAAAGGAGAATCTCATGAAGAAGACCCTCGTCCGCGCGGTCACCGGCGTGGCGCTCGCCGGCCTCGTCGTGCTCGGCTCGGCCGCTCCGGCCCTCGCCGTGCAGGCGGCCCCGAGCGATGTCGTCGTCGTCGACGAACCCGACACGAGCGACCTCAACAACATCTGGACGTTCGCGCCGCTCGGCGTCCCGGTGCTGGGCCTCATCCAGTCCCTCAACGGCGTCCCCGGCCGGCTGCTGCCGTCCTGACTTCCGTGGCGGCGCGGCTCTCGGGCCGCGCCGCCGCTTTCGGTGAGGAGAACCGATGGCCGACAGACAACTGATCGGGCGCATCGCCATCGCGGGCATCGTGGTGGCCGCGCTCGCGACCTGTGTGGTGCTGCTCAACGGCGGTGAGGAACCGCAGGCCGAGGGCGTGGCCGTCGTCGGGGAGCCGACCGGCGCCGCGCCGTCGCGGGAGCCGGACCGCACGATCACCCGGACGCTGAGCCAGGCGCAGCCGCAGCCGGTGTCGAACGACTGGCAGATCGCCTACGAGCTCGTCGGGACGGGGACCGCGACCGTGGTCTACGACTCGAACGGGCTGGGGCTGGTGCACCAGGAGTTGCAGGTGACACTGCCGTGGCGCAAGGAGCTCACGTGGAAGAACACCGGTACGCCGCCGACCGTCCAGCTGATGGGGCAGGGCGAGGGCACCGTCGAATGCCGGGTCGCCGTGGGCGGCGCCGTCGTCACGTCGGAGAAGTCCACGCCCGGTGAGGTCGCCACCTGCGCCGGCCGCCTCGCCCCCTCCTGACCAGCGCCGCGCGGCGACTTTAGCGGGCAAAGTGCGATCCGGGGCCCGGCCTCGCGCGGCGACTTCAGCCCCCTAATCGCGATCCGGTGGCCGGGGAAAATCGGTGGCCGGGTTGGGCAGAATGGGGGCATGAGCTGGACCTTCGAAGTCACCCCCGTCGATCACCCGGACGCCGCCCAGCTGCTGCGCGAGTACCTGGACGAGATCGCGTCCCGCTACTACGAGCGCCAGGTCGGTGAGGAAGAGCTCGACGACCTGCTCGAGAAGAACCACAGCCGGGACATGGTCCCGCCGACCGGTGCCTTCCTCCTCGCGTGGCGCGACGGGGTGCTCGCCGGCTGCGCCGGACTCCGGGTCATGACGCCCGAGATCACCGAACTCAAGCGAGTCTTCCTCCGGCGGTCCGAGCGCGGCAAGGGCGGTGCGTCGCTGCTCGTGGCCGCCGCCGAGGACGTCGCCCGCGGCCTGGGGGCCACGACGATCCGCCTGGACACCCGCAGCGACCTCGTCGAGGCGAGGGCCTTGTACACACGCCTCGGCTACGACGAGGTCGAGCCCTTCAACGACGACCCCTACGCCCACTACTACTTCGCGAAGCCCCTGGTCCAGGCTTTGTCGGATCGCGTTTAGCCCGCTAAACGCGACGTGGACCGGCGCGGGCGCGGGGCGTAGGTCGCCTTCGCGAGGAGGGAGCCGGCGAGGACGGGGGTCAGGCCGATCAGCAGCAGGAAGACGCCCGTGTCCTTGCCTTCGATCAGCGGATGCCACCACAGCGGCGTCACGGCGATGTCGACGACGTCACCCCGCTCCGGAAACGTCCCGAACGACATCCACCACAGGTCCTTGACCTCGTGCGTTTCGCCGTCGAGTTCGTAGGTGCCGTCCACCAGGTTGCTGTTGCCACAGCTGGTGCAGCTCGACGTGCCCGCCTCCGCCCGCAGCGTCGCGGTGACGGTGAGCCGCGCCTCGGGAGCGAGCCCGGTCAACGCGGTCAGCGAGTTCACCGCGAGCGCCAGCCCCGGCAGCACCAGAGCGAGCGCGACGACCGAACGCGCCACCAGCGACAGTGAGGACAGCGGCTGACGGCCGGCCGCTTCCCGTCGCCGGTTGAGCGGACCGCGGAGCCCGGCGAGCGGACCTCGCCGTCCGCCGAGCCATCCGGCGTCGCTCGTGTCGGAAGCCGCTGCGACGGCACGGAAGTCCGCATCCTGCCAATCCACTGTGGACGCCAGGACAGCGAGACGGCGGGAGTCGGCGAACATCATTTCTTCGGTCAGCGTCCCGGCCTCGGCGACCCACAGCGAGCCGCCGTGGAAAGCCACTTCGCGGACCCGGAACCACGGATCGCCGTCCAGCAGTTCACGGAAAGCCGAGGTGAGCAGCGTGCGCGCGAACTCCGGATCGGACGTCGTCACGGTGAACCGGCGGTCGAACTCCGTGCCGGTCTCGAACCGTTGCAGCAGCGCATCCGGCTTCGGCGCCCCGACGGTGTTCCGCGTGATGCGGGCGTCCTCCAGCGGTGTGAACCGCTCCGGCTCGAAAGCACCCGTATTGGGCGTGATGACGACCGACGGCACGGCGGGCGTCCGAAGCTGGATCAGGGCGTACGTCCCGTCCATCAGGTCAGCTGTCCTGGCCAGCTCCGGGAAGCCTTCCGAACCACCGAGCCGGTACTCGACCCCCAGCAGCCGATGCCCGTTGTGCTCGAACTCGACCGCCGTCACCACGGACTCGGGGGACGCGTGGGTGACGGCGATGCCGCGCTGGGGGAGGACGCCGAAACTCGGCTCGCCGGACCCGTCGAGCCTGCGGATCCACGTCTTCTGCCGGTAGCCACGCCACGCCGCTAGCGCCGCGATGACGAGCGGGAACGCGAACCACAGCCAGCCGGGCACCGAGCTGCCGGATCCCGCCGAGAGCCAGTACAGCGACGTCTCGGAGACGAGGATCCCGCAGAGCGCGTAGCTGACCGCCGCGGCGGTCGGCCGCCGTCCGTCGAACCGCCCGCCGAGCAACAGCAGCGTCAGAGCCAGGGCGTACCCACCGGCGACGAGCCACGGCCCGGCCTGATCGTCCATCGGGCGACCCTACTGGTCCATGTCGAGGTTCTCGCGGGTCTCCTCTTCGCTGTGATGCCCGCCGGTGCGGCCGTACTCCTGTCCGGCGATGGTGGTCCTCGAGTTGTCGATGGTCTTGTTCACGAAGTCGAAGCCGGCCTTGCCCGCGTACGCCGACCCCTTCGAGATGTCGGCCGGGTTGACCCCGACCACCTGCTTGATCGCCTGGTTCGGCACGCCCTTGAGGACGTCCGCCGCGGCATCGCCGAACGTGCCCAGCTGCGTCTTGGAGCCCTTGGCGATCGCGCCGACGATCGACTTCTCCTGACCGGGCGTCATCCCGATCTTGCCTGCCCTCGTCAGCTTCGAACCCTGTTTGACCAGGTCATCGGTCCACTTGAGCATGAAGCCCATGAACTTGTCGAGCAGCTTGCCGAGCTTCCCGAGGTGCTTGGTGATCTTGCCCATCGCGCTCGCGGCCTTGGCGATCGTCGCGGTCATCGCGGCGGCCACCGAGGAGCCGAGGCTGACGATGGACGCGGCCAGCGCGGGCAGCCAGATGTAGATCGCCCAGGTGACCAGCTCGGAGATGATCGATTTGACGACCTCTTCGATGACGGTCATCACCATCGACCACATCTGCAACGTCTCGGCCACCGTGCCGGCGCTGTTGCCGATGCCCTTGATGCCGACGGCGAAGTCGCCGAGCGCGTTGCGAGCGGCGTCGCCCGCGTCGCCCACCCACTCCTTCAGCGACTCGTCGCCGGTCTTGACGAAGTCGTCGGCCAGCGTGACGAAACCCTTGGCGATGTTGCCGAAGTTGCCCGCCGCGGTCTTGAGTGCCGGACCGTCCCCCGTGACGAAGTGCAGCGCGTCCTGCAGCGGCTGGATCAGCTCGATCAGGATGTTCAGGCCGTTGCTGACCAGCCAGCCGACCGGGTCGAGCACGAAACTCGCGAGGTCCGCGCCCGCGCCCGCGATGAACCCGGCGCCGTCCTGCACCAGCTGCCCGCCCGCGGCCGCGAGGTCGCCGGGGCCCTGCGCGGTGCTGAACTTCTCGTAGGCGTTGGCCACGGTGGTGACGCCCTTACCCGCGACCGGCACCTTCTTCGCCGCGTCGAGCGCGTTCTTGCCGAAACTGTCGTCACCCGTGATCTTGACGCCGCCGGCGATGCTCGCCTTCTCGTCGGTCATGCCGTCTCCCAGCTCACTTCGGTCCGTCGATCTTGGCTTCGTACTTCCCCAGGGTGATCGTCGCGTCGGTTTCGAAGCCGTTGTAGATCGACGCCGCCTGGTTGAGCTTCCCGGAGAAGGCATCGACCCCGGTCTTCATCAGTTCGAGCAGTTCACGCAGATCGGCGAGCTTGCCCGTGTAGGTCTGCTTCACCGCGAGGCCGATCAGGCCCCACGACTTGTCCGTGACGTCGGCCTGGTCGACGAGGCCGCCGAACTTGCCCGCCTCGTCCTTGTAGTAACCGAGGTTGTTCGCGTAGTCGGTCAAGGCCTGCGTCTTGACCGCGTGCCCGCCGGCGCCTGGTCCGGTCATCAGTGGTCCTCCTCGTCGAACAGGTTCTTGAGGAACTGGTCACCGGCCGAGTTCCCGCCCGCCGGCGGCTGGCCGGGAGTCGCTTCGTCCGACCGCCGGAGCACCGTCTCCTCGCTGAAGTCGTCCTCGTTCCGAGGGCGGCGGGCGGGGCGGGCGGCCTCCGGTGGTGGCTCCTCCGACATCTGAGACCGCAGATCGGCGGCTGTGGTTCCCAAAGCTTCCGCTTGGGCTTCGAGTACCTGTTCTTCGACGTTCAGATGGAAGGTCCCGCCGAACTGCTCGTCGACGATCCCCGCCTGCTTCCGCGCCGCGTCGGCCACCGCGGTGTGCAAAGTGGACAGAATGGCGGCGGCGAGCTGTTGTGGTTGCTGCCTAAGGGCTTCCGGGCTCAGGCGAATGTCCTTGACCGACCCGCCCGGCCCCGCGACGACGGTGACCGAACGGTCCGGCGACGCCGCCACCGACTCCAGTTCCGCCAGTTCCGCCTGCATTTCGCCGACCTTCGCGAACTGCGTTTCGGCCTTCTTGATCTTGGACTGGAACTTCTCGAATTCCGCGACCAGCTGTTCGAACTCGGCCGACATGGACCCTCCCGTGCTTGCGCTGCGTCAACCGGTCATCACTGTGACCGGTGTCATCGTGACCCATTCACCGCTTGGACGCGCTGGTGTGCTTTCCGGATCCATCCGGCTCACCCGTCAGGGGAATAGGTAGCGTGGTTCGCCGAGTAAGGCGGTATCAGCACAGTGAGGGGAGGGCGTCGTGGACGCCGAGCAGCAGGAAAGCACCGAGGAACCCCGGCGGGGGAGTCACGCGGCGCCGGAGGGGGCTCCCGTGCATCCGTTGATCGACCTCAACCGGGATCCGCATCCGGGCCGGGCGGATCACGCCAAGCCCGACGAGGAATGAGCCCTCTGCCGTAGGGGCCGACGAGGAATTAAACGGCCCGAAACGCCGTTCCATCAGGGTGGCCGCGGCGTGACGCCCGGCACGATATAGTTATCGACCCCCCGATTTGGTCGCCCTGTCAGTGGGCGGGTATCTTTGGAGACCGTGCCCGGCAGGCGTCGGGCCGTCCCGTGTGCCGTGCGGCATGAACGGGGTGCTCAGGCATCCGGTTCCAAGGCTTCGCCAACACGGGATCCGACGGAAAATCCCTACGGGAAGTTACCGGTCGAAAGACCGTGACGCGGGCCGACACGCCCGACCGCGGGGGCCGGAGACAGACACGTAGTAGCAAGATCGCGAACAGAAAGCTGGTCCATTGCCCACGATCCAGCAGCTGGTCCGTAAGGGCCGCCAGGACAAGGCTGCCAAGCAGAAGACCGCGGCCCTCAAGGGGAGCCCGCAGCGGCGTGGCGTGTGCACTCGCGTGTACACCACAACCCCCAAGAAGCCGAACTCGGCGCTTCGCAAGGTCGCTCGTGTGAAGTTGACCAGCGGCATCGAGGTCACCGCCTACATTCCCGGTGAGGGCCACAACCTGCAGGAGCACTCGATGGTGCTCGTGCGTGGTGGTCGTGTGAAGGACCTTCCGGGTGTCCGTTACAAGATCATCCGCGGTTCGCTCGACACCCAGGGTGTCAAGAACCGTAAGCAGGCGCGCAGCCGGTACGGCGCGAAGAAGGAGAAGAGCTAATGCCCCGCAAGGGTCCGGCCCCGAAGCGGCCGCTGATCTCTGACCCCGTCTACGCATCCCCGCTGGTCACCCAGCTGGTGAACAAGGTGCTGAAGGACGGCAAGCGGTCCCTGGCCGAGCGCATCGTTTACGGCGCCCTCGAAGGAGCTCGCGAGAAGACCGGCACCGACCCGGTCGTCACGCTGAAGCGCGCCCTCGACAACGTGAAGCCCACCATCGAGGTGAAGAGCCGCCGCGTCGGTGGTGCCACCTACCAGGTGCCGATCGAGGTCAAGCCGGGCCGTTCGACCACCCTCGCCCTGCGTTGGCTGGTCTCCTTCTCCGCGGCCCGCCGCGAGAAGACCATGATCGAGCGCCTGCAGAACGAGCTCCTCGACGCGAGCAACGGCCTCGGCGCCAGCGTGAAGCGGCGCGAGGACACGCACAAGATGGCCGAGTCCAACAAGGCCTTCGCGCACTACCGCTGGTGATGACCGCCCGGCTGCCGATCAAAGCCTTGCCGGGCCCCAATTTTGAGACAGGGGAACACTCTCGTGGCACGTGAAGTGCTGACCGACCTGAACCAGGTCCGCAACATCGGCATCATGGCCCACATCGACGCCGGTAAGACCACCACCACCGAGCGGATCCTGTTCTACACCGGGGTCAACTACAAGATCGGTGAAGTCCACGATGGCGCCGCCACCATGGACTGGATGGAGGAGGAGCAGAAGCGGGGTATCACCATCACCTCGGCTGCCACCACCACCTTCTGGGCCGATCACCAGATCAACATCATCGACACCCCGGGTCACGTCGACTTCACCGTCGAGGTGGAGCGTTCGCTCCGCGTGCTCGATGGTGCCGTCGCCGTGTTCGACGGCAAGGAAGGTGTCGAGCCGCAGTCCGAGCAGGTCTGGCGTCAGGCGGACAAGTACGAGGTTCCTCGTATCTGCTTCGTCAACAAGATGGACAAGCTCGGCGCGGACTTCTACTTCACCGTCCGCACCATCGAGGAGCGCCTCGGCGCCCGCCCGCTGGTCATCCAGCTGCCGATCGGCGCCGAGAACGAGTTCGAAGGCGTCATCGACCTGGTCCGCATGAAGGCGCTGACCTGGCGCGGCGAGGTCCAGAAGGGCGAGGACTACGCCGTCGAGGAGATCCCGGCCGAGCTCGCCGACAAGGCGGCCGAGTACCGGGAGAAGCTGGTCGAGGCCATCGCCGAGACCGAAGACTCCCTGATGGAGAAGTTCCTCGAGGGCGAGGAGCTGACGGAAGCCGAGCTCAAGGCCGGTATCCGCAAGCTCACCGTGAACCGCGAGGCGTACCCGGTGCTCACCGGTTCCGCCTTCAAGAACAAGGGCGTTCAGCCCATGCTCGACGCGGTCATCGACTACCTGCCGTCGCCGCTGGACGTCCCCGCCGTCGAGGGCACGCTGCCCGACGGTGAGACCCCGGTGCTGCGGAAGCCGTCCGTCGACGAACCGTTCGCCGCTCTGGCGTTCAAGATCGCCGCGCACCCGTTCTTCGGCAAGCTGACCTACATCCGGGTGTACTCGGGCAAGGTCTCCTCCGGCGCGCAGCTGATCAACGCCACCAAGGAGCGCAAGGAGCGCATCGGGAAGCTCTTCCAGATGCACTCCAACAAGGAGAACCCGGTCGAGGAGGCCCAGGCGGGCCACATCTACGCGGTCATCGGCCTGAAGGACACCACCACCGGTGACACCCTCGCCGACCCGCAGAACCCGGTCGTCCTCGAGTCGATGACGTTCCCGGCGCCGGTCATCCGCGTCGCGATCGAGCCCAAGACCAAGGCCGACCAGGAGAAGCTGTCCCTGGCGATCCAGAAGCTGGCCGAAGAGGACCCGACGTTCCAGGTCAACCTGGACGAGGACACCGGCCAGACGATCATCGCGGGTATGGGCGAGCTGCACCTCGAGGTGCTGGTGAACCGGATGAAGTCCGACTACAAGGTCGAGGCGAACATCGGTAAGCCGCAGGTCGCCTACCGCGAGACGGTGCGCAAGACGGTCGAGAAGCTCGACTACGTGCACAAGAAGCAGACCGGTGGTTCCGGTCAGTTCGCGAAGGTCATCGTCAAGCTCGAGCCGCTCGAGTCCACCGACGGTGCCCTCTACGAGTTCTCCAACAAGGTCACCGGTGGCCGCGTGCCGCGGGAGTACATCCCGTCGGTCGACGCGGGCGCGCAGGACGCCATGCAGTACGGCGTGCTGGCCGGCTACCCGCTCGTCGGGTTGAAGTTCACCTTGTTGGACGGCGCGTACCACGAGGTCGACTCTTCGGAAATGGCCTTCAAGATCGCCGGCTCCATCGCGATGAAGGAAGCCGCGCGGAAGGCCAACCCGGTCATCCTCGAGCCGTTGATGGCCGTCGAGGTCACCACGCCCGAGGACTACATGGGCGATGTGATCGGCGACCTCAACTCCCGCCGTGGCCAGATCCAGGCCATGGAGGAGCGCGCCGGTACCCGTGTCGTCAAGGCACTGGTCCCGCTGTCGGAGATGTTCGGTTACGTCGGTGACCTGCGGTCGCGTACCCAGGGGCGGGCCAACTACTCCATGGTGTTCGACTCCTACGCCGAGGTTCCCGCGAACGTCGCGAAGGAAATCATCGCGAAGGCGACAGGGGAGTAGTTCCCTCTCGCTCGCGGGCATAAGGAAAACTCCTGAACGTCCGCACCACCCACCGAGAAACGAATCTCCGTCCGACGACAGCCACGTCGGCCGGTGAGTAAGCAAAACAGTCCAGGAGGACATTCCAGTGGCGAAGGCGAAATTCGAGCGGACCAAGCCGCACGTCAACATCGGGACCATCGGTCACGTCGACCACGGTAAGACCACTCTGACCGCGGCGATCACCAAGGTTCTGCACGACAAGTACCCCGAGCTGAACACGGCGTCGGCGTTCGACCAGATCGACAACGCGCCGGAAGAGAAGCAGCGCGGCATCACGATCAACATCTCGCACGTCGAGTACCAGACCGAGAAGCGTCACTACGCCCACGTGGACGCCCCCGGTCACGCGGACTACATCAAGAACATGATCACCGGTGCGGCGCAGATGGACGGCGCGATCCTCGTGGTCGCGGCGACCGACGGCCCGATGCCGCAGACCCGTGAGCACGTGCTGCTCGCGAAGCAGGTCGGCGTGCCCTACATCGTGGTCGCGCTGAACAAGGCCGACATGGTCGACGACGAAGAGATCCTGGAGCTCGTCGAGCTCGAGGTCCGCGAGCTGCTGTCCTCCCAGGACTTCCCGGGTGACGACGCTCCGGTCGTCAAGGTCTCCGGCCTGAAGGCCCTCGAGGGCGACGCCAAGTGGGGCGAGAGTGTTCTCGAGCTCATGGCGGCCGTCGACGAGAACGTGCCGGACCCGGTGCGTGAGCTCGACAAGCCGTTCCTGATGCCGATCGAAGACGTCTTCACGATCACCGGCCGTGGCACGGTCGTGACCGGCCGTATCGAGCGTGGCCGCGTCAACGTGAACGAAGAGGTCGAGATCGTCGGCATCAAGGAGAAGTCGACCAAGACCACCGTCACCGGTGTCGAGATGTTCCGCAAGCTGCTCGACCAGGGTGAGGCCGGCGACAACGTCGGTCTGCTGGTCCGCGGCATCAAGCGCGAGGACGTCGAGCGCGGCCAGGTCGTCGTGAAGCCGGGCACCACCACCCCGCACACGGAGTTCGAGGGCTCGGTCTACATCCTGTCGAAGGACGAGGGTGGTCGTCACACCCCGTTCTTCAACAACTACCGCCCGCAGTTCTACTTCCGCACGACGGACGTGACCGGCGTGGTGACCCTCAAGGAGGGCACCGAGATGGTCATGCCGGGCGACAACACGGACATCAGCGTCGTGCTGATCCAGCCGATCGCCATGGACGAGGGCCTGCGTTTCGCCATCCGTGAGGGTGGACGGACCGTCGGCGCCGGCCAGGTCACCAAGATCACCAAGTGATTTAGACGCCCCGCCCGGGGGCATTACACCCCCGGGTAAGGGGCGTCAAATCACGTGTGCGACACTATTCAGGTTGCTCGTCCTGGGGCGGCCGAATCCGCGGTTCTTTCCGAACACGGGTTCCGGCCGCCCTGGTATGAGTAGCCATGGTCCGTGGAGCTCTTCCTTCGGGTGAGGCCAGCGGGCGCGGCGGTTGAGACGGCACGGCCGGATCACTGCCTCCTCACATGAGGAAGACCAGGAAGACGAAGATCCCACGGGATCCGTCTGTGCGTCGGGCACGACACGCCCGACCGCGTGGACCGGAGACAGGGCCGTTGAACTGGGAAAACCTCAGGCACGACCGAGGTTTGAAGAGACAAAGCGGCACGAGACGACAAGGAACGCAGCCACCATGGCGGGACAGAAGATCCGCATCCGGCTCAAGGCCTACGACCACGAGGCGATCGACACCTCGGCGCGCAAGATCGTCGAGACGGTCACGCGCACCGGCGCCCGTGTTGTCGGGCCGGTGCCGCTGCCCACCGAGAAGAACGTTTACTGCGTCATCCGCTCGCCGCACAAGTACAAGGACTCGCGCGAGCACTTCGAGATGCGCACGCACAAGCGTCTGATCGACATCCTCGACCCGACGCCGAAGACGGTCGACGCGCTCATGCGCATCGACCTGCCGGCGAGCGTCGACGTCAACATCCAGTAGCGGCTGGCGAGCGGCGGAGAGTAAGAGACTCATGTCTGACAGGCAAGTGAAGGGCATCCTGGGCACCAAGCTCGGCATGACCCAGGTCTTCGACGAGAACAACCGGGTCGTCCCGGTGACCGTCGTGCAGGCCGGCCCGAACGTGGTGACCCAGGTTCGGACCCAGGAAACCGACGGCTACAAGGCCGTGCAGCTGGCTTTCGGTGCGGTCGACCCGCGCCGGGTGAACAAGCCGCGCACCGGCCACTTCGACAAGGCGAGCGTGACCCCGCGTCGTTTCCTTGCGGAGCTGCGTACCACCGACGCCGAGACCTACGAGGTCGGCCAGGAGATCACCGCCGAGGTGTTCGAGGCCGGTATCGAGGTCGACGTGACCGGTACCAGCAAGGGCAAGGGCTACGCCGGTGTCATGAAGCGTCACGGCTTCAAGGGCCAGGGCGCGAGCCACGGTGCCCAGGCCGTGCACCGCAAGCCCGGCTCGATCGGTGGCTGTGCCACCCCGGGTCGCGTCTTCAAGGGTCTGCGCATGGCGGGCCGGATGGGCAACGACCGGGTCACCACGCAGAACCTGACCGTGCACGCGGTGCGTGCCGAAGACGGCCTGCTGCTGATCAAGGGCGCCGTGCCCGGTCCCAAGGGCGGCCTGCTGTTCGTTCGCAGCGCCGCGAAGGGTGGTAACTGAAGATGAGCAGCGTCGAGCTGAAGACCCCGGCCGGTAAAGCCGACGGCACGGTCGACCTCCCCTCGGAGATCTTCGACGTGCAGGCCAACGTGCCCCTGATGCACCAGGTCGTGGTGGGCCAGCTGGCCGCCGCGCGCCAGGGCACGCATGACACCAAGACCCGCGGTGAAGTCCGCGGTGGTGGCAAGAAGCCGTACCGTCAGAAGGGCACCGGCCGCGCCCGCCAGGGTTCGACCCGGGCACCGCAGTTCACCGGTGGTGGCGTCGTCCACGGCCCCACGCCGCGTGACTACACCCAGCGGACCCCGAAGAAGATGAAGGCCGCCGCTCTCCGTGGCGCCCTCTCCGACCGGGCCCGTGCCGGACAGCTGCACGTCGTCACCGAACTGGTGACCGGCGAGAAGCCGTCCACCAAATCCGCCAAGGCCGTCATCGCCGCGGTGACCCAGGCCAAGCGCGTTCTCGTGGTCCTGCACCGCGACGACGAGCTGAGCTGGAACTCGCTGCGGAACCTGGCCGAGGTCCACATCATCACGCCCGATCAGCTCAACACCTACGACGTGTTGGTCAACGACGACGTGGTGTTCACCAAGGCCGCTTACGACGTGTTCGTCGCCGGTCCCGTCAGGGGCAAGGGCGCGAAGGCCAGCGCGCGGTCGAGCGAGGTTGAAGGGAGTGACGAGCAGTGAGTGCGATCGCCATCCCCGATCCCCGCGACATCTTGCTCGCGCCGGTGATCTCCGAGAAGTCCTACGGACTGCTTGAAGACCACAAGTACACGTTCGTGGTTCGCCCGGACGCCAACAAGACCCAGATCAAGATCGCGGTCGAGAAGGTGTTCGGCGTCAAGGTGGTCAGTGTCAACACCCTCAACCGCCAGGGCAAGCGTAAGCGGACTCGCGCCGGCTTCGGCAAGCGCAAGGACACCAAGCGCGCCATCGTGACTCTTTCGGCTGAGAGCAAGCCGATCGAGATCTTCGGCGGACCCACCGCGTAAAGGACTGAGCTGACACATGGGCATCCGCAAGTACAAGCCGACGACCCCGGGTCGTCGCGGTTCCAGCGTCTCCGACTTCGCCGAGATCACTCGGTCCACCCCGGAGAAGTCGCTGCTGCGTCCGCTGAGCAAGACCGGCGGCCGTAACTCCAGCGGCAAGATCACCACCCGTCACAAGGGTGGTGGCCACAAGCGTGCGTACCGGCTGATCGACTTCCGCCGGAACGACAAGGACGGCGTTCCCGCCAAGGTCGCGCACATCGAGTACGACCCCAACCGGTCCGCTCGTATCGCGCTCCTGCACTACGCCGACGGCGAGAAGCGCTACATCATCGCCCCGGAGAAGCTCAAGCAGGGTGACACGGTTGAGAACGGCCCCCGCGCCGACATCAAGCCGGGTAACAACCTGCCGCTGCGCAACATCCCGGTCGGCACCGTGATCCACGCGATCGAGCTCCGCCCCGGTGGCGGCGCGAAGATGGCGCGGTCCGCCGGTGCCAAGGTGCAGCTGGTGGCGAAGGACGGGCCTTACGCCCAGCTTCGTCTCCCGTCGGGCGAGATCCGGAACGTCGACGTGCGCAACCGCGCCACCATCGGCGAGGTCGGCAACTCCGAGCACTCCAACATCAACTGGGGCAAGGCGGGTCGTAACCGCTGGCGCGGCAAGCGCCCCACCGTCCGTGGTGTCGTCATGAACCCGGTCGACCACCCGCACGGTGGTGGTGAGGGTAAGACCTCCGGTGGTCGCCACCCGGTGAACCCGAACGGAAAGCCCGAAGGCCGCACCCGCCGCCGCAAGGCCTCCGACGCCATGATCGTCCGCCGCCGGCGTACCGGCAAGAAGCGCTGAGCAGGGAGGTAGAAGAACATGCCACGTAGCCTCAAAAAGGGCCCCTTCGTGGACGACCACCTGCTCAAGAAGGTGGACGTTCTCAACGAGTCGGGCAAGAAGACCGTCATCAAGACCTGGTCGCGACGCTCCACGATCATCCCGGACTTCCTGGGTCACACGATCGCGGTGCACGACGGTCGCAAGCACGTCCCGGTGTTCGTCACCGAGGCGATGGTGGGTCACAAGTTGGGCGAATTCGCCCCGACTCGGACCTTCAAGGGCCACATCAAGGACGACCGCAAGTCGCGCCGCCGCTGAGCGGGCACGAGAGAACAAGGAAGCTAGCGATGAACGCCCAGAACGACGTGGCCGAGGCATTGCCGACGGCTTACGCGCGGGCTCGCTTCGTCCGGGACTCACCTACCAAGGTGCGCCGGGTGATCGAGCTGATCAAGGGACGTAGCGCCGCCGACGCCTTGGCCGTGCTCCAGTTCGCCCCGCAGGCGGCAAGCGAGCCGGTCGCGAAGGTGCTCGCCAGCGCCGTGGCCAACGCCGAGAACAACCTCGATCTCGACCCGGACACCCTCTGGGTCAAGAACGCCTACGCCGACGAGGGCCCGACCCTCAAGCGCATCCGTCCGCGGGCCCAGGGCCGCGCGTACCGGATCCGCAAGCGGACCAGTCACATCACCGTCGAGGTGGAGTCGCGTCCCAAGGCCGAGGCCAAGAAGGCACAGGGCAAGAAGAAGGCAGGTGGCCGGTAGTGGGCCAGAAGATCAACCCGCACGGCTTCCGCCTGGGTATCACCACGGACTGGAAGTCGCGTTGGTACGCCGACAAGCAGTACGCGGAGTACGTGGCCGAGGACGTCAAGATCCGGAAGCTGCTGTCCACGGGCATGGAGCGCGCCGGGATCTCCAAGGTCGAGATCGAGCGCACCCGTGACCGTGTCCGCGTCGACATCCACACCGCCCGGCCGGGCATCGTCATCGGCCGTCGTGGTGCGGAAGCCGACCGGATCCGCGGCGCGCTGGAGAAGCTGACCGCCAAGCAGGTCCAGCTGAACATCCTCGAGGTCAAGAACCCCGAGGCCGACGCCCAGCTCGTCGCTCAGGGTGTCGCGGAGCAGCTGAGCAACCGTGTGGCGTTCCGCCGCGCGATGCGCAAGGCGATCCAGACCTCCATGCGTTCGCCGCAGGTCAAGGGCATCCGCGTGCAGTGCGGCGGTCGTCTCGGCGGTGCCGAGATGTCCCGCTCCGAGCACTACCGCGATGGCCGCGTCCCGCTGCACACGCTGCGTGCCGACATCGACTACGGCTTCTTCGAGGCCAAGACGACGTTCGGTCGCATCGGCGTGAAGGTGTGGATCTACAAGGGCGAGCTCGTGGGTGGACTCAAGGCCCGTGAGGCGCGCGACGCCGCCGCGGCCGCCGAGCGCGCCCCGCGCCGTGACCGTGGTGACCGCCCGACCCGCCCGCGCCGTTCCGGTGCGTCGGGTACGACGCCGACCTCGACCGAAGCCGGTCGGGCCGCTGCCGCCGCCAAGAGCGACGACACCGCCCCCGCGGCCACCGAGGCCCCGGCTGCTGAGACTGCAGAAAAGACGGAGGGCTGACACGTGCTCATCCCGCGCAGGGTCAAGCACCGGAAGCAGCACTCCCCGAAACGCCACGGTGCCGCCAAGGGCGGTACGAAGGTCAGCTTCGGCGAGTACGGCATCCAGGCGCTTGAGCACAGCTACGTGACCAACAGGCAGATCGAGTCCGCTCGTATCGCCATGACGCGTCACATCAAGCGTGGCGGCAAGGTGTGGACGACCATCTACCCGGACCGCCCGCTGACCAAGAAGCCGGCGGAAACCCGCATGGGTTCCGGTAAGGGTTCGCCCGAGTGGTGGATCGCCAACGTGAAGCCGGGCCGCGTCATGTTCGAGATCTCGTTCCCGAACGAGGAGACCGCCCGTGAGGCGCTCCGTCGCGCGATCCACAAGCTGCCCATGAAGTGCCGCATCGTTACCCGTGAAGGTGGTGAGTTCTGATGGCGAAGGCTGGTATCGCCCAGACGTCGGAGCTTCGTGAGCTCACCGCGGAAGAGCTTGTCCTGCGTCTGAAGGAATACAAGGAGGAGCTCTTCAACCTCCGCTTCCAGATGGCGACCGGACAGCTCGACAACAACCGCCGTCTGCGCACCGTCCGCACGGACATCGCGCGGATCTACACGGTCATGCGCGAGCGTGAACTCGGCCTGTCCGTTTCCCCTGACGCCGAGAGTGAAGGTGCCGCATGAGCGAGCAGCCCACCGAGGCGGCCGGCCGCAACGACCGCAAGGTCCGTGAGGGCTATGTCGTCTCGGACAAGATGAACAAGACGATCGTGGTCGAGCTCGAGGACCGCAAGAAGCACCGTCGTTACGCCAAGGTTCTCCGCAGCACCAAGAAGGTCAAGGTGCACGACGAGAACAACGAGGCGGGGACGGGCGACAAGGTCACCTTGATGGAGACCCGCCCGCTGTCGGCGACCAAGCGCTGGCGCCTGGTGCAGATCGTGGAGAAGGCCAAGTAAGTAGGGCTCTTTTTGAGTCCCTTAGTTCCGCAAGGCTCGCGTTCGCACGCGAGAACCAGCGCGACATACAGGAGTTGACGTGATCCAGCAGGAGTCGCGGCTTCGGGTTGCCGACAACACGGGCGCGAAGGAAATCCTTTGCATCCGCGTTCTCGGCGGTTCGGGGCGGCGCTACGCGGGTATCGGCGACATCATCGTCGCCACCGTGAAGGACGCCATGCCGGCTGCCGGCGTGAAGAAGGGTGACGTCGTCAAGGCGGTCATCGTTCGCACGCGCAAGGAGCGCCGTCGTCCGGACGGTTCTTACATCCGCTTCGACGAGAACGCTGCTGTGCTCATCAAGAACGACAATGAGCCCCGCGGCACCCGCATCTTCGGCCCGGTGGGCCGCGAGCTGCGCGACCGAAAGTTCATGAAGATCATTTCGCTCGCGCCGGAGGTGTTGTAGAGCATGAAGGTGAAGAAGGGCGACACGGTCGTCGTCGTCGCCGGCAAGGACAAGGGCGCCAAGGGCAAGGTCATTCAGGCCTACCCCGAGCGCGAGCGTGTGCTGGTCGAGGGCGTGAACCGGATCAAGAAGCACACCCGGATCTCCCAGACCCAGCGTGGCGCGCAGTCCGGTGGCATCGTCACCCAGGAGGCGCCCATCCACGTGTCGAACGTGATGGTCGTCGACTCCGACGGCAAGCCGACCCGGGTGGGCTACCGCATCGGCGAGGACGGCAAGAAGGTCCGGGTCTCGCGCCGTAACGGTAAGGACATCTGATCATGACCACCGCAGAGAAGATCGCCCCGCGCCTCAAGGTGCGGTACCGCGAGGAGATCAAGGGACAGCTCCAGGAGGAGTTCTCCTTCGAGAACGTCCACCAGATCCCGGGCGTCGTCAAGGTCGTCGTGAACATGGGTGTCGGTGACGCCGCCCGTGACAGCAAGCTGATCGAAGGCGCCATCAAGGACCTGGCCGCGATCACCGGGCAGAAGCCCGAGGTTCGCAAGGCTCGCAAGTCCATCGCGCAGTTCAAGCTGCGTGAGGGCCAGCCGATCGGTGCGCGCGTCACGCTGCGCGGCGACCGGATGTGGGAGTTCCTCGACCGGCTGCTGACCATCGCGCTGCCGCGTATCCGTGACTTCCGCGGGCTTTCGCCGAAGCAGTTCGACGGCAACGGCAACTACACGTTCGGTCTCAACGAGCAGTCGATGTTCCACGAGATCGATCCGGACGCCATCGACCGCCCGCGCGGTATGGACGTCACTGTCGTCACCACCGCCAACACCGACGACGAGGGTCGCGCGCTGCTTCGCAAGCTCGGCTTCCCGTTCAAGGAGAACTGAGTCGATGGCCAAGAAAGCACTGGTCCACAAGGCCGCGAAGACGCCGAAGTTCAAGGTGCGCGGTTACACGCGCTGCCAGCGGTGCGGTCGCCCGCACTCGGTGTTCCGCAAGTTCGGGCTCTGCCGGATCTGCCTTCGCGAGATGGCACACGCGGGCGAGCTGCCCGGCGTCCGCAAGTCCAGCTGGTAAGAGTCTCCTTTGCCAATCCGGCCCGAAAGCAGGCGGATACGGTCCGAGCCGACCGGCTCATCCGGACCCTTTCCGCCGTGACTGCCGGTCGGATTGGCAAACAATCGGATACAGAACTCCCACTTCGCCACAGGCCCCGCAGTTGTGCAGGGAACCAGGGCGAGAAAGGTTGACAGGTCACCATGACGATGACCGACCCCATCGCAGACTTCTTGACCCGTCTGCGTAACGCGAACTCGGCTTACCACGACGAGGTCGTGCTTCCCCACTCGAAGATCAAGGCGAACATCGCCGAGATCCTCAAGCGCGAGGGCTACATCGCGAGCTACCGCGACGAGCCGGGCGAGAAGCACAAGAACCTCATCGTGGAGCTGAAGTACGGCCCCAACCGTGAGCGCAGCATCGCCGGCCTCCGCCGCGTGTCCAAGCCCGGCCTGCGGGTCTACGCAAAATCGACCGAACTGCCGAACGTTCTCGGTGGCCTCGGCGTCGCGATCATCTCGACGTCTTCCGGGCTCCAGACCGATCGTCAGGCCAAGCGAAACAGCGTGGGCGGCGAAGTCCTCGCCTACGTCTGGTAAGGAAGGGGGCACAGACATGTCACGCATTGGAAAGCTGCCGGTCGCCGTCCCCTCCGGGGTCGAGGTGACCATCGAAGGTCAGCAGATCAAGGTCAAGGGGCCCAAGGGCACTCTTGAACACGTCATCGCCGAGCCGATCACCGTGGAGCACGCCGACGGCACGCTCCAGGTGAAGCGTCCCGACGAGGAGCGCAACAGCCGTGCCCTGCACGGTCTCACCCGGACGCTGGTCAACAACCTCGTCGTCGGTGTGACCGAGGGCTACGAGAAGAAGCTCGAAATCCACGGTGTCGGTTACCGCGTGCAGGCCAAGGGCTCGGACCTCGAGTTCGCCCTCGGCTACAGCCACCCGGTGAAGATCGAGGCCCCGGAAGGAATCACCTTCAAGGTCGAGACCCCCACCCGGTTCTCGGTTTCGGGCATCGACAAGCAGAAGGTCGGCCAGATCGCCGCGGTCATCCGCAAGCTGCGCCGCCCGGACCCGTACAAGGGCAAGGGCCTGCGCTACGAGGGTGAGAAGATCCGCCGCAAGGTCGGAAAGACGGGTAAGTGATCATGAGCGACACGACTACGAAGCGCAAGCCGGTCGGCAAGGACATTTCGACCCGCCGCCGCGTCGCGAAGGCCCGTCGGCACTTCCGCCTTCGCAAGAAGATCAACGGCACGGACCAGCGTCCGCGCCTGGTCGTCAAGCGTTCGTCGCGGCACATCGCCGTGCAGCTGATCGACGACCTCGCCGGCAAGACCCTGGCGTCGGCGTCCACCCTCGAGGCGGACGTCCGCGCCCTGGACGGCGACAAGAAGGCCAAGGCCGCCAAGGTCGGGGAACTCGTCGCCGCCCGCGCCAAGAACGCCGGTGTCTCGACCGTGGTGTTCGACCGTGGTGGCAACGCCTACCACGGCCGCATCGCCGCGCTCGCCGACGCCGCGCGTGAAGCGGGGTTGGAATTCTGATGCAGATGCTCGTGAATGGAAGGAAAGCCTGATGCCGGGACGTACACGGCAATTCGGCGGCGGCCAGGGCGGACCCGGCGGGCAGGGCGGCAACGACCGCAATGAACGTCGTGGTGGCGGCCGGGATCGTCGCGACAGCGGTCGTGGCGGGGCCGGCCAGGACAAGACCCCGCACCTCGAGAAGGTCGTGACGATCAACCGCGTCGCCAAGGTCGTCAAGGGTGGTCGTCGCTTCAGCTTCACCGCCCTGGTGGTCGTCGGTGACGGCGACGGTCAGGTCGGCGTCGGCTACGGCAAGGCCAAGGAAGTTCCCGCGGCCATCGCCAAGGGCGTCGAGGAAGCGAAGAAGAACTTCTTCCGCGTTCCCCGCGTCGGTGGCACCATTCCCCACCCGATCCAGGGTGAGGAAGCCGCCGGTGTCGTGCTGCTGCGTCCGGCTTCCGCCGGTACCGGTGTCATCGCCGGTGGTCCGGTCCGCGCGGTGCTGGAGTGCGCGGGTGTCCACGACGTGCTGTCGAAGTCGCTCGGCTCCGACAACGCGATCAACATCGTGCACGCGACCGTGGCGGCCCTGAAGGGTCTGCAGCGTCCCGAAGAGGTCGCGGCTCGCCGCGGTCTCCCGCTCGAGGACGTCGCTCCCGCTCGGATGCTGCGTCAGCGTGCGGGCCAGGGGGTCTGACATGACTCAGCTCAAGGTGACCCAGGTCAAGAGCAAGATCGGCACGAAGCACAACCACCGTGAATCGCTGCGCACCCTCGGGCTGCGCAAGATCCGGCAGAGTGTCGTGCGTGAAGACACCCCCCAGGTTCGCGGCCTCATCCACACGGTCCGCCACCTGGTGGAGGTCGAGGAGGTCAAGGCATGACTGCCATCAAGATCCACCACCTTCGTCCGGCTCCGGGCGCCAAGCGCGACAAGATCCGCGTCGGCCGTGGTGAGGGCTCGAAGGGCAAGACCGCCGGTCGCGGTACCAAGGGCACCAAGGCCCGGAAGAACGTGCCCGCCGGTTTCGAGGGTGGGCAGATGCCCATCCACATGCGGCTCCCGAAGCTTCGCGGCTTCAAGAACCGCTTCCGCACCGAGTACCAGCCGGTGAACCTGGGCGACATCGCCCGCGTTTTCCCGGACGGTGGCAAGGTCGGCAACGAGGAGCTCGTCGCGAAGGGTCTTGTTCGCAAGAACAAGCTCGTGAAGGTGCTCGGCAACGGTGACCTGAACGGCGTCAAGCTGGACGTCACCGCCGATGCTTTCTCCGGCTCCGCCAAGGAGAAGCTCTCCGCCGCCGGTGGCTCCGCCACCACGCTCTGAGCTTTCTTCGCTCGCTTCACCGAAAGGCCCGCCCGGCTCCGCCCGGCGGGCCTTTCGCTTGCGCTCGCCACGCTCCGCCGACGTGCGTTTAGCCCCCTAATCGCGATCTGGGCTCGGGGAGGTCAGGCGGCCTCCGAATCGCGATTAGGGGGCTAAACGCAGGTCGGACCTGGGTCGCGAGCGTGGCGGGCGGGGGAGCGAGCTGGAAGGATCACGAGGTGGACACACCTCCTGGGCAGGATCCGCAGCCCTTCCAGCAGCAGACGGACGCGCCGCCGACGGTCGTCTCGGTGGCGGGTCCCCTGGATCCGGTGGCAGAGCCCGCTCGAACCGGCAAGCCCGAGCCCCGCAGGCTCGTCGCCGCGGGGCTGGCCACCCTCGCACTGGTCATGACCCTCGTGGGCTGTTTCTTCCCGTTCTTCACCACGGAGCATCGGCTCGGCTTCGATCGCGCCGACAAGATCGTGATCGTGGTCGTGCAAGGCGCGTGGGAAACGAAGGTCATCCAGGATGGTGGTCCCTCCCTCGTCACAGCAGCGTCGCCTGTCGGTGCTCCCTTGCTGATCGCTGCGGCGATCCTCCTGGCGGCCGCGATCGTCAGCGCTCGCGCCGCCCGGTTGCGACGGCCGGGCAGCCTGGACCGATGGCTCAACACCTGCGCGGCGGTGTTCCTCGCCGGGGTCGTCGTCACCGCCGCCATGCAGGGCTTCGGACACCAACTGGGTGAACCCACCGACGGTACGCTGACGTTCGACGCGGGTATCTGGGCTCTTTTCGCCGCTGTCGTCGCCGCGGCGGGCGCGGCGGTCATGAGTCACCGCGTCGAGGAGCCCGAGCTCTCGCTGGCCGAGGATCCGGGTCTCGCGGATATGCCCACGCCGAAAGACGGCATCTCCATCACGGTGCTCCCGCCGGAGCCGCGGCCCGAGCCGCCGCCGGACTACTCGGCCTTCGCCCCTCCGCCGGAGCCCGGCCCGAAAGAGCGCGATTAGCCCGCTAAACGCGCTCGCCTCGGCCGATACGGTGGGGGAGGAGGTGGCCGATGACTTGGGTGATGGTCTTTTTCGGGGCGGCGGTGCTCGTGGCTTTTACGCCAGGGGCGAACAATCTGCTCGGCCTGCACCACGGCATGACCCAAGGGGCATGGAAAGGGCTCGCCGGGCTGTTAGGCCGATTGGCCGCGTTCACCGTGTTGATCACGGCCGTCGCCGCAGGGCTCGGACAGCTCCTCGCCGCCTCTGAACTTGCACTCACGGTGATCAAATGGGCAGGTGTCGCCTACCTGCTTTGGATCGGCGGACGGCTGTTGTGGTCGACGTTCCGCGGCGACCGGACCGCGCTGCTCCAGGAGCCCCGGGGCACCGAATCCGTACCGGCCCTGCGGATAGCGAGGAAGGAATTCGTCGTCGCGATCACGAACCCGAAGGCGATCCTCATCTTCACCGCGTTCGTGCCCCAGTTCATCGACGCAGCTCACGGCTCCTTTCCTGCCCAGATCGCGATCCTTGGCGCCGTCTACCTGCTCGCCGAATTCGTCGCGGGCGCGACCTACATCGGCGCCGGCACGCTCGTGAAGTCGCTCCGGTTGTCCCGCCGGGCCACCCGCAACGTCGACCGCGGCACCGGAGTCGTGCTCCTCGGTATGGCGGGCGCCCTCGCCGCTTCGAGCTCCTGAACCCGCTCCCTGATCACGGTGCGTTTAGCCCCCTAATCGCGATCTGATGGGACCCGGAAAGCAAGGTACGACAGGGCGTTCTGTCAAGGTTCCGGAGCAAGATGCGGAAGTCGATCAACCCTGCGGACCAACCTTCGTTCGGAAAACCCACACGCACTGCGGACACGCCCTGTGAAGCTGTTAGAGTCGGCGACACACTTCGGGACGAGTGTGCCCCGAAGCGTTCCTGGCTTGTGCCAGAAAGCTGTGTGTTCCCGCCGGCCCCAGGTCGGCCAAGCCGATCGTCGGTAAGACAGCCGACGACGCCGAGGAGGTCCCCCGCGTGCTCAGCGCCTTCCGCTCGGCTCTCGCGACGCCGGATCTACGTAAGAAGATCCTGTTCACGCTAGCCATCGTCGCGGTCTACCGAATCGGTGCCACCATCCCGGCCCCGGGCATTTCGTACTCCGCCGTCCAGCAATGTACGGAAACCGGGTCGCAGGAGGGCGTCTATCAGCTGCTGAACCTGTTCAGCGGCGGTGCGCTGCTGCAGCTCTCGCTGTTCTCGACCGGCATCATGCCGTACATCACGGCGAGCATCATCGTCCAGCTTCTCACCGTGGTCATCCCGCGGTTCGAGGAGCTGAAGAAGGAAGGCCAGGCCGGCCAGGGCAAGCTGACCCAGTACACCCGGTACCTGACGATCGCGCTCGCGATCCTGCAGGCCACCGGTGTGGTGGCGCTCGCCGACCGCAAGCAGCTCTTCCCGCAGTGCGAGACCGCGATCATCCCGGACAACAGCGTCTACACGCTGGCCATCATCGTCGTCACGATGACCGCCGGTACCGCCGTCATGATGTGGCTGGGTGAGCTGATCACCGAGCGCGGCGTCGGCAACGGCATGTCCGTCCTGATCTTCCTGAACATCGCGGCCCGGATCCCGATCGAGGGTGGCAACATCCTCAGCAGTGCCGGTCCGGTGGTCTTCACCTTGATCTGCGTGTTCGGCCTGGTGATCATCGCCAGCGTCATCTTCGTCGAGCAGGGCCAGCGCCGGATCCCGGTGCAGTACGCCAAGCGCATGATCGGCCGCCGCATGTACGGCGGGACCTCGACCTACCTGCCGATCAAGGTGAACCAGGCCGGTGTCATCCCGGTCATCTTCGCCTCGTCGCTGCTCTACCTGCCGGACCTGATCGCCCGCCTTGTCGGCGACGCCAACAGCAACTCCGGCTGGCAGGTCTTCATCCAGAACTACATCGTCAACCAGTCCAGCTGGGCGCACGTCCTGCTGTACTTCGCGTTGATCATCTTCTTCACGTACTTCTACATCACGATCACGTTCAACGTGGACGAGCGTGCGGAAGAAATGAAGAAGTTCGGTGGCTTCATCCCGGGTATCCGACCGGGGCGTCCCACCGCGGAATACCTCAGCTACGTCCTCGGCCGGATCACCCTGCCGGGCTCGCTGTACCTGGGCATCATCGCGATCCTTCCGAACTTCTTCTTGTCCGTTACCGGTAGCGGGAACAACCAGAACTTCCCGTTCGGTGGCACGGCTGTGCTGATCATGGTCGGTGTCGGTCTCGACACCGTGAAGCAGATCGAAAGCCAGCTGATGCAACGTAACTACGAAGGGTTCTTGAAGTGACGCGCCTGGTTCTCGTTGGCCCTCCTGGCGCGGGCAAAGGTACTCAGGCGGTAGCACTGTCGGAGAAGCTCCGGATCCCGCACATCTCGACCGGCGATCTGTTCCGCGCCCACGTGGGCGAGCAGACGCCGCTGGGCCAGGAGGCCAAGCGCTACCTGGATTCCGGTGAACTCGTGCCCGACTCGGTCACGAACGAGATGGTCCGGGAGCGGCTTGCCGAGCCCGACGCCAAGGTCGGCTTCCTGCTGGACGGGTTCCCCCGGAACACGAAGCAGGCGGACGTCCTCGGCGAGATCCTCGGCGAGGTCGACACCGAGCTGAACGCGGTCATCCAGCTTCAGGTCTCCGAAGACGTCGTCGTCGAGCGGCTGCTGTCCCGCGGCCGCTCGGACGACACCGAAGAGGTCATCCGCCGGCGTCAGCAGATCTACGTGTCCGAGACGGCTCCGCTGCTCGAGTACTACGCGGAAATCCTCGTCACGGTCGACGGCGTCGGCTCGGTCGACGAGATCTCCGCCCGCGTGCTGGAAGCGCTGCGCGACCGCACGTGAACCTCGGAGGACTGCGTGTACTGCAACGGCTTCGTCGTGGGCGCATGATCGAAATCAAGACCCCGGGTGAGATCCAGGCGATGCGGGCCGCCGGCCTGGTCGTCTGGCGCACCCTCACCGCGGTGCGCGAGATCGCGAAGCCGGGGGCGACCACGGCCGATCTCGACGAGCTCGCCGAGCAGACGATCCGCGACGCCGGCGCGGTGCCCTCGTTCAAGGGCTACCACGGCTTCCCGGCGTCGATCTGCGCTTCGGTGAACGAGCAGATCGTCCACGGCATCCCCTCGAAGACGCAGGTCCTGAACGACGGCGACATCATCTCCGTCGACTGCGGCGCGATCCTCGACGGCTGGCACGGCGACTCCGCGGTCACCCTCGCGATCGGTGAGGTGTCGAAGGCGGATCTGGCGCTTTCGGCGGCCACCGAGGCCGCGATGTGGGCGGGGATCGCCGCGGTGGCGGCGGGCGGCCGGCTCACGGACATTTCGTACGCCGTGCAGACAGCGGCCGAGAAGGCGGGCCGGGACGACGGCGTCGAGTACGGGATGATCGTCGAATACGGCGGTCATGGGATCGGGCGCCAGATGCACATGGATCCCTTCCTGCCGAACCTGGGCAAACCGGGCAAGGGCCCGCGGCTCAAGACCGGGATGGCGCTCGCGATCGAGCCCATGCTGACCGGCGGCGGCGGTGAGACCGTCGAACTCGAGGACGGCTGGACCGTCGTGACCGCTGACGGCTCGCGGGCCTCGCACTGGGAACACACCGTCGCCATCACCGATGACGGCCCGTGGGTGCTGACTGCCCCCGAAGACGCCTGATCCCTCTGGCCCCGGATCGCGTTTAGCCCGCTAAACGCAAGTGGCCCCCGGATCGCGATTAGCCCGCTAAACGCAAGTCCGCCCGCTGGTCGGCGCAATGCCGAGACCCGCCGATGAGACGCCCGGGCGTTGGCCCCATCGGGTGCACCTCGCCAGCCGAGCGCACCAGGTCACAGCCCCGCCGGAGCGCGATTAGCCCGCTAAACGCAGGTCGGCGGAGGCGTACGATGGTTGAGGTCGCCACCGGTGGGCTCTCGGGTCACCTAACACGGTTACCCCCCGTTTGGGGCTCACGACACGGGTTGCGTACACTGTCAAGTCGGTGTACTCATCGCGCCCGGATCCTGCGCGCTCGTGAATTCTCGCGAACGGACATTGGACCCGGGGAGGAGTGTGCCGAAGCACCACCCAGCCAAGCACTCAAGCTCTGACTGATAACACAGCGTAGCGACAGGAAATGCGGAGGACATGGGCAAGAAAGACGGGGCCATCGAGGTCGAAGGCCGCGTAGTCGAGCCGCTCCCCAACGCGATGTTCCGCGTCGAGTTGGAGAACGGCCACAAGGTCCTTGCACACATCAGCGGCAAGATGCGGCAGCACTACATCCGCATCCTGCCCGAGGACAGGGTTGTCGTGGAGCTCTCGCCCTACGACTTGTCTCGTGGTCGCATCGTCTACCGCTACAAGTGATCACGACGAGTTAGCACAAGCAGGAGAGCAGGAGACGTGAAGGTCCAGCCGAGCGTCAAGAAGATCTGCGACAAGTGCAAGGTGATCCGCCGTCACGGCCGGATCATGGTGATCTGCGAAAACCTGCGGCACAAGCAGCGGCAGGGCTGATCACTCGCACTCGTTCAGAGTGGATTGACGGCTACACAATCTCCCCGCACCTGCCGGGCCGTGCGAACGGCCCGGTTCACCCCCGGACTTCAGGCCGGGGCCGGGACACCCGAAGCGCAAGCCAAGGGCACGACAGGCGAGTCGGTCCCGGGACCGGACGGGGAGCAGACCTGAAGACGAATTCTATGAAGGAGCATCAACGCCAATGGCACGACTCGCTGGCGTAGACCTCCCCCGCGAAAAGCGGTTGGAGATCGCGCTGACTTACATCTACGGCATCGGCCGTACCCGCTCGAAGCAGCTCGTCGCGGCTGCCGAGCTCAACGCGGACACTCGCGTCAAGGATCTGAGCGATGACGACCTCGCCAAGCTGCGGGTCTACATCGAAGAGAACTTCAAGGTCGAGGGTGACCTTCGCCGTGAGGTGAACGCCGACATCCGTCGGAAGATCGAGATCGGGTGCTACGAGGGCCTTCGCTGGCGTCGCGGACTGCCCGTCCGTGGTCAGCGCACCAAGACCAACGCCCGCACCCGCAAGGGTCCGAAGAAGACGGTCGCCGGCAAGAAGAAGGCTGGCAAGAAGTGAGCGTCCAGGGCAAGAAGGTCGTGCAGATGGGCGGCGTCCGCCGTCGCGGCTCGGCTTGTGTCTCGCCCAAGGCGCTCTACGCCCGCCCGATGGCGCTCCGCAACCTGTACACCGACGCCGGATCGATCATCCGTCGCGGCCAGGCCGAAGCGGTCGCCGCTCACCAAGAGAACGCGCGCTAACAGGAGAACCCTCAGAACATGCCACCGAAGTCTCGTACTGCGGCGGGGGCCAAGAAGGTCCGCCGCAAGGAAAAGAAGAATGTCGCGCATGGCCACGCGCACATCAAGAGCACCTTCAACAACACCATCGTCTCGATCACGGACCCCACCGGTGCCGTGATCGCGTGGGCGTCGAGTGGTCACGTGGGCTTCAAGGGCTCGCGTAAGTCCACCCCGTTCGCCGCGCAGATGGCCGCCGAGAACGCCGCCCGCAAGGCTGCCGAACACGGCATGAAGAAGGTCGACGTTTTCGTGAAGGGCCCGGGTTCGGGCCGCGAGACGGCGATCCGCTCGCTGCAGGCGGCCGGCCTCGAGGTCGGCACCATCCAGGACGTGACCCCGCAGCCTCACAACGGCTGCCGCCCGCCCAAGCGGCGCCGGGTCTGAGGAACGGGGAGGAGTAAGAAGAAATGGCTCGTTACACCGGCCCCGCGACGCGTATTTCGCGTCGCCTCAAGGTTGACCTCATCGGCGGCGACCAGGCTTTCGAGCGTCGCCCCTACCCGCCGGGCCAGCACGGCCGCGGGCGCATCAAGGAGTCCGAGTACCTCCTGCAGTCGCAGGAGAAGCAGAAGGCTCGTTACACCTATGGCGTTCTCGAGCGTCAGTTCGTCCGGTACTACAAGGAAGCCGTCCGGCGTCCGGGTAAGACCGGTGAGAACCTGCTGCAGATCCTCGAGTCCCGTCTGGACAACGTGATCTACCGCGCCGGTATCGCCCGCACCCGCCGTCAGGCGCGTCAGCTGGTGAGCCACGGTCACTTCGTGGTCAACGGCATCAAGGTCAACGTGCCCTCGTTCCAGGTCAGCAAGTGGGACATCATCGACGTGCGGCCGAAGTCGTTCGCGATGCTGCCCTTCGTCGCTGCCAAGGAGTCGTTCGGCGAACGTCCCGTTCCCGCGTGGCTCCAGGTTGTTCCGTCCAACCTCCGTGTGCTGGTCCACCAGCTCCCGGAGCGCGCTCAGATCGACGTTCCGGTTCAGGAACAGCTGATCGTCGAGCTCTACTCGAAGTGATCCATCACCGGGCCGGAGATCCTCCGGCCCGGTATGGGTTCGCGCGGCGGCGCTCGGAATGCGCCGCCGCGTCGCCATCCCTTTCGGTGTCATATGGCGGGCGCCGTTTGGAAAGGAAATAGGAAAGATGCTGATTTCCCAGCGACCGGCTCTCGGCGAAGAGACGGTCAACGAGACCCGCTCCCGGTTCACCATCGAACCGCTGGAGCCCGGCTTCGGCTACACGCTCGGCAACTCGCTGCGTCGTACGCTGCTGTCGTCCATTCCGGGCGCGGCCGTGACGAGCATCCGCATCGACGGCGTGCTGCACGAGTTCACCACCGTTCCCGGGGTGAAGGAAGACGTCACCGACATCATCCTGAACCTCAAGGAGCTCGTGGTCTCCTCGGAAGAGGACGAGCCGGTCACCATGTACCTGCGCAAGCAGGGCCCCGGTGAGGTCACCGCTGCCGACATCGTGCCCCCGGCCGGTGTCACCGTGCACAACCCGGATCTGCACATCGCGTCGCTGAACGGCAAGGGCAAGCTCGAGATCGAGCTCGTCGTCGAGCGCGGCCGCGGTTACGTTCCGGCCCTGCAGAACAAGCAGGCGGGCGCGGAGATCGGCCGGATCCCGGTCGACTCCATCTACTCCCCGGTGCTGAAGGTGACCTACAAGGTCGAGGCCACCCGTGTCGAGCAGCGCACCGACTTCGACAAGCTGATCCTGGACGTGGAGACGAAGCCGTCGATCACGCCGCGGGACGCTGTCGCGTCGGCCGGTAAGACGCTGGTGGAACTGTTCGGTCTCGCGCGCGAGCTGAACGTCGACGCCGAAGGCATCGAGATCGGCCCGTCGCCGCAGGAGGCGGACACCATCGCCGCCTACGCGATGCCGATCGAGGACCTGGACCTCACCGTCCGGTCGTACAACTGCCTCAAGCGCGAGGGTATCCACACCGTCGGCGAACTGGTCTCGCGCAGCGAGGCCGACCTGCTGGACATCCGCAACTTCGGTGCGAAGTCGATCGACGAGGTCAAGCTCAAGCTCGTCGGTCTCGGCCTCGCGCTGAAGGACAGCCCGCCCGGGTTCGACCCGACCGCGGCCGCGGCCAGCTACGACGGTGAAGGCTGGTCCGAGGGCGTCGACAGCATCACGGACGGAATTTCGGACAACGGCCACGACGATGGCCAGGACTACGCAGAGACGGAGCAGCTGTAAGGCCAGCTTCGGCTCCCTCACCGGTAGGGGTGGGGGAGCCCCGGCCTCCAGCTGTGAGCTGAACGAGGAGAACCGATGCCCACCCCCACAAAGGGACCCCGTCTCGGCGGGTCGCCCGCGCACGAACGGCTGATCCTGGCCAACCTGGCCACCCAGCTGTTCGAGCACGGCAAGATCACGACGACCGAGGCGAAGGCCCGGCGGGTGCGCCCGCTGGCCGAGAAGCTGATCACGAAGGCGAAGCGGGGCGACCTGCACAACCGTCGTCAGATCCAGCGCATCGTGCGCGACAAGGATGTCGTGCACAAGCTGATCGCCGAGATCGGCCCGTTCTTCGCGGAGCGTCCGGGTGGCTACACCCGGATCACCAAGACGATGGCGCGCAAGGGCGACAACGCCCCCATGGCGGTCATCGAGCTGGTGGCCGAGAAGACCGTCACCGCCGAGGCCGAGGCCGCGCGCAAGACGAAGTTCGCCAAGGACGAGCCGAAGGCTGCCGCCCCGGCCGCCGAGGAGACCACCGACGCCCCTGAGGCTGCCGACAAGGCCGCCACCGAGGCTCCGGAGGCCACCGAGGCTCCCGCCGCCGACGAGGCCGCTGAGGCCCCCGCCGCGGACGCGGACAGCAAGAAGGACTGACGTCCTGACAGCACTGAACACCCCGGACGAGCCCGCCACTCCCACTGCGGAGGGCGGGCTCGTTCGTCTGCGTCTGGATGTTTCCTACGACGGCACCGACTTCTCCGGCTGGGCCAGGCAGCCCGGTCGGCGCACGGTCCAGGGAGTCCTCGAAGAGGCACTCGCGAAACAGCCTCCAGGGGCCTCGGTCCCGAAGTCCGTCGTCGTCGCCGGCCGCACCGATGCCGGTGTGCACGCGGCCGGCCAGGTGGTCCACGTCGACGTGTCGCCTTTAGCGGGCAAAACGCGATCCGGTCGCCTGGAACTGGACGACCAGGGCATTCCTGACCTGGGGCGGATGCGGCACCGCTGGAACCGGTACCTGCCGGGTGACGTGCGGGTGCTGGGTGCCCGGGTTGCCGCGCCCGGGTTCGACGCACGGTTTTCCGCCGTGCGGCGGCACTATCTCTACCGCGTCTCGGATGCGCCTTGGGGCGTGGATCCCTTGCGGCGTCACGACACGCTCGCTTGGGGACGGCCGCTCTCGGTCGACGCGATGAACGAGGCTTCGGCGTCTCTGATGGGGCTCCAGGACTTCGCGGCTTTCTGTAAGCAGCGCGAAGGCGGGACGACTATTCGAGAGCTGCAGCGGCTTGTCTGGCGCCGGACCGGACCGCACGCGGTCGAGGTCGACGTCTCCGCCGACGCGTTCTGCCATTCGATGGTGCGCAGCCTGGTCGGGGCACTGCTCCTGGTCGGCGACGGCCGTCGTCCGCTGGATTGGCCCGGCGATGTCTTGGAGAGCCGCACGCGCGACAGCGCGGTCGCTCCCGCACACGGTCTGACGCTGATGGCCGTCGACTACCCGCCGGACAGCGAACTCGCCTCCCGTGCCGATCAAACGCGCGCCATGCGCACTTCCTCCTGACCCGGCCGCGGCACAGTTAGCGGGCTAAACGCGCCGCGTCGGGCGCGCCAGACGGCCTCGACGACGTCTCTGAGGTCGTTCGCGAGGTCCTCTGCGGTGACGATGACGAAGCGCCACCCTTCGGCTTCTGCCCGTCTTCGGCGTTTGCGGTCGTACGCCTGTTGTTTCGGTGTGTTGTGCCATCGGCCGTCGTACTCGATGGCGACTTGGAACTTCTCGTCCCCGAGGTCGAGGCGAGCGATGAAATGACCGGTTCGGGAGAAGACCTCGAGTTGAGGCGTCGCCGTGATGCCTGCGGCGGCCAGCACGATGCGGACCTCCGATTCCGGGGGTGACTCCGCACGAGGGTCGGACAGCCGCAAAGCATGTCTGGCCAAGCGGATTCCCCGATTGCGGCGACCGTAGAACTCCCCGTTGAGATGCAGATCGGTCAGCTTCGTGGCCCTCATGAACTGGTCCAGATCCGGGACGCCGATGCGGAGCCGTCGGACCCACCCGGATTTGCGCGGGGAAAGCCGGAGCAGCAGATCCAGTGCGATCCGGCTCCTGCGCGCGATACGAATACCGTTCCACGGCTTCGATTCCTCGGGTTTGACCTCGGTACGCCGAATCTTGATGCCGTCTATCGGGCCGAAGCGGTGCTTTTCGGGTACCACCATCTCGACCGGATCGCCGGGATTGGCGAGCGCGACACCATGAACGGTCGCGGCCGATCGTCCGGTCAGCACGGCTTCCGGAGGCGCCAGCAACGCGGCGCCCCGGCAACGCAGTTCGTGCGTGACCTCGACGTCTGTGCGCGTGTAGACGTCCTGAAACAGCCTCCGGACGCTGGGACCGCGCAGCCGGCTCGCCGTGATGAGCCCCGCTTTGCGCGCCTCGGAGCCGCGGAAGATTTCGGGGAGATGAGATGAATCGAATGGCTTGGTCATGCGAACACGATGATCTGCAAGACCGACAACACATGCCCATCACCGGTCTACGAGGGCTGTTTATCCACAAGCCCCCGCTTATCCACAGCCAGCGCGATTGCCCCTTGACAGCCAATCTCGCGCCACAGGTCGACTTTCGCGGGCTAATCGTGACGCGGCCGGAACGCAAAGCGGGGGCACTGTCCGATGTGGACAAATGCCCCCGCGTCACGATTAGCCCGCGAAAGTCGCTGCGTCTGGGTTAGTCGCCTCGCCGGACCGGGCCCAGGAGTTGCTGTTCTTTCGCGGTGGTGACCAGGCGAAGGGGACGCCAAAGGTTGCGGCCCAGCGCGACGACCTGGTCGTCCTTCAACGTCGTGAGCTGCTTCATCATCTGCGGCGGGAGCCGCCAGATCCGCGCGGCCAGTTCGGCCTGACCCGGCGGGAGCCGCTGCATCAGCACCAGATCGGCCGCGTTCGCGGTCGCCCCGGCCTGCGGGTGCAGGTACGGCAGCACGTAGACCGTCGTCTGCCACGGAGACCGCGGCGGGAACAGATCCTGCGGCGTCGGGCCGCCGTCGGTCACCACCAGCAGCGGCGCGTCCTCGGACGGGCGCGGGAGATCCACCGGCGACAGCCGCCGGATCTGCACCAGTGGCGAAGGCCTGCCGTTGGGCTGATTTCCCGCCGCCTGCGGGAGAACCTGCCACGCGGCCGGACGACCGGTCGCCACGACGACCCACGCCCCGACCGCCATCGCCCGCAGCGCCACCTGGCGGGCCAGGTACAGGCCGCCGACGAGCACGATCCGGGTCGGCGTCGAGCGCAGCGCGGAGATCGTCAGCGGCTCACCCTTGAGCCCGGAGCCGAGGACGATCCCGCCCCGGTCGCCGGACGGGCTGATCGCGTCGAGCATCGCCGGGTCGACGGTGAATTCCGGGGCGATACCGGCGTTCTGCCCGGCGTCACGCATACGGGTGCTCATGCCGTGCCTCCGATCGGCAAAGTCGCGGAGAACCCGGAGATCTGCAGGCCGCGCAACGGAGTCAGCGCCACCCCCAGCCGGTCCGAGACGCCCTGCAGCCGCTGGTCGGCCGCGTCCAGTTCACGCGGGTTCCGCGCGCTCAGGCGCACGATGCCCCGCAGGCCGATCTTGCCTTCGTCCGCGGACGGCGAGATCGACATCGCCACGGTCGCCGACAGCGCGCGGACACTGGTCAGCGCGTTCAGGCTGCCGCTGATCTTGCCCTTCGGCCAGCTGGTGATCGCGTAGCTCGCGTGCCCGATGCCCGCCGCGGTGACGCCGGTCCAGCGTTCCTGCAGACCGACCTTCGCGGGCGAACCGGCGACCGCGGTCAGTTCCGCGGCCGAAATGCTGGAGCGCAGCAGCTCGTCCGGATCGAGCGGCCGGGTCGGCACACCCTGCGACTCCAACGCGTTGCGCACCCGGGACAGCGCGCCGATCAGCGCGCGATGCGCACCGACGACGCCGCCGCCGCGTTCGCGGATGGCGGCCGGGCACCGGCGCGGGTCGAGCCGGATGGCGACCCACGTCGTGCGCCGCGCCGCCGCGGGAAGCGGGCCGAGCACCTCCATGTAGGAGCTGAGCGCCGGCGAGTCCGACGGAAGCGCCGCGCTACCCGGGTAGCAATGCCAGATCATCTGGATCGAGTCGAGGACCACACCGCGGTCTTCGAGGCACGGCGCGAGCGCGGACAGCGGCAGGCTCGGCGCACCGCCTGCCTGGGTGATCAGCGCGGGCGCGGGTTCGACGAGCAGGACCGCGGTCCACGTCCCGTCGTTCCACGCGAGACCGACCTGCTGGCGTTCGTGGTCCACACCGTGCGCGACGACGAGGTCGGGAACGGCGAGGCGCAGCAGATTCACCCGGGCGTCGTCGGGGCCGGTGACGGCGTCCTCTTCGGCGGCGAGCGTCTCGATGCTGCTCGGCGGAAGCGGGTTCGCCACCCGATCGTGCGAACGGAGCATGTACCGCAGGGTGAGTCCAGCCCATTGGGTGAACCAGCGGCCGCCCCAGCGCAGGAAAGCGATGATGATCGCGACCCCGAGCACGCCGATCGCGACGTACTTCAGCTTTATTTCGATCGCGAGCAGGACGAGGCCGATCGCGAGCCCGAGTTCGAGCACGACCAGATTCGCCACGGGCAGCGGACCGAGGTTGATCCCACCGGTCCGGCGCCGCGAGGGCGCCGCGATCCGGGTCACCGGAGCGGGAGGAGGACCTGACTGCGGGCCGGGGCCACCGGACGGAGGACCGCCAGGGCCGCCTGGCCCACCGGGGCCTCCCGGGCCACCAGGTCCACCGGGACCCCCAGGCCCTCCCGGGCCACCGGGTCCACCAGGACCCTGCGGTCCGCCAGGGCCACGAGGAACACCGGGGCCTCCCGGGCCTCCGGCCGGGCCACCCGGACCACCTGGTCTGCCTGGCCTTGGCGGCGGTCCCGGAGGACGGCCCGGAGGTTGCGACCCCGGAGGGCCGGGCGGACGTGGAGGAGTGGTGACGGACATCCGCGCTTTCTCTTCCCCTCGTGCGTGCTGCGTACCCGGAAAGCCGGTCCCGAGGAACTTGACACTAGCTGGAGTTGGTAGAAACCCCACACCAGACGGTCCCCGTACGGCTATCCTGCGGAACCGTACCGCGACGGGGAGGACTGTAGGTCGAGAATGCCATCAACACCGACTACTAAGTCTCAAGTTCAGGCTTATCAGTTCGTTCTGCGCCGGATGCAATCCGCGCTGGTCCGTCGCGACGCAGTCATGCTCCACGACCCGATGCGCACGCACACGCGCGCCACCATCGTGGGTGTCGTGCTGGCCGCGCTGGGCGTCCTGGTCTTCGTGATCTGGGGACTGCTGAGCCCGAAGCCCTCCGTTCCGGAAGCGGGCAACATCGTCATCGGCGAACAGTCCGGGACGGTCTACGTCGTGGCCGGGAACCCGAAGAAACTGATCCCGACCTTCAACCTCGCCTCCGCGCGGCTGCTGATCATCGCGCAGTCGAAACAGGGCGCGCAGCAGGCGGGAACCAAGCCTTCCGGGCCCACTCAGGCTTCCGAAGTGAAGAACCCCACAGTCGTTTCGGACGAACAGCTGAAGAACATTCCCCGCGGCCAGCTCATGGGCATTCCCAACGGCCCGCAGCTGATGCCGACGGAAGGCCAGCGCGTCAGCGCGGACTGGGGCGTGTGCGACGAGGTCATCTACGACCAGTCGGTGCCGAAGCCCGATCTGACGAAGACGGAAACGACCGTCTACGCCGGTGTGAAGCAACTCGGAAACCGTGAGCTCGGTCAGAACGAGGCCCTGCTGGCCAAGGGGGCCAACGGCAGGACCTATCTGATCTACCGGCTGGCGGCGAACCCCAACCTCCCGAACGCGAACGCCGTCAAGGCCGAGATCAAGCCTGACGCGAGCGCGGTCCTTTCCGCGTTGAAGCTGCCCGACCAGCCTCGCGGGATTTCGCAGGGTTTGCTGGACGCGATTCCCGAGGTGCCGGAGCTGAAGCTGCCGGAGGTTACGGGCAAGGGGGAGAACCCCAACTTCCAGATCGAAGGATTGCGGGTCGGTGACGTCTTCTCCACCGAGCAAGCAGAGGGGCGAAAGGACTTCCACCTCATCCTGCGGGAAGGGATCCAGCCCGTTTCCCCGGCGGTCGCCGACATCGTCCAGACCGGAAAGAACGACGGCAGCACCTCGGTGATGTCCGTGGCGCAGGGCAAGATCCGCAACATCACGCGGGTGACCGCGGGACAGCAGGGCTTCGTCGAGCTCGACGCCTACCCGCAGGCCGTGCCGACGGTGCTCAACGTGACCCAGGGTTCGCGGGTTTCCTGCCTGAGCTGGTCCATCACCGGTGAAGGCGCCAGCAGGGACGGGCACACCGCGGTGTTCGTCGACGACAAGCTGCCGAAGGGCAGGAACGCCGACGGTTCGGCGCCCGGTGTCAAGATCGGCACCCCCGGTCCGGTCGGCGCGCCGATCAACAGCTTCTTCATGGAGCCCGGTTACGCGGCCGTCGTCCAGTCGGCGACGGGCAAGGAGACCTTCGACAAGGGACCGATCCAGCTGATCTCCGATCGCGGAATCCGGTACGGCGTCCCCGACGCGGTCACGGCCGACTCGATCGGGCTCAACAAGCGGGTGCCCGCACCCGAGTCGATCGTCCGGATCCTGCCGACCGGTGCTTCACTGAACACGCAGGACGTGCTTCGCGCGTTCGACACCGTGCCGATCGACGACCGGGCCGGTTCGGTCACGCCGCAGTCGCAGCAGGCTCCGGCGGGTAACTGATCGCGGGAACCCTTAGGACGGCGCGAGCGTCTCAACGCCCAAGCAGTATCGGGTGAGTGGAGGGTGCAGTGGCCGGCCTGAAGATCGACGGCGTCGTCGTCGGTGATTACGCGAAGCGGGTGGACGCGGCCGCCGGAGAGCTCGAGCTGGCGGCCGCCGACGTGACCGGGGACGGCGTCACCGTCGAGTCCCACGGCGCGCTGGGGGAGGAACTGGGCCTCGGTGCGTCTTACGGACGTGCGGCCGAGGCCATCCGGCGTCAGCTGGTGGAAGGCGCGGCCGCGCTACGGTCGGCGTCGGAGGCCTTGCACACGGTGACCGCGCGGCACGCCGGGCACGACGATGAGGCCGCCCAGATCATCAAACGCGCCGTGGAGCTCTGAACCGCATGATCGCCGAGTCGGAGAACCCGACGGATTCCATCCCGCACCCGATGGCGGCCGCCCGTCCTGCCGCTCCCGAGGCGGCCCCGGTCGCGTTTAGCCCGCTAAACGCGACCGGCGCGGGCGGAGAAGACCTGGTCGAGGCGGCAAAGCCCCATCTCGACTTCGTTTCGGAGCTGTCCGGCCATCTGGGGCTGATCGATCCGGTCGAGGCCTACCTGACCCCGCTGGCGGGGCGCTGGGAGGACTTGAAGGACGAGGCGGACAGGCTCCGGAAAGCCGCGGCGACCGCGGGCACGGTTTCGAAGGAACTTTCGCAGGACCTCGGCCGCCTCGACGCCGGGTGGTCCGGCAAGGACGCTGATGCGTTCGTCGCGTACATCGCGGACATCAACGTCGCGGGCAATGACGTCGAAGACGCCCTCACCACGCTGGCGGGCTCGCTCGACGAGCTGGTGCTTTCGGTCCGTCGTATCCTGACCGATCTCGTCGAGGTCCTGGTCGATACAGCTGAGCTGACTTCCGAGACCGCGATGCTGCCGGTCGGCGGCGTCCGGCGGGCGCGGACTCAGCTGGAGGAAGCGCAGGAGTCGGCCAAAGCGCTTTTCGAAGCCGCTCGCAACGTCCTCGAGGGCTTCGTGCGGCTTTGCGATGGTGTCGACGACCCTGACGCCGCTTCGCGGAGCATCGAGATCGCTCACCGGTTCCCGCAGGACGAGTTCAAGCTCCACGACGAGTCCGCTGCGGCGGATGCGCCGGCGCAGCAGGGAAAGACCGCAGCAGTCGAAGCGGATTCCGGTGCCGCGTCCGACGAGCAGTCGACGTCGCCGTCCGCAGCCGATCCCGGCGACGGCCGCAAGACCGGGTCGCAGGAACCGCTGATCGAGCAAGGGCAGGCGCTGGTCCCCGAGGTCGCACCCGTGCAGGCCGCTCCGGTTCAGGGGCAGGCCACGGGGGCGAGCTCGGCCATGATGCCGATGGGGATGGCGCCCATGATGGGGATGGGCGGAGGCGGGGGCGGCCAGACGGCTCACCAGTCGAAGACGCGGCCGGCGTCGAAGCCGTCCGACGTGGTCGGCGAGCCGGGCCAGGTCGTCCCGCCCGTGATCGGCGAAGACGACACCCCCGCGAAACCCGCACAGAAGCCCAAGCCCGCCAAGTAAGTGCCCCAAGGGCAGCGCGACTTTCGCGGGCTAATCGCGATCTGGGCGGCTCGGAAGCGAGTCCCGGACAGATCGCGATTAGCCCGCGAAACGCAAGTCCTACGGGGTTTTGCGGCCGGGTGAGGTGGCCGGCCGGTTGCGGCGGACCGAGTGCACCACGAACAGCGTGACGAGCAGCGCCACCAGGCCTCCGCCGGTTCCGGCGAGGGCGACGATCATCGGGGCGGAGTCGCGGTCGTTCGGGGGCGGCAGATCCGTGGGCAGCTGAACCGGCTTGGCCTTGTCCGCCTCCGACGGCACGATCGCCGTCAGCGCCGCGATCGGGTCGATGACCCCGAAGCCGACGAAGTTGTCACGCCCGCCCGGCGCCGCCGGGTGCTGCGCCGTCGCCTTGATCCGGTTCATCACCTCACGCGCGCTCAGACCTCTGAACTTCGCGCGCACGAGTGCGGCCACACCGGCGACGTACGGCGCGGCGAAGCTGGTCCCCTGGATGGCACCGGGTTCCCCGTTGCCCTCGATGGTCAGGTTGGCCAGGCTGCTCGACCCTTCCGCCGGGTCCAGCGAAATGATCTTGGTGCCGGGCGCGGCGACGCTGACCCACGGCCCGTTGACGCTGAAATCCGCGACACCGCCGGTGTCGTCGATCGCCGCGACCGAGAGGACGTCGTCGGCGAACCAAGGCGGAGTGACGATCATCCTGGGGGACTTGGGGTCCGGCTGATCGTTCTGCGGGCATTTGTCGCCGACGTTGCCCGCCGCCGCGACGACGACCACGTCGCGCTCCACGGCGTAGTTCACCGCCGCCTGAAGCTGCTGCTCGCCGAGGGTGATGCTCCCGTCCGCCCGGCGACAGTTGTCGACCGACATGTTGATCACCTGGGCGCCCTTGTCGACGGACCGGACCACGGCCTGCGCGAGGGTCTTCAACGTTCCCGCGGTCTTGCCCTGCTCCTGCTGACGGCCGCCCTTGTCCTGACCGGGCGCCGTCCCGTCCGCCGCGCCGCCGACAGCGCCGTTCCCCTGCGAGGACGGCGGAAGCTGTGAACCCGGATTGTTCGACGAAGCGGGCGGACCGGAGCTCGACGCGGGCGGCGGCTCGGCCTTCTTCTCCGCTTCCTCGTAGTTCTGGCTGGACTGACGGATCGACAGGATCGTGGCATCCGGCGCGACCCCCCGGAACCCGATGCTCGCGTCGGGTGGGTTCGCCGCGATGATCCCCGCCACCTCGGTGCCGTGGCCGTCGCAGTCTTCGAGTCCCGGGGCCTTGCCGCCGTTGGGAGTCGCGACGTAGTCGCCCCCCGATTCGACACGGCCGTTGAAGTACGGGTGCGCGGTGACGCCGGTGTCGATCACGGCGACCTTGATGCCCCCGCCGACCGACTGGGTGGCGCCGCGCATCAGCTGGTGCACCTTTTCGATCTGCAGGTACTCCTGGCCCCAGGGGCGGTTCTTGATGTCGACCTGGTCGCCGCCGAGCTTGCTGCGCTGCACGCACTGCGTCTTCTGCTCGTAGTTCTTGTCCGGCTTGCCTTCATCCGCGGGTTTCTTGGACTTGTCCACCGGAGGCGGGGTCGAGTAGTAGCCGCCGGCGTCCGGCGCGACGCTGCTTTGCTGCGCCCACGCGGGAAGCGCCACCGACGCCGGTGAAAGAACACCGATACCGGCCGCCAGCAGCACCGTTCCGGTACGTCCGGCGAAGCCGAGGTGGCGGACGCGCGTCCCCCTGGACTTCCGCGCTACAGCCATCAGAGCATCATCCGATCGGGTCGTCACTTGAAGTTGAGGTGGCGCAGCGTCGTGTAGAGATCCATGACGCCGAGCGCCAGCGGGAGCACCGTCGCGATGAAGACGGCCTCGAAGATCTCCACGGTCCGCCGCAACGGCGGCGAGAAGCGCTGGTTCGGGAAGATCACGCCGACCACGAGCGCGCCGGCGCCGATCAGCAGCAGCGCGCCGAACACGAACAGGACGCGGTTCAGCGGGCTCGCCGACCACATCCAGCCGAGCAGGATGCCCGCGCCGGACACCATTCCGGTGGTCAGCAGCGCGATGGCCTGCGCGCCGTTCGCGTACGCCCGCGCCCGGAGGAGCAGGACCAGCGTGGCGATCACGCCGAGGATCGGGCCGAAGACCGACGGAGACGTCGAGGCGATGATCGCGAACAGCGCCGTGGCCGCGCCGCAGCCGGTCAGCAGACCGGTCATGTACTCGTGGGCGACCGCGGTACGGCGCTCGATGGCTCGGTAGTCCGGGAAGCCCGAGTCTTCCTTGAGTTCTTCGGCACTGCCGGGAACGTGCGGCGTCGGGAGGGCCGCGAGCTTGATCGTCGCGCGCGGCAGGATCGAGATGCAGGCCAGCGAGAACGCGACCGCGCCGGCGGCGACACCGGCGATCGGGGTGTCGATGAGCGTCGCGGCCAGGAACGTCAGCGCCGAGATCGTCGCCGTCGTCGCGGCCGCGATGAAGGTGGTGATCCCGTGCCCGATGACGAGGATGCAGACGGCCGCCACGATGATCACGAGGGTGCTCGCGAGCAGCAGGTTCGCCCACAGGGACAGCCCCGGCACGATGTAGAACCCGCTGACGAAGGCCAGCGGAAGACCGCCTGCCGCGGCGATCAGCACGCCGGTCGCCTCGGCCTTGTATGCCTTGGCCAGTGTCGCGCCGACGGCGACGCACGCGATCGCGCCGACGCCGCCCGCGATCGCGGCGGCGAGGGCGTTGCCGCCGTAGAACGACCCGCTGGTGAAGAGCGCGAGGGCCGCGAAGAACAGCGCCAGGCCGCCCGCGATGTGCCCGAAGCGGCGCGCCGTCTCCTTGGTCCACGGACGGAAGCTGTCCGGGGAGGACTCGGCGATCGCGTCGACGACGTCGTCGTACAGCGGAGGCGGCGGGTTCTCGTTGCGTTTGCGCAGCTGCAGGAGTTCGCCGTCGACGACGCCGAGGGACGCGAGGGTCCGGCTCGGATCGAGCGGCGCGTCGCCCAGCTTCGCCAGCGCCCAGCCGCCGTGGCGGGCGCCGCCGTCGGGCGTCGCCTCCTTCGCCATCTCCAACAGCATGGGCAGCAGGTCCGCCACCGCGACGTCAGCCGGCAAAGCCACGTCGATCCGGGTGCGTGGCGCGACCACCGTCACCCTGCTGAATACCGTCGTGCCCGTTGCCACTGCCTTCCCCCTGCCCTGAAAGTCTGGTCCCCGGGGAACCTATACCGAACCCGGGTGCCCACATCATCGACTGTCGGAAAAAGACCGGCAAAAGTAGGCAGGCGCCCTCCTCGGTCCTCTCGCCAGCGGCCGGCGCGTCGACTTTAGCGGGCAAACTGCGACGCTTAGCGGCCCTAAGTATCCCGGAGGTCTCACGGCCACCGGATCGCACTTAGCCCGCGAAAGTCGACGGGCGCCGGATCGCACTTTGCCCGCTAAAGTCGCCGCGCCCTGGCCGGAGGCCTGCGGGTTCGTTGGGGACTGTCGGTCCGGAGCCCTACACTCCCGACATGCGTACGGTCCCCGGTCGGGGTCGTTCTCGGCGTTGTCCGGATTTCACCGGCCACGTTCGATAGGTTGTCTCGCGCACCAGTACGCGCACCAACGGTGGCCGCCATCGTCGAGTTTGAAGAGGGGTCCTTCGATGAGCACGCTGCAGTTCAAGAAGTCACCGCGCCTGGCGGCACCGCGGCCGCCGGGTGGCGAGGTGCATCTCGAACCGCCGCCTGAGGTGCCGCGCACCATCCCGGGCAACATCGTCATGAAGCTGCTTCCCGCGGTGATGATCGTCGCGTCCCTCGGGATGATGGTCTTCATGTTCACCACGGGTGGACGCAATCCCATGATGATGATGATGGGCGGGATGATGGTGCTCAGCACCGTCGGCATGATGGCCGGCGGCGCGGGCAAGGGCGGCGGCGCCAAAAAGGCCGAGATGGACGAGGACCGCAAGGACTACCTGCGCTACCTCGGTCAGATGCGTGACAGGGCCCGCGAGGCCATGGTCGACCAGCGCGCCGCGCTCGAGTGGGTCCACCCCGACCCGCAGACGCTGTGGTCGCTGGCCGCGAGCCGCCGCATGTGGGAACGCCGCCAGAACGACCAGGACTTCCTCCACCTCCGCGTCGGCCGCAGTTCGCACCGGCTCGCGACGCGGCTCGTGCCGCCGCAGACCGGCCCCGTCGACGAACTCGAGCCGATCGCCACGCTGGCGCTGCGCCGGTTCGTCCGCGCGCACTCGATCGTCCCGGACCTGCCGACCCAGATCACCCTCCGCGGGTTCGCCGCGGTCAGCATGCAGGGCGACCGCGGCCTCACGCGCGGTCTCACCCGGGCGATGCTGGCCCAGCTGGTCACCTTCCACAGCCCGGACGACGTCCTCATCGCGGTCGCGACGGCGGGCCGCGCCAAGGAGGAGTGGGAGTGGGCGAAGTGGCTGCCGCACGCCCAGCACCCGGCGCTCGCCGACGGCATCGGCCAGCTGCGGATGATGGCGGGCTCGCTCGCGCAGATCGAGCAGTGGCTCGACGAAGAACTCCGTGACCGCCAGCGGTTCTCCCGCAACGCGACGCCCGCCCCGGACCAGCCGCACGTCGTCATCATCGTCGACGACGCCGAGGTCACCCGCGAGGAGCAGATCATCCTCGAAGAGGGTCTGGTCGGCGTCACCCTGATCGACCTTTCCGACTCCATCGGCAACCTCGCGGCCCGTCGTGGCCTGCGGCTGGTCGTCGAGGAAGACCGCCTCGGCGCGCGCAGCGCCGGCGGCGTCGAGTGGTTCGGCCGTCCGGACACCCTCAGCGTGGTCGAATCCGAAGCGCTGGCACGGCTTCTCGCCCCGTACCGCGTCGGCACCGCCGCGCAGGACGCCGCCGAGGAAGAGCCGCTGCTGTCCAACCCCGGCCTGCTCGAACTGCTGGGCATCCCCGGCGACCCGATGACCTTCGACGTCCAGCAGGCCTGGCGCCCGCGCCCGGTGCGAGACCGCTATCGCGTCCCGTTCGGCGTCGGCGAATACGGCCAGCCGGTCGAGCTGGACATCAAGGAAGCCGCGATGGAGGGCATGGGCCCGCACGGCCTGTGCATCGGGGCGACCGGTTCCGGTAAGTCCGAGTTCCTCCGCACCCTGGTGCTGGGCATGCTCGCCACGCACTCGTCGAGCACGCTGAACTTCGTCCTCGTCGACTTCAAGGGTGGTGCGACGTTCATGGGTCTGGACGCCGCGCCGCACGTCTCCGCGGTCATCACCAACCTCGCGGACGAAGTCACGCTGGTCGACCGTATGAAGGACGCGCTCGCCGGTGAGATGAACAGGCGCCAGGAGGCGCTGAAGAACGGCGGTAACTTCAAGAACGTCTGGGAGTACGAGAAAGCCCGCGAGAACGGCGCCGACCTCGACCCGCTGCCCGCGCTCTTCATCGTCTGTGACGAGTTCTCCGAGCTGCTGGCCGCGAAGCCGGACTTCATCGACCTGTTCGTCGCCATCGGACGGCTGGGCCGGTCGCTGCAGATGCACATGCTCCTCGCGTCGCAGCGGCTGGAAGAGGGCAAGCTGCGCGGTCTCGACTCGCACCTTTCCTACCGCATCGGCCTGAAGACCTTCTCCGCCGCGGAATCCCGTGCCGCGATCGGCGTGCCCGACGCGTTCGAGCTGCCGTCCGTGCCCGGTGGCGGTTACCTCAAGTACGACACCTCGACGCTGGTCCGCTTCAAGGCTTCGTACGTCTCGGGCCTGTACCGGCCCGCCGGTATCAAGGCGGCGGGCCCGGTCGCGACCGTGGTGCGCGCGGACAAGCGCCCGCAGCTGTTCGTCCCGGACTTCGTCGAACTGCCGAAGGAACCGGAGCCGCAGCAGATCGAGGCCGCGCCGGTCGAGCAGGCCAAGCCCGAGGAGGCCGTCGAGCCCAGTGAGCTCGACGTGATCGTGTCCCGGCTGATCGGCCAGGGCCCGCCGGCGCACGAGGTGTGGCTGCCGCCGCTGAAGGAACCGAACTCGCTCGACACCCTGCTGCCGAACCTGAACCCCACCGACGACCGCGGTCTGTCCCCGGTCGGGTTCTTCGGCAACGGACGGCTGCAGGTGCCGATGGGCATCGTCGACCGTCCGTACGAGCAGCGTCGTGACCTGCTCTGGGCCGACTTCTCCGGTGCCGCCGGACACGGCGTGATCGTCGGCGGCCCGCAGTCGGGCAAGTCGACGATGCTCCGGACGCTGATCATGTCGATGGCGCTGACCCACACTCCCGAGGAAGCGCAGTTCTACGCGCTCGACCTCGGTGGCGGTACGTTGGCCGGTCTCCAGGGCCTGCCGCACGTCGGTGGGGTCGCCGTCGCCCGGCGCGAGCCGGACAAGGCCCGCCGGATCGTGGCCGAGCTGACCACCCTGCTCACCGAGCGGGAAGGCCGGTTCGGTGCGATGGGCGTCGACTCCATGAACGAGTTCCGCAACCGCAAGCGGCGGGGCGAGATCAAGCCCGAGGAAGACGCATTCGGTGACGCCTTCCTGATCGTCGACAACTGGAAAGCGCTGCGGGACGACTTCGACGAGCTGGAAACCTCGATCACGAAGCTCGCCACCCAGGGTCTTTCCTACGGCGTGCACGTCATCATCGCGGCGAACCGGTGGGCGGACATCCGCCCGGCGATCAAGGACATGATCGGCACCCGGTTCGAGCTGCGCCTCGGTGACCCGAGCGAGTCGGACATCGACCGCCGGGTCGCGGTGAACGTCCCGTCCGGCCGTCCCGGCCGCGGTCTGACCAGGGACAAGCTGCACCTGCTGACCGGTCTTCCCCGGATCGACGGATCGAGCAACCCGGACGACGTCGCCGCCGGTGTCGCCGACGCGGTGGCGAAGATCAAGGCCGCGTGGCGGGGCCGCCCGGCGCCGCAGGTCCGCCTGCTGCCCGAGATGGTCACCTACGACGAGGTCCTCAGCATCGACACCAAGCGCAACACGAAGCTGGTGCCGATCGGCGTCAACGAGGAAGACCTCCAGCCGATCTACCTCGACTTCGCCGCCGATTCGCACTTCTACGCGTTCGCGGACGGCGAGTCGGGCAAGACGAACCTGCTGCGCCAGATCACCCGGGGCATCACCGAGCGGTACACGACGCAGGAAGCGGTAATCATCCTCGTCGACTACCGGCGCACGATGCTCGGCTTCGTCGGCGGAGACCAGCTGCTCGGTTACGCGGTGTCCGCCGCGCAGCTGGACAGCATGGTCAAGGACGTCCACGGGTCGATGACCCGGCGGCTCCCCGGTCCGGACGTGACGCAGGAACAGCTGAAGACCCGCTCCTGGTGGACCGGTCCGGAGCTGTTCGTCATCGTCGACGACTACGACCTGGTCGCCACGCAGACGAGCAACCCGCTGAAGCCGCTCGCCGAGTTCCTCGCGCAGGCGAAGGACGTCGGTCTGCACATCATCGTGGTGCGCCGCAGTGGTGGCGCGAGCCGGGCGATGTTCGACCCGATCCTCGGCAAGCTCAGGGAGATCGCGGCGCCCGGTATGGTCATGAACGGCTCGCGGGACGAGGGCAACCTCGTCTCCAACGTGAAGCCGAGCCAGATGCCGCCGGGCCGGGGAAACCTCGTGACCCGGAAGCACGGCAAGCAGCTCATGCAGGTCTCGTGGATCCAGCCGGACTGACCTCCCGCGGAACCAGGTGAGGTACGGGCCGGGCTTGGGGTGACGACGACGATCTGCGGGAGTGGCTAGTGACTGTGCGGGTAGCGGTGGACTTCGGGACATCGAGCACCTGCGTAGTCGCTTCGATCAACGGCCGCGAACCGCAGGTCGTCGTGGTGGACGGGCAGCCCCTGATGTCGTCGGCGGTCTACGCCGCGCCGGACGGGACGCTGTTCGTCGGCCAGGAGGCGGAACGGCAGGCGGCGGTGGATCCGTCGCGCTACGAGCCGAACCCGAAGCGCCGGATCGACGAAGGCGACCTGCTGCTGGGCGACAACGTCCTCCGCGTCACCGACGTCGTCCACGCCGTGCTGAAACGCGCGGTGACGGAGGCGCGCCGGCTCGCCGGTGACGCCGAGGTCGAGCTGCTCGTCCTGACCCACCCGGCCGATTGGGGCGCGACACGGACCCGTCTGCTCCGGCAGGCGGCGGGCGGGCTCGCGCGTCAGGTCGCCCTCGTGCCGGAGCCGGTCGCCGCGGCGGTCTATCACGCGGCGACGTTCGCGCCGGCCGATCTCAACTCCGAGCGCACCGTCGAGTTCAGCGGCAGGCCGGGGGACGCCCTCGCGGTGCTCGACCTCGGCGGCGGCACCGTCGACGTCTCCGTGGTCCAGCGCATGCCCGGGAGCCCGGCGGATCGCAGTTTGCCCGCTAAACGCGCCGGGTTCCAGGTCCTGGCCACCCGGGGAGACCCGAGCTTCGGGGGCGCGGACGTCGATCAGGCGCTCCTGGAACACGTGGGTTCGCTGGTGTCGTCCGTCGATCCGCCGGAATGGCGGAAGCTGGTCGAGGGCCGCGAGCTCACCGACAGGCGCCGTCGCCGCGTCCTGCGGCAGGACGTGCGCGGCGCGAAGGAGACGTTGTCGCGGCACGCGTACACCGACGTGCCGATGCCGCCGCCCTTCGCCGACGCCCACGTGACCCGGGAAGACCTCGAGCGGCTCATCGCGGGCCCGCTCGGGCGCGCGGTCGAGCTGACCGTGGCCGCGATCGGCGATTCCGGGCTGCGGCCGAAGCAGCTGACGGCGATCTTCCTCGTGGGCGGGTCGAGCCGGATCCCGATGGTGTCGCGGCTCGTGCACGAGCGGACCGGCGTCGTGCCCACGACCCTGGACCAGCCGGAGACCGTGGTCGCCCGCGGCGCCCTGCGCGCGGTGCTGATCGACCCGGACCGGACGGGATCGCTGGCGGGCTCCGCGGTCTCCCGCGTCGGCGGCGCCCCCACCCCGGCCCCCTCCGACCGTCGCCCCCAGTTCCCGCCCGGCCCCCACCAGCCCGGCCCGCCCCCACAGAGCGCGTTTAGCCCGCTAAACGCGACGCGGCAGGGGCCACCGTCGCCTCCGATGGGACAGCAGGGGATCGCGACACCGCCGCCGTGGCGGCCCGCTGAGCCCTCCCGCGAGACCAAGCCCGCCGAGCGCGGCGGAAAGAGCAAGAAGACGCCCTGGATCATCGCGGCGGCGGTCGTGGCCGTGGCGGCTGTCGTCGGTGGCGTCCTCTTCGCGATCAACAGCGGGGAAGCCGAGCCGGAAGGACGGCCCCTCGCCCAGTACGACTACCGCTTCATCGCGCCGATGGACTGGACGCAGACCGACGACCGCGTCGCCAAGCGCCAGGTGGTGATCCATCCGAACGACTCCCTCGCCGGGGACGACCTCGTGGTCGCCCAGGAGTACGTGATGAACTACGACGCGACGGCCGACAGACAGAAACTCGTCGACGATCTCAGCGCCGAGGCCGGGCGAGAGCCCGAGAAGTACAGTGGCTTCAACGGTTCCGCGAACTACGCCGGCAAGACCGTCATCTACTACCGCGAGACCAAGCCGAAGGCACGCGTCGACTGGTACGTCGTCGCTCAGGGAAAGATCCGCGTCCACATCGGTTGCCAGTACGGCACCGGCTCACCGCTCGAACCGCGGGTGAGCGCGGCCTGCGAGCAGGTCGTCAAAACGATGGTGGTCGTCAACTGAAGGGGGAGGCACATGCCACCCGAACCCGAGACCGCCGCGGAGCATTTCGCGCGCACAGGGCGCGACGCGGTCACCTATGCCCGGCAGGTCGCCCGCACCGCCAAAGCGCGGTTCGAACGCCGCCGGGGTGAGAACGCCGAACTGGCGAAGCAATTCGGCAAGGGACGGCTCGCGGGCGGCGAGACCGCGCCGACCCCCGCTGTCGTCCGGAACGCCGCGAAACGGTTCCGCGCGGGCGCCGGTCTTCCGGTTCCCGCTTTGCCCTCGGCGGCAGACTTGGTTCCCTTTCGGCCAGAACCCGCGGCCAGACGGCCACGTGTGGGTGACGACGACGAGGACTTTTCGCAGTCGCGAATCATGCGCCGGGTGGAATGATCGATCGCTGTGCGTTTGCGAAATCCCGTGGTGAAAGCCCATTTCCGCGGACGATTCGCAAGGTGTGGACGGCTCATCGGGGCCCGGTTCCCATGGGGAGCGTTCACGCAAGCAACTACTTGAAACCAAACAGCGACAAGGGGGAACCAGACGTGGCAGGGTCTCCGTCGTAGGTCCGTACGAAACGAACACACCAAGTGCGGATAACCACGAACGAAGGGGGTAGCTCCCATGGCTGCTGGTTTTCAAGGAAGCGTCGAACAGTTCACCCAGTCCGAGAAGCGGGTGACCGAGGTTCGCGTCTCGATGGACCAGAACCTGAGCAAGCTTCGCGACAACATCGAGGCCACCCGCGCGGGGTGGACCGGTGACGCGGCTCTTGCGTTCAACAACGTGATGAAGCGCTTCGACGAAGCGGGCCGGGGGCTGAACCAGGCTCTCCAGAACATCGGTGAACTGCTGGAGCAGGCGGGCTCGAAGTACAACGCTTCCGAGCAGCAGCAGCAGGAACTCATCAACTCGGTCAACAAGGGCTTCGGCGTCCTCGGCTGATCTTCTGTTCCACCCTTTTCCAAACCCAAGTCTTTCTTAACCACTGGAGGAAATCATGGCCGAGATGAAGGTCGATTACGCCACGATCCACGCGGCGGCGGACGACTGCTCGAGCACCGGCGGCGAACTGGAGTCCCTCTTCGGTCAGCTGAAGAGCGACCTCGCCCCGCTGGTCAACACCTGGCAGGGTGACGCGCAGACCGCGTACCTGGCCGCTCAGCAGGAGTGGGACAACAAGTTCGACGAGCTCAAGCAGCTCCTCGCGCAGGTCGCCGGCGTGCTGCCGCAGCTGGCCGACGGTTACCAGAGCACGGAGCAGGGCGTCACCGGCCTGTTCTGAGTCTCACGCTCCGAACGAGCAACGGCGGGCAGGCATCTTCGGATGCCGAGCCCGCCGTTTCGTTTGGGTGAAAGAAAAAAGCCGCGACGGGCGTTCCCGTCGCGGCTTTGTCGTATCGAGTGGCGGTCAGTGCGGGGCGCCGATCTCGAATTCCGGGGTGGTGTTCAGCACCCGGACGGTGACCTTCTTCCGCTGTCCCGAAAGGTCGATCGAGCAATCGAAAGTGGTGCCGTTCACCACCGGTTGCCCGGAAGGACATTCCGCGTTCTTCACGTCCGGTTCCCCGTAGTGCTCGTTGAGCACCCGGACGACACCGTCCTGGACCGACTTCTGATCGAGACTGTCACCCGCGAACGCGCCGAGCAGCCAGGCCCCGACGCCACCCCCGAGCAGGACAACCGCGGCGATCCCGCCGATCAGCAACGTCTTCTTCGAAACCTTCGGCTTCTTTTCCGGCTCCGCACCGAAAGCGCCGAGTCCGCCGTACTGGGACGACTGCGCGGGCTGGAACCCGCCGCCGTACTGCCCCTGCGGGGGAGTGCCCGGAACCTGGTGCGGCGCCTGCCAATCCTGCTGCTGCGGCATCGGCTGCTGCGGGTGCTGTTGCGGTTGCCACGCCTGGCCCGGAGCCGGGGCGCCGGTTTGCTGCCAGGGCCCGGAAAACGAGCCGGTGACACCGGGCTGGGGAGCCTGCTGCCACTGCCCCGTGTAGGAGCCGGTGGCCGCCGCGCCCGCGTCGTTCTGCTGCCACTGCCCGGCATGCGGTCCGGTGGCCTGCCCCTCCTGCTGCCAGCCCTGCTGCTGGTTCCCCGGATTCGCCGGTGGCTGCCACCACTGCTGCGGCTGCTGCGGCTGTTGTGGCTGCTGCGGCTGTTGTTCGGTCATGCCTCAGACGCCTTTCAGCTCGTTGAACCGGCGGTTGAAATCGTCCTTGGCCGCCTTGTCCGGCAGCACGGTGATCTGCGAGGCGTCCGGCAGCTTCGGCAGGTCCTGTGCGGACGCCTTGCCGGTGAAGCGGAAGTCGTAGCGCAGCTCGATCTTGTGCCCACCGCCCTCGATCTTGGCGTCCATCACGATCTGGTCCAGCGTCCCGTCCGGCTTGAGGGAGACGGTGGTCCGAACCGGGGCCTTCTTCATCTCGTCCGTGATCGCGTCACTGATCGACGTCGGCAGGATCTCCACCCGCCGCTCGAGGAACTTGCCGAACGGGACGTCGGCGGTCAGCTCGATCCGTTTCTCCGGAAGGCTTTTGGCGCCCTTCACGATCTTCTTGTCCGCGTTGTAGGCCACGGCGATCGTGTCGGCCATCTTGCAGGCGTGGATGATCCCGACCCACGCGCAGGGGATGGCGAGCCCGGCCTCGGACTTCGGCATCGAAACCCACGGCGTCGGGGCGAGGCTCTTGTAGACGGGCCCGAGGTAGACGTACTCGACGGCACCGTCGCCCGGGGTGTACCAGTCGATGCTGTCGTCCGGGTTCTTCTGCGAGCGCTGGCGGCTGACCCGGCCTTCCGGGGAACCGGTGCGGGCCGAAGAGATCGTGCTGCGGATGTACTTCTCGTCGAAGCGGAAGTAGGCGCCCGATTCGCTGATGACGTCGCGCTGGTCGCCGATGGTGTCCTGCAGCTTGTTCATCGCCGCTTCGAACTTCGTCCCGACGTAGGTCGCCGCGTCGTCGCCCTTCGGCACGGCAGTGCCCGCACGCGCCTGGCCGCAGGCGGTGGTGAGCGCCAGCACGGCGCCCAGCACGCACAAGATGGTCGTTGGCCGTTTGTTCATCGCCGTTCCCCTGATCGAGTCCCCGCGCGCGGTGCGCGTCCGGATCGTCTCATCCTCTCCCGCGAAGGACGATGCCGTGGGCGGTTCCGCCACACCGGCGAGGTACAGTTGCGGGGCGCCCGCCGGGCGCCGGTCCTAGTATGGGACCCCGGACCGACCCCCGCTTCGCAGTAGGGTCGGGCGTGGGGGTATCTTCATATGTCGTTGTGCGCTGCGGCGCGTAAGCGCTAGGCCCGCACAGAACCCACACGCAATGTTGACGACGAGGTAGACCCTTGCCCACGTACAGCCCCAAGCCCGGCGACGTCACTCGTGCCTGGCACGTGATCGACGCCGAGGATGTCGTGCTCGGCCGGCTCGCGACCGAGGTCGCCACGCTGCTGCGCGGCAAGCACAAGCCGACCTTCGCCCCGCACGTGGACACCGGTGACTTCGTCATCATCGTCAACGCCGAGAAGGTCGCGCTCACCGGAAACAAGCGCGAGCAGAAGTTCGCCTACCGGCACAGCGGTTACCCCGGCGGTCTGCGTAAGCGTTCCTTCGGCGAGCTGCTCGACACCAAGCCCGAGCACCTGCTCGAGAAGGTCGTCAAGGGCATGCTCCCGAAGAACAAGCTCGGCCGCGCCCAGGGTAAGAAGCTCAAGGTCTACGCCGGCCCTGAGCACCCGCACGCCGCGCAGCAGCCGCAGGCGCGCGAGATCACCAAGATCGCGCAGGTCGCGCAGTGAGTGAGGAACAGTCTGTGACCAGCACCGAGGAGACCGCGACCGAGGCCGTTGAGGCCGTCGCGACCACGGAGACCCCCGCAGTCGGCGACGCTGTCGCGACCAGCGAGACCCCGGCCTCCCCGCGCCCGTCGCGTGCCGCCGGTGGCAACGCCCAGACCGTCGGCCGCCGCAAGGAAGCCGTCGTCCGGGTCCGCGTCGTCCCCGGTACCGGTGAGTTCAAGCTCAACGGCCGCACGCTCGAAGAGTACTTCCCGAACAAGGTGCACCAGCAGCTCATCCGTGAGCCGCTGGTGACGGTCGACAAGCCCGACTCGTTCGACATCTTCGCCAACCTGCACGGTGGCGGGATCTCGGGCCAGGCCGGTGCGCTCCGTCTCGCGATCGCCCGTGCGCTCGTCGAGGTCGACGCCGACGACCGCCCGGCCCTGAAGAAGGCCGGCTTCCTCACCCGTGACGCCCGCGCCACGGAGCGGAAGAAGTACGGCCTCAAGAAGGCCCGTAAGGCTCCGCAGTACAGCAAGCGCTGATCGCGCCTCTGGCGCAACCCGCGGAAGCGCCCATCCGTCTCTCGGATGGGCGCTTCCGTGTTTCCGGGGTCTTTCGGTCCCGTTTTCCCGGTGGTCCCACCTGTCCCATGCGCCTCAGGCGTATCGCGTTTAGCCCGCTAAACGCACTTTTTCGGGGCTCGCTAGGTTGTCGTGGTGGTTTTTCAAGGAGGTCGACAGATGGCTCGTCTATTCGGTACCGACGGCGTACGTGGCCTCGCCAACGAGGAGCTGACCCCGGAGCTGGCGCTCTCGCTCGCCGCCAGCGCCGCGCGCGTCCTCGCCGCCCACGACCGTTCGCACCGCCCGGTCGCGGTCGTCGGCCGTGACCCGCGTGCCAGCGGCGAGATGCTCGAAGCCGCCGTAGTGGCGGGCCTCACCTCCGCCGGTGCCGACGTCCTCCGTCTCGGCGTCCTGCCGACGCCCGCCGTCGCCTATCTGGTGGGCGCGCTCGAAGCCGACCTCGGCGTGATGATCTCCGCCTCCCACAACCCCATGCCCGACAACGGCATCAAGCTCTTCGCGGCGGGTGGCCACAAGCTTCCGGACGGGATCGAGGACGAGATCGAGGCCGGTCTCGCCGCTCCCGTCGCCCGTCCGACCGGGATCGGCGTCGGCCGCGTCAAGGACGTCCCCGACGCGGGTGAGCGCTACATCCAGCACCTGCTTTCGGCCACCCCGCACCCGCTCGCGGGCCTGCGCGTCGTCGTCGACTGCGCCAACGGCGCGTCGTCCTTCGCCGCCCCCGAGGTCTACCGCAAGGCCGGCGCCGAGGTCATCGCGATCCACGCCGACCCGGACGGCGTGAACATCAACGAGCACTGTGGGTCGAATCACCCGGACGCGTTGCGCGCGGCCGTCGTCGAGCACAGCGCCGACCTCGGGATCGCGCACGACGGTGACGCGGATCGCTGCGTCGCCGTCGACGCCGCGGGCGAACTCATCGATGGCGACCAGATCATGGCCGTCCTCGCGCTCGCCCTCGCCGAGACCGGCGAGCTCACCAAGAACACCCTGGTCGCGACCGTGATGAGCAACCTCGGCCTGCACCTGGCGATGCGCGCGCACGAAATCAACCTGGTCACCACCGCCGTCGGAGACCGCTACGTCCTCGAGGAGCTCCGCGCGAGCGGGCTCGCCCTCGGTGGCGAGCAGTCCGGCCACGTCGTCCTCCCCGCGTTCGCGACCACCGGCGACGGTCTCCTCACCGCGCTGCGGGTGATGAGCCGCATGGCGTCCACCGGCAAGTCGCTCGCCGACCTCGCCGCCGTCATGAACCGCCTGCCGCAGGTGCTGGTGAACGTCCCCGTTGCGGACAAGGCGGCGGTCGCCGTCTCGGCCGCGGTGCGCGACGCCGTCGGCGCCGTCGAGGCCGAACTCGGCGACGAAGGCCGTGTCCTGCTGCGCCCGTCGGGCACCGAGCAACTGGTCCGCGTCATGGTCGAAGCCCCCGCGCACGACACCGCACAGGCGGCCGCCGACAGGCTCGCGGGAGTCGTCTCCTCCGCCTCGTAAGCCCACTCACGATCTTCCCAAGTCGCTGCGCCCGGGTTACCGGGCCGGTACATTCCGTGTGCGGGTCACCGGCACCGAAACGGTGCCGCGCGCGTCCGATCATGGACTGGACGTGAGCACTCAGGGGAGGGTGAAGAGTGACGGGCAAAGGGCACAAGGTCGATCCGGCGCAGCTGAACGAGGCCGCCAAGGTCCTGCAGGATCTGCCCAAGCAGGCCTGCGAAGGGCCGATCGGAGCGGTCGAGCAGATCAACCTGAGCGCGGCGAGCTTCGGGCCGGCGCACGGTGACTGCTTCACCGGGTACTCCGCGAGCATCCAGCGTCTCGCGAAATGCGCGCGCAGCTATCTCGCGGCGTCGGACGAGTTCGGCCGCAAACTCGCGGCGTCCAAGGACCTCTACCAGTCCAATGAGGACGCCAACGCGGCCGAGATGAGGAAGCACTGATGCCTCTCGCGGACGTCGGTGGCGACACCGGGCACGACATTCCCAGCCGGGCCGAGGTCGAGAAGATCCTCAACGACCCGAACATCGACCGCGACACCAAACGCGAGCTCGCCCTCAACTACATCGACTACATCGAGGACGAGTCGCCGGAAAGCTGCGGTTTCGCCAGCGAAGCCGAGCGGAACGGCTTCCGGGACTACATCAAGTCGATGAACGGTGACTGGATCACCGAAAGCGACATCGGCGACAATGACGGTTACCTCGAAGACGTCCAGGCGGCCTACAAGACCGCGCAGGAAAAGTATGACGCGAGCCAGGCCGCGGGACGGCAAGGCGATCGCGACGCGCTGAACAAGGACGCGGCGAAAAACCAGGAGATCGCCGGGCGCGCCACCGAAACCGATCCGGGCTGCGCGAATTCGAACGACATCATGGTCCCCGGCCTTTCGGGGTTCAAGGTCTACGAAAACTTCCATCCGCTCTACGTCCGTGCCGTGAGCCTGTCCAAGGCCGTCGGCGCCGTCGTGGCGATCGAGACCCTGCGAACCGCCTACCACGAGCAGGACAACATCCCGTTCAACCTGTTCAAGGCGAGCGCGGACGAACTGACCGCGGTCAGCACGGCCATCGCGGGTTCGGCGCAGGACGTCTCCGGGAAACTCGGGAACTCGCTCGGCACCTGGGACGGCGCGGCGGCCGATCAGGCTCGTGCCTATCAAAAGGCCTATTCGGACAAGACCGGTCTGGTCGCCGAGGCTTTCAAAGCCGCCGGTGACGGGCTGCTGCGCACCAATGCCTCGGTGGGCAAGTTCTGTCGCGAGAAGGTCGATTGGCTGCAGAAGTGGTACACCGACAACATCGATGGTGCCACGACGCAGGACATCGAGCGGATCATCCGCATCGCCGACGGTTCGTGCAGCCAGAACGACATCATCCACTGCATCAAGTTCCTGAGCATCGAAGCCAAGAACGCGTTCAACGACGACGGCGGTGACATCGACCAGAGCACCATCGACGAGGTCCTCAAGCCTCAAGCGGTGGAATGGCTCGGGAAGGTCTTCGTCGGCTGGTTCGGCAAGCACATCGAGAACTTCCAGCTGGTGTGCAAGAACACGCGCGACGCGATCAACGGCGCGTGGAAGGCCTACTTCGATTCACTCGGTCAGGTGGTCGAGAACCCCTATGGAGACCTGGGCAAGACCCCGGAGACGGGTGGCGAGAAGCCCGTCGAGAAGGGCGGCGGAGGCAAGGACACCGGTGGCGGTGGCCCCTCCTCCGGCGGCGGTGGGAAGTCTTCGGGTGGCGGCGGGCAGATGCCGCCGCCGAGCGCCGTCGAATACAAGCAGCCGGAACCACCGGAAGTGCCGGGACAGGAGAAGAACCCGGTCACGGACAAGCCTCTCGACGTCGACCCGGCCACCGGGGAGCCGTATCCGATCGATCCCCGCACGGGCGAGGCGATCAAGAGCGAGACCGACGGCACCCGGCCTGAGACTGTGACGGTCGAGCAGGGCGACCGCAAGATCTCCATGGCCGAGCCCGGCGCCGACGGGAAGATGGGCATCTCCGTTCAGGACGGCACCGGTCAGGTCAAGGACTACAACCTCGATTTCGGCGACGGCAAGGCCACGCCGGGGACCGGGGACGCGGCGGGCGGGCCCGTGCACCGGGACACCGCCGAGCGGCTGGACCAGCAGTCGGCGTCACGTCCCGCCGCGAATCCCGGACAGGTCCATCAGCCGGGCCCCGACGGCAAGATCCACATCGAGGACGGCGGGCTCAAGATCACCGCGGAACGGCCCGGCGGTCCCGACGGGCCGACGCTGGTGACCGTCGACGACGGGTCCGGGCACCCGTCGAAGTACACCTTGGGTGAAGACGAACCCGCGGGCGGCCGTCACGCGAGTCCGGACTCCACGCCGCAGCCCGCCGGAAGGCACGCCGCGGAAGGCGTCGCGGCCCGGCCGGTCGAAGACGTCGCTCGCCAGCAGGCCGAGCAGGGCGTTCGTCCGCACGACGCGACGTCCGGCGGCGACGGCGGTGGAGCACCCGCCCCGGCGCCCGGTCACCCGGCCGAACCGGTGCCGGTGGCCGCGGCGGCCGATTCCGAATCGACCACGGCCCAGTCGCTGAGCGACCCGTTCGGCAGTGATCTCGGCGAGGCGTCGGATCCCGCCGGAGCCGGTGGTGGCGCGTCCGCTCCCGCGGCGCCGTCCGGGCTCGGGGCCACGCCGGGCGGGGGCGCCCAGGATCCGGCCGCGGCCGGTGCGGGGATGATGGGCGGCATGGGCATGATGGGCGGCGGAGCGGCCGGAGGCGGGCAGGGGTCCGGTGAAGACCAGCAGCGCGCGTCCAGCGGATACCGGGTCGACGGCGGCCTGTTCGACACCGCGACGACGACGGGCAGCCGGATCAGCGGTTCGCTCGACGACGACGGCGTCATCGGCTTCCGCTAGCGGTCAGGGGAGGGGATCAGTGAATCCTGAGGAGGATCTCGCCAGACTCCGGCACAAGCTGGCCGGGCTGGAGCGCGAGAACGGCGACCGGATGTACCTGGTCGACAACCGGGCGGCCAAGGCGGTCGAGGAGACCCAGGCCGCGGGCGAAAAGCTCAAGCAGGAGACGAGCGCGGCGCTGACCGCGCGTCTCGAGCAGAAGCGGCGGGCGGAGGCCGCGGGAGGCTGGGAGACCGAGTCGACCCTGGGCGACAAGGTCGAAGACGACGGCGACTTCGGGTTCGAGGAAGACGAGACCGAGAACGAGCGCCGTGCCGGCTACCGGACGGCCGACGAGCCGCCGATCTCGTTCCGGCCGCCGCCCGCGGTTCCCGCGCCCCAGGTTCCGCCGCCGCACCCGGCTCCGGTGCCGGAGGAACGTCCGGCCGGACGTCATCGGCGGGCGGCCGCGAGGGGCGACGACGACGATTTCGCCAACACCGACTGGCTGGCGACCTGAGCCGTCAGGTCCGCAGCGTCACGATGGCCCGCTCCACGCCGTGGAAGACGGCGTGCGTCTTGTATCGGACGTCTTCCACGACGTGGTCGGGAGTCAGGACTTCGGCCAGGGCGCGAAGTGCCACTTCGCCCTCGGTGACCGCGATGCGCGAGCCGGGGCAGGTGTGGCGGCCGAGGCCGAACGCGAGTTCGGTGCCGGGGCCCAGCGGGATGGCCAGTTTGTCGCCTGCGGTGAAGTCCTTGTCTCCCAAGGAGAACGGCGCTGTCACGCGGCGGGCGGCGAAGCGGGTCGGGGCGACTTCGTGGATCAGGCCGCGTACGTCGTTGAGGACATCTGGGCGGCGGAGGAGTTCGAGGCCGGCGAGGGCGAGGAAGTTCATGGAGTTCTCGTACGCCGCGTGGGCGAGCATCACCGGCGTGATCATCAGCTCGTCTTCGGTGATCCGGCCCGCTTCGTGCGCTTCGCGGAGCAGGGCCAGCCCGCCCCCTTCGACGGCCGTCGCCTTCAGGAAGAACATCGCGACCCTGAGCGCGGCCATGTCGGCTCCGGCCGGTCCGCCCGACCAGACGTCCAGATTCGCGGCGGTCTCCGAAAGCTTCGTCAGCAGCTTCTCGCCGAGCGGCTCGACAGTGCCGAGTACCGCTTCGGTCACCCTGGCCGCCGCAGGCCTGGCGAAGTCGGTCACCAGGTCGAACCGGGCGCGCGACTTTAGCGGGCTAATCGCGACGCGCAGGTCGGTGACCAGGGCGTTTGGCAGGGGCTCCACCAGGGCGATGACCTCTTTGACGACCGCGCGCAGCCGACGGTGGTCCGCGCCGTCCATCAGCAGGAGATTCGGGGTCTCGGCGGCGGCACCGCCCGGGTTCGAGCTGAGCTCGCGGTCGCGCAGGGCCTTGATGCGGTCCGCCGGATCGTCCAGCACGAAGAAGTCGTCCACGCTCGTATGATGCCCATGCCGCGGCCGGAGGATGTGCCAGTGCCCGAAGAAGTGCCGGAAGAAGTGTTGCGGACCCCGCTCGTGCTCCGCCTGCTCGAACGCGCCGACGTCGAGCGCCCGGCGTACACGCACCTCGACTGCTCGAACCGGCACGAGCCCGTCGAGGACACGCTGACCTGGGCCGACCTTCTTGTCCACGTCCGCGCTGTCGCGGCGAAGCTGCGTGAGGTGATCCAGCCGGGAGACCGCGTCGCGATCACGGCTCGACAGGATCTTTCCTACGTCGTCGCCTTCTTCGGCGCGCTGTACGCCGGTGCCGTCGCGGTGCCGCTGTCCGCGCCGGATGTCCGCGCTCACCGCGAGCGGCTCGTCGGGGTCCTCAACGACTGCGACGCCGACATCTGGCTCACGTCGGAAGCCCTGGTCGAACGACTTACGGAGTTCACCGAGGCCGAGCCGGTGCCGTCGCCCCGCGAGATCATCGCCGTCGACACCCTGCAGCTGGACCCGGCGGACCGGTCCCGGCCGGCGCCGGTTTCCCCCGATGACCCCGCGTACCTGCAGTACACGTCCGGCACGACGCGATCGCCCGCCGGCGTGATCATCACGCAGCGAGCCCTGTCGGCCGCGTGCTGGCAGATCTGCGACGCCTACGACGTCGGCGAGCACACCACGTGCGTCGGCTGGATCCCGTTCTTCCACGACATGGGGCTGGCGCAACTGCTCGCGGGGACGATGCACTCCGGCAGCCGGACGGTGTTCATCGCGCCGCTGGAGTTCATCCGGCGCCCGGAGCGCTGGCTGCTGCTGATGTCGGCGTATCCGAACACGCTCACGGCGGCGCCGAACTTCGCGTACGACCTGGTGACCGAGGCCGTGCCCGAGGCGAAGCGCGCCGAGTACGACCTCTCGACGGTGTCGATCGCGCTCAGCGGGAGTGAACCGGTCCGGGCGGCGACCGTCCGGGGGTTCCTCGCCGCGTACGAACCCTATGGCTTCCCGCGGGGCGCGTTCCGGCCGTCCTACGGTCTGGCCGAGGCGACGGTCTACGTCGCCAGCGGCGATTCCGGCGGCCCGGTGGTGACCGAAGTGGACGGCCGCGAGGTCGTCGAGATCGGCTGGCCGAGGGGGCAGCGGGTCCGCGTCGTCGCGCAGGCGGATCGCGTTTTGCCCGCTGAAGTCGACGGCCCACCGGATCGCGATTTGCCCGCTAAAGTCGACGCGGGCGAGATCTGGGTCAAGGGGCCCAACGTGGCGGCCGGGTACTGGCGGCGTCCGGAGTTGACCGCCGAGGTGTTCGGCGCCGAGCTCGACGGGGAGGGCGGCTGGCTCCGCACCGGCGACCTGGGCTCGATCCGGAACGGCAGGCTCTCCGTCACCGGACGCCTGAAGGACCTGATCATCATCGACGGCCGTAACCACAGCCCCCACGACATCGAAGAGACGGTCGCCGACGCCCACCCCCTTCTCGGGGCCGAGCGGGTCGCCGCGTTCTCGGTCGACGGCGACGAAGGCGAGGGCGTCGTCGTGGTCGCCGAGCGTGCCCGGAAGGCCCCCGACTTCGACGAACCCGAGATCGCGCGGGCGGCCACCCGCGCCGTCGCCGAACGGCACGACGTGCGCCTCCGGGCCTTCCTCCTGGTGAAACCCGGCGGGCTGCCGCGGACCTCCAGCGGCAAGGTCGCGCGTTCCGCGGCCAGAACGCGGTACTGGCTCGCGGATGGGACAGAATCCCCCCATGGCAGCTGACGGGAGCGAGTACGTCGACGAGATCAAGGCCCTCGTCTGCGAGACCTTCGACGTCGATCCGGACACCATCGACGAGAACACGCCCTTCGCCGAAATGGGCGTCGACTCCCGCCGCCGGGTCCGGCTCCTGGCGACGGTCGAGGTGGAGTTCGGGATCGACATCGACCTCGACGAGCTGGATCGCCTGGTCGACATCCGGGGCGCGGCGACCGTTCTCGCCGAGGCCGTCGAGGCGGGGGCGAAACCGCGAAAACGCGGTCTACCAGGCTTCTTGCGCCGGAACCGTTTGAGTTAGCAAAGGTGTGAATGTTCCTGCGGCCTCGGTGACCGGTGGGTACATTCTGTGTGCATATGCGACGGCACCTGATGCCGTCGGCGTGCGTCGTAGGTAGGACAACGAGGCGGACACAGAGCGGGACGAAGGGGGCACCGGTCATGCCGGACGGGGGCTACAAAGCCGATTCAGAGGCGATGCTCACGGCGTCGACGTCGTTGGAGCGCGCGGCTGAGAAAACGACGTCCGAGGCGGGGAAGGTGGGGCCGACCCAGGTCGGGCCCGAGAACTTCGGCCGAGTCCACAAGGACCACCAAAAGGGCTATGCCACCGGGATTCTCGCCATTTCCGACGCGATGAAGGGCTACGCGGGCCAGCTCACCCAGCTCGCCGGCGGGGTCAGCACCGCGTCGACCCGCTACACCTCATCCGACCAGGCGAACGCCGCGGCTGCCAACAAGGCGGGGACCCAGTAATGAGTGAACCGACGTCCGCACAGATCAAGGAAATGCTGAACGACCCCTACGTCACTCAGGGCACGAAAGACGCTTTGATGTTGCCGTGGGCCAGGGAAGCGGCCTACAAGAAGGCCGTCGCCGAACGTGATTCGAACGCCGCGGGGGACAAGAAGCAGGCGGCCGAGACGAAACAGGCCGACAAGGACCTCGACTCCATGTCCCGGCCTGCCGCCGGAGGCGCGACCACCAAATCCGACCAGGTGCTCGACCTCGGAAAGCCGGCACTGGACTTCTTCTCCGATTGGGCCGAGCAGGTCTGGAACAAGATGCCGGAGAAGTCGGGCGAAATCAGCTACAAGACCGACATCTGGGACCGGTTCCACGAGAACCGTGAGATCAATTTCCAGAAGATGTTCGACGAGGTCGAGGATCTCACCGACGCCAAGAAGATCGTCGAGCAGACCCAGAAGGACGCGACTTCGGCGCTGACCACGCTCTTCCACGACTGGAAGGGCGAGGGCGCGACGGCCGCGAAGGTCAAGTACGAGCAGCGGATCCAGCCTGACGCGAAGGAACTCATCGCGCAGATGGAGGGCGCCATCAAACTGGTGCCCTCGACCATCGACAAGATCTACACCGCGCTCAAGCTGAAGGTCGACGAAACGCTGAAGCTCCGGGTCGACAAGGTCGCGACGGCACCTCTGTACATCGCGAAGCAGGTCGTCGACATCGCGAACGGCAAGGTCGGTTCCAAAGAAAAGCTCATGGACGTCGCGTACTGGCTCGACTCCGCGTGTCCGGGCAACAACCTCGCCGAACGGCTGCGTCACGACGACTGCAAGCTGAACGACGAGAACAAGGACTACGCGATCGGGGCCGCGAAGCAGTGGCTGAAGGGTTCTTTCGCCACCGAGTTCGGTGAGCGGTACGAGAACTTCAAGAAGCTCTGCAAGAACGCGACCGACACGATCAACACGCAGTACCACGAGCTTTCGCGGTTCATGGAGGACTACACGAACCCGTTCCCCGCGGCCGGGTCCGAAAAGCCGCCGGGCAACGAGAAGCCACCGGGCACCGAGAAGCCGCCGGGCAACGGGACCCCGCCCGGTGGTGGCGGCGGGACCCCGCCCGGCGGCGGGGGCGGCACGCCTCCTGGCGGTGGAGGCGGCAGCAGCACACCTCCGGCGGCGGAGGTCCCCGAGGCGCCGAAACCGGAGGACAAGCCCGCGGAGGGCACGAACCCGGTCACCGGGAAGCCGCTCGAACTGGACCCCGAGACCGGCAAGCCGTACCCGATCGACCCGGCGACGGGTGAGGCGATCAAGGACGGCATCGACGGTCAGGACACCATGACCGTCCAAAAGGGCGACAACAAGATCGAGATGACCGAGCCGGATAAAGACGGCAAAATGGACATCAAGGTCGACGACGGCAAGGGCAACGAGAAGGACTACAAGCTCGACTTCGACGACCCCAAGGGCGAAGAGGGCAAGGACGGCGAAAAGGCCAAGGACGGCAAGGACGGCGACTTCGGTCCGCAGGGCGCGGTCAAGGAAGGCGAGCCCGGCAAGGACGGCGTCTACCGGCCCGGCCCGGACGGCAAGATCCACATCCAGGACGGCAACCTCAAGATCACGGCCGAGCAGCCGGACGGTCCGAACGGCCCGACCGTGGTGACCGTCGACGACGGCAAGGGCGAGCCGACCACTTACACCCTCGACGAAAAGGGTGAGAAGAAGGAACTCAAGCCCGGCGACGTCATCGACACCGACGACGTCAAGAACGGCCTGGACGACCGGAATCCCGGCAATCCGCAGCCCGGCAAGGTCGACGGGGTCCACGAGATCCGCACGATGCCCGCGCCGGCGGACGGCGCCGGTTTCGCCGCTCCGGGTGGTGTCGAGGTCGGTGCTGCGGTCGGTGGTGGCGAAGGGACCGCCGCGGTGTCCGCGGAGGCCGAGGCCGCTGGTGGCGCCGCGTCGGGCTCGGGAGGTGAGGGCACCGCGCCGGCCGCTAGCGGCGGCGGAGGCGGTGGCAGCTTCGAAGGAGCGCTCGGCGGCGTCGGCGAAGGTGGTTCGGCGGGGTCGCTGAACGAGGCCGGTTCGCTCGAAGCGGGCATCCAGACCGGGGGCGGCGCGCAGCCGGCCGCCGTCGAAGGCGGCCTCGGAATGGCGCCCGGCGGGATGGACCCGGCGCCCGCGGGAGCCGGTGCCGGAAGCTCGTCCGCCGGAATGGGCGGCATGATGGGTGGAATGGGTGCCATGGGCGGCGCGGCCGGTGGTGGCGGCGGCGGTGACACGCAACGCGGCTCGAGTCAGTACCGCGTCGAGGGTGGCATTTTCGAGACCAGCGGCGCGGGCGGCCGGATCAGCGGGTCGCTCGACGACGATGGCGGCGACCGTTCGATCAGCTACGAGCGATGATCGGTAACCGGGGAACGAGGGAGGACCGATGAGCGCTGTCGACCGGCTGGCGGCCGCCATGTCGAGGCAGGACGCCGCCATCACGGAGCAGCAGGAGCAGCGCGGACTGCGGGAGCGGCACCTCGCCGACGCCAAGGCCCAGGCGATGGAAACCATGCAGAAGGACGCCGCCGTCCACGACAAGTACGCGGCTCACATGCAGGAACTGGGGAAGCGGAGCAAGGAGGCGGGCGGCTGGCTGACCGGCAAGACGACCGCCGACCGCAGCCACACGATGGGCTTCGGCCTCGAGGACGACGACAAACCGGACGCCCGGTTCGCCGAGTTCGGTGGCCGGCCCGATGCGTCGCGGCCGGCGCCTCCGCCCCCGCCGCCTCCTCCGGTCGCGCCCGGGGTGCCCGGAATGCCGGCGACGGTGGACGTCCCGCCGCCTGCGGCGCCGACGCCCGCCGCGAGTGCCGGGGCGCCCGAAGCGCCTGGCGCGCCCGCGCGTCGTCGAGGTCGTCACGCTCGCGACGACAAGGGTTTCGACGACGACGACTTCTCGAACAACTCGTGGATGGTCGACTGACCGTCTCACCGCACTTCAGGGCCCGGCTCACCAGAGCCGGGCCCTTCTTTTACTCGCTCCGCTCGCCCGGACCGCGTCGACTTTCGCGGGCTAACCGCGATCTGGCCGCACGGGGTGCCCTCTCGGGACCGTGTCGACTTTCGCGGGCTAACCGCGATCTGGCCGCACGGGGTGCCTTCCCGGGACCGGGTCGACTTTCGCGGGCTAACCGCGACGCGTAGGCAGGCTAAGTAACGAGGCGCGCGCCGGGGCCCGGATCGCGATTAGCCCGCGAAACGCAGGTCGGCCGGGGTCAGGCGGCGGGTTCGTCCTGGGTCTCGATGGGGGCGCGTTTGACGTCGGCGTCCAGGAGAGGCTGGTACTTCGTCGTCCCCGTCAGGTGAGTGAGGAAGAACGCGGTGAACAGGGCCCTCGTCAACTGCTGGGTCCCGCGGTGCGGCTTCCCGTGCAGCAACAGCTGGCTCCAGTGCCTGCCCTCGGTGACCCCGAGGTGCGACGACTTCCCGAGCGTCCGCAACTGCACCGGCCCGCCCCACGCGTCCGCGATCGCCTCGGCATGCCCGACAGGCGGCGCCACCAGGTCTTCGCTCGCCGCGAGATGCAGGCCGGGCACGGTCACCGACCGGGCCGACACCGTCGCGGGAGGCAGCGTCTGCGCGGGAGTGATGGTCGCGACAGCGCGAATCCGGGGCCGCTCGTCGTTCTCGGCTGCCTGAGCGGCGGCGAGGATGGCCGAGCCGCCACCGGTCGAGTGCCCGGCCAGGCCGAGCTTCGCCGGGTCGACGCTGATGCCGTCCGGTCCGAGGCGGACCGTCGTGATCAGGTCGAGCGTGGTCAGCAGGTCTCCGGCCAGCAGCCGATGCGACGGCAGCGGGCCGCGCTGGGTGGCCGGAGCCGCCGCGACGATGCCCCAGCTCGCGAGGTGCCGGAGCAGATGCCGGTAGCTCCCGGTCGGCTGCAGCCATCCGTGCCCGAACGCGATGGCGGGCAGACCGAGCCCCGAGCGGGGGGTGAACACGACGCCGGGGAGCCCGACCAGGGCGAGGTTGCCGCGCAGCACCTCGTGCGGACCTGGGTGGGACAGCTCCGCGAGCAGCTGTTTGGGCTTGCTGGCCATGTTCGTGACCTTACTGCCCGCACCCCCGTCCGGCCCGCGCGCCGCCCCGCGGATCGCGTTTAGCCCGCTAAACGCGAGTGCGGGCGCCCGCGCGAAACGGCCGGATTTCCGTCGTTAGGGTGGTGGCCGTGTGTGGAATCGTGGGATACGTAGGACACCGCCCGGCCCTGGACGTCGTCATCGGCGGCCTGCGCAGGATGGAGTACCGCGGCTATGACTCGGCAGGCGTCGCGGTTCTCGACGGCGCCGGTGCGCTGAACGTCGAGCGCAAGGCGGGCCGCCTGGCCAACCTGGAGACCCAGCTCGAAACCGTCGGCAGGGACGCCTTCACCGGCACCGCCGGGATGGGCCACACCCGCTGGGCCACCCACGGCGCCCCGGTGGACCGCAACTCGCACCCGCACCGCGACGCCTCCCAGCGCGTCGCCGTCGTGCACAACGGCATCATCGAGAACTTCGCCGCCCTGCGCTCCGAGCTCGAGGCCGACGGCGTCGAGATGGCGAGCGACACCGACTCCGAGACCGCCGCGCACCTCATCTCCCGCGCGTACACCGAGGGCGACACGAAGGGCGACTTCCCGGCCAGCGTCGCCGCGGTCTGCCGTCGCCTCGAAGGCGCGTTCACCCTGGTCGTGACCATCGCCGACCAGCCGGACACCATCGTCGCCGCCCGCCGCTCCTCGCCGCTGGTCGTCGGCGTCGGCGAAGGTGAGCACTTCGTCGCTTCCGACGTCGCCGCGTTCATCGAGCACACCCGCGAGGCCGTCGAGCTCGGCCAGGACCAGCTGGTCGTGATCACCCGCGACGGCTACGAGGTCACCGACTTCCACGGCGACGCCGCGCAGGCCAAGCCGTTCACCGTCGACTGGGACCTCTCGGCCGCGGAAAAGGGCGGCCACGAGTACTTCATGCTCAAGGAGATCGAGGAGCAGCCCGAGGCGCTGGCGAACACGCTGCGCGGCCACTTCGACGGCGGCCGGATCATCCTCGACGAGCAGCGCATCTCCGACCAGGACCTGCGTGACGTCGACAAGGTCTTCGTCGTCGCCTGTGGTTCCGCGTACCACTCCGGCCTCGTCGCCAAGTACGCCATCGAGCACTGGACCCGCCTCCCCGTCGAGGTCGAGCTGGCCAGCGAGTTCCGCTACCGCGACCCGGTGCTGGACCGCGCGACGCTGGTCGTCGCAGTCTCTCAGTCGGGCGAGACCGCGGACACCCTCGAAGCCGTCCGCCACGCCCGCGAGCAGAAGGCCCGAGTGCTGGCCGTCTGCAACACCAACGGCGCGCAGATCCCGCGTGAGTCGGACGCCGTCCTCTACACGCACGCCGGTCCGGAGATCGGTGTCGCCTCGACGAAGGCGTTCCTCGCGCAGATCGCGGCCAACTACCTGGTCGGCTTGGCGCTCGCGCAGGCCCGTGGCACGAAGTACCCGGACGAGGTCGCCCGCGAGTTCGCCGAGCTCGAGGCCATGCCCGCCGCGGTGCAGAAGGTGCTGTCCACTGTGGACCAGGTCCGCGACCTCGGCCGCCGTATCGCCGACTCGAAAGCCGTGCTGTTCCTCGGCCGTCACGTCGGTTTCCCGGTCGCCCTCGAAGGCGCGCTGAAGCTCAAGGAACTGGCGTACATGCACGCCGAAGGCTTCGCCGCCGGTGAGCTCAAGCACGGCCCGATCGCGCTGATCGAAGACGGCCTGCCCGTCGTCGTGGTGATGCCGTCGCCGAAGGGGCGCGCGGTGCTGCACTCGAAGCTGGTGTCGAACATCAGCGAGATCCAGGCGCGCGGCGCCCGCACGATCGTGATCGCGGAGGAGGGCGACGAGACCGTCCGCCCGTTCGCCGACGAGCTGATCGAGATCCCGGCCGTGCCGACGCTGCTGCAGCCGCTGGTTTCGACGGTTCCGCTGCAGGTGCTGGCCGCGGAAATCGCCCGTACGCGCGGGTACGACGTCGACAAGCCGCGTAACCTGGCGAAGTCGGTCACCGTCGAGTAAGGACCGGAGGCGTCGTGCAGGGAATCTGGACCACGGAACGGATTCGCGCGGCGGAGGACCGGTTGCTCGCCGTCACTCCCGACGGCGGGCTCATGCGGCGAGCGGCGTTTGGCCTTGCGGTGCACGCCGCGGCGATGCTGCAAGACCACACGGGTTCGGTGTCCGGACGGCGGGTGACGCTGCTCGTCGGGTCGGGCAACAACGGCGGTGACGCCTTGTGGGCCGGCGCGTTCCTGCGCCGCCGCAATGTGGCCGTCTCGGCGATCCTGCTGAAGCCTGAACGCGCTCACGGCCCGGGTTTGGCCGCCTTGAAGCGATCCGGCGGCAGGGTGGTGTCCGTTGAGGACGGTCCACATTGGATTAGTCGGGCGGACCTCGTCCTCGACGGGATCGGCGGGATCTCGGCGCGAGGGCCACTGAGGGCGGATGCCGCCGCGCTGCTGGAGCACGTGAGTTCGCCCGTGCTGGCCGTCGATCTGCCGAGCGGGGTGGACCCGGACACCGGTGCCGTCGACGGTCCGGCGGTCGTCGCCGACCGCACGGTCACTTTCGGCGCGCTCAAACCGGTGCACGTCCTCGCGCCCGGGTCCTGCGGCGAGGTCGCCCTGGTCGACATCGGCTTGCGACCGGAACTCGGCGAACCCGATCTGCGGCGGCTCGACACGGCCGACGTCGCGGCGGCGTGGCCGGTGCCGGGGCCGGGCGACGACAAGTACAGCCAAGGCGTGGTCGGGGTGGCCGCGGGATCCGCGACGTACCCGGGTGCGGCCGTGCTTGCGGCGGGCGCCGCCGTGCGGGCGACGTCCGGACTGGTGCGGTACGCCGGGCACGCCGCCGACGTGGTGCGCGGGCGCTGGCCCGACGTCATCGCGACGGGGTCGGTGACCGATGCCGGACGGGTGCAGGCGTGGGTCGTCGGGCCGGGGATCGGGACGGGGCACGAGGGGCGTGACGTCCTGCGGTTCGTGCTCGGGCGTGGCGTGCCGGTGTGCGCGGACGCCGACGCGACGACGATCATCTCGCGCTCGCCCGACGTGCTCGACGCGCGCGATCCGGACACGCCGCTCGTGCTGACCCCGCACGCGGGGGAGTTCGAGCGGCTGATGGGTTCGCCGCCGGGAGCGGACCGGGTCACGGCGGCGCGGGCGGCCGCGCGGAAGTACGACGCCGTCGTGCTCTTGAAGGGGCATTGCACGGTGGTCGCGGCGCCGGACGGACGCGCGCTGGTGAACACGCCGCGGGGATCGTGGCTCGCGACGGCGGGATCGGGGGACGTGCTGTCCGGTCTCATCGGCGCGCTGCTCGCGGCCGGGCTCGATCCGTGGCTGGCGGCAGGCGCCGCCGCGCACGTCCACTCACTCGCCGGGTCACTGGCCGCCGACGGCGCGCCGACCTCGGCTTCCGGCATCCTCGGCGCCGTCTCGGACGCCATCCGGTCCGTCCGTTCTCTGGCGCCCTGACGTGCGTTTAGCCCCCTAAGTGCACTCTGCGGGCACCCGCCTCCAGATCGCACTTAGGGGGCTAAACGCACTTCGGTGGCGTGAGGGGAAATGCGAGAGTTATCGAGTTACGTGTTAACTCTCGGCGAATAATCTGGTAAGAAGCAGGTGTGAGCGCCGACACCCACCCCGCCGAGACCGTGATGGTCCGGGTCGTGAACGGTGTCGCCCATGTCTAAGACCAGGCCCTCGGACGCCGCCGTCGAGCACCGGCGCCAGGAGATCCTCGACCACGTCATCGCCACCGGCGAAGTCCGCATCGACGATCTCACCACCCGCTTCGGCGTCAGCCTGATGACGATGCACCGCGACCTCGACGAACTCGCCGAGCGCCGCCTCCTCCGCAAACTGCGCGGCAAGGTCGAGGCCTACCCGGCGACCACCATGGAGTCGGCCGCCCGTTTCCGTGACACCTTCAACCAGGCCACGAAGGACACGCTGGGCGAGGCCGCCGCGGCACACGTCCACTCCGGCCAGACGGTCTTCGTCGACGATTCGACGACGCTCTTCCCGCTCGTCCGCCGCCTCGGCGCGATCGAAGACCTCACCGTCATCACCAACTCGCTCGAAGCCGCCCGCATCCTCGGCCCGGTCAAGAGCGTCGAGGTCGTGCTCGCCGGCGGCCGGTACCACCACGAGTACGACTCGTGCGCCGGTCCGGACGTTCTCGCGTTCCTCGAGCGCACGCACGCCGACATCGCGTTCGTCTCCGTCGCCGCGGTCGCGGTCGGCCGTCTGTTCCACCCCGTCCAGGACTACGCCGCGCTCAAGAAGGCCGCGCTGCGCACCGCGAGCCACAACGTCCTGGTCGTCGACAACTCCAAGTTCGGCCGCACCGCCACCTTCGCGCACGGCGACATCGGCGACTACGACCTCCTGATCACCGACGAAGAGGCGCCGACCGAGGAGATCGAGGCGGCGCTGCTCGCCGGAACGGCCATCGAGCAGGTCGAATGCGCACCGGAGGGCCCGGAATATGAGTTCTGACCTGGTCGCCGGAATCGACTCGTCGACCCAGTCGACGAAGGTCGTCGTGTGCGACGCGGAAACCGGCGAGATCGTCCGCACCGGCCGCGCTTCGCACCCCGATGGCACCGAAGTCGCCCCCTCCGCGTGGTGGGACGCGTTCCGCGAGGCCACGGACGGCCTGCTCGACGGCGTCGCCGCCATCGGCATCGGCGGTCAGCAGCACGGCATGGTCACCCTCGACGAAGACGGCGAGGTCGTCCGGCCCGCGTTGCTGTGGAACGACACCCGGTCCGCCAAGGCCGCCGAAGACCTCGGCCGCGAACTCGGTCCCGAGAACTGGGCGAAGTCCGTCGGCTCACTGCCGGTGGCCAGCTTCACCGTCACGAAGCTGCGGTGGATGGCCGAGAACGAGCCCGAGCTGGCCGATCGCGTCGCCCGCGTCCTGCTCCCGCACGACTGGCTGACCTGGCGGTTGCTGGGCGAAGGCGCCGAGCCGGTCACCGACCGCGGCGACGCCTCCGGCACCGGGTACTTCTCACCCGCCACCGGCGAGTACCGCCAGGACCTTCTCTCGCACGCCTTCGGCGGCCGCACGCCCGAACTGCCCAAGGTCCTCGGTCCCGCCGAAGCCGCAGGCCACACCCCGGACGGGATCCTGGTCTCGGCGGGGACAGGCGACAACATGGCCGCCGCGCTCGGCCTCGAACTGGTCCCCGGCGACGTCGTGGTCTCGCTGGGCACCAGCGGCACCGTCTTCGGTGTCTCCGAGACCGCTAGCGCCGACCCGTCCGGCATCGTCGCCGGATTCGCCGACGCCACCGGCCGGTTCCTGCCGCTCGCCTGCACGCTCAACGCCGCCCGCGTGCTCACCGCCACGTCCGCGATGCTCGGCGTCGAACTCGCGGAGTTCGACGCGCTGGCCCTCGCGGCCGCGCCGGGCTCCGGCGGCCTCACCTTCCTGCCCTACCTCGACGGTGAGCGGACGCCGAACCTCCCGGACGCCAAGGGCACGCTCTTCGGGCTGACCCGCGCGAACATGTCGTCCGAGAACCTCGCCCGCGCCGCCGTCGAAGGCATGCTGTGCGGACTCGCAGCCGGTCTCGACGCCCTTCGCGAGCAGGGCCTCGAAGTCCGTCGAGTGCTGCTGATCGGCGGTGGCGCGCAGTCGGCCGCCGTCCGCGCGGTCGCGCCGATCGTGTTCGGCGTGCCCGTCGTCATCCCCGAGGTCGCCGAGTACGTCGCGGTCGGTGCCGCGCGGCAGGCGGCCTGGGCCCTCGCTTCCAGCTCGGAACCTCCCCGCTGGCAGGAAGACCACGGCACCACCCCGCTCGAACCGACCGAGGCGGACCGCGCCGAGGGACACCGGATCCAGCAACGGCATCTCGAGGCCCGCGAACTCGGGCACGGCATTTCCGCGAAACCGAAAGAGGACTGAACCGATGGCCACGATCACCTACGACAAGGCGACCCGGCGCTACGCCGGTTCCGAGCGGCCCGCCGTGGACGCACTCGAACTCGAGATCGCCGACGGCGAATTCCTCGTGCTGGTCGGGCCTTCCGGCTGTGGCAAGTCCACCAGCCTGCGGATGCTCGCCGGCCTCGAGGACATCGACGAAGGCGCCGTCTGGATCGGAGACCGCGACGTCACCCAGCTGCCCCCGCGTGCCCGCGACATCGCGATGGTGTTCCAGAACTACGCGCTGTACCCGCACATGACCGTCGGCCAGAACATGGGCTTCGCGCTGAAGATCGCCGGCCGTCCGGCCGCGGAGATCAAGCAGAAGGTGCTCGACGCGGCCAAGCTGCTCGACATCGAGCAGTACCTCGACCGCAAGCCGAAGGCGCTCTCCGGCGGTCAGCGCCAGCGCGTCGCGATGGGCCGCGCCATCGTGCGTGAGCCGCAGGTCTTCCTGATGGACGAGCCGCTGTCGAACCTCGACGCGAAGCTGCGTGTCTCCACGCGTACGCAGATCGCCGCCCTGCAGCGCCGTCTCGGCGTCACCACCGTGTACGTCACGCACGACCAGGTCGAGGCCATGACGATGGGCGACCGGGTCGCGGTGCTCTCGGACGGTCTCCTGCAGCAGTGCGACACCCCCCGCGCGCTGTACGACAAGCCCGCAAACGCTTTCGTCGCCGGGTTCATCGGCTCGCCCGCGATGAACCTCGTCACCGCGAAGCTCACCGAAGACGGTGCCGAGCTCGGTGGTGCGCGAGTGCCGCTGACCCGCGAGATCCTCGCCAAGGCCGACGGTGACACCGTCACCCTCGGCTTCCGGCCGGAATCGCTCGAGGTGACCACCAGCGAAGACGGCACGCTGCCGATCAAGGTCGACCTCGTCGAGGAGCTCGGCTCGGACGCGTACGTCTACGGCAAGCTGGCCGAGACCGACGCCGAAGGCACGAAGTCGAACGTCGTCACCCGGGTCGACCCGCGCAAGCCGCCGGTGATGGGCGACACCCTGCACCTGCGGGTCCGCCCCGACGAGCTGCACGTGTTCTCCGCCACCACCGGGGCACGCCTGTCCTGAGCCGGGTCCGTGGGAAACTGGTGGTCGTTATGACCGCCAGTTTCCCTCGTGCCGAGGTCGTCATCGACCTGTCCGCCATCCGGCACAACGTCGCCCTGCTCGCTTCCCGTGCCCCCGGGGCCCAGACGATGGCCGTGGTCAAGGCCGACGGCTACGGCCACGGAGCCGTCGAGGCCGGGCGCGCCGCCGTCGAGGGCGGAGCGACTTGGCTCGGCACCTGCTCCCTCGACGAAGCCCTGAAGCTGCGCCGCGCCGGAATCGGCGCCCGGCTCTTCAGCTGGCTCGACACCCCTGAAGCCGACTTCGCACCCGCGGTCGCCGAAGACATCGACGTCTCCGTCAGCTCCCTCGACGAACTCGCCCGCGTTGCCGATGGCGTGCGCCGGGCGCGCGACTTTAGCGGGCTAAGTGCGATCTGCCGGGTGCACCTCAAGATCGACACCGGCCTCTCCCGAAATGGCTGCCCACCTGCGGAATGGCCGGCGCTGGTCAAGGCGGCCGCGGCCGCGAAGCCGCTCATCGACGTCGTCGCGATCTGGTCGCACCTCGCCTGCGCCGACGAGCCCGGCCACCCGTCCGTCGACGCGCAGGCGAAGCGGTTCGACGAGGCCTACGACATCGCCCGCGCGGCGGGCCTGAACCCGATGCGGCATCTCGCGAACTCCGCCGCCGTGCTGACCAGGCCGGACCTGCACTTCGACCTCGTCCGCCCCGGGATCGCGATCTACGGGCTGAACCCGGTCCCCGCCGCCGAGGACCTGCGCCCCGTGATGACCTTCAAGTCGTCGGTCGTGCTCACCAAGCGGATCGCGTCCGGCGAATCGGTTTCCTACGGCCACACCTGGACCGCCGGGCGCGACACCACCCTCGCCCTGGTCCCGGTCGGATACGCCGACGGCGTGCCGCGGTCGCTGTCCGGCCGGATGGACGTCTGGCTCGGCGGACGCCGTCGTCCGGTGGTCGGACGCGTGTGCATGGACCAGCTGGTCGTCGACTGCGGAGACGACGAACCCGCAGTCGGTAGCGAAGTGGTCCTCTTCGGGCAGGGCACGTTTGGTGAGCCCACGGCCAGGGAATGGGCTGACAAGCTGGGGACGATCGACTACGAGATCGTGACTTCGATGTATCGCCCGCGAATCCACCGGACGTATCTGGAGGCAGGCTCGTGACACCTTCACGACGACTGCTGGCCATCGTCGGCGGCGTCGGGGCGGTGGCCACCGGCACCGCCGCCGCGATCGCCGTCGCCGCACAGCAGCGGCGGCAGAATGAGGATCCGTTCGTGGACGAGCCGTTGGGGGATCTTGAACCGGACCGGACATCGACAGTGGCGGCGGAGGACGGAACGCCGCTCGCGGTCGAGGAGATCGATCCGGCTGATGGGGGCGAACCGGAGCTGACCGTCGTCGGCGTGCACGGTTTCGCGTTGTCGAAGCGCTGCTGGCATTTCCAGCGGCGAGACCTCGCGTCACTGAAGCTGCCGCGCGTGCGTCAGGTCTATTACGACCATCGCGGGCACGGGCAATCCGGCGCCGCGACCGCCGAGACCAGCACCATCGAGCAGCTGGCGCGCGACCTCGACATGGTCGTGCGCTCGGTGGTGCCGGAGGGGCCCATCGTGCTCATGGGGCACTCGATGGGCGGCATGGTGATCATGGAGCTCGCGGCGGAGCATCCCGAGCTGTTCGACGACCGCGTCGGCGGCGTCGCGTTCATCGCGACCGCGGCGGGCGAAGTCGGTGCTCGGGGACTGCCGCGATCGCTGCTTTCGAAGTACAACCCGCTCACGCGAGGCGTCGGCGGGCTGGCGGGCTGGCAGCCCGGACTCGTCGAGTTCGTGCGCGCCGCCGGAGGGCAGCTGACCCGGCAAGCCGTGCGCAGGCTGGCTTTCGGCAGCCGGGACGTGTCTCCGCGACTCGTCGACTTCATGCTGGAAATGCTCGAAGTGACGCCGGTGCGCGGGCTCGTGAACTTCGTCGACACGCTCGGCAGCCACAACCGGTACGCCGCGCTCGCCGGGTTGAAGCACGCGCACGTGCTGGTCATCGGCGGAGATTCCGACCGGTTCACGCCGATCGCGCACGCGGAGCGGATCGCGGCGGAGCTGCCGGACGCGGAGCTGGTGCGCGTACGCGGCGCGGGGCACATGGTGCAGCTGGAACAACCCGAACTGGTGAACAGTCACCTGATCGACTTGATGCAGCGGTGCACGGGCACCGATGGTGAAAATCCTGACCGGCGAACCTGGTGGTGGCAGCGCTGATGAACTTCGCTTTCCCGACTCCCGAGTCGACCATGGACTTCGGGCGATCGCTCGGACGTTCACTGCGCGCGGGCGACCTGGTGCTGCTCGCCGGACCGCTCGGAGCGGGCAAGACGACGCTGACCCGCGGGATCGCGGACGGTCTCGGCGTCGGCGGACGGGTCAGCTCGCCGACGTTCGTGATCGCTCGGGTGCATCCGGCGGGCGAGGCCGGGGTCGCTCTGGTGCACGTCGACGCGTACCGGCTCGGCGGGGATCTCTCGCAGCTGGACGACCTGGACCTCGACACTGAGCTCGAGCGGTCCGCCCTGGTCGTCGAATGGGGCGAGGGCGCGGCGGAGCGCCTTTCGGACGACTACCTCGTCGTGCGCATGGAGCGTCGCGAGGACGATGTCCGCGTGGTCACCCTGGAGCCGCACGGCACCTGGGCGTCCCGCACGCCCGACTTGCGTTTAGCGGGCTAAACGCGATCTCACCCGGATGCCGCATCAGGGCCATCCCGGCGAAGCGTCCCCTCCATGCCCCAAGCGGGCTTGAGGGTGCGCATGCCGCTGGTAGCCACAGCGGCATGCGCACCCTGCCTCCCTAGACGGCGGGGGCCGGCTCAGCCCGCGGCCCGCGCCGATGGTGAATCCACCACAATCCGCACAGGCCGAGCACGCCGGTTTGCGCGGCGGGCGTCGCGACCAAAGCCAGCGCGAGAAGCGGGGCGATCAAGGCGAACCAGTAGAGCAGGACACGCCTGGCGTTCTCCTTGCTGCCGAAGAACGTGCTTCGCCAGAAATCGGGCCACTGGGCCGCGGGACGCAGATGAACTCGACGGCACGCGGGGTCGGTGACCATGCCGACCGGTTCGCCCGCCAGATCGAGCAATTCGTCGAGAGTGACTTCTGCCGGGTGACACCCGCCGCGGTGATCCTGGTTCGTATCCGGGGTCATCGCCTGCGACTGGGGTGGCTCCTCTGGCATACCGCCGGAACACGGCGCTACGCTGGGCATGTTTGACGCCTCCATAGGACTAATTCGGGTTGATGGAGCTGTTGAACCGCAAAGCGGCTCCCCCTTGCCCGGGGAGCCGCTTCCTTTTTGTGCGGCATTCGGCTGTTGCCTAGCCGCAACACAAGCCATTGTGGACGAACTTTCCGGACCTACGGGGCGGTAGGTGAAAGGTTGCTGCTTCTTGCGCCGAGCGGTCGGCGCACTTCACCCCGGGTCATCGGATTTCGCTGCTGTAACTCGAAAGAGTAGTTGCGGTCGTGGGTAACACGCACCTTGGCGAGATGGTGGGAGCTGAGTACACCTAGAGTGTGCCGAATTCACGCTATCGAGTGGATTGCAGTTATCGGCGCGGAGAGAAATGTTCAGTAACGGACATTCGAAAGCGGCATTCGCACATGCAGATGGTCATGCTTCGCGCAACGCGTCCGCTCAGCGCCGATCTCCGACCGTTTGTCGCTTCCCATTCCGCGCCGAAAGGCCGCAAAGGACGTCGACACGGAAGGTATCGATGATTTTTCAATCACCCGCGCGGATCGCGTTTAGCCCGCTAAACGCGCTCCGCCGGGCCGACCACGGAACGCGCGATTCCCAGGTCGACCAGGTCTTGGGGACGTAGCCGCAGCCGGTCCGCGAGAGTGGGGACGTCGTCGGCGGGCAGCTTGAGGATCGCCGCGGCCGCCTCGGGCGTCGTGACCGAGAAGTACGCGTTGGGCGTCACCCAGGTCGATCCCGGTGCCGCGAACGCGAGCGCGCCACCCGATCCGCCTTCGCCGATCACCAGCGTCGTGATCGGCACAGCCGCGCTCGCGACCGCCTCGAACAGTTCCGCGATCGCAGCCCCGGCCCCGGCCCGCTCGGCCGCCGCGTCGTTCGCCGCACCGGGGGTGTCGACCAGCGTGAGTACCGGGATCCCGAGCCTCGACGCGAGCCGCACCAGCCGCGCGGCCGTGCGGAAGCCCGCGGGCAGCGTCGCCGTCCCGCACTGCGCCGCGTACGCGATCGTCCGGCCGTCTCGTCGGCCGAAGCCGCACAAGACGCCGGAGTCGACTCCGCCGCACCTGTCACCCGAGACGTCCTCGCGCCAGTCGAAGTACGCGTCGAGGTACTCGGCCGCCCGTGGCCGATCAGCGGAGCGTGCCGCCTGAACCGCAGCCCACCCGCTGTCGGGCAGTCCCGCCGACCCGAGCGCGCCGGGAGGCTCAGCGGCTTCAGTCGTCGGCGAAGTCAGCAAGCGCACCCACCGTTCCAGCACCGCGGGAAGGTCGGCGGGCTGCACGATCCTGTCGACCTGGCCCCACGCGAGCTTCGCTTCGGCCGTGTACGCCTCCGCGGGCGCGTCAGGCGGCCGAACCCGGGAACCGGCGAAACCGACCTGGGCCCCGGGCAACGCGAGAATGACGTCGGCGCTCGCACCGAGTGTCGCCCAGCCGCCGCCCGTGGTCGGATCGCGCAGCACCGAGATCTGCGGCACCGACCGGGCTCCGGCCGCCGCCCGCGCGATGCGCTGCAACTGCGAAAGCGCGCGCATCCCGTGCTGCATCCGGCTGCCGCCAGTCGCGATCAGCGAAACCACCGGCAACCGGGACTCCATCGCCCGCGCGAACGCCGCCTCGACGCGATCACCAGTCCGCTGACCGATCGACCCGCCCAGGAAACCGAATTCGAAGGCGACCACGACCGCCTCGACTTCGCCGATCTTGGCGGTTCCGCAGACGACCGACTCGTCTTCGCCCGATCGCTCCGCGGCGGCTTCACGTGCCGCGCGGTACCCCGGCCAGCCGATCGGCCCGTCTTCCGGCTCGTCGGAACGCGGAACGTCCAGATCTTCGAAACCGGTCGCGATCTCCTTGATGACGGACCGCGCCGAAGCCCTGCTCATCCGAGCGCTCGCTTCAGGACCTTGCCCATGTCGTTGCGCGGCAACGCCTCCAGGTAGCGGACCACGCGAGGCCGTTTGTGCGGCGACAGCAGGCGCGAGACGTGGTCGGCGAGTTCCGACTCCGTCGGGCGTTCTCCGTCAGGCACTACCCAGGCCACGATGCGCTCGCCCAGATCGTCATCGGGCTCACCGGTCACCGCGACCTCCGCGACACCGGGATGTTCCATGAGCGCGTTCTCGATTTCGCCCGCGCCGATCTTGTAGCCACCGCTTTTGATCAGGTCCGTGGCCTTCCGGCCGACGATCTTCACGTAGCCGGCCGCGTCGCGGGTCGCCATGTCGCCGGTCCGGAACCAGCCGTTGTCGAAGGCGGCTTCGGTGGCGTCGGGGCGGTTGAGGTACTCGGTGAACAGGTTCGGCCCGCGGACCTGGATTTCGCCGACGGTCTCGATCTCCTCGACGGGCCTTCCCGCCTCGTCCACGAGTCGCAGCTCGACGCCGCCCAGCGGGACGCCGACGGTGCCGGGGACACGCTCGCCGTCGGCGCGAACGCTGGTGTTCATGAGGGTCTCGGTCATCCCGTAGCGCTCGATCACGCGCTGGCCGGTCGCCGCGGTGATGCGCTGGTGGTCGTGGACGGGCAGCGCTGCCGATCCGGAGACGAGCAGCCGGGCACCGCTGAGAGCCTCGGCGAGTGACGGGTTGTCGCCGACTTCGCCCGCGATGCGGTGGTACATGGTCGGGACGCCGAACATCATCGTCGCTCCGGTCGCGAGTTCGCGTGCGGCGCCCTCGGTGGAGAAACGGCCGAGATGCCGGACCGAGCCGCCGCGCCGGAGCGGTCCGAGGATGCCGAGGATCAGGCCGTGGACGTGGAACAGCGGGAGGCCGTGGACCAGCACGTCGTCGCCGGTCCACTCCCAGGCGTCTTCGAGGGCGTCGAGGGTGGTCGAGATCGCGCGGCGGGGGAGGACGACACCCTTGGGCGGGCCGGTGGTGCCGGAGGTGTAGACGATCAGCGCCGGGGCTTCGGCGTCCGGTTCCGCGGGGAGATCGACGGGCGCGCCTTCGAGGGGGATGTCGCGGCGTGGCAGGTCGTGGAGGCCGGCGGGCAGGTCGGCGCCCGGTTCGGCGAGGACGAGGACGGGCTCGCTGTCGGCGAGGATGTGCGCGAGTTCGCGCTCGCCGATCTTCGGGTTGAGCGGGATGGCGGGGACGCCGGCGAGCAGCGCGGCGATCACGGCGACGCTGGTGTGCACGGTCGGTGTCGCCCAGACGGCGACGCGGCCGCTCGGGAGGTCGCGGGCGAGGGTGCCGGCGACGGCCGCGACCTCGGCGTAGGTCAGGGAGGTGCCGCCGAAACGGAGGGCCTCCTTGTCGGAGCCGCTCGCCAGCGTGGGGAACAACCGATCGGGCACCGTGTGACCTCCTGCTCGACTCCGCCAGGCGGGGCGCGAGGGCCCTCGCCGAACCGTACCGTTCCGCCCGCCTTCACCCCTGCGACCTGGTTCACACCCCTGCTCCCTCCTGCCGCCGACGTGCGTTTAGCCCCCTAATCGCGATCTGGGCCGAGGTCGGCGGGCGGCCCGGCGGGAGCGACTTTCGCCCCCTAATCGCGATCCGGCGCCGGGACGCGGGGCTGGAGCGAAGGAGCGCGTTTAGCGGGCTAAACGCGATCTGACGGCAGGGGAGCGGCCACGGTCCCGGATCGCACTTAGGCCGCTAAACGCACTCCGGGGCGCTGGTCGTAGGCTGGGTAACCGTGCTGGTACTGGCCATCGACACCTCGACCCCGGCGGTCACCGCGGGCCTCGTCGCCCTGGACGGCGACACGCTCGAATCCCGCGGCGACCGCGTGACGGTCGACCCGCGCGCACACGGCGAGCTGATCACGCCCCACGCCCTCGAAGCGGTCAAGGCCGCGGGCGTCACGCTTCGCGACCTCGACGCCATCGTCTGCGGCGTCGGCCCAGGCCCCTTCACCGGCCTTCGCGCCGGCATGGCGACCGCCGCGTCGCTCGCCCACGCCCTCGGCATCCCGGCCCACCCGGTCTGCAGCCTCGACGCGATCGCCGCCGACGTCGCCCCCGGCGAAGCGCCCTTCCTCGTCCTCACCGACGCGAGGCGGCGCGAGGTCTACTGGGCCGCGTACGCCGCCGACGGTTCCCGCACCGACGGTCCGCACGTCCAGCGACCGGCCGAGCTCGAGACCGCCATCAAGGTCGCGGCGGGCGACGGCGCCCTCCTCTACGCGGACGCCCTCGGCGTCCAGCCGATCGAGCCGCGCTTCCCGTCACCCGCAGGGCTGGTCAAGGCCGCTCGTGAGGCACTCCAAAACGGAAGCGACCCCGCCCCGCTCACCCCGCTCTATCTCCGTCGCCCGGACGCCGTCGAACCGGCCGCGCGCAAGAAGGTGACCACGCCGTGAGGCTGGAACCCTTACGCCGCAAGGATATTCCCCGCTGTGTCGAGATAGAGAAAATTCTCTTCCCCGGCGATTCACCGTGGAGCGCCTACGCCTTCCACGCGGAACTCGACGCCGGCGGTCACTATCTCGTCGCGCGCCCGGACGAAAGCGACGAGGTCATCGGCTACGCCGGGCTCGCCGTCGTCGGCCGCCGCGGCGACTACGAGACGAGCATCCACACGATCGGCGTCGACCCGGGCTGGCAGCGCAACGGGATCGGCACCACGCTGCTGAAGGCTCTCCTCGTTCGTGCGGACGAGCTCGCCGCGCCGGTGTTCCTCGAGGTCCGCACCGACAACGAAGCGGCGATCACGCTCTACGAACGACACGGTTTCGAACGCGTCGGCCTCCGGAAGCGCTACTACCAGCCTTCCGGCGCCGACGCCTACACGATGGCCCGCCCGCGGGCCCAGGTCCGAGACGAGGTGGCGGGCTGATGCCACGCATCATCATGGGCATCGAGAGTTCGTGCGACGAGACCGGCGTCGGCCTCGTCCGCCTGCACGACGACAACACGGTCGAGCTCCTCGCCGACGAGGTCGCCTCCAGCGTCGATCAGCACGCCCGCTTCGGCGGCGTCGTCCCCGAGGTCGCCAGCCGCGCGCATCTGGAGGCGATGGTCCCCACAGTCGAGCGAGCCTTCGCGAAGGCCGGGCTGAAACTGTCCGATGTGGACGCCATCGCGGTCACCGCCGGACCCGGCCTCGCCGGCGCGCTCCTGGTCGGCGTCGCCGCGGCCAAGGCTTACGCCGCGGCACTGGACATCCCGCTCTACGGCGTCAACCATCTCGCCGGGCACATCGCCGTCGACACCCTCCAGCACGGACCGCTCCCCGAGCGCTGTCTCGCCCTGCTCGTCTCCGGCGGGCACACGCAATTGCTTCTGGTGGACGACATCGCGTCCGAGATCACCGAACTCGGGTCCACTGTGGACGACGCGGCGGGCGAGGCCTACGACAAGGTCGCCCGCGTCCTCGGCCTGCCCTACCCCGGCGGCCCGCCCATCGACAAAGCGGCCAAAAACGGTGACGGCAAGGCCATCGCTTTCCCGCGCGGGATGACCGGGCCGCGCGACGCCAAGTTCGACTTTTCCTTCTCCGGCTTGAAAACCGCCGTCGCACGGTGGGTCGAGGGCGCCGAGCGCCGCGGCGAGGAGATCCCTGTCGACGACGTCGCCGCGTCGTTCCAGGAGGCCGTCGCCGACGTTCTCACCAGGAAGGCGATCCGCGCGGCCAAGGAACACGGCGTGGACACGCTGGTGATTTCCGGTGGTGTGGCGGCGAATTCACGGTTGTCCGAACTCGCAGCCGAACGGTGCGCGGAGGCCGGTATCACGCTGCGAGTCCCGCGGCCGCGCCTGTGCACCGACAACGGCGCGATGATCGCCGCGCTCGGCGCGCACGTGGTCGCCGCCGGACGTCCGCGGGCATCGCTCGACTTCTCCGCGAATCCGGCGCTGCCGGTCCAGATCGTCTCGATCTAGCGCAATTCGGCGGCGGTGCGCGGCGCCGGGGCGAGGTTGAGCAGTTCCTCCAGCGCGGCCACCGTCAAAGCGGCGGCATTGCCGTCGCCGTAAGGGTTTCCGGTGTGCGTCGGATGCAGATCGCCGCGCAGGATCTTCGCGGCGGTGTCGGCGATGAGGGCGGTGTCCGTCCCGACCAGCCAGGCGCAGCCCGCCTCGATCGCCTCGCGCCGTTCGGTGACCTCACGGAGTACGAGGACGGGTGTGCCGAAGGTCGGCGCTTCTTCTTGGATACCACCGGAATCGGTCAGGACGAGTTCGGCCAGCCGCAGCGCGCGCACGAGATCGGGATACTCGAGCGGCTCGGTGATCGTCACCCGTGGTGTCCCGCCGAGCGCGGTCAAGACCTGCTCTCGCACGGCCGGATTGGGGTGCACCGGGAACAGCACCTGGACGTCGGCGTGCTCGGCGACGATCAGTTCGATGGCGGCGAGCGTCCGGCTCAGCGGCTCACCCCAGGACTCACGCCGGTGCGACGTCACGAGCACGAGGCGTTCGTTCGCCTCGGCGATCTCCATCTCCAGCAACGCGAGCGCGGTGTCCCTCGCCGGGAGATCCCGTTCGGCGATCGCGATCACGGCGTCGACGACGGTATTGCCGGTGACGGCGATCCGTTGGCGCGGAACACCCTCCGTGCGCAGTGCGGCCGCGGCACCCGGGGTCGGCGCGAGGTGCAGGGCGGCGATGCGCGAGATCATCTGCCGCGTGCCCTCTTCGGGGAACGGCGCGGCGAGGTCGTGCGTGCGCAGTCCCGCTTCGAGATGCACGACCGGGATGCCCAGCCAGAACGCGGCGAGCGCGCCCGCCAGCCCCGTCGTCGTGTCACCCTGCACGACGACCGCCGACGGCGCGACCCGTCGCAGCATCGCGTCGAGCGCGGGGAGCAGTCCGGAAACGAGTTCGGCCTGCGTGCCCGTGGTCCGTGGTGGGGTGTCGAGCCAGGCATCGACGGGCAGGCCGAACGGGATCAGCGCCTGCTCGACCATGCCCTGGTGCTGTCCACTGTGGACCACGAAGGGCCGGAGGTGCGGGTGCTCCGCCAGCGCCAGTGCCAGCGGCGCGATCTTGACCGCCTCCGGCCGGGTCCCGGCCAGCAACATCACATCCACGCGTTCGCGCTCCTCGTCCACGATTTCGAGTGTCCCGGAAAACTCCGGTGGCGGCCGCCGGCGTGCGAAGGGCCCACGCCGGCGGCCGGTCCTGCCGAAGGGAGCGATCAGCTCCCCACCTTGCCGAGCCGTTTCGTGCGGCGGTAGCCGGCGATGACCGCGATGGTTCCGAGAACCAGCAGGATCACGCCGACGGCCAGCCACCAGCCGACGTCGGCCCCGGTGGCGGCGAGGGCACCCACCCCACCACCGGCGACGCCGACTCCGGCGCCAGGCAACTTGTACATCTGGACCTCACTTCACCCAGGTCAGGCGGTGGTCGCCGGACGCCGGTTGCGGACGACGCGGATACCGACCGGAACGGCGATGGCACCGAGCAGACCGAGACCGATCCACAGCCCCGCGCCCGAAGCGAGCGGCACGGGCAGGCCGGCCGGGCCACAGGTGGCCGACGAGACGATCACGTCACCGGAGCCGAGAGCCCCGACGACGCCGCCCAGCAGCTTCACGTGGATCGCGTTGACGGTCAGGCTGCCGTCGGCGTTCTTGATCTGCTCGTTGAGGGTGATCGTCGCGACGTTGACGAGGCCGAGAGCGACCTTGATCTGGGTGTTCGGTGCCGGCGTCGTGTCGACGGCGCCCACACTGCCGAGGTTCGGGGCGACCAGGCTGGTCGCGCCCTGCACACCCTTCTGGGTGGCGGTGCAGGTGGCTTCGACGGCCTTGACGCCGACGTTGCCGAGGGCTGCCTTGAGCAGCGGCAGCCCGACATCGGCAGTGCTGGCCTTGGCCGTCACCGCGCCGGAGTTGTCGTCGCGTTTGGCCTCGGTGTTGATCGCGCCCGCGGTCAGCACACCGGCGAGGTTGACCGTCGCGAGGCTGTTGGTGGTCGGCCCCGAGGTCTTCGCTTCGGCGAGCGGCCCGGCCTTCACCGCGTCGAGGCCGAGGAGCGATACATCGACCTTGACGCCATACGCGGAGCCGTCACCGGGGGCCGCCGAGGCGGGTACCGCGCCGGCGAGGGCAACGCTCACCACCACAGCGGCGAGCAATCCGCCTCGTCGCAAGAGGTGCGTGTTCTTCAACTGGTCCTCCGAATTGATTCGTGGGGTTTTCTCCGGTCGTCGCATGGGCGTGACCGTTGCGGACGAATCCCGGGTGGCCTGATTCGGCTCGCGGATCGTCTATCGCCGAGTGTTTCTTAAATTGCACAGAAAAAATCCAGGATCACCGGATCAGGTGGTTTCGATGCCATTATCCGCAGGTCGCGGAGAGCATCACTCGTTCGGCCTAGTCAGTTAGTCCACGATCGTGCCGAAAGGCCCCATGATCGCACTGGAATTGCGAACCCCGGGCGAAAGGACCGGTTAGCGCTCGCTTAACCTCGTCAGCGAGGTGCCTGTCCGCTTCGTCGAATCCCATCGTCCGCAGCGTCTTTCCTGAGAGGGTCACCGTGGCCGTCGCGAGCGCTCCTTTGCCCAGTTCCAGTCGGTTCCCACTGCGTGTCGCCGTGCTGGCGGTCATCGCCGTCGCGGCAGGTCTGGTGCTGGCCGAACGCGTCTACCGCGTGTTCGAGGTGCAACTCTCCGGGCTGATACTGAGGGTCATCACCACATCGGGTGTCTTTGTCGCGGGTGAGCGCGAGACGGTCTACTTTGGGTTGTCGGGCGATACTCCACTCGGGTTAAGAATGACGCCGGAATGCTCTTCGGCATTCATGTTGCTACCACTCTTACTGGTGACCGCCGTCATGTTGTATTTCCGTCCGCGAAATGCGAAGAGACTGTTCGTGTCGCTGGCCATTTCGGCGATCGCGGTGATTCTTGTCAATCAGATGAGGGTTTTGGCGATCGTCGGACTCGTGAACTGGCTCGGCGTGGACGAAGGTTATTACTGGGGTCACACTTTGCTCGGTTCGATGGTGAGCGTCCTCGGCGGCGCGGTCGCCCTCGTGCTCTTCGTCTGGCTGGGCACCCGCAAGTCCCGTGCCGAGCGCGGGGCCGTCTGATGGGCGGCGGCTCGCTCAAGATCCTGCTCGCGATCACCCAGGCGTTCGCGCTCACCATGAGCGTGGCGTTCATCGTGTACGTGGTCGTGATCGTCGTGCCGTACCTGCGGCGCAAGCCCGCACCCGTCGGTGACGTCGCCGATTTCACCTGGCACTTCTTCGTTCCGTGCCGGGACGAACAGAGCGTCATCCGCGAAACGGTGCAGTACCTGCGTTCGACGTTCCGGCACGCGCACGTCTGGGTCGTCGACGACGACTCCGAGGACCGCACGGCCCGGGTGGTCAAGTCGATCTGGCGGCGCAACGGCGGCTACGACCCTTACCTGCACCTGGTTCCCCGGCGCCGTCCGGAGGCGAGGACGGGCAAGGGCGACGCGCTCAACGCCGCCTACCAGGCGCTCAACGACTGGATGGGCCCGGACGCGAGCCGGGAGGACGTGGTCGTCGTGGTGGTCGACGCGGACGGCCGCCCGGCGGAGAACTGCCTCGAAGTGTGCGCCGCGGACCACCTGTTCGGCGACGAGACGATCGGCGCCGTGCAACTCGACGTCTGGATGGGCAACGCCGACACCCGGCCGCCGGGGAGGAACTGGTTCTCGCGCGCCTTCGGGCTGAAGCTGGCCCAGATGCAGGATCTCGAGTTCCGCACGGCCATCGCGGCGATCCAGACCTCGCGCGGGTTCACCGGTACGATCTCCATGGGCGGCAACGGTCAGTTCACCCGACTGTCCGCATTGGACTCGATCGCGGGGCCGGACGGACAGCCCTGGCGTGGTTCGCTGCTGGAGGATTTCGAACTCGGCGTGCACCTGCTGACCGCGGGCTGGCGGACCGGCTACACGCCGGATTCCCATGTGAAACAGGAAGGGCTGTACAGCCTCCGGCGATTCCTGGTGCAGCGCACGCGCTGGGGCCAGGGCACGATGCAGTGTTCGCGGTACCTGCGGCGGATCTGGGATTCGCCGCACGTGAGCACGCTGGGCGCGGCGGAGATGATGTACTACCTCGCGCAGCCGTGGATGCAGTTGCTCGGCTCGCTGCTGTACCCGATCCCGTTCATCCTGCTGCTCTTCACCACCGCGGGGGATCCGGCGCAGGTGTGGACCTGGTTCGCCGACGACGGCGCTTGGATCCTGTTCGCGATCTACGGCTCGTTCGGGCTGCTGCCGTTCATCGTGTGGGGCCCGATCTACCAGTTCAAATGCCTGAAGAGCCGCAATGTCCTGCGCGGGATCGGGATGGGCTTCGCCTACGCGCTGTACATCTACACGTTCTACATCACGTCGTGGCGGGCGCTGTTCCGCCTGGTGCGCCGCCGGAACGGCTGGTCGAAGACGCGGCGGAACACCGAGCACGCTCCCGGGGTCAAGGTCGCGCTCGACTCCTGACCCGGATCGCGTTCAGCTGGCTGAACGCGATCCGGGTCAGGTGGTCAGAAGGCGGGCAGGATCCGGACGTCGTCCGCCTTCACGAAGGCGACGCGATGTCCGAACTGGATCTGCACGTACCGCGTCTTGCCCTTGACGACCACGTGGTTGGCCGGATCGAACGTCGTCGCCCAGTAGTACTCGGAGCCGAGCACGTTGCCGACCGAGTACCGCTGCCCCGCCGAGAAGGTGTACGGCAGCGGGACGACCTGCTGCGCCGGCACGTTCGCCGGGTAGGCCTCAGGCTCGGGGTACGCGCGCCCGAACACCGGCACGGTCTCCAGTCCGGGCTTCGGGGTGACGACCAGACCGAACGCCGGGCTCGTCGTGCGCGCGTCGCGGAACCAGCCCTTCTGGCCGAGGTACCAGATCGCCGTCCAGCCGTCACGCCGCTCGGCGACGACGTAGCGCTGGCCGGTCTCCGCCCGGCTGCCGATGTCGGAGACGGCCATCGTGCTCGCCGAACCGTCCGGGCGCAGGCCGATGTCCTTGAGCAGCGGCGCCGCGTCGTTCGGCTCGCTACGCAGCACGACAGAACCGGAACCCCTTGCCGGGCAAGGCTTTCCGGCGGTCTCGCAGCCGGTGAACGCGGGCTGGTTCGTCGCGAAGTCCGGCGTGATGGTCACCAGCGGCGAACCGGGACGCCCGAAGCCGGACAGGGGAGCGCCCATCAGGTCGAAGTAGTGCGACCAGTCCCAGTACGGGCCCGGATCCCAGTGCATGCCCTTGATGGTCGAGGGGATCGTGCCCGGGACGTTGTCGTGGCCGAGGATGTGCGCGCGGTCGAGCGGGACGTCGTACTTCCGCGCGAGGTAGCCGACGAGCTTCGCGGAGGTGCGGTACATCGCCTCCGTGTACCAAGTGCCCTTCGCGGCGAAGCCCTCGTGCTCGATGCCGACGGACTTCGCGTTGACGTACCAGTTGCCCGCGTGCCAGGCGACGTCCTTGGTCGGCACGTGCTGTGCGATCTGGCCGTCGGCGGAGCGGATCGTGTAGTGCCAGCTCACGTACGTCGGGTCGGTGACGAGGTCCATCGCCGTGTCCCAGTAACCCTCGGTGTCGTGGATGATGATGTATTCGACCTTCTGGCTCTTCGGCCGATCCGCCTTGTCGTGGTTGCCGTAGTCGTTGTTCGGCAACTCCTGGTACGGCGCCGGCACCGAAAGGCACGAGAGCTTCTTCGGGCACTCCGCCTTCGAGACGTCGGCCTGCGCGCGCGGCGCGCTCGTCGGCGTCGCGGCGAGAGCGACACTCTGGCCGTCGTCGGTCTTGCGGCTGACGCCCTTGGAGATGGTGTCGAAGACTTCGTCGGCGAAGGACTGCGCTCCCGCTTTGTCCTTCGCGCCGCTGTAGCGCGCGACGGCGTCGTACCAGTCACCCGCTTCGCGTTGGTACTTCGCCAGAAGAGCGGCGCCACCGCGGATGTTCTGCGTGGTGTTCGTACGCAGCGTCGCGACGTCTTGGCCGATCAGCGCGGACGCCTCGTCGATGGTCTGGAGGCCGGGTGGGGGAGGCTTCGGCGCCGGTGTCGCCGGGAGTTTCGCCTGGCGGGCGTCGTCGCCGCGCGGGTCCTCCCCGCCTTCGTCGTGATGCGTGCCGGCGCCCGCTTCGCGCAGGTCGGTCAGGTGCATCGGGCCGTAGCCGGCGGACGTGCTCGGGGTGCCGGCGTTGAAGTCCCAGCGGGATTCCAGGAAGGAGACGCCGAGCAGGACGTGTTCGGGGATGCCGAACTCCCGCGCGGCGGCCGCGAAGTCCCGCTGACGCTGCTGATCCGCTGGGGCGGCGTCGGCGGGGATGGCGGCGAGGAGTCCGGCTGCGAGGGTGAGGACCGCGAGTCCGGCGGTCCGTTTGGACCGGCGCCGGAGCGGTTCGAGGGCAGCGGGACGGAAGGGACGCGGCATGGGCGTGTACCCCCAGTGTCTAGGTCTGCTGTACAGGACCGACCCCAATGGTCGGAACCTAACCAGAAACCCGCCCCGTCCGTAAGGTCTGTCCAAGACTTGCGTTCAGCGGGCTAAACGCGATCCGGTGGCAAGGTGGGGGCATGACCGGGGTGAAGGAGCTTCTGCAGGAGAAGGACCATGTCTTCCTCGATTTCGACGGGCCGGTGTGCGACGTGTTCGCCGAACTGCCGGCGCGGGAGGTGGCTGATCGGCTCAAAAGCCTCGTCGGACCTGATCTGCCCGCAGACGTGCGTGCCACCGCCGATCCGTTCGACGTGCTGAAGTACGCGTGGTCATGCGGTCCGAACACCGCGCACGTCGTCGAGCGGCAGCTCAGCCGCCTGGAGGGGGAGGCCGTCTCGCTGATCGCGCCCGCGCCGGGCGCGCAGGAGACGATCCGCGAGTGGGTCGCGCAGGGCTTCACGGTGACGATCGTCAGCAACAACTCCGTCGACGCGATCCGGTCGTTCCTCACGTTGTACGAGCTCGCTGAGCACGTTCGCCGGATCAGTGCGAGGAGCACGAGCGACCCGGGACAACTGAAGCCGAACCCGACACTGATCGAGGCCGCGATGCGCGCTCTCGGTGCTTCGCCCGGGCAGTGCGTGATGATCGGCGACTCCGCCGCGGACGTCCTCGCCGCTCGCGCCGCGGGCGTCGCTTCAGTCGCCCTGGCGGTCACGCCCAAGAAGCGCGCGGCCCTCGCCTCCGTCGACCCCGACGCCCTGGTGAGCGACCTGGCGGACTTGCGTTCAGCGGGCTGATCGCGATCCGGACGGCGGGGACGGGCGAGCGACTTCAGCGGGCTAAACGCGATCCGCCAGCAGGCCCAGGAAGAGCACCATCCCGACCTGGTTGTTGTTCATGAACGCCCGGAAGTAGCCGTCGCGCTCGCGACGGGCGGTCAACTTCTGCTGGTGGACGAACAGCGCGCCCGCGACCACGACGGCCAGATGGAACTTCCAGCCGAGCGAGCTCACCCGGCCGACCGTCACCATGAGCACCAGCATCGCGCCCTGCAGAACACCGATGGCCAGCCTGTCGTGACGGCCGAACAGGATCGCCGTGGACTTCACGCCGATCTTCAGGTCGTCGTCCCGGTCGACGGCGGCGTACTGCGTGTCGTACGCGACCACCCACAACAGGTTGGCGAGGAACAAAAGCCAGCAAACCGGCGGCAGGGATCCCTCCGTGGCGGCGAAAGCCATCGGGATCGACCATCCGAACGCCGCTCCCAGTACCACCTGCGGCAGATGCGTGTAGCGCTTCGCGAAGGGGTACGCGCACGCCAGCGCCAGAGCCACCACCGAAAGCGAGACGGTCAAGAGATCGAGCGTCATGGCCACCAGGAAGGAAAGCAGCACCAGGACGCCGAACAGGTAACGCGCCTCTTTCCCCGTCGCGGCACCGCTGGGCAGCGGGCGGTTCGCGGTGCGCTCGACGTGACCGTCGACTCCGCGGTCCGCGTAGTCGTTCACCACGCAGCCCGCCGCGCGCATCAGCCACACCCCGGCCACGAAGGCGGCGAGGATCCACGGCGACGGCGGACCGGCGATCCACAGCGCCCACAACGTCGGCCACAGGAGCAGTAGCGCGCCGATCGGCTTGTCCGCCCGCATCAGGCGCAGGTACACCGGGAGCTTGTTCCGTGCGAGGAGCAGCGACATCGTCCCTCCAGCCCGGTCACAAGCTAGTGGGCCCGCCACACGCGTCGCCCGAACTCGGCACTATGGGCCAAGAGGCCGTCAACGGACGGGCACGCCGGGCTAGCGCGATCGAGCGCGCCGCGGAACCCCTGCGGAACAAAAGGGCCGGTCAGGCGCCCGGAGACCGAGTTTTCGCCAGGTGATCGGACCCTCCTTGCGAAGCTGGCACTCACATGGCTAGAGTGCTAATTGCACGGCCCGAACACGCCCCGGCACCCGCGACGGCGGGGGTGGTAGGAGCCGTAACTCATCCTGCCAACGCTTTCGACGACCGTGGAGGTCAACCCGGTGAGCGTGAACATCAAGCCGCTCGAGGACAAGATCGTTGTCCAGACGAGTGAGGCCGAGGAGACGACCGCTTCCGGCCTCGTCATCCCCGACACCGCCAAGGAGAAGCCCCAGGAGGGCAAGGTTCTGGCCGTGGGCCCGGGCCGCATCGACGACAAGGGCAACCGCGTCCCGCTCGACGTTTCCGTCGGCGACGTCGTCATCTACTCCAAGTACGGCGGCACCGAAGTGAAGTACAACGGTGAGGACTACTTGATCCTCTCCGCTCGCGACGTGCTGGCCGTCATCAACTGACGTCCGCTCTCAGCGCATGACGCCCCGGGCCCCGCATTGCCGGGGAACGGGGCGTTCGTGTTTTCCGAGCAGTAAGACTGGAAGGTAAGCGGAACAGGCATGCCCAAGCAGATCAGTTTCGACGAGGACGCTCGTCGCGCGCTCGAGCGCGGGGTGAACAAGCTCGCCGACGCGGTCAAGGTCACCCTCGGCCCGCGTGGTCGCCACGTCGTGCTCGACAAGAAGTTCGGTGGCCCGACCATCACCCTCGACGGTGTCACCGTCGCTCGCGAGATCGAGCTCGACGACCCGTTCGAGAACCTCGGCGCCCAGCTCGCCAAGAGCGTCGCCACCAAGACCAACGACGTCGCCGGTGACGGCACCACGACCGCGACCGTGCTCGCGCAGTCGCTGGTGAAGGTCGGCCTGCGCAACGTCGCCGCCGGTGCCAACCCGACGGCCGTCGGCCGCGGCATCGAGGCCGCCGCGGAGAAGGTCATCGCGGTCCTCAAGGAGAAGGCGACCCCGGTCAAGGGCCGCGACAACATCGCCCAGGTCGGCACCGTCACCTCGCGTGACGCGGCCATCGGCGCCCTGCTCGGCGAAGCCGTCGAGCGGGTCGGCGAAGACGGTGTCATCACGATCGAGGAGTCGTCCACGCTGGCGACCGAGCTCGTGATCACCGAGGGTGTGCAGTTCGACAAGGGTTTCCTGTCGGCGCACTTCGCGACCAACCCGGAAGAGCAGAAGGCGATCCTCGAGGACGCCTTCATCCTGCTGGTCCGCGAGAAGATCTCGTCCCTGGCCGACCTGCTCCCGGTGCTGGAGAAGGTCGTCGAGGCCAAGAAGCCGCTGCTGATCATCGCCGAGGACGTGGACGGCGAAGCGCTGTCGACCCTCGTGGTGAACTCGCTGCGCAAGACGATCACCGCCGTCGCGGTCAAGGCGCCGTTCTTCGGTGACCGCCGCAAGGCGTTCCTGGACGACCTCGCGGTCGTTACCGGCGGCGAGGTCATCTCGGCCGAGATCGGGCACAAGCTGTCCGAGACCACGCTCGCCCAGCTGGGCGGCGCGCGCCGGATCGTCGTCACCAAGGACGACACCACGCTCGTCGACGGTGCCGGCACCAAGGACGACATCGCCGGGCGCGTTTCGCAGATCCGCAAGGAGATCGAGAACACCGACTCCGACTGGGACCGCGAGAAGCTGCAGGAGCGGCTGGCGAAGCTCGGCGGCGGTGTCGCGGTGATCAAGGTCGGCGCGGCCACCGAGACCGAGCTCAACGAGCGTAAGCACCGCATCGAGGACGCCGTGGCTTCGACCAAGGCGGCCGTCGAAGAGGGCATCCTGCCCGGCGGTGGCTCGGCGCTCGTGCACGCGGTCAAGGAGCTCGAAGGCGGCCTCGGTCTCGAGGGCGACGAAGCGACCGGTGTCCGCATCGTCCGCGACGCGCTGTCCGCCCCGCTGTTCTGGATCGCGACCAACGCGGGCCACGAGGGCGCTGTCATCGTGAACAAGGTCCAGGAGCAGAGCTGGGGGCACGGCTTCAACGCCGCCACCGGTGAGCTCACCGACCTGCTGGCCGCCGGCATCGTCGACCCGGTCAAGGTGACCCGGTCCGCAGTGGCGAACGCCGCCTCCATCGCCCGGCTCGTGCTCACGACGGAGAGCTCCGTCGTCGAGAAGCCGGCCGACGAGGAGCCCGCCGCGGGCGGCCACGGCCACGCGCACTAGTTCCACCCTCGAAGCGGGGCGGTACTCCACTCGGAGTGCCGCCCCGTTTTGTCGTCCAGACCACCCCGCCGGCGCGCCTTTAGCCCGCTAAACGCGACGCGCACCCGGGCCTGGACGTGCGGAAGGGCGGCACCCCACCCGGATGCCGCCCCTTCCGCGTTGCCGACCCGGCCGGATCAGCCGTTCGACATGCTCAATGTGCGCTTGTCCGCCTTGATGATGTGCTCGCGTTCCGACTCCGACAGCCCGCCCCAGATCCCGTAGGGCTCGTGCACGGCGAGTGCGTGGGTCCGGCACATGGCCAGCACCGGGCAAGCCAGGCACACGGCTTTGGCCCTCGCCTCACGGCGGGCTCTGGCGGGCCCGCGTTCGCCGTCAGGGTGAAAGAAGGACGCGCTGTCCATGCCTCGGCACGACCCTTCGAGCTGCCAGTCCCATACATCGGCGTTGGGTCCCGGGAGCCTGCGTGTGTCCGCCATCCTGACCGCCTCCGTCATTCGGTCGAAGCGTTTAACCTGCTCTGCTGCGCTGCGGCTACTCCATTCGGTGCAACGGCCGTAACGTTAGAAGCGCGCCAATACTTGTTCAAGGGATTCAAGACGATTCAGCCGTTAGGCATCCCCCGGATGTGTGAGCGGTACTTTCCGTTCCGGTTGCCGGGGCACCGGCCTGCCTGGATATTGGGTCGAGTGGGATCTCGGATCAGCAGTGAAGAACCCACCCTGCCGGTGGCCTCCGTCGCACGCCGGCTCGGGGTCGCACCGTCCACCCTGCGAACCTGGGACCGCAGATACGGCGTAGGACCGAGCCGCCACACCAACGGCCGTCACCGCCGCTACGGCAGCTCCGACATCGGCCGTCTCGAACTGATGCAGCGCGCGTTGCTCCGCGGCGCCTCGACGGCCGAAGCGGCGAAGTACGCGCTCGAGCAGATGCCCCGGGCGGCGGCGGAGAGCCCCGAAACCGCTGTGGTCCAAGTGGAGGAACAGGCCGCTTCGCTGCCGGCCGAGGATCACGACGTCCCGTCGCGCCTCGCCAGACGCTTGAGCACCGCCGCGCTCGCGATGGACTTCGGCGCGGTCCAGCGCATGCTCGCCGACACGATCCGCGAACTCGGCGTCCTGCCCGCCTGGACCGGCGTCGTGTCGCCGGTCCTGACGGCGCTCGGCGCCCGCTGGCGCGGGGTCAGTGCCGGAGCCGAGGTCGAGTACCTGCTCGCCGAATGCGTGTACGCCGCCCTCGTCCGCGCGACGCCGGTGCTCCGCGAACCGCGCAACCAGCGGCCGGTCCTGCTGACCTGCGTCCCGGACGAACGCGACAACATGCCGATGTACGCCCTCGCCGCGGCACTCGCCGGACGCCGGATCGGGGCGCAACTGTTCGGCGCCTCCCTGCCGGCCGAGGTGCTCGCGGTGACCGTCCGCCGCAGCGTCCCGGCCGCGGTGGTGCTGTGGTCGGGCAGGCGCGCGACCGCGGACCCGCGGCTGTTCGCCAGGGTGTCCCGCGGCCGTCAGCGCAGCAGGCTGTTCGCCTGCGGTCCCGGCTGGGATCCCGCGACCCTCCCGGACAAGATCGAACTGCTCGGCGAGCTGACGACGGCCGCCGACCGGATCGAGCACGTTCTTGTCGGTGCGAGGCGATAGAAAGGACCGATGGAAGCGTCCTTGCGGTCCGCCGCTTTCGGCGACGGCGTGCCGCCGCCGAAACCCTTCGAGGTGCCCGCGTCGCCTCGCGGACGGCTGCTCGCCGCGATCGTGCTCGGCGGACGCGGCCGGTACGCGGCGGCGGCCACCCTGCTGAACGGTTTGCGCACGAGCAAGGACCCGGTGCTCGCGTCGTTGGCCGCGAGCACGCTGGCGTCGCATCGACGGCAGTTGGGCGGGCACGCGGCGGCCCTCGTGCTCGACGGTGAGGCGCTCGCGCTGGCGATCGAGGTGCCACGGGGCGAACCCGATCCCGACGGCCTGGACGCCGAGGGGGCCCGGGCGGACGCCTTCCTCGGTCTCGCGGCGGACAACCTCGGGCGGGGAAGGCTGGCCGCCGCCCGGCGCCTGGTGGCAAGTGCGGGGTTGCACACCGGCAACTGGCGGAGCCGCACCAGGGCCGGTTGGGTGGGCGCGGAAATCGAACTGGCGAGTAACAATTCCGAGGCGGGGATCGCACCTGCGGAAATGGCGTGGGAAACCGCGCGGCTCCGGGGCGCGTGCCGACATGTCGTCAAATCACAGCTTGTACTCGGCGTGACGATCGCGAATGCGAGTTCCGCTCAGCGGGAGCGGGCGAAGGCGCTGGTCGAGAGCGCTCGCGAAACCGCCGATAAATACGAATTCAATTCACTTCTGTGGGTGGCCTGCCTGCTCGCGGCCGACCTGGGGGCAGGACACGCCGATGAGTATCGATTCAGAGTGCCCGAACTGTTGCACGCAGTGTTACGGCACGCAGATCCTTGCGGGAGGTGGCTCGCCCGGGAATCCCCATGGGTCCCCGCCGGGGGCGTCTAGCCTGTTGGAGGGCCCATTCCGGCAACTGGGCTAAGAGTTTTCAAAAAAAGCCACCGGATCGTGTCAAGGTTCGGGCTAAAGCGTCCGATAGGGGAAGTGGAATGTCACCCGGCTGCAGGAAGGAAACCCCGTGACGACGGTCTTGATCTGCGACGACCGACGCAGTGTCCGCGAAGGGCTCACTCGAGTGATGTCCGCGGTCCCAGGGGTCAGTCGCATCGACTGCGTAGCGCACGGTGACGAGCTGCTGGCCCGGTACTCCCGTCAGCCGGTCGACGTCGTGCTGGTCGGTACCCAGCGCGCTGTCCCGACTGGCGTCGAAGCCACCAGGCGGCTCGTCTCGGCGAACCCCCAAGCGAACGTGATCGTGTTCGGCGCCCCGGACGATGCGGGCAGCATCGCCGCCGCCATCGCCGGCGGAGCCCGCGGCTACCTGCGTTGGGACGCCTCGCGTCCCGAGCTGGTCGCCGCACTGGCGCACACCCTCGCCAGCACTTCGGTGCCGGCGCCGCGCCAGCCGTCCGACCCCGGTGTCCAGCTCACCGAGCGCGAGCTTCAGGTGCTCCGCGGGATGAGCCAGGGCAAGAGCAACGGACAGATCGGCCGCGAGCTGTACCTGTCCGAAGACACCGTGAAAACCCACGCGCGCCGCTTGTTCCGCAAGCTCGGCGTGCGAGACCGTGCTCAGGCGGTCGCCCACGGATTCCGCCGTGGACTTGTTTCCTGACAATGCTTTCCTGATTTCGCTGGCTGGATTGCGCAACGGGTGACAACGGGCCGGGGGCGAACCCCCTGGCCCGTACCTGTGTTCCCTGTCACGCTTCGTGCCTTTATGCTCACCGCTCGGGCAGTCTTGCCCGAGCGTGTCCGCCTTCGGGTGGACCGTCGTACCCCACTGCGTTCCGGCTCGTTGAAATTTCGACTACGAGCGAAGGGAACCAGGAAGACCCGGGTCTCAGCGTGCTCGCCGGAAGGCGGCGCGCCGATGGCGGCCGTCAGCGAAGGCGGCGGGCCCGGGCGGTACGGTAGCTATCACCGGTAGTGGCCTCCGAAGTCACACGCCGGACTCTTTGCACACCTATACGTAACACTGGGACTGTTGTCTGCGATGGCCAATGTGGGGGATGGACTGGATGAGCCGGTCGCCGCTGCTGTTGAGGGTGATCCTCAAGCGGTCGAGCGGTTGCTGGCGGCCATCCGTCCTTTGGTAGTGCGGTACTGCCGCGCTCGGGTTGGCAGGCAGGAGCGTTCGTTCGCTTCCGCAGACGACGTTGCTCAGGAGGTGTGTCTCGCGGTGCTCACGGCATTGCCTTCGTACCGTGATCAGGGCCGCCCGTTCCTGGCCTTCGTCTACGGGATCGCCCAGCACAAGGTGGCCGACGCACATCGCGCCGCCGCCCGTAACCGCGCCGAACCGGTCGCCGAAGTCCCCGACGAGATCGAGGGCGGCGTCGGTCCTGAGCAGCGTGCCCTCCAAGGCGAGCTGAACGAGCGTATGTCGCAGCTGCTCCGTGTACTTCCCGACAAACAGCGCGAGATCGTCGTCTTGCGTGTCGTCGTCGGACTGTCCGCCGAAGAGACGGCCGAAGCCGTGGGGTCCACCCCCGGCGCCGTCCGGGTGGCCCAGCATCGCGCCCTGGCGCGCCTACGTAAGGTTCTGGCCGCTGAGGAGGTGATCTGAGTGACCGATCGCGACCATCGGTTCTCCCCTGGGACCGATCGTGAACTGACGGCCTTCGAAAGAGGGCTGACGTCTTCCGAGGCGGAGTTCGCCGCTGATCTTTCGGCCGTTCAGGCCGATGACGCGCTGCTCGACGCTCTCGGCGGCTCGGACCCGAAGATGGCCGACGACCTCGGCGATCAGGAGCTCAACGCGCTCCTGCTGGCCTGGCGGCGTGACATCGACAGCGAACCGCTCGCGGAACTCGTCGACGTCGACACCGCCGTCGTCACGGTGAAGACGGCCGCGCTCGCCCGCAAACACGGGGGAAGACGCCGGCTGCTGGTCCCGGTGGCCGCCGCGGCGGCCGTCCTGGCCATCGCCTTCGCCGGTACCGGTCTCGCCGCGAAGGACGCGCAGCCTGGTGACACGCTCTGGGGCCTGACCAAGGTGCTTTACGCCGACCACGCCCGGTCGGTCGAGGCCGCTGCGGCGGCCAAACTCGATCTCGAGAAGGCCAACCTCGCGCTCGCCGGTGGACGCCTCGACGACGCGCGCAAGGCGCTCGACGAGGCCCAGGCCGCGCTGAGCCAGGTGACGGACGAAGAAAACCGCGATCAGCTGCTCGAACAGCATCGCCAGTTGAGCGCCCAGCTGCAGAACCCCGGCCAGCAGCCCCTGCCGCCGGATCAGCAGTCGCCGACGCAGACCCCGGTCGCGACGACCCCGCAGCCCACTCCGCAGCCGACCGCTCCGCCGACGTCGCTGCCCGGAGGCGGCAACCCGGGGACGAGCCTGCCGGGCACCACGACTCCCACCCCGACTCCGCCGACCACGACGAGTGAGCCTCCGCCGCCCACCACGTCGACGACGCCGCCCGCCTCGGGCAACGACCCCGGTGGCTCGCGTAACGAGCCGTCGCCGGGTGCCGGAGCACAGGCGCCGGGCGCCGCGGTCGAGACGCCGTAACACCCCAAGAACGCCGAAGGGCCTGGTGAGATCCCTCTCACCAGGCCCTTTCGCGTAAGTCCCAAATCGCCTTTAGCGGGCTAAACGCGATCAGTAGGCGCTCTCGTTGGCCGTGACGCCGTCCGCGAAACCGCGGCAGTAGTCCCAGCTCACGTAGTCACCGGGGTTCGGATCGAACGCGGGCTCGTGCGGTCGCATCCGGCCGTCGGCGAGCAGCTGCTCGAGACTGGCGCGCAGCAGATGCCAGTCGTGATAGTGGGGTTCGTCGCATTCACCGCAGTCGACCACGATCCCGCGTACCCCGCGCGGTTCGAGAAGCGCCTGGTAGACGGCGAGATCGGAGAGGTCGGCCAGCAACTCGGTGCGCTCTTCGTCGCTGATCGGCTCGTCGAGCCGGTCGGCGTCGTCGATGAACGCGCGGGCCGGGTCGTCCGGGTCATCCGCGAACGGGTCTGGGGGCAACGCATCTTGCGGCACGCCTGCACGCTACCGGGCGCCCACCCGGGCCGGGCGGCCGCCCGGCCCGGATATCATGAGGGGCAGGCCCTCGCCGTGATGTCCTCAGCCACGGCGGCCCCCATTAGTCACCGCTAGGAAGGCCCCTCGCCTGCTATGACCAGCGACAGCGTCACCGCCCCCGTCCCGAGCAAGTTCGCCATGCTCGGGCTGACCTTCGACGACGTGCTGCTGCTGCCGGCCGAGTCCGACGTGGTGCCCAGTGCGGTCAGCACCCGCACCCGGCTCTCCCGCAACGTCACCCTGAACATCCCGCTGGTCTCCGCCGCCATGGACACGGTCACCGAAGGCCGCATGGCGATCGCCATGGCGCGCCAGGGCGGGATGGGCGTGCTGCAGCGCAACCTGCCGATCGACGACCAGGCGTCCGCCGTCGAGGTCGTGAAGCGCTCTGAAGCAGGCATGGTGACCGACCCGGTCACGTGCTCGCCTGAAGACACCCTCGCCGAGGTCGACGCGCTCTGCGCGCGGTTCCGGATCTCCGGCGTGCCGGTGACGGACGCCGCCGGGACGCTCGTGGGCATCATCACCAACCGCGACATGCGGTTCGAGGTCGACTACACCCGTGCGGTGCACGAGGTGATGACGAAGCTGCCGCTGGTCACCGCGCAGGTCGGCGTCACCGCGGAAGCCGCGCTCGGGCTGCTGCGCCGTCACAAGATCGAGAAGCTGCCGATCGTCGACGGCGCCGGCAAGCTGCGCGGGCTGATCACGGTCAAGGACTTCGTGAAGACCGAGCAGTACCCCAACGCCTCCAAGGACACCAACGGCCGCCTGATCGTCGGTGCCGCCGTCGGCGTCGGCCCGGACGGGCACAAGCGCGCGATGGCGCTGGCCGACGCCGGGGTCGACGTGCTGATGGTCGACACCGCGCACGGGCACTCCCGCGCCGTCGTCGAGACCGTCGCGCTGCTGAAGAAGGAACTGGGCGACACCGTCGACATCGTCGGCGGCAACGTCGCGACCCGCGCGGGCGCGCAGGCGCTGGTGGAAGCGGGTGCGGACGGGATCAAGGTCGGCGTCGGCCCGGGCTCCATCTGCACCACCCGCATCGTCGCCGGGGTCGGTGTGCCGCAGATCTCCGCGATCTACGAGGCCGACCAGGCCGCTCGCCCGGCCGGGATCCCGGTGATCGGCGACGGCGGCATCCAGTACTCGGGCGACATCGCGAAGGCGATCGCGTCCGGCGCGTCCACCGTGATGCTCGGCAGCCTGCTCGCGGGCACCGCCGAATCGCCCGGTGACCTGATCCTGGTCAACGGCAAGCAGTTCAAGACCTACCGCGGCATGGGCTCGCTGGGCGCCATGCAGTCGCGCGGCCAGGCGAAGTCCTACTCGAAGGACCGCTACGCGCAGGACGACGTGCTGAGCGAGGACAAGCTGGTCCCCGAGGGCATCGAGGGACGGATCCCGTTCCGCGGGCCGCTCGCGAACGTCGTCCACCAGCTGGTGGGCGGGCTGCGGTCGGGGATGGGCTACGCGGGTGCGTCGACGATCCCCGAGCTGCAGGAGGCGCAGCTGGTGCGGATCACCGCGGCCGGGCTCAAGGAGAGCCACCCGCACGACATCACGATGACCGTCGAGGCGCCGAACTACACCACCCGTTAGTCCGCCCTTTAGGACACTTACCCATCCGGTTCCGTTCCCAGGAGACTTGGTCCGCTGATCAAGTCTCCTGGGAGGAACCCGATGTCTTTCTCGCTGACCACTTCACGGCGGACCGCGCTGGCCGTCTTCGCCGCCGCGGCGCTCGGGCTCGGCGGCGGAGTGGCGGCCTCGGCCGTCCCCACCGCTTCCGCCGCGCCGGTCCAAGCCGCCGACGTCGCCGGGCTCCAGGCGTCGCCGGGTGACCTGTGGAAGCGCACCGAGCTGTACTTCGGCACGACGAAGCCGGGCGGCGGGGAGCTGACCGACGCCGAGTTCACCGCCTTCACCGACAAGGTCGTCACGCCGCGGTTCCCGGACGGGTTCACCGAGCTGACCGGACGCGGGCAGTGGCGCGGCTCGGACGGGAAGATCTCGCGGGAGAAGTCGAAGGTGATCGTCGTCGTTTATCCCTTCAGCGACCGCGACGCGAACCGGGAGATCGAGGAGATCCGGACCGACTACAAGAAGGCGTTCTCGCAGGAATCCGTCCTCCGGACCGACTCCGTGGAGAAGGTCTCGTTCTGACCCTCCAGCCCCACTCGCCCCACCGGCGCGCCTTTAGCGGGCTAAACGTGAAACTGGTGAGGCAGGTGGGGTTGGTGTGACTTCGGGGCCGGTTCGGGAGCCCCGTGCGCAGGTCACCCACGCGGCCTAGCGACAATGGGGTGTAACGGTCGTCGTTGAGAAGGGACTTGACGTGCGGGATCTGGTCGAGATCGGCATGGGCCGCACCGCGCGGCGGGCGTATGACCTCGATGACGTGGAGATCGTGCCGTCGCGGCGCACCCGGTCGTCTTCGGTCGTGTCCACCGCCTGGCAGATCGACGCGTACCGGTTCGAGCTGCCGCTGGTCACGCACCCCACCGACGCGATCGTGTCGCCGGGGACCGCGGTGGCCGTCGGCGAGCTCGGTGGGTTGGGCGTCCTCAACGCCGAAGGGCTCTGGGCGCGGCACCCGAACGTCGAGGACGCGATCTTCCGCCTCGTCCGGGCGGCCGAGGACACTTCGGACCCGACCGCGATCGTGCGTGAGCTGCAGGAACTGCACTCCGCCCCGATCCGGCTGGACCTGCTGACCGAGGCGATCAAGACGGTCCGCGAATCCGGCGTCACGGTGGCCGCGCGGGTCAGCCCGCAGCACGCTGCCGAGCTCACGCCGGACCTGCTGGCGGCGGGCGTCGAGATCCTGGTCGTGCAGGGCACGATCATCTCGGCCGAGCACGTCCAGCGCGACGCCGAGCCGCTGGACCTGAAGGACTTCATCGGACGGCTCGACGTCCCGGTGATCGCGGGCGGCGTCAGCGACTACCGCACCGCGATGCACCTGATGCGCACCGGCGCGGCCGGCGTCATCGTCGGTCACGGTGCCAGCCGCGGCGTGACGAGCACCGACAGCGTGCTCGGGATCGGGACGCCGATGGCGACCGCGATCGTCGACGCCGCCGCCGCGCGCCGTGACTACCTCGACGAGACCGGCGGCCGGTACGTGCACGTGCTCGCCGACGGCGGCATGAGCGTGTCGGGCGACATCGCCAAGGCCATCGCCTGCGGTGCCGACGCAGTCATGCTGGGCGCGCCGCTGGCCGCCGCCTCCGAGGCTCCGGGACAGGGGCTCTACTGGACGTCCGCGGCCGCACACCCGTCCCTGCCGCGTTCTCGCGTGGCCCTGGGCCCGGACTACGCCGTCGACCTCAAGACGCTCCTCTTCGGGCCGTCCTCGGACGCTGAGGGCGTCGTGAACCTCTTCGGCGCGCTTCGCCGCGCGATGGCGAAGACGGGCTACTCGGACCTGAAGGAGTTCCAGCGCGTCGGTCTGACCGTGCGCCGCTGACATCCGCCCCCGGCTCCGGATCGCGTTTAGCCCGCTAAACGCGATCCGGTGCCACGGTCGGTGCCGGATTCGTCCGTATTCAGGACAAAGATGATCTTCCGCCGATAAGGTGCTCCCGCTAGGCCATTTGGCCTTGGTGATAGTTACTGGAGGGATCATCGATGCTGCGTAAGGTTCGTGCCGTGCTGCTGGGGGCAGTGGCGATTTCGGGACTGGCGGTGGTGTCCGCGCCGGCGGCGCAGGCCGCCAGTTACACCGCGGTCGTCCAGCAGGCGGGTTATGGCCGGACGGTCATCCTCTGGCGGAACAACGACACCCAGTGCTTCCACGCCGAGGGGAAGAACCTGCTGAGCCGTGAAGTCGTCGCCGTGGTCAAGAACGAGTCGGAAGTGCTCAGTGCGACCTCCCCGGCCGACGGCTCGAACGTCAGCACGGGTTCGTTCTGCAGCAGGGGCTCCTCGTACCACGGTGCGCTCGATCTGCGGGCTCCCGACGTCTTCGTCAAGACGCAGCCCTGGGCCTCGTGACCCTGGCTGGGTGAGGTGACGGTCGGATCGCGTTTAGCCCGCTAAACGCGATCCGGCGCCGCCTTGGCCGCACGTTCGATTTCCGCGCGCCGGTCCGCCCAGAACGTCGCGTCCTGTCCCGGCCGGGACGGGCTTTCCACTTGGCCGTCCAGCTGTTCCCGCAGGATGTCGGCGTGTCCGGCGTGCCGGTTGGTCTCGGTGAGGATGTGGACCAGCACGTTGAACAGCTTCACGTCGGGACGCGGCCACCAGGGCACGTGGCCGGGCGAGTCGACGGCGAGCGCGGCGATGGTCGCGTCGGCGTGCTCCCAGGCGTGCCGGTAGAGACTGATGATCTCCTCGCGGGTTTCGTGCTCGGTCGCCCACAGGTCGGTACCCCGCTCGGGGATGGCCCCGGGGAACGGCCGGCCGAAGACCTCGCCGAAGTAGCGGGCCTCCCAGGCCGCCAGGTGTTTGACCAGGCCGAGAAGGTTGGTTCCGGTCGAGGTCAGGGGGCGGCGGATGTCGTACTCGGACAGCCCGTCGAGCTTCCGGAGCATCGCCTCACGGATCTCTTTCAGATCGCCGTGCAGGTATTCCTTCGCGAATTCGTCGATCACGACTCCGAGCATGCACCATCCGGGTGGAAGGTAACCGGCCAGTAACTTACCTCTGGTCAGAAGGGGTGGCCGGGGTTACAGTCGAGGGTGTGACTGCCAGTAACACCACCACTGAAGACGACTTCGACTACGACGTGATCGTCGTCGGCTCCGGGTTCGGCGGCAGTGTCGCTGCCCTCCGCCTGACCGAAAAGGGCTACCGCGTAGCCGTCATCGAGGCGGGCCGCCGCTTCGCCGACGACGAGTTCGCGAAGACGTCCTGGGACCTTCGCCGCTACGTCTGGGCGCCCCAGGTCGGCTGCTTCGGCATCCAGCGCATCCACATGCTCAAGGACGTCATGGTGCTCGCAGGCGCGGGCGTCGGCGGCGGCTCGCTGGTCTACGCGAACACGCTGTACCGCCCGCTGAAGCCGTTCTACGTCGACCCGCAGTGGTCCCACATCACCGACTGGGAGTCCGAGCTCGGACCGCACTACGACCAGGCCAGCCGCATGCTGGGCGTCGTCACCAATCCCAGCGTCACGCCGTCGGACGTGGTGATGAAGGGCGTCGCCGAGGACATGGGCGTCGCCGGTTCGTACCACCCGACGCCCGTCGGCGTGTACTTCGGCAAGCCGGGGGAGCGTGCCGAGGACCCGTACTTCGGCGGCGCGGGCCCCGCGCGCACCGGCTGCACCGAATGCGGCGCCTGCATGACCGGCTGCCGCGTCGGCGCCAAGAACACCCTGGTCAAGAACTACCTCTACCTCGCGGAGAAGGACGGCGCGAAGGTCATCCCGCTCACCACCGTGAGCGCGATCAGCCCGCTGAACGCAGGTGGGTACGAGGTGAGCATCAAGAAGACCGGGACGACCTCGCGCAAGTTCCGCCACAAGCTCACCGCCTCGCAGGTGGTGCTCGCCGCCGGCACGTGGGGGACGCAGAACCTGCTCCACGGCATGCGCGACACCGCCAAGCTGCCGAAGCTCTCACCGCGCCTCGGCGAGCTGACCCGCACCAACTCCGAGGCCATCATCGGCGCCGCCCGCACCTCGGTCGACGAGGAGCGGAACTTCAGCCGCGGCGTCGCGATCACGTCGTCGATCCACCCCGACGACAACACGCACATCGAGCCGGTCCGCTACGGCAAGGGCAGCAACGCGATGAGCCTGCTCCAGACCATCGCCACCGAAGGCGATTCGGCGGTCCCGCGCTGGCGCCAGGCCGTCAACTTCATGGTCAAGCACCCGGTCCAGACGGTCCGCCTGCTCAACGGCTACCGCTGGAGCGAGCGCACGGTGATCCTGCTGGTGATGCAGAGCCTCGACAACTCCATCACCACCTACACCAAGCGCGGTCTCTTCGGCCGCCGCAAGTACACGTCCAAGCAGGGCCACGGCGAGCCGAACCCCAGCTTCATCCCCGCCGGGCACGAGGCCAACCTCCGCACCGCCGAACGGATCGGCGGGATGGCGGGCGGCACCTGGGGCGAGATCTTCGACATCCCGCTGACGGCGCACTTCATCGGTGGCGCGCCGATCGGCACGGCGGCCGACAACGGCGTGATCGACCCGTACCACCGGGTCTTCAACTACCCCGGTCTGTCCATTGTGGATGGATCGGCGATCACCGCCAACCTCGGCGTCAACCCCTCGCTGACCATCACCGCACAGGCCGAGCGCGCGTTCTCGCTGTGGCCCAACAAGGGCGAAACGGACAATCGGCCGTCGCAGGAGCTGCCGTACGCGCGTCTGGAGCCGATCGCGCCCAAGAACCCGTCAGTTCCAGCCGACGCACCGGCGGCCCTTCGGCGCTAGATTCAAGGGCGTGACCGCCTCAGAACGCGCCCACGTCCTGCTCGATCGCGTCCGCGCCCTGCATGACGAATGGGCGCTCGTGGCCCGCGGCCTCGGCGAGGACGCCGTGCATGCCCCCAGCGCGTTGCCCGGCTGGACGAGGGCGCATCTGCTCTCGCACGTCGCGCGCAACGCCGACGGCCTCGGCAACCTGTTGACCTGGGCGAAGACCGGCGTCGAGACGCCGATGTACGCCACGGCCACGGCTCGCGACGAGGGCATCGAGGCCGGAGCCGACCGCTCCGCCGCGGTGATCGTCGCCGACGTCGTGGACTCCGGTGAGCGGTTCGCGGAGCTGGCCGCGTCCATGCCGGACGAGGCGTGGACGGGTGAAGCCCGTGATCGGCTGGGCAATCGCCTCACCGGTGAGGGAGTGCTGCTCAAACGGCTGTCCGAAACCTCGATCCACCTCGTCGACCTGGACTCCGGTTACGACTTCGACCGGGTCTCCGGGTTGCTCGGCCGGGAGTTCGAGGTGGTGGTGAGCGGTGCGATCGCCTGGTACGGCGACGGACTGCCCGCGGTCCTCCTGGTCGCCGTCGACGGCGACGGGACGCGGCACGAATGGCGGATGGGTACCGGCGAACCGGCCAAGGTGACCGGCGCGCCCGGTGACGTCCTCGCCTGGATCACCGGCCGCTCCGATGGGTCCACTTTGGACGGCGAAGTGCCGCCGCTGCCGCATTGGCTCTGACTCGGTCGGGTGAGCCCGGCAACCAGACCGGCGTCCACGCGTCTTCACAAGTATGAAGTTGGGGCGAAGGAACTTCCTCAAACTCGCCGGCGCGGCCGCGGCGGGGGCGGCCGCGACGGCGTGTTCCGCCGCGCCTCCCGCGCAAGCGCCCACCTCGGCTCCCGGAACCTCGCTGCCGCCGAGTTCCAGTGTCGCGCCGCCGTCCGGCCCGCCGGACTGGGCGGCCTTGCGGAACAAGGTCTCGCTGCTCTTGCCGGGTGATTCCGGCTACGAGAACGCCAAACGCGTGTTCAATCCGGCCTTCGACGGCCTCAAGCCCGCCGCGATCGCGAAATGTGCCAAACCGGAAGACGTGCAGGCGGCGATCGAAGCGGCCGCGCGACGCGTGCCGATCGCCGCTCGCAGTGGCGGCCACAGTTACGCGGGCTATTCCGTTCCTGATGGCGGCTTGATGATCGACCTCGGCGGAATGTCCTCAGTGGACGTTCAAGGTGAGCAGGTCGTGATCGGCGCGGGCGCGAAACTCAAGGATGTCTATGCTGCACTCGGCGGTGCGGGACGCTGCCTGCCGGCGGGGTCCTGCCCCAGTGTCGGCATCGCAGGGCTGACGCTCGGTGGCGGAATCGGTGTCCTCGCCCGTAAATACGGACTCACCTGTGATCATCTGGTGTCGGCGCAGGTCGTCACGGCGGACGGGAAACTCCGGACGGCGTCGGCCGATTCCGAGCCCGAGTTGTTCTGGGCGTTGCGCGGGGGAGGCGGCGGCAACTTCGGTGTCGTCACCTCGTTCACCTTCCGCACCGATCCGTCGCCGTCGGTCGTTTCGGTCTTCTCCCTGCATTTCCCGGCGGGGAGTGCGAACGAGGTTCTCGCCGAGTGGCAGCGATGGCTGCCCGAGGCGCCGCCGGAGTTGTGGGCGAACGTCGTGCTGTCGGGAGGTTCTCCGGTCGGTGCGCGGGTTTCCGGCTGCTACGTCGGCGATTCCGCCTCGCTGGGCCGGGAACTCGACAAGCTGACCGGCAAGGTCAAGGGCACGCGGACGGTGAAGCAACTCGACTATCTCGGTGCCATGAAATACTTCTCCGGCAGTGAGAATCGTCAGTCCTTTGTGGCCTCATCGCGGATTCTCGGTGAAGCGGTGGATCCCGCCAAGCTGACGTCGATCCTCAACGGCAGGCGAGGAATGGACCTCCTGGTCGACGGTCTCGGCGGAGCGGTCGCCGACATCGCCCCGGACGCCACCGCCTTCTGGCATCGGAAGGCGATCGGCAGCGTGCAGATCTACAGTCAGGCGGATACGCGCAATCGTTCCCTGGCAACGGATTCCGTCGCCGAAGTGGTGACGGGGATCGGGCTGAGCGGGGGCTACGTCAATTACATCGACCCCGCCCTGCCCGACTGGATGACGGCCTACTACGGCGACAACGCCACCCGCCTCAAGCAGGTGGCGAAGACCTACGACCCGGACAAGGTGTTCGGTTTCGCGCAGGCCGTCACCCCGGCCTAGAGGTCGATGCCGGTGAAGACGGTGACCCGTTCCTCGGTGAGGTCGTGCATCGCGGCGAGCACACCTTCCCTGCCGACGCCCGATCCCTTGACACCGCCGTACGGCATCTGGTCCGCGCGGTAGGACGGCACGTCGCCGATGATCACGCCGCCGACCTCGAGTTCGGTCGACGCGTAGAAGGCGAGATGCACGTCGCGAGTGAACACCCCGGCCTGCAAGCCGTAAGCGGATTCGTTGACCGAAGCGAAAGCCTCGTCGACACCATCCACAATGGACACGGCGAGCACCGGTCCGAAGATTTCCTCGGCCCAGGCCTTTGTGGACGGTGGGACGTCGGTGAGCACGGTCGGCTCCACCGTCGCGCCGTCCCGCTTGCCGCCGGTGAGGATCTTCGCGCCCGCGGCGACGGCTTCGTCGATCCAGGCCACGATCCGCTCCGCGGCGGCCTCGTCGACGACCGGTCCCACGTCGGTGTTCTTGTCGTAAGGGTCACCGGTTCGCTGGTCCCGCACGGCTTCCACCAACGCGGGCACGAACTCTTCGGCGACCTCGCGCTCGACGATCACCCGCTGGACCGCGATGCAGGACTGCCCGGCCTGGTAGTTGCCGAAGGTCGCGATGCGGTGCGCGGCGCCTTCGGGATCCGGCCAGTCGCGGAGCACGACGGCGGCCGCGTTGCCGCCGAGTTCGAGCACGACGTGCTTGCGCGGCGCGGCGTCCGCCAGCGACCAGCCGACCGGACCCGAACCGGTGAACGACACCACCGGCAGCCGGGGATCCGCGACCAGCGCCGAAGTCTCCTCGTTACCGAGAGGCAGCACTGAGAACGCGCCTTCCGGCAGTTCCGTCTCGGCCAGGATCTCGCCGAGGATCAGCGCGGAGAGGGGCGTTCGCGGCGCGGGTTTGACGATGATCGGCGCGCCGACCGCGAGCGACGGCGCGACCTTGTGCGCCACCAGGTTCAGCGGGAAGTTGAACGGCGCGATGCCCAGCACCGGGCCGCGCGGGATCCGGCGGGTGAGCGCCAGCCTGCCCTCGCCCGCCGGGTCGGTGTCCAGGCGTTGCAGGTCACCGCTGAACCGGCGGGCCTCTTCGGCCGCGATCCGGAAGACCGACACCGCGCGCCGCACCTCGGCGTCGGCCCACTTGAGCGGTTTGCCGTTCTCGGCGGTGATGACCTCGGCGATCTCCTCGGCGCGGCCGGCGAGAACCCGCGAAACGTGATCGAGCGCCGAAGCGCGGCTGTGCGCCGAGGACCGCCGGAACTCCTTCGCGACGCTCGCCGCCGCGCTCACCGCTCGTTCGACCTGCTCCGGTCCGGGCACCGCGACGGTGGCGACTTCGCTTCCGTCGAACGGGTGGTGCACGGTGAGCGTCGAAGCGCCCTGCTCGGCGCGGCCTGCGATCCAGGCGGGGCGCGGCTCCGGGGTGATCATGTCCATGGATGACAAGGTATTCCAGTCAGGGCTTGACGAGCACCTTGAGCGCTTCGCGGTCCGCCATCGCGCGGTAGCCCTCGGGGACCTCTTCGAGCCCGATGGTCCGGTCGAACACCTTGCCCGGCTGGTACCTGCCCTCGACGACGTCGTCGAGCAGTTCGGGGATGTAGTGGCGGGCGGGGGCGACGCCGCCGGTGACGGTGATGTTGCGGCGGAAGAGCGGCGGGCCGATCGGGCCCTCGTCGTACTGCGGCACGCCGACGCGGCTGATCGTGCCGCCGGGGCGGACCGCGCCGACGCCCATCTCGAAGGCGGGCTTCGTGCCGACGCACTCGAGAACGGTGTGGGTGCCTTCGCCGTTCGTGAGCTCTCGGACCTTCTCGATGCCTTCGTCGCCGCGCTCGGACACGACGTCCGTCGCGCCGAACTCGCGGCCGAGGTCCGTGCGGGCCTGATGACGGCCCATCAGGATGATGCGCTCGGCGCCGAGGCGTTTCGCGGCGAGCACCGCTGAGAGCCCGACGGCGCCGTCGCCGATGACGGTGACCGTCGTGCGCTCGTTCACGCCCGCCTTGGTCGCGGCGTGGTGGCCGGTCGGGAAGACGTCGGACAGGGTGAGGAGCCCCGCGAGCAGGTCGTCGTCCTCGGTGTGCGGCAGTTTCACGAGGGTGCCGTCGGCCTGCGGGACGCGGACGGCCTCGCCCTGACCTGCGTCGACGCCCTTCGCGCCCCAGAAGCCGCCGTGGACGCACGAGGTGTGGAGGCCTTCGCGGCAGAACTGGCAGGTGTTGTCGGAGTAGACGAAGGGCGCGACGACCAGGTCGCCGGTCTTGAGCGTGGTGACGTCGGAGCCGACGGCCTCGATGACGCCGAGGAACTCGTGCCCGATCCGGACGCCGCGGTCGCGCGCGGGCATGCTGCCGTACGGCCAGAGGTCGCTGCCGCAGATGCAGGAGCGGACGACGCGGAGAAGGGCGTCGGTCGGCTCGCTCAGTTTCGGGTCCGGGACGGTCTCGACGCGTACGTCGCCGGCGCCGTAGATGACTGTCGCTCGCAAGACGGGTCCTTTCCTGGGCTCGCCTCAGTATGAGCGCGTCGCGTTTAGCCCGCTAAACGCGACGCGGGCCGGGGAGCGCGTTTAGCGGGCTAAACGCGACGCGCGTAGAGGTCGCGCAGCAGGAGAACCTCGGCCCCGTGGTGGATGGCCTCCCGGTTGATGTGCAGGACCAGGGCCACGAACGGGTACTCCGCATAGGGGCCCTCGGCCTCGCCGCAGGGGCGCTCGAGATCTTCGGCGGTGAGGCCGCGGACGCCGTCGCGCCAGCGCGTGTAGGCGTCGTCGAGCTGCTCCAGTGCCTCCTTGGCGGAGGCCGCGTACGGGAAGGTCTGGTAGTCGACGGGTTCGGCGCCGAAGTGCGAGGCGTTCCGCATCGCGAAGACGCCGATGACGATGTGGGCGAGGCGCCAGGCGATCGTCGTCACCGGGGGCGGTGACGGCTCCGGATACGCCCAATCGATCATCAGGCGGCCGTCCTCCTGAGGGCGGATCGACCAGCAGTCCTCGGCGGGTTCCCAGAGGTATTCGTCGTCGGTGAGGGTGTCCAGCCGCGGGCGGAAGTGCTGCGTCCAGTGCCACTCGAGCTGTTCGGAGAGTTCCTTGCTCCAGTCGATGCTCATGTCCGCCGACGGTAGGGCCCCTAGCGGTCAGCCGCTGTCCTGAATCGTGAGGGGGTTGGCGGCGAGGTGACCCGGCCCACCTGGGACGATGGTGGGGAAGCGTACTGCTCTGATCTGGAGGTTTCAGGTGCCCAGTCCCACCGGTCCGGTAATCGTCGTGGACTTCGGGGCGCAGTACGCGCAGCTGATCGCGCGCCGTGTGCGCGAGGCTCAGGTCTACTCCGAGGTCGTCCCGCACACCGCCACCGCCGAGGACATCCTCGCGAAGGATCCGGCCGCGATCATCCTTTCCGGTGGTCCTTCCAGCGTGTACGCGGAGAACGCCCCCGCGCTAGCCCCCGGGCTGGTCGACGCGGGCGTGCCGATCCTCGGCATCTGCTACGGCCACCAGGTGCTCGCGCAGGCACTCGGCGGCACCGTCGAGCCGACCGGGATCCGCGAGTTCGGCCGCACCGAGGTCCGCGTCACCGGCGAGGGTGGCGTCCTGCACGCCGGGCTGCCGAACAACCAGCCCGCCTGGATGAGCCACAACGACAGCGTCACCAAGGCCCCCGAGGGCGCCACCGTGACCGCTTCGAGTGACGGTGCCGCCGTCGCCGGGTTCGAAGACGTCGAGCGCCGCTTCGCCGGCGTTCAGTACCACCCCGAGGTGCACCACTCGCCGCACGGACAAGAGGTGCTTCGCCGCTTCCTGCACGACATCGCGGGCATCCGTCCGCAGTGGACGACGTCGTCCATCGTCGACGACCAGGTCAAGCGCATCGCCGACCAGGTCGGTGACGGACGGGCGATCTGCGGGCTTTCCGGCGGCGTCGACTCGGCCGTGGCGGCCGCGCTGGTCCAGCGGGCCATCGGTGACCGGCTGACCTGCGTGTTCGTCGACCACGGCCTGCTTCGCTCCGGTGAGCGCACCCAGGTCGAGCGCGATTTCGTCGCCGCGACCGGGGTCAACCTGGTGACCGTCGACGCGCGCGAGCGGTTCCTCGACGCGCTGGCCGGGGTCACCGACCCGGAAGAGAAGCGCAAGATCATCGGCCGCGAGTTCATCCGCGTGTTCGAGCAGGCCGAGCGCGACCTCAAGGCCGAGGGCGACTACAAGTTCCTGGTCCAGGGCACGCTGTACCCGGACGTCGTCGAGTCCGGCGGCGGCGAGGGCGCGGCGAACATCAAGAGCCACCACAACGTCGGCGGGCTGCCCGACGACCTGCAGTTCGAGCTCGTCGAGCCGCTGCGCCTGCTGTTCAAGGACGAGGTGCGGCGCGTCGGGCTGGAGCTCGGGCTACCGGAGACGATCGTGCAGCGGCAGCCGTTCCCCGGCCCGGGTCTCGGTATCCGGATCATCGGCGCCGTCGACGCCGAGCGTCTCGAGACGCTGCGCGCGGCCGACGCCATCGCGCGCGAAGAACTCACCGCGGCCGGGCTGGACGGCGAGATCTGGCAGTGCCCGGTGGTGCTGCTGGCCGACGTCCGCAGCGTCGGTGTCCAGGGCGACGGGCGGACCTACGGGCACCCGATCGTGCTGCGGCCGGTGTCGTCCGAGGACGCGATGACCGCGGACTGGACGCGGCTGCCCTACGAGGTCCTGGAGCGGATCTCGACCCGCATCACCAACGAGGTCGCCGAGGTGAACCGGGTGGTCCTGGACGTCACGTCCAAGCCGCCGGGCACCATCGAGTGGGAGTGACCCGCACCCGCTCCGACTTGCGTTTAGCCCCCTAATCGCGATCTGGCGACCCAGGGCACCTGCGCGACCCGGATCGCGTTTAGCCCGCTAAACGCGCTCTGGGTCCCTCGGGTGCCCGAGGCCCATCGGATCGCGATTAGGGGGCTAAAGTCGCGCGGCCCTGGGGCAAGGCGAAGGCCCCGGCGAGGGGCCGGGGCCTTCGGAGTGGAGTGGATCGTGAGCGGGGCCGCTAGCGGCGGCTCTTGCGCAACGAAGCGGCGAGAAGCAGGAGGCCGACGAAGATCGCGCCGCCCGCCATCACCCAGCGGAAGTCGAACTGCGGGAGCCACGAGGAGCCGTCCGAGAGGACGTAACCCGACACCAGCAGCGTCGCGATCCCGACGATCAGGGTGAAGACGTCCACCCCGCGCTTCGCGGGCTGGGCCGACTGGGTCTGTGTGCTGTCGTAGTTGTCGTAGTCGTACTCAGCCACGACGCACCTCCACGTTTCCGACACTGTTCTTGACCTGCAGGACGATCTTCTGGCCGTTGGTGCCCGCCGAGGTGAAGTCGACGGCGTCCTCACCGACCCCCGAGCGGGACTGGCCGAGGCAGTCGACTTCGCCCGCCCCCGTCTCACAGGTGACCTTCACTTCGGCACCCGTCGGCACGAGCACCGTCGAGTTGCCCGCCCCGTTGGAGACCTTCGTGGTCACCGAGGCCCCCGCGGGCAGCTTGGTCAGGTCGAGGTCGATGTCGCCCGCCGAGTGGCGGTACTCCGGCAGCACATCGGACGCCGCGCTCGGCGTCGCCTTCAGGTCGCCGAGGCCGCCCTTCACGGAGAAGTTGTCGAACGGCACCGTGGTCAGCGCCATCCCGACGATCGCCAGCGGCACCGCCAGCCCGATCAGCCCGCGACCGCCCCGCACGAACGAACCGGCCACCAGCCCGATCCCGACCACACCCAGGGTGAGCCCGATGACGTGCTGCAGGGTGAACCACGCTTCGCCGTCCAAGCCCAGGACGGTGCCCACGCCGCCGACCAGCACGGCGACCCCGAAGGTCGCGGCGCCGATCTTCGACTTCCGGCCGCGAGGCACCGGCGGAGCCGGAGGCGGCGGAGGGCTCTGCGGCGGCAGACCGCCGGACTGATACGCGTTCGGCAGGTCCCAAGCGGACGGGTCGGCCGCGAGCGGGTCCCAGCCACCCTCGGTCGCCGCCGAAGCGGAGGTCGCCGTAGATGCCGACGCCATCGAGAACGCCGCGGTCGGCTGAGCCGGGGCGGGCGGCACCGGCCGGTTGAACTGCCCGCGGTTGCGGTGCAGCAAGTACAGCGCGACGGCCATCAGCGCGAAACCGATCAGCCCGGTGCCGTCGGTCAGCCAGCCGCCGCTGAAGGTCCAGGAGAGCCCGGGGAGCAGCAGGATCAGCAGCAGCACCGCGAACGCGGGCGAACTCGAGGTCCTGCCCCGGCCGATCAGGCCTTCGAACGCGGAAACGCTGTCGCCCTCCTGCGGCAGGAACAACCAGCCCAGCAGGTAGATGAAGACACCGAAGCCGCCGAACACGGTCGCGGCGACCAGCGCCACCCGGACCACGGTCGGGTCGATGCCGTACCGGTAGCCGATTCCCGCGGCGACACCGGCGAACTTGCGGCCGTGTGCCGGGCGTACCGGCCTGCTCCGCCAGAAATCCTTGACGGTCGCTTCGAAGCCGGCCGCTGGGCCGTGCTTCGGCGTGTGTGTCTCACTCCCACTCATGCCACAAAGAATGCGCTCCGGCCGACCCCCGCCACATCCGGGAAGTCCCCTGAGGTTTCCCCCAGCGGGAAGAGTCAGGGGTTTCCCCGATGGATCGGTTCCGTGCTCCGTGTGACCATGGAGAACGTGCAGGAATCCGCCCCCGACGAGCTCACCACGCAGGTGAAGCCGATGATCATCGAGCGCCCTCCGGTGCCCGTGCCCGGCAGCCTGTCCCCGGCCCCGTTCGAGCCGCCCAAGATGTACCGCCGCCGCTCCGGCCGCGCCATCGCGGGTGTCGCCGGCGGCCTCGCCGACCACCTCGGCGTCAAGGTGCTCTGGGTCCGGACGGCGTTCGCGCTGCTGGCCGCGCTGAACGGCACCGGCTTACTCGCGTACGGCCTGCTTTGGGTTTTCGTCCAGCAGCAGTCCGGTGAAGCCGCGCCGGAGAAGTCCGCCCCGAAGGAAAAGCAGCAGGCTTTCGGCCTGATGGCGCTGGGGGTCGGCCTCGCCGTCGCCAGCGGCACGCTGACCGGCCTGATCAGCGGCTGGGTCGCCATCCCGCTGGCGCTGGCCATGATCGGTGCGGCCGTCGTCTGGCGTGAGGCCGACGAGTCGCAGCGGAGGCGCTGGCGTCTCAGCGGGAAGGGCAGTGTCGCCGGGGCGTTCCTTGGCGGCGGGGGCTGGTCGGCCGCGATCCGCGTCGTCGCGGGTGTCGCGTTGGTGATGACCGGGATCGGCGTCGTCGTCCTGCAGAGCGGCAGCATCGACCAGGTCAAGTTCGCGCTGGTCGCGGTGATCGCGACGCTGTTCGGGGTGGCCGTGCTGACCGTCCCGTTCTGGCTGCGCCTGGTCCGCGACCTCTCCGACGAGCGCACCGCCCGTGTCCGCACCGACGAACGCGCCGAGATCGCCGCGCACCTGCACGACTCCGTCCTGCAGACCCTCGCGCTGATCCAGAAGCAGGCGGAGTCGCCGCGTGAGGTCGCCAGGCTCGCGCGTGGTCAGGAACGCGAACTGCGTGGCTGGCTGTACGGGCCGACGGGATACGGCAAGAGCCAGAAGACCGAAGAGGAAGCTGTCAGCGGGCAGCTGTCCGAGGTGCTCGCGGCCGCGTGCGGCGAGGTCGAGGACGCGTTCGCGATTTCGGTGCAGCAGGTGGTCGTGGGGGAGGCCACGCTGAACGAGCCACTGACCGCGCTGGTCCAGGCGGCCCGCGAAGCGATCGTCAACGCCGCCAAGCACGCGGGCGTCGACGAGGTCAGCGTGTACGCCGAGGTCGAGCCGACAGCGGTGACGGTTTTCGTGCGCGACAGGGGCAAGGGGTTCGACCCCGACGTCGTGCCGAGCGATCGGCACGGTCTCGCGGATTCGATCCGCGGCCGGATGGAGCGGCACGGCGGGAAGCTCAAACTGCGTACCGCACCGGGTGAAGGAACCGAGGTCCAGCTGGAGATGCCGGTCAAAGCGGGGAAGGGCGCGGCGTGAGGTCGCTATGCTCACGGGACAGGGCGAGTGAGGGAGCATCGTGACGGAGAACCAGCAGACGCGAGAACCGGTCAAGGTCTTCCTCGTCGACGACCACGCGCTTTTCCGGGCGGGCGTGCGCACCGAACTGGACTCGATCACCGACGACGTGCGCGTGGTCGGCGAGGCGGGCTCGGTGGCCGAGGCGGTCGCGGGGATCGCCCGGACCAAGCCGCAGGTCGTGCTGCTCGACGTGCACATGCCGGACGGCGGCGGCGCCGAGGTGCTGCGCCGGATCCGCCCGGAACTTCCGGATGTTGTGTTCCTCGCGCTGTCGGTTTCCGACGCGGCGGAGGACGTGATCGCCGTGATCCGGGCCGGGGCCCGTGGTTACGTCACGAAGACGATCTCGTCGAAGGAACTCGTTCGCGCCGTCGTGCGGGTCTCCGACGGTGACGCGGTGTTCTCGCCGCGGCTGGCCGGGTTCGTGCTCGACGCGTTCGCCGACCGGCCGGGTTCCGCGCCGATCAGCGACCCGGACCTGGACCTGCTGACGCCGCGGGAACGCGACGTGCTGCGGCTGCTCGCGCGCGGGTACGCGTACAAGGAGATCGCGTCCGAGCTGTTCATCTCGGTGAAGACCGTCGAGACGCACGTTTCGAGCGTTCTGCGGAAGACGCAGCTTTCGAACCGGTACGAGCTTTCGCGCTGGGCTTCCGACCGGCGCCTCGTCTAGATGGCGCCTGTTCTCATCGGCCTGGTGGCCGTGTTCTTCCTGGGGATGGGGCTGCTCGGGCTCGCCGCGCCGAGGCGGCTGATCCGGCCGTTCGGCATCAAACTGGACTCCGCGACCGCGCGGACCGAGGTGCGCGCGGTCTACGGCGGCTTCGGGGTGGCGATCGCCGTGCTGCTCGGTTTCGCGGCGTTCGACGTCGGCGGGATCCAGCGGGGCGCCGCGATCGCGGTGGCCGTCGCGCTCGCCGGGATGGCCTTCGGGCGGCTGGTCGCCCGGTTCGCGGAGCGGCCCGAGCGGTTCTACCCGAGCTGGCTCTACTTCTGGGTCGAGATCGTGCTCGCCGCCATGCTCGTCCTCGCGACCCTGGCACCGGATCGCGTTTAGCGGGCTAAACGCGATCCGGCGAGCCCCCAGGCCCCACCGCATCGCGATTAGCCCGCTAAAGGCGCGCCCGCCGGTCCCGGGTGGCTGGGGACCGGCCGGATCGCGATTAGCCCGCTAAACGCAGGTCACGGCGCCGTCTCCCCGGCGATCGCCAGCGGCCGCTCCACCACCGGGGCGGCAGCAAAGGTCCCCCGCTCCTTCGGGCGGAGCCGGGTCAGCGCGACGCCGCCCAGCACGACGACCATCCCGGCGATCACCCGGAAGTTGAGCGGCTCGGCCAGGAACATTGCCCCCAGCAGCACCGAAACCACCGGCAGCAGGTACCCGACGATCGACGCCGCGACGGCGCCCTCGCTCGCGAGGAGCTGGTAGTTCAGCGCGAACGCGATCCCGGTCGACCCGATCCCCAGGATCACCACCGCGACGATCGCGCCGGTGCTCAGGTGCACCGGCGAAAACCCGCCCATCGGCATCGCCAGCAGCAGGAACCCGGTCGCGACCAGCATCTGCCCGCCCGCCAGCGACATCGGTGAGTCTCCGGTGCCGGTCAGGTACTTGCCCTCGTAGACGAACGCGAACCCGTAGCTCGCGGCCGCCGCGAGGCAGGCCAGCGCGCCCCAGCTGAGCAGCCCCGAGGCCTCCCACGGCGCGAAGATCAGCAGGATCCCGGCGAGCCCGACGACCAGCCCGGCGACGCGGATCGCGGTCATCTTCGTCCGCGTGCCCAGCATCGGCGTGGCCAGCAGCACCCAGAGCGGCGTCGTCGAGTTCAGCACCCCGGTGATCCCGGAGTCGACGGTCAGCTCACCCCACGCGAACAGCAGGAACGGCAGCGCGTTGTGGAAGAACGCCGCGACGGTCAGATGTCCCCAGATCCGCCGCCCCGACGGCAGCCTGTCGCGCCCGAGGTAGCAGAGCCCGATCAGCACCGCCGCGCCGAGCGCCACCCGCGCCAGCACCAGCTGCACCGGCGAGAACGCGCCCAGCCCCAGTTTGATCCAGAAGAAACTCGATCCCCACATGAGCGCCAGCGCGCCGATCCGCAGCAGGGTCTTCGTCTCGCCCACCCGGTCCTCCTTAAGTGCCTGGCTCAGCTTCACCGCGCCGACGCGTAAGGACAAGCGAAAATAACTGCAGGGAGCCTTAAGAAGAACTGTAAGATCGGACCATGCTGGACGTCCGCCGCATGCAGGTCCTCCGAGCCGTGATCAGCAGCGGTTCGATCACCGCCGCCGCCAGGAACCTTGGCTACACACCTTCCGCGATCAGCCAGCAATTGTCCACCCTGGAAAGGGAAGCCGGCGTCGAACTGCTCGAACGCGTCGGCCGCGGCGTGCGCCCGACGCCCGCCGGTTCGCTGCTGTCCGAACACGCGGAAACGCTGAGCACCCAGCTCGCCAAGGCCGAGGCCGCGCTCACCGAACTCAAGGAAGGCCGCACCGGCAGGCTCGCGATCCGCTACTTCGCCACGGCTGGCGCTTCCCTGGTGCCCTTGGCCGTCGCCGCGCTGCGCCGGGACTTCCCGGGCGTCCGCCTCGACCTCAAGCTGGTCGAGCCCGACGATTCGATGCCCGACATCGAGTCCGGCAAGGCCGACGTCGCGATGATCGTGCTCCCCACCAGCACTCCCCGGGTCAAGGGCGTCGAGTACATCCACCTCCTCGACGACCCGTACCGCGCGATCCTGCCGAAGAACCACCGGCTCGCCCGCAAGCGCGTCCTCGATCTCGGGGAACTCGCGGAGGATCCGTGGGTCGGTGTCGACGGTCTTCCCGGCGCTTGCCGCGACATCCTGCTCGATGCCTGCGGTGCGGCGGGATTCGCTCCGAACCATGTCGTCGAATCCGAGGATTACCAGACGGCACAAGGGTTCGTGGCCGCCGGGCTCGGGGTCGCGCTGATCCCGGAACTCGGTCTCGGCGCCCCGCATCCCGGTGTCGCCATCCGCAAGGTCCGCCGCCCCGATCCGGTGCGCTCCATCCACGCGGCCGTCGCCGCGCACGCCAGGGAACATCCCGCGGTGCGAAGGTTCCTCAGCGCGATCCGAGAAGCGGCGAAGGCGGCCTGACCGGACAGACAACCGGGATCAGATGGGCACGAAAACCGGCTGAGCTTGAACAGCCGGGCCGGCGGTCGACAGCCTGGCAAGGAAGTCACGAACTCCGCCTGGCGAAAGGACTCCCGTGCGTCCCCTGATCATCCTGCACGGCTCTTGGCACCAGCCTGCCCATTTCGACGACGTCGCCGAGCGCCTGCGACAGGAAGGCGCCGAGGTCACCGTCCCCGACATCGGCGCACGTCCGGTCGCCGAGTCCACCCGGATCGTCCAGGAAATCGTCGACAAGGCGGCCGAACCGCCGGTGGTGCTCGGGCATTCCTATGGTGGAGTGATCGCCAGCGGGCTCCAGGGGGTCTCCCACCTGATCCTCCTGGCCGCGATCGTCAGCGAACCGGGTGAGACCGCTCAGTACTGGATCGACCGCGTCAAAGAGGAAACCGGCCGCGAACCGGAGTCACTGCCCCTGACCTTCGACGACGCGGGGATGACGCACCTCGATCTCGCCGCCGTCCGCGAGGCGCTGTACGCCGACTGCTCGGACGCCGTCGCCGAGCGGGCCACGGCCCTGCTGCGCCCGGAGCCCGTCTCGATCTTCACCGAATCGCCGATCGGGGCGGCCTGGAAGGACACTCCGAACACCTACATCACCTGCTCCGAAGACCGGGCGCTGGCACCGGAAATGGTCGCCCACTTCGCCGCCCGGTGCGAAACGCAGGTGACCTGGCGGGCGAGCCACAGCCCGTTCCTCAGCCGTCCCGTCGAACTGGTGACGCTGGTTCTCGAGCGGCTCTAGCTTAAATCAGGAACAGTTCCGCGAACAGCACACCGAGGAGGATCGCCGCCACGACGGCGCCCGCCGTGATCAGCCACTTGCGGGTGTCGGGCGATTTCGCCGCGGCCGGCGCCGCCGCGGGAGTGTACTGCTGCTGCGGCGGTGCCGGTGGCACGTACTGCTGCGGCTGTTGCGGCGGCTGATACTGCTGCGGCTGGTGCTGGGGGAACTGCGGAACCGGCGGCTGCTGAGGTGCCTGCTGCTGAGGTGCCTGGTGCATCGGGAACGGCATCGAGGCGGGCATCGTCGGCATGGCGGGCGCCGTCGGCGGGATGAACGCCGTCTGCCGCCCCTCGGTGATCGCGCCCAGCGAGCGGACGGTGTCGGCCATCGTCGGCCGCACGTCCGGCTCGGCCCGCAGCATCTTGCGCAGCGCACCGGCCAGCGGACCGGCGGTCTGCGGCGGCCGTTCCGAAGACTGGCCGTCCTCGCCGAACGGCGGCACACCCTCGACGGCCGTGTACAGCGTCGCACCCAGCGAGAACACGTCGGACGCCGAAGTCGCCGGTTCGCCGCGCGCCACCTCGGGCGCCCGGTACGCGGGACTCGCGCCGCCACCGGTGATGCCGATGTCGGTGAGCTTCACGCCGCCGTCGTCGGCCAGCAGGATCGTGCCCGGCTCGACGGTCCGGTGCACCACCCCGGCCTCGTGCATCGCGGCCAGCGCGCGGCCGAGCATGATGCCCAGCGCGGCGGCCTGCTCCGCGGTCAGCCTGCCGTGCTCGGCCAGGAAGGTCGACATCCCGCGCGACGGGATGTACTCCATCACCAGCCACACGTCCGGACCGTCGGGCAGCACGTCGTACACCTTGATCGCGGTGGCGTGCTCGAACTTGGCCGCGTCCTTGCCCTCTTGGACGACGACGGCCTTGGCCTGTTCCGCCCGGTCCGTCGGAAGGCCGACGGGCAGGTACATGCGCTTCATCGCGACCGTGCGGAGCAGGCGTGTGTCGAACGCCAGCCACACGATGCCCGCCCGGCCACGCCCGATGGGCTGGTCCAGGCGGTACCGGCCGCCGACGATGGAACCTTCAGAACTCAATTGTTGCCTCGGATCACGTTCCGGCCGGGGTCGAGGCCGGTGGTGTCGGTGTGTCGGACGGAGTGGGTGTCGGCGTCTTCGTCGGAGTCGGCGTGGGGGTCGTCTTCGGAGTCGACTTCGGTGTGGTCGGCCGATCCGGCTCGTCCGTCTGGGTCGCCTTGGTCGAAGTCTTCTTCGACGAGCTCGCCGTCTCCTTGGGCGGCTCGGCCGACTGCGTCTCCGACGGCGATTCCGTCGTCTCGGGAGCCGAGGACGTCGCCGACGGGGTCGGCTTCGTCGAGGAGTTCCCCACCTGCGCGGGCGTCTCCGGGTTGTTCGGGCTCAGCAGCCAGAAGCCCAGCGCGGCCAGCGCCACGACCACGACACCGCCGATGATCGCGGGCTTCTTCCACGCGCCCGGCTTCTCGTCGTCGTCCTCGTCCACCGGGCTGGTCTTCGCCCGGGTGGGAGGCGGCGGCGGAGGCGGAGGCGGGCTGTCGTAGTCGTCGTCGTAGGGATCGTCGACGTAGTCACCCGCGGGGATCGGGACGGCGCGCGTGGGCGTCGGGCCGCCGGGGTGACCGCGTTCGGACAGCAGAGCCGTCTCGTCGTAGTTGTCGTACCCGTCGTAGTCGTCTTCCGGGTACCTCGACGCGGCAGGCTGGTGGTAGTCGTCTTCGTCGTAGTACGAACCCGCCGCGGCCTGTTCGTCGAGGAGCGAGCCCGAGTGCCCGGCCGATTCGCTGTCGAGCGCCTGGGTCACGCCCGCGCCCGCGAGCGCGCCCGCGACCGGGGCGGCGAGCAGGGTCTCGTCCGCGGGACCGCCCAGCGGCGTTTCACCCCGCGCGACGGCGGCGAGGAGCTCCTCGCACTCTTCGGCGGTGGGACGGTGCCGGATCTCCGGGTGCAGCAGCACGGCCAGCACGCTCGCGAGCGGGCCGGACTGGCGCGGCGGGATGATCTGCCCGGCCGCGACCGCGTGCAGCAGGCTCAGCGTGTTCTCGCTGAGGCCGAACGGCGGCTGGCCCTCGCAGGCCGCGTAGAGCGTCGAGCCGAGCGAGAAGACATCGGACTCCGGGCCGGGATCGCCGCCGATGGCCACCTCGGGCGCCAGGTAGGCGGGGGTTCCGGCGATCATCCCGGTCTTCGTGACCGTGACGTCGTCCTTGGCCCGCGAGATGCCGAAGTCGGTGATCTTCACGGTGCCGTTGGGTGCCAGCAGGATGTTGCCGGGCTTGATGTCCCGGTGCACGATGCCGACCGCGTGCGCCTCGGTCAGCGCCGCCGCGACCTGCGCGCCGATCCTGGCCACCTCGATCGGTGGCAGCGTCCGGTGCTCCTGCAGCTCCTGGGCGAGGCTGGTGGAGTTCAGGTATTCCATGATCAGGCACGGCTGACCGTTGTCGTCGGTGACCACGTCGAACACCGAGATGGCGTTCGGATGGTGCAGCCTGGCGGCGATCCGGCCCTCGCGCATCGTGCGCTGGCGGGCGTCTTCGGCGTCGTGAGCCTCGAGGCCGGGTTGCAGCAGCAGCTGCTTGATCGCCACCGTGCGGCCGAGTACCTCGTCGTGCGCTTGCCAGACGGCACCCATCGCGCCCGTGCCGATCCGCCCGGCGATGCGATATCGACCGGCGACCAGGCGACCCTCGTCGCTCACGCGACCTCCCTTTGGGCTCCGTCTTCACGTCGCGGAGTCGTCCGCGCACGCGGTGCGGCCTTCAGCACGCCACAGCGTTGGAGCGTATGCACATGTAGTGGTCTGTGTGCCGGCTTTTCCGAGACCGACTCGTGACAAGGCTAGGCGCTCACTCTGCGCACACACACGCGGTACGCTCTGATCGCCCTGGGTAGAGGGCCGTTCAACGCCGGGTATTCGTCACATGTGCTGCGCGGACAGCAGCCGGGCGTCGGTGATCAGGCCCGTCGTCTCGTCGGCGAATTCGAGCACCTGGGTGACCCGCAACAGGCCGCCGTCCGGATTGCGCATGGTCACCACGGCGAGGATCGTGCCGTCGGCCTGTTCACGGAGATCCTGGATCTGGATGGCGTCCATCGCGCTCCACCCCTGGATCAGCCTGCCCGCTTCGGACTCGGCCAGCACCGGCGTGAGCAGCGACATCGCGCCGTAGGGATCCGCGTCGACGGTCTGGTAGAACTTCCGGACCGCGTCGAGCTTGCCCTCGGCCGTGCTGACCGCGGCGGGTTTGGCGACAGGCTGCGAACTGGTGCTGCTGGACGCCGAACCTCGCCGAGGGACCGAACCCTGGCCGGTGCCCGAGGACGGCTGGGCCGTCGTGCTGGTGCCCGCGGGAGTCGGTGTCTCCTGCTTGCGCTGCGATTCGGAAGCGTCCGGGACGGCGAGCCCGCCGAGCGCGGCGGCTCCGCTCATCACCTCGGGTGCGGCGGCGCCCGGTGCCGGGTTCTGCCGCTGGGTGCCCGCGAGGACTCCCGCGGTGACGACGGCGCCCGCGACCAGCAGCCCGGCGGCGACCAGGCCGGCCAGCTTGGCCCGCCGGGCCGTGCGGCTTTCCGGCTCTTCTTCGGGCTCGGGTCGCGGAGACGGCTCTTCGCGAGAGCGGGAAGGAACGAACTTCTGCGGCTCCCGGAAGACCTGCTCGAGGTACTCGCGGTCGACGCGGGTGTCGTTCAGGATCTCTTCCGGGATGACGTCCTCGACACGTACGGCGTCCTCACGCCGTATGCGCTGTCGATCAAGCACGAAATTCCTCGCTCTGGGTCCGGGGCAGGCGCTGGGCCGTTCGGCCGACGCCTTTGGTCCGCGCGGCCGTCTTCTGAACGGTGCGGACCCTGCAGTCGCCAGGTAACCCTGTCGAGACGGTCCGCGGCCAGGCTCTATCGCCGGAATGCCGTCGCGATACGACGAACGGCAGCTTAGGTCACCCACCCGGACCAGGGACAACCGCTCGCCGCACCGCACGTGCAGAGGAACAGGACACTTGCACGTGCGTGGCACCTACATGCCGTCGTCGACGATCTTGTCGTCGTCACCGAAGGTCAGCGTGCGCTGCTCCATGGTCTTCGTGCCGTCTTTGTGAGTGACCTCGACGGTGTTGACCGTGACCCCGCGGCGCTGGTCGATGCTGACCTTCTTCACCTCGAAGTAGGCGACGTCGGCGTAGCGCTCACGGAGGCCCTGCGCACCTTCTTCGCGCAGGCCGCCGGAGGTCACCGCGGCGGCTTCGTTCGGGTTCGTGGTGACGGAGTTGAGGAAGACCTCGGTGTTGTCGCCCATCGCCTGCGCGTCCGGCTGCGACGCGTACCAGGGGGAGGTCGTGGTGGTGCGGTCGGCGGGCATGATCGGCGGCTTCTGCGGCCGGTCGCTCGACGACGGCGCGGGCCGCCCGGTCGTGGCCGGCCCGCCCGCGTCGGGCCGCGACCCGCCGTCGCCGGTGGCGTCGTCGTCCGTGGAGGTGCCGGAGTTGGCGGAACTGCGGTCGTCCTGGGGGGAGGAGTCGGTTTCGGAACCGGACGGGTTGCCCGCCGCGCCACCCTGCGGCGGCGTGGCCGGGTCGCCGTTCCCGGCGAGACCTTCGTTGGTCAGCGGGCTGCCGCCGCGGTAGCCGGGCCAGCCGCCTTGGCTCTGCTGTTCCGGAGCGGGCTTGCCGACCAGGAACGAACCGGCGAAGAGGAGGCCGACGACCACCAGCGCGGACGCGGCCGCGGCGAACCAGGCGGCCTTGCGCCAGGTCTTCGGCGGGGTCACCGAAGCGGGCACCGATCCGAGGTCGAAGGTGCTCAGGCCGTCGAGGGGAGGGGCCACATAGACGCGGATGTCGTCGTCACCGTCGTCGATCTCCACCGGTTCGGGACGGCGGGGAGCGGGCGCGGTCAGTGTCACCTTCGTGCGCTGGGCCGCCTTCACACGCCGTTCTTCGGCGGGGGACAGCACGGGTTCGGTGAACGAGACCTCGACGCGGGCCGGGCGTTCCACGGGCACCTCGCGAGCGGGCTGGGGGAGCGGCAGCAGGCCGCTCGTTGGGGCATAGCCGGGGCTCGGCGCCCTCCTGTTCCGCGGTGGCGGCAGGGGCAGGGAACCGGTGGAGGGCGGGGCGAACTCGCTGTGCGCGTGATGCCCGTGCCCGGTCGGGCGCTGCCGCCGTGGCGGCACGGGTGGTGTCCAGCTTTCAGTGCCGCCCGCCCGGTGACGGCCCGCGTGTGCGGCGCCGTCCCGTTCCTGGTGTCCCACCCAGCCGTTCATGTCCGAGCGACCCCCTCATGGGCCGCCCCTGACGGCGATGTGACACCGATTAAGCCGAACGGAGCAGCGGTTTCACGGGATCCCTCGCTTGCAGACTCCCGGGCACTCTCGTGAGCAAATGCACGCGCATGCGACTGTGGACGCGCGGGGCCGATGCCCCCGCGCGCCATTCGGGCATCGCCCGACCCAGACGCAAGGGTCCTCACGGGATCCACACTAAAAGCTCGACACCCGCAAGTCTTCACCCGCTCTGCAAGTTGCAGATGTTTCACTCGGTCGGGCGCGGCCGAACGGGCCTCGGTGACGTTACGCAGTGCTATCCGGGCAGGTGAAGCCGTTCAGTTGCCGCTGCGGTACTTCTGCTGGGTCGATTGCAAGGCTTTGGTGGCGGTGATTCCGCTACCCGCTGCAAGCAAAATGGCGATGATGTCGAGCGGCGTTCCCCCACTAGTGAGCAACCACGCGAACAAAGAGGCCGCGGTGGTACCCGCTGCGATCGGCCAGCGGGATTTGACGTACTGGGCGATGGGGGTGCCGCCCGCGCGCTTACCCGCCGCGTTGTTCAGCATGGCGAGGTAACCGAGATGGCCCAATGCCGCGAGGACACCGGCGATCGCGATGATCACGGCGATGAGGTTAATCATGTGTCCAGTTTGCCTGGTCCCGAGCCGTCATGGCTCGGGGAACACCCTGAGTTTCGCCTCACTGCACGCAATCGTGACGCGGGTGCGGGGTCCCATTCGGTACCGGCGCCGTGGCCGCCCTGAAGTACATGAAGGCCCCCTTCCTTGCGTCTAGCGCAGTGAAGGGGGCCTTCATGTACTTGGGGAAGGTGTGAAGGGCCCCATGGACGACCGCGGTCAGAAGCCGGTAAGTGACCAAGGCACCCATGGCGCCAACCCGAAACGCGACCTGGTGACCACCACGAGCCCCGAAGCCTGCTGTCGCCTACCGTCCGAGCCTGCCCCGGCCCAGGTTCAACAGGGCCATCGCCAGCTGACGCCCTTCCGGCCCGAGCTCGCGGTAGCGCGCCAGCACGTCCATCTCGCGGTTGTAGACGATCTTGGTGCCCCCCGCGGCCATCCTGGTCGCGCCGATCGTCTTGGAGACCTCGACGCGGCGTTTGACCAGCCGCAGGATCTCGCCGTCGAGCCAGTCGATCTCCTTGCGGAGCTCACCGATCTCCTCGGCCGACGCGATCGGGCCTTCGGCGTCCGGCTTCTGTGTGGTGTTCATCGGGACCTCTCTTCGGTCCGGATTCCCTGCTGGCCCCCGGAACAGCGAAAGCCCCGAGGTCCGAGGACTCCGGGGCTTCGGGTGATGGCAATCAGGCACTATGCGATCACGGGAGCCGGAGTCCGGGTCCCGTAAAAAAATCGCGTCGCGTGCCGCATACCGATCATTATGCCACAGCGACGCCGTCACCCCGGCCGAAATCACGTCGCGCTCCGCGGACGCGGGCGTGTACCAGGACGCTCATGGCCAGCCAGAACATCGGCATCGCGGGCCAGAAGAACGGCACCCCCGAAACCGTCCAGCGGACGATCAGCAGCACCGAGAGCGCGACGGCGACCGCGAGGTGGATCCGCACCGCCCGATGCCCGAAGACGACCGCGCGCCGCTTCGGCACGGGTTTCGGCAGATCCGAGGTGAGCGCGGCCAGTTCGTCCGTGTACTTGGTGGAATACACAGTGCCCAGCCGGTCTTCTACTTCTTCGAGGCTGAGACGGCCTTCGCCGCCGGCGGCCTGGATGAGCGAGGCGACCCGCTCGCGGTCGGCGTCGGCGGCCCGGAGCCGGGAGGGAATTCCGTTGGTGTCCATGGCATCCGATCCTCCGCCGCGAACACCGCCCGCGCGTCGGACGGCAGGCGGCAACGGCGCCTACGCCCGGCGCTGTAGCGTGGACCGGCGATGAACACCCTCTTCGATCTCCCAGCGGACGGCCCGGCCAAGTCCCGGCACTCCGACCTGCTCGACGACCTGAACCCGGCGCAGCGCGAGGCCGTGACCCACGCGGGCTCACCGCTGCTGGTCGTGGCGGGCGCGGGTTCGGGCAAGACCCGGGTGCTGACCAGGCGGATCGCGTATCTGCTGGCCGAGCGGCACGTGCACCCCGGCCAGATTATGGCGATCACGTTCACCAACAAGGCGGCCGCGGAGATGCGGGAGCGGGTGAGCGACCTCGTCGGCCGCCGCGCGAACGCCATGTGGGTGTCGACGTTCCACTCCATGTGCGTGCGGATCCTGCGCCGTGAGGCCAAAACGCTGGAGATGTCGTCGAGTTTCTCCATCTACGACTCGGACGACACGAAGCGGCTCATCACGCTCGTCGCCCGCGATCTCGACATCGATCCGAAGAAGTACGCGGCGCGCACGCTGGCCGTGAACATCTCGAACCTCAAGAACGAACTGATCGACCCGGACACGGCGGTCGCCGACGCGGGCAACGACCTCGAGCGCCGCGTCGCCGAGGTCTACGTCGAGTACCAGCGACGGCTCAACCAGGCCAACGCGTTCGACTTCGACGACCTCATCATGCGGACGGTCGAACTCCTGCAGACCTTCCCGGACGTCGCCGAGTACTACCGGCGGCGGTTCCGGCACGTGCTGGTCGACGAGTACCAGGACACGAACCACGCGCAGTACACGCTGATCCGCGAACTGGTCGGCACCGAGGAGAACGAGGCCGGGCTCGAGCCCGCCGAACTGTGCGTCGTGGGTGACGCGGACCAGTCGATCTACGCCTTCCGCGGCGCGACCATCCGCAACATCGAGGAATTCGAACGCGACTTCCCGAACGCGCGGACCGTGTTGCTGGAACAGAACTACCGCTCGACCCAGACGATCCTGAACGCGGCGAACGCGGTCATCGCGCGCAACCCGAACAGGCGCGCGAAGCGGCTGTGGACCGATTCCGGCGACGGCGAGAAGATCGTCGGCTACGTCGCGGACAACGAGCACGACGAAGCGGCGTTCGTCGCGGGCGAGATCGACGCGCTGGCGGACAAGGGCGAGGCGGACTACTCCGACGTCGCGGTCTTCTACCGCACCAACAACCAGTCGCGCGTCTTCGAAGAGATCTTCATCCGCCTCGGCCTGCCTTACAAGGTCGTCGGCGGCGTGCGGTTCTACGAGCGGCGCGAGGTCCGGGACATGCTCGCGTATCTGCGGGTGCTGGCGAACCCGGAGGACACGGTCAGCCTGCGCCGCGTCCTCAACGTTCCCAAACGCGGCATCGGCGACCGCGCCGAAGCGGTCATCGCGACCTACGCCGAGCGGGAGCGCATCTCGTTCGCGCAGGCGCTGCGCGGTGCCGTCAACGGTGAGGTGCCGCTGCTGAACCCGCGCTCCGCCAAGGCGATCACCGGTTTCGTCGAGCTGCTGGACGAACTCGGCGAGGTCGCCGAGAGCGGCGCCGAGGTCGCGGACATCCTCGAAGCGGTCCTGGAGCGCACGGGCTACCGCGCGGAACTCGAGGAGTCCGAAGACCCGCAGGACGCGTCGCGGGTGGAGAACCTGACGGAACTCGTCACCGTCGCGCGGGAGTTCACCGAATTCACCGCCGAGGTCGCCGGTCCGGACGGAGAGCTTCCCGAGGCGGAACCCGCCGATGCGGGAGTGCCGGAGCCGGGTTCGCTTCCTGCGTTCCTGGAGCGGGTGTCTCTGGTCGCGGACGCGGACTCGATTCCCGCGGCCGACGGCGGCGAGGACGGCGACGGGCACGACGCGGGCGTGGTCACGCTGATGACCGTGCACACCGCGAAGGGCCTCGAGTACCCGGTCGTCTTCGGCACGGGCTGGGAAGACGGGATCTTCCCGCACATGCGCGCGCTCGGTGACCCGACCGAATTGGCCGAGGAACGACGGCTCGCCTACGTCGCGATCACGCGCGCCAGGAAGCGGCTGTACGTCTCCCGTTCGATGGTGCGCTCGGCCTGGGGTCAGCCGCAGATGAACCCGGCTTCGCGGTTCCTCGACGAGCTTCCCGCCGACCTGGTCGATTGGCGCAGGCTCGCGCCGTCGTCGTCCTCCGGCGGTTTCGGTTCGTCGGGTGGCTCGCCGCGCGCCGCGACGACGTGGGGAAGCCGTGGCGGCGGCTCCGCGTCGCCGTCGAGGTCGGCGGGCACGAGCCCGTTCGGCAAGGGCTGGAAGGACACCGTCGCGCTCAAGCTCGACGTCGGCGACAGGGTCAGCCACGACAAGTACGGCCTCGGGACCGTCATCGCCTGCGACGGCGCCGGACCCCGGGCCACCGCGACGATCGACTTCGGTGCCGCCGGCAAGGTCCGGCTGATGCTCATCGGCAGCGTCCCGATGGTCAAACTGTAGCGCTGACCTGCGGTTTCTTTGCCGCGCCCGAAAACTGTCGGACCCTTCCCGTATACCTGTGCCATCGAACACGAGTTCGATGCGCTGGGGTATGCTGGGCAAGCCGGTGTGCCCCCCCCGGGACGGGGAGGAGGCACACGATGTGGTCGGGGTCTTGTTTGGTTTTTTCTCCAGTGGGGTACTGGAGTACTTGCGGGGTGTTGAAGAAGGGGCGGGACCGGATCGGGGTCCGGAACCGCCGGAAGTGCTCAGGCTGGTCGCGGCCTGGCGCGCGTTACCGCGGACGCACGAACCGGTCGGGGCCGGACGGTGTGTCGGATCCGGGCACGCGCGGCGATGGTCGTTCGGGCCGCGATCAGCCGGGTACCGGCGTTCTTCCCACGGGTTCTTCGCCGGATGGCGGCCGATCGAACGGCGCCCGGCGGGACTCTGCACGGGGTGGCAGGTCGTCGTGGGGTACTTCGCCCGGAAACTGCCCGGTGGCGTCACATGAGCCCGTTGAGGGCCTGGAAAGCCGGCCGTGCTCCGAGCCAGAAGACCTTCGACGCTCCCTTGTGCCCGAAACGGGGGGAGCGGAGGTCCTGAAGGCGCGCCAGGGCTTCGTTGCCCGGCGCGCCGGTGCTTCCGGCGTTACCGGCCGGGATGCGAAAAGCGGGAAAGAGGCTCGATCAGCCGACGCTGACGCCACGGGCGGCGAGCCACGGGCGCGGGTCGATCTTCTTGGAGCCGTTCTGCCACACCTCGAAGTGCAGGTGCGGGCCGGTGCTCTGGCCACGGTTGCCGACCTCGGCGATCTCCTCGCCGCACTTGACCTTCTGGCCTTCGCGGACGGAGAACGAGTTCATGTGGCCGTAGACGTGAACGGTGCCGTCGGAGAGCTGGACCTTGACCCAGAGGCCGAAACCGCTGGCCGGGCCAGCCTCGATGACCGTGCCGTCGGAGGCCGCGACGATCGGGGTGCCGATCGGGGCCGCGAGGTCGATGCCGAGGTGGCTCGTGCCCCACCGGGCGCCGAAGCCCGAGGTGAAGGTGCCCTTGGTCGGCATGCAGGTCTTGGGGCGCTTGGCCTCTTCTTCGGCCTTGCGGGCCGCTTCGGCCTCACGCTTCACACGGGCTTGGGTGATGCTGTTGTTGTCCGAGAGCTTCTGGGCCTCGGCGGAGGCGTTCGCCGACTGGCTGGTCGGCAGCAGCTCCGGGGCACCGCCACCGGCTCCACCGCCGAGGGCGAACGAGGCGCTCGCGTCCTGCGCGCTGGCCAGCGGCGTGACGGCGGCGTCGGAGGATTCCGAAACGGACTTCAGGGTCTGCCCGGCAGCGGCGGCCGCGAAGGCGCCGGCAGCGACGGCTGCGACCACGACACGGCCACGAAGGGCCGAGGACGGGGGCGACAGTCGGTGCGAGCCCCGGACGCGAACGACCGCACCATCGAGTGCGTTCTCGAGCGCCGGGGAAGGAGCTTGGCCGCCGGGGGAGCGGTGTGAAGCCAAGACGGGGCCTTCCATGTTCGGGGAGTCGGATCAAGAGCCCGGGCGGGGGAACCCGGTGAACGACCTCGGGGGTGGTTCGTTCGGTGCTCTCATTCGTGATCTGACTGTAATGGGGACCTGGGGACAGTAACGAAGCGGCACCCCGATCAGCAAGATTTGACCGCACCCTCGGCCGATCGGGCGACGGCGATCTGGCCGTTATCCAGTGAAGATTACCCAAAGTTAGAGGAGGTTTACTCGTAACCTTGTGATTTGCGTTACAAGATCAAGCGGCCGTTCGGGGGTACCGGAGGGCCGAAAAGGAGGCAAACGAGGGAAATAACCGGTTGCCCGGTGATGTTGAAGGACGTTTACCGCGATCCAGGCCTTCGGTGAGTGCACCGAGCGGTCCGGCGAGGCCCGGCCGAGTACCGGTGAGGCCCGCGATCCCCCTGCTGGCGGGCCTGGGTGGGCCCGGCTTGCTAGCGTCGCCGTCGATGACTTCGCGCTCACGGCACCCCGATGACAACTCCGCCGGGCAGGCCGTCCCCGGGACCGCGTCCGCCGAACTTCTCCGGAGCGAACCGGGCGCCCGCCCGCGAGCGCTCGTGCTGTCGGCGGGGCTGGTGTCCGCCGGAGCGGTCGCACTGGCCGTCGGCGCGCTGATGCCCGTCGTCCGGGGCGGTTCGCCCGGGTTCACCGCCGCGCCGTTGCTGGTCGTGCTGGCCCTCGCGCCCGCGGTGGCCGTGCTCTACGCGGTGTCGACGGGACGTCCGGGACTCACGGCGGGGCTGGTGCTCGGTCTGACCGCGCTCGCGCCCGGACGGCTGCTGCTGGATCTTCAGTTACTCGCGGACGGATCCCTCGCCGCGCGGCCGGAACTGTTCCTCGCCGATCGCCTGCTCGCGTTGCCCCCGGCGGGGCCGGGGCTGTGGCCGCTGGTGGCGGGCCACCTCCTCACCCTCGCCGCCGGGGCGTTCGCCGCGGGGACCGCTCGCGACGAGGCCGAACTGGCCGGTGAGCTCGACGGACATCGCCGTTGGCGGCTGCTCGGGCCCGTGCTCGGCGTGGCGGGCGGGATCGGCCTGCTGCTCGCGCCCCTGGGGTCGGGCAACGCGTACCTCCTGGCCAAGAACGCTTTCGAGGGACCGACGGTCGCGATGGCCGGGTACCTGCTGCTCGCGGCCCTGCTGCCGCTGACCGTGCTCGTGGCGGTGAGCTCCCCCTCGGCCGGGGTCGGCAAGGGCGGGTTCGCGGGCGCGGGCCTGGCGGCGCTCGCGGTCGGGATGCCGCCGGTGGTCGCGGGGCTGGTCGTGGACCGGCTCTCGGTCGCGCCGGGTTCGGTGCTGGTGACCGTCGCGGGCCTCGGGCTGTTCGGCCTGGCCTTCACCAGGTTCGACGTCGCGGAAGCCGGCGAGGCGGTCACCGGTGACCTGGCAGGCGAGGCCAGGCTGCCAGGACTGTTCTGGTGGCGGCTGGCCACCGGCGGCCTGGCGCTGCTCGCCGCCGCGGCCGCGGTCGCGGGTGCGCTGACCCCGGTACTGACGGCCAACGGTGAGACGCCCGTCCCGGAGACACCGTCGCGCTGGCTGCTGCTCGGCGCGGCCGTCGTGCTCGCCGTGCCCGCCCTGTTCGTGTTCGTGCCGCGGCTCTCGGCGTTCGCCAGGGGAGTCGTCGCGGCCACGTGGGCCGGGGTCGTCCTCGCGGGGGCGGCCGTGCTGAGCGCGGCCTTGTCCGTGACCGAGGACAAGGCTGTCGATCCGGCACTGTTCGGCGTCGATCTGCCGCTGCCGTTGCCCGACAAGGTCGGCTACTCGGCGGGCCCAGGCGTCACCTGGACCTTCGTCGCGCTCGCGCTGGCGGCCGTCGCGGCGCTCGCCGCCGTGATCACCGGCGTGGTGGAGCGCGACGACTCGGACGACGGTGGAATGGACGAACCGCGAGCGAACGGCGCCGTGCTCACCCCGGTCGTCGCGGCGGCGGTGCTGGCGATCGCCGCGTTCGGCACGCCCGTGTTCACCGCGCCCGGCTACACCGCCCCGGGTCTGTGGTCGGACTTCGGCGCGGCGTCGTGGGGCCTGCTCGGCGCCCTCGCGGTCGTGCTCGGGCTGTACGCGCTCGTCGTGCGTTCGAGGCCGATCGCGGCCGCGGCCGCGTTGGCCGGTGCCGCGCTGGTGCTCGGCCTGCGCGCGGCGGAACTGTCGCTCGTCGGCTCGGAGTACGACGGCTCTTCGGCGGGGATCGGGTTCTGGCTCGCGCTGGGCGCCGCCGTCGTCTCCCTCGTCGCGGCCGGGATGGCCGTCGTGGGCTCGCGGCGGTCCGAGTGACGCGCCGTCTCCTTCGCGTGGTGCTGGCCGAGTTCGGCGTCGAGGAAGGTTCGGCCGCCGTGCTCGGCCGACTGCTGCGCGACGACGGGGTCGAGGTCGTCTACGCCGGTCGTCTCGACACCCTCGAGCACTTGGTCCGGACGGCCGAACAGGAGGATCCGGACATCCTCGGCGTCGTGCGGGGCGCGAGTGAGCCGGAGGGGCTCGCCGAAGCGCTCCCGGACGTCCTCCTCTTCGCGGTCGGTAACGGCCCGAGCAAGTTCGAGAACGCTTTCGAAAGCCTGGAAGAGGCGGCGAACTGGGTCTCCGGTGTGCGGTCTCACACCGTGGAAACACCGTCTGACCGCGTACGGTGACCGACTTCACCAGGTGCGGAGTCCCCTGCTTCTGCGCAGGTCGCTAACCTCGACTGGTCCGACAGCGCGGTCCGGCAACGGACCACCACAGTGGCGTGTCGTCAGGAGACTGGAGTAGTGGACCTCTACGAATACCAGGCGAGGGATCTCTTCGCCGCCCACGGAGTACCGGTTCTGCCGGGTGCCGTGGCAAACACCCCCGAAGAAGCCAAGGCCACCGCCGAGAAGATCGGCAACCAGGTCGTCATCAAGGCGCAGGTCAAGACCGGCGGCCGCGGCAAGGCCGGCGGCGTCAAGCTGGCCCAGACGCCGGACGAGGCCGCGGAAAAGGCCGAGGCGATCCTCGGTCTCGACATCAAGGGCCACATCACGCGTCGCGTGCTCGTGGCCGAAGCCTCGGACATCGCCGAGGAGTACTACTTCTCCTTCCTGCTGGACCGTGCGAACCGCACCTTCCTCGCGATGGCTTCGGCCGAAGGCGGCGTGGAGATCGAGCAGCTGGCCGTCGAGCGCCCCGAAGCGCTCGCGAAGATCCCGGTCGACGCGATCATCGGTGTCGACAAGGCGAAGGCCGTCGAGATCCTGACCGCGGGCAAGTTCCCGGAGAACGTGGTCGACGAGGCCGCCGACGTCGTCGTGAAGCTCTGGGAGACCTTCGTCTCCGAGGACGCGACGCTGGTCGAGGTCAACCCGCTGGTCCGTGACCCGCAGGACAAGATCATCGCCCTCGACGGCAAGGTCACCCTCGACGAGAACGCCTCGTTCCGTCAGCCGGGCCACGAGGCCCTGGTCGACAAGGACGCGGAGAACCCGCTCGAGGCGAAGGCCAAGGCCAAGGACCTCAACTACGTCAAGCTCGACGGCGAGGTCGGCATCATCGGCAACGGCGCGGGCCTCGTGATGTCCACTTTGGACGTCGTGGCCTACGCGGGCGAGAAGCACGGCGGCGTCAAGCCCGCCAACTTCCTCGACATCGGCGGCGGCGCTTCGGCCGAGGTCATGGCGGCCGGTCTGGACGTCATCCTCAACGACACCGACGTGAAGAGCGTGTTCGTCAACGTCTTCGGTGGCATCACCGCTTGCGACGCGGTCGCGAACGGCATCGTCGAGGCGCTGAAGATCCTGGGCGACGAGGCCACCAAGCCGCTCGTCGTGCGGCTGGACGGCAACAACGTCATCGAGGGTCGTCAGATCCTGGCCGACGCGAACCACCCGCTGGTCACCGTGGTGGACACAATGGACAACGCGGCCGACAAGGCCGCCGAGCTCGCCGCGGCAGGTGCGTGAGATGTCGATCTTCATCAACGAGAACAGCAAGGTCATCGTCCAGGGGCTCACCGGCTCCGAGGGCATGAAGCACGCGACGAAGATGCTGAAGTCCGGCACGAACATCGTGGGTGGCGTCAACGCCCGCAAGGCCGGCCAGACCGTCTCCGTCGAGGGCAAGGACCTCACCGTGTTCGGCACGGTCGAGGAGGCCATCAAGGAGACCGGCGCCGACGTTTCGGTCATCTTCGTGCCGCCGAAGTTCGCCAAGGACGCGGTCATCGAGGCGATCGACGCCGAGATCCCGCTCGCCGTGGTGATCACCGAGGGCATCCCGGTGCACGACTCGGCCTACTTCTGGGCGCACGCGGTCGCGACGGGCAACAAGACCCGCATCATCGGGCCGAACTGCCCCGGCGTGATCAGCCCCGGCAAGTCGAACGCGGGCATCATCCCGGCCGACATCACCGGTGCCGGCCCGATCGGTCTCGTGTCGAAGTCGGGCACGCTGACCTACCAGATGATGTACGAGCTGCGTGACATCGGTTTCTCGACCGGTGTCGGCATCGGCGGCGACCCGATCATCGGCACCACGCACATCGACGCCCTCGAGGCGTTCGAGGCGGACCCCGAGACCAAGGTCATCGTGATGATCGGCGAGATCGGTGGCGATGCCGAAGAGCGCGCCGCGGCCTACATCAAGGACAACGTGACGAAGCCGGTCGTCGGCTACGTCGCGGGCTTCACCGCGCCCGAGGGCAAGACGATGGGCCACGCCGGCGCCATCGTCTCCGGCTCCTCCGGCACGGCCGCCGCCAAGAAGGAGGCCCTCGAGGCCGCCGGTGTCAAGGTCGGGAAGACCCCGAGCGAGACCGCCGTCCTGGCGCGCGAGCTGTACAACAGCCTCTGATCCTTCGGAGACTGACGCATTCCCCGGCGGGCCGGGCGCCTCACCAGGTGCCCGGCCCGCCGACTTGCGTTCAGCCCCCTAATCGCGATCCGGCCACCGGAGCGCGTTTAGCGGGCTAAACGCGAAACGGGCGTCGCCGAGGGGGTTCCGCGTGGAACCCGATCGGGTGTACAGACGTCTCAGAGCCCGAGGCGTGGGGTGACCGTGCGTGCGCTAGCGTTCGAGCATCACAGCCGCCTCGTTTGTCCCGGGAGTCCCGCGCGCCCCGGGGTGCCGGTCCAACGACAGGAGAGCATTCGGATGTCCTATCCCAGCGGTGGGCCCGGCTACCCCCAGCAGGGTGGCGGCCAGCAACCCCCTCAGCCCCACCCAGGCTCGGGAGCCTTCCCGCAGCAGCAGGTGCCGTCGTCACCGGCGAGCCCGCTGAACCTGGCGCTGCTGCTCGCGCTCGCCGTCACCGTCCTCGGCCTGGTGCAGTTCTTCATCGGCTTCTCCGACGAGGCCGACGCGGCCAAGGAGGTGTCGGTCTTCCTCCTGGTCTCCGGTCTGCTCGCGGCGCTGCACGCGTTGCCGCGCGGCCCGAAGACGCTGCCGTTCGCCGCGTTGTTCAGCGTTCTCGGCGCGTTCGGCGCGCTGGACCTGGTCATCGGCTACCCGACCGTCGACGGCGGGGAGGGCCGCCCGGAGGTCTCGCTTCCCGGCATCCTCACCGTGGTCCTGATCCTCGGCATCCTGCAGATGCTGGTCGCGGTCGCGGCGCTGCTGTTCGAGCACGACGTCCTCAAGCTGCCCGCCGCGAAGCCGCAGCAGCAGGCGCCGCAGGCTCCCTACAGCCAGCAGTTCCCGCAGCAGGGCCCGCAGGGTCCGTTCGGCCAGCCGGGTCAGCAGGGCCCGGCCGCCACCCAGGTCCAGCCGTTCCCCGGGGCGGGGCAGCAGCAGGGCCAGCCGCAGGGTGAGCCGTCCGGCCCGTTCGCGCAGCCGGGCGGGTTCCAGCCGCCGGTCACGCAGCCGCCGGGCCAGCAGGCCACGACGTACGCGCCGCAGCAGGGCCAGTTCTTCCAGCAGCCGCCGTCCTCGGAGCAGGGCCAGAACCCGGGCACGCCGCCGGGCGGTTTCGACCGGCAGAGCTGACCTCTCGCACGCAAAAGCACCCGCTGTGACTCTCCGTGTCACAGCGGGTGCTTTCGTTTTCCGGGTTACCCGACCGGGTGGGTTGGGCCACGCCCGCCGCCCGGCGGCGGCGTGCCTCACCCGGACGGCCCAGTCCGGATGTCATGGTGCGGATCATGAAGCTGCTCACCCGCGACGAACGCCCGCCGGGCGAAGAGCCGGTGAGCGACCTCGTCCCCGAGCCGGAGGTGTCCAGGGCGAAGCGGGTTCGGGTGTTGCTCGCCGCGGCCTGCGCGCCTTTGCTCTTCTCCTATACCGCCGTCGCGGCCGTGCTCGCGGTGGTCGCGTTCACGGCCGACCGGTCCCGGTTCTCCGCCACCGGCGCGCTGCTCGCCGCCGGGCCGGGCTGGCTCGCTTCCTGGCAGGTGGAACTCGAACTCGCCGGTCATCCGCTCGGCGTGCTGCCGCTGCTGCCGACGCTCGTCGTCGGGTGGCTCGCGGCGAGGGCGGCCGCGCGGGCCACGCGTCGGTTCGGCGGCCGGACCCCGGCGGACGCGGTCCCGGTGGTGACGGTGATAGCCGGGGCGCACGCGCTGTTCGGCGTGCTCATCGCCCTGCTGGCCGGCGGATCGCCGATCGGGGTCAACCCGCTGACCGCGTTCTGCGTGCCGGGGCTCTTCGCCGGGCTCGCCGCCGTCGCGGGAATCGCCAAGACTTGTGGGCTTCCGGCCGCGGTGCGGGACCGGTTCGACCCGGTGGCCGTCCGAGGCCTGCGGGCGGGCGCGCTCGGTCTCGCCGCGATGATCGCCAGTGGCGCCGTGGTGTTCACCGCGGCCACCGCGCTCTCGTGGTCCACTGTGGACAGTCTGTTCGAGCCCGCTTTCGGTGCGAGCTTCGGTCTGTTCGCGCTTTCCGTGGCGTACCTGCCGAACGCGGTCGTCGCCGCGCTGTCCTTCACCACCGGGCCGGGGTTCTCGGTCGGTTCGCTGACCGTCGGCATGTTCGGCTACCGGGAGGGACAGCTGCCGGGGGTGCCCGTGCTGGCGGGGATCCCGTCGCACCACGCTGTCTGGTGGCCCGCGTTGCTGCTCCTGCCCGCGCTGGCCGGCGCGCTCGTCGGCTGGAAGATCCGCACGATCGACGAGGATCCGATGCTGCGGATGCGGGCGGTCGCCGTCGCGGGCGCGCTCGTCGCGTTCGGCTGCGTCGTCCTCGGGACCCTCGCCGGCGGCAGGCTCGGCGACGGGCCGTTCGACCCGGTCAGCGTGCCGGTCGGGGTCGCGTCGGTGATCGCCTTCTGCTGGATCGTCATCCCCGGCGGTTTCGTCGCGTTCTTCGCCGGAGCGCACGAGGCTCCCGAGTCGCCAGGGGAACCCGGCGCCGAAGACCTCGCCGAAGTCGAGGAGGAAGCCGTCGAGTCCGAAGAGGACGAAGCGGCTGACGAAACCGAACCCGAAACCGGAGCCGAAACCGTCGACGACGACGAATTCGACGACGAGGCCGAGGCGGAACTCGCCCGCGAGCTGGGTGAGGACGACGACGAGACCCCGGTGGAACCAGAGCCCGAAACCGAGCCCGAGCAGGACGGTGTCGTCGACGACGCTGTGACCGAGTCCACCGACGGGTCCGGCGACGAAAGCGCGCCCGGCGGCGACCGTTAGGGTTGTCGCGACCAGGTGAAGCGCCGTACGCCCGAGTGCGTACCGCCGTGGCAAGGAGCCCGTTCTGGCTAGTCGGTTGGACCTGCCCACTCCGGTGAAGCTCGTCGTCCTCGCGTCCGGGTCCGGCACGCTGTTGCAAGCCGTGCTCGACGCCGTCGAAAAGCCGAACTTCCCGGCGAAGGTGGTCGCCGTCGGAGCCGACCGCACCGGGATCGAGGCGCTCACGCGGGCCGAACGCGCCGACGTGCCGTCGTTCACCGTGCGGATGGCCGATCATCCGGACCGCGAGGCCTGGGACAAGGCGATCACCGAAGCCGTCGCCGCCTACCAGCCCGACCTGGTCGTCTCGGCGGGGTTCATGAAGATCCTCGGCGCCGAATTCCTCGCGCGGTTCCCCGGCCGCGTGATCAACACGCATCCGGCGTTGCTGCCGTCGTTCCCCGGCGCGCACGCCGTGGCCGACGCGCTGGCGATGGCCGTCAAGATCACCGGGTCGACGGTCCATTTCGTCGACGCCGGAGTCGACACCGGGCCGATCATCGCGCAGGAGCCGGTGATCGTGGAATCCGATGACGACGAGCACGTCCTGCACGAGCGGATCAAGGCCGTGGAACGCAGGCTCCTGGTGGAAACGATCGAAAAGCTCGGCCGGAGCGGGTGCGCGGTCGAGGGACGAAAGGTGAGGTTTTCGTGAGTACCGCACAGGGACAGCGTCCCGTCCGGCGCGCGCTGATCGGCGTCTCGGACAAGGCCGGCCTGCTCGAACTCGCCACCGGGCTGCACGCGGCGGGTGTCGAGATCGTGTCGACCGGCGGCACGGCGAAGGTCATCGCGAACGCCGGGGTGCCGGTGACGCCGGTCGAAGAGGTCACCGGGTTCCCCGAGTCCCTCGACGGCCGGGTCAAGACGCTGCACCCGCGCGTGCACGCGGGCCTGCTCGCCGACCGTGACCGCCCGGAGCACGTCGAGCAGCTCAAGCAGCTGGACATCGCGCCGTTCGACCTGCTCGTGGTCAACCTGTACCCGTTCACACAGACCGTCGCCTCGGGCGCGAGCCCGGAGGACTGCGTCGAGAACATCGACATCGGCGGCCCGGCGATGGTGCGTGCGGCGGCGAAGAACCACAGCAGCGTCGCCGTCGTGGTCGACCCGTCCCGCTACGGCTGGGTGCTGGAGCGCGTCGCCGCCGGTGGTTTCGAGCTGGCCGACCGCAAGCGGCTCGCCGCCCAGGCCTACGCGCACACCGCGGCGTACGACACCGCCGTCGCCGCGTGGTTCGCCAACGTCTACGCGCCCGCGGACGACTCCGGTTTCCCGGACTTCACCGGCGCGACGTGGGAACGCGGCGACGTGCTGCGCTACGGCGAGAACCCGCACCAGAAGGCCGCGCTGTACAAGCACTGGCGTCCCGGCCTCGCGCACGCGGAACAGCTGCACGGCAAGGCCATGTCGTACAACAACTACGTCGACACCGACGCCGCGCGCCGCGCCGCCTACGACTTCGAGGCCCCGGCCGTCGCGATCATCAAGCACGCCAACCCGTGCGGGATCGCCGTCGGCGAGGACATCGCCGAGGCACACCGGAAGGCGCACGCCTGCGACCCGGTTTCGGCCTACGGCGGGGTGATCGCGACCAACCGGCCGGTGAGCCGCGAGGCCGCCGAGCAGATCTCCGAGGTGTTCACCGAGGTCGTCCTGGCCCCGGACTTCGACGCCGAGGCGCTGGAGATCCTGCAGCGCAAGAAGAACGTGCGGCTGCTGAAGCTGCCCGCGATCACTTCGCCGGATCCGATCGAGTTCCGGCCGATCTCCGGCGGCGTGCTGGTGCAGACCGTCGACACGATCGCCGCCGAGGGCGACGACCCGGCGAACTGGACGCTGGCCACCGGCGCGGCCGCCGACGAGCGGACGCTGGCCGACCTCGAGTTCGCGTGGCGTTCGCTGCGCGCGGTGAAGTCGAACGCGATCCTGCTGGCGAACGACGGCGCGACCGTCGGCGTCGGCATGGGCCAGGTCAACCGGGTCGACTCCTCGCGGCTCGCGGTCTCGCGGGCGGGAGACCGGGCGAAGGGCGCCGTCGCCGCTTCGGACGCCTTCTTCCCGTTCCCGGACGGGCTCGAGGTCCTGCTGGAGGCCGGTGTCCGCGCCGTCGTCCAGCCGGGCGGCTCGATCCGTGACGCCGAGGTCATCGCCGCCGCCGAGGCCGCCGGGGTCACCCTGTACCTCACCGGTACGCGCCACTTCGCTCACTGACGTCAAAGCGCCTTTAGCGGGCTAAACGCGATCCGGCCGATCGCGTTTAGCCCGCTAAAGGCGTTCCGGGGGCAAGGTGGTCGCCTTCGATTCGGTGGGCCGGCCCCATTGGCCACCCGCGCCCCGGGCCGCCGTGCCATGCTGGCCGCGTGTCGCCTTTAGCGGGCTAATCGCGACGCGCGCGTACGCGAGGATCGCTAGGAGGATCGGTGCACCAGCCGCCGCAGGGGTACGGCCAGGGACCGGGTCAGGGCCCGCCACCTGGGCAAGGAGGCCAGCCGGGCTACGGGCAGCAGCCGGGTTACGGCCCGCCCCCGGGGTACGGCGCACCCGGTGGCCCGGGATACGGTCCGCCGCCCGGGTACGGCCCGCCGACGCCGGGTTACGGGCAGCCGCCCAAGAAGAAAAAGACCGGGCTGATCGTCGGCCTGATCGTGGGCGGCGTGGTGCTGCTCGGACTGGGCATCCCCGGCGGCATCTTCGCGTCGGAGTACTACTCGTCGGTCGGCAAGGCGCCGGTCTCCGAGCAGCCGCCCACCGAGTGCAAGGTCTCCCCGGAGGCCCTGAACAAAACGGTCACCAACAGCTTCCAAGGCACCCGCGAGAACGAGATCAAGGCCGGTGACATCGTCACCAAGCAGGTCGGCTGCTCCTGGTCGGCGCCGGACGGCGACAACGTCCACGACCGCACCCTCCAGGTCATGGTCTATCGCCACGAAGGACCGGACGCCCAGGAGCGGGCGGCGAAGTCCTCCGTCGGGTCGGCCGCGCCGTCCGAGCGCCAGCAGCAGGTGCAGGGGATCGGGGAGAAGGCGGTTCTCGTCTCCCTGGACACCGACAGTGCCTTCAGTGGCGCCGAACTGCGGTTCACCCAGGGCGTGTACGTCGTCCTCGTCACCTACAAGGGCTGGGACAAGGGGTTCTTCACGAACTCGCCGATCCCGCCCGCGGAGTCCGCCGAAGCGGCGAAGTCCGTCGGCGCCGAGCTCGCGAAGAACCTGCCCCGCTAGGCGTACAGGCCGTTCAGCCAGGCCGTCCACGCCTTCTCGGCCTTGTCCGCGTCAGCGTCTTCGGCGAACAGGTGATGGCCGATGCCGACAGACCAGCCCCAGGCGTTCCGGCCGTAGAAGCGGTACAGCGCGTCTTCGGTCCGGACGCCGATGAATTCGGGCGTCAGGTAGTCGACGACGCCTTCGACGGTGCCGGCGCCCGGCACCTCGAAGCGCACCTGATCGCCCGCGACCGTCGCGCCGATCGCCACCCGCACGGCCTCGAACGCCTCCGGAGCCGTCGACGCTTCGGGCGCGTCGGCCTTGAAGTACCTCGCCTGACGCCGGTTGAAGTGCGTCAGGTATTCGCTCAGCGAGTGGTAGTAGAACGCCGTGTGACGCTCGCACGCGTCGTAGTCGACGGCCCAGTCGTCGAAGACGGTGGTGTGCTCGTAGCGCAGGTACGTGCCGCCGTCCTTCGGTTCGAGGACGTACTCGAGGGTGTTGAACCAGCCCTTCTCGTCTTCGGCATAGGTGACGAAGTGTTTCGACGGTTTCCAGACGGTCACCATGCCGCCGTTCGGGGTGAGGCCGGATTCGGTGCCGCCGTCGCGAGGCTCGTACCGGATCGGCCAGAGCCATCCGCCGCTGCCCGTGGTGATCGCGGCCCAGGTGTCGGCGGGCGTGGTGGGCATCAAGCCCTCGAAGCGGACCTCGGATTTCTTCGCCATGACTGTCCTCTCTCGTGTGCCTTCATAGAGGCGACGCCTGGCCGGGGGCGCTTTCGACAAACGGATCGCGTTTAGCCCGCTAAAGGCGATGTGATGCGGGTCACATTCTGGAGTGTCGAAGTGCGGAGGACGGCGGCGTCCCTGGGGTGTCCGCGAAGACAGCGACCCGAGGAGAGCGACATGCAGCAGAACACGATCGACGAGATCCTGAACCGCCCGCTCAGCCAGGAGCTCCTGGCCCGGGACCTGGCCCGGCTGGCCTACACCGCGCTCGACGGCACGCCGCGGTCGATCCCGATCGGCATCCACTGGAACGGCAAGGAGATCGTCATGTGCACTCCGACGAACGCGCCGAAGCTGCCGTCGCTGCGCCGCAACCCCGCCGTCGCCCTGACCATCGACACCGAATCGCACCCGCCGAAGATCCTGCTCCTCCGCGGCACCGTCGAGCTGGACTACGTCGACGGCATCCCCGACGAGTACATGCAGTGGAGCGGCACCTACGAGATGACGCCCGAGCAGCGGGTCGAGTGGGAGAAGCAGGTGCGGTCGCTCTACGACGGCATGGTCCGGATCGTGGTGACCCCGACCTGGGTCAAGCTCATCGACTTCGAGACCACACTGCCCACCGCCGTCGAAGAGCTCATGCGCCGTCAGAGCGCCTGAAAGGAACTGTCATGGCACTCAAGAAACTGGAACACGTCGGCGTGGTCGTCCACGACCTCGAAGCGGCCAAGGGGTTCTTCATCGCACTCGGTCTCGAACTGGAAGGCGAGGCGTCGCTCGAGGGTGACACGGTCGATCGCCTCACCGGGTTGAAAGGGGTCCGGACGGACATCGCGGTGCTGCGGCCACCGGACGGCCAGGGCGGTGTGGAGCTCATCAAGTACCGGACGTCGTCCGGTCAGGCAGACGATTCACGCGCTCCGATGAACACGCCCGGCATCCGTCACTTCGTGTTCTCCGTGGAGGACATCGACGACGCCCTCGAGCGTTTGCGGCCGCACGGCGCCGAACTCGTCGGTGAACTGGTCCAGTACGAGGACAGCTACCGGCTTTGCTACGTCCGCAGCCCTGAGGGGATCGTCGTCGAATTGGCGGAAGAGCTCGTACGTCGGGAAGCGTAGGCGAGAAGCCGCGTCTCGACGGATTCCCGCGAAGCCTTGCGCTGCCAGCATTTCCGGCATGACGTTGACAGGAATCCTGGCCGCCGCGCTGATCGTCACCGGTGCGCCCGCCCTCGCCACGGACGACGTCCGTGTCCACACCGGAGCGATCGACGGCGCCCGGTACCGGGTCGAGGTGCCGTCGAACTGGAACGGCAAGCTCCTGCTGTACAACCACGGGATCTACCCGCCGGGCTACGTTCCCGAAGAGATCGAGCTCGCCAACCGGCCGGAGGCCAAGCCCGTCCTCCTCGGCGAGGGGTATGCGCTGGCCGCGTCGCTCTACAGCAAGCCGAACGGCTTCTCCGCCCGGGAAGCCGTTCACGATCAGACGGCGTTGCTGTCCTGGTTCGACCGCAACGTCGGGCGCCCGGCCCAAGTGCTCACCTGGGGAGCTTCCGGTGGCGGGCTCAACGCGGTCCTGCTGTCCGAGCGGCTCCCGCATCGGATCGACGGCGCACTGGCGATGTGCGGTCCCGTCGCCGGCGGCTCCGCGTTGTTCGGCCAGGCGCTGGACCTCGGGTTCGCGGTCCGGACGCTGCTGGCGCCCGAACTCGAGATCGTCCGTATCGCCGACCCGCGGGCGAACCTCGCGAAAGCCCATCAGGTGATCGCGAAGGCACTGGAATCACCCGGCGGACGGGCGCGGCTCGCCCTCGCCAACGCGTTCGCCGACGTCCCCGGCTGGTCGACGGCGCACCATCCCCGCTCCGCGGACGTCACCGAGCAGATCCGCCAGCAGGCGAAGTTCGTCCAAGCGGTCTACGACCAGCTTTCCTGGGGCGAGCACCGTGCCGATCTGGAGAAGCAGACCGGTGGCAACCCGACCGGGAACACCGGAGTGGACTACGGCGGCCTGCTCGCCCGGTCGAGTGAACGTGACCTCGTGAAGCAGGCTTACCGCGCCGCGGGCCTGGACCTCGGCGCCGATCTGGCCAAGCTCGCCGCCGCGCCCCGTGTCAAGGCCGACCACGCCGCCACCCGGCTGCTCGACCGCGTCGGAACGCCGACGGGACGCGGCCACCAGCCGATCGTCACGCTGCACCCGATCGGTGACGGCGTCGCCCCCGAGCACGAGCGGACCTATGGCGACCGCGTCGATCCCGCCCGGATCCGGCAGGTTTTCGTGAACCGGGGCGGGCACTGTCAACACACCGCGGCCGAGGAGCTGACGGCGTTGCGCTTGCTGCGGGACCGCGTCGAGACCGGTCGCTGGCCGTCCACGTCACCGGAGCGGTCGAACGCCGAGGCGAGCCGGTTCGGGCCGGAGTTCCACTTCCTCTACGACTGGCTGCACGGCGAGCCGGGCACTTCCGCGCCCGCTTTCCGGCGCCATCACCCGGCCCCGCTGCCTCGCGTGGCCTGACCGATCAGCCGTCGACGGGGTGGCGCGCCTGGAAGGCGAGCCTCCCGTCGGCGTCTGCCGCGATCCGGTCGAGCAGGTCGTCCAGCGCCATGAAGACCTCCCACGGCGACTGTCCACTCGCGACGGTCAGGCGGTCGACCAGCAGCTGTTCGAGATCCTCGACGCGCTTCGCCTTCCATATCTTGTCCGCGATGCTGACGAGCAGATCCTCGACGCCGACGCCTTCACGCCAGGCGGCGTGCGTTCGCGCGAATCGAGCCCGCTCTTCGCTGATTCCTCGGGTCAGAAGGAGTTCGTAGCCCGCCTGCTCATGCGCGGAGCCGGGTCCGGACAGCTCCCCGGGATGAACCGTCTTGCCGATGTCGTGGACCGCGGCGCCGAAAAGGGCCGCTTCGCGGTCGAGGTCCACCGCCGGATACTCCTTCTCCAGCCAGTCGGCCAGCGTGCGGGCCACGTCGTGGACCGCACGCAGATGGGCGGCGAGCCGCGGGGGAGCGGCCAACTGCTCCAGCAGGGCGGCGACCTCGTCCGGCAGCGGACGCAGCGGTGGTTCGCCGGGGTCGGACAGCGCGCGGCGCAAGGCTTCCGAAGACATGGCGTCCAGGATGACAGGTCCGGTGACGGTTCCCTCATCGCTTGACAACCGCTGCGCCGACCGGTGTACTGGAGACATCGAACAGGCGTTCGATGTGCCGCCTTCCCCGTGGCACCCTCAAACCGTCCACAAAGGACGGTTCAGGTGTCGTGGGGAGGCGAGGTCCGGTGACAGCGGAGGTGGTCGAAGCACGGGCCTTGCCGTTGGCGAGGCTGGCGGCTTTGCCAGGAGTGAGCACGGCCAGTGGCGTGGCTTCCGCGGCCGAACACGCGAGGACGACGGGAAGGGTGCTCCCGGTGTCCGCGGCGTTGTCCGGTCTGCTGCCCGCTGCGGGGCTCCGGCGCGGGAGCACCGTTTCGGTGCTGGGGTCCACGTCATTGATGCTCACCCTGCTCGCCGCCGCCACCGCCGGCGGTGCGTGGGCGGTCGCGGTCGGCCTGCCCGCGCTCGGGGTGGTCGCCGCCGCGGAACTCGGGGTCGAGGTGGGCAGGCTCGCGCTGGTCCCCCGCCCCGGTGCCGAGTTCCCGGCGGTGACCGCGGCCCTGCTCGACGGCTTCGACCTCGTGGTCGTCGGTCCGGGGCTCGCCCGGCCCGACGTGGCGAGACGGCTGTCCGCCCGCGCGCGCAACCGTGGCTCGGTGCTGCTTTCGCTGGGTTCCTGGCCCGGTGCGGAGGTCGAACTGAGCTGCCGTCGCGCGCGCTGGACGGGCTTCACCGGCGGCGGCTCGGGCTACCTGCGGACCCGTGAGGTCGAGGTGCGGGCCGGTGGCCGGGGTGCGGCCGCCCGGCCGATGTCGGCGCTGCTGCGGTTCCCCGGCGAGGGCGAAGTCGAGAAGGCCGACTTCCCCACCGCGACCGCGGCGAGGTGGGGGACGGCGTGAACCCACCTGTACGCATGCTGGTGCTGTGGTGCCCGGACTGGCCCGCGGTCGCCGCCGCAGCCGTCGCGGGCGAGCCCGTCGGCCGTCCGGCCGCGGTCTTCTCGGCGAACCGCGTGGTCGCCTGTACGGCGGTGGCCAGGGGATTCGGCGTCCGTCGCGGAATGCGGCGGCGCGAGGCCCAGTCCTCCTGCCCGGATCTGGCGGTCTTCGGCGAGGACGACGGTCGTGACGCCCGGCTCTTCGAGTCCGTCGCGCAGGCGGTGGAGGAGCTGGCGGTCGGCGTCGAGGTCGTCCGCCCGGGGATCGTCGCCGTCCCGGTCGACGGCGCGGCCGGTTACTTCGGCGGCGAGCACGGTCTCCTCGAAAGGCTGGTGGACGAGGTGTCCGTGGCGGCGGGGGTGGAATGTCAGGTCGGCGTCGCCGACGGCCTGTTCGCCGCGACGCTCGCGGCCCGCCGCTCGACACTGGTCGAGCCGGGCGAGACCGCGGATTTCCTCGCCCCGTTGCCCATTCGCGAGCTCGATCAGCCCGAAGCAGGGCGAACCGAGCTGGTCACCTTGCTCCGGCAGCTGGGACTTCGCACGCTGGGTGCCTTCGCGGCGCTCGGCGAAAGCGACGTCTCCGCGCGTTTCGGGATGGAGGGCGTCCTCGCTCACCGGCTGGCACGAGGGCGGTCCGAACGTCCGCCGCTGCGCCGCCGTCCACCGCCGGAACTCTCGCTCGCGAAGGCGTTCGACTCGCCGATCGACAGGGTCGACGCCGCCGCGTTCGTGGCGAAGGGGCTCGGTGAGCGCTTCCACGCCGGGCTCGCCGCGCACGGGCTGGCCTGTACCCGCCTCGGCATCTACGCCACCACCGAGACCGGCGAACAACTCGGCAGAGTGTGGCGCTGTGCCGAACCGCTGACCCCGTCCGGCGTCGCGGACAGGGTGCGCTGGCAGTTCGAAGGCTGGCTGAAGGTCCGGGACACCTCGGCGCGGCCCCGATCCGGCGTCGTGCGGCTGCGGCTGGAGCCGGAGGAGACCGTCGAGGGCCGGTCGCTGCAGCTCGGGTTGTGGCAGGCAGGTGCGGCGGGCGCGCTGCGTCCGTCCATAGAGGACGAAGGCATGTCCGGCGAGCGCGCCGCCCGTGCCCTGGTGCGGGTGCAGGGGTTGCTCGGCCCGGAGAGCGTCTTCACCGCGGTGCTCGACGGCGGCCGCGATCCCGCCGAGCGTGTCCGGTTGGTGCCGTGGGGCGACAGGCGGGAGAGGTCGGCGCTGGCGGACGCGAACTGGGCCGGACGGCTCCCGTCGCCTTCCCCGGCGACGGTGTTCCCCCGGCCGGTGCCCGCCCAGGTGCTGGACGAACACGGGAGCGTCGTGGAGATCACCGCGCGGCGCCGGGTCACCGCCACACCGTTCCTCGTGAGCTTCGAGGGCGGTGAGCCGCGCCAGGTCCTCGCCTGGGCGGGGCCGTGGCTGGTCGGCGTCCGGGCCGGGGCGGGCCACGCGCGGTCGGGGACCCGGATCCGGTTGCAGGTGCTGCTGGCCGACGGGCCGGACGCGGAGGAGGCGGTGCTGCTCCGCTTCGAACACCACGAAAACCCGATGTGGACGCTGGAAGGGAAGTACGACTGACCATGGACGAGGAGTACACGCGGCTGGTGCGGCGATGGCTGGAGGAACCGGCCATCCCGGTACAGCGTGCCGAGTTGGACACGGCCTGGGCGGCGTGCGTCCCGCGAGCGGAAGTGTTCGTCCCCCCGCCGAGACGCTCGATCGAGAATCGGTGACCGATGGGCTGGAACAACCCACCGAAGCCGTGGAAGGACCTCGCCCGCGAACTCGCGGGCGAGGTCCAGCGCGGCGACGGCGGTGACAGCCCCGCCTGGAGCGCCAAACGGGAGGGCTACGAGCGTCCCCCCGACTTGGCGGGGCAGATCGGCGAGGACGACGGGGCCACCGCGCGCCGGGTGCCGTACGCCGAACTGCACTGCCATTCGAACTTCAGCTTCCTCGACGGGGCGAGCCATCCCGAGGAACTGGTGGAGGAGGCCGCGCGGCTGGGCCTGGACGCGATCGCCCTCACCGATCACGACGGCATGTACGGCGTGGTGCGCTTCGCGGAAGCGGCGAGGGAACTGGGCGTGCACACCGTCTTCGGCACGGAGCTCAGCTTCGGCCTGTCCGGACCGCAGAACGGGTTCGCCGATCCCGAAGGCGAGCACCTCCTCTTACTGGCCAAGAAACAGGACGGCTACCTGAGCCTGAACCGCGCGATCACCGCCGGGCAGCTGTACGGCTTCGACAGGGAATCCTTGTCGCCCAAGGAAAGAGCCGAGAAAGGCAGGCCGGTCTACGACCTGCGCGCGGTCGCCGAAGAGGTCAACGGGAAGTGCGTCGTGCTCACCGGCTGCCGCAAGGGCGCGGTGCGCAAGGCCCTCGTCGCCGGAGGTCCCGTCGCGGCCGTGGAGAAACTGAAGGAACTCATCGACTGCTTCGGCCGGGAGAACGTCTACGTCGAACTCATCGACCACAGCCTCCCCTTGGACAGCACGCACAACGACCTGCTGAGCGAGATGGCCGCGGAATTCGGGCTGCCGACGGTGGCGACCACGGCGGCGCATTACGCGCGGCCGGAGCGGGCCCCGCTCGCCGACGCGCTCAGTGCGATCCGCGCCCGGCGGGGCCTGGCGGACATGGAGGGCTGGCTGCCCGCCGCGGGGACGGCGTTCCTGCGGTCGGGGGAGGAGATGGCCGAGATCTTCGCGCGGTACCCGGGTGCGGTGCAGCGCGCGGCGCTGCTCGGCCGGGAATGCGCGTTCGAACTGCATCACATCGAACCGAAGCTGCCGCCGTTCGACGTTCCGGCGGGGTACACCGAAGCGTCCTACCTGAAGGAACTCACTCTCAAGGGCGCGAAGGACCACGAGAAGAACAAGACCGCCGAGTACCGCCGAAAAGCCCGGAAGCTGATCGCGCACGAACTGGAGATCATCGAAAAGCTGGGCTTCCCCGGCTACTTCCTGATCGTCTGGGACATCGTGCGGTTCTGCCGGGATAACGACATCCTCTGCCAGGGCCGGGGTTCGGCCGCGAATTCCGCGGTCTGTTACGCGCTCGGCATCACCAAGGTCGACGCCGTGCGCTACGGACTGCTCTTCGAACGGTTCCTCGCCCCCGACCGCGACGGTTATCCGGACATCGACCTCGACATCGAATCCGACCGCCGCGAAGAGGCGATCCAGTACGTCTACGAAAAATACGGGCGGCTGAACACCGCGCAGGTGGCGAACGTGATCACCTACCGGGCGCGGTCCGCGGTCCGCGACGCGGCGCGGGCACTGGGATATTCACCCGGCCAGCAGGACGCGTGGAGCAAACAGATCGACCGATGGGGCGCGTTGCGGTCCACGGAGAAGGACCACGATCACGACATTCCCGGCGAAGTCGTCGAACTCGCTTGCGCACTCGAAGACTTCCCCCGGCATCTCGGCATTCATTCCGGCGGCATGGTGATCTGCCAACAGCCGGTGAGCGAGGTGGTGCCGATCGAATGGGCCAGGATGGAGAACCGCAGTGTCGTGCAGTGGGAGAAGGACGACTGCGCCGCCGCGGGACTGGTCAAATTCGATCTGCTCGGACTCGGGATGTTGTCGGCCCTGCACTATATGATAGATCTGGTTCACGACCACAAAGGGGAAGAGGTCGACATCTCCGAATTGGATCTCAAGGATCAGAACGTCTACGAAATGCTCTGCCGTGCCGACGCGATCGGCGTTTTCCAAGTGGAGAGCCGCGCGCAGCTGGCCACCCTGCCCCGCTTGCGTCCCAAGAAGTTCTACGACCTCGCGGTCGAGGTCGCGCTCATTCGGCCCGGTCCGATCCAGGGCGGTTCGGTGCATCCCTACATCCGGCGCAAGAACGAGCAGGAGAAATGGGATTTCGACCATCCGAAACTGGAGAACGCGCTGAAGAAGACCCTCGGCGTCCCGTTGTTCCAGGAACAGATGATGCAGATCGCCCTCGACGTCGCCGATTTCACCCCGGCGGAGGCCGATCAGTTACGGCACGCCATGGGTGCGAAGCGTTCCGAGCAGAAGATGGAACGGCTCAAACGCCGATTCCTCGAAGGCGCGGCGAAGCACGACATCGGTGAGGAGCTCGCGGAGAAGATCTTCGGCAAGCTCAAGGCGTTCGCGAATTTCGGTTTCCCGGAGAGTCACGCGCTGAGTTTCGCCCTGCTGGTGTTCGCGAGCGCGTACTTCAAGTACTACCACCCGGACGCGTTCCTGGCCGGGCTGCTGCGCGCACAGCCGATGGGGTTCTACTCGCCGCAGTCGCTGGTCGCCGACGCGCGGCGGCACGGGGTGAAGGTGCTGGGCCCCGACATCAACGCGAGCCTCCCGCACGCGACGCTGGAACCGTTGCCGGAAGGGGGAGAACTGCTCGCCGTGCGGGGCGGCCTGTCCACCGTGCGGATGATCGGCGAGAACCTGGCGAAGGTGATCGTCGAAGAGCGAGAGCGCGGCGGCCCGTTCGCGGATCTGCCCGAGGTCGCCCGGCGGGTGCGGCTGACCAAACCTCAGGTCGAGGCGCTGGCCACGGCGGGCGCGTTCGGTTGTTTCGGCGAGAGCAGGCGGAGCGCGCTCTGGGCGGCGGGCGCGGTCGCCGACGAAAGCCTGGAGAAACTCCCCGGTCTCGCCACCGGTGTCAAGGCGCCGATGTTGCCGGGGATGGACGAAATCGACGTCGCGGCCGCGGATGTCTGGGCCACCGGGGTGTCGCCGGACAGCTTCCCGACCCAGTTCATCCGGGAGAATCTCGACGAACTCGGCGTCGTCACGGCGGCGGGCCTGCGCGAGGTCCCGCACGGCACGCGGGTGCTGACCGGTGGCGCGGTGACCCATCGCCAGCGGCCGGCGACCGCGGGCGGTGTCACCTTCATGAACCTCGAGGACGAGACGGGGATGATCAACATCATCTGCACGATGGGCGTGTGGCAGCGCTATCACCGGGTCGCGCGCGGCAGTCCGGCGCTGCTGATCCGGGGTGTGGTCGAGCGCACCGGGGAGGTGGTGAACGTCCTCGCCGAACAGATCCGGCACCTGCCGCTGCGGATCACCGCCAAGTCCCGTGACTTCCATTGACCTCACTTGACGGCCCGGCGGTGTCCATGTTGTAGTTCGATCAACGTCGCAGTGCACCCGGCAAAGAGACCGTCGTGGGCGCGGAGGCGTCGGACCATGGGAAATCATGGAAACCCCTTCTTCATCGAACGGCCGGTTGACGGCGTTCGGAAATCAACTCGTTCAGGTTCACAATTGGCTGCGTAAAGAGCTGGCCACGCTGCACGACGACCTCGGGTCGGTCGCGGACGGGCGTGCCGAGCGGCTGCGCGATCTTCGCGCGCATTGCCTCACCTTCTGCTCGGCGCTGACCAGGCATCACACCGGGGAGGACGGCGGCGCTTTCCTCGTGCTGTCGGAGAAATATCCCGAACTGCGGCCGGTGCTCGAAGAACTCGCGCACGACCACGACGTCATGACCGGGATCATCGAACGGCTCGAAGAACTGGTCGGCGGCGTCGGCCCGGCGTCGAGCCCGGCCGAGATCCTGCACGTCCAGCGGGAACTCGACGGCCTCACGGCGATCATGGAGACGCATTTCCGGTACGAGGAGAAGCGGATCGTCGAGGCGCTCAACGCGCTGGACATGCCGGAGTGGCGGGACACGAAGCCCTCGTTCCTGCTGAAATCGCATTAGGACAAGATCTGTCCTATACGCCCTTTAGCGTTCTTCTCAACGCACCACGACGACTGAGGAGAACCCTGATGAGCAACCCCATCCCCGCCGGCTACCACTCGGTCACCCCGTGGATCATCTCGCGCGACACCGCGGGCGTGATCGACTTCCTCAAGCGGGTCTTCGACGCCGAGCTGATGGGCGAGCCGGTGTACGTCGAGGGCGGGAAGATCGGGCACGCCGAGGTCCGCGTCGGCGACTCGGTCGTCATGCTGTTCGACGCGCAGGACGACTGGATCGAGACCCCGGCGTACCTGCGGCTCTACGTCGAGGACAGCGTGGAGACGCAGCGCCGGGCCGTCGAGGCGGGCGCCGAAGAGGTCACGAAGCAGACCGAGCTCTTCTTCGGTGACCGCGTCGGCCGGGTCCGCGACCCGTTCGGCAACCTGTGGTGGATCCAGACCCGGCTGGTCGACCTCGACTTCCCCGAGATGGAACGCCGCATGAACGACCCGAAGTTCATCGAGGCCATGCGGTACGTCTCGGGTTCGAAGATCATTCCGAGTCGCTGAAGTCGGTAGGGTGGTGACAGCGACGCGGAGGTGAGCCGGTGGATCACCACCCACTCCGGGGCAACCCCGGGGAGCAAGACGACAGCGAGACACGGCGCCCCGCGCGAGCGCGGCATGCTTCGCGTACGGGTCCGCGCGGATGACAGGAGAAAAGTCACCTCCGCGTCGCTCCTCGGGCCGATGCCGGTCTGGCGGTGGCAGGTGGCCCGCTGGGCGACCTTCGACGACTGCGCCGCCGCGCTCGACCTGACGACCGGTGAACTCTCGTGGTTCGCCGACACGAAGGGCTGGAACCGGCGCCGGCGCGCGGCCGATCCGGTCCGGCACTACGGCCACCGGTGGATCCCGACCGCTTCGGGCGGGGTGCGGCTCATCGAGCGGCCGAAGCCGCGGCTCGCCGAACTGCAGCGGCGGATCCTGCGGCACGTCGTCGAGGCGCTGCCGGTGCACGAGGCCGCACACGGGTTCCGGCGCGGACGTTCGGCGATGTCGTGCGCCACCCCGCACGCCGGCCGGGAGACCGTGGTCAGGATGGATCTCGAAGGGTTCTTCCCGGCGGTGTCCGCGCGCCGGATCTCGGCCCTGCTCGCGCTCGCCGGGTACCCGCCCGCCGTGGCGGAAGCCCTCGCGGGCGTGCTCACCACGGCCGCCCCGCCCGACGTTCTCGCCGCCGTGCCCGAGGGGCGGCGGGATCCCGCGCGGGTGCGGCTGCTGAGGAACCTGGCGGCCACGCATCTGCCGCAAGGCGCGCCGTCCTCGCCCGCGGTGGCGAACGCGGTCACGCACCATCTGGACCGGCGGCTCGACGGTCTCGCACGGTCACTGGGCGCGGCCTACACGCGGTACGCCGACGATCTGGCGTTCTCCGGGGATTTCCTGCCGTTGCACCGGTTGCTGCCCGGCGTCCGGCGGATCGTGACCGACGAGGGCTTCCGGCTGCGGGACGACAAGACGTCGATCGCGGGCGCACACCAGCGGCAACGGGTCGCGGGCCTGGTGGTCAACAGCGCGCCCGCCGCGACGCGCGCCGACTACGACGCCCTGCGCGCGCTGCTCCACAACTGCGTCCGGACCGGGCCGGAGGCGCAGAACCGGGCCGCGCATCCGGACTTCCGTGCCCATCTGCTCGGCCGTATCGGCTGGATCGCCGCGTCGTCGGGGGCGCGGGCGGCGAAGCTGCGCGCGTTGTTCGACGGGATCACCTGGGCTTGAGCGGGTATGCGATCCTGAACGGGTGATCGAGACCGCGGAAGACTACCGAGAAGCCGTCCTTTCCCAGCAATGGTGGGAAAAACGCAGTTTCGTCGGCTGTGACTTCACCGAGGCCGACCTGCGCGGGCTGCGCACCCAGGGCTGCACCTTCGACCAATGCGACTTCACCAAGGTCGACTTCGAGGGCTCACGCCACGAGGCGTCGGCGTTCCGGTCCTGCACCTTCGACCGCAGTGTGCTCGCCGGTACCCGGTGGAGCTCCTGTTCGATGCTCGGATCGTCCTTTGTGGACTGCCGATTCCAGAAGGTCGCGTTCACCGAATGCGATCTCTCGCTGGTCTCGCTGAGCCGCAATCGACTGTCCAAAGTGGATCTCTCCGGGCTGCGGCTGCGCGAGGCCAACCTGACCGAGGCGGACCTCACCGGCGCCGATCTGCGCGGCGCCGACCTCACCGGTGCCCGGCTGGCCGGAGCGAAATTCGAAGGTGCCGACCTGCGCGGAGCGCGGATCGACGCCAACGGCCTGGTGCAGGCGAATCTCGCGGGCGTCCACGTCGACACCGAGACCGCGGTGGCCTACGCCGCCGCACACGGCCTCGTCATCCACTGACCCCCTGGACGCTATGAAAGGCCCGTTACTTGCAAATTTTGCAAGTAACGGGCCTTTCATAGCACGCGAGGTGACTAGTCGATCGGCGGTTCGCCCGGGTCCAGCTCGATGAGGTCGCCCTCGGCGAGCAGTTCCTCGATGGACGCCGGCAGCAGGTACGCCGACCCACCACCGGGCTGGTTGAACCACGGGATCGCGACACCGGCCAGCGCTTCGAGCGGACGTTGCACGCGGTACACGTGGTACGGCCGGTTCACCCACTCCGGCACGAGCGAGCGCTCCTCGAACGGCGTCCCGGCCGCGTAGGTCAGGTTGCCGTTCGGGCCACCGAAGCGGTCCAGCTCGCTGCCCGCGGGCAGCTCACGCAGTTCCTTGCCGCGGAACAGCGTCAGCGGCGGCTCGCCGTTGAGCGGCGAGATCGGCCAGTTCTGCTTGGCGTCGGGAGGTCCGGCCGCCGAGACCTGCGGGCGGGCCGGTTCCTCGCGCCGCATCGGCGGCGGAGGCGGCGTCACCGGTGGTTCGCGCCGGGGCGGGGCGGGCGGCGGGCTCGCCAGCGCCGGGTTCGGCGGCCGCACCGGAGGCGCGGGCGGGACCGGTGCGGGGGCGGGCTCGTCGTCCAGATCGTCCCCGAGCAGTTCCTCGGCCGTCGTGAACGCCGTCTGCTCCTGTGCCGGGATCGACTCCCGCGGCGGCACCGGATGGGAACCGGTCGCGATCTCGGGGGAGAGCGTCGTCAGCACGGGCCGGGCCGGAGCCGGAGGCGGCTCCTCGACCGGCTGCTCTTCGACGGCGGCAGGCTCGTCGAAGTGCGGCTCGTCGGCGGGCGGAGCACCGTTCGGGTTCAGCAGGACCTTGCCGAGCATGAACGCGGCCGCGTCCTCGGCGTCACCGAACACCGCCGGATTGGTCAGCTTCCCGTCGTACCAGCCGACCCGCCAGCCGCCGCCGTCCACCTGCTCGACGCTCCAGCCGTGCTCCGCGGGGCCGCCGATGCGGTAGACGTCTTCGGGCACGTCGAGGTCGTCGAACTTCGACTGCAGCTCGTTCAGCGCCGGCACCGGGTGCTCGTCGCGGCGAGGCCGCTCCGGGGCGGCGCGGCGCGGCGCTTCTTCACGCTGCGGTTCGGGCTCCGGGCGGGACACAGGGGCGGTAGCAAAGGTCCCCCGCTCCTGCGGTGGGCCGTCGACCTGCGTGACCTCGGAGTCCGAGAGCGGAGGAACGTCGGGCTCCGCGTCGTGCGTCAGGAGGGGCAGCTCAGGACCGGCGTCGGCCTGCTCGACGGGCGTGTAGCCGGTGGTCGACTCCAGCTCGGGGGGCGTGTACGGCTGGTTCTCCTCCTGCGAGGGGTACGCGTCCTGAGCTTCCTCGCGAGGCTGCTCGTAGGCGTCGACCTGCGGGGCCCGCGCGTACGTGGTGGCCTCCGGGTCGGCGACCTGAGGCTCCGGCTCGGGCTCCGCGTGCTGATGCGGCGCGTCGTCCTGTCGGGCCTCGTCGGTGTACGCGTCCTGTTCGGACTCGCGGAAGGGCGCCTCTTCGTGCGCGTACTGGTCCTCGTAGCCGGCTTCGTACTGCTGCTCGGCGGCGGCTTCGTGGAAGTCCTGCGCTTGGTAGTCCTGGGTGTCGTAGTCCTCTTCGTACCGCTGGGCCTGCTCGGCCTGGTCCGGAACGCTCGCCTCGGCCGCGGGAACGGCCGCCGCGGCGGCGACCGGTGCCGCGGCCGCGGCCGCCACCACCGCGGGGTCCGGGCCCTGCTGGTGCGGCGGCGGGACGGGCGGCTGAGCGGCCTGGTTCGGGCCGGGACCCGCGGGACCGTTGGGTCCCGGCTGACCGGGCCCGCCCTGGTTGACCGCGGGCTGCTGCGGCGGCACGGGTCCGTTCGGTCCTGGGCCGTTCTGCGAGAGGCCGTTCTGGGGCGGGCCCTGCGGAGGCGGGCCCCCGGGCCCACCCGGGCCGCCGTTGGGGCCACCCGGGCCGTTGGGGCGCTGCTGCGGGGGCGGATTCCCCCGGGTGAGGTACCCCGCAGCGGCCTGCAGCGTCGGGTCGTCGACCTCCGGCAGCGTGAAGCCGTTCTGCCGGACGTGGTCGATCAGGTCGAGCTCCGGCGAAACGCCGTACTCGCGCAGGTAGAAGTTGACGGCGGCGGGCCAGATCCACTGTCCGTCGCTGTGGAAGGCGACCGGGACGGTGGCCTCGGGGGTCTGCGCGAGCCTGTCGATGTCGTAGCCGCGCTCGGTGACCACCAGCGGCGCGTGGTCGAGGTATTCGAGCAGCCTGTCCTGCTCCTCGATCTCCAGGTCGGGCCGGTTGATCACCGGACGCCCGGCCGGGCCGATGGTGTCGAAGATGCGGGCGATGCGGAAATGCGGTCCGGGCTGCTCGGGGCTGAGGCCGGACATGCGCCGGATCAGCCATTCGGGCACGTTCTCCTCGGAGCGGGGGAACATGCGCAGTTCGTCGGAGAGTGCCTGCGGAGGCGGCGCGAGGCGCCACTGGGGCTCGTCGCGGTTGTACTCGAGGTTGTAGCTGGACGGGTGATCGAGCTGGTACCGGGCGTTGAACCAGGTGCCGCGGCCGTCGCGGTACATCCCGGCACGCAGCCTGCCGAACAGCGTCGCGATGTCGTGGGTCGCGACCCACTCGTGCGCGGTGCCGTCCTCGGTGATGATCTCGCCGGTCATCTCGTGGTACCTGCCGACGGCTCGGTACTCGGCGGTCACCTTCCGCCAATCACGAGGCGCGGCCCGCAGCAGGGCGAGGCCGATCTGCTTGACCAGGGTGTCCTGCTCGGTCGCGTTCAGCTGAGTCGTCGGTTGTGCCACGGTCACATTTTGACCGTATCCGCGCTCGTGTGCACCCCGCATGTGGGTTTTGCCGCTCTTGACAATGTGGAAGACGCCCTGACCTGCTGCCGGATGACTCACCCGGGATACTGACGGCGTGACCCGATTTGCCCGCGAGGCCGTGAAGGACGAGGACTGATGACGTTGGCCGGACAGCGGCGTGACCGTGGGGCACTGCTCCATCACCTGCCGTTCCTGCTGGTGATGCTGGTGGTGGCCGTCGCCGCCCTGCGGATCGGGCAGTACCACTGGCGTCAGGGGGCCGCGCTGATCGGCGGGGCGCTGATGCTCGCGGGGCTGCTGAGGGCGGTCCTGCCGAACGCGAAGGCCGGGCTGCTGGCGATCCGGGGCAAGCCGGTCGACGTCCTGACTTATGGCGCGCTTTCTGTCTTGATCCTTTTCATCGCCTTCACGATCACCGGCGGCCCTCTGTCCTGAGAGGACCGCCGGTGGCCGATCAGGAGGCCATGGCGGGCGTGAGCCGGGCTTCGCGGCGGTCGAGGCCACCGGAGACGACGGCCAGCGAAAGTCCCAGCACGGCCAGCGAGGCGCCGACCCAGTTGGGGGCGACCAGGCCGAGGCCGCCCGCGATCACCAGGCCGCCGAGGTAGGCGCCGATCGAGTTCGCGATGTTGAACGCCGACTGCACGGCCGCGGAGACCAGCGACGGCGTCCCGCCGGCCTTCTCCATGATCCGGGCCTGCATCATCGGGCCGATCATGAAACCGGCGAGGCCGACGAAGAAGATCGTCACCGCCGCGCCGACCTTCCCGTTCGCGGTGAAGGTGAAGATCGCCAGCACCGTGGCCAGTCCGAACAGCGAGACGTAGAGGCTCGGCATCAGCGCCTTGTCGGCGAGTCTGCCGCCGAGGTAGTTGCCGATCGTCATGCCGACCCCGGCCAGCGAGAGCAGCAGGGTGACGTCCGACGGCGAGTAGCCGGTGACGTCGGTCAGCATCGGCGCGATGTAGGACAGGCAGGCGAACACGCCGCCCAGGCCGAAGGTGACGATCGCGAGCGCGAGCCACACCTGCGGACGGCGGAAGGCGCCGAGTTCGCCGCGCAGCGATGGCTCGACCGGTTTGCCCTGGTGGGGGACCAGTTTCGCGATCGCGGCCATGGCGACCAGGCCGATCACCGCGACGACGCCGAAGGTCGCGCGCCAGCCGACCTTCTGGCCGAGCAGCGTCCCCAGCGGGACGCCGACGACGTTGGCCAGGGTCAGGCCCATGAACATCATCGAGACGGCCTTGGCGCGTTCGCCCGGCTTGGCCAGGCTGGACGCGACGACCGCGCCGGCGCCGAAGAACGCGCCGTGCGGCAGGCCGGCGAGGAAGCGGAAGGCGACGCCGAACTCCTGGTTCGGCGACAGTGCGAAGAGGACGTTGCCGAGCGTGAACAGCCCCATCATCGCCAGCAGCATGGTCTTGCGCGGCAGCCGGACGGCGACCGCGGTGAGCAGCGGGGCGCCGACCACGACGCCGAGGGCGTAACCGGAGATCAGGTAGCCGGCGGACGGGATCGACACGCCGAAATCGGCGGCGGCTTCGGGCAGCACGCCCATCATGACGAATTCGGTGGTCCCGATGCCGAAGGCACCGATGGCGAGCGCGAGCAGCGCGACGGGCACGGCTCTCCCTTCGAGGGTCGTACGTGAGTAAACGATTACTCGCCCACCGTCGCGGATGGGCAACTGAATCGATTTAGGTCTCGGACACAAAAGAAGACAGCGCGTTCGGCCCCGACGTCGACGAGCTGTCCTGCGTCCAGTTCAACGGATCACGGGGGCTTTTGTCATCCCGGTTTCGGGTGAGGCTGCCCACCCTCAGCGGCGGGCGGCGAGCACTCCCTGGAGGAGGCCGGGGAAGAGCTCGTCGAGATCGTTGCGGCGCAAGGAGTTGTAGCGCGCGGTGCCCTGCTGGCGGCCCATGATGATGCCTGCTTCGCGCAGGGTGCGCAGGTGATGAGTGAGTGTGGACTTGGTCACGGCGACGTCGAAACCGCTGCACGAGATCTCGGTGCCGGGTTCGGCCAGCTGGCGGACCATGTCGAGCCGCACCGGGTCGGCGAGTGCGGAGAGGACCGCCTCGATCCGGATCTCGTCCTGCCCGGGGTAGACGTACTGCGGGGTCGTGGTCGCGGCCATCCGTCCATAGTACGACGCCCCTCGAACTTTCCGCGAGTTCGTAGTACGGTCTCCATCGAACTACGACAACCGTCGAACAACGACCCCCATGCGCCTTTAGCGGGCTAAACGCGATCCGGCGCCGGCCGGGTGCCCCGCGACCCAGGTCGACTTTCGCGGGCTAATCGCGATCCGGGCGGCACCTGGGCGACCGGGGCCCGGAGCGACTTCCGCCCCCTAATCGCGATCTCGGCTGGGAGCGGGACCGGGCGCAAAAGGGGGTCTGGAGCTGGGGAGTCATGACTTTCGCACCACCCAGGACCGCGGTGCTGGCGCTCGGCACCTTCGCGGTCGGCACCAGCGGCTACGTCGTCGCCGGGCTGCTGCCCGCGCTGACCGGTGAGCTCGGGGTCTCCGAGACCGCCGCCGCGCAACTGGTCACCGCCTTCGCCATCGCGTACGCCGTCGGCTCACCGCTGTTCGCCGCGGTCACGGGCCGCTGGGAACGGCGGACGCTCCTGGTCGCCGCCCTCGTCGTCACCGCCATCGGCAACGCCCTCGCCGCCCTCGCACCCGGCTACGTGACCCTGCTCCTCGCGCGGGTCGTGACCGCGATCGGCGCGGCGGTCTTCACCCCGGCCGCGAGCGCCGTCGCCGCCGAACTCACCTCGCCGGAACGCCGGGGCCGCGCGGTCGCGCTCGTCTTCGGCGGCCTGACCATCGCGACGATCCTGGGGGTCCCGCTCGGCAGCGTGCTTTCGCAGAGCGTCGGCTACCAGGCCGTCTTCGGACTCGTCGCGGCCTTCTCGCTTTTCGGCGCCTTCGCGGTCCGGATGGTCTTGCCCGCCGTCCCGGCGCCGCCTCCGGTCCGCCTGGCCGAACGGTTCACCGTCGCCAAGGACCCGCGCGTCCTCGCCATGCTCGGCGCGACCGTGCTCGGCTGCCTCGCCGCGTTCTCCGTCTACACCTTCATCTCGCCGGTCCTGTCCGCCACGGCGGGCGTCCACGGCACGACGGTCAGCCTGCTGCTGTTCGTCTACGGCGCCGGCGGCGCGCTCGGCAACGTCCTCGGCGGCCGCGCGACCGACCGCTGGGGCGCCAGGGGACCGCTGCTGGTCGTGTTCGCCGGGATCACCGTGGTCCTCGCGCTGTTGCCGCTGGTGGCGACCAGCATCGCGGGCGCGGCCTTCGTGCTGTTCCTCTGGGGACTGGCCACCTGGTCGATCAACCCGCCAATCCAGCACCGCCTGATCGAACTCTCCAGCCAGAACGCCGGTCTCGTCCTCTCCCTCAACGCGTCCGCCATCTATCTCGGCGTCGGCCTCTCCGGCCTGGTCGGGGGAGCGGTGCTCAGCGGCGGCGGACCGCTCCTGCTGCCCGAGATCGCGGCGGTACTGACCGCGATCGCCGCTCTCGTGGTCGTGGCGGGCTGGCGAAGCCGCGTGAGGCAGCCCGCTTTGGCCGAGTGACGCCTAATCGCCGCGGGACTGGACCACGCAATCAGGACCGGGGAAGACCAGTCCTTCGTGCCCGTCGGTGAACCGGACGAGATACGGCGGGCCACCGTGTTCGCCGCGTACTTCGAGGATTTCGCCGCGCTGTCCAACGGATCCCACCGTGCGCCCGTGCACGTGGATCTCGTCTCCGACGGTCGCCTGCATGACTACCACCTCCGAGGCTTCAAGGTTAGGAGTGCCGGAGGTGATCCCGCTACAGTGTGGGCATGATCCTCGAAATCCTTGGAGGCGCGACGCCTCACGGCCGGTGAGCCCGTCGATCCGGGTCCGCACACCGTCGGAACTGCGTGCGGCCAGAAGAAGGAAAACCCACTCCTGCTGGGGACATCTCGTCGCGGCACCGCTGTGGCCGCTGCACGGCGCGAATCTCGGCACCCTTTTGCGAACCTGTGACGCGGTGGGCGCCTGCCTCGCCGTGCCGAGGTTTCCGTGGGTGCCGGAGGCACTGCGCCGCGGGAACACGTTGCGGCGCCCGGCTTGTGTGCACTGGGTCCACGACCCGCCGGGCTGGCTGACGCGGGAGCGGGCGGCGGGCACGGCGATCGTCGGTGTCGAACTGGCCGACGAAGCCGTGCGCCTCGCCGATCTCCCGTCCGCACGGGGCCGGACGATCGTCGTGCTGGGCCACGAGCAACAGGGCATTCCGCCGGAAGCGCTCGATCTGCTCGACACCGTCGTCGAAATCCCGATGGTGGGCATCGGGGCGAGCCTCAACGTCGCCGTCGCGGGCAGTCTCGTGTTGTACAAAATGGCGGGCCTGCTGTGACCGTCGCCGATAAGCTGCCCGGATGACCGACGTGCTCGACACAGTGGCGGGGAAGAGCGGCGAATTGGTACTTCGCCGGGCCGGGAACGATTTCGAGGTCATCGCCAACGGTGTCTTCCTGATGGACACCCGGAACGGGGAATCCGAACGGCTGCTCGTCTCGGTGGCCGCCGATCTGGTGCCGGGCAAGGCGCGCATGCTGATCGGCGGCCTCGGCGTCGGCTATTCGCTGCGCGCCGCGCTGGATCACCCCGGTGTCGGCGAGATCGTGGTCGTCGAGCGCGAAGCCGCGGTGATCGGCTGGAACCGCGAGGGCCCGCTCAAGGACGTCCACGACGACGCCCTTTCCGACGAGCGGGTCACCGTCGTCGAGGCCGATCTGGTGAAGTGGTTGCGCCGGACGGAGGAGCGGTTCGACGCGCTGTGCCTGGACATCGACAACGGTCCTGAGTGGACGGTCACCGACGGCAACGCGAAGCTGTACCGGAGCGACGGGCTCGACATGCTCGCCGCGCGGCTGCGGCCCGGCGGCGTGCTCGCGGTGTGGAGCGCGGAGTCGGCGCCGTCGTTCGCGAGGCGGCTGCGAGCGCGGTTCAGTGAGGTGCGGGAGCTGAAGATCCCGGTGCCGCAAGGTGAACCGGACGTCCTGTGGTTCGCGCGGGCGTAGCGGACGCCGCGCGCGTCAACGCCCGCTGGTGCGACACGGTCTGCCGGGCACACGGATTCGCGGGGACCTTCACCCGTCACGTCTGGAAGTCGGCACGCCGGACGCCACCGCTGTACCCGGACGCGGTGACCCTGACGCCGGACGCGACGATGCCGGAAGTGCTGGAAGGGATCGACACTTCGCCGGGCTGTTCGGTGAAGGACAGCTTCGGCTGCCTCGATCTTTCGCACGAGGGTTTCGAGGTGCTCTTCGAAGCCACGTGGATCAGCCGTACGGCCCAGGTGTCCCTCGAACCGGGCTGGTCCCGGGACGATGACCGGTTCGGCGATCCGTCCGTCGCGGTGTGGTCCGACGGTGCCTCGGGGGTGACGGCCAACCGTGACGGCGACTTCGCCGGACTGTCCAATTTGCACACTCGCGGCGCTCTCGACGACGCCTGGCGTGGCGCGACCTCGGCCGTCGCGGCGAGTTTCCCCGGTTCGCCGATCACCGGCTACGAACGCGGCGACGATCTCGACGCGGCCCTGCGGAACGGCTACACGGCACTCGGGCCGCTGCGGGTGTGGCTGAAATGATGCCCGGATGGAGATCACGACCTGGCACCTCGAACAGACCTCGCCGGACGACCTGAGCGCGGCGAAACCGCCCGCCGTCCCGGTGACGGTCACCCGCGCCGAGCTGGTCAGCCCCGAGCTGAACCGCTACCTCTACTCCGCCGTCGGCGGCGACTGGTTCTGGATCGACAGGCTCGGCTGGACGTGGTCGCAGTGGATCGAGTGGCTGGAGAAGCCGGGCGTCGAGACCTGGGTCGCGTACGCGCAGGGAACGCCGTGCGGCTACTTCGAACTCGACGGCAGCGGCGATGGTGACGTCGAACTGGCGTACTTCGGCCTGATGTCGTCCTTCGTCGGGAAGGGCATCGGAGGGCACCTGCTCACCGTCGCGCTCCGGGAGGCCTGGGCGCTCGCGGAGCGCTGGCCAGGCAAGACGGCGACGCGTCGCGTGACCGTCCACACCTGCACCACCGACGGCCCCGCCGCGCTCAAGAACTACCAGGCCCGCGGCTTCCGGCTGTTCCGCACCGAAACCGAGCAGGCCGAACTGCCCGCGGAGACGCCGGGGCCTTGGCCAGGAGCCGCGAAGAAGTAGCTACTTCGCGGGCGCCTTGGCAGCGGCCTTCGCCGCCTTCTTGAACGCCCGCACCTCGCCGAGGGTTTTCGTGTCGACGACGTCGGCGATCGAACGCCGGGAGCCGCGGTCGCCGTAGGAGCCGGTGGCCGCGCGCCAGCCCTTCGGCTGCACGCCGAGCTGTTTGCCGAGCAGCGCGAGGAAGATCGCGGCCTTCTGGTCGCCGTAGCCGGGCAGCGCCTTGAGCCGCTTGAGGACCTCGGGGCCGTCCGGCTTGGGGCGTCCGGCGGTCCAGATCCCGGCGGCGTCGCCGTCGTAGTGTTCGACGACGTGCTCCGCGAGGTCCTTCACGCGCCGGGCCATCGAACCGCCGTAGCGGTGGATCGCGGGCGGGACCACACAGAGCTCGACAAAGGTCTCGGTGTCCATCGCGTGGATCTTCTTGATGTCGAAACCGTCCATCCGGTCCGCGATCTTCTGCGGGCCGCGGAACGCGTGTTCCATCGGGAACTGCTGGTCGAGAAGCATCCCGACGAGCAGCGCGAACGGGTCTTCGGTCAGCAGCCGGTCCGCTTCCTCGTCCCCGACCAGGTGCAATGCGCGCGTCATGCGCCCAGGATCTCATGACTGGGACCCAACGTCACCTGCGGCATTGCGGCTCTACCGCTGATCCAGATCGGTGGTAGAGCCTTATTTCCCTGGAAAACGGCGAGTGGGTGGGCTAAGTTTTCGAGTTCAACGAAGGCATGAGGGTGGGAGCAAGGCGTGCAGGAAGACCTCTTCGAAAATGATCTTGACGTGGATGGCGCCGATGATCAATCGGAACCCTTGGAGATAAGTCTTTCTGAGCGTCGGCTAGTTACTCAACCTTACGATCTTTCGCTTGCCACGTTGGTTGACGACATTGATCGCAGTCGACTTTTGTTGAATATCGAGTATCAAAGAAAGTATGTATGGGATCGCGCCAAGGCGAGCAGGCTGATTGAGAGTTTTTTGATCAACATCCCGGTCCCGGTTTGCTATTTTGCAGAAAATGAAGATGGTACCTATGAGGTGATCGACGGCCTTCAGCGAATAACTACGATCAAGAAGTTTTTAGAGGACGAATTTCCTTTGCGGGGTGTATCTGTTCTTCGGGAGCTGGACGGGCTGACATTTTCACAGATGTCACCCAAGGACCAGCGTCGACTTCAAAATCGGACAGTGCGCTGTATTGTTATCACGGAGGACTCGCATCCCGACATTAAATTTGATGTCTTCGAGAGGCTTAATACTGGTTCTGCCAGGCTGGCGCATCAAGAGCTGCGGAATTGCATCTATCGCGGGGAGCTAAATACATCGCTTAAGGAGCTGGCGGAAAATGCGTACTTCACGGGAATTCTGGGTGGGCTACAGAATCAGCGAATGGAGTACGCCGAGCTTGCTTTGAGGTTCTTCGCATTGTATGACGACTTTAGCTCATATAGGCCACCGCTGCGGCAACTGTTGAACGGATACATGCGCGATCATAGGAAGGAGCGCCCCAAGAAGGGTGAACTCCAAGTTTTTGAAGACACTTGTAGAACTGTGTCTTACATTTTTGGAAAAGAAGCTTTCCGGCTGCCTGCCAAGAGCGCGGGCAAGCAGCTCGGCGCCTTTAATAAGGCGCTCTTTGATGCAATCATGCTGCCGCTGGCTTATGCGGATAGATCTCAAGCGATTAAGAATGGGGATCAAGTCCGTCAGCTTCGGCAGCAGCTCATAACTGACGACGACTTTAGTACGGCGATTGGCCGAGCGACAGCTGACCGACTTAGAATGCGAACCAGGACTCATGCATTTGCCGACGGCTTGAAACGCATAGGAGTTCCATGTGATCTTCCGCTGATTGCGCTCAAGTGAGGCTTCTGATGGGTGATTACAAAACGGAGTCCTTGAAAAGCTTTATTGACAGTATGCAGGAAGTTGAGATTCTTTTGAGGGCTGAAGAGCGCCCTGAAAAGTCTCTCCCTGAGCCCGGAGATCGACGGGATAGTCGAGATCTGAAGAATGCCCTATCGCGAGCTGGTCTAGTCATGCTTGTTGCTCACTTTGAGGGCTTCGTGAAGTCGTCGCTCGCAGAGTTTGTGGACGCCATATGTGATGCCAAACCACCTTCTCGGAGGGTGCCAGATGCCCTGTTGGAGCTCTTTACCAAAGAGAGAATACAAGAGCTTTCCCGGACTGATGACAGGAAGCAGCGTGCCCTCCGTACTCGCCGTCTCTTTGCTGTCTACTCTGATTTATGGGACGAAGATCGAAGTATTAACCCGAAATTGATTTCGGGCGCAATTCTTGCGCGACAATTTACTAATGCGGGCCCTGAGTCGCTGGGAGCGGCATTAGTGTTAACAGGAGTCGAAGATCCCATTGGTGACATTCAAGGATACGTGTGCTCGCGGGGGAGTTTACCAAACGTCAATGTTGGCGTTAAGCTGCAAGAGATCGTGGGTAAAAGAAATAAAATTGCGCATGGCGACTTGACTGAAAAGCCTGTCTATTCCGAAGTGCGCGACTATCTAATCTTTCTCTTGAAGGTTGCGGAGGCGATTGATAAGCTGATTTCAGAAAGAATAGAATATAGTTGTTCGCTGCGATAGTTGCGTTGAGCGCAATGTGCGCGTCCTCATCCGTGTGGGTCGACGAGCAGGTCCGCGGCCGCGGCGGTGACGGCGGCCGACACCGCCGCCAGCGCGGGGGAGTCGAGTTTCCACCGCTGCCAGAACAGCGGTACGTCGATCGGGTGGTCCGGGTCCAGGCAGACGAAGGTGCCGTCGCGCAGGCGGTCGCCGATCTGCGTGAGCGGCACCATGCCCCAGCCCATCCCGGCGGCGACAGCGTCGTAGAACCCTTCGGACGACGGGACACAGTGCCGCAGCGAGCTCGCGATCGTGCCCCGCTCGCGCGCGAAGCGGTCTTGGAGGTCGTCTCGGCGGCCGAAGACGACGACGGGGGCCTCGGCGAGGTCGAGGTCCGTGCCGAGCGCCGGGCTCGCCACGGCCAGGTAGCGCATGTGCCCGAGCCGGTGCACCGAACACCCGGCGACCGGATCGGGTGACGACGTCACGGCCGCCATCACCTGGCCTTCCCGCAACAGGGTCGTGGTGTGGTCCTGATCCTCGCGATGCAGCTCGAAGCAGATCTTCTGGTCGAACGACACCCGCGTGAGCGCCGGCAGGAACCACGTCGCGAGCGAATCGGCGTTCACCGCGATCGGCATCCGGACCGGTTCGTCGTCGGCGGTCAGGCCGAGTTCGGCCCGGGTGTCGGCCTCCAGCAGGGCCAGCTGACGGCCGAAGCGCACGACCGCCTGCCCGGATTCGGTCAGGCGCACCGGTTTCGTGCGGATCAGCAGTACCCGGCCGGTGCGTTGTTCGAGCGCTTTCACGCGCTGGCTGATCGCCGACGGGGTCACGTGCAGGGCCGAGGCCGCCGCGTCGAACGTGCCTTCGTCGGCGACCGCCAGCAGCGTGCGGACGAGGTCCAGCGGCAATTCTTTCGTCACGAACGCTAATGTTACGTAAGAATCTTTAGCTGTACTGTTGACTATCCGCTTCCTAGTGTCCTTCGTATGGGAAACGTTCTGCTCAGCGCGGTCGCCGGGTTCGGCGCCACCATGGCCCTCATCGTCGCGATCGGCGCGCAGAACGCGTTCGTGCTGCGCCAGGGCATCCGGCGTGAAGCGGTTCCCGTGGTGGTCCTGATCTGCATCGTCTCGGACGTCATCCTGGTCAGCCTCGGCGTCGGCGGGGTCGGCGCGCTGGTGGGGACCTCGCCCGAAGCCCTGACCATCGTCGCCCTGGTCGGCGGTGCTTTCCTGCTTTGCTACGGCGCTCTCGCGGCCCGTCGCGCGTTCAAGCCGTCGGCGCTGGAAACCGGTGGTCCGGAGACCGGCGGGTCCCTGCGCCGCATCGTGCTGACCACGCTGGCGATCACCTGGCTGAACCCCCACGTGTACCTCGACACGCTGCTCCTGCTCGGCGCGATCGCGGCGGGGCACGGCGGCGGCCGGTGGGCGTTCGGGGTCGGGGCGGTGTCCGCCAGCGTGCTCTGGTTCCTCGCGCTCGGCTTCGGCGCGAGGCTGCTCAGCGGGTTCTTCCGCAAGCCGTCGTCGTGGCGGATGCTGGACGGCCTGGTCGCCGCGATGATGATCGCCATGGGCGTGACGCTGGTGGCCAGTGCCTGATCACGGCAGGCGAGCCAGGTCGCCGGCGGTGAGCACGAGGTCGGCGGCGGCCGCCGAATCGCGGATCGTCGCGGGCCTCGTCGAGCCGGGGATCGCGATCATCGACGGCGACTTCGCGAGCAGCCAAGCCAGGCACACCCGCTGCGGGCTGACGCCGTGTTCCTCCGCCACGGCAAGGAATTCCCCGCCGATCCCGCCGAGCGGACCCCACGGCAGGTAGGCGAGGCCGAGTTCGGTGCACAGCGCCAGCTCGGGTTCGTGCGTCAGATTCGCGGGCGAGTGCTCGTTCTGCACCGAAACCAGTTTCCCGCCGAGGATCTCCCGCGCTTCGAGAATCTGCGCACTGGACACATTGGACACTCCGGCGAGCCGGATCTTGCCTTCGTCGGCCAGTTCCTTGATCGCGCCGACGGATTCCGCCCACGGCACGTTCTCGTCGGGCTTGTGCAACTGGTAGAGCCCGATCGCGTCGACGCCGAGCCGTTTCAGCGAGCCTTCGCAGGCGTTCTTGAGATGCGCGGGCGTCCCGGTGACGGTCCACGAGCCGTCACCGGGCCTGCCGCGACCGCCCTTGGTCGCGACGAGCACCGCGTCCGGGTCGCCGCCGTAGCCCGCCAGCGCCTCGGCGATCAGCACCTCGTTGTGCCCGGTTTCCCCCGCGTGCCAGTGATAGGAGTCGGCCGTGTCGATCAGCGTGACCCCGGCGTCGAGCGCGGCGTGGATCGTGGCGATCGCGCGGACGGCGTCCGGGCGGCCCTCGATCGACAACGGCATCGCGCCGAGGCCGATCGCGCTCACTTCGACGTCTCCGATGCTGCGGTAGCGCATTCGCTCAAGCCTTTCTGAGGTTTTCGATGGCTTCGCCGAGCCAATCGGTGGTGGTGGAGAACGAAAAGCCGAGATCCGTCGCGCGCGAGGTGTCCAGGACGGCGTACCGGTCGAAGGAGAACGGCGAAGCGTCCCGCTCGACGATCTTGAACCGGGGCTCGGCGGTGACGGCGGCGACGAGATCCAGCGCGGACAGCTCGCCGTGCGAACCGGCGTTGACCGGGCCGGTGAAGTCCGCGCGCGTGGCCCAGGCCAGGAAGTCCGCGATCTCATCCGCGTGGATGAACGTCGACGGCCGCGGTTCCGCGTGGATCTCGACGACGTCGCCCACGTCCAGCCGTTCGACGTAGTGGCGCAGCCGTCCGGTGAAATCGTCGCCGCCGAGGACGTGCGCGACCCGTACCGAGGCGAACTCCACGTCACCGTCGGCGAAAACGGCCTCCGCCTGGCGCTTGCCTTCGCCGTAGTGCGCTTCTAGGAAATCCGCGTCGTGCCAAGGAAGTCCGACGTCGACAGGAGACCGGGAGACCAGCGATTCGGCCATCGGGGTGTCCGCCCGGACCTGGTCGTAGACGTCGATCGTCGAGGTCATCACGTACCGGTCCGTCCGGATGACGCGGCGGGCGATGCCCGCTTGGACCGGGGTGTAGCAGACCTGGTCGAGCACGACGTCGAAGGAACGGGAACCCAGCGCGGCCTTCAGCCCGGCCTCGTCGTCGCGGTCGGCGATCAGGTGGGCGACGCCGGTCGGCGCGGGAGTGGAGCCGCGGTTGAGCACGGTGACGTCCAGTCCGGCGTCGCGCAGCCGCTCGACCACCCCGCGGCCGAAGTACCGGCTTCCGCCCAGAACGAGCACTTTCTTCATGCTGACCAGTGTTACGTTGGTGATCCAGCCGCTTGAAGGGGAGAACATGGGCGAATCAGCGGAATCACTGAAAGAAGCTCGGTCAAATCGCGATTCCACTGAAAGCTCACTGGACGTGATCGACAGGCGACTCCTCGAACTCCTCCAGGAGGAAGGGCGCATCACCCTGAGTGAGCTCGGCCGCCGCGTCTCCCTGAGCCCGGCCGCCGTCGGCGAACGCGTCAAACGCCTCGAAGCCGATGGCACGATCACCGGCTACGCGGCGCTCGTTTCGCCGTCCGGGGTCGGTCTCGGGCTGCGGGCGTTCGTGCGGATGGCGCCGCACAGCGGGTTCACCGTCCGGCATCCGCGCACCCGGAAGCTCATGGACCGCCCCGAAATCCTCGAACTGCACCACGTGGTGGGGGAGGACTGCTGGATCCTCAAGATCGCCGTCCGAGACACCACGCATCTGGAGGACCTGCTCGAAGACCTGTCCACGCTGGGGGCGACGACGACGTCGATCGTCATGTCCAGTCCGATCGAACGACGAGTGCTGCTGCCCTTGTGATCTGTCACAAGGCGTGGCGGGTAAGTCTGGTCGTTCTCCCGGTTCCGGTCGCCGGTTTGTGACGCATGATGACTCGCATCACATACTGACGAGTAACCGGAGGCAGGGATGCGGGCTCGGGTCACCAACGGCGGTGCCACGAAGACCAGAAGGATCCTCACCACGCTTGTCGCGGCTTTGACGTTCACGATCGCCGCCCCGGCCGTCGCGAGCGCGGCCCCGTCGAGCGGCTGGAACGACTGGTCGTGCAAGCCGAGCGCGAAGCACCCCGAGCCCGTCGTGCTGGTGCACGGCCTCGGCGGCAACGCGACGACCAACTGGTTCTACCACGCGCCGAAGCTCAAGAGCGCCGGCTACTGCGTCTACTCGCTGACCTACGGCGCGACCGTCCTGGGTGGACAGTTGTTCGGCGGGCTCGGCTCCATGCGGAAGAGCGCCGTCGAACTCGGCGCGTTCGTGGACCGCGTGCGATCGAGCACCGGCGCGGACAAGGTCGACATCGTCGGCCACTCCGAGGGCACGACGATGCCCGCGTACTACCTCAAGTTCGAGGGTGGTGCGGAGAAGGTGAAGCACTTCGTCGGCTTCGGCTCGAACTTCAAGGGCACGTCGCTCAACGGCCTTTCCGGGCTGGCCAGGGCCGTGCTTTCGCTGCCCGGCCTCGATCTGCTCGCCGACGGCGTATGCGGGGCGTGCCGCGAATACCTCGCGCCTTCGGACTTCCTCGACGACCTCGCCCGTGGTGGCGTGAGCGTGCCGGGGCCGACCTACACGAGCATCGTGAGCCGCCACGATCGAGTGGTCACGCCGTACACCAGCGGGGTGCTGGGCGAACCGGGGACGACCGACATCGTGCTGCAGGACCGCTGCGGAGTGGACGTGTCCGGGCATCTGAGCCAGGCGATCGACCCGAACGTGACGAGCCTGATCCTCAAGGCCCTCGATCCGGCGGGCGCGCCCGCGCCCAAGTGCGTGCCGTTCTTCGCGCCGCTGTAGGTCCGCTCAGGGTTTGGTCGCGTGCACCACGAACACCGACCGGACCCTGCCGCCTGACTCGACGTCGAGGCGCTTCACGGTCACCTCGGTGAAGCCCGCTTCGGAGGCCAGTTCCGCCGCGTCGTCCTCGGTTTCCGGCAGCTTCAGGTCGGTGGGGACGATCGCGGCGAACGCCTCCGACGGCCGGAACGCCGATGCCAGCGGCAGGCTGAAGCCCACGCGGCCGCCGGGGCGCAGTGCCCGCAGCCAGTCGCGGAGCGCGGCCGCGCCGAGGAAATGCAGCGAAGAGGCGCACAGCACGGCGTCCGCACCGTCGTCCTCCACCGGCGACGGGACCGCCGAGGCGACCTGCCAGGTGATGAGCTTGCCGGGATCGCGCGTCACGGCCTTCGTCTCGGCTCGGGCGATCATGCCCGGCGAGATGTCGATCGCGAGCACTTCGCCCGGCTCCAGGCGCAGCGCGGCGAACGCGGCCGCGCCGGTCCCGGTCGCGACGTCGAGAACGCGTTCGGGAGCCGTGCGGCCAAGGCCGTTGACGAGCGCGTCGGCCACGAGGCCGTGAAAGGTGTCTTCGTCGTAGTGGGCGGCGACGCCGTCGAAGAGACCTGCCGCGATCTCCTCGGTCACGACGGCGACCCTGTCCGGGAGGCGGCGCCTGCCGGCGAAACCCAGGTCTGCGCGGTGGTACCAGCACAGTTCCCGGTCGCCCTCGAGCCAGCAGAGCAGGACGTCGACGCCGTCGAGCTCGGCGGGGAAGTCGATCAGGAGCGGGGCGAACCCCTTCAGCTCCGCACCCGTTCGCTGGACCGTGGTCATCAAATCGTCCAGCCTGGCCTGCGCGGCCTTCCACTCCGGCATCCCGCCGAGCGCGGTCTCCCGGCCGCCGGGGCGCAGCGCCGCGGCGAGTTCGGCCGCGTCGGCGCGGAGGCGGACGAGCTCGTCGAGCACGGGGCGTAGCCGGGCGAGTTCGGCGCGGGCTTCAGGAACGGTGAACAAACCCATGCGCCGATGGTCCCAGCCCGGTCAGCGGCGCCGCCGGGCGAGTCTCGACGCGAGGCCCGCGCCGACGAGGAGGAAGCCCGTGCCGAGCAACCCGCCGATGAACAGCCAGCTCGTGACGCCGAAGGTGACGTCGTTCTGCGGCAGGTACTTCACCAGGCGGAAGCCCCATTCCGGGACCGCGGCGGTGGCCACGCCGGGTGCGATGCCCCAGACCAGGCCGCCGAGGATCGGGCCGGTCGCCGAGAGCGCGCCGAGCAGCCCGACCGCCAGCAGCAGGATCCCGCCGCCGACGAGCAGGCCGATGCTGAAGACGTCACGCTGGGTGCTGAGCGTCGCCTGGACGAGCATCTGCTGCCGCAGGCCGCCCCAAGCCAGCAGGCCGAGGGCGACCGGCGTCAGGATCAGGCCGCCCGCGCCGCTGAGCACCCGGCGCACGCCACGGCCGGCACGGCTGTCTTCGACGCCCAGGTCGTCGTCGAAAGGCGGCTCGTACGGTTCGTACGACTCGACGTCCTCGTAGGGCCTTCGCGGGTCTTTCGGTTGCTGCTCGTACTCGCCGTACTCTTGGTAGTCCTCGTCGTCGTACTCCGCGACGTACCGGTGCGATGACATGGGCGGGCCACCTCCCTGATCCGGACTACGGATCCGAGGCCCACCCGGTTCACTTCGATCTCCGCGGATCGCGTTCAGCCCGCTGAACGCGATCCGGGGCGGCGCCGGGTGAGGGTGCCGACCATGCCTGCCCCCGCCAAGAGGAAGCCGCTGCCGAACAGGGCGCCCATGACCAGCCAGGTCACCAGGCCGACGCCGAGTTCGCGGCCGCCGATGTCGTACATGGTGCTCATGACGCTCTGCCCGCCCAGGAGCGTGGTCAGCCCCGGCACCACTCCCCAGATCAGCCCGCCGAGCACCGGCCCGAGGCCGGACAGCACGCCGAGGAGCGCGACGCCGAGCAGGAGAAGGCCGCCGACGATCATCAGGATCAAGCCCAGCGGGTCTTCGCCGACGGTGTAGGCCTGCGCGTACATCCGCTGCAGCCGCGAGCCGCCGTAGATCACCAGCCCGAGCGCGACCGGGGTGAGCAGGACCCCGCCGAGGGCGCTGATCACGCGAGGCACGGCGCGGCTGCTTTGCCTAGGCTGGAGGTACGGCTCCGGCGCGGGCGGCTGCTCGTGCGGTGGCACCGCGTAGGGGTTGGTGGACATGGGGACCGCCCTTTCCGGTGGCCGGCTGTGCCAGATGTGGAGTGCGGTTCGATGATGTCGCGGTTCCCCGGTGTCCCGTGACGGCCGGATGGCCGTCGTCCGACCGGGTGACGTCGGCCACATCGGCCTCGTGGAGACTTGATACCCACCACTACTGGAACCATCCAGCGCGGTTAAGCAGTACGCTTGTACCGCTACCGGAGACTTAAGAAGAACGCGAAGATCCGCGGAAGGAGCACCGCTGCTCATGGCCAAGATCAAGGTCCAGGGCACCGTCGTCGAGCTCGACGGCGATGAGATGACCCGCATCATTTGGCAGTTCATCAAGGACAGGCTGATCCACCCGTACCTGGACGTGGACCTGGAGTACTACGACCTGGGCATCGAGGAGCGGGACCGCACCGACGACCAGGTCACCATCGATTCGGCCAACGCGATCAAGAAGCACGGCGTCGGCGTCAAGTGCGCCACGATCACGCCGGACGAGGCGCGCGTCGAAGAGTTCGGCCTGAAGAAGATGTGGCTCTCGCCGAACGGCACGATCCGCAACATCCTCGGCGGCGTGATCTTCCGCGAGCCGATCGTCATCCAGAACATCCCGCGCCTGGTGCCGGGCTGGACCAAGCCGATCATCATCGGCCGTCACGCGCACGGTGACCAGTACAAGGCGACCAACTTCAAGGTCCCCGGTCCCGGCACGCTGACCATCAGCTACACCCCGGACGACGGCTCCGAGCCGATGGAGTTCGAGGTCGCGAAGTTCCCCGAGGGCGGCGGCGTCGCCATGGGGATGTACAACTACCGCAAGTCCATCGAGGACTTCGCGCGCGCCTCGCTGCAGTACGGCCTCGACCGTGAGTACCCGGTCTACATGTCGACCAAGAACACCATCCTGAAGGCCTACGACGGCATGTTCAAGGACGTGTTCGAGGAGATCTACCAGGCCGAGTTCAAGGCCGACTTCGACGCCAAGGGCATCTCCTACGAGCACCGCCTGATCGACGACATGGTCGCCGCGGCGATGAAGTGGGAAGGCGGCTACGTCTGGGCCTGCAAGAACTACGACGGTGACGTCCAGTCCGACACGGTCGCGCAGGGCTTCGGCTCGCTGGGCCTGATGACGTCGGTGCTGCGCACCCCGGACGGCAGGACCGTCGAGGCCGAGGCCGCGCACGGCACGGTGACCCGGCACTACCGCCAGCACCAGCAGGGCAAGCCGACCTCGACCAACCCGATCGCGTCCATCTACGCGTGGACCCGGGGCCTCGAGCACCGCGGCAAGCTGGACTCGAACCAGGAGCTGATCGGGTTCGCGAACAAGCTGGAGAAGGTCGTCGTCGAGACCGTCGAGAGCGGCAAGATGACCAAGGACCTCGCGCTGCTGATCAGCAAGGACCAGGCGTTCCAGACCACCGAGGAGTTCCTCGCGACGCTGGACGACAACCTGGCCAAGAAGATCGCCCAGGGCTGAGTTTCGCGGTAAGTACGTGAAGGCCCCCTTCCTCGCGGGAGGGGGCCTTCACGTATCCCGGCCCCGTTGTGACGGTGGGTAGCGCGAGCGCCGTTCGGTTGGCGCCTCCGGGTGGTTGGCAATCAGGGAACTGGGCGACCGCCCCGGCTTCTGCCACTCTGGTCGAGGCAGAAAACGATTCCCTTGTTCGAGGAGTGACCATCATGGCCATCTCGAAACCGGTCTTGTTCCTCGGCGCCGGTGCGGCGCTGATCGTCGTCGTCGCCATTTCGGGACAAGACAGGGAGTCGAGCGCATCGAGCCCGACCGGTTGCCAGGTCGTGGTGACGGCCGACGTGCTCAACGCGCGCGACACCCCCGGCGGGCAGAAGATCGTCGGCAAGTACGTCAAGGACGCGAAGATCGACGCGCAACCGGTGGTCGAGAACGGCTTCCGCAAGATCGCCGAGGGCAAATGGGTCTCCGCCCAGTTCGCGCCCCCGGTCGAAGGGTCCAAATGCGGCCCTTGACCTGCCGGATCGCGTTTAGCCCGCTAAACGCGAGTGGGCGCTGACCTGCGGGATCGCGTTTAGCCCGCTAAACGCAGGTGGGTGCCTTCCTCGGCCGCCAGTACCTCGCCGCTGAACTCCTCCCGCGCCTCCGCCACCGAGACTTCGCGGTCGGAACCGGGCCAGAAGTGGGTCAGCAGCAGTCGCCGGGCACCCCCGCGTTCGGCCCAGTACCCGGCCTCGCCCGCCGTCGAAACCAGCCGCGGCGTCTCGTCGGGAGACGGGCCCTGCAGCGTGGCGTCGGCGATGAGCAGGTCGGCGTCGCGCGCGAGCTCCGCCAGGATCGGGCTGGGCCCGCTGTCACCGGTGTACGCGACGGTGAGCCCGGGCGCGGTCAGGCGGACCCCGTAGTTCGGCACATGGTGCGGCAGTAAGAACGTGGTCATCCGGAACGGCCCGACCTCTCGCGGCGGGCCGAGGCCGGACACGTCGAAAATCGTCGTCGGATGCGGCCGCGGCTCCAGCGCTTCGAGCCGCCGGACCGTTCCCGGCGTGCAGTGCAGCGGGATCCTCGGCTCGTCCGGCAGCCCGTAGGCGCGGGCACGGCCGAGCGCGCTCACGTCGGCGCAGTGATCAGGGTGTTCGTGCGTGACCACCACCGCGTCGACCCGGCCGCCCGGGCAGTGCTCGAACAGCCGCGACGCGGCGCCGTAGCCGAGGTCGAGCACGATCTTGAAACCCTCGTGGACCAGGAGGAACCCGGCGCAGGCCCGGCCGGGCTCCGGCCAAGCGCCGCAGCTGCCCAGCACGGTCAGCTCGCTCATGCGCGCAGTCTCGCAGAACCCTCGCGGTAACGGCGCGCGCTTTCCGGCGACTTCGTGACCGGAGGTCCGTCATGAAGCAGGTCCAGAGCCGGGTCGTCACCCCGAAGCCGATCGACGAGGTCTACGCCTATCTCGCCGACTTCACCAACCAGCCGGAATGGCGCTTCGACGTCGTGTCGTGCTCGCTCGCGTCCGGAGAGGTCGGCACGCCGGGTGCGAAATACCACCAGCGGGTGAAACCGCGAGGCAAGGAAATCGACAGCGAAGTCGAGTTGACCCGCGCCGACAAGCCGGCCGAAGTCGCGTTCCGCACGCTGGATCCGGGCCCGGTCACCGTGTCGGGCGCCTGGCATCTCAAGAGCACCGGCACCGGGACCGAGGTGATCTGCGACGTCGTCATCGAGACGCACGGATTCCTGCGGTTGCTGGAGTTCACCATGGGCCCGTCGCTGCGGAAGATCTCGGACCGCTACGAACGGGATCTCTCCGCGCGGCTCAACCCCTGACGAATCTGTCGGACCCTCCGGGTAGCGTGCGAAGGGTGCTGACCGTCTCCACTGTGAATGTCAACGGCCTCCGCGCCGCCGCGAAAAAGGGCTTCATCGAGTGGCTCGGCTCCACCAAAGCCGACGTCGTCGCCTGCCAGGAGGTACGGGCCGAGCTCAAGGAGCTCCCGGCCGGTGCCGCCGCGCCCGAAGGCTGGCACGTGGTGCACGCGCCGTCGGCGCAGAAGGGGCGCAACGGCGTCATGCTCTTCAGCCGTGCCGAGCCGGACGAGGTCCGCATCGGTTTCGGCGAGCCGGAATTCGAGGACAGCGGCCGCTACGCCGAGATCCACCTGCCGAACGTCGTGGTCGCGAGCCTGTACCTGCCCAGTGGCGACGTCGGCACCCCGCGTCAGGACGAGAAGGAACGCTTCATGGCGGCGTTCTTGCCGTACCTCGTCGACTTGCGCGCCAAGGCGGCGGCCGACGGCCGTGAGGTCGTCGTCGTGGGCGACTGGAACATCGCCTACGAGAACAGCGACCTGAAGAACTGGCGCGGGAACCAGAAGAGCTCGGGCTTCCTGCCGGAGGAGCGCGAGTGGCTCGGCCGCGTGTTCACCGAGGCCGGTTACGTCGACGTGCAGCGCAAACTCGATCCGGAAGGCCCCGGCCCGTATACCTGGTGGTCGTACCGCGGGAAGGCGTTCGACAACGACTCGGGCTGGCGTATCGACTGTCAGATCGCCACCCCCGGCCTCGCCGAGCGGTGCACCTCCGTCGTGGTCGAGCGCGCCGAGTCCTACGACCAGCGCTGGTCGGATCACGCGCCGGTGACCGCGACCTATTCCAGCTAGCCTGGTCCGGTCATGGAAACGAACGAAGCCAAGCGGATCGAGGCGACGAACGCCGAGCGCTACGCGATGTCCGGTCAGTACGGGTGGGAGTTCAGCCCGGACGCGCCGAACCTCCTGGAACGCTGGACGGTGCTGCCGTTCAACCAGCGCGGGGACAAGCGGATCGCGTTCGGCGCGCTGAGCGGTGCCTACCAAGGGTTGCGGTTCAACGTTTTCGACTACCACCGCCGCCCGACGGTCACGAGCGTGCACACCCGGTGGACGAACAAGAAGGTCAACGAACTCGACACGCTCTCGATCGACTCGGTCTGGGTGATCACCCTGCCCGCGCCGATGCCGAACTTCCAGATCGTGTCGAGTATCGAATCCGCTTGGGACGTCGAGCAGTACCCCGAGCCCGCCACGGCGGACCGGAAGTTCAACCGCTGGTACAAGCTGATCGACACGGATCCGAACGTCGCGGTCCAGGTGCTCACACCGCAGGTCGCCGGCCTGATGCGGTCGTCGAAGCTGCACACGTGGTCGCTGGTGGGGGCGGAACTGGTCTATGTCGAGAATCCGACGTTCGGCCGGACCAAACCGGACGAGGTGCTCGCGACGCTGGGCAGGCTCGCGCAGCTGGTTTCGGTGCTGCCGTTCCACCTCGGTGGCGGGCAGCCCGCCGCGCCACCTCCGCAGCAGCCCCAGTATCCGCAGCAGCCGTATCCACCGCAGAATCCCGGTTACCCGCAGCAACATCCGCCTCCGCCGCAGTACGGCCAGCAGCCGTACCAGCCCGGATATCCGCCGCCCCAGTACCCACAGCCGCAGTACCCGCCGCCCCACTATCCGCAACCGCAGTACCCGCAGCCCGGATATCCACCGCAGCAGTATCCGCCGCCCGGGCCGTACGGACCGCCGCCGGGATACCCGCCGCGCGGCTACTGACGGGCCTTCGCGGTCTCCGTCCACACTGGACTCTCGGTGAAGTGGTTGTCGAATTTTTCCTGGCTGTCCAAGAGATCCTGGACGGTCGCTTTGCCGTGCCCGACCTTCTCCAGGAGCCGGAAGTAGTCGAACCGTTCCACGCCGGGGATGAACACGATCAGCACGTCCGCCGAGGAGTCCACGGTCGCGCGGAAGGCGTGCGTGGTCAGCGGTGGGACGACGAGCATGTCGCCCTCGGAAACGGTGACGATCTCTTCTCCCACAAGGACTTCCAGCTTTCCTCCGAGCATGAAGAACATCTCGGACGAGCCGGTGTGATAGTGCGGCGCCGCTCCATCGGCGCCGACGCCTAGTTGTGTTCTCGCACTGCTCATCACTCCGCCTGTGGTCGAGACGTCGGCTAGCAGGGTGACGAGTGTGGGGGCCGCGCCGACGGTTTCGGCTTCGTCTGCGCGGACGAGGACGGGTTCGCGGGTTTCGATGCGCTGGTTCATGCCCAGATAGTTCCACTGCTGATAGTTCGCTGTCAAACTATCTCCCGTCGAATAGACTGGGCCCGTGAACGAAGAGCGAAACGCCGACGCGATCGACGCGGTGGTCGGCGCCTGGCGGCGTGAGCGACCGGAACTGGACTTGACCGCGATCGGGGTCGCCGGGCGGCTCGGCCGCGCGGTACTGCTGACCACGCCGATGGTGGAAGCCGTGTTCGTGAAACATGGCTTGAAGCAGGGTGAGTTCGACGTGCTCGCGGCGCTTAGGCGGTCGGGGAAGCCGTACACGCTCATCCCGTCGGAGCTGTCGGCGACGCTGATGATGTCCAGGGCCGGGATGACCAGCCGGATCGACAGGCTCGAGTCGGCGGGGCTGGTCGAGCGCGCGCTCGACCCCGAGGACCGGCGCAGCTTCCGGGTCACGCTGACCGAGCGCGGGTTCGAGGTCGTCGACGCCGCGATGACCGAGCACACCGCGAACGTCGCGAAGCTGCTTTCGCCGCTGGGCGAGGATCTCGGCGTCCTGGACGCCTCGTTGCGGCGGCTGCTGAACTCCCTTGAGTGACGAAGGGGCCCTTCGCCGCATCGCATGCGGTGAAGGGCCCCTTCAGCTCTTCGGGTGGGTCAGCAGGACAGGTTGCCACCGGGGTTGACGCCGAGGATGCCGGTGAACTGCTGGTACTTGTTCACGCGGCTCTGGACCTGGCCGGGGTTACCACCGTTGCACTCGAGGCTCCCGTTGATGCTGCGGATGGTCTCGCCGAAGCCGCGGCTGTTGACCATCGCGTCGTGCGGGGTCATCGTGCCGGGGCCGTTCTGCGTCATCCAGTACCAGATGCCGGTCTTCCAGGCGACGGCCGCGTCGTTCTGCACCAGCCACGGGTTGGTCAGCAGCGGCAGGCCCAGCGCGTCGCCGGCGGCCTTGTAGTTGAAGTTCCAGCTCAGCTGGATCGGGCCGCGGCCGTAGTACGCGGCGTTGCCCGCCGGGCAGCCGTAGGACTGGCTCGTGTCGCAGTAGTGCGGGTAGTTCGCCTGGTTCTGCTCGACGACGTGGACCAGGCCGCCGGTCTCGTGGCTGACGTTCGCCAGGAAGGCCGCCGCCTCCTGCTTCTTGACGGTGTCGCTGCCGGTGCCCGCGAAGGCCGGGTACGCGCTGAGAGCGGTGACCAGGCCGTTGTAGGTGTAGAAGGAGTTCCGGCTCGGGAACATCTGGTTGAACTGGGCTTCGCTGACCACGAAACCGGACGGGTTCTGCGAACCGCCGCCACAGGTGCCCTGATCGGCCCATACCTGCGCCGTACCCGGGGTTTCGTTCTGCGTCCACCATTTCGCGGACCAGTTGTGCCCGTTGTGGGAGGCGGAGTTGCCGCCCCAGTAGACCGAGCTCGCGTTCCACGGTGCCACGCAGTCCGCGGCGGAGGCGGACTGGGCCGGGACGACCACGGCGACCGTGGTGGCGGCGAAGGTGGCGGCGACCGCCGCGAGAATGCGTCGAAGAGACATCGGTGGCTCCTTCGTACGAGGGGACCATGCAGGGAGATTGGTCTATACCTTTTAAGGGGTATGGCCAACAGGTATAGACCATTGCGGACAAGAAACCAACCGGTGAAAGTCGGATAGTCCCTGTTCGGCCCTGTGGCGACATCCGAACGGCCTAACCCTGTCCGGTTTTGTCAGAAACCGTTTCGGGGCATGGCAACTCTGAGACGAGGGGTGCTCGAAAGATCCCCCCTGTGAGGGGCTAGTCTCGTGCCCCGAGTTGATCAGAACCCACAGGTCTTGACACGCTCGGTAGTTTTTTGACCAGCAACCTGGAAATGCTCACTCTTTCGGGTTAGCGTTCCGGTTCAGCAAAGTCACGTCACGGGAGGCACTCCGGTGCGGAACCCAGTTCATCTCCTGATGCGGTCGGCCCTGGCCTCGGCCAGGGTGGCGGCGGTCATCGCGGTCCCGGCCGCGCTGCTCGTCGCGGGCGCTGTCCCGGCGTCGGCCGCGGAGTCGACGTCGCGCGCGGAGATGGCGTTCGGTCTCTTGGGCCCGGTCGGCCTGATCGCCGTCGCGCTCGGCATCGTCGGCATGGCCTTCGGGGTGTTCCGGCAGCGCCGGAAGGCCCGCGCCGCGGCCAATGCCGCCCCCGTTCCCGTCCAGCCCACCGGCCCGGATGTCGCCGCGATGGCCGAGGCCGTCCTCGCCGAGCGCGACGCCCTCGCCCGCCCGCAGCGTCCCTGACCTGCGTCTTCTCGTCGCGGATCGCGTTTAGCCCGCTAAACGCGATCCGCCCCCCGGATCGCGATTAGCCCGCGAAAGGCGACGCGCTGGATTTGTTGAGTAGGGGCACCTAGTCCCGCCCGGATTGTTTAGGCGCTCGCTGATCGCCACGCTCGGGTGCATGACGGTGACGCGGCGTCGCAGCCGGCCCGGTGACCCCTTCCCGCGTGCCTTGGACCGGGCGATCACCGACAGCGGCCTTGGACTCGACCGGATCCGGCACCGGCTCGCCCAGCAGGGCGTCAAGGTCAGTGTCGCGACCCTGAGCTACTGGCGAACAGGAAGAAGCCGCCCCGAGCGGTGCGACTCCCTGAAGGCGGTCGCGCTGCTGGAGCGGCTCTTCGAACTACCTCACGGTTCCTTGTTGAACCGGCTGGGACCGCGTCGCCCCAGGGGGCGGTGGGGCGACGCGGGGGCCGGGTCAGACTCCGGAGTTGGTGCGGATCCAGCTGCGGAAGTAGGGGACGTCCACGTAGATCGACGGCCCGGTCGCGCAGGTGCTGCTGTTGTTCCCGGCGCGGCTCGTGGCGCCGACCAGCTGCCAGACACCGTTGACCTGCTTCACCTGCGGGCCGCCAGAGTCGCCGTAGCAGGCGCCCTTGTTCCCGCCGGGGTTGTTGGTGCAGATCTCGCTCGCGCCGCTGATGCCGAGACAACGGTTGTCGGCGACGATCGAGGTGTCCAGCTGCTGCAGGGTGACCGGGGCACCACAGCCGCCCTGCGGGGCGCAGGTCTGGCCCCAGCCGATGATCCGCGTCGCGGTGCCGACGGCCCCGGACGCGTCGGCGATCGTGACCGGCGCCTGCGAAACCGCCGTCGAGAGACGCAGCAGCGCCAGGTCGGCGCTCGGGTGGGCGATCCGCTGGGCCACGCGGGCCACGGTGCCGCCGCTGGTGCGGTTCGTGGTTCCGACCCGCACCTGGTACGGCGTGCCGCAGTGCTTCGCGGTGACCACCCAGGTCGAGCTGATCAATGACCCACCACACTGGTGCCCGCCGCCGCTCGACTGCTGGGACACCATGAACGAATAGACCTGCGTCGCGTTGCCGCCGCCGACGATGTTCGGCTGGACGCCGCCGGTGGGCTCGGCTGCCGTCGCGGCGCCGGGGAGCGTGAACACGGCCGCAGCCGCGATGGCCAAGCCCATCAGCAGGGATCGTGCCTTCATCTGGGTTCTCCTTCGGTGTGGCCGGAAGATCCGGTGCCATGAACGCTAGGAATCGGACACCGCGCCCAGAACCGTCGGAAGTATGTGGCGTTTAACCGTTTAGACCTTTCGGCCGGGGCGAGGCCGGATGACCCGCCGCGGCGTGGCCTGAGAGAATCCGGGCGTGTCCGACGAACTGAAGCGCCCGCGGGTGCTCTCCGGGATCCAGCCGACCGCCGACTCGTTCCACCTGGGCAACTACCTGGGTGCGCTGCGGCAATGGGTACGGCTGCAGGACACCCACGACACCTTCTACATGGTCGTCGACCTGCACGCGATCACCGTCGAGCAGGACCCGAAGGTGCTGCGGGACCGCACGCGCCGCTCGGCCGCGCAGCTGCTCGCGCTCGGCGTCGACCCGGCCCGCAGCGCGCTGTTCGTCCAGAGCCAGGTGCCCGAGCACGCCCAGCTGAGCTGGGTGCTGGAGTGCCAGACCGGGTTCGGCGAGGCGAGCCGGATGACGCAGTTCAAGGACAAGGCCGCGAAACAGGGCACGGATCGCGCCAGCGTCGGCCTGTTCACCTACCCGGTCCTGCAGGCCGCGGACATCCTGCTGTACCAGGCGAACGAGGTCCCCGTCGGCGAGGACCAGCGGCAGCACCTGGAGCTGACGCGCAACCTCGCGCAGCGGTTCAACAACCGCTACGGCAAGACGTTCACCGTGCCGGAGCCGCATATCGTCAAGGACACGGCGAAGATCTACGACCTGCAGGATCCGACCGCGAAGATGAGCAAGTCCTCGTCGACCGGCAACGGCCTCATCGAGCTGCTCGAAGACCCGAAGAAGTCGGCGAAGAAGGTCCGCTCGGCGGTCACCGACACCGGCCGCGAGATCGTCTTCGACACCGAGAACAAGCCGGGCGTCTCCAACCTGCTGACGATCCTCTCCGCGCTGACCGACCAGCCGGTCGCCGAACTCGAAACCGCCTTCGAGGGCAAGGGCTACGGCGACCTGAAGAAGGGCGTCGCCGAGGCGTTCGTCGACTGGGTCACTCCGGTCCAGGAACGCGTCCAGTCCTACATGGACGACGTCGCCGAGCTCGACAAGGCGCTGGCCCTCGGAGCGCAGCGGGCACGGGAAGTCGCTTCGGTGACTTTGCGGAACGTCTACGAGAACATCGGATTCCTTCCCCCGGCAGGCTGATTCGCGCTGCGAGCGTCGGTTGACGTGGTTAGCGTCAACAGGTGGCGAAAGATGACGGCGCGAAGCCGGACGAGGACAAGCTGCTACCGCGCTTGAGGCGGAAGTACGGCTGGCTCGATCACCTCATCCGGGCGAACGACGCCTTCACCGAGCGCTACGGCAACCATTACGCCGCGGCTATCACCTACTTCAGCGTGCTTTCGGTGATCCCGATCCTGATGGTCGCCTTCGCGGTCATCGGGCTCGTGGTCGCCGGCGATCAGACGGTGCTCAACCAGATCACCGACGGCATCAACAAATCGGTGCCCGACGGCCTGCGCGATCTGGTCGGCGGCATCGTCGGTGCGGCGCTGAAGTCCGGCGGCGGCATCGGGATCTTCGGTCTGGTGCTCGCGCTGTACTCCGGCGTCGGCTGGATGACGAACCTGCGTGACGCGCTGACCGCCCAATGGGGCCAGGAAAAGAAGCAGCTGCCGCTGGTTTCGACGACGATCAAGGACCTGCTGTCGCTGGTCGGGCTCGGCGTCGCGCTGGTGGTCTCGTTCGGTCTCACCGCGGCGGGCAGCGGCATCGGGCGGTTCCTGCTCGAACTGGTCGGTCTGCAGGACCAGAGCTGGGCCGTGTTCCTGCTGAAGGTCGCGACGATCCTGCTCGGTCTGCTCGCGAACACGCTGGTGTTCCTGTGGGTCATCGCGAGGCTTCCGCGCGAGCACGTCGCGCTGCGCAGCGCTGTCAAGGGCGCGATCTTCGCCGCCGTGGGGTTCGTCGTGCTCCAGCAGGGCGCGACCCTCTACCTCGGCAGCGTCACGAAATCACCGGCGTTCACCTTGTTCGGCCCGGTGATCGGCCTGCTGGTTTTCGCGAACCTGGTCTCGAGGTTCCTGTTGTTCGTCACCGCGTGGACCGCGACGGCGAAGGAGAACATGTCGACGGTCATCGAGCCGCCGGCCCCCGTGTCCATTCACCCGAGGGTGACCGTCCAGCAGGGGCCGGGGCTCGGTGCCGTCGGCGGGGCTTTCGCGACCGGAGCGCTTCTGGGCTGGCTCGGCCGCCGGAAGTCCTGACCGGCTACTGGCCGGGCTGCTGCGGAACCTGCTGGGCGACGGGCGCCGGCTCGGCCTGCGCGGCCTTGTTCTTGCGGACGAAGCCCGCGACGAGCAGGACGACACCGAGAACGCCGACGGCGATGCCGAGCACCGGCTGGTAGTCCTCGGCCCACATCAGCAGGACGAACTGACGGTCGGTGTAGGTCAGCGCGACCGAGCCGAAACCGAGCAGGATGAACAGGAACGCGAGTCTCTGCATGGAGAAAACACCTCGGAAATGAGTACGTGAAATCGGGGACACCCGCGGCCGTCCCCCGAACGGCTCGCAGGTGGAGACCGAAAGGTTAGCGGCCGGAGCCGTCGCTGTCCGCCGATTTCACGTTCCGGGCCGTTCAGTTCCCGGACAACGCCTTTTTGCGCTGGTGACCGATGACGAACGAAGCCACGATGATCAGGAAGACGACCAGGGTGATGATCCAGCCCGTCACTCCGAACGGGTCTTCCGCCGCGGCGGCGGCGCCGCTGTTCGATGTGCCGTCACCGTTCGGAGCGGGTTTGGCCACTTCCGGGTTCACGGCTTCCGCCGGTTTGTAGTCGATCCGCCCGACCGATTCGGCCTTGGCCTCGCGCAGCGCGATGCCGTAGTCGAGAAGTTTCGCGGCCTGTTCGGTGACCCGCGTCGGACGCTGCTCGGCGCGGAGCATCACGACCGCGACCCGGTGGCCGTTCTGGAGAGCGCCGCCGACGTAGGTGTGGCGCGAGTCGTCGGTGAAACCGGTCTTTCCGCCGAGGAATCCGGGATAAACGCCGAGGAGCTTGTTGTCGTTGTAGACCGTGATGACCGGCTTTCCCGCGGTGGGCGGGATTTCGAAGCTCTTGGTCTTGACCACCTTCGCGAATTCCGGCTGTTTCATCGCGTGGTGGAAGATCAGGCTCATGTCGTAGGCCGAGGTCGACATGCCGGGGCCGTCGAGCCCGGACGGCGTCGCGGCCCGCGTGTCCGTGGCGCCGATGCGGAGCGCCAACGCGTTCATCTTCGCGAGGGTGGCGTCGACACCACCGAGCACGGTGGAGAGCGCGTGCGCCGCGTCGTTGCCGGAATGCATCAGCAGCCCGTGCAGCAGTTGGTCCACTGTGTACTGACCGCCGGCGGCGATGCCGACACAGGTGCACTCCTGCTCGGCGTCCTCCTTGGTCGGGGTGATGACCTTGTTCGGCGGAAGCTCGGTGACCACGACCAGCCCGAGCAGGGTTTTGATCAGCGACGCCGGCCGCTGACGGGCGTGCGGGTCCTTCGCCGCGATGATGTCGCCGGTTTCGAGGTCCTGCAGCACCCAGGACGCGGCGGTGGATCCTTCGGGCGGGTTCAGCGCGCGCTTCGGGAGCACGAGTCCGCATTCGGCCATCCGGTCGCCACCCACCGGGACCGGCGGAACCGGCAACGGCTCCGGCACGACCTCGCCGGGGCGCGGCTTCTCGGAGGTGTCGATGGGCGCGGGAGGCGTCGTCTTGTTCGCGCACGGCTGCGCCTGGGCTGGTGGCTTCGGCGCGGCTGTGGCCACCGGCGTCACCGCGAGGGCGAGCACACCGGAAACGAGGACCATGAGCGACCGGGAGATAGCGCTGTGCACCCGAGCAATGTAGCGTCGCCGGGCCCGGTTCATACTCAGGGGCATGCGCATTTCGCGAGGTACTTCGATGTTCCTGCTGGGTTTCGGCGTGTGGTCGTGGATCATCTGGATCACGTTCGCCAAGAACCTCTGGGACAGCGACCGCGCCTGGGCCGCCGACGGCTCGCCCACCGCGTACTTCATCGTGCACGCGGTGTTGACGGTCGTCTCGTTCGTGCTCGGCACCATCATCGGTTTGATCGGTCTGCGCACGCTTCGTGGCGCCAAGTCACGGGACGCGGAAAAGGCTGACGCCTGATCGGGTTTGTCGTCCTTTTGACGGTGGTGGGCCCGGCGTCGGCTCCCTAACGTTCACCTCACCGAATCATGGAGGTGGAATGTCCCGGATCAGACGCCTGCTCGTCCCCGCGCTCGTCGCGGCGGCGGCGGGAAGTGTCTTCGCGGCCCCGTCGGCGAGTGCCGCGCCCGCACCGCAGTGCGACACCGCGAGCGCGCCGTTCAACTACGTGGTGCTCTACAACCCGCGTACCCCGGAGCGCAAGGTCGACACCGAGCTGCGCGCCAAGTGTGGCGAGAAGGTGGCGTACTACCCGGAGATCGGGGTCGCGGTGGCGACCTCGCGCAACGCCGACTTCCAGGCGAAGATCGGCGTTTTCCGCGCCTACTCGGGCGGCCGTGACGTGGCGTTCCCGCCGGCGGCCTCGGCCAGGTCGACCCGCTCCGCCGTGGTCGACACCAAGGAGAACGAAGAGACCACCAGCGTCGCCGCCGAAGAGGACCTGTCGGCGCAGCAGTGGGACATGCGGGCGATCCAGGCTCCCGAGGCCAACAAGGTCTCCGGTGGCAGCCGCTCGGTGACCGTCGGCGTGCTGGACTCGGGCATCGAGCCCACCCACCCCGCGCTGAAGGCGGCCCTGGACCCGAAGACGTCCGCGGGCTGCAACACGGGCGCCCCCGACACCACGCCCGCCGCCTGGGCGCCGACGACCTCCGACCACGGCACGCACGTCGCGGGCACGATCGCGGGCAAGGACACCGCGCGCGGCTTCACCGGCGTCGCCCCCGGCGTCAAGCTGGCCTCGGTGAAGGTCGTGAACGACGACGGCCTGATCCTCCCCGAAGCCGCCGTCTGCGGGTTCATGTGGGCCGCGAAGCACCGCTTCCCGGTGACGAACAACAGCTACTACATCGACCCGGGCATGTTCTACTGCTCGAAGGAGCCGGGCGACGCGGCCGCGTTCGAGGCCGTCCGCCGCGCGGTGACCTACTCGACCGGCCGCGGTGTCCTGAACGTCGCCGCCGCCGGCAACAGCGGCTTCGACCCGGACAAGCAGACCGTGGACCCGAACCGGCCGCACCCGGTCGACAAGAGCTGCGGGATCCTGCCCAAGGCCATCGACGGCGTCGTCAACGTCTCGGCCATCGGCTACGCGGGCTCGAAGTCGTCGTACAGCAACTACGGCAACGACGTTTCGGTCACCGCTCCCGGTGGCGACCGCGCTCAGCTGCCGCCCACCGGCCAGGGCGCCGGTTGCCCGCTGTCGACGATCTTCAACGGCGCCTACGGCACCAAGTGCGGCACCTCGATGGCGTCCCCGCACGCCGCCGGTGTCGCCGCGCTGCTCGCGTCCCGCTACCGCCACGCTCCGCCCGTCGCGCTGAGGTGGCTGCTGGAGCACCAGGCCGACACGATCGCTTGCGGCACCGCCGCGCCGGTCTGTGAAGGCCCGGCGAAGGACAACTCGTACTACGGCCACGGCCGCGTCAACGCTCTGGACGCGGTGAAGTAGTTCGGCTGTCACGGGGCCGGTCCACGTTCGTGGGCCGGCCCCGTTTCGTTTTCCTGGCCCTTTCGACTGCGTCCTCGCTACGTTGTGAACACCTTCGACAGTGGGGAGTTCACGATGTCGGTGTTCGGTCGGTTGGTTCCCGTGATGGTGGGCCTGGCGGTGCTCCCGCTCGTCAGCGCGCCTGCCGCGGTGGCGGCGCCTGTTCAGGCCTGTAGTGAGGAACCGCGGGAGCTGCCCATCAACGAGTTCACGGACTATCGCGAGATGGTGCGGGAACTCGGCAGGCTCGAGCGCGTGAGCAAGGGGCGGGTGGCGGTCAAGGAGGTCGGGCGGTCCACTCGCGGGCGGGTGATCCACCAGGCGAGCGTCGGGACCGGGCCGAAGGTCTTCGTGGTCTCCAGCGAGATCCACGGGAACGAGAAGACCGGCACCGACGCGCTGCTGCGCATCCTCGACTACCTCGGCACGTCGGAGTCGCGGGACGCCGAGCGGCTGCGGAAGACCATCACGTTCGTCGCGGTGCCGAAACTGAACCCGGACGGCGCCGAACTCGACCGGCGCGGCAACGACCTGTCGTGGACCGAGGTCCAGCAGCGGTTCCCGCAACTCAAGGACCGGCCGCCCGCCTGGAACTACCTCAGCGACGTCCTTCAGGGTGACGACTACCGGAAGCGTCCCGGGTTCGACGTCAACCGGGACTTCAACCCGGACCTGAACTACGTCCCGCGCGCGGAGGACTTCCCCGGTGCGCCGGACGAGCCGGGCTGGTTCATCACGCCCGAGGCGCGGGCGCTGCGTTCGGTGTACGTCGAGTTGACCGCGCGGCGCGGGAAGGTGCCTGACGTGTACGTCGATCTGCACCATCAAGGCGCATGCGTCCGGCAGGAGGGCAGCAACCGGTTCCTCGACGTCGGCATCGACTACCCGCCGCTGCCCGACAAGTTCTTCGAGCCCGGCCAGAAATACGCGAAGTATCGTGATGTGTACACAAAGGACGAATCGCGGCAGCTGGCGATCAGCGGGTTCAACGGGATGACGTCGCGCGGGTTCGTCGGGGCGCGTTATCCGCACGCGCCGGATCGCGATCTGCCGGGGCAGGCGCGGTGTGCGTTCGCCTTGAACGGGACGGGGACGGTGCTGTTCGAGGTGCGCGGCCAGACGCAGACGCTCGGGCAACAGCACCGGGAGCACTTCACGCGCGCGGTGATGGCGGGGCTGTACAACATGCTGCGGGACGTGAGCACGGGCGCTGTCGAGTACATCGATCCGGAGGCCTTCGACCGGCTGCCCGGTACCGCCGACTCCTCCGCACTCGCACCCGCACCGGCACGCGTGCTGGAGTAGGGGTTTCTGCCAGGATTGAAGTACATGAAGGCCCCCTTCCTTGCGTTAGGCGCAAGGAAGGGGGCCTTCATGTACTTCAGGCGGCAGTGGACAGGTGAATGTCTGGTCGGGGCCGGGCCGTCGCCACACCGTGTGCGGCGTTGAGGTCGGAGAGAACTCCCTCCGGGTCGTCTCGCAGACGCGAGGGCAGAGTCTGCACGACGATGAGGCCTGCCGCGGCATACCGTGTGTTTCGCTCGATGGTTCGTGCGTAGTCCGCCTTGCGGAAATGGAACTCGAACGAGTCGATTTCCCAAACGAGACCTATGTCCTCCCACAGAGCGTCGGGACGCCCGAGGTAGCGACCGGTGCTGTCGTAGATCGCCGCGTTCCAATGACTCGGTGGCGAGGGAAGACCTTGGGCGAGCAATTTGGCCCGCGATTCCGCCATGGAGCGGATGTCCACCCAGCCGGTCAACATGCGTCTCGGCACCGCGGTTCCTCGTTGTGTGCCATGGTCGAGTTCGCGCAGCAGAGCCTTCGGATGGCATCCGCCGTTTTGAATCGCTTCGATCAAGAGCGCGTCGACCTGCTCCGAGTGCTTGAGCCGGCGTGCCGTGTCGGTGGTGGCCCGGATCAAAGGCGCGAGTGGCACGCCATGGCGAAGGACCGGAGCCGGCATCCGGATCGTGCGTTCCATCGTCACGAAGCCGGTACTGCGGACCTTCCGCTCATGCGGGATGAGTAGATGCAGGCCCGGATCCGAAGGCATCGCAGCCCGACGCAGGCCGTGCCGCACACAGGCTTCGGTCCCGGTGACCACCGTGTCCGCTCCGCCGTGCAGGAGGCCGGCCGTCACGAGTTGCTCGGTCGTCGGTTCATTGCTGTGCAGCAGGATTATGCCCGGCAACAAGCGCTGCCATGGGCCGCCGGGCAGGCATCGGGTGTAGATCGTCCTGCTGCTCATCTCCAGGCATTCCAAGTCGGCTGCCCGAACGACACCGTTGCGACTTCTCTCCAGCAGCAGTTCGGGATGCTGAGCCCATCTCCCCCTTTTGGACATAAGGCCAGCATGAGTGCGGGACCGAGCACTTCACCAGAGCTGATTTGTCGACCTGTGGATAACTGCCCTGTTGTGGATAACTCCCTGCCAAGTACATGAAGGCCCCCTTCCTTGCGCCTAACGCAAGGAAGGGGGCCTTCATGTACTTGGAGCCAGGCGTTAGACGCGCTTGAAGAGCAGCGCGCGCTTAACCTCTTGGATCGCCTTGGTGACCTGGATGCCGCGCGGGCAGGCGTCGGTGCAGTTGAACGTCGTCCGGCAGCGCCAGACGCCTTCGGAGTCGTTCAGGATGTCGAGCCGCTCTTCGGCGCCTTCGTCACGCGAGTCGAAGATGAACCGGTGCGCGTTGACGATCGCGGCCGGGCCGAAGTACGAGCCGTCGTTCCAGTACACCGGGCACGAGGACGTGCAGCAGGCGCACAGGATGCACTTGGTCGTGTCGTCGAACCGGTCGCGGTCGGCCTGCGACTGGATCCGCTCGCGCGTGGGCTCGTTCCCGTAGGCGATCAGGTACGGCTTCACCGCACGGTATGCCTCGAAGAACGGGTCCATGTCGACGTAAAGGTCCTTGAGCGTCGTCAGGCCCTTGATCGGCGCGATGGTGATCGTGGTCTTCTTGCCGTTGGTCTCCAGCAGGTCCTTCATCAGGACCTTGCACGCCAAGCGGTTGATGCCGTTGATCTGCATCGCGTCGGAACCACAGACGCCGTGCGCGCACGACCGGCGGAACGAGAACGTCCCGTCGATGTAGTCCTTCACGTAGAAGAGCAGGTTCAGCAGCCTGTCGGTGCGCTGCGCCGGGACGTCGTAGGACTCCCAGTGCGGCTCGTTGTCGACCTCGGGGTTGAACCGCAGGATCTTCAGCGTGACGGTGATCGGCGTGTGGTCGGAGGACACGGCCTCCGACTTCTCGGGGGTGGCCGTGGTCATCAGTACTTCCGCTCCATCGGTTCGTAGCGGGTGAAGGTCACCGGCTTGTAGTCGAGACGGATGTCCGACGCCAGGCCTTCGCCCTGCTTGTAGGCCATGGTGTGCCGCATGAAGTTCGTGTCGTCGCGGTTCGGGTAGTCCTCGCGGGCGTGACCGCCGCGGGACTCCTTGCGCGCCAGGGCGCCGACGACGAGAACTTCGGCGAGTTCGAGCAGGAAGCCCAGTTCGACGGCTTCGAGGACGTCGGTGTTGTACCGCTTCCCCTTGTCCGACACGGTGATCCGGCCGTAGCGCTCCTTGAGCGCCTGCACGTCGGTCAGCGCCTGCTTCAGTGTGTCCTCGGTGCGGTACACGGAAGCGTGCGAGTCCATCGTCCGCTGCAGTTCGGTGCGGATGTCGGCGACGCGCTCGTCGCCGTGCTCCGAAAGCAGGCCCGAGAGCTGGTCTTCGACGATGGTGGTCGGGTTCTCCGGCAGCTCGACGAAGTCGTGTGCCAGCGCGTACTCGGCGGCCGCGATGCCCGCGCGACGCCCGAAGACGTTGATGTCGAGCAGCGAGTTGGTGCCGAGGCGGTTCGAGCCGTGCACGGACACGCACGCCACCTCACCCGCGGCGTACAGGCCGGGGATGACGTTCTCGTTGTCCCGCAACGCTTCGCCGTGGATGTTCGTCGGGATTCCGCCCATCACGTAGTGACAGGTCGGGAACACAGGCACCGGCTCGGTCACCGGGTCGACGCCCAGGTACGTCCGGGAGAACTCCATGATGTCCGGGAGCTTCGCGTTCAGCGTCTCTTCCGGGATGTGCGTGACGTCGAGGACGACGTAGTCCTTGTTCGGACCGCAACCGCGGCCCTGCAGCACTTCCTGCACCATCGACCGGGCGACGATGTCGCGCGGCGCGAGGTCCTTGATCGTCGGGGCGTAGCGCTCCATGAACCGCTCGCCGTCGGCGTTGCGGAGGATGCCGCCTTCACCGCGCACGGCCTCGGAGATGAGGATGCCGAGCCCGGCGAGACCTGTCGGGTGGAACTGGAAGAACTCCATGTCCTCCAGCGGCAGGCCCTTGCGGAAGATGATGCCGAGGCCGTCACCGGTGAGGGTGTGCGCGTTCGACGTCGTCTTGAAGATCTTGCCCGCGCCGCCGGTGGCGAACACGATCGACTTCGCCTGGAAGACGTGCAGCTCGCCGGTGGCCAGCTCGTAAGCGACGACGCCGGAGGCGACCGGGTTGCCGTTCTCGTCCGGGGTCAGCACCAGGTCGAGCACGTAGAACTCGTTGTAGAACTCGGTGCCGTGCTTGACGCAGTTCTGGTACAGCGTCTGCAGGATCATGTGCCCGGTGCGGTCCGCGGCGTAGCAGGCGCGGCGCACCGCGGCCTTGCCGTGGTCACGGGTGTGCCCGCCGAAGCGGCGCTGGTCGATCTTGCCCTCGGGCGTCCGGTTGAACGGCAGGCCCATCTTCTCGAGGTCGAGGACCGCGTCGATGGCTTCCTTCGCCATGATCTCGGCGGCGTCCTGGTCGACCAGGTAGTCGCCGCCCTTGATCGTGTCGAAGGTGTGCCACTCCCAGTTGTCCTCTTCGACGTTCGCCAGCGCGGCGCACATGCCGCCCTGCGCGGCGCCGGTGTGCGAACGCGTCGGGTAGAGCTTGGTGAGGACCGCGGTGCGCGTGCGCTGGCCGGACTCGATGGCCGCGCGCATGCCGGCGCCTCCGGCGCCGACGATCACCACGTCGTACTTGTGGAACTGCATTGAGGACTCCGCTTAACGTGTGGTGGGCGTCAGTTGGCCGAGATACCTGGGTCGAAGGTGAAGATCACCATCGTGCCGACGGCCAGGATGAGCACCATCGAGACGTAGAGCACGATCTTCAGCCAGAACCGGGTGCTGTCCTTGCGGGCGTAGTCGTCGATGATCGTGCGCAGCCCGTTGCCGCCGTGGATTTCGGCGAGCCACAGCATCGACAGGTCCCAGAACTGCCAGAACGGCGAAGCCCAGCGGCCGGCGACGAAGCCCCAGTTGATGCGGTGCACGCCGCCGTCGAGGATGTTCATGATGAACAGGTGGCCGAGCACCAGCACGATCAGGGCGAGGCCCGAGATGCGCATGAACAGCCAGCTGTAGAGCTCGAAATTGCTGCGGCGGGCGGCGGCGCGCTTCGGTGCGCGCGGGCGCTCGAGTGCGAGTTCAGCCATGGTCAGTGCCCCCCGAACATAACCTCGACGGTGCGCTTCATCATGAAGAAGGCACCGGGAATCATCACCACGACCCAGATGGCCAGGATGGTCCAGAGCATCGGCTTCTGGAACTTCGGTCCCTTCTCCCAGAAGTCGACCAGCATGACCCGGATGCCGTTGAGCGCGTGGAACAGCACCGCGCCGACCAGGCCGACCTCGAGGAGGTTGACCAGCGGGGTCTTGTAGGTCTCGATGACCTCGTTGTACGTGTCCGGCGACACGCGCACGAGCGCGGTGTCGAGGACGTGCACGAAGAGGAAGAAGAATGTCAGCACGCCGGTGATGCGGTGCAGCACCCAGGACCACATACCGGGGTCGCCCCGGTAGAAGGTCCCCTGCCGGCGTGAGGCACCCGCCCGATCGCTCGCGGCCGCCTCAGAGGCGGTGCTAGCCGTGGTGGACATCGGTGAACGGCCTCCAACGTCATGGCTTGGGCCCGCTGACCGCTGGTTTCCGCGCCTGCCGCCGGGTCGCCCACCTGGGGACGGCTCCGGCGACGGTGCCGAGATCATGGTCATCGAGCGTGGATAAAAGGGATGCTAGACCCGCTCCTCACGGTGGGCTCACCTCCGGGTTCGTCTGTGTGATGGACCAGACATCGAGGCCATCGCACGATCGAGTGACGGGGGACCGCGTAACTCACCAGTTCGTCCACTGTGGACGCGACGGTCGTCACAGGTCGCCCGCCGGATGGCCCTGAACGGTGCGTGACGATCTTCGGGCCTTCACGCGGCCAGGGGGCCGAGTACTGCCAGCAATGATCACCGTAAGTACTCCCTCCGTCGCGCGTACGACTCATGAGTAAACGTTTGTGTTACGTAGCGTGCCTTTCCTATGGCGGCTAAGCAGCCGTTAGGTACCGTCTCTCGGTCGAACCCGGCAGTGTCGCCGGGTCGTTTCTTCGGACCATCCGCTGGATCAGCGGGGAGGGAGACACACGTTGCGTCGCATGCGTGGAACCGCGCTGGCCGCCGTCACCATGGCCGGTGCACTCGCACTGACCGGGTGCGCGAAGGATTCCGGAGCGGGGAACAACAACAACGCGAGCACGGGGGACCAGTCCGCCAGCTGCGTGACCGCGCCGAAGCCGCCCGCCGCGGCCGCCGCCTCGAGCAGCACCCAGAGCGGTGAGAAGGTCGACGGCAGCAAGCTCAAGGTCGCGCTGGCCTTCGACGTCGGCGGTCGTGGCGACGCGTCGTTCAACGACTCCGCCGCCGCCGGCACCGACAAGGCCAAGGCCGAACTCGGCGTGACCGCGGTCAGTGAGAGCACCGCGGCGACATCCGAAGACGAGGCCGCCAAGTCGCAGCGTCTCGACCAGCTCGCCACCCAGGGGTTCAGCCCGATCATCGCGGTCGGCTTCGCCTACGCCAAGGCCGTCGGCGCCATCGCGCCGAAGTACCCGAACACCCAGTTCGCGATCGTCGACGACGACTCCGTCAAGGCCCCGAACGTCACCCCGCTGGTCTTCGCCGAGGAGCAGGGCTCGTTCCTGGCCGGTGTCGCCGCCGTCTACAAGTCGAAGAAGTGCCACGTCGGCTTCGTCGGTGGCGTGAACACGCCGCTGATCCAGAAGTTCGAGGCCGGCTTCCTGCAGGGCGTGAAGGCCGCTTCGTCCAAGGCCGTCATCGAGGACGAGTACCTCACCCCGGCCGGCGACTTCTCCGGGTTCCAGGACCCGGCGAAGGGCAACGTCAAGGCCGCCGCGCAGATCGCCAAGGGCGCGGACGTGGTCTACCACGCCGCCGGAGCCTCCGGTAAGGGCGTTTTCGAGGCCGCGAAGACCAACAACGCGCTCGCCATCGGCGTCGACTCCGACCAGTTCAACCAGAAGACGGTCGAGGCGTCGAAGGACGTCATCATCACCTCGATGCTCAAGCGTGTCGACGTGGCGGTGTTCGACTACCTGCGCGCGCTGGCCAAGGGTGACCTGACGTCGCTGCCGAAGCGCTTCGACCTCAAGGTCGACGGCGTCGGCTACGCCACCTCCGGCGGCAAGATCGACGACATCAAGGACGTGCTCGACGGCTACAAGGCGCAGATCGTCTCCGGGGCGATCACCGTCTCGGACAAGCCGCAGAAGTAAGCTCCACCAGACAGCGGGGCTCGGGAGGGTAACCCTTCCGAGCCCCCACCTGTTTTGTCTCCCAGAACTGGATGGCTTTTCATGAGCGCTCCCCAGGCCGAGGTCACCGACGCCCCCGACCGGGGTGAACCGGCCGTGCAGCTGACCGGGATCACCAAACGATTCCCGGGTGTGGTGGCCAACTCCGACGTCAACCTCACCGTCGCCAAGGGCGAGGTGCACGCCGTCTGCGGCGAGAACGGCGCCGGCAAGTCCACCCTGATGAAGATCCTCTACGGCATGCAGCAGCCGGACGAGGGCAGCATCGCGATCAACGGTTCACCGGTGAAACTGCGCAACCCGCAGGACGCCATGCGAGCCGGTATCGGGATGGTCCACCAGCACTTCATGCTGGCCGACAACCTGACCGTCGGGGAGAACGTCTTCCTCGGCGCCGAGGGCCTGCACGGCATCGGCCGCGCGGCCAAGGCGAAGCTAGGGAAGCTGGCCGAGCAGGTCGGCCTGCACGTCCGCCCGGACACGCTGCTCGAAGAACTCGGCGTCGCCGATCGCCAGCGCGTGGAGATCGTGAAGGTGCTCTACCGCGGCGCGCGGATCATCATCCTCGACGAGCCGACGGCGGTGCTCGTGCCGCAGGAGGTCGACGCGCTGTTCGAGACGGTCCGCGGCATGCAGGCGGAGGGTTTCACCTTCCTTTTCATCTCGCACAAGCTCGACGAGGTGCGCGCGATCGCCGACACGGTCACCGTGATCCGCCGCGGCACCACCGTCGGCACGGCCGATCCGAAGGCGATCACCTCGCGTCAGCTGGCCGAGATGATGGTCGGTTCGGAACTGCCCAGCCCGGAGACCCGCGAGTCCACCGTGACCGACCGGCCCGTGCTGCGCCTGGACGACGTCTGCCTGAGCGTCGAGGGTTCCGAGCGGAACGTGCTCGACCACATCTCCTTCACCGTGCACGCGGGTGAGGTGCTCGGCATCGCCGGTGTCGAAGGCAACGGCCAGACCGAACTCGTCGAAACGATCATGGGCATGCGCAAGGGCGGCGGCCGGATCGAACTCGTCGACACCGACGGCAAGGCCGTCGAACTGCACAAACTGGGGACGCTCGCCCGCCGCGAGGCAGGCATCGGCTACATCGCCGAAGACCGCACGCGGCACAGCCTCCTGCTCACCCAGCCGTTGTGGGTCAACCGGATCCTCGGCTACCAGACCCGGAAGCCGGTCGCGAAAGGCCAGCTTCTCGACATCCTCGGCGCACGCCAGGACACCAGCCGCATCGTCGAGCAGTACGACGTCCGCACGCCGGGCATCGACGTCCCGGCCGCCGCGCTTTCGGGTGGCAACCAGCAGAAGCTGATCGTCGGCCGCGAGCTCTCCGGGAACCCGGTGCTGCTGATCGCTTCGCATCCGACGCGCGGTGTCGACGTCGGCGCGCAGGCGCTGATCTGGGAACAGATCCGCCAGGCGCGCGCGGCCGGGCTGGCCGTGCTGCTGGTGTCGGCCGACCTCGACGAGCTGATCGGGCTGTCCGACACCATCCAGGTCATGCTCCGCGGGCGGCTGGTCGGCGAGGCCGACCCCGCGACCGTGACGCCGCAGCAACTGGGCTCCGCGATGACCGGGGCTTCCGAAGATTCCGATGAAGAAGGTGTGTCGTGAGTTCCTGGCGTACGAGGCTGCTGCCGCCTCTGCTCGCGATCGTTTTCGCCGTCATCCTGACCGCGATCGCGCTGATCATCTCGGGCGCGAATCCGCTCGAGGCATACGGCACCATGATCGGCCAGCTGTTCAAGGGCTCGACGGCGATCGACACGATCAACCTCGCGACCGTGTACTACCTGTCCGGTCTCGCGGTGGCCATCGGCTTCCAGATGAACCTCTTCAACATCGGTGTCGAGGGCCAGTACCGGTTCGCCGCCATCGTCACCGCCATCATCGGCGGAGCGCTGAAGCTGCCGCCGGTGATCCACGTGCTGGCGATCCTCGTCGTCGCGGTGGCCAGCGGCATGCTCTACGCGGCCATCCCGGCCGTGCTGAAGGTGACCCGCGGTGTTTCCGAGGTCATCTCGACGATCATGCTGAACGCGATCGTCGGTGGCATCGTGGCGTTCCTGGTCAACGCCGACCAGTTCGGCGTGCAGACCGGCAACAACATCGCCACCCGCGAGATCGCCGAAACCGGCCGGATCCCGGGTATCCCGATCGGCTCCGGTGAGCTGTTCGGGTTCGTGTTCATCGCGATCCTGATCGGCGCCGCCTACTGGTTCATGCTCAACCGGACCCGCTTCGGTTTCGAGCTGAAGGCCTCCGGCGAATCGACGACGGCGGCCGCCGCGGGCGGCGTGAACGCCAAGAAGATGACGCTGATCGCGATGCTGCTTTCCGGCGGTGTCGCCGGTCTGATCGCGATGCCGGAACTGCTCGGCCGCGACTTCACCTACGGCATCACCTCGACCCAGATGTACGGCTTCACCGGCATCGCGGTTGCCCTGCTCGGGCGCAACCACCCGGCGGGGATCGCGCTGGGCGCCCTGCTGTGGGCGTTCCTCGACCGGTCCGCCGTTTCGCTGGAGCAGATCAACGTGTCCAAAGAGATCGCAGTGATCATGCAGGGCGTGATCGTGCTGTCGGTCGTCATCGCGTACGAGATCGTGCGCCGCGCGGACCTGGCCGCCGAACAGCGACGCGTCGGTCGCGCGCTGGCGGGTAAGGGTTCCAGCGTGTCCGAGGGAGGTGCGGTGTGACCACCGCGGACGTTCTTTCGCCCAACTCGGGCGGGACCACCATGCCGGTGAAACGGCAGAAGCGCCGTCTTCCCGGCTGGGCCAAGGGCGCCATCTGGGGCCTGCTCGCGATCGGCGTGCTTTCGGCCGCTTCGTACGCCACCGGCGTCAACACGCTGACCTCGACCAACACCGCGCACACCGCGCTGCGGCTGGCGTTGCCGATCCTGCTGTGCGCGCTCGGCGGCCTCTGGGCCGAACGCGCGGGCGTGATCAACATCGGCCTCGAAGGCATGATGATCCTCGGCACCTGGGGTGCCGCTTGGGGCGCGTACTACGGCGGTGTCTGGTGGGGTCTGGTCGCGGCGATCGTGTTCGGCGCGCTCGGCGGCCTGCTGCACGCCGTCGCGACGGTGACCTTCAACGTCAACCACATCGTCTCCGGTGTGGCGATCAACCTGCTCGGTCTCGGCGTCGCGAAGTACCTCGCGAACCTGGTGTTCACCCCGCTTTCGGGGAACCCGCGCCAGTCGCCGCCGGTCCCGAAGTTCGACACCTACTCGGCGACGTTCCTCTCGGACTGGCTTTCGGACCTGGAGAAGATGCAGCGTGTCTTCCTGTCCGACCTCGCCGGGGTCGTCAACGGCCTGATCACCGAGGTGGCGCCGCTGACGATGATCGCGATCGCGCTCGTCCCGATCAGCTACCTCGTGCTGTGGCGGACGCGGTTCGGCCTGCGGCTGCGGTCGTGCGGTGAGAACCCGGTGGCGGCCGAGTCCCTCGGCGTCAACGTGTACGCGCACAAGTACGTCGCCATGATCATCTCCGGCGGGCTCGCGGGGATGGGTGGTGCGTCGCTCGTGCTGCTCGCCGGCGGGGCGGACTACCTGGAGAACCAGACCAACAACCGCGGTTACATCGGTCTCGCGGCGATGATCTTCGGCAACTGGCGGCCGGGTGGCCTGCTCGGCGGCGCGGCGCTGTTCGGTTACGCGGACGGGCTCCAGCTTTCCGGTGGCGGGACCGCGGTGCTCGCGCTGCTGTACGGCGCGGTGATCCTGCTCGCCGTGATCGTGGTCGTGCAGTTGTTCCGCCGTCAGTGGATCGCTTCCGCGCTCGGTGTCGCCGGCGCCGGTCTGCTGTACGCGATCTACTGGACCAACGACGACCTGTCGGGCGACCTCATCCCGTACACCGCGCACTTCGTGACGCTGATCGTGCTGGCCGTCGCTTCGCAGCGGCTACGGCCGCCCAAGGCGGACGGCGCACTGTACCGGCGAGGTGAGGACTGACATGGCGGAGTACGACTGGGAAGCCCTGCGGGCTCAAGCCGTCGAGGCGGCGAAGTCGGCGTACGCGCCCTACTCGGGTCTGCACGTCGGTGTCGCGGGTGTGGTGGACGACGGCCGGATCGTCGTCGGCTGCAACGTCGAAAACGCTTCGTACGGCTTGGGAATGTGCGCGGAATGCACGATGGCGGGGCAGCTGCGGCTGACCGGCGGCGGCAAGCTCGTCGCCGTCGCGTGCCGCAGCGGCGAAGGCGATCTGCTGATGCCGTGCGGACGCTGCCGTCAGATCCTGTTCGAGCACGGCGGCGCGGACTGCCTGGTGGACACCCCGAGCGGCATCCTGCCGATGTCGTCGGTGCTGCCGGACGCTTTCGGCCCGGACGATCTGCCATGAGCGCGTTCGCCGCCGTCGACGTCATCCGCGCCAAGCGGGACGGCGGACGGCTCTCCGACGAGCAGATCGACTGGACCATCGACGCGTACACGCGCGGGGACATCGCCGAGGAGCAGATGGCCGCGCTCGCGATGGCCATCTTCCTGCGGGGGATGGACTCGGGCGAGATCGCGCGCTGGACGGGGGCGATGATCGAGTCGGGGGAGCGGCTGGACCTGAAGGTCAGCCGTCCGACGATCGACAAGCATTCGACGGGCGGTGTCGGCGACAAGATCACGCTTCCGCTGGCGCCGCTCGTGGCGGCGTGCGGGGCGGCCGTGCCGCAGCTGTCCGGGCGCGGGCTCGGGCACACCGGCGGGACGCTGGACAAACTGGAGTCGATTCCGGGCTGGCGTGCCGCTTTGTCGACGTCGGAGATCATCCGGCAGCTGGACGAGGTCGGCGCGGTGGTCTGCGCGGCGACGTCCGGGCTGGCTCCCGCGGACAAGAAGCTGTACGCGCTGCGGGACGTGACTTCGACGGTGGAGTCGATCCCGCTGATCGCGAGCTCGATCATGAGCAAGAAGATCGCGGAAGGCTCGGCCGGTCTCGTGCTCGACGTGAAAACCGGGTCGGGCGCGTTCATGAAGACGCTGCCGCAGGCCCGTGAACTCGCGCGGACGCTGGTGGAGATCGGGACCGCGCACGGCGTCGCGACGACGGCGCTGATCACGGACATGAACGTGCCGTTGGGATACGCCGTCGGCAACGCGATCGAGGTCGCGGAGTCGGTCGAGGTCCTGCGCGGCGGTGGCCCGGCCGACGTCGTCGAGCTGACGGTGGCTTTGGCCAGGGAGATGCTGGCGCTGGCGGGTCTGTCCGATGTGGACCCGGCCGCGGTGCTCGCGTCCGGGCGGGCGTACGAGACCTGGTGCCGGATGATCGCCGCTCAGGGCGGGGATCCGGAGGCAGCCTTGCCGCGGCCCAAGCACGTCCATGTCGTGGAGGCGCCCGCGGATGGTGTCTTGTCTTCCCTGGACGCCTATTCGGTCGGGGTCGCCGCTTGGCGGCTCGGGGCCGGGCGGGCGCGCAAGGAGGATCCGGTGCAGGCCGCGGCGGGCGTCCTGTGCCTGGCGAAGCCGGGCGACGAGGTGGCGGCCGGGCAGCCGCTGCTGGAGCTGCACACGGATACGCCTGATGCGGTTCCTTCGGCTCTCGCTGCGCTCACAGACGCCTACGCGGTCAGCTCCGAGGCCCCGGCCTCCGCTCCGCTCGTCCTGGAGACCGTGCGCCCCTCCTGACCGCGTTTCGTCCTCTAGTTGCGGTAGTTGGTATTACGCACTACCGCAACTAGAGGACTACTTGCGGCGGGTGCTGAGCGACCGGCGGACGCCCCCAATGCCACATTGGAGACGCTGAGCGTCTCCAATGTGGCATTGGGGGCACTGATCGCGAGGCGATAGCGGGCGCGGAGCGCCCACCCCCCGCGCGGATCGCGTTTAGCCCGCTAAAGGCGACGCGTGTGGGGGAAGTACGTGAAGGCCCCCTTCCTTGCGTCTAGCGCAAGGAAGGGGGCCTTCACGTACTTGGACCGGGCCCAATGCCGCTTCCCGAAGGCCATCTTTGAGGCATCCCAGCGCGGTGCCGTGGCACCCCCGCGCGGATCGCGTTTAGCCCGCTAAAGGCGACGTGCCGGGCTAGGGCACCGGATCGCGATTAGGGGGCTAAACGCAGGTGGACGGAAGGGGCGGGAAGCGTGAAGGCCCCCTTCCCGCGGCTGAGCCGGGGGAAGGGGGCCTTCAGGCGCTAAGGGGGAGAGTCGCGTCTCGTCCTCTGGCTGCGGAAGTGCGTAGTACGAACGACCGCAACTAGAGGACTGAACGCGGGAGGAGCGAGACGTCAGTCGGAAGTCTCGTCGGTGCCGTCGGCCTTGGCCTTGGCGTCGGCCGCCTTGGGCGCCCGGCCGTTGCGCGAGCTGCGGCGCGGCTGACGCGGGGCGGGCGGCGGCGGGGAGATCTGCTGCACGGCCGGGCCACCGCCGAGCATCAGCTCCGCGAAGGTCGCCATGGCTTCGTCCAGCTGGCCGCCGATGCGGCGCACGGACTCGTCGTTGCTCTTGCGCACCAGGGTGTCGACCGAGTCGGTGTCCGGCTGCTTCTGCAGCGTGCTCTCGACCTTCGACAGACCGCTGCGGATCGAGCCGTCGAGGTCGCCGAGGCGCCCGGTGAAGCCGTCCTCGACCTTGTCGAGCCGCTCGGCCAGGTCGTCGAGCCGCGAGGTGACCTTCTCGAGGCGGTCGCCGAGGCCGTCGAGGCGCTCCGAGGCGTCGATCATCTCGCCGGTCTCGGTCAGCGCGGTCTTCAGCGCCTCGGTGTTCGCGGTGAGGCTTTCCTTGGTGGCCTTGTCGAGGTTCTCGACGCGGGTGCGCAGCTCGCGGTCGACGGTGTCGACGCGGTCGCGCAGGACCGACTCGGCCTGCTCGACGCGCTCGCGCACCGGCCCGATCACCGACTGGGGTAGCGAGTCGGTCTTCACGTCCTGCTTGTCCAGGTGCGAGCCGAGCTCGTCGAGACGACGGTGGATGTTCTGGAGCTTGTCTTCGAGCCCGTCCATCCGGCCGGCGACGCCTTCGAACTTCGCGGCCATGCCGTCGAGGCGGCCGTCGAGCTGGGCGAAGGGCTTGGCGAGCTTGTCGACGATGCTTTCGACGGCGCGGGTCAGCGCGGCGATCGCGGTGTCCTGCGCTTCGAGCCGCGACATGGTCTCGTCGAGGCGCTCGGCGAGCACGCTGGTCTCGGTGCGGTCGGGCATCTCCGAGAGGCGCTTGCGGACCGCGCCGAGGGAGTCGACCGGCGCCAGACGTGCGTAGATGTCGTCGAGCGCGTCGAAGATCTGCTGCTGTTCGCTCTCACGCACTTCGGCCGCGCGCACCAGCATGTTGCGCATCCGGTCGAAGGACGGGGCTGCAATGTGGTTGTCAGTGGTCACTGCGGTGTCCTTCGTGGGCGGGGAAATGGGAGGGACGTGACGTGAAGCTTATCCATTGCGAAATTGCTGTGCGTATGGCCCCCGGGTATCGGACAATGCCGAGCTCTGCCCCTGATGGCCGATTCAGCCCGTGATCGACAAAGCTGAGGGTTAACCGGAGCCGGAGAGTTACCTCCATGTAGGGGAATGACAGCCTGGTTACCGTTACGTATGTCCTCTGAAAGCACCAGTTCCCGCATCCCGGAGGCGGTACTGACCCGCGCTCCCAAGGTCCTCCTGCACGACCACCTGGACGGCGGCTTGCGTCCCGCGACGGTCGCCGAACTCGCCGACCTGACCGGGTACACCGCCTTGCCCACCAGCGATCCCGTCGACCTCGGCCGATGGTTCCGCGACGCCGCTGATTCCGGCTCTCTCGTCTCGTACCTTGAGACGTTCGCGCATACCTGCGGCGTGATGCAGACCGAGGAAGCGCTGGTCAGAGTGGCCGCCGAAGCGGTCGAAGACCTCGCCGCCGACGGGGTCGTCTACGCCGAGGTGCGCTATGCCCCCGAACTCTTCGTCGAACGCGGGCTGTCACTCGATGCGGTGGTCGAGGCTGTTCAGGCTGGGTTCGCGGAAGGTGAACGGAGAGTGGCGGCCGCGGGTGGCCGGATCCGGGTCGGGACGTTGCTCTGCGCGATGCGCCAGCACGCCCGCGCGCTCGAGATCGCCGGTCTCGCCGTCCGCTACCGCGACGCCGGCGTCGTCGGGTTCGACATCGCCGGACCGGAAGACGGATTTCCGCCTACCAGAAATCTCGACGCATTCGAGTTTCTGCGCACGAATAATGCGCATTTCACCATTCATGCCGGGGAGGCGTTCGGGCTCGCGTCCATTTGGGAGGCGATTCAGCATTGCGGCGCGGAGCGGCTCGGCCACGGTGTGCGCATCGTCGACGACATCAAGACCGACAGTGACGGCACGGTCCATTTGGGACGGTTGGCCGCCTACGTCCGCGACCGCCGGATCCCGCTGGAGATCTGCCCCACGTCCAATGTCCAGACGGGAGCGGCGCGCTCGCTCGGCGAGCATCCCATCGGCCTGCTCGCCCGGCTGCGCTTCCGGGTCACCGTCAACACCGACAACCGGCTGATGAGCGGCTGCTCGATGACCAGCGAATTCGCCGCGCTGGCCGAGGCCTTCGGCTTCGGGCTGGCCGATCTCGAGTGGTTCACCATCAATGCGATGAAATCCGCGTTCCTCGATTTCGACCAGCGGCTCGACATCATCAACACGGTCATCAAGCCCGGGTACGCCGCGCTGCGCTGACGTCCGAGGGGCGGTTGCGTTCGTTAGCATAGCCAACTATATTTCACTATATAGGAGGACTTTCCCAAATAGTGGAACGGTGGCGACGATGGCGCAGGTCGTGGACGTGGGGATCGGCGGAAAACGACGCTGGCTCATCCTCGCGCTCGGCCTCGCCGCGCAGACCGCGAGCTGTTCGTTCCTCTACGGGATCCCGTTCCTGGTGCCGTCCATGCAGCGTGCGGAGGGTCTCAGCCTCGCCGAAGCGGGAACGGTGGTCGCGGCGCCGAGTCTTGGCCTGTTGTTCACCTTGATCCTGTGGGGTGCGGCCGCGGACCGTTACGGAGAGCGTTTGGTAATGGCCCTCGGACTGGGGGTCTCGGGGTTACTCCTCGTGTACGCGGCCGCCGGTGACCACTCGCTCGGGATCCTCTTTGGGGTGTTCCTGCTCGCCGGTGCGAGCACCGCGTCAGTGAACGCCGCGAGCGGCCGGGCCGTCCTCGGCTGGTTCGGCCCGGCCGAACGGGGCTTCGCGATGGGCATCCGCCAGATGGCCCAGCCGCTCGGGGTGGGCGTCGCCGCGTTCGGCCTCCCGCCGCTCGCGGACCGCTGGGGTTTCCAGGTCTCGCTCATGCTGCCCGCGCTGGCCGCGATCGTCGTCGCGCTGCTCGTCGCCTGGCTGCTGGTCGACCCGCCGCGTCCGGAGACCGGGGCGGGCACGGGGGAGAAGCCGCCGTCGCCGTACCGGAAGCCGGCGTTGTGGCGGGTCCACGGTGCGAGCGCGTTGCTCGTCGTCCCGCAGTTCACGGTCTCCGCGTTCACGCCGGTGTACCTGGTGACCATGCATCACTGGACGGCCGCGTCGGCGGGCTGGTTCGTCGGGGCCGTCCAGATCCTCGGCGCGCTGGGCAGGCTCGTTTCGGGCCGCTGGTCCGACCGCGTCGGCAGCCGGTTGCGGCCGATGAGGCAACTCGCGATCGCGAGCGCCGCGGTCATGCTCCTCGTCGCCGTCGGGGACGCGACCTGGCCGTGGCTGGTGCTGCTCGCGCTCGTCCTGGCCGCGGTGATCACCGTGTCCGACAACGGACTCGGCTTCACCGCGTCGGCGGAGATGGCCGGGCTCGCCTGGGCAGGGCGGGCGATGGGCACGCAGAACACCGGCCAGAACATCGCCGCCGCCCTGACCCCGCCGATGCTGGGTCTCGTGATCGGCGATTCGCGGTACGCGCTGGCCTTCTGCGTGGCCGCGGTCTTTCCCGTCCTGGCCATCGCGCTGGTGCCCGTCAAAGACGAAAAGAGCCCCTCAGGACGAACCTGAGGGGCCCTTTCACGGGTGGATCAGACGACGGTGAGGCGGTTCTCGAAGGTCTCGACGAGCTTGCGCCACTCGGACTGCTCGGCGTCGAACGGGGCACTCGGCTCGAGGCGAGTGGGGTCCGGCCGCAGCACGAACGACACCAGCCAGCCCAGGCTTTCGTTGGCGGCCAGCGCGGTTTCGACGCTGTCGTCCTCGGCCCACTCGGCGGCGTCGGTGATCAGCTCGACGGCCAGCTCCAGCTGGGTCGGGTCGATCGACTCGGGCCCTTCGGCGATGTCGTCGGCGATCCCGGTCAGCACGTAGGTGTTCTCGGTGTCGACCTCGATCTCGAGCTCGCCCGCGGTGGCCTTCGTGGTCACCTCGTCCCAAGTGGACACTTGGGCGAGATCGTTGTCCGCCAGCTCCTTGCCGTCCGCGATCGCGCGGATCAGGGCCTTCTCGGAGGAGAAGACGTCGATCTCGCCTTCGCTGCCGAGGAAGATCGGCTTGTCGTCGAGGTAGCAGCGCAGGGTGTAGTACTCGGCGCCGGAGGTGATGATCTTGATCGGGTCGATGCCGACCTCGCCCCAGAAGCCGACGGGCTCGTCGTCTTCCTCGTCGTCGTCCGCGTCGACGTCTTCGAGGTCCTCGTCGTCAGCGGCGGCGGCCTCGGCTTCGGCGGACTCCGCGAGGAAGGTCGCGAGCTCCTCCGCCGTCTGCTCCAGCAGCTTCTCGTCGACGTCGGGCGCGGTCACGAGACCGTCGATCGCGTCGAGCACGATGTCCCACTTCTCGGAGACGGCCTGCGAGAGGTCGGCCCAGAGGCGCTCGCCGTCGCGGCCGGAGAAGGGCAGCGTGCCCTGATCCAGCAGCGAGAAGCTCTCGTGCGCGTCCAGGACCTCGTGGACGTCTTCGAGCTCGCACACGTCCGCGAGCGAACGCACGATGCCGATGATCTCGGCCAGCTCGCCCAGCGTCCACTGGTCCGGCTTCTCGGCGACGAGCTCGGGGACGCCCACCAGGTCGTAGGTGTGGTCGTCGTCCGGGATCAGCTCGGGGACGTTCAGCGCCGGTACGACCTCCCACGCGGGGTGGTCGAGCAGGTCGTGCTGCTCCGAAGTCCGCACGAACGCGGCGAGATGCGCGGCGTCGGGGAAGGCGTACAGGTCTTCCTCGTCGCCGAGGAAGGCTTCCCACTCCTCGCCGTCTTCCCGCCAGCGCGGCGCCCAGAGAGTGACGACGTCACCCTGTGGCAGGCCGAGTTCGATCGGGATGATGTCCTGTGCCATTCCTTAGCCCTCTCGGATTACCGCCTGTGTGCGCGCGGCCGGATGATGTCATGCCCGGTGGGTGCGCGGTACCGCGAAGCCTACGGGTTTCCACCGATGGGCGCGATCACCCCTGGGCAAGAAGCGACCAACGGATGGCACGATAGGTCCTCTGATGACTCTTACAGACCTCCTGCCTGCGGATCCCGACCCCGACTCGCTGTTCGAAGCCTTCTCCACCTGGACGGCCGAGCGCGGGTTAGAGCTGTACCCCGCGCAGGAGGAGGCCATCATCGAAGTGGTCTCCGGCGCGAACCTGATCCTGTCGACGCCGACGGGGTCCGGGAAGAGCCTGGTCGCCGTCGGGGCCCACTTCACCGCGCTCGCGTACGGCCGCCGCAGCTACTACACGGCCCCGATCAAGGCTCTCGTCTCGGAGAAGTTCTTCCAGCTCATCGAGATCTTCGGCCCGGAGAACGTCGGCATGATGACCGGCGACTCCGCGGTGAACGCCGACGCGCCGATCATCTGCTGCACGGCGGAAATCCTGGCGAACATGGCGTTGCGGTTCGGTGCCGACGCGCCGGTCGGCCAGGTCATCGCGGACGAGTTCCACTTCTACTCCGAGCCCGACCGCGGCTGGGCGTGGCAGGTGCCGCTGCTGGAACTGCCGAAGGCGCAGTTCGTGCTGATGTCGGCGACACTCGGCGACGTCTCGTTCTTCGAGAAGGACCTCACCCGCCGGACCGGGCGGCCGACCGCGGTGGTCACTTCGGCGGAGCGGCCCGTGCCGCTCACCTTCCGCTACGCGCTGACGCCGTTGCACGAGACGATGTCCGAGCTGCTCAACGGCGGTCAGTCGCCGGTCTACGTCGTGCACTTCTCGCAGGCGGCGGCGATCGAGCGCGCGCAGACGCTGATGAGCATCAACGTCACCACCAAGGCGGAAAAGGAGGCCATCGCCGAGCTGCTCGGTGATTTCCGCTTCGCCGCCGGGTTCGGGAAGACGCTGTCGAGGCTGGTCCGGCACGGCATCGGCGTGCACCACGCCGGGATGCTGCCGAAGTACCGGCGCCTGGTCGAACAGCTCGCGCAAGCCGGGCTGCTGAAGGTGATCTGCGGAACCGACACGCTCGGCGTCGGCATCAACGTACCTATCCGCACGGTGGTCTTCTCCGCGCTGACGAAGTACGACGGCGTGCGGCAACGGCATCTCAAGGCGCGCGAGTTCCACCAGATCGCCGGACGCGCGGGCCGGGCAGGCTACGACACCGACGGGTACGTCGTCGTGCAGGCACCGGACCACGTCGTCGAAAACGCCAAGGCGCTGGAGAAGGCGGGCGACGATCCCAAGAAGAAAAAGAAGATCGTCCGCAAGAAGGCGCCCGAAGGGTTCGTCAACTGGACGGAGAGCACCTTCGACCGGCTGATCGCGGCCGAACCGGAACCGCTGACGTCGAGCTTCCACGTCAGCCACTCGATGCTGCTGAACGTCGTCTCCCGGCCGGGCAACGCGTTCGACTCGATGCGGCATCTGCTGGAGGACAACCATTCCGACCGTCCCGCTCAGCGGAAACTGATCCTGCGCGCGATCGCGATCTACCGCGCGCTGCTCGCGGCCGGTGTCGTGGAACGGCTCGACGAACCCGACGAGCAGGGCCGGATCGTCCGGCTCACCGTGGACCTGCAGTTCGACTTCGCGCTGAACCAGCCGCTTTCGCCGTTCGCGCTGGCCGCGATCGAACTGCTCGACGTCGAATCGCCGTCCTATCCGCTCGATGTCGTGTCCATTGTGGAATCCACAGTGGACAATCCTCGTCCGGTCCTTTCACAGCAGCAGTTCAAGGCTCGTGGCGAGGCCGTGCAGGCGATGAAGGCCGAAGGCATCGAGTACGACGAGCGGATGGAACTGCTCGAGAACGTCACGTACCCGAAGCCGCTGGAGGAACTGCTGGAGGCGGCGTACTCCCGTTACCGGCAAGGACATCCGTGGGTCGACGACTACGAGCTCAAGCCGAAGTCCGTCGTGCGCGACATGTACGAGCGGGCGATGAACTTCGTCGAGTACATCGGGTTCTACCAGCTCGCCCGCTCGGAAGGGCTGGTGCTGCGGTACCTCACCGACACCTACGACTCGCTCCGGCACACGGTTCCCGACGAGGCCAAGACCGAGGGGTTGCAGGACCTCATCGAATGGCTGGGCGAACTGGTGCGCCAGGTCGACTCGAGTCTGCTGGACGAATGGGAAGCCCTGCGGCATCCCGAAGAAGAGGGTCCGGTTTCGGCAAGGCCGCCGTCCGAGCCGCCCGCGGTCACGCGGAACGAGCGGGCCTTCCGGGTGCTCGTGCGGAACGAGCTGTTCCGGCGGGTGGAGCTGGCGTCGCGGCGGTCCTTCGGGACGCTCGGCGAACTGGACGCGGCGTCGGGCTGGGACGCGGACGCGTGGGAAGACGCCATCGAGGACTACTTCGACGAGCACGAAACGCTCGGCATCGGGCCGGACGCGCGCGGGCCGCAGCTGCTGATCATCGAGAAGGAGGCGGAGATCTGGCGGCTGCGGCAGATCTTCGACGATCCGGCGGGCGATCACGACTGGGGTATCAGCGCGGAGGTCGACTTGGCCGCTTCGGACGAAGCCGGTGCGGCGGTCATCCGGATCACCGACGTGAACCGGCTCTGAGGCTGCGGCCGGTAGGCCCTCGCGCGTGCTATGAAAGGCCCGTTACTTGCAAAATTTGCAAGTAACGGGCCTTTCATAGCGCCGGTGCCCGGGTGAGGCGAGCCTCGACCGGGTGAAGTTCCCGGCGGCGCTGGACCAGCCGCACGATCAGCACGATCAGCGAGAGCGCCGGCAACGGGTACCCGAGCATCAGGCCCACCGTGATGTCGGCGAGCGGCGCGGCGACGGCGGCGACGAACACCCACGTCGGCGCGGTCGGCAGTTTCGGGCCGGTCCGGGCCTTGCCCCACGGCTTCGCCACCGAAAGCCACGCCTGGAACGCCAGCGCGCTCGCCATCAGCGCGGTGCCCGCCACCAGCGCCACCGACGCGGGCGCCGGATCACCGGCCCGCGCCGCCACGACGGAGTCCCGCAAAGCGCCCGACAGCAGGAAGATCCCGGCGTAGAGCTGCACGAGCGTGATCACGAACTTCGCCAGCACCCACCAATGCCGGGTGAAACCCCAGGCTGTCGTCGCGGCGAGCATGAAGCCGGTGAAGGCCGACGCGTTGGCGAGCGGTGCCAGGAGAAGCGAGTCGATCTCGTGCGCCATGGACGTCGCCGCGACGCGGACCGCGCCGTCGTCGGTGGTGCGCCCGATCGCCAGGAGGGTGAACAGCGCCAAGGCCTGGCCCATCCAGCCCACCGAAGAGACGACGTGCAGCCAAACGGTCAGCTGTCGCCAAGTTTTCTTCGCCATGCCGAACACAGTCGCGCGCGCACCCGGCCCCGCACATCCGGGGCGACCCTGAGATCAGGCCGGAAGGGGAGGGAAACAGGCCTGGGCGTCGTGGCCGTCGAACCACAGCCCGACCACGAACGCCATGGTCGCCTCCATCAGCCGCGCCCGGTCGAGCCCGCCCGCGTCCAGTGGCGTGCAGCCGATGTCGCGGACCAATGAGCTCACTTCGCCGACCTTGTCGCCGCAGATCGGCACCGCCAGCGGACGGCCGCCGAACACCGGCGGGGTCATCCGCCAGACGTCGACGTGGCACAGGTTGAACGCCTTGACCACGTGCGCGTCCGGTGCGGCGGCGGCGATCCGTGCCGCCTGACCGGGCACCGTGAGCACGGCACCGGGGCCGACCGCGTTGGTGCAGTCGATCAGCACCTTCCCGGCGAGATTCCCCGCGGCGGCAACGACTTCCGTCACCGCGTCGGCGGGAACGGCGAGCAGGATCACTTCACTCGCGGCGGCGGTTTCCGCCCAGGTCCCCACGCGTGGGGAGATCTCGGCGGCCTTGGCCCGGTCGCGCGCGGCGACCATCACCTCGTGCCCGGCCGCCATCCACTGGCCCCCGAGCGCCTCCGCCATCCCGCCCGCGCCGAAAATACCGATACGCATTGTGCCGCTCCCTAAGATCGAGTTACCGCACGACGGTAGAAAGCAGCGCGGGTACCAAGTGGTTACCGGAGGTCCCATGAACGACGTCTTCCTCGCCGATTGCCGCGCCCGGCTGGCCTTCGACCTGATGGCGAACACGTGGAACCCCGTCGTCCTCTGGGCCCTGCGGGACGGCGCGCTCCGCCCGGCCGAGCTGCGGCGACGGCTCGGCGGGATCAGTACGAAGGTGCTCACGGAGACCGTCCGGCGGCTGGAGTTCAACGGCCTGGTCAGCAGGCGCGACTGCGGCCGGACGGCGAAGGTCGAGTACGCGCTGACGGACCTCGGGACCACCTTGCTGGCGCCCATCGAGGCCTTCGGGGAGTGGGCCTTCCGTCACGGTGACGACGTGATGGCGGCCCAGGACGAGGCGGCTAGGCGGGCGGGCGAGCCTCGGCCAGCTTGAGGAGCGGGACGGCCGCGGCGGCGTCGGTGATCAGCGTCGAGACCATGCCGGAGCGCAGGACGGCGTCTATCGCTTCGGCCTTCGGTTCGGTGTAGCCCAGCGCGATCACCTCGGGGACCGCCAGGAGTTCTTCGGCGCTTATGGCCAGCACGTGGTGGGCCAGCCCGGTCGACATCGGTGTCCCGTCGGCGTCGAACAGGCGCGCGGAAACCTCGGCTTTGGCACCTCGTTTCGCTATGGCGCTCCGCTCCGTTTCGTCGAGCGCGTCGTAAACCGTCGATTCCTCGGGCTTCCACGCGCCGATGCTGACGACGGCCTTGGTCAGGTTCTTGAACTGCCCGAAGGTTTCCGCGATCCCCGGCTGCCTGCGCAGGGTCTCGGTGGTGCGGCGGTCGGGGAGGACGAGCGGGCCGAAGATCGGGTACGCCTGCCCGCCGGAGACCGACGCGACCCGGCTGACCGTCTCCACCGAGCGGTCCCGCATGTCCATTCCCGCCTGCACTCCGCACAGCTGCACGACCGGGCATTTCGGGAGCGACTGGATCGCTTCGGTCATCGCGTTCACGGAACGTGCCCACGACAGGCCGAGAACGTCGCCGGGAGTGATGATCTCGGTCAGGAGCCGGGCCGCGAGCGTGCCGATCTTCCGCCGGGCCACTTCGCGCGATTCCGGTTCCGCCGCTCGTTCGAGCACGAGGACGCGGTCCAGCCGGTACGCGGCGCGGATCTCCTCGGACAGCACGAGATCGACCGGTGCCGGCAGCCGGAACTCGACCTTGACGATGCCGCTTTCCCTGGCCGTGTCGAGCATCCGGGCGACTTTGAACCGGCTGATGCCGAACTCGTCGGCGATCTCGAGTTTCGAGGCGCCCTGCTCGTAGAACCGGCGGGCCACCGCGGCCAGGCGCAGTGACTCCACCAGGCCGGAACCCTGTTTCTTCCCGCTCATTTGAGCACTATAGCGCGAAATCAACCCGAAAGGTTGACGTAACTCCAGGGAAAAGTTCACCATGCCTGAACATGCAGTCCGAAGCATAGGCCCGTCCCGCTCAAATGAGCGGAGAGAAGAGGAGCTGGCATGCGTGCCGCGATCGTGGACAAGCCCGGGGAGATCAGGGTCGGCGAGGTACCCGATCCCAAACCGGGGGATCGCCAGGTCGTCGTCAAGGTCGGTGCCTGCGGGATCTGCGGGACCGATCTCCACATCGCCGACGGGCATTTCCCGCCGACGCCCTATCCGATCGTCCCCGGCCACGAGTTCGCCGGCGAGATCGTCGAACTCGGCGCCGACGTGCCGGGTGGCTGGAAGGTCGGCGACCGGGTGGCCGTCGACCCGTCCTTGTTCTGCGGCTACTGCAAACCCTGCCGGTCCGGCCGCGGCAACCTCTGCGAGAACTGGAACGCGACCGGCGACACCGTGAACGGCGCTTTCGCCGAGTACGTAGCCGTTCCGTCGGCGAACTGCTACCGCATGCCGGACACGATGACGTGGGAACAGGGCGCGCTCGTCGAGCCGGTTTCCTGCGCGGTCCACGGCGTGCGCCGGATCGGTGTCGAGGCGGGGGAGCGGTTCCTCGTCGTCGGCGCGGGCACGATGGGCCTGATCATGCAGCAGTTGTTGCAGCGTGCGGGCGCCCACGTGACGGTGGTCGACCGCAACACCTCACGCCTCGGCCGCGCGAAGGACCTCGGCGCTGTCGCGGTCGCCGGTGACGTGAAGGATCTGGACGACGAGAAGTTCGACGCCGCCGCGGACTGCACCGGCGCCGCGCCCGCCATCGAAGCCGCCTTCGACTCGCTCCAGCGCGGTGGCCGCTTGCTGGTCTTCGGGGTCGCGCCAGCCGAAGCACGCGTCGCGCTTTCGCCGTTCCGGATCTACAACGACGAAATCACCGTCGTCGGCTCGATGGCCGTCATGAACAGCTTCGGCGCCGCGCTCGATCTGGTCGCCGACGGCGCCGTCGACACCGGCGCGCTGCTCACCGACACACTGCCGCTGGAGCAGTACCCCGACGCGCTCGCCCTCATGCGCAGCGGCGCCGGCCTGAAGGTGCAGGTCTTACCGGGAGGCGAAAGTGCGTAAAACCGTCGCTCTGCTCGCGGTTCTCCTGCTGACGCTCACCGGTTGCGCCGGCGCGGGCGCGCTCGGGACCGGTGACCGGACGCTCGTGGTCGGGATCGTCGCGAACCCGCAGATGAAGGACGCCATCGAGCTTTCCGGCGAGTTCGAGAAGGCGAATCCCGGCGTCACCCTCAAGTTCGTGTCGCTGCCCGAAAACCAGGCACGCGCGAAGATCACCGCGTCGACGGCCACCGAGGGCGGCGAATTCGACGTCGTCATGATCAGCAACTACGAAGCCCCGCAGTGGGCGGCGAACGGCTGGCTCGAAAACCTCGAGCCGCATATCGCGGCGAACCCTGCGTACGACTCGGCGGACTTCATCCCGAGCATCAAGGAATCCTTGTCGCACAACGGATCGATGTACGCGGTGCCGTTCTACGGCGAGTCGTCGTTCCTGGCCTACCGGAAGGACCTGTTCGAGCAGGCCGGGATCACCATGCCCGCCAAGCCGACGTGGTCGCAGATCGCCGAGTACGCCGCGAAACTCGACGACAAGTCGAAGGGGCTCGCCGGGATCTGCCTGCGCGGCAAGCCGGGCTGGGGCGAGAGCCTCGCGCCGTTCACCACGGTCGCCAACACCTTCGGCGCGCAGTGGTTCGACAAGGACTGGAACGCCAAGCTGACCAGCCCCGAGTTCAAGGCGGCAGCCGAGTTCTACGTGAACCTCGTGCGGAACCACGGCGAGGTCGGCGCGTCGAGCGCGGGCTTCTCCGAATGCGGCACGCGGTACACGCAGGGCCAGGCCGCGATGTGGTACGACGCCACGGTCATGGCGGGCACGAACGAGGACCCGTCGGCGAGCAAGGTCGTCGGGAAGTCCGGCTACGCCCCGGCACCGGTGGAGAAGACGCAGGCGAGCGGCTGGCTCTACACCTGGGCGCTGGCGATCCCGAAGGTCGCCAAGGACAAGGATGCCGCCTTCAAGTTCATGTCCTGGATGACCGACAAGGCTTACGTACAGCGGGTCGCCAAGGAGTTCGGCGACTGGAACCGGGTCCCGCCGGGCGTGCGCAAGTCGACCTACGACATCCCGCAGTACCGCGAGGCCGCCAAGGCCTACGCGCAGCCGACGCTGGACGGGATCGCGGACGCGAACCAGCAGAAGGCGATGGCGAATCCGGTGCCCTACCCCGGGATCCAGTTCGTCGGCATCCCCGAGTTCCAGGATCTCGGCACTCGCGTCAGCCAGCAGCTTTCGGCGGCGATCGCGGGCCAGATCACCGTGGACGAGGCGCTGAAGCAGTCCCAGGAATACGCGCAGACCGTCGGCAAGTCGTATCAGGAGGCGCAGTGATGTCCACGATCTCCGCTCCTGCCCGCACCGAACCCGCCCACACCAAGAAGGCGCCGCCCAAACGCGGCACCGATACGCCGTTCAAACGACGACTGCCGTTGTTGCCCGCCCTGCTGTTCGTCGTCGCGGTGACGCAGTTGCCGTTCGTGCTGACGGTGTTCTACTCGTTCCAGTCGTGGAACCTGGTGCGGCCGGGTTCGCGGCATTTCGTCGGCCTGCAGAACTACATCGACGTCTTCGCGGACTCGACGTTCCTCGGGGCGCTGCTGAACACCGTCGTGCTGACGGTCGTCTGCGTCTTCTTCTCCCTGTTGCTCGGACTGGGGCTCGCGATCCTGCTGGACCGCAAGTTCCTCGGCCGCGGCGTGGTCCGGACGCTGCTGATCACGCCGTTCCTGATCCTGCCCGCGGCGGGCGCGCTGCTGTGGAAGACGACGATGTTCGACCCGACCTACGGGTTGCTGCACTTCGTGTTCGGCACGGACGTCGACTGGCTTTCGGAGTTCCCGCTCGCGGCGGTGATGGCCCAGGTCGTCTGGCAGTGGACGCCGTTCATGATGCTGCTGATCCTGGCCGGGTTGCAGAGCCAGCCGAAGGACGTCCTGGAGGCCGCGTCGGTCGACGGCGCCGGCCGCTGGCGGACGTTCACCGCGATCACGCTGCCGCATCTGAGCCGGTTCCTGCAGTTGGCGACGTTGCTGGGCGCGATCTACATCGTGAACAGCTTCGACGCGATCTTCCTGATGACCCAGGGCGGTCCGGGTACGGCCAGCACGAACCTGCCCTTCTACATCTACCAACGGGCGTTCCAAGGTTTCGACATCGGGCAGTCGTCCGCGATGGGCGTGATCGTCGTGATCCTGACGATGATCGTCGCGACCTTCGCGCTGCGGCTGATGTTCCGCACGTTCTCGGTCCAGGGAGGCGCGAAATGAAAGGGCGGTTCGGCGCGGGCGCGCTGACGGTCGTGACCTGGGTGATCGCGATCCTGTTCGTGTTCCCGCTGCTGTGGATGATCCTGACGGCCTTCAAACAGGAGGCCGACGCCTACACCGATCCGCCGCGGCTGTTCTTCACGCCGACGCTCGACCAGTTCGCCGGGGTGCTCGAACGAGGATTCCTGCCGTACCTGTCGAATTCGGCGTTCGTCACCGTCGTTTCGACGATTTTCGTACTTCTGCTGGGAATCCCGGCGGCGTACGCGCTGTCGCTGGCGCCGGTGAAGGGGACGAGCAACGCGCTCGGTTTCTTCCTGTCGACGAAGATGCTGCCGATCGTGGCGGCGATCATCCCGCTGTACGTGATCTCGCAGAACACCCAGCTGCTGGACAACGTGTGGGCGCTGATCATCCTGTACACGTCGATGAACCTGCCGCTGGCCATCTGGATGATGCGGTCGTTCTTCCTCGAAGTGCCGCACGAGATGATCGAAGCGGGCCGGATCGACGGCGCGACCCTGCCGGTGCTGTTGCGGAAGATCATCATGCCGGTCGTCGCGCCCGGGGTGGCCGCGACCGCGCTGATCTGCGTGATCTTCTCGTGGACCGAGTTCTTCTACTCGGTCAACCTCACCGCCGCGCGGGCCGGGACCGTGCCGGTGTTCCTGGTCGGGTTCATCACCAGCGAGGGGTTGTACTGGGCGCAGCTGTCCGCGGCCGCCCTGCTCGCGTCACTGCCGGTGATGATCGTCGGCTGGATCGCGCAGAACCACCTCGTCCGCGGCCTTTCGATGGGCGCGGTCAAGTAACGCCTCGTGAGTGGTAAGGGCGGTTCTAATCGGACCCGTAGGTGTCTACCCGCTGGTCCTGATGTCGTCTTGGTGAGCTTGCTCTGGCTGCCGATGTGGGCGAGTGGGGAAGATTTGGGACGTTGAACGTCCCAAATCTTCCCCACTCGACGATGAAGGAATTGGGACACTCAACGCCCCGAATCCTTCACGCTCGCCCTGGTCAGGCGAGTGGGTAGACGGCGCCACCGATCTGAACGGTTCGAGTGTTGATCCGGATCTCGCCTGGAGACTCCTTCGTCATGTCGTTAGCTTCGCTCGGCGCACTCGATCGGTTACACCCCGGCGTAAACGCCTCGTGAGTGGTAAGGACGGTTAGAACCGCCCTTACCACTCACGAGCCCAGCAGTTACGCGAGCGACAATGCCTGACCGGGGCAGATGTGCACGGCCGTGCGTGCGTTCTCTTCCGCCTCGTCCCCTTCAGGCTCCGGGGTCAGCACGATGACCGTCCCGTCGTCCTCGCTCTGGTCGAACAGGTCGGGGTCGGTGAGCACGCACTGGCCCGCGCCCACGCACTTGCCCGTGTCCGCGATGATCTTCATGGCTCCTCCTACCAGGTGACCGGAAGGGCGTGGAGGCCGTAGATCGTCGAATCGTGCTTGAACTGCAGTTCGTCGACCGGAACGGCGATCCGGATGCCCGGAATACGCTTGAACAGCGTATCGAAAACAATCTGGAGTTCCATCCGCGCGAGGTTCTGGCCGAGGCACTGGTGCACGCCGAACCCGAACGCGACGTGATGCCGCGCGCCGCGTTCGATGTCGAAGCTGTCGGGGTTCTCGAACCCGTCCGGGTCGTGGTTGCCCGCGTTGCTCAGGCCGACGACGCCCTCACCCGCGCGGATGAGCGTGCCGCCGATCTCGACGTCCGCCGTGGCGAAGCGTGAGGTCGCCGTCTCGGCGATGGTGAAGACCCTCAGGAGCTCCTCGATCGCGGGGAGGGTCTTGGCAGGGTCCGCCTTGATCTTCGCCAGCTGTTCGGGGTTCTCCAGCAGGGTCACCGTGCCGAGCGAAATCATGTTCGCCGTCGTCTCGTGACCGGCGATGAGCAGCAGGAACGCCAGACTGACGAGTTCGTCGTGGTCGCCTTCGCCCGCTTCCCGCTGCTTCAGGATTTGACGGCCGAGGAGGTCGTCCTCGGTGGCGTTCGCTTCTTTCCTGGTGACGAGTTCGTCGAGATAGTTCTCGAGTTGCTCGAACGCCGCCTGCCGGTCTTCCGGGCTGACCTCCCGGCTGAGCATCTTGGAACTGCGGGCCTGGAAGAACTCGTGGTCCGAATAGGGGACACCGAGCAGTTCGCAGATGACCAGCGACGGAACGGGAAGCGAGAGCGCCTGGACCAGGTCGGCGGGTTTGGGGCCTGCGAGCAGGGCGTCGAGGTGCTCGTCGACGATCTGCTGGATACGCGGCTGCAGTGCCTTCATTCGCTTGACCGTGAACTCCCCGACGACGTCGCGCCGGGCCCGGCTGTGCTCCGGCGGGTCCATCGAGATGAGGGACGGGCGGAACGGCTTGTCCTCACGGCGGATCTGCCGCGCGACCATCATCGGGAACGCCGGATCCAGCCGGTCGGAACTGAAGTGTGGGCTGCTCAGCATTTCGCGGATGTCTTCGAGCCGGGTGAGCGCCCACGCCGTTTGGCCTGACGGCAGACCGACCCGGGAAACCGGATTTTCCGTGCGAAGCGCCTCGTATTCCGGAGGCGGCGAGAACGGGCATTTACGTACCAGCGGCAAGGTCGCGGTGGTTTCCTCGACGTCAGTCATCGGGTGTCCTTCCCCAGGGTGTCGGGTGGGTTCGGGCGATATCGGACAGGAGGCCCCAAAACGTATGCGGATGGTTTCATTCCGCTTATGACTCCAAGGTACTCAAGTGGAGGCAAGTCGTCCACTCGCGAAGGGGTGGTTTCCCGGGAAGCGTGAAGGGCACGCCCTTACGTGCGAGAATCACGGCCCTGAAGGACCTTCGAGAGGCGAGGACCATGACTGCCGACCCCGAGACCCGCTTACGTGCCGACGCGCGCCGGAACCGGGATCAGATCCTGGCCGCCGCGAGAACGATCTTCGCCGCCCAGGGCGCCGAGGTCCCGATGGAGGAGATCGCGCGCTCGGCAGGCGTCGGCGTCGGCACCCTTTACCGGCGTTTCCCGGACCGGGACGCGCTCATCCGCGCGGTCGCCGTCGACAACTTCGATCGGGTGCTCAGGGACGCGAAGGCCGCGAAGGACCAGGAGTCCTCGGACTGGGACGCCCTGATCCGGCTGCTGCACCAGTCGATGGAACTGCAGTTGAGCATTCAGCTCGCGATGGTGTCGCCCCGCGCGCTGGTGATCCTCACGAGCGACCCCGCGATCAAGGCCCTGCGTGACGAGTTGCTCCTGGTGATGGAGGCCTTCGTGCGGGGAGCGCAGGCGGAGGGACGGCTCCGGCCGGACGTCGCGACCGGCGACGTGGCGATCCTGTTCGCGACCGTGCTGCGGCAGATGCCGGGCAAGGGCGAGGAGATCGCGCGGATGGCGACCCGGCGCTGCATCGGGATCATGATCGACGGGCTGCGGGCCGACGGCTCGAACGAGCCGCTTCCGGGCCGGGTGCTGACCGGCGCCGACCTGGACCCCTAGATCGCGTTTAGCCCGCTAACCGCGCCACGCCGGAGGGCACGACCCCGCGTGTCTGGGGACCGAACTCGCGTGAGATCCGGCTGGACGCCGGGTGACCCACCGCAACTAGAGGACTAATTGCGGTGGGTACAGGGGTCAGACGCCCAGCGGGTGCCAGACGGTCTTCGCCTCCAGGTACCGGCGCAGCCGCGCCATGTCGGCGTCGGCCGTCCAGTCCGGTTCGGTGTCCGGCACGGTGAGGACGCGCTTGACGGTGCCCGCGGCGTCGCGCGCCAGGTCCGCCCGCGCGGAGGGCTCCGCGCCGGTCGGGTCGAGGGCGTTGACGTCGCCGTGCGAGGCGAGCCACGAGCCCAGCTCCGACGCCCGTCCGGTCAGGATGTTCGCGACCCCGCCGGGCAGGTCGGACGTCGCCAGGACCTCCGAAAGCGTGATCGCGGGCAGCGGCCGGTCCGCGCTGGAGACGACCACCGCGGTCGAGCCGGTCGCCAGCACCGGGGCCAGCACGCTCACCAGGCCCAGCAGCGACGACTGCTGCGGCGCGAGCACGCCGACGACGCCGGTCGGCTCGGGCACGGTGAAGGAGAAGTACGGGCCCGCGACGGGGTTGGCCGCGCCGAGCACGGTCGCGATCTTGTCCGTCCAGCCCGCGTACCAGACCCAGCGGTCGATCGAGGCGTCCACAAGGGACTGTGCCTTCTTCGCCGCCACGCCCTCGGACGCGGAAACCTCCGCGACGAACTGTTCGCGGCGGCCTTCCAGCATCTCCGCCACGCGGTACAGCACCTGGCCGCGGTTGTACGCCGTCGCCGACGACCAGCCGCCGAAAGCCTTGCGGGCGGCGGAAACCGCGTCACGGACGTCCTTGCGGGACGCGTGTGAGGCGTTCGCGAGGAACTTGCCCTTGCTGTCGGTGACCGGGTACACCCGGCCCGACTCCGAACGCGGGAACTTGCCGCCGATGTAGAGCTTGTAGGTCTTCGCCACCGAAATACGGTCAGACATCGAGGTAGGCCTCCAGTCCGGTGCGTCCGCCTTCGCGGCCGAAACCCGACTCCTGGTAGCCGCCGAACGGCGCGGCGGGATCGAAGCGGTTGAACGTGTTGGCCCAGACGACGCCTGCGCGGAGCTGGTTCGCCATCCACAGGATGCGCGAGCCCTTCTCGGTCCAGATACCGGCGGAGAGCCCGTACGGCGTGTTGTTCGCCTTCGTCACGGCCTCGTCCGGCGTGCGGAAGGTCAGCACCGAAAGCACCGGCCCGAAGATCTCCTCACGGGCGATGCGCATCGACTGCTGGACGTCCGAGAACACCGTGGGAGCGAAGAAGAAACCGCGTTCCGGCACCGGGCACGGGCTGGTCCAGCGCTGCGCGCCCTCGGCGTCGCCGGATTCCACCAGGCCCTTGATCTTCGCGAGCTGTTCGGCGGAGTTGATCGCACCGATGTCGGTGTTCTTGTCCAGCGGATCGCCCAGCCGCAGCGTCGAGACGCGGTAGCGGAGCTTTTCGAGCAGCTCCTCGGCGATGGACTCCTGCACCAGCAGACGCGAGCCCGCGCAGCAGACGTGGCCCTGGTTGAAGAAGATCCCGTTGACGATCCCCTCGACGGCCTGGTCGAGCGCGGCGTCGTCGAAGACGATGTTCGCGGCCTTGCCGCCCAGTTCCAGCGTGAGCTTCTTCGAAGTGCCCGCGACCTGGCGCTGAATGGCCTTGCCGACGTCGGTCGATCCGGTGAAGGCGACCTTGTTCACGTCGCCGTGGCCCACCAGCGCCGCGCCGATGTCCCCGGCGCCGGGCAGGATGTTGACCACGCCGGGCGGGAGTTCGGCCTGCTGGCAGATCTCGGCGAACACGAGCGCGGTCAGCGGCGTGGTCTCCGCGGGCTTGAGCACCACGGTGTTGCCGGTGGCCAGCGCGGGCGCGATCTTCCACGCCAGCATCAGCAGCGGGAAGTTCCACGGGATGACCTGGCCCGCGACGCCGAGCGGCCGCGGGTTCGGGCCGTAGCCCGCGTAGTCGAGCTTGTCGGCCCAGCCCGCGTGGTAGAAGAAGTGCGCGGCGGCCGTCGGCACGTCGGAATCGCGCGATTCCTTGATCGGCTTGCCGTTGTCGAGACTCTCCAGCACCGCCAGCTCCCGCGAGCGCTCCTGGATCAGGCGCGCGATGCGGAACAGGTACTTGGCGCGTTCGGAGCCCGGCATCTTGGACCAGACGCCTGTGTACGCCTTGCGCGCGGCCTTGACCGCGGTGTCCACATCGGACACCGACGCGGTGCCGACCTCGGCGAGCACCTCTTCGGTGGCCGGGTTGATCGTCTTGAGCGGCTCACCGGAGCCGTCGACGAACTCGCCGTTGACGAACGGCCGGTAGTGCGGTTTGAGGTTTGCGAGGTCGCGCGATTCGGGCGCGGGCGCGTACTCGAAGATGCCCATGGATCAGTCCACCGTGACGTAGTCGGGGCCGCTGTAGTGGCCGTCGGCCTGGGTGCGGCGCTGCAGCAGGAGGTCGTTGAGCAGGCTGGACGCGCCGAACCGGAACAGATCCGGGGTCAGCCACTGCTCGCCGGCGACCTCGTGCACCGCGACCAGGTACTTGATCGCGTCCTTGGTCGTCCGGATGCCACCGGCGGGTTTGACGCCGCGCAGTTCGCCGGTCTGGGCGAACCAGTCGTGGACGGCCTGCAGCATCACGTGGGTGACCGGCAGCGTCGCGGCGGGCGAGACCTTGCCGGTGGAGGTCTTGATGAAGTCGCCGCCCGCCAGCAGCGCGAGCCATGAGGCGCGGCGGACGTTGTCGTAGGTGGCCAGCTCACCGGTCTCGAGGATGACCTTGAGGTGCGCGCTGCCACAGGCGGCCTTGATCGCCTGGATCTCCTCGAAGACCGCCAGGTAGCGGCCCTGGAGGAACGCGCCCCTGTCGATCACCATGTCGATCTCGGCGGCACCGGCGTCGACGGCGATCTTGGTGTCGGCCAGCTTGATCTCACGGCTCGTGCGGCCCGCCGGGAACCCGGTGGCCACACTCGCGACGTGGATGCCGGTGCCGCGCAGGGCCTCGACAGCCGTCTCGACCATGTCCGGGTACACGCAGACGGCCGCGACCTGCGGCGTGTCCGGCCGGTCCGGGTCCGGCCGCTTGGCCTTCGCGGCGAGCGCGCGGACCTTCCCCTGCGTGTCGGCGCCTTCGAGGGTCGTCAAGTCGACCATCGAGATGGCGGTGTCGATCGCCCAGAGCTTGGCGGCCTTCTTGATGCTGCGCGTGCCGAGGCCCGCTGCCCGCTGCTCGACGCCGACCTGGTCGACGCCGGGCAGCCCGTGCAGGAACCGGCGCAGGCTCGCCTCGTCGCGAGTCGCGTCCGTCAGCGGCGCCGGGGTAGCCGTCGCCGCTGACGAGCTGGTCGTAGCTGTCATACGGGTGAGTGTAGGCGGCCTACAAGCTGGGCACCGGGGCCTGGGCGGCGGCCTTGACGGGGATCACCGGTGTGCAGAACTCGTTGACCATCGGCAGCTGACGCTTGAGCGAGGCGTCCGGCGACGCGGTGAGGTCCACGGTGGCCAGCGTGGAGATGTTCTTGCCGGATTCGTCGTGGAAGCTGAGGGTGTTGAAGCCCGGCAGGTCGCCGCCGTGGCCCCAGATGGTGATGTCCTCCGCACAGGCGCCGAGTTCCTTGAGGTTCAGCTTCATCAGGCCGAGGCCGTATTCCATACCGGCCGCCGGGACCGTCTTCTTCATCTGCGCGAGCAGGTCGGCGGGCAGCAGACGGCCGCCGAACAGGGCCTCGAAGAAGCGGTTGAGGTCGGCGCCCGAAGACACCATGCCTCCCGCGCCGTAGTAGCGCGAGTAGTTGTAGGTGGTGACGTCGGTGAGGCCGCGCGGCGCGTCGTACAGCTGCTCGTAGCCGCGGGCGGCCGCGCCGATCAGGAACGGGAAGTCGCGGGGGAGCGAGGTGTCGCGCAGGTGCAGCGGCCCGGTGATGCGCTCGGCCAGCACCCGTTCGAGGGGCTTCCGGGTGGTCTTCTCGACCAGCAGGGCGAGGACGTTGTAGCCGGTGTTGGAGTACGCCCAGCTCGTTCCCGGCTTGAACTGCAGCGGCTGCTTCGACGTGCTCAGGCGGATCTCGTCGTCGCTGTCGAAATGCTCGAAGCGCTCGGTGTCGATCTCCGGCCCCGACGCCCAGGAGTCCTCGGGGAGCAGGTCACGCGGGAGGCCGCTGGTGTGCTGGAGCACCTGGCGGACGGTGATCGGTTCCGGGTACGGCAGCAGCCCCGGCAGGTAGCGCTGCACGGGCTCGTCCAGCCCGACGCGCTTTTCGGCCACGAGCTGCAGGACCAGGGTCGCGACGAACACCTTGGAAACACTGGCGATCCGCCAGCGTCCCGACGCGGTGGGCTTACCGGGCCGGGTGATGTCCGCGACGCCGCTGACCCCGCGGAAACCGTCGGCGACGGCGACCATGCCCGGGATTCCCGCGGCGACCGCCGCGTCCATCGCGGCCTGGCGCGGGTCGGTCTTCCCGGCGGCCGCCGCGGGCAAGGCGGTGACGGAAAGCAGTGCGGCACAAGCGATCGCTACGAAACTTCGGCGCATCAGACGGTCCCCCTGGTTCGGCTCAGCCTTCTAGTTCAGGTGTGTCCTTCTTACGTGACTTCCGTACGACGGTGACGGCGCCCCAGAACGCCAGTCCGGTGATCTTCACCGTCGGGGCGGTCGGCGGCGCGGCGGGCGTGCCCGCGCGGTCCTCCAGCTCGAAAGCCCCCATGAAGCCGATTCCGGTGACGTCCACGTTGATGTCGTCGGGCACGACGATGTCGATCCCGCCCATGATCGCGACCGCGGTGATCGTCGTGTTCTTCTCGGCGAAACGCGCGTGCCGCAGGTCGATGTCGGTGCCGCCCCAGAACGCGAAACTGTTGTGCTGCGGCGGGACGACCCAGCTGCCCTTGCGCGACGCGCCGGACATGACGGCGATCGAGGCGCCGGAGCCCGGATGCCCACCGATGCGGTCGTCGGGCAGGCCGAGCGCGCGCGACGTCGCCGGCTGGATCGCCGAGCGGGTCTGCGGCAGGTCCGCGGTGACCGGTTTGAGGTCGCCGACGGTCTTGGCCGCGTAGACGATGGTGAGCCGTTCTTCCAGCTCGTTGATGGTGATGCGCCCCTCGGACATCGCCGCGTGCAGCACCTGCGCGACCTGTTCACGGTCGGCGTCGGAGATGCGCATCTGTTCGGGTCCTGGCAGGGCTGGCTCTTCGCTCACGCGCAGGAGCCTAGCGCCGGTGGGAGGGCCGGGCGTCCATCTTATGGCCGACAGTGGGATTCTGCCGTGATGGGGAACTCACTACTTGGTGCGATCGCACTGCCGGACGGTGTCAAGGTACGAGGGCGGGGGCTGGGTCGTCCCTGGCCTGAGGGGCCTTCGCCGGACTTCGGCCTGTATCTGGGCGGCGCGAAGCTGCGCCGGAAGCACGACCACAAAATGGACTGGGAGCGGGAGTGGATCCGCTGGCCCGACTTCCTGCTGCCGACGGACTGGGCGGACGCGCGGCGGCGGATCGTGACGCTGCACGAGCGGGCCGCGGCCGGGGAAGGCGTCGAGGTCGCCTGCTACGGCGGAGTCGGCCGGACCGGCACGGTCATGTCGTGCTTGGCCACCCTTTCGGGGCTCTCCGCCGAGGAGGCCGTGGCGTGGGCGCGGGCGAATCACCACGCGCGTTCGGTGGAGACACCGTGGCAGCGCCGCTGGGTCGGCTGGTTCGCGCGACAGGCCTGACGAGCTAAATTGACCGGCATGGATGTGCACGTCGTTGATCACCCACTGGCCAAGGCCAGGCTTTCCACCATGCGCGACGCGCGTACCGACAGTGCCGCCTTCCGCGCGGCGCTGCACGAGCTGACCGTCATGCTGGTCTACGAAGCCACGCGGGACATGCCCGTGCGCATCGACCGGATCCACACGCCGGTGGCGCGCACCGACGGCTACGCGCTGGCGAGCCCGCCGCTGCTGGTGCCGGTCTTGCGGGCCGGGCTGGGGATGGCGGACCAGGCGCACAAGCTGATCCCCGACGCCCAGATGGGCTTCGTCGGGCTCGCCCGCGACGAGGAGACGCTCAAGCCGACGCCGTACCTGGAGTCGTTGCCCGAATCGCTCGCCGACCGGCCGGTGCTGGTGCTCGACCCGATGCTGGCGACCGGCGGGTCGATGGAGTACACGATCCGGCTGCTCACCGGCCGGGGCGCCACCGACGTCACCGCGATCTGCGCGCTGGCGGCGCCGGAGGGGATCGCGCATCTGGAGAAGACCGGGCTGCCGCTGCGGGTGGTGACCGCGAGCATCGACGAGCGGCTGAACGACTCCGGTTTCATCGTGCCGGGTCTCGGGGACGCGGGGGACCGGCAGTACGGGGCCGTCTGAGCGCGGCACCGCGTCGCGATTAGCCCGCTAAACGCGACGCGGTGCCGCGGGTTCGCAACATCTTCGCCGTCGCCGGTCACTGACGGATGTGACCAGAACAGTGACCGGAACGGCGGGGGTGCCGGTGGACTCGTGCGGATCGCCTCCCGACAGGAGCGACACGGAGCTTTGGCGGGCGGCCGCGGGCGGTGACCACGGGGCGTTCACCGAGCTCTTCGAACGGCACGCCCAGTCGGTGTGGAACCACGCCTACCGGCTGACGGGGTCTTGGGCGTCGGCCGAAGACCTGACATCGGCGACCTTTCTCACCGCCTGGCGGCGCAAGGCGGACATCACGCTCGTCCGTGACAGCGCGCTGCCGTGGCTGTACGCCGTCGCGGGAAATCTCGCGCGCACCGAACACCGCAGCACCGGGCGGCGGCTCCGGCTCGTCCGGCGGCTGCCGGAACCCCGGTCGGTGTCCGACCACGCCGACACCGTCGTCGACCAGCTCGACGGTGAAGACCGTCTCCGGCAAGTGCTCGCCTTGGTCGCGAAACTGCCGAAGTCGCAGCGCCAGGCCGTCGAACTCTGCCTTCTCGGCGATCTCTCCCTTCCGGACGCCGCCGAACTGCTCGGTGTCGCCGAGGTGACCGTCCGCGCCCACATCTCGCGGGCCCGTGCGCAGCTGCGGACCGCCCTGGAGGAGAAATGACCGACGACCTCGGCCTGCCCGGCAGGCGTGAACTCCCTCCGGAGGTACTGGACAACCTGCGGATGTCCTTGCGGGAGGGGATGGGAAAACCCGCGCGGCGGCGATGGCCGATCGTCGCCGCGGCGGCCGCCGTCGTCCTGGTCCTCGCGGGCGCCCTGGTGACGACCGTGGTCATCCGGGACCCGGACGGCACGGGACCCGACGTCGCGAACCCTGACTTCTCCCTCGACCGGCCGAAGGCGGTGGAGGCCATGAACCGATGCTGGGCCGTCGTCCAGTCCGAGGGCAGGGCGGCCTCCTTCCCGGCGAGGGACGAGTGGGAGCCGCGCTTCACCGTCACTTCGCCGTCGGTCACCGTCGTCGCGGTGACGGTGGACGACAAGCCGTTCTTCTGCGAGACGACGCTCATGACGGCGACGGTGTCCGACCCGAATGCCGCTCCGGCCTACACAGAGGGCGCGCGGACCGCGGCGCTGCTGATGACTCCGGCCGGGACGGTCGCGGGCCTCGCCGATCCCGAGTGGCCGAAAGTGGAACTGACGGGCCAAAACGAAGCGTCGTTGTCCGCGAGGGACATCCCGATCTTCCGGCCGGGGAACCTGTTCGTACACATCGCGCCGATGAAGCCGTCGCGGACCACCTACGACGTCGGGCCGACGCCCGGGGAACAATCCCGTCCTCGCGAGTATCGCGCGCCCTTCCCCCTGCGACCCGCGCCGGAGCCGGCGGCGTCGAGGATCGACCGGCCGGTGTCCCCGGTGCCCGACCGGGCCACGCCGGCGGGTGCATTCTTCAACACCTGCACGAGGGGGGCGTCCGAGACGCTGCCGGACGAGGACGCCTATCGGGTCGGCGCGTACCTCGAGAATGATGATGTCGGAGTGGTCGTCGCCCGCCTGGGGGACCAGGTCATCACGTGCCAGGGCGGGCTCGGGTACCAGGAGGGGAAGGCCGAGTACTACCGGGTCTTCGCGGATCAACCGAGGTCTCCGGCGGTTCGTACGTTGCGGGGCGAATCGGTCGGCATGGCGAAGCGGGAGGGGGAGGCCGACCGGCCGCGGAACCCGTACGTGGGCGTCGTGCCCGAGGCCGCGGCCGAGGTGAAGTTCGACTTCGGACCCGGCGGGAAGGTCGACGCGACGGTCGCCGAGGGAACTTTCGCGGTGTGGCAGCCGGACGGTGTCAGCAGGGACTTCGAGAACGCGAAGGTGGGGATCACCGTCCTGGACGCGGCGGGAAACATCCTGCACCAGGGCACCCTTTGGCTCTGGCGGTGAGGCCGGATCGCGTTTAGCCCGCTAAACGCGACTCGCGGGGTGGGGGAGGGAGTGGGCTCGTCATCCGGTCGTGAGTGGTAAAGGTCGTTCTAACGCTCTTTGTCACTCACGACCCCCACGCAAAACCGCGTAAAACACTCGAATCGGGCATCTGGACCCATTCTGTGGTCCCTTGTGGACAGTCGCGCCCCGCCAGGCGACAACCAGCCCACTGGAAGCCTTCGAAACCTGACACGTGCGGATAGCCGACTTTGCCGAGACCCTGGCGTCTAGCGCAGCGAAGGGGCCTTCACGTACTTGAGCTGGGGTGATTGGCGACCGGAGCGCGTTTAGCCCGCTAAACGCGATCCGTCACCGGCGCAGCCAGCCGGTGGCGTTCGCTCGCAGCGCGACCTCGTAAGCCGGGCTCACGGTGTACGCCTCCGGCAGGTTCCCGTTCAGCTCCAGCGACACGAGGCCGTGCACGGTGCCCCAGCAGCTCACGACGATGACCTCGGGCGGCGCGCCGATGAAGACGCCGTCCGCGACGGCCTTGCGGATCGTCTCCTCCAGCGGCGCCATCGTGGCGCGAGCCTGCTCGGACGTCTCCTCCGCCGGCTCGAAACCCGGCACCGACTTCGTGAACATGATCGCGTAGAGGTGCGGGTCGGCCAGCGCGCTTTCCCGGTACGCGACGCCGAGCCGCACCAGGTCCTCGACCGGGTCGCCGCTCAGCGAGACCCCGGACATCCGCAGGCCGAAGCGGCGGAAGCCTTCGGAGAACAGGGCGCTCACCAAGTCCGTCTTCCCACCGAAGAGTGAATAGACCGCGGTGGTGGACGTGCCGACGTCGGAGGCCAGCCTGCGGAGGCTGAGGGCCTTCGGACCGTCGGCCGAGATGAGCTCACCGGCGCGGTCCAGCAGTTTCAGCCGGAGGTTCTCGTCGTGCGTCCTGGGGCGGGGCATGAGCAGAGCGTAACGCAACGCTGTTATCAATCGCGGGAATTCGGAGTTGACCTGGAGCGCACTCCAGGTCGTACTGTCGTTCACATGAGCTACTCGATAGCGGAAGCCGCGCGACGTAGCGGGTTGTCCATCGACACTCTCCGGTACTACGAGCGCATCAAACTCGTCGAGCCCCCGGCACGGGACGCCGCGGGGCGCCGCGCCTACACCGACGACGACCTCGGGTGGCTGGGGTTCCTGACCAAGCTGCGCCTGACCGGCATGCCCATCAAGCGCATGCGGGAGTACGCCTCCCTTCGTCACCACGGCGCGTCGAGCGCGGGACGGCGCAAGGCGATCCTCGTCGACCAGCGCACGTCGGTCGCCGACCGGATCGCCGAGTTGCAGGCCTGCCTCGACATCCTCGACTACAAGATCGACCACTACGACCAGGTGGAACGCAAGGTGCTCGGCATCGGCACCACCGTGGAGGGAATTTCAGCGTGATCAGCACCAGGAGGCTCGGCGGGCTGGAAGTCGGGGCGCAGGGGCTCGGCTGCATGGGGATGAGCCAGGCCTACGGCGTCCGGGACGACGACACGGAGTCGATCGCCACCGTCCACCGCGCGCTCGAACTCGGCGTGACGATGCTCGACACCGCGAACGTCTACGGCGCCGGAGCGAACGAAGAGCTGGTCGGCCGCGCGATCGCGGGCAAGCGGGACCAGGTCGTGCTGGCGACCAAGTTCGGCATCGTCTGGACCGAAGACGGCGGGATGGCCGCTCGGGGCGACGCGGCCTACGTCAAGCAGAGCTGCGAAGAGTCGCTGCGCCGGCTGAACGTCGATCACATCGACCTCTACTACCAGCACCGCGTCGATCCGAACACGCCGGTGGAAGAGACCTGGGGCGCGCTCGCGGAGCTGGTGGACGAGGGCAAGATCCGGTTCGCCGGGATCTCCGAAGCCAGTGCCGAGACGATCCGCCGCGCGCACGCCGTGCACCCGGTGACGGCGCTGCAGAGCGAATGGTCGCTGTGGACCCGCGGCATCGAAGGCGAGATCCTCGCGACCACTCGCGAGCTGGGGATCGGTGTCGTGCCGTTTTCGCCGCTCGGCCGCGGTTTCCTCACCGGCAGCGTGACCTCGATGAAGGACCTGCCGGCGGACGACATGCGCCGCGGGCTGCCCCGGTTCGCCGAGGGCAACTTCGAGCGCAACATGGCGATCGTGGAAGCCCTGCGCGCGTTGGCGGCGGAGAAGGGTGTCACCGCCGGACAGCTGGCGCTCGCGTGGGTGCAGTCGCGGGGCGACGACGTCGTGCCGATCCCGGGTACCAAGCGTCGCAAGTACCTCGAAGAGAACACCGCCGCGGCGGACCTGGAACTGTCCGAAGTGGACATCGAGGCCATCGAAAAGGCCGCGCCCGCCGAGGCGATCGCCGGTGAGCGTTACCCGGAGCGGCTCGCCCGCGCCGCCGGCAAGTAAACCGAAAGAATTGCGAGAGAAACCATGACGGGTTCCACCCTGCCCACCCGCAGGCTCGGCACGCTGGAAGTCGGCGCGCAAGGGCTCGGCTGCATGGGCATGAGCGAGTTCTACGGCCAGGGCGACGACACCGAATCGATCGCGACCGTCCATCGCGCCGTCGAGCTGGGCGTGACGCTGATCGACACGGCCGACATGTACGGCTTCGGCCGCAACGAGGAACTGGTCGGCCGCGCGCTGGCGGGCAAACGGGACCAGGTCGTGCTGGCCACCAAGTTCGGCATCGTGCGCGACGAGGCAGACCCCGGCAAGCGCGGGATCCGCGGCGATGAATTCTATGTGCGGCAACAGGTCGAGGCCTCGCTGCGCAGGCTGAACGTCGACCACATCGACCTCTACTACCAGCACCGCGTCGACCCGGACGTGCCGATCGAGGAGACCGCGGGCACGCTGTCCTCCCTGGTCGAGCAGGGGAAGATCCGCCACATCGGGTTGTCCGAGGCCGGTCCGGAGACGATCCGGCGGGCGCACGCCGTCCACCCGGTGACGGCGGTGCAGACGGAATGGTCGCTGTGGTCGCGCGACATCGAGGACGAGGTCGTCCCGGTCTGCCGTGAGCTCGGTATCGGGCTGGTGCCGTATTCCCCGCTGGGGCGCGGTTTCCTCACCGGCCGCTTCAAGTCCAAAGAGGACTTCGCGGACGGCGACTTCCGCCAGACGACCCAGCCGCGCTTCGCCGACGGCAACCTGGAACGGAACCTGGCGATGGTCGAAGCGCTTCGCGCGTTGGCCGGGCAGAAGGGGGTGACCGCGGGACAGCTGGCGCTGGCGTGGGTGCAGGCCCAAGGCGAGGACGTCGTGCCGATCCCGGGTACGAAGCGGCGCAAGTACCTCGAAGAGAACGTCGCGTCCGTCGGCTTGAAGCTGACCGCCGAGGACGTGGCCGCGATCGAGACCGCGGTTCCGGCCGACGCGGTCGCGGGGGAGCGATACCCCGAAGCGTCCATGAAGACCCTGTCGCGCTGACAACGAAAAGCCGGCGCCCCACTCGAGGGCGCCGGCTTTTCGTTGTCAGAGCAGTGAGTTGACGGTAGGAACCACGGCGTCGACGGCGACCGTCTGCTGCTCGCGCGTCTCGAGGCTGCGGACCGTCACGTTCCCGGCGTCCCAGTCCTCCTGGCCGACGATCACCACGGCCCGCGCCCCGGCCTTGTCGGCCCGGGTGAGCTCCTTGCCCAGCTTGCGGAGCTCGACGGGGGTGAGCGTGCGCAGACCGGCCTTCCGCAGCCGTCCCGCGACCTCGCGAGCGGCGTCGGTGAGCTCTTCGACCACCGGGATCACCACGACATCGGCCTCGCTGCGCGGCTTCGGCGTCAGTTCGTGGGTGTCGAGGAAGTCGATCAGCGTGACGTCGCCCATGCCGAAGCCGATCCCGGGGATCTGCTGCGACGTGAACAACGACGCCAGGTCGCTGTACCGGCCGCCGCCGAAGAGGGCGCGGCGGTTCTCCGGCGAGGTGTCGAAGACCTCGAACACGGTCGACGTGTAGTACGCGAGCCCGCGCACGATCATCGGGTCGAACGTGATCAGGTCCGCGGCGCCGCTGTTCAGCACCTTCACCAGGTTCGAGTTTTCCTTGACCTGCTCGGGCAGTTCGTCGAGCAGAGCCGCACCGGACGACAGGGTCTCGGTCAGCTTCTCGAACTGCTTGTCGGTCAGGCCGATCTCGGCCGCGGTGTCGCTCAGCTTCGTGCGGTCCGACTTCTCCCACCGGTCCACCAGGGTGAACACCTGCGGCAACTGCTCCGCGGTCACGCCGACGATGTCGGTGAGCGCCGAGGAGAGCAGGTTCCGGTCGTTGGCGCGCACCTGGAACATGTCCGGCGTCGCCCCGAGCGCGCTCATCATGTCGTGGACGAGCTCGAAGATCTCGATCTCGCAGTTCGCGCTGTCCGAACCGAAGATGTCCGCGTTGATCTGCCAGTGCTCGCGGACCCGGCCACGCTGCGGCCGCTCGTAGCGGTGGCAGTTCGGGTGGCTGTACCAGCGCACCGGGAACTGCAGCGACTTCGCGTTGCCCGCGATCATCCTGGCGACCGAAGGGGTCATCTCCGGGCGCAGCGCCAGCCGCTCGCCGCCCTTGGTGGTCAGCGTGTACAGCTGCTGGTCCGCGATCTCCTGGCCGGACTTGCGCTCGTAGATCTCGGCGGGTTCGAGGATCGGCCCGTCGTAGCGGAGGAACCCGCGCAGTTCGAGCACGTCGTAAAGATGGCCGAACACCTGCGTCCGGACGGACATCTCGGCGGGCAGGAAGTCGCGGGTCCCCTTGGCGGGGGCTGTCGGCAGGTATTCAGGCACGTCAGCAAGCTTAACGAGCGGTCGCCAGCGCTTTTGTCAGGGGAAGGCGACGCCGTACGCGGTGGTCAGCATCGCCGCCCCGAGCATGACGGCGCCGGCGCTGGTGACCCGTCCGCCGAGCTTGCCCTTGCCCGGTGCCAGGTGCAGGAAGAAGCCGCCGGACTGGGCGAGCACGCCGAACAGGAGCAGGGAGCACACGATCCACAACGCGACGTCCGGGAGTCCGGTCTGCCCGAGGATCTGCAGCGCGACGAGCGCCAAAACCAGCAGGACACCGGCGTGGGCGTGACCCGCGCGGAACATGTTCCGCTGGTGTTCGGTCAGTTTCCGGTCGCGCAGGACTCCCATCAGCGCGTACCCGCCGTACATCACCGTCGGCAGTGAGACGAGCGCGATGACCGTGAACAGTCTGAGCGGGCCTTCCATGTGCTCTTCCCTTCGTGGTGGGGAAGGCGAAGATAACACTGTTTTAAAACGCTGTCACCAAATTTGCCGTCCCACTTTCGGGAGTCAGACCCTGGCGCCACGCGAAAGGACCAGGCGGAGGTTCCGGAGGGCGGAAAGATCGGCGAGCGGGTCGCCGTCGACCACCAGGACGTCGGCGCTCAGGCCGGGGGCGAGCCGTCCGGTGACGTCGCCGAGGCCGAGTCCGGTGGCGCTGTCCTCGGTGGCGATCTCGAGGATCCGGCGACGGCCGAAGCCCAGCCATTCGTAGAGTTCGAGGGCGCCGACCGGATCGTCGAAGACGGAACCGGGCAACCCGGCGTCGGTTCCCGACAGGAGCGGCACGCCGAGTTCTTCCAGCCAGGAAAGCCTGCCGTAGACGGTCTTCGCGAGCTCCTCGCCCATGCGCTCGGCCATCATCCGCCAGTTGCGGCTGCTGGTCGAGCAGGCCGCGATGCCCTCGTCGGCCATCCGTTTGGCGACGCCGTCGCGCCGGTCCTGCCGCTGAGGGCCGGTCATCCAGGTGCAGTGCTCGATCGTGCGGACGCCCGCCTCGACCGACGCCTCGATCGCGTCGGCGCCGTGGGCGTGCGCCGCGACCGGCAGCCCGTGGCTCGCCGCGTGCTCGACGATCAGGTGGAGTTCCCGGACGCCGAACTGGGATTCCCACATGTCCGCGCCGCCCTCGGTGATCTGGCCTCCGCTGGCCATCACCTTGACGACGTCCGCCCCGGCGGCCGCGTTGGCGTCGACCATGGCCCGGATCGCGCCGTCGTCGGCGACCTCTCCGCCGAAGAAGTGGCAATGTCCATTAGGGACTGTCAGGGGCGCGCCCGCGGTCAGTAAACGCGGCGCGGCAACGCCTTCGGCTGCCAGTTCCGCCCGGACCCGCGCGCCCAGAGCGTCACGATCGCCGAGATCCCGCACCGTCGTGACGCCGCTGCGCAGCAGTTGTCCCAAACGCTCCTTGGCGCCGGCGCGGAGAGCGGCGTCGTCGCTCGCCAGGAAGTTCGGCAGCATCTCGCGGGTGGCGTCGAACGCCAGATGCACATGCGCGTTGAACAGGCCGGGCATCAGCGTGGCACCGGGGAAGTCGAGCCTCTCGGCGTCCGGCGACGCCTGTGCCTCGACCTCGGCGCGGGGGCCCGCCGCGACGATCCGGTCGCCCTCGACGAGCACGGCGCCGTCCTCGACGGGTGTGCTCGGGCGCGGCAGGATCCGTTCCGCGGTAAGGAGAAGCTGCAAGGTCATGCCTCATTCCGGGATACCGCGGCCGAGAGCGCGAGCAACGGCCGCACGTCGGATTCGATGTCGGCGCCGCCGCCGGGCAGCACGAGTTTCGCGCGTCCGTCGTTCTCTTCGCCCGCGGCCTGCCGGGCGATCGCCGTCTTCAGCGCCTCCGCCGCCGCCCGCGGATCGTCGACGGCGAGCGCGGTGAGATCGGTTTCCAGATAGGGGCTCAGCTGCACGAGCCCGTCCCGGATCTCGATCACGCGGCGGTAGTAGTGGCGGTGGACCGTGCGCGGGCGCCACCGCTCCCACGGTCCCTGCGGCGTGGTCCGGAGCACGATGTTCGGGTAGATCTCTGCCAACACGGTCCACAACGGCGTCAGCCGCTCGTGGTGGAGCCGGTGCTGGCGACGACGTCGCAGCGCGGCGAACCGCGCGCGTACGCCCGGATAGGTGATCCCCGCGAGGAAGAGCACGATCCCGAGAAGCACCAGAGGGACGGCGACGGTGAGCAGGAGCGGGATCGACGGCCCGAACGCCCAGGCGATCACGATGTAGAGCGCGCGGAAGACGCTGCCCACCGAAAGGCAGAGCAGTCCGGCGGCGCTGAGTTTCAAGCCCGTCCTCAGATGGCGGTCCGCGGTGCGGATGTACCGCAGGATCCACCAGGCGCAGGCGGACAGGCCGTAGATCAGGTAGAGCCCGGCTCCCAGGTAGAACAGCGCCACCCCGGGCTCGTGCACGAGTTTCGGGCTCAGCGCGAGCCCGCGTGCCTGCGGCGGGGTGACGGCCATGGCGACCAGCATCAGCGCGATCGCGCCGGTCAGCGGGATCAGCTCGAAGAGGACCCGGCGCGGTCTGCGCGGGCCCAGCGCGGAGCCGAGGAAGACGATCAGCAGCGCGCAGACCCCGATGGCGAGCAGGACGTTGTTGACGAGGCGGCCGGTGCCTTTGCCCGTCAGCCCGTCGAGCCAGCCGGAGATGAGCTTCTGCTGGGCGAGGAAGGACCCGGCGACGCAGACGATCGTGATGGTGATCGCCCAGTTCGGCAGGACCCTCGGTGCCCGGTACGTCTGGTAGATCCGCCAGGCGAGCGCCGTCGCGAACAGCACCATCGCCACGACGTTGAGAGGGGAGAACAGCGAGTTCACATCCACCCTTGATGGTCGCCCAGCGCGCCTTGGACACGGCGGACGTCATCGTCGTCGGCGCGACGGGGAATCGTGTAGTTCAAGACCGACGCCCATTCGAGGATGATGGTCGCCACGGTCTCGGCTTCCCATTCGTGCGCCTCATCGTAGGAGGTGCGGCGTAAAGCGCGGTGGACGGCGTCGCCGTCGAGCCCGGGCGCGGGGCCGCGCAGGAAGTCGGCGGGTTCGGCGTCCCCGCCGGGATGGTGATCGGCGAGCATGTGCCCGAGTTCGTGCAGGATGATGTGATCCTGATGGGACTTCGTGGTCTCCTGCTGGAAGAAGATGTAATCCGCCGACCCGGTGGCGATCCAGCAGCCGAACGGGCCGGGGACCTCCAGCGGATACGGCATCAGCCGGATGGGCCTGCCGCGCTGCTCGCCCAGCCGCTCGCAGAGCACGCCGACGTCGAGCGGTGGTTCGATGTCGAGCTTGTTCAGCATCTTGCGGCAGCGTTTGCGGAGCTCGCGTTCCTTCATCGGCTTTCGCCCGGCTGATCGCGCTCGGCCCGTTCGTACCGTTCGACGAGTTCGAGCAGATCCATGACCTGGCGGCGGCCCTGCGGGGAGAGCTCCTGCGCGCGCATGGCCATGAGCTTCGCCTCACCGACGGGCTGCGCTTCCTGCTCTTCGAAGAAGTAGGTGATCGGGACCCCGAAAAGCCGCGCCAGTGCCTCGACGTAGTGGATCTTCGGATTGATCCGCTTGCCCGTCGCGAGCTGCTGGAGGTACGCGGGCGACATGGCGGGCCCGCCGGCGCGATCGATCGCCGCGGACAGCTCGCGATAGCTGTGCGGGGCGCCTTCGTCCGCGCGCACGGAGTCGATCAGCGCGCTCAGTTTTTGGGCGAAGGTCTGGTGCGGCGACATGACCCCCCGTTCGTTCGTCGTCCCGTTGCGTAGTGGGAGTGTAACGCGATTCGGCCTGTCCGCAGCTGTTGACAGCATATGTATGCAGTGGTTTACAGTTGTGAGCGGTTTCGTGCCGCGTACTGGCCTCTCGCTCCGGATTCCGTGCCCTGGGGGTGTACGGACGCCGGAGTGAGAGGCGTTTTCCCAGGCGGGTGCACAAGATCGTGCTCGATGTAGTACGCTTGGGCAGCCAAGGTTGATCGCCATCACGGCGAACCCTTGGCCTAGGCCTGTTGCCGGAGGTCGACCCCCAGGGCTTCCGGTGACAGGCCCCTTTACTTTTCATCCCTCACTTTTAAAAGACTGAACGCGGCAGAGCGTCAGGCCATGAGCGTGGCCGCGAGGGTGCCGCCCAGTTCGAAACAGGCGGCCAGATCCTTTTTGCCCGGTTCCCCGGTGACGAGGACCGGCGAAGCCGCGCGTTCCCAGCCGAGCCCGGTGGTGATGCTCTCGATTCCGCGCACGGTGCCGGCGGTGTCGTTGTTGCCGTGCACGAAGAACCCGAACGGACGTCCTCGCGTGGCGTCCAGGCACGGGTAGTAGACGGTGTCGAAGAAATGCTTCAGCGCGCCGGACATGTAGCCGAGATTCGCCGGGGTGCCGAGCAGGTAGCCGTCCGCGCCGAGGACGTCGGGCACGGTCGCGCCCAGTGCCGGCCGCCGTACGACGTCGACGCCCTCGATGTCCGGATGGTTCGCGCCGGAGAGGACGGCTTCGAACATCGCCTGCGTCGAGGGCGACGGCGTGTGGTGGACGATCAGCAACTGGGCCACGGTCGTCAGGCCAGACGGGACTCGATGTCGGCGCGGAGCGCGGCCAGCCGGGCGTCCGCGGCGGTGCGCGCCTCGGCGAGGTCACCGGTCACCGCCTGCTTCACCTGCAGGTACGCCTTCAGCTTCGGCTCGGTTCCGGAAGGCCTGACGACCACGCGCACGCCATCACCGGTCAGGCGGAGGACGTCGGCGTCGGGCAGGAGGTCCTCCATCGTGACGCCGGTGCCGCCCAGCGACGCCGGGGGATCGGCGCGCAGGCCCGTCATCAGCTTCTCGCGCACCGAAAGATCGGTGACCCGCAACGAAACCTGGTCCGTCACGTGCACTCCGTGCTTCGCGGACAGTTCGTCGAGGACGTCCAGCGGCCCGCGGCCCGCCGCGCGCAGGGAAGCGGTCAGGCCCGCGGCGAGCACGGCGGCGGAGATGCCGTCCTTGTCGCGGACGAAGCTGGGGTTCACGCAGAGGCCGAGCGCCTCTTCGTAGGCGAACACGAGACCGTCACCCGCACGGACCAGCCATTTGAACCCGGTCAACGTCTCCGCGTAGCGCGCGCCGAACTCCTTCGCGACTTCGCCCAGCATCGACGAAGACACGATCGTCGTGGCCACGAGCGGATCCGCGTCGACTGAGTCCACAGTGGACAGAACGTGCCAGCCGAGGAGGACGCCCGTTTCGTCGCCCCGCAGCATCCGCCACGAACCGTCCCGTTCGCGGACACCCAGCGCGCACCGGTCGGCGTCGGGGTCGAGCGCGATCGCCAGGTCGGCGTCCACCTCGGACGCCAGTGCCAGCAGGAGATCCGTCGCGCCCGGTTCCTCCGGGTTCGGGAAGGCGACCGTCGGGAAGTCGGGATCCGGCGTGGCCTGCTCGGCCACCACGTGGAGATCGGTGAAACCGGCGCGGGTGAACGCGGCGCGCAGGGTCTCCGCGCCGACGCCGTGCAACGCCGTCGCGGCGACCTTGACCCCGCGTTCCGGGCCGCGCGGGAGAAGCGCGACCTTGGCGAGGTAGGCGTCCAGGAGTTCGCCGCCCAGCACCTCGGCGCCCGCCTCGCGCGGCACGCTGATCGCAGGCGGAGCGGCTTCGATGGCCTGCTCGATCTGGCCGTCCGACGGCGGGACGATCTGGCCGCCTGTCGCGTCGTAGAGCTTGTAGCCGTTGTCGGCGGGGGGATTGTGCGACGCGGTGATCTGGATGCCCGCGACCGCGCCGAGTTCCAGGACGGCGAACGCGAGCACCGGGGTGGGCAGCGGACCGGGCAGCACCTTCACCGCGAAACCCGCGGCCGCCAGCACCTCGGCGGCGGCCTTGGCGAAGGCCTCCGAACCGTGCCGCGCGTCGCGGCCGACCACCACGACTCCGCCGGAATGTCCTTGCGCGGTCAGCCAGGCCGCGACACCGGCCGTCGTGCGGGTCACCACCGCGACGTTCATGCCCTGCGGGCCGGCGCGCACGGGGCCGCGCAGCCCGGCGGTGCCGAACTCGAGCGGGCCGGACATCCGGTCCGCGAGTTCGCCGGCCGCACCGGCTTCGCCGCCCATCGCGCGGGCGAGGATGTTCTGCAGCTCGACACGGGAATCGTCGTCCGGATCGTCGGCGATCCAGCGGAACGCCCGATCCCGCAGTTCCGGGGTCAAGGAAGTCGTCACCGAGTCAGCCTACGGGTACGTTGGAAAGGGTGCGATTGATCTTCACTTCTTTGGTGAGTCATGGTCATCTCTATCCCCTGCTACCGCTCGCCGTCGCCGCTCGTGACGCCGGGCACGAAGTCGTGTTCGCCACCGGTGACGACATGCTGACGGTGGTCGAAAAGGCAGGTCTGGCCGTGGAAAGCGCCGGATTCGGGATGCGGGAGGCGTACGAGTCGGTCGTCGGGCCCGACGCTCCCAAACCCCACGCCTCCGATGCCCCGCCCGAATCGTTCCATCCGATCATCGGGGAAGTGTTCGGAAATGTGATGCCCCGGCGGTTCGCCGCCGATCTCACGCCGTTGTTGGAGCGGCACCGGCCCGATCTCGTGGTCTACGAAAGCGGCAACGCCGGGGGCGCCATCGCCGCTCGTCTCGCCGGCATCCCCGCGATCGGACACGGTTTCGGCCGGTTCTCGCCGGATGACATCATGGACGTCATTTTCGGCCGCCTCGCGGAATTCGCCGCGGAGGTCGGTTTCGAAGGCGTGCACCTGCCGTCCTTCGGCGATCCCGTCATCGACATCTGCCCGGAATCGGTGCAATCACCCGATTTCCTGGCCGGGGCGAACAGGATCCCGCTGCGTCCCGTCGGCTGGGCCGAGCCGGGAGACCTCCCGGCGGGCGTGGCGGGCCGGGACAAGAGCCGCCCGCTGATCTACCTCACCCTCGGCACCGCGTTCGGGGACGAAGTCGTGTTCAAGCGGGCCATCACAGGCCTGGCGCGGATCGAGGCGGACGTCATCGTCGCGGCGGGTCCGGCGGTGGATCCGGTGCTGCTGGGCGAAGTCCCCGGCAACGTCCGGGTCGAGGCATGGGTGCCGCAGGTCGATCTGCTGCCGCACGTCGACCTCGTGGTCCACCACGGTGGCAGCGGGACGACGCTCGGTGCCTTCGGCGCGGGGCTTCCGCAGCTGGTGCTTCCGCAGGGGGCGGATCAGTTCACGAACGCCCAAGCCGTCGTCGCGGCCGGGGTGGGCACGCAGCTGATCGGTGCCGAAATCGTCGAGGACGTCATCCACGAGCAGGCACGGAAACTGCTCACCGACGAGGCTGTTCTCGGGGCCGCGCGGGCACTCGCCGCCGAGGTCGCCGCGATGCCGTCACCGGAGGAGGTCGCCCAGCGGCTTCCCGAATTCGCGGGCTGACGTTCTCCAGATGTCAGGAAAGGGGCTTTCAGGACGTTTCCTGTCCTGAAAGCCCCTTTCCTGACACTTCTCAGGCGCGGGCGACGAGTTCCTTCAGCAGCGTCCCCATCCGCGTGGCCGACTGACGGCCCGCTTCGAGGACCTCTTCGTGGTTCAGCGGTTCCCCGGTCATCCCGGCCGCCAGGTTGGTCACCAGCGAAAGCCCGAACACCTCGACTCCGGCGGCGCGGGCGGCGATGGCCTCCAGCACCGTCGACATGCCGACGAGGTCGGCGCCGAGCGTCCGCAGCATGTGGATCTCGGCAGGGGTCTCGAAATGCGGCCCGGTGAGCCCCGCGTAGACGCCCTCTTCCAGTGAAGAATCAATCGTTCGCGCGATGTCGCGCAGTCGCTTCGAGTAGAGATCCGTCAGGTCGACGAAGTTCGCGCCGACGATCGGCGAACGCGCGGTCAGGTTCAGGTGGTCGGAGATCAGCACCGGCTGCCCGACGCGGAACCCCTCGCGCAGGCCACCGGCCGCGTTGGTCAGCAGGACGGTCCGGGCGCCCGCGGCGGCGGCGGTGCGCACGTTGTGCACGACCGGGTCGATGCCCTTGCCCTCGTAGAAATGCGTGCGGCCCAGCATGATCAGCGCGCGCTTCTCGCCGACGCGGACCGACCGGACGGTTCCCCCGTGCCCGACCGCGCCCGGCGCGACGAATCCGGGCAGTTCGCCCAGCGGGATCTCCGCCTCGGGCTCCCCGATGACGTCCGCCGCCGGGCGCCAGCCCGAACCGAGCACGACGGCGATGTCGTGCTTCTCGACGCCGGTGCGTTCGGCGATGGCGGCGGCCGCCGCGACCTCGTTCTCACTCATGCCGACGAGCGTATCCGGACGGTTCGCACGAGCAGGAACGCCACCAGCCCGAACGGGGACAGGAAGATCGTGAGCGCCAGGATCGGGCCCGTCACCAGTGGGTGGATGCGGTGCTCGCGGGATTCGAAGTACATCCACCGCGCGATGAACAGGTCGAAGGCGATCAGATGGGCCCAGATCGTGGCCGCCCCGTACGGCGAACCGGTGAACGCGCTGAGGACGTCCAGATCCGGTTTGCTCACCGCCGTCCAGAGCTCGCCGAGATGCGCGATGGCGAGCGCGAAGTACGGGAGCAGCGGCACGAGCGGCACCCAGGGCGAGGCCATGATCCGGCGGGTCCACGACCAGCCCGGCAGGAAGATCATCAGCAGCCAGAACGGCGTCGCCAGCGGGAAGGTCCAAGTGAACAGGGTCTCGACGCTCATCGGACGGAGCCCTCCAGCTCCCGGTCCCTCGACGGCCGCCCGATCGCGATTAGCCCGCTAAAGGCGACGCCGGCGACGAGCAGGGCGAAAGCGGCCAGGGTGAGGCCGTCCGGGGCGACGATCGACTGGCCGCGGAGAGCCTGCCAGGTGAGGAGTGCGAGAAGGCCCGCGTAGCCGGCGCCGGCGATCACGACCAGGCGCAGCCGGACGGCGTCGTCGCGAAGCCGCGGGTAACGCGCGGCCAGGACACCGAGGGCGAGCGCGAGCAGCGGAAGCACTTGAAGGCCGTGCAGTCCGAGGAAGTGCGGGATCCGCAGGTCGCCGCCGACCGTGCTCCAGCCGAGGATCGGCAGGCCGGGGCCGCCGTCGGGGAGGCCGACGGTATGCGCGCCGATCATCGCGGACTGGCCGGTCGCGTCGAGAGCGGCCGACTGGTCCGGGGTGGGGCCGCTCATCAGCGTCGCCAGCGAGATCCCGATCATGCCGAGGACGGCGCCGATCCTGGCCGCCCACGTCGTCGCGCGGTCGGGGAGCCGGGTGAACATGACGCCGATCGTCAGGACGAGGTTGACCACCCACAGCATGGCGATCATCCCGCCCATGACCTGGAAGATCGTGTTGTCCAGCGGGGTTTCGTTGTTGAAGTGGCTCGCCCGGACGCGGGCGGCCTGGAACACCAGCAGCACGTACTCGGCCGCGAAGATCACGACGAGCGCGTTCGCCAGCCAGTTCGCGGTCCGCCGGAACTTCGGCAGCAGGGAGACGAGCCAGCTCCAGGTGAAGAAGTACAGCGCGCCGGAGACGGCGAATTTGAACGGTTTGGCCCAGAGCGGCGCGCCGCCCAGCGTCCGCTGGTCGATCAGCATGGCCAGCACGCACAGCACGGTGACCACGGCCAAGGCCTGGGCCAGCCGGTACGAACCCCGGTGCCAGGTGCGGGTTCTCTCACGGAGATCGGTCAAGATGGTCATGGGTCCCTCCCGGGATGGATAGTCAAGCTCTCCGTTATGGGAAGCTAAGCTATCCATCCTGAGAAATCTTCAGGGATGACCCTGGAACCGTCCCCGAGATCGGAGTGACAACGCGTGCGGATGGCGGAGCTGAGCGAAAAAGCCGGGGTCCCGGTCGCCACGATCAAGTACTACCTGCGGGAGGGGCTGGTCCCGCCGGGCGAGCGGACGAGCCCCAATCAGGCCAAGTACGACGACGGGCACGTTCAGCGGATCAAGCTGATCAGGGCGCTGATGGACGTCGGCGGCCTTTCGCTCGCGACGGTCGGCGAGGTGCTGGCAGCGGTCGACGAAGGGAAGGCCAGTCCCCATCGCATCCTCGGTTTGGCCCAGGAAGGCATCACGAGCTCCCGCCAGGTCGTCGACGGCGAAAGCCGGGAATGGGCGCTCACCACGGTCCGGGACCTCGCCGAGCGCCGGAACTGGCCGTGCAAGGACTACGACGACCTGATCATCCAGGCCCTCGTCGGCGTCCTGTGCGCGATCCGGGACGTCGGGCACGGCTGGTACCTCGAGAAACTCGACGACTACGCCGAGATCGCCGACCGGACCGCCGACCTGGACCTCGAAGGCATCGCCGGGGTCGAGTCACTGGAGCGGATCATCGAGATCGCCGTCGTGGAGACCGTTCTCGGCGACAGGCTGCTTTCGGTCTTGCGGAGGCTGGCGCAGCAGCGTGCGTCGAAGGAGCACTTCGCGCGGCTAGCCGTCGACGACGAGTGACCGTGCGATGGGCTCGAAGACCGCGGTCTTCGCGGTCGTCTCCTGCTCGATCGGCGAGGTCACCGAGAGGATCCACAGGTCCGCGCCCCCGCTGAACAGGTCCATGAACGTCGTGCGCCTGATCGTCTCGTTCGTGGCGTCCTTGGTCTCGGCGGAGCGCTCGGTCGTCCGGTAGGTGTACCGCATGCTGTTGTCGCCCCGGCCGGGCACGACGTCGGGCTCGCCGATGGGGTCGATGTCCGGATGCTGGCTCTTCAGCCAGCTGAAATAGGCGGGCGGCGGGCTGTCGGACAGGAAACCGCTCAGCCGCTCGACCCGGACGACCTGGCGGCCGTCGGGCGAGACGTACTGGACCACCGTGCTCGGCACACCCCTGGTGACGTGCGGCGCGACGAACTTCTGCCAGCCTTCCGGGACGCCGATGCTGAACCGGCCGCCCTTGATGCCGTTCACCGTGCTGGCGTCACCCTGCTGAGTGATCAGTTTCGGCGGCGGCTGAGTGACGATCGTGTCGCCCTGCGGCATGCCCTCCGGCGGCCGCAGATCCTGCCCTCCGGCGGTCCTGGCCAGCACGAACCCGCCTCCCGCGGCCAGCAGGAAGATGACGATCGACGCCAGCGCCAGCAGCACGTTGCCCGCCGGGGACCGCCCCGGCGGGCGGGGCGGCAGCGGGACGACCGTCGGCATCGGCGCGAGTTCGGCCGGAGGTTGCGGAGCCGCGGCCGGCTGGTTCAGGAACGGCAGCGGGCCGGGGTCGGCGGCGAGTTCGGAACTCGTGCCCTCACTGGGCTTGTCGGGAACGACCGGCTTGATCACCTGGGTGTCGGTCGCGTCCAGGTGCGCGGTGGTCTTCTTGCCGTCGGGCGTGTGGAACAGCTCGGCGGGGAAGAGGTCGATCAGCGTCTTGGCCTGCAGCGGGTACAGGCGGCGCCGCACCTCGCGCAGGGCGATCCGCTTCGACGGCTCCTTCTTCATGAGCGCGCCGATGACGTCGGACAGCGGACCGGGGCCGGGCTTCGGCACCTTCCCGTTGACGACCTTGCCGACCGTTTCGAGCGGGTCGCCGTCGGCGTCGTAGGGCGGTGAGCCCTCGATGGCCGCGAACAGCGTCGCGCCGAGACCCCACAGGTCGGCGGCGGGGACCACCGCGCCGCCGGAGGCGACTTCGGGGGCGATGTAGGCGGGGGAGCCCAGCATCATCCCGGTGCGGGTCATGGTGGCTTCGGAGACGTTGCGCGCGATGCCGAAGTCGGTGAGCTTGATGCGGCCGTCGCCCGCGACCAGCACGTTCCCCGGTTTGACGTCACGGTGGGTGATCCCGGCGGCGTGCGCGGCTTCGAGCGCGGACGCCACCGCGATGCCGACCGCCGCGGCCTGCTCGACCGTCAGTGGCCCGTGGTCGCGCAGGATGTGCGCGAGGCTGCGCGACGGCAGCAGCTCCATGACCACGAAAGGCTCGTCGTTCTCGCGCGCGACGTCGTGCAGGATGATCACGTTCGGGTGACTCAGGACGGCGATCGCGCGGGCTTCGCGCAGGGTCCGCTCGCGCAGTTCGTCGGCCTGCGAGGCCGGGACGCCGGGCGGGAGGCGGACCTCTTTGACCGCGACCGGACGGTGCAGGAACTCGTCGTAGGCCGACCAGACGGTGCCCATCGACCCCGATCCGATGACCGAGCGCAACCGATATCGCCCGGCGACGACACGCTTCTCGTCGGCGGGGCTCTCGCTGGACTCGGGGGTGTCGGACGGCACGGCCCCAATTGTGTCGTATGCCCCCGTGGCGGGCCTATGCACCGTGCCCTGGCGGAGTGAACGGACCTCTCGTGAGTGGTGGGTCGGGCACCCTGGTCACGCGGAAGGATCGTGAGTGGCAAGGGGCGTTAGAACGACTTTTACCGCTCACGACCTCCCCGCGAACCACTCAAATCGGGCAATGATGCGCCGGAAGTGTCCTCTGTGGACATTCGCGGAGCGTGTCAGGCCACGGGTGACGAGCCCGCTCCGTCACCCCTGTGACCAGCGGATAGTCGACTTTGCCGGAACCCTGGCGTCTAGCGCAGTGAAGGCCCCCTTCACGTACTTCGGCAAGGTGTGAAGGTGCCGCTCGGGCCGGGTGAGGGGACCTTTGAGGGACCCAGGGTCCCTCAAGGAGTCCTTCACGGACTACGTGGTCCGAAAGGCCACCCCCTCGGCGCGACTAGCGTCACAGGTAGGTCCTGTTAAGGGCCGTTAGCATCGTGGGTTATGACGGAAGTGGCCGAGACGGAGTCAGTGCCGACACCCGACGAGCCGGACGCTCCGGACGAGTTGAAGCTGGCCGCCGAGTTCCCGGAAGTGAGCCGTGAGCAGTGGCGCGAGCTCGTCGCCGGTGTGCTGCGCAAGAGCGGCGCGATCGACGACGGGTTCGAGGGCCTGCCCGAAAGCAAGCTCGTCACCCGAACGTACGACGGCCTCGAGATCCAGCCGCTCTACACCGCCGATGACACGGTCGAGGGAACCGGTTTCCCCGGTCTTCCGCCGTTCGTGAGAAGCGCCCGGCCCGAGGGTTCCGTGACGACCGGCTGGGACATCCGCGGCCGGTACGCGCGCCGCGACGCCAAGGTCACCAACACCGCGATCCTCGCCGACCTCGAAGGCGGCGTCAGCTCGATCTGGCTGCGCGCGGGCGGCACCGGGGTTCCCGTCGCCGACCTGGCAGACGCGCTGAACGAGGTCTACGTCGACCTCGCGCCCGTCACCCTCGAAGCGGGCGAAGAGTACGAAGCCGCCGCGAACGAGCTGTTCACGCTTTTCGCCGAACGCGAGATCCCGGCGAGCGCGGTCACCGCGACGCTCGGCGCCGACCCGATCGGCCTGACCGCGCGCACCGGTTCGGCGCATCCGCTCGCCCCCGCCGCGGAACTGGCGGCGCGCGTCGCCGTCAGTCACCCGAAGGTGCGGACGATCGTCGCCGACGGCCTGCCGTTCCACGAGGCGGGTGGTTCGGACGCGCAGGAACTCGGCGCGACCATCGCGGCGGGGGTCGCGTACCTGCGGGCGCTGACCGAAGCGGGGCTGGACGTCGACACCGCGGCAGGTCAGCTCGAGTTCCGGCTCGCCGCCACGGCCGACCAGTTCCTCACGATCGCCAAGTTCCGTGCCGCACGGCGCCTGTGGGCCCGCGTCACCGAGGTCTCGGGCGGCAAGGGATCGGGGATGCGGCAGCACGCGGTCACCTCGCCCGCGATGTTCACCCAGCGTGACCCGTGGGTGAACATGCTGCGGACCACGCTCGCCTGTTTCGGTGCCGGGGTCGGCGGCGCGGACGCGATCACCGTGCTCCCGTTCGACGCCGCGATCGGCCAGCCGGACGCGTTCTCCGCGCGGATCGCGCGCAACACGCACGCCGTCCTGCTGGAAGAGTCCAAACTCGCCGGGGTCATCGATCCCGCGGGCGGCTCCTGGTACGTCGAGAAGCTCACCGAAGACCTGGCCCAGGCCGCGTGGCGCGAGTTCACCGCGATCGAAGCGGCGGGCGGGATCGAGGCCGAGCTGGCGTCCGGCGCGCTCGCCGGACGGCTCGCCGATACCTGGGAAAAGCGGTCGAAGCGGCTCGCGACCCGTCGCGACCCGATCACCGGCGTCAGCGAATTCCCCAATCTGACGGAGAAAGCGGTCGTTCGCGATCCCGTCGAGGACCTGCCGGAGGGCGGTCTGCCCCGGCATCGGTATGCCGAGGCGTTCGAGGCCCTACGGGACCGGGCGGACGCGCACCCCAGCCGTCCCCGCGTCTTCCTCGCCACGCTCGGCCCGGTCGCGGCGCACACCGGACGGGCGAGTTTCGCGGCGAACCTCTTCCAGGCGGGCGGGATCGAGGCCGTGAACCCTGGCGCCCCCGAAGACGTCGTCGCGGAGTTCCGGGCCAGCGGAACGAAGGTCGCTTGTCTCTGCGGAAGCAACACGTCCTACGCGGAAGAAGCGGACAGCGTCGCGAAGGCGCTGAAGGAAGCAGGCGCCACGTCAGTGCTTCTCGCCGGAAAACCCGGCGACCACGCGGACGTCTCGGGCTACCTCTTCACGGGCTGTGACGCCCTCGAAGTCCTGACCGGCACGTTGACCGAGCTCGGAGTGCAGTGATGACCATCCCGAACTTCGCAGGCGTCGACCTCGGCGCCCCGGACCCGGTCGACCGTCCTCAATGGACCGAGGTGCTGCACGCCGCGACCGGCAAAGGGCCCGACGCGCTCGCCTGGGAGACGCCGGAGGGCATCGGCGTCAAGCCGGTCTACACCGCCGACGATCTGTCCGGAGTGGACTTCCTCGGCACGTATCCCGGTGTCGCGCCGTACCTTCGCGGCCCGTATCCGACGATGTACGTCAACCAGCCGTGGACCATCCGCCAGTACGCGGGCTTCTCCACCGCCGAGGAGTCGAACGCCTTTTACCGCCGCAACCTCGCCGCCGGGCAGAAGGGCCTTTCGGTCGCCTTCGACCTCGCGACGCACCGCGGTTACGACTCCGACCACCCGCGCGTCGCCGGTGACGTCGGCATGGCGGGCGTCGCGATCGACTCGATCTACGACATGCGCCAGCTCTTCGACGGCATCCCGCTCGACAAGATGAGCGTTTCGATGACGATGAACGGCGCGGTCCTGCCGGTGCTCGCTCTCTACGTCGTCGCGGCCGAGGAACAGGGTGTCACGCCGGACAAGCTGGCCGGGACCATCCAGAACGACATCCTCAAGGAGTTCATGGTCCGCAACACCTACATCTACCCGCCGCAGCCGTCGATGCGGATCATTTCGGACATCTTCTCGTTCACCTCGCAGAACATGCCGAAGTACAACTCGATCTCCATCTCCGGCTATCACATGCAGGAAGCCGGGGCGACCGCCGACCTGGAGCTGGCGTACACGCTCGCGGACGGCGTCGAGTACATCCGCGCGGGTACCGAGGCCGGGCTGGACGTCGACAAGTTCGCACCGCGCCTGTCCTTCTTCTGGGCGATCGGGATGAACTTCTTCATGGAGGTCGCGAAGCTGCGCGCGGCGCGTCTGCTGTGGGCGAAGCTGGTGAAGGGCTTCGAGCCCAAGAGCTCCAAATCGTTGAGCTTGCGGACGCACTCGCAGACCTCGGGCTGGTCGCTGACCGCGCAGGACGTCTACAACAACGTCGTCCGCACCTGCGTCGAGGCGATGGCGGCGACCCAGGGCCACACCCAATCGCTGCACACCAACGCCCTCGACGAGGCCCTCGCGCTGCCGACGGACTTCTCCGCCCGCATCGCGCGGAACACGCAGCTGTTGCTGCAGCAGGAATCCGGCACCACGCGCGTCATCGACCCGTGGGGCGGCAGCGCGTTCGTCGAGAAGCTGACCTACGACCTCGCGCGCAAGGCGTGGGGGCACATCACCGAGGTCGAGCAGGCGGGCGGGATGGCGAAGGCGATCGACGCCGGCATCCCGAAGCTGCGCATCGAAGAGGCCGCCGCGCGGACGCAGGCACGGATCGACTCCGGCCGCCAGCCGGTGATCGGCGTCAACAAGTACCAGGTCACCGACGACGAGCAGATCGACGTGCTCAAGGTCGACAACGCCGGTGTGCGCACGCAGCAGCTGGAGAAACTGCGGCGGCTGCGCGAAGAGCGGGACGAGGACGCGACGCAGGACGCGCTGCGGCGGCTCACGGCGGGCGCGCAGTCCGACGGCAACCTGCTCGCGCTGGCCATCGACGCCGCCAGGGCGAAGGCCACGGTCGGCGAGATCTCCGACTCGCTGGAGAAGATCTGGGGGCGCCACTCCGGCCAGATTCGTACCATCTCCGGTGTGTACCGCGAGGAGGTCGGCAAGGCCGAGAACGTCGAGCAGGCGCGCGAGCTGGTCGAGAAGTTCGCCGAGGAGGAAGGCCGTCGTCCCCGGATCCTGGTCGCGAAGATGGGCCAGGACGGCCACGACCGCGGCCAGAAGGTGATCGCGACGGGCTTCGCCGACATCGGTTTCGACGTCGACGTCGGCCCGCTGTTCTCCACTCCCGGCGAGGTCGCGCGGCAGGCCATCGAGGCGGACGTGCACGTCATCGGCGTTTCGTCGCTGGCCGCCGGGCACCTCTCGCTGGTCCCCGCGCTGCGCGCCGAACTCGCCGACCAGGGCCGCGAGGACATCATCGTCGTGGTCGGCGGCGTCATCCCGCCGCAGGACTACGAGGAGCTGCGGGCGGCGGGCGCGGCGGCGATCTTCGGTCCCGGCACGGTCATCGCCGACGCGGCGATCGATCTGATCGGGCAGCTGACGGCCGTGGAGTCCTGAACCTTGCCGCGCAAGATCGACGTCGGCGAGCTGGCCAAGGGCGTCCTCGCGGGCGACCGCGGGGTGCTGTCGCGCGCGATCACGCTCGTCGAGTCCCACCGGGAAGACCATCGGGCGCAGGCGCAGGAACTGCTCGTCGAGCTGCTTCCGCACGCGGGTGGCGCGCAACGGGTCGGCATCACCGGCGTCCCCGGGGTCGGCAAGTCGACCTTCATCGACCAGCTCGGCACGGATCTGACCGAGGCCGGGCACAAGGTCGCCGTGCTGGCCGTCGACCCGTCGTCGACCAAGACCGGCGGCTCGATCCTGGGCGACAAGACCCGGATGGCCCGGCTCGCGGTGGACCCGAAGGCGTTCATCCGCCCTTCGCCGACTTCGGGGACTCTCGGCGGTGTCGCGCGGGCGACCCGCGAAACGATCGTGCTGATGGAAGCGGCCGGATACGACATCGTGCTGGTGGAGACGGTCGGGGTCGGGCAATCCGAGGTGACCGTGGCCAACATGGTCGACTGCTTCCTGTTCCTGACCCTGGCCCGCACCGGCGACCAGTTGCAGGGGATCAAGAAGGGCGTCCTCGAACTGGCCGACGTCATCGCGGTCAACAAGGCCGACGGCGACCACGAACGCGACGCGAAACGCGCGGCCCGCGAACTCTCCGGCGCGTTGCGGATGATCTACGGGCGTGACGCCGAGTGGACCCCGCCGGTGCTGACGTGCAGCGCGCTCACCGACGTCGGGCTGGACGAGGTGTGGGCCGAGATCGGCCGTCACCGTGACGTTTTGACCGCGTCCGGGGAACTGGACGGACGGCGACGGCGACAGCAGGTGGAGTGGACCTGGTCGATGGTCCGCGAACAGCTTCTCGGGCGGCTCGCCGCGCATCCCGAGGTGCGAGCGGTCGTTCCGGACGTCGAACGGGCGGTCCGGGACGGTGAGCTGACCCCGACGCTGGCCGCCCAACGGATCTTGGCGGCGTTCTCCGGTCCTCCGCGTGGCGGCTGACGCCGGAACCCGGCACAGTGCAGAATCGAAAACGCGCGTCGCCGATGAAAGGGAGTCATGGCTACAAGGTCTCGTTTCGGGCAGCTGGCCGGGCTTCTGATCGCCGGGCTGGTCGTCTGCGCGCCGGTCGCGCAGGCCGGTGAGATCCAGGCGCCCGCGCCGGTGATCATGCAGGCAGCGGCGGTGCAGGACGTGCTGTCGCAGGCACCTCCGGGGCCGGTGCTCGACCCCGCCGAGACCGACAAGGCCAACAGCCAGGAGACCAAGAACAAGGTCATCGCGGGCATCGCCGCGGCGATCCTGCTGGGCCTGGTGATCCTCGGCCGTCGCTCCCGTTCCAAGAAGAAGAAGTCCTGAACCGCTACCGGTAAGTAGAGAAACTCTCCGCTTAGCCCGGGCCGAACTCCTCCAAGCCGTTCAACGCAGATCCACTACCGGCCGTCTAGGGCTCGATCACTCGACGAGCGGCTTGTCATCTGCATGGTGCACGATCTATCGCAAATGCGTATCACAGATCGAACGGCACCCAGCGTGTCTTCAGTGACCACTCGTACGGTGGTAGACGAAGGCAACTGTGTTGCGGGAGGAGGTGCGGCGTGACGGTGCTCGATTCACGTCCGGACATTCCAGGCGACCCCGAGGGTCGCGTCATTGCCCCTAAAGAGGCGCCCACCGCGCTGATCTCCGAGGCCGGCGTCAGCATGGCACCTGTGCATGATCTGGGTGCCGGACGCGGCCCTTTTTGGCTCGATGACTGGCTCCGCGCGAACGCCACCGACGTCCTCGCGTGGCGCCGGCACATCCACGCGCACCCGGAGCTCTCCCGCCACGAGTTCGCCACGACCGAAATGGTCATGTCCCTGCTCCGCTCGGTCGGGCTCAAGCCCTGGGTACTGCCGGTCGGCACGGGTGTCGTCTGCGACATCGGCAGCGGCGACCGTTGTGTCGCGCTGCGCGCCGACATGGACGCCCTGCCGCTGACCGAGGCCACCGGGCTCCCGTACGCCTCCAAGACCGACGGCGCCGCGCACATGTGCGGCCACGACGCGCACACCGCGATCCTGCTGGGCGCGGCGCGGGCACTGGCGGGCGCTCCGGAGCTCCCCGGGCGGGTACGGCTGATCTTCCAGCCCGCCGAGGAGGTCATGCCCGGCGGCGCGCTGGACATGATCGCGGCGGGCGCGATGGAAGGCGTCGAGCGGATCTACGGGCTGCACTGCGACCCACGGCTCGAGGTCGGCAAGGTCGGCCTGCGCGAAGGCGCGCTCACGTCCGCCGCCGACCTCATCGAGCTGCGGCTCACCTCGCCCGGCGGGCACACCTCGCGGCCGCATCTGACCGCGGACCTGGTGCACGCGCTCGGCACGGTGATCACGTCGCTGCCCGCCGTCCTCTCGCGGCGCGTCGACCCGCGGTCCGGGACCGTCCTGGTCTGGGGCGCGGTGCACGCCGGGCAGGCGGCCAACGCGGTCCCGCAGGACGGGGTGCTGCGCGGCACGCTCCGCACCGCCGACCACGAGGTCTGGACGATGCTGGAACCGCTCGTCGCGTCTTCGGTCGAGTCGCTGCTCGCGCCGACCGGCGTCGGGTTCTCGCTCGACTACCGCCGCGGGGTCCCGCCGGTCGTCTCCGACCCGGAATCGACCGCGCTGATGCGGGCCGGTGTCGAAGCCGCACTGGGCGAGTCCGCCGTGGCCGGTACCGAGCAGTCGTCCGGCGGCGAGGACTTCGGGTGGTACCTGGAGCACGTCCAGGGTGCCTTCGCGCGGCTCGGCGTGTGGCCGGGTGAAGGCCCGATGGCCGACATCCACCGCCCGACCTTCACCCTCGACGAGCGGTCGCTGCTGTGCGGCGTCCGCACCCTGGTCCACACCGCTCTGGCCACCCTGGCCTGACCGAGTTATCCACAGATCGCAGAGTTGTCCACAGGCCCCCGGAAAAGCTTTCCGGGGGCTTGTGCTGCGCACTGATTTCGGGGTGGTAGCAGGCGAAAGTCTGATTTTTCACCAGGTCGGGTGAAAGCTGTGGACGGCCGTAGAGGCCGAAGTATCCACAGGGTGGGTGTCAGCCGCTGATCCCCTGGCAGGGGCGGGTGCGGAGCGCGTCGACGTAGTCCGCGGGCGCGCCCGCGGCTTCGGCGGCGTCGGCGAGAACGCCGAGATACCGTGCCGACGGGAGTCCGCCCTCATAGGCGTCCAGGACGTACAGCCAGGGCAGGACGGAGCCCTCCATGGTCTGCACGCGCAACCGGAGTTTGGTGTGCATGCCGAGCTCGCCGCCTTCCCAGCGGTCGAGGCCGTCCTCGTCCAGCGGGGTGACGTCGTAGAGCACCACGAAGACCCGGGAGCCCGGATCTTCGACGATGGTCGCCAGCGCGCCTTCCCAGCCGATGTCCTCGCCGCCGAAGGTCAGCCTCCAGCCTTCCAGCCAGCCGGTGCCGGCCATCGGCGAGTGCGGAGCGCGCTCCAACATCTGGGCGGGCTCCATATTGGATCCATACGCGGCATACAACGGCACGGCGACAGCCTAGCGACCCGGCGGTCACCCGGCTGGACGCACATGCCGTGTCCGGCCACTCAATCCGCCCAACGGTCGCCCGCGTACGGTAAACGCAGTCACAGACACCGCTGCGAGGAGGAGACCAGTGACCAAGATCGTGATCATGGGCGGAGGCCCCGCCGGTTACGAAGCGGCACTGGTCGCGGCCCAGCACGGAGCCGACGTCACCATCGTCGAACGCGACGGTCTCGGCGGCGCCTGCGTGCTCTACGACTGCGTTCCGTCGAAGACCTTCATCGCCTCCTCCGGCGCGCTCGCGAACATGCACGACCTCCGCGAACTCGGGATCAACACCGACATGGCCGACACCAGTGTCGACCTGCCGACCGTCCACGGCCGTGTGAAGGGCCTCGCGCTCGCGCAGTCCGCCGACATCCGCGCCCGTGTCCAGCGCGAAGGCGTCCGCGTCGTCATCGGCCAGGGCCGGTTCGACGACGAAGAGACCGGTCTCGCCACGCACAAGGTCGCCGTCACCGCCCACGACGGCACCGTCGAGACCCTCGACGCCGACGTCGTCCTCATCTCGACCGGAGCCACCCCGCGGGTGCTGCCCGGCGCGGTGCCGGACGGCGAGCGCATCCTCGACTGGCGTCAGCTCTACGACCTGCGCGAGCTGCCCGAGCACCTGGCCGTCATCGGCTCGGGTGTCACCGGCGCCGAGTTCGCGTCGGCCTACACCGAGATGGGCGTCAAGGTCACCGTCGTGTCCAGCCGCGACCGCGTCCTCCCCCACGAGGACGCCGACGCCGCCGCCGTGCTCGAAGAGGTCTTCTCGCAGCGCGGCACCACGGTCGCCAAGCAGGCCCGCGCCGACAAGGTCGAGCGCACCGAAAAGGGTGTCGAGATCCACCTCGCCGACGGCCGCGTGATCGAAGCCAGCCACGCGCTGATGACCGTCGGCTCCGTGCCCAACACCGTCGACATCGGCCTGGAGAAGGTCGGTATCGAGCCCGGCCCCGGCGGCTTCATCGGCGTCGACCGGGTTTCCCGCACCAGCGCGCCCGGCATCTACGCCGCCGGAGACTGCACCGGCGTGCTCATGCTCGCCTCGGTGGCCAGCATGCAGGGCCGCATCGCGATGTGGCACGCGCTCGGTGAAGGTGTCGCGCCGATCAAGCTCAAGACCGTCGCCGCCAACGTGTTCACCCACCCCGAGATCGCCACCGTCGGCATCAGCCAGCAGGCGATCGACTCGGGTGAGGTGCCCGCCCGCACCATCATGCTCCCGCTCGCGACGAACGCCCGCGCGAAGATGGAAGGCCTGCGACGCGGTTTCGTGAAGCTGTTCTGCCGCCCCGCCACCGGCGTGGTCGTCGGCGGGGTGGTCGTGGCGCCGAACGCGAGCGAACTCATCCTTCCCATCGCGCTCGCCGTCCAGAACCAGCTCACAGTGGAACACCTGGCACTGACATTTTCGGTGTACCCGTCGCTGTCGGGGTCGATCACCGAAGCGGGCCGCCAGCTGATGCGCCACGACGACTTGGACTGATCTTCTCCGGCGAAGCAACCCTCGCGGGGGTGACCGCGTCTAGCGCGTGTCGGTGTTTCGTTGACAGCTAGGGGTTTTTCGTGATTCGCAGGGTTCTCGCCGGAGTGGTGGCGATCGGTGCGGCGGTGCTGGCGGGGCCTGCGACCGGTCTCGCTCAGCAACCCCAGCCCGATCCCGGCGTCACGGTTCAGCTCAACGACAACACAGCTTACGAACTCGGGCTCGTCAACAAGTATGTGCACGGAGACTCCAATGTGGCGCTGGCGCAGTGCCCCGGCGACGGGCTGAAGGCGCCGACGTCGACGACGTTCTCCTCGCCGGTGCTGAGCGTCGGGAAGTATGACTACGGGCCGCTCATCGGGGTCCCGGCGAACGTCAGCGCGGAGGTCGAGCTCAAGGAGGGCACGGCGCCCGGGAGCTACCCTCTGACCGTGAACTGCAACGGAAAGTCTTACACCGCAACGTTTTCCGTTCCTGCCCGGCAGGTGGGCGCGGTTCCTTCCGGTGGCGCCCGCGCGGGTGACGGCAGTATGGCCTCCTGAGTTACCAAGTACATGAAGGCCCCCTTCATTGCGTTAGGCGCAGTGAAGGGGGCCTTCACGTACTTAAGGCGACCAGGGTGCGAATCGTGGTGGGTCTCGTGAGTGGTAAGGGCGGTTAGAACCGTCCTTACCACTCACGAGGGGTGAGTTCCCTCGCCCGGATTTCGCGACCTTTTCGTGATGAAACCGGGCAACCAGGCCCCCGGCCGGGGCGTCATGAGGGTGTCGGAGAAACAGAGAACCGCCACTGGGGGAACAGGGGCGCGGGATTCTTCTTTTCCGATTTCCATCCACATTCCTTTTTCAGGGGTAATCCAATGAAGCGCACCATCATGCTCACTGCCGGTACTGTCGCCGGATTCCTTCTTCTCGCGCCGGGCGCCGCTTTCGCGACTTCTCCGACGGGCGTTCCGTCGCCTTCTTCTTCGTCGGCGTCTCCCTCGCCATCTCCGTCCCCGTCCCCGTCGCCGACCGAGGACGTGGACGGGCCGGGGCCGCACGGCGCCCTGTACGGACTCAAGAAGCCGTTGAGCATCTCGCCCGCCAAGGGGCGCGCCGGTGACCAGGTCAAGCTGGACTTCGACTGCAGGTACCGCGAGGACGACAACGGTGGCCCGGCGATCTCGTCGGCGGTGCTCACGGCCGACGTCACGAAGAAGACCGCCGTGGTCAAGAACGTCAAGCCGGGCAAATACAAGGTCACGCTGAGCTGCTGGATCGACAAGTCGACGGTGACCTTCGAGGTGCTCCCGCCGAAGGGCCAGGTCGCGAAGGTGCCGGCCGGTGCCCCGCAGACCGGCGGCACCGAGGGCCCGGCCGACCACGCCGGCGTCCTCGCCGCCGTCGCGGGTGGCCTCGCGCTGGTGGTGGGCGGGGTCGGCACGGCCGCGTACCGTCGTCGTGCGGACCGGGCGTAGCGATCGCGATCATTTCGTGACCTGGGCGGGCAACCGTCCGGCCGCGCGTCGCGTCAGGCAGGCGTGGGGGTGAACGACGAGCCGGTTCCGGTCTGGGGGCCGGGACCGGCTCAGTCACCGCCACACCGTTTCACTACAGGGGTGAACATGAAGTCGACATGGTGGCGAGGACGCCGGGCACCGCTGGTGCTCGCGGTCGTCCTGCTGGCCGTACTGGCGACGCTGGCGTTCGTCCTGTCCGGTCCGGGGGAGACCGGCCAGGCCGCGGCGCCGCAGGCGGTCGCGAGCCAGGCGGAGACGCCGTCGGCCGAGCCGAGCGAACCCGATGCGCCCGCCGCTGACGGCGGGGCCGCCGTCGAGGGGATGCCGAAGGCGGAGCCGGTCTCGATCGACGTGCCGAAGATCGGCGCGAAGTCCACGTTGGTCCCGCTGGGGCTCAACGCGGACAACACCGTCGAGGTGCCGCCGGTGACCCAGCCGATGCAGGCGGGCTGGTACGTGAACGGGCCGACCCCGGGGGAGGTCGGGCCTTCGGTGGTCCTCGGGCACGTCGACGGGAACAAGCAGCCGGGCATCTTCTTCCGGCTGAAGGAGCTGGCGCCCGGAGACAAGGTCTCGGTCGCCCGCAAGGACGGCAAGACGGCCGAGTTCGCGGTCACGAAGGTCGAGCGGGTGGCGAAGGACAAGTTCCCCACCGACGCGGTCTACGGCGACACCACCACGCCGGAACTGCGGCTCATCACCTGCGGCGGGGTCTTCGACAAGGCGTCGCACAACTATCTCGACAACATCATCGTCTTCGCTCGGCTGATCCAGAGGTGAGTTCCATGATCAGGTACCGGTCCGCCCTGATGGTGGCGGTCGTGGCGTGCGGGATGGCCCCGGCCGCCGCGTACGCCGAGGACGTCTCGGCCACTCCGACGACGTCTCCCAGTCCGCCGCCGATGCAGTACCCGTTCGTCGCGCTCTCCCCGACGAAGTCGATTCCGGGGGAGGAGATCCTGGTCTCGGTCGGCTGCCCGGTCGCCGACCTCGGCGAGGTGAAGTCCATGGCGCTGGACCGCATCGCGAAGTTCGAGGTGACTTCGGAGGACCCGGTGATCCTCGGTGCCGTCGCGCATATCGGCGACAAGGTGAGACCGGGTTTCTACGCGGTCAAGGCGACCTGCAAGACGACGACGGTGACGATCAATCTCGAAGTGGTCGCACTGCCGACTTCGTCGGGCAAACCGCCGAAGCCGAAACCGACGCCGCCGAAAACGAGCTCGGTTTCGCCGGTGAAACCCGCGGCGGGGCGTCAGGTTTCGAAGATTCCGGTGGGGGCTCCGCAAACCGGTGGCGGCGGAACCACGTTTTGATCTCGTGAGTGGTAAGGATGGTTAGAACCGTCCTTACCACTCACGAGTTTTTTGTCGTGAAAGGCAACCTTTTCCCATTCCCGGAAGTGTTCTTGATGCGAGGGCTCGCACTGAGGGAGAAAGATCATGGGAATGAAGAGAATCGTCGCGGGCGCGGGTCTGCTCGCGATGACGGCGGGAGTGATCCTCGCGCCGCAGGCGTCGGCGACCGCGCCGCCGCCGAAACTGTGGGTCAGCCCGGCGAAGGTCGCGCCCGGGCAGGCGCTGGAGTTCACCGCCAGTTGTTACGGCACGCGCACCGCGGTGACGTCGGCGGGCCTGACCGGTCCGGTCACGCTCCAGGTCCAGCCGGGCTCGGGGAACCAGGCGCCGTACATCGGGCACGGCAACGCCGCGGGGAAGACGGGCAAGTACAAGGCGAGTTTCCACTGCGACGGCGGGCCGAACCTCCCGGCCGCCAGCGGGACGGCGACCGTCGAGTTCGAGATCGTCTGCCTGCCCCCGACGACGACGCCCACCACGCCGCCGTCCAGCAGTAAGCCGCCGTCGAGCAGCCAGCCGCCGTCCAGCAGCCAGCCGCCGTCGAGTTCCAGCGCGCCGCCCGGCAGCAGCTCGCGGGCCGTCGTCCCGGCCGCGTTGACGAAGCCGTGCGGGACGCTGCCGCCTTCCGGCAAGAAGCCGCAGGTGAAGGTCACGCCGAAGGGGGCACCGCAGACCGGCGGCGGCGCTTTCGGCTGAAATACGTGAAGGCCTCCTTCCCTACTCTGACGGTAGGGAAGGAGGCCTTCACGGACTCAAAGGTCAGTCTTCGCCCTCGACCCAGTCGAAGGTCTTCGTGACGGCCTTCTTCCAGTTGCGGTACTCGGACTCGCGGCGGGCCTCGTCCATCGACGGGTCCCACTGCTTGTCCTGCGCCCAGTTGTTGCGGATGTCGTCTTCGCTCTTCCAGAAGCCCACCGCGAGACCGGCCGCGTACGCCGCACCGAGCGCGGTGGTCTCGTTGACCACCGGGCGGATCACCGGCACACCGAGGATGTCGGCCTGGAACTGCATGAGCAGTTCGTTGACGACCATGCCGCCGTCGACCTTCAACGACTTCAGCGGGACTCCGGAGTCGGCGTTCATCGCGTCGATCACCTCGCGCGACTGGAACGCGGTCGCCTCCAGGACCGCCCGCGAAATGTGCCCCTTGTTGACGAACCGGGTGAGGCCGACGATCGCGCCGCGGGCGTCGGAGCGCCAGTACGGCGCGAAGAGGCCCGAGAACGCCGGCACGAAGTACGCGCCACCGTTGTCCTCGACGGTGCGGGCGTGCTGCTCGACCTCGGCCGCGGAGCCGATCAGGCCGAGGTTGTCCCGCAGCCACTGCACGAGCGAGCCGGTGACCGCGATCGATCCTTCGAGCGCGTACACCGTGTCGTTCGAGCCGATCTTGTAGCAGACCGTGGTGAGCAGCCCGTTGTCCGACATGACCTTCTCGGTGCCGGTGTTGAGCAGCATGAAGTTGCCGGTGCCGTAGGTGTTCTTCGCTTCACCCGGCGAGAGGCACGCCTGCCCGAAGGTCGCCGCCTGCTGGTCGCCCAGGATGCCCGAGATCGGGACCCCGGCCAGCGCGCCCTTCTCGCGGACCTTGCCGTACTCCTCCGAGGACGACCGGATCTCCGGGAGCATCGACAGCGGGATCGTCATCTCCTTGGCGATCTCGGCGTCCCATTCCAGCGTGTCGAGGTCCATCAGCATGGTCCGCGAGGCGTTGGTCGGGTCGGTGACGTGCACGCCGCCGTCGACCCCGCCGGTCATGTTCCACAGCACCCAGGTGTCCATGTTGCCGAAGATCAGGTCACCGGCTTCGGCCTTGGCGCGGGCGCCGTCAACGTTGTCGAGGATCCACTTGATCTTCGGTCCGGAGAAGTAGGTCGCCAGCGGCAGGCCCACCTTCTGGCGGTAGCGCTCCTGACCGCCGCCGAGCGCGCCGAGGTCGTTGACGATCTTGTCGGTGCGGGTGTCCTGCCACACGATGGCGTTGTAGACCGGCTTGCCGGTGGTGCGGTCCCAGACCAGCGTGGTCTCGCGCTGGTTGGTGATGCCGACCGCGACGATGTCGCTCGCGACCAGGTCCCCCTTGGCGAGCGCGCCCGCCGCGACGGCCCGCGTGTTCTCCCAGATCTCCTCGGCGTTGTGCTCGACCCAGCCCGCCTTCGGGAAGATCTGCTCGTGTTCGCGCTGGTCGACGGCGACGACCCGGCCGGAGTGGTTGAAGATCATGCAGCGGGTCGACGTGGTGCCCTGGTCGATCGCGGCTACGTACGAAGTCATCGAAGCTCCAGTCTCAGGTCAGGTTGTGGACGGCGAGGAACAGCAGGGCGGCCAGGGCACCGCCGACCAGCGGGCCGGCGACCGGGATCCAGGAGTAACCCCAGTTCGGGTTGGCCTTGTTCTTGATGGGCAGCAGGAACGCGTACGCGATGCGGGGGCCGAGGTCTCGGGCCGGGTTGATGGCGTAACCGGTCGGGCCACCGAGGGACTGGCCGATGACCAGCACGACGAACGCTACACCCGCGTAACCGAGCGCGGAGTTGCCGAAGTTCGGCGTTCCGCCTTCACCCGAGGCGTTGGCGTAGACCGGGCTGAGCAGGATCCACGCGACCAGCACGAAGGTGCCGATGATCTCGGTGACGAGGTTCCAGGCCTTGTTCGGGATCTGCGGCGCGGTCGAGAAGATGCCGAGCGTCTCGTCCCGCTGGGGGTGGTCGTCGAACTGGAGCTTGTAGGCGGCCCAGCAGAGCACGGCGCCGAGGATCGCGCCGACCATCTGCCCGGCGAAGTAGATCGGGACGTCCGCCCACTTCGTCTTGTCCGCGATCGCGAGACCCAGCGTCACCGCGGGGTTGAGGTGCGCGCCGCTCGGCGCGGCGATGCTGGCACCGGCGAAGACCGCGAACGCCCAGCCGAGGGTGATCATCACGATGCCACCGTTGTGGCCGTTGTTCTTCCGCAACACGTGGTTGGCGACCACGCCGTTACCCAACAGGATCAGGACCGCTGTTCCCAGCAGCTCCCAGACGAAAATGGCTCCCACACTCACCGTTCGACCTCCACATTGGACATTCCGCGCAGGGTCGTACACGGTGTGCTACGGCGCCCTTGCCGACCCACGTCCGACGCACGTTACCGCCGCGTATTTGTTCCTTCCAGGCGTTGAGCGGACGAATTCTTTCAAGATCGACGAGGGTTACGCCACACGTGTCACCCGCACAACGGACCGGTCGCGGCCGATCGTGCGATGCTGGAGCCACAGCGGCCCCAAGGAGGAATGTCACGTGGCAAGCTCTCAGCGCGAAGCCGAAAACAGCCCCGCCAGGCTGGGACCGCTCAAGCGGGAAGAGTCGTGGCAGCGGCTGGGCAAGGACAAGTTCGACCTCGTCGTCATCGGTGGCGGAGTGGTCGGCGCGGGTACCGCCCTCGACGCCGCCACGCGCGGCCTGCGGGTTGCCCTCGTCGAAGCGCGCGATCTCGCTTCGGGCACGTCGAGCCGGTCCAGCAAGCTCTTCCATGGCGGGCTCCGCTACCTCGAACAGCTGGAATTCGGCCTGGTGCGTGAAGCTCTGCGTGAACGCGAGCTGATGTTGACGACGATCGCACCCCACCTGGTGAAGCCGGTCAGCTTCCTGTACCCGCTGACCCACCGGATCTGGGAACGCCCGTACACCGCGGCCGGCCTGCTGATGTACGACACGATGGGCGGCGCGCGGTCGGTCCCCGGCCAGAAACACCTGAGCCGCGCGGGCGCACTGCGGATGGTCCCGGCGCTGAAGCGGTCCGCGTTGATCGGCGGGATCCGTTACTACGACGCGCAATCCGACGACGCGCGGCATACGATGACCGTCGCCCGCACCGCCGCGCACTACGGCGCCGTGGTGCGCACCTCCACCCAGGTGGTCGGTTTCCTCCGCGAGGCGGACCGCATTTCCGGTGTTCGCGTGCGCGACGTCGAAGACGGCCGTGAAACCGAGATCCACGCTTCCGCGGTGGTCAACTGCACCGGCGTCTGGACCGACGAACTGCAGCGGCTTTCCGGTGGCCGCGGCCGGTTCCGCGTCCGGGCGAGCAAGGGCGTGCACATCGTCGTCCCGCGCGACCGGATCGTCTCGGAAGCGGGCATGATCCTGCGCACCGAGAAGTCCGTGCTGTTCGTCATCCCGTGGCGCAATCACTGGATCGTGGGAACCACCGACACCGACTGGAACCTCGACCTCGCGCACCCCGCCGCGACGAAGCACGACATCGACTACCTCCTCGAACACGTCAACACGGTGCTCGCGACACCGCTGACGCACGACGACATCGAAGGCGTCTACGCGGGTCTTCGGCCTTTGCTCGCCGGGGAAAGCGAAGAGACGTCGAAGCTTTCGCGTGAGCACGCCGTCGCGCGGGTCGCGCCGGGGCTGGTAGCGATCGCGGGCGGCAAGTACACCACCTACCGGGTGATGGCGGCCGACGCCGTCGACGCCGCGGCCGTCGATCTCCCCGGCAGGCCGCAGTCGTCCATCACGGACAAGGTGCCGCTGCTGGGCGCCGACGGTTACCACGCGCTGGTGAACCAGGCCGACCATCTGGCCAGCGAGCACGGGCTGCACCCGTACCGCGTCCGCCATCTGCTCGACCGGTACGGCTCGATGGTGCACGAAGTCCTCGCGCTCGGCGAAGGACGGCCGGAACTGCTCAAGCCGCTGGAGCACGCGCCGGACTACCTCGGTGTCGAGGTCGTCTACGCGGCCAGTCACGAGGGCGCGCTGCACCTGGAAGACGTCCTGGCCCGCCGGACGCGGATCTCGATCGAGTACGCGCACCGCGGGGTCGACTGCGCCGCGCAGGTCGCCACGCTGGTGGGCGAGGTGCTCGGCTGGTCGAAGGACGAGGAGAAACGCGAAGTCGAGGTGTACAAGGCGAGGGTCGACGCGGAACGGGAGTCGCAGTCGCAGCCGAGCGACGAGGCCGCGGACGCGCTGCGTTCGGCCGCGCCGGAAGCGCGCTCCGGGATCATCGAACCGGTGAGTTGATCAGTTCTGCCGAGTGGTGTGCCACGCGCGCAAGGATCATTGCCTGATCGGGTGAATCTGGCATAGCGTCGGCCGTCCCAGCCCGCGCGGCCGAAGGCCCCGCTATCGCGGTGGCAGGGGCCTTCGTCCGCGAACGGGAGAAGTTTGATCAGCGCCCTGCCGACGTCGATCGCGGCCGCGGGCTCCCTGATCAGACACTGAGACGGAAGGCGGCCTTGTGGTGTTTCTCGACTCGTCGACGTGGACGGACCGGATCTTCGCCGGTGGCTCGTGGGTGCCCGGCACCGGCGGCACCCGGGACGTCACGGAGCCCGCGACCGGTGCCGTTTTGGGCAGCGTCGGGATGGCCTCGGCCGCGGACGCCGCGAAAGCGGCGGAAGCCGCGGCCGAGGCACAGCGGGCCTGGGCGGCGACACCGCACGTCCAGCGCGCCGCCGTCCTGCGCAAAGCCGCCCGGCTGTGGTCCGAGCACGCCGACGAGATCAGCTGGTGGAACGTGCGCGAGGTCGGCGCGGTGCCGGGCGTGGCCGGCTTCTCGCTGCACGTCGCGGAGCAGGAGTGCTACGAGGCGGCGGCCTTGCCCGGCCGCCCGTACGGCGAACTCCTGCCGAGTGAGGAACCGCGCCTTTCGATGGCGCGCCGGGTGCCCGCCGGTGTCGTCACGGTGATCTCACCGTTCAACATGCCGATCATCCTGGGCATCCGCTCGGTCGCTCCGGCGCTCGCGCTGGGGAACGCGGTGATCTTGAAGCCGGATCCGCGCACCGCCGTCACCGGTGGCGTCGTCCTCGCGCGGATCTTCGAGGAAGCGGGCCTGCCGCCGGGTGTGCTGCAGATGCTGCCGGGCGGCGCGGACGTCGGCGAGACGCTGGTGACGCATCCGGCGGTCCGGGTCATCTCCTTCACCGGCTCGACCGGCGCCGGGCGGAAGGTCGGCGAACTCGCCGGGAAACACCTGAAGCGGGCCCATCTGGAGCTGGGCGGGAACTCCGCGCTCATCGTGCTCGACGACGCGGATGTCGACGAGGCCGCCGGGGTCGCCGCGTTCGGCTCGTTCTTCCACCAGGGCCAGATCTGCATGACCACCGGGCGGCATCTGGTGCACGAGCGGCTCTACGACGACTTCGTCGAGCGGCTGGCGGCGAAGGCGGCCGCGTTGCGGGTCGGCGATCCGGCGCGGGACGAGGTCGCGCTCGGGCCGATCATCGACGCCGGGCAGCGGGACAAGATCCACGAGCTCGTCACCGCCAGCGTCGCCGCGGGGGCGCGGGTCGCGGCCGGTGCCGAATACGACCGGCTGTTCTACGCCGCGACGGTGCTCGCCGACGTGCCGCCGGACGCGCCCGCCGTCGCGCAGGAGATCTTCGGCCCGGTCGCGCCGGTCGTGCGGTTCTCCGACGCGGAAGAGGCCGTACGGCTCGCCACGGCGAGCGAATACGGGCTGTCGCTGGGGATCATCACCCGCGATGTCCTCAAAGGACTGGAGCTGGCCGACCGCGTCCCGACCGGGATCGTGCACATCAACGACCAGACGGTCAGCGACGAGGCGAACAGCCCCTTCGGCGGCGTCGCCGCTTCGGCGGCGCGGCGGCGAACATCGAGGCCTTCACCGAGACGCGTTGGGTCACCGTCCGGAACCCGCCGCCCGCTTACCCCTTCTGATCACCGCAAGTCGTCCTCTAGTTGCGGTAGTTCGCACGACGTACTACCGCAACTAGAGGACGAAACGCGGGAAGAGGTCAGGCGGTGCGGCGCCAGCGGATGAGGCGTTCCCCGGTCGGGGCCGGTTCCAGTTCGGGCCCGACCAGGGTGAACCCGCATTTCCGGGCGACCGAGGCCGAAACCTCGTTCGTCTCCTCGTAGCGGTAGCTGACCTCGCGCAGGCCGAGGCCGCCGAAACCGAACCGCAGGGCCGCGTTGAGTGCGGTGCTCGCGACGCCCTTGCCCCGGGACGCCGCGCGCACCCAGACCGACGCCTCCGCGTACCCGACGTCGAGATCGAGATCCCGCAGGCCGACCTCGCCCAGCAGGTCCCCGGTCGTCGGTTCGGCCACCGCCCAGGAGCAGCGTTCGTCACCGGCCCACTGGGCCGCGCGCAGCGCGACGTACTCGGTCGCCTCGTCGAGGTCCCGCAAGCGGTAGTTCAGCACGTATTTGCGGTGTGTCGGATCGGCGAAGGCCGCGACCAGCGCCGGACGGTCGTCGAGGGCCTTGTCCGCCCGCAGCTGTCGCAGGTAGTACTCGCCCGCGTTGATCTCCACCGGTTCCACTCTTCGAGGGTAACCGGATCTTCAGCGGCGGCGGCTCATGATCAGCGCCACGGCCAGCGGGAGCAGGAACACGATGAACGTCCCGCGGGTGAAGAAGAACAGCGCGATCGCGACCGCCGCGGCGATCGGCACGGCACTGGCGGTCAGCCATTTCGACGGCGGGGCATCGTTCTTCGCGGACGCCTGCGCGACACCGGGCATCGGAGGCAGGGGCAGCAGGGCGCTGGGCCGGGGTGAGGGCAGGTCCGTGAACAGCGGTTCGAGGTCGCTCGCCATCCTCGCGGCGCTGACCTTGGCCGAGCGGGTGCCGAACTCGTCGAGGTCGAGTCTGCCGGTGCGGACGTGCTCCTCCAGCGCGTCGAGCGCGTCTTGGCGTTCGGCGTCGCTCAGCCGCATGTCCGGTCTCTCGGCACTCACGTTCCGAGTCTACGGGCGGATCAGCCGTCCAGTTCCCGGCGGCGTTGCTTCGTGAGCTTCTTGTGGGCGTTCTCCCAGCCCTTGCCCCAGATGCCCTCGCCGAGGGCGCTGATCCCGATCGGGACGAGGATGAACCACCAGGTCACACCGGTGGTGACGATGAGTGCGATGGAGGCGATGAAGAGGATCGGCAGGATCGCGCCCATGACCCGCTGAGCAGGGGAGATGCCCGCCAGCGGTGACGCCGGTTTCACCGGTTCGCTCACTGCGGTCTTGGGGGCGTCGAGGCGAGGGTGCGGCTCAGGCAGATCGAGGAAGACCTCGGACAGTTCGCCGCGCGTCTTGGCCGCGGTGATCTTGGCGGACCGTTCACCGAATTCGTCGATGTCGATCCTGCCCACGCTCATGTGCTCGCCTAGCGCGGTCAGGGCGGACTCTCGATCCTGGTCACTGATCCGCAGCTGCGGAGACGGCACTTCGCTCACCCTTGCGATGGTAGGCCGAGCGAGGTGCCGTCAACCACGACATCCGTCAGTCTTTGAGCTCGAACAGCTGGGTTCCCTGCGTCACAGCGGCGCCGACCTCGACCGAAAGGCCGGTCACGGTGCCCGCTTTGTGCGCGGTGACCGGGTTCTCCATCTTCATCGCCTCGAGCACGACGACCAGCTCGCCGGCTTCGACCTGCTGGCCTTCTTCGACGGCGACCTTGACGATGGTGCCCTGCATCGGCGCGGTGACCGCGTCACCGCTCACCGCGGCCTTGGTGCCGCCCGCGCGCTTGCGCGGCTTGGCCTTGACGGCCGTGCCGCCACCGCCCTCGAGCGAGAACCCGCCGGGCAGCGACACTTCGAGACGACGTCCGCCGACCTCGACGACGACGTTCTGGCGGGGCTGCTCTTCCTCGGCCTCGGCGGCTTCCGGGGCGACGAACGGCTCGATCTTGTTCTCGAACTCGGTCTCGATCCAGCGGGTGTGCACGCTGAAACCGTTCTCGTCGCCGATGAAGGCCGGGTCGTCCACGATCACGCGGTGGAACGGCAGGACCGTCGCCATCCCGTCGGCGACCATCTCGGCCAGCGCCCGGCGGCTGCGCTCGAGCGCGTTCTGCCGGTCCGATCCGGTGACGATCAGCTTCGCGAGCATCGAGTCGAACTGGCCGCCGATGACGCTGCCGGACTCGACACCCGAATCGACCCGGACACCCGGGCCGCTCGGCGCGACGAACTTCGTCACGGTGCCGGGCGCGGGCAGGAAGCCGCGGCCGGCGTCCTCGCCGTTGATGCGGAACTCGATCGAGTGGCCGCGCGGTTCCGGGTCCTCGGTGATGCGGAGCTTCTCGCCGCGGGCGATGCGGAACATCTCGCGCACGAGGTCGAGGCCCGTGGTCTCTTCGGACACCGGGTGCTCGACCTGCAGCCGCGTGTTGACCTCGAGGAACGAGATCGTGCCGTCGACGGCCACGAGGTACTCCACGGTCCCGGCGCCGTAGTAGCCGGCTTCCTTGCAGATCGCCTTCGCGGACTCGTGGATGCGCTTGCGCTGCTCGTCGGTCAGGTACGGCGCGGGCGCCTCCTCGACCAGCTTCTGGTGACGGCGCTGCAGCGAGCAGTCGCGGGTGCCGACGACGATGGCGTTGCCGTGCTGGTCGGCGAGGATCTGGGCCTCGACGTGACGCGGCTTGTCCAGGTAGCGCTCGACGAAGCATTCGCCGCGGCCGAAGGCGGAGATCGCCTCACGGGTCGCGGATTCGAAGAGCTCCGGGATCTCCTCGCGGGTGCGGGCGACCTTGAGGCCGCGGCCGCCACCGCCGAACGCCGCCTTGATCGCGACCGGCAGGCCGTGCTCGTCGGCGAAGGCGACGATCTCGTCCGCGTTCTTGGCGGGGTCCTTCGTGCCGGGCACGAGCGGGGCGCCCGCGCGCAGCGCGATGTGGCGCGCGGTGACCTTGTCGCCGAGGTCGCGGATGGCCTGCGGGCTCGGGCCGATCCAGGTCAGCCCGGCGTCGATCACCGCCTGGGCGAAGTCCGCGTTCTCGGAGAGGAACCCGTAACCGGGGTGGACCGAGTCCGCGCCCGAGCGCTTGGCGGCGTCGAGCAGCTTGTCGAAGACGAGGTAGCTCTCGGCCGCCGTGGTGCCGCCGAGGGCGAAGGCCTCGTCGGCGAGGCGGACATGGGGTGCGTCACGGTCCGGATCGGCGTAGACGGCCACGCTGGTCAGCCCGGCGTCCTTCGCCGCCCTGATCACCCGTACCGCGATCTCGCCGCGGTTCGCGATCAGGATCTTGGTCACCGGACCACCTGTGCCGGCCTGCTCGGTCACGCCGTACCTCCTGCATTCGCACGTCGGGCCGCCCCGATGCGGCTCCGCAGCAGTTTACGGAAGTTCCCGCCCCGATTGATGAGAGCAAGGCCACCCAGTGACACTGTTTATAGCAGCGTTTCGCGGCGCCGCAGTTCTCCTGGAAAGGCTTACACCAGCGCCTCACGGTGCCGCAGTTCTTCCGGAAGGTCGGAATCGAGCACGATCAGGTCGTACGGCTGGGCCTGGTAGACGCGGCCGAGGTGCTCGGTCTTGACCAGTGCCCACGGCTGGTGCTGCCCGCAGCATTCGACCAGGCGCTGCACCGAGCTGAAGGCGATCAGCGCCATCCGGCCGTCGCCGGTCCGGCGGAGTTCGATCTCGGCGCCCGTGAAGTCTTTCGGCTTTTTCGCCGTGGGGAGGAACAGGGCGTTGGGCAATCCGGGGTTCGTCACGGGAACAACATAGACGTGCACTCTGTGCTAGATCACTTACGCTCTCGGATATGCGGACTCAGGAAGCGCGGACGCCGCGATCGGTGCTGCTCACCGCGCTGCTGGCCGTGGTGGTCACGGCGGGGGTGATCGTGGCCGTGATCCTGCTCCGCCCGTCCGCCCCGGTACCCGCCGGTGAGCCCGGAGCGGCTCCTTTGCCTGATGGCGCCCCGAGTACGCCGAAGGTCAACTGCGGTCACTCGGCCTGCCGGGAGATCGGCGCGATGACCGTCGGCGGCGTGCCCGTCGTGCTCCTGGCCGACGAGGCGGGGAAGCAGGGCGTGGTCCGGATCGGGACGGACGCGGTGTTCCCGTTGATCATCAACGACCTGGGGGTCACCCTCAAGGGCGATTCTTTGCGCTGTGTCGACGGCGCGACGCCGGTCTGCCTGGTGCGCGGTGAGACCGGCGGGGGTTCGGCGGGCGAGTTGTTCGTCTCGCGCGGCGGGATCTGGCGAGACCCCGGGAAGCCGTACTACTCCGACGCCGGGACGATCGCCCTGAACGACGTGACCGCCGACGGCGTCGCGGACGTCATCGTCGTGCGGCACGAATGCCCCGGCGCGCAATCCGGCTCGGCCCGGTGCCAGGCGGCGCCGGTGCTCGCGGAGGTCTACGAGGTCGCCAGCGGCTCGGTGGGCTGCACGCGCCGGTACACCTCGCCTTCGGAGCTGAGGGGCTGGCCGGACGTGCGGCTGACTCGCGCGGACCTGCGGGCCTGTCCCTGAGTCGATAGCAAGGGACCTATGCTCTCGTTATTGAGAAGCAAGGCAAAGGTGGCGTGGTCACGCCTCTCTGCGTCGGGGCCCTGCCGTCACCCTTGCCTGCGGGAAGTACGTGATGGGGTCGTGAGCGGTAAGTGTCGTTCTAACGCTCTTTATCGCTCACGACCCCCATGCAAAACCGCGCACAGCGCCCGAATCGGGCACCAGAACCCTGACGCAGCCCCTTGTGGGCAGCCGCACCCCGCCAGGCGATAACCCGCCGGCTGGACACCCTCGAAACCTGACCCGTGCGAATAGCCGACTTTGCCGAGACCCTGGCGCCTAGCTCGACGAAGGGTTCCTTCACGTAGTGAGGGAAGGTGTGAAGGACCCCTTGCCTACCCTGAGAGTAGGAAAGGGGTCCTTCACGGACTGGGAAAGCTACTTCGTGCCCGCCGCGACAGGCTCCTTCTCCGGCGTAGCGGCTTCGCCGTCGTCAGTGGGCGAAGGGTCCGTCTGCGAGTTGAGCACTTCGTCGTCCAGCAGGCCTTCGCTGCGGGCGACGATGACCGGCACGACGATCTGGCCCGCGACGTTGGTCGCGGTCCGGATCATGTCCATGATCGGGTTCACCGAGTAGATCAGCGCGATGCCGAGCGCGACCTGCGCCGGGTCGAGCCCGATGAGCGACGCGGTCAGGGTCAGCGCGGCCAGCCAGCCGGTGACGCCCGCGGTCGCCAGCGCGCCGAACACGGCGGCCGCGATGATCCCGAGGTACTGCCAGAAGTTGAGCGAGACACCGGACAGGTTCGCGATGAAGATCGCGCCGATCGCCGGGAACACCGCCGCGCAGCCGTCCATCTTCGTGGCGCTCGCCAGCGGGGTCGCGAAGCCCGCGTAACCGGGCTGGACGCCCAGGTTCACCGCGGCCTGGCGGGTCAGCGGCAGCGTGGCGCCCGAGGACGACGACGCGAACGCGAACTGGATCGCCGTGCCCGCCTTGGAGAAGAACTTCAGCGGGCTGACCTTCGCCACGAACTGCAGCAGGATCGGGTAGACCACCAGCAGCACCAGGAAGCAGCCGACGTACACCGCGAGTGTGGCGGTGAACAGCGGCTTGAACAGCGCGTCACCATAGGTCGACACGGCCTCGCCGATCAGGCCGATGATGCCGATCGGGGCCAGGCGCACGATCCAGCCGAGGTAGCGCTGGATGATCTCGAAGACACTGCTCGTGAAGTCGACGAACGGCTTCGCCTTGTCACCGAGGCTGTAGGCGGCCGCGCCGATCAGGACGGCGAGGAACAGCACCTGAAGCGTCTCGCCCTCGGTGAAGGCGGTGAAGAAGTTCTTCGGCAGCAACCCGTTGATGAAGTCGCTCCACGATCCCCAGGTGGCCTTGGCGGCCCTGTCCGTGTTCTTCGCGGTCGCGGCGACGCCTTCGCCGAGGCCGCCGCTGCCCGGGTTGAACAGCTTGGCGACGGCGATGCCGATCAGCGACGCGATGAACGAGGTGATCGCGAACCACAGGACGGTCTTGCCGCCCAGCCGGGCGGCCTTCTTCCCGCCACCGAGATTGCGCAGGCTGCTGATGCCGACCACGATCGCCGTGAAGACCAGCGGGATCACCGCGATCTGCAGCAACGTGGTGAAGATCGTGCCGATCTGGCCGAGCAGTTCGGTCAGCCAGCTCGTTTCGGTGCTCCTGGCGAGGAGGCCGAGAAGGGCACCCACGACGAGCGAGCCGAGAACTGCCACCGCGAAGACTTTTGGCCTGGTGTAGGTCCGAATGAAAGACACGGGGCGACTCCGGTGCGTGAAAGTTTCCTGATTGGCCGAACGTGAAGAACGTTCGTCAAGGCAGGACTCTTCCGGATCACCCGATCGTGTGGGAGCTGTCTCAGGATGCGGGACGCGTCCAGAGATCGATGACACTCACGCCGACCTCGGCCAGCAAACGCCGGGTCAGCGGCAGGCTGATGCCGATGACGCTGGAGAAGTCGCCGTCGATGCCCTCGATGAACCAGCCGCCTAGCCCGTCCAGGGTAAAACCGCCCGCCACCTGAAGCGGTTCGCCGGACGCGATGTAGGCCTCGATCTCCTCCTGCGACGGTGTGCCGAAGCGAACAGTGGTGCCCTCGGTGCCTGAGGTTTCCTTCGTCCGCTCCCCGTTCTCGACGCGGATGATGGCGTGGCCGGTGAGAAGTTCACCGGTTTCGCCCGCCATCGACGCCCAGCGCTCGCGCGCGGATTCCGGGGTGATCGGCTTCCCGACCATTTCGCCCTTGATCGACAGCATCGAATCGCAGCCCACGATGACCATGTCGGCGTGTCCGGCATGGTCACTGTGGGAGCCGGTGAGCGTCTCGAAAACCGCTTCGGCCTTCGCGACGGCGAGCGCGCGGACCAGCTCCGCCGGGGCGGGATCGGTCAGGGACGCGGCCACCGCGTCCTCGTCGACGCCGGAGACGACGACGCTGGGATCGAAGCCGGCGGAACGCAGGACGCCGAGGCGGGCGGGGGACTGGGAAGCGAGGACGAAACGCACCTGGAGGAAGGTACTCGACGGCTCGCCGTTGCCTAATTGTGACCGGGGACACCCGAACGTGGAGCTAGTTTGTTGTGGCGCGCAACATATGGATTGTTCGAGCTACGGAGGAAACAATGTCGTCCCGCCTCCGCGTCAGAAGATCACTTCGCACGGCGCAAACCACTCTGCTCGCAGGCCTGCTCCTGGCCGGTTCGGCGCTGGCACCGGCGGCTTCCGCCAGTCCTGGCCCGGTGTACAAGAATCCTCACGCTTCGACGTCCGCGCGGGTGAACGACCTGCTCAAGCGGATGAGCCTCGACGACAAGATCGGCCAGATGACCCAGGCCGAACGCGGCGCGGTCACCCCCGACCAGGCCGCCGCCCTCAAACTGGGGTCCTTGTTGTCCGGCGGTGGCTCCGTCCCCGCCTCCAACACGCCGGCCGGCTGGGCCGACATGGTCGACTCGTACCAGAAGGCGGCGGTTTCGACGCCGCTCGGCATCCCCACGATCTACGGCGTCGACGCCGTGCACGGCCACAACAACGTCTACGGCGCGACGATCTTCCCGCACAACATCGGCCTCGGCGCGGCCAACAACCCGCGTCTGGTCGAGAAGATCGGCCGCGCGACGGCGCTGGAAGTCGCCGGAACAGGACCGCAGTGGGATTTCTCGCCGTGCCTGTGCGTCGCCCGTGACGACCGCTGGGGCCGGACCTACGAGTCCTTCGGCGAAACCCCGCGCGACGCCATCGCCAACGCGTCGGCCATCACCGGTCTCCAGGGGCGCAGGCTCGGCGAAAAGCCGGGCTCGGTGCTCGCGACCGCGAAGCACTACATCGGCGACGGCGGCACCACGAACGGCGTCGACCAGGGCAACACCGAGGTCAGCGAACGCGAACTGCGCCAGATCCACCTGCCGCCGTTCCGCGAGGCGATCGACCGCGGCGTCGGCTCGGTGATGATCTCGTTCTCCAGCTTCCAAGGGGTGCGCATGCACGCCCAGAAGTACTTGATCACCGACGTCCTCAAGAAGGAACTGCGCTTCTCCGGCCTGGTGATCTCGGACTACAACGCGATCAACCAGATCGACGGGCAGGAAGGCTTCACGCCCGAAGAAGTACGGCTTTCGGTCAACGCGGGCATCGACATGTTCATGGTCCCGTGGGACGCGCCGCAGTTCATCTCCTACCTCAAGGCCGAGGTCGAGGCGGGCCGTGTCTCGCGTGGCCGGATCGACGACGCGAACCGCCGCATCCTGGCGGAGAAGTTCAAGCTCGGCCTGTTCGAGCACCCGTACACCGACCGTTCGCTCCAGAAGACGTTCGGCAGCAAGGAACACCGCGAACTGGCCCGGCAGGCCGTCCGCGAATCCCAGGTGCTGCTGAAGAACGACGGTGTGCTGCCCCTGGCGAAGAGGAACAACAAGATCTTCGTCGCGGGCAAGAACGCGAACGACATCGGCAACCAGGCGGGCGGCTGGACGCTCACCTGGCAGGGCCAGAGCGGCCTGGTCATCCCGGGCACCACCGTTCTCGACGGGCTGAAGTCGGGCGCGGGGAAGGGAACCACGGTGACGTATGACCGTGCGGGTAACGGAATCGACAACAGCTACCAGGTCGCTGTCGCAGTGGTGGGCGAAACGCCGTACGCCGAAGGGCAGGGAGACCGGCCCAATGGCTTCGGGCTCGACGCCGAAGACCTCGCCACCATCGCCAAACTGAAGAGTTCCGGGGTCCCGGTCGTCGTGGTGACCGTGTCCGGGCGTCCGCTCGACATCGCTTCGCAGCTGCCGGGATTCAACGGCCTCGTCGCCGCTTGGCTCCCGGGTAGCGAAGGCGCCGGTGTCGCCGATGTCCTTTACGGCGACTACAACCCGACCGGGAAACTGACGTTCAGCTGGCCGACGAGTGCGGCGCAGGAACCGGTGAACGTCGGTGACGGCAAGAAGGCGCTGTACCCGTACGGCTTCGGCCTGCGGTACCGCCGGTAGGAAGCTTCCGCCCTCCCGCGGATGAAAGGAAAGGCCCGTTCCTTGCAAATTTTGCAAGGAACGGGCCTTTCATTGCACGGGGGGAGGGGGGTCAGGCGGCGCTGGTGGCGGGTTCCGGAGCTGGAGCGGGCGGGACACGCGGAGCCGGACGACGCATCGTCAAAGCCGCGAGCACACCCAGCAGCAGTACGGCCGCTGGAAGCAGCAGGGTCACCCGGGCGGCGTCCGTGAGTCCATTGTGGACGGCGTCGAGAGCGAGCCGCTGGGCCTGCTCCGCCACGTCCGCGGGAAGTCCCGAGAAGCCCGTCTGCCCGGAGGAACCGAACTCCCCGGTCGATTCCGCGGCCTTCGCGACCCCTTCCGCGAACGGCGCGCGGTACTGCTCCGGCAACGCTGTCGCGGCCGATGCCGCCTCGTCGGCGATCGAGGCGCTGATCCGCGCCTGCAGCAGCACACCGACGGCGGCACTGCCGAGCACGCCGCCGACCTGGCGCGCGGTGTTGAAGATGCCCGACGCGGTCCCGGTGAGCCGCGGCTCCACCGAACTCATCGCGATGTTGCCCATCGGCGCGAAGATGAACCCGATCCCGGCGCCCGCCACCAGCAGTGCCGGGGTGAGCGTCCACGCGTTCGCGCCCGCCCGGGCGATCAGGGCCACCAGTCCCATGCCCGCCGCCAGCGCGGTCAGCCCGATGACCAGCAGGACCTTGCCGTTGACCTTGTCCGAAGCCCGGCCGACGAACGGGCCGATCATGCCCGCCAGCAACGACATCGGCGCGAACAGCAGGCCGGACATCGTCGGTGACTCGCCGAGGACGGCCTGGATGTAGATCACCAGCGGCAGGAACATGCCGGTCATCGCGAAGCCGACGGTGACCGAGGTCAGCGTTCCGGCCGAGAAGTTGCGGTTCGAGAAGACACTCAGCGGCAGAAGCGGTTCGTTGCGGTTGAACCGTTGCCACACCACGAAAGCGACCAGCAGGGCGAGACCGGCGCCGATGATCTCGAACACGGTGATCGGGCCCAGGGCGCGTCCCCAGTCGTAATGCTGTCCATTTTGGACTCCGTACACCACGAGGAACAGTCCCGCGCCGGAGAGCAGGATCCCGGGAACGTCGAAGGAATGCGAGTGCTTCGGCTGCCAGTCCGGCACCTTGAGCAGCGCCAGCGCGAGCGCCACCACGCCGACCGGCAGGTTGACGAAGAAGATCCATTCCCAGCCGAGGTGGTCGACGAGCACGCCGCCGAGCAGCGGGCCGACGATGGCCGCGATCCCGGCGACACCGCTCCAGAGTCCCATGGCGGGGCCGCGTTTCGACGGCGGGAACAGGTGGCTGATGAACGCCAGGGTCTGCGGCGTCATCAAAGCGGCGCCGAGGCCCTGCACCGCGCGGGCCGCGATGAGCATCTCGACCGTGCCGGACAGTCCGCACCACAGCGAGGCCAGCGTGAAGACCACGAGGCCCGCCAGGTAAACGCGTTTCGGTCCGAAGCGGTCGCCGAGGCGGCTGGCGAACAGCATCGGCACCGCGTAGGCCAGCAGGTAGACGCTGATCACCCAGACGATCGCGTTCAGCCCGGCGCCGAGTTCGCGCAGCATCGCGGGGATCGCGGTCGAAACGATCGTGGTGTCCAGCAGGATCATGAAGAAGCCGAGGCACAGCGCGGAAAGCGCGGCCCAGGGATTAGCTTGTCTTGCGTTCATCGGTGTCGTCCTTGGTGACCAGGTTCAGATGGGGCTTGCAGTGGCCCTGGAAGTCGATGCGGCCGGATTCCAGGTCCTCGACCAGTTTTTGGGTCCACTCGAGCTCGAAGGCCCGCCGCGCGGTGGCGTAGGACCAGTCGAGCCAATAGATCTCGGGGAGTTTGTGGTCTTCGACCAGGCTTTCGAGGACGACCTGGTCGGAGGCGGCGGAGGCCTGCAAGCGCAGGACACGGTGCTTGAGCTGGGTGAGCGACATTTCGGGGCCGAGTTCGTCGATGACGGCGAGGGCACTGAGGTACTCGGGGTACTCCTCGGCAGGCGTGCTCAGCATGTCCTGCGCGCGGTCCACGAATTCGTCGCGGCCGGCGTCCGTCATCGCGTACACGGTGCGCTCGGGGCGCTTCCCGTCGCGCTGTGTTTCGACGATCTCGACGAAACCGTTCTGCTGCAAGCGATCCACCGTGTGGTAGAGCGATCCGGCCTTCACCTTGACGCGCGTGCTGACATAGCGCTCCTTCATCAGCTGCGCCATCTCGTAGGGATGCATGGGCCGCTCGTGGAGGAGCTCCAGCACCGCCATGGCGAGCGGAGTGAGTTTCGCGGCCATGCATGGTCCTCTCGGAAGATTCCGGATCGATTATTCCGCGTGGACTATATGGCACGACTCCGGATCTGTTCAAGGGAGCCCGCTGCTTGCGTACGTCGATCGCTTGTGCGTACAGTGTGCGCAAGACGAGAACGACGTACGCAACGAAGGGGAAAGCCATGACGAACACCGTGAACTGGGACGCCGGCCGCTGGCAGGCCAAGCTGGACGAGCTTCGCGCCGCCCACCACGTTCCGGGCGCCGTGCTCGCCGTGCTGGCGGGTGGCGAGATCCACGAACTCGCGAGCGGTGTCCTGCATCGCGGGACCGGCGTCGAGACGACGACCGATTCGGTGTTCCAGCTCGGCTCGATCGCCAAGATCTACACCGCGACCCTGGTCATGCGGCTGGCCGAAACCGGCGAACTGGATCTCGACGCGCCGGTCGTCGAGGTGCTGCCGGAGTTCGAGACGATCGATCCCGAGGCGACCAGGGCGATCACCATCCGGCAGCTGCTGAGCCACACCAGTGGCCTCACCTGCGATTTCCACCTGGACACCGGCCGGGGTGACGAGTGCATCGCCCGCTTCGTCGAGGCGAGCAAGGGCATCGCGATGGACTGCCCGCCGGGGACCGCGGTCTCCTACAGCAGCGTCGGGTACCAGGTGCTCGGCCGCATCGCCGAGGTGGTCACCGGGCTGACCTGGGATCAGGCGCTGAAGGAGTTCATCTTCACGCCGCTCGGGCTGAAGCAGTCGATGACCCTGCCCGAGGAGGCGCTGAGTTTCCGCGCGGCGATGAGCCACCTCGGCGAACCGGGGCAGGAGCCGGACCCCGCGCCCGCCTGGGATCTGATGCCGCGGTCGGCGGGACCGGGCGCGCGGGTGATCGCCTCCGCCGGCGACGTCGTCCGGCTCGCGCGGATGCACCTCGACGGCGGCCTGGCCCCCGACGGGACCCGTGTCCTGGCACCGGAAACGGTCGAAGCGATGCAGCGCCGCGAGACCGACGTCCCCGACAAGTGGACGGTCAGCGCGGACGGCTGGGGACTCGGCTGGACGCTCTACGACTGGGACGGTACGCCCGGCATCGGTCACGACGGCGCGTCCATCGGGCAGTACGCGTACCTGCGCGTGGTGCCGTCGGCGGGAGTGGCCGTCGCGCTGGTGACCAACGGCGGCGGCGCCCGGCAGCTTTACGCGGCCCTGTTCCGTGAACTGCTCGACGAGTTCGCCGGCGTCCGCATTCCCGACGCCTTCGCGCCGCCCGCCGAACCGCCGATCGTGGACCTGGCGCGCTTCGAGGGCGTCTACCGCCGCGAAGGCGTGGTCATCACGGTGACCGGGGATTCGCGGCTGAGGTACGAATTCGTCGACGGCATGAAGGACTTTTCGCCGCCGCTGGACATGGACCTGGTGCCCGTCACCGACACCGTCTTCGCCGCGTCAGGTGCCGGCCCGTCGTTCAGCGAGGACTGGATGCCCGTGGTGTTTTCGACGCTCTCGACCGGCACGGACTGTGTGTACATCGGGATGCGTGCCGCCCCGAAGGTCGCCTAGTTCAGGCGTCTCGGCCCGATTTCGCGTTCGAGGAAGCGGTGGTACTCGATGGCCGCTATCGAATTCTCCAGCTGTTCGAACGTCGGCGCGGGGAGTGCCCCGTTGAAGACGATCGTCAGGCTCTTGCGCGGGATGTTGATGACGTACGGGTCGACATCGAGTTCTTCGCAGTTCTCGCGCAGGACGGCGGTCCAGTGTTCCAGGTCCTCGTCTTCACCGAGGTGCTCCCAGCGCGCGACGATCCAGTTGCCGTTGATCAGCTGGCCCGCCATCTCCCGCGGATCGTGGACCATGTACGGCTCGGCGACGTCGTTCATCGGCCAAGGTGATCGAGGAGCGCGGCGAAGGACTCGGCCGGGAGGACCAGGATCGGGCGGGTCTCGTCCGGCAGCGCCCACTGCTTGGTGTCGCGGATGCCGACCAGGCCGGGCGAACCGCCGACCTCGACGCAGGCGTTCTCTTCCCAGTGCGTGTAAGTCGACTTGTGCCAGTCGGTCATGCGTTCGTGCCAGATGGTCATCGGAGGGCCTTTCCCCAGTGACTGTTTCGGCAAGTAGACGGGTTGCGCGGCAGCAAGGTTGGCGATATCGGGTGATCTGTTCCGATTGGTCGGTGAACGGCTCCGGTGATCGCGTTCGGCGCACGAAAAGGGACCTTCACCGCAAGCCGCTTTACTCACGATGCACTCTCGGAGTGCATAGCGCCAAGGGTCTTTTGTCACTAAAGCGGTTCGACCGCGAGCTGTCGGTAGTCGGTGGCGATCCGCGTCAAATGGGCACAGGCGACGTCGTCGTAAGTGGCGTAGCGCTCGACTTCGGCGAAGTTCTTCTCGTAGTCGGCGACTTCCCGTTCGTCCGTGACGATCGCCGTCGCCGTCTGCGTCCCGAGAAGGACCGCCCGGGAGTCGTAGATGTCGAAACCGTGGAGGACGGGAACCGAAACGGGCGTGGTCCACGGGATCACGCCCAGCCGCACCCGGCCACTGCAGGACAGCTCGATGAGGTGGCCGAGCTGGGCCTGCATGGTCGCCGCGCCGCCCATGTTCCAGCGCAGGGCGCCTTCGGTCATCACGAAGTGGAACTCACGGTTCGAATCGAGGATCCGTTGGCGCTCCAGCCGGGCCTCGACCGTCTGGTCGCGTTCGCTGTCCGGCAGGGAGTCGCGGAACAGCGCGGTGATGTAGTCGCGGGTCTGGAGCAGGCCGAACACGATGGTCGGCTGGAAGCTCCGGATCCGGGCGGACGCCGTCTCGATCTTGCCGATGCGCTGCTGCATCCGCCACGCACCGCGCTGCAGCACGACGCGGGCGGACGACGCTTCCTCACGGAGGTCCCGGGTGATCGCGACCAGGGCCCGCCGGATCTTCGCGGGCGCGCGGTAGGCACGGCACAGCGCGACGACCTGGTCCTCGGTCGGCATGAACGCGCCGGTTTCGACCCGCGAGACCTTGGACTGGCTGAGGCCGGTGAGGATCGCCGCCTCGGTACCGGACAACCCGGCGGCTTTGCGCAGACGGCGCAACTCGGCGGAGAGATGGTCCTGGTTCGTCACGCACGGCTTTCTGGGGCGATCGCGGATACCTGAGACCTGGCGAACCGGACGAGCCGGACCGCCAGAGTGTCACGATAACCCGCGGAATCGGCGTTCCGCGCTTCTCGTCGTGAACCGGTTCAGCGAGGGAGTGCCGAAGCCCGCCAGGCGCCGTCGCCGGGGGCGAGCGGGGCTCGCACGAGCGAGGCCTTATCCGCCCACCACGAGTCCCGTTTCGGGGCGGGCTCCGGAGCCCGCGCGCTCGCCGCCGCCGCGACGACGGCGGTCAGCGCGGCGAGTTCGACGTCGCTCGGATCTCCTCGGACGACCCGCAGCAGCGGGGTTTCGGGCGCGCTCACAGCGGGATGTTCCCGTGCTTCTTCGGCGGCAGCGTCTCGCGTTTGCCCTGGAGCAGCGAGAGCGCCTTCGCGACGTGGCCGCGGGTGTGCGCGGGCACGATCACCGAGTCGACGTAACCGCGCTCGGCCGCCGCGTACGGGTTCAGGAGGGTGTCTTCGTACTCCTGGATCAGCTCCGCGCGCAGCGCGTCGACGTCCTTGCCGTCGGCGGCGGCCGCGGCGAGTGTCTTGCGGTGCACGATGTTCGCCGCGCCCTGCGCGCCCATGACCGCGACCTGCGCCGTCGGCCACGCGAGGTTGATGTCCGCGCCGAGGTGCTTGGACCCCATGACGTCGTACGCGCCGCCGTACGCCTTGCGGGTGATGACGGTGACGAGCGGGACGGTCGCTTCGGCGTAGGCGTAGATCAGCTTCGCGCCGCGCCGGATGATGCCGTTCCACTCCTGGTCGGTGCCGGGCAGGAAGCCGGGGACGTCGACGAAGGTCAGGACCGGGATGTTGAACGCGTCGCAGGTGCGCACGAACCGCGCGGCCTTCTCGGACGCGTCGATGTCGAGGCAGCCGGCGAACTGGGTCGGCTGGTTCGCCACGATGCCGACGCTGCGCCCGTCGACCCGGCCGAACCCGACCAGGATGTTGGGCGCGAACAGTTCGTGCACCTCGAGGAAGTCGCCGTCGTCGACCACGCGGTTGATGACCTCGTGCATGTCGTACGGCTGGTTCGGCGAGTCCGGGATCAGCGTGTCGAGCTCGCGGTCCGACTCGGTGACGTTCTCGAAGAACCCTCCGGGCGCGGAGTCCGTCTCGAACAGCGGCGCTTCCGACAGGTTGTTCGCCGGGAGGAACGAGAGCAGTTCCTTGACGTACGCGATGGCGTCTTCGTCGTCGGAACCGAGGTAGTGCGCGACACCCGAACGGGTGTTGTGCGTGCGCCCGCCGCCGAGTTCCTCGAAGGAGACCTCTTCGCCGGTCACGGTCTTCACGACGTCGGGGCCGGTGATGAACATGTGGGAGGTCTTGTCGACCATCACCACGAAGTCGGTCAGCGCGGGGGAGTAGACGTGCCCGCCCGCGTTGGCGCCCATGATCAGCGAGATCTGGGGGATGACGCCGGACGCCTTGACGTTCCGGTTGAAGATCTCGCCGTACAGCCCGAGCGAGACGACGCCTTCCTGGATCCGCGCGCCGCCGCCCTCGTTGATGCCGACGATCGGGCGGCCGGTCTTGATCGCCAGGTCCATCACCTTGACGATCTTCTCGCCGTACACCTCGCCGAGCGACCCGCCGAAGATGGTGACGTCCTGGCTGAACACGCACACCGGACGGCCGTCGACGGTGCCGTAGCCGGTGACGACGCCGTCGCCGTAGGGCCGGTTCTTCTCCTGGCCGAAGTTGACCGAGCGGTGCTTCGCCAGCTCGTCGAGCTCGACGAACGAGCCTTCGTCGAGCAGTAGCTCGATTCGCTCGCGAGCGGTCTTCTTGCCCTTGGCGTGCTGTTTCTCCACCGCCCTCGCGGAACCCGCGTGCACCGCCTCGTCATACCGGCGGTACAGGTCGGCCAGCTTGCCGGCCGTGGTGTGGATGTCCGGTTCGTCCTCGGGCGGCGTCCCGAGCGGCTCCGTCGCACTGCTCATGAATCCGCAGCCTAGCTACTCAACGGTCACTTCGCGTGTGGCGTAGACAACGTCCGGATCAGAGCGCGGCGCGCACCAGACCGGATTCGTAGGCCGCGATCACCAGCTGCGCGCGGTCCCTCGCCGCGAGTTTGTGCAGGAGACGGCCGATGTGCGTCTTCACCGTCGCCAGCCCGAGATGCAGCGTCCCGGCGATCTCGTCGTTCGACAGACCGCGCGCGATCAGGCTCAGCACTTCCCGCTCGCGGGTGGTGATGCCGTCGAGCGACGGCGCGACGCGCTGGCCCGCCTCGGGCAGCCGGGCGAATTCGGCGATGAGCCTTCGCGTGATCGACGGGGCGAGCAGCCCTTCGCCCGCCGCGACGACCCGGATCGCGGTCAGCAGCTCGGCGGGCGGAGTGTCCTTCAGCAGGAATCCGCTGGCACCCGCGCGCAGCGCCGAATAGACGTAGGCGTCGAGATCGAACGTCGTCAGCATCAGCACGTGGACGCCTTCGGTGGCGGCCGACGCGCAGATCCGTCTCGTCGCTTCGATCCCGTCCAGCTCCGGCATGCGGACGTCCATCAGCACGACGTCCGGACGTTCCTTCTCGGCCAGTTCCGCCGCCTGGAGGCCGTTGCCCGCCTCGCCGACGACCTCGAGGTCCGGCGCGCTGTCGACGAGCACGCGGAAGCTGCCGCGCAGCAACGCCTGGTCGTCGGCGATCAGTACGCGGATCATCGCGTCCCCACTTCCTTGACGGCGTACGGCAGCCGCGCGAACACCCGGAATCCCCCGGCGGGAAGTGGTCCCGCCTCGAAGTCACCACCGTAGACCGCGACCCGCTCGCGCATGCCGATCAAGCCGTGCCCGCCGGTGGCCGGGGCCGAGCCTTCGCCGCGGCCGTCGTCGACGATCTCGACGCTGACCTCACCGGGGCCTTCGGTGATGGTGACCCGGCAGACCGACGGCCCCGCGTGCTTCACGACGTTGGTCACCGCCTCCTGCGTGATGCGGTAGACCGAAAGCGCGACGCCCTCGGGGAGCTCGTCCACCACCTCGCCGGTCAGCTCGACGCGCACCCCGGCCTGCCCGGCGCGTTCGGCGAGGGTCCGCAGATCGGAGAGCTTGGGCGCGGGGCCGAGCGCGGCCTCGGGAGTGCCGTCACCGGAACGGAGGACGCCGAGCATCCGCCGGAGTTCGACGAGGGTCTCGCGGCTGGTGAGTTCGATGACCCGCAACGCTTCGCGCGCTTCTTCGGGCTGCTCCTCCGCGACGTGATTGCCCACTGCCGCTTTGACGGCGATCAGGCTCATGCTGTGGGCGACGACGTCGTGCATCTCGCGGGCGATCCGCAGGCGCTCGTCGGACACCGCCTGATCGGCCTGGGATTCGGCGAGCAGGCTGAGGTTCGCCTGTCGTTGCCGCGCTGTCCAGCCCAGCGCCCAGGAACCCGCCACTCCGCCGCCCGCCAGCGCGGTCGACGCGAGCGTGCTGGGCCCGAGCTGCAGGAACTCGAGGAACGCCACCACGACCAAGCCCGCGCCCATCGCGATCAGCGAACGAGAACGCGGGTACTCCAGCGCCGTCGTGTAGAGCGCGGACGCGGTGGCCAGCGCGGCCGCCGGGCCGAGGCCGCCGCCCGCGAGCGAGGCAGGGATCAGCGTGGACAGCGCGAGGGAGTAGGCCGTCACCGGCCGGTGACGGCGCAGCAGGATGGCGATCGCGCAGGCGCCGGTCGTGGCCCAGGCGAGCCACACCGGGATCGGGACGTTGAACGTCCACGTCTTCGCGGCGAGGTTCCCGCCGACGGCCACCACGAGTACGAGGGCGACCAGGATGTCGATCGTGTGCGCCACCCGGTTGGGGAGCGCAGACGGCTGTTTCATACGGCGAACCTAGCCGGACGCGGGACTTTCGCGCGTCCGTCCGGTGGAGGTCATCCCCAGGGTGGAGATCAGCTCTCGGGAGCGGTGGGGGCGGGTCGGCCGTGAGTGGCGATTCGGGTCAGGGCCGAGGGTGTCTTAGGTACGTGCTGGATTCTGGGTGCGAGTGATCGCAAGTCCGTGAAGGCCTCCTTACCTACCCTGAAGGTAGTGAAGGAGGCCTTCACGGAGTCCGGGATGCCCAGAGGCTGTGTCGCGAAAGCCACTCAGTGTCAGGGTTGGTGTGACCGCTTGTTGTGTGGTTAGGGTCCGGTCTTGGTCGCGTGGTGACTCAGAAAGCCACTGCCTTGCTGGCTTGTGAAAGAACTGTCCAGCGT
>NZ_JAJPWP010000011.1:0-377261 GCF_046549035.1 Amycolatopsis sp. lyj-90
ATTCCGCTCACCAGCCGCCTACGCCATGCACACCGGCACCGCACCCATCCCCGTCTGGTCCAGCAACAAACCCCACTACCGCCTCAACCGCGGCGGCAACCGACAACTCAACACCTGCATCCACCGCGTCGCCATCACCCAACTCGCCCACCACCCACCAGCCCGCCACTACCGCGACACCTGGACCAACAACCACCCCCACGCCACCACCAAAGCCGCACTCCGAGCACTCAAACGACACCTCGCCAACACCATCTACCAAGCACTCAAAACAGACTTGACATAGAAGCTTCTTTCGAGACATCTGACGTCCCGAAAGTGGCTTTCGCGACACCGGGCCCGCCGTCCTCGGTCAGGCGACCCGACGCATACGAGCCTCAGCCGCGCGATGCGCGGCCACGAGTTCAGCGACCACTCGCTTCGGTTCCGTTCGCAGTCGACTGGGCAGGGTTTGGAGAACCGCGATTCCCGCGGCCGCGTATCTGGCGTTTCTAGCCACTGTCGCGGCGTACTGCTGCTTGCCGAAATGGAAGTCGTACGAATCGATCTCCCAGGCCAGTCCCACCGCCACGAAGTAGCCATCGGGGGTCGCGATGTATTCGCCGTTCTCGTCCCGTAGCTCGTGATTCCACTGCGGCTCCGGCAAACCGCTCATTCGCCATACCTTCATGGCATCGACCTCCGCCGCCGACCGAGCCCCGTCGGCGATCCGATGCAGCGCTTCGCGGGGGATCGCCGTGCCCCGACTGCTCCCGGCGTCGAGTTCGGCGAACAGTTCCGGAATGCTCAGGCCGCGCTGTACCGCCTCGGACAGCAGAGCCGAAACCTCCTGTCGTGAGCCAAGCCGACGGCATTCGTCGAGAACCGACCGGACCAGAGGTGCCAGCGGCACTCCGTCAAGCACGATCGCCTGCGGCAGCCGGGTCGTGCGTTCGATGATCGTGTGCCCGGAACTGCCGATCTTGTGTTCAAGAGGAACGAGGATGTGGACGCGGAAAGGATGCTCCGGGACCATCCGTAACCCCTGCCTGCGGCACGCGGCCGCCCCGGTCACCACCGCGTCCGGCCCGGCGTACAGGAGAGCGGCGTCGACCAGCTGCCGACGCGTCGGCTCGCCGGAATTGAGCAGCAAGACTCCCGGCAGCAGCCTTCGCCACTGCTTTCCCGGACGGCACCGGCGATAGCACGTCCTCGAAGGAACACCGAGTTCCGCCAATCGGGCGACGGTGATCACGCCACCACGACTGTGCTGGTAGAGCCGCTCGGGATCACGGGCCCAATCTCCAGGTTTCACCCCGTGATGGTCGGTCCTCCCGCACTCGGCCACCAGCACCTTCCTCCCGGCCTGTGGACAACTCGCCACATCAGCCCCACTGTGGACAACTCCGGGGACGTCGCGAAAGCCACTTTCGGGACATCAGACGTCCCGAAAGTGGCTTTCGCGACACCGGGGCCGCCTACCGCGACCAGGCCGGATGAGGGGTCACGACTAGGCTGAGCGGTGATGAGACGCAAGCTCCGCCCGCCGCTCCCGCCCCGTCACGGGCTCGATCCCGCGAGGCTCAAGATGCCCGCCGAGGGGCCGTGGACGACGTTGCGGGAACACCTCGTCGAGCGTCTCCCCCGGGTCGCGCCCGAGCGGATCGAGGAGATGCTCCGCGAGGAGCGCATCGTCGGACTGGACGGGCCGCTCGACGTCGATTCACCGTTCGTGCCGGACTCGTTCATCTGGTTCCATCGCGATCTGCCCGACGAGGTCGAAGTCCCGTTCGAGGTCTCCGTCGTGCACCGCGACGAGCATTTCCTGGTCGCCGACAAACCGCATTTCCTCGCGACGATCCCGCGCGGGCGGCACATTCTGCAGACCGCGCTGGTCCGCCTCCGCCGCGAACTCGACCTCCCGATGCTCAGCCCCGCGCACCGGCTCGACCGGGTCACCGCGGGACTCATCCTGTTCGTGATCACCCCCGAGGTTCGCGGCAAGTACCAGACGATGTTCCGGGATCGCTTGGTACACAAGGAATACGAGGCCATCGCCCGCTACGATCCGTCGGTCTCGATGCCTCGCGAGATCAGCAGCCGCATCGTCAAGGAACGCGGGGTCATCGCGGCGCAGGAAGTCGACGGGCCACCCAACGCCGAAACCCGCGTCGAACTCATCGAGCACCGCGACGGTCTCGGCCGCTACCGCCTGCTCCCCGCGACCGGCCGCACCCACCAGCTCAGGCTCCACATGAGCGGGCTCGGATTGCCGATTCTCGGCGACGACTTCTACCCGGACCTGACCGAAACCCCGCTCGACGACTTCACCGAACCCTTGCAACTGCTGGCGAAGGTCCTCGAGTTCACAGATCCGCTCACCCGCGAACGCCGCCGGTTCGAGAGCAGGCAGACCCTCGAAGCGTGGACGGACCTCGACGGGTGGCGCCGCGGTCCGTGAGCGGCGCGAAACGCGTCGGTACAGGTGGGTTCTGGTGGACCCGTATTGGCCTACCTACGTGTGACCAGGGTGAAGGTGCGGTAGTCGAATCGCTCCGGTCTCGGAGCTCGATGACACCGGAACCTCACCGCGGCAGGTTCGAGCGTGGAAGATTCGGGACGCTCAACGTCATAAATCCTCCACACTCGGTTCACACGACCACCTGGCCTGCACGAGGGTGGCGGCTCAGCGTGTGCCGGTGTTGACGATGAAGGAATCGGGACGTTGAGTGTCCCGATTCCTTCATCGTCGAGGCGGGTGTTCCGTTCTCGGAGCTTGATCAACGGAGGATCGGGGACACTCAACGTCCCAAATCCTCCCCACTCACCCACATCGCCGTCCAGAACAAGTGGGTAGGCAAATCCGGGTCCACCAGAACCCGAAACGCCACTCACGACCAACCCACCGAAGCCCCACCGGACGGCGCTACGCCTCACTTACGCCAGAACTTGATCCCGCTCCAGGTCACTTTCACCGGACCGGCGCCACTGGCCGTCCGGTAGGCGCCGAACTTGTCGTAGTAGCTGCCGCTGCTGCTGCTCACGGTCTGCTTCAGCGAGCCGTTGATGTACACCTTGTGCGTGCTCCCGACCTGGTGCACGGTGTTGACCCGCACCGACGTCCCGACGGTCGCCCCGCTGCCCAGCGTCTCCCCGCCGTGGACCGCGTAGAGCCGCCCGCCGCGTTCGACCGCGAGCATGAAGTACGGTCCGGCCGTCGGCGCGTCACGGAAGGTCTGTTTCAGGCTGATCCGGGTGCCCGCCATGCTGGTGATCCGGAACGAGCCCTCGAACTGCCGGGTCCCGCCGGTGTAGGTCACGTAGCGCCGTTCGGCCCGCTGGTCACCGCTCCCGGTCGAGCAGGTCAGTTCGAAGTTGAGCCCGTCCACGTTGCCGCAGCCGCGTTCCTGGACGTTGAACGAGGGGTTCTCCGCCGTCCACGGTCCGGTTCCGACCTGGGCGTTCGCCGGCATCGCCGACGCCACCAGGCCGAGAGCGGCCACCGCGACCACCCCGGCGGTCCGAAGTCGTCTCCGCATCCTGCCTCCTGCACATTCAGGGCGGCGGTGGTCCAGACCAGGACCAGGCTGCGACTGTACGAGCACGAACCGTCATCGGACAAGATGTTGACGCTCAGCCGTCCCGCTGATTGGGTAACGACGGTGATCCTCTCCATGACGGTCCTCGAAGGACTCGCGGCCGGGACGATCGACCTGGCGTTCCGGCGCTGGTCGAAACAGAACGTCCACCCCGGTGACGTCATGCGCTTCGAAGCCGGGGTGATCGAGGTCGACTCGGTCGAGATCGTCGATCCGGCCACCATCACCGACGCCGACGCCCGCCGTTCTGGGGCGGACTCGGCGAACGCGGTCCGCGGGACCCTGCGCGGCCCCGCGGACGCCCCGGTCTACCGCATCCGCTTGCGCTATCTCGGCCCCGATCCGCGGCGCGCGCTCAGCGCGGAGACCGAACTGTCCGAAAAGGACGCCGAGGCCATCGGCAAACGACTGGCCAAGATGGACAGGCGCCGCTCATGGACCCGCGAAACCCTGCGGCTCATCAACGACAACCCCGGGCGCCGGGCCCAGGAACTCGCCGACCTCCTCGGCCGTGAGAAGGAAGCGTTGAAGGTCGACATCCGCAAACTCAAGGACCTCGGCCTGACGCTCAGCCTCGAAGTCGGCTACCGGATCTCCCCTCGCGGCGCGGCCTACCTGCGGTTCACCGAGGATCGCGGTAGAACGCGCTGAGTTCCGGGACGAGCCGCTCCGGCGGGACACTGTGGAACTCGCCGTCCAGTTCCACCTGCCTCGCTCCGGGGATCGCTTTCGTGACGGCGAGAGCGGCGGCCTTCAGCCAGTCCGTGCTGCCGTTGCTGTTCACCACGAGGACCGGTGCCGTGACCGACTCCAGCCCGCCCGGCACCTTCGAATCGCCCATCACCCGGGCGTCGTGGACCAGCGTCGGCGCGAACGACCGGAGCTCGGCCCACATCGGTGTCGCCTTGGCCTCGGCGACGGCCTCCGCCGGCGAGCCCACCGCGGAGGTCATGAACAGCGCGACGGCGTCGTCCCACCGGTCCGCCGCGACCAGGTCGCGCATCTCGTCGGCGTATCCCTCGGGGACTTCTTCCGCTTCGCCGCGATACGGCGGCTCGAAGACCGAAAGCCGTGCCATCCGCACTCCCGCCGCGGCGGCGAGGAAGGCTAGCGCGCCCCCGGAAGAGATGCCGTGCACGATCACCGGCTCACCGAGCGAAGCGACCACCGCGGCGAGGTCTTCGATCTCGCGCTCGACCGCGTACGGTTCGTTGTTCCCGCTGTCGCCCCGGCCCCGCCGGTCGTAGGTCACCACGGAGTACTCGGCCGTCAGCTCCGCGACCAGTGGCTCGTCGCCGTGACGATCGTTGGCCGCGCCTGCCACGACGACGACCGGCGGACCCGCCCCGCGCCGTTCGAGCGCGATCGGCGTTCCATCCGCGGACGTGACTGTGTCGATCATGGGGACCATCGTGCCCCGCCTTCCCGGCGGGCGCAGGTCAGTTTTTCCCGGCCGGGTCCTTTTGTGCCGCGACGCTCCGGGCCTGCCCTTCGTGGATGTCGCTCACCCACTCCCAGCCGGGCTCGGCAGAGGAGCCGATACGCGGGTCATCGGGTGTCCGGGCTTCTCGCAGGGCGTGCACGTACGCCCGGTCCAGCTCGATCCGCGCGCGTACCTGGTCACCCCTGCCGACGGATCCGTGACCGGGGACGACGACATCGACGTCGTCCGCCACACCTTCGAGCGATCGCAGCCCGACGAGGTACTCCTCGATCGGATCATTGCCGCTCTTGAAGTTGTCGAGCATCGGGACGAAGACATCGGAGAGCATGTCGCCGGCGGCGAGAACCCTGTGCTCCCCGATCAGCAGCGCCGCGTGACCCGGGGAATGCGCCGGATGCTCGACGATCCGGATTTCCGGGCCGTCCCAGGGAATCAGCGCGGTTCCGGCGGGCAGGCCGGTGATGAGACCGAACAGGTCCAGCGGTGTTTCCCCGGCGATTTCCGGCGGCAACCCTTCGGCGGCGCGAGACTTCCAGTCCGCGTCCGACCGCAGATCGCGCATGTCAGCTGCGCAGCGAGCCGTACCGTAACGAGGCACATCTCCGAGTTCGGCATGCCAGAGCACGTGGTCCCAATCGGGATGCGTCGAGAAACCCGCCACGACGGGCTGGCCCGACTCACGAAGATCATTCGCCAGACAGTGCATTTCATCGCCGGTTATCCCGGCATCGACGAGCAATACGCCACGCTCGCCCTGCACGACAATGGTGTTGTTCCGGAGCAGCTCGCTCTGGTGGACCAGCACGCCGTCCGCGACCCGCTCAAGCATGGACTCCCCCGTTCGTGATCGGAGGCCGGAGCCTAGCGTATTCACACGGCTGTCAACCGGCGAAAGACGGTGGCGTGCCGTGAATCCTCGTTGCAAACTGTCGCGGCGAGGTGAGCCATGACCGGAAACGACGAATTCGCCGAGGCTCTGCGGATCGGGCCCTTTTGCCGCGCGTTGTCGATGGCGGCGCAGGCCCGAGGCCTCAGCCTCCGGCAGCTGACCTACCGCCTCCGAGCCCGAGGCTCCTCGGTGAGCGCGATGACGCTGAGCCATTGGCAGAGCGGCCGGAGCGTGCCGGAACGGGAGGAATCGCTTCGAGCGGTGGAAATCCTGGAAGAAGTGCTCGTGTTGCCAGCGGGCTCCTTGCGCGGGCTGGTCGGTTCCCGCCGACCACGAGGTCGCGGTGTGCGATCCGCGGTACCGCTCCATCGACGGCATCGGGCATGGGGACATCCGGCCTTTCTGCCGCCCTTGCTCGAAGAATTCCGGGACAGCCTGATGAAGCCGGTCCGCAAGATCGAATTGCACGAGACGTTCCATGTGCGGCCGGATCGCTGCACCGGCCGCCTCGTGGTGCGGGAGCTCGTCGAGGCCAGACAGGATCGGACACGCACGATGATCTTCGCGGCCAGAAGCATGCCGGGCGTTGCGCCGCCTCTGGTGGTCGAGGGCAGCGGTTGCCGTCCCGGTACGGTCCTCACGCTCGACGAAGAGGGCTTCTCGCTGACGGAATTGGTGCTGGACAGGACTTTGCGGCGCGGTGAGCGGCTGGCCATCGGCTTCGTCCAGGAGTATCCGCAGCCGATCGTCGCCGAGAACCACCACCGCAGGATCGCGGAATCCGTGGGTACTACCACGGTGAAGTCGTCTTCGCCCCTGGAGCGGAGCCGGTCGCATGCCGGACTTGGCGGACCCGCACGCCCGAAAACCGGACCACCGGGTGGACCACCGTGCGGCCAGACGCCAGTCGCACCGTCCACGTGTCACGGCGGAACGCGGCACCCGGAATCCACGGTCTCCACTGGACCTGGGAATAGCGTTTCTCTGTTTACGGATTCTTTCGCCGAGGGTTTCCCATATAGAGCCATCTCGTTATGTTCGAGACGCACAGTTCTTGTGCCACAGGAAAACCGCGACGAAAGAAGGTCCACAGTGAACAGCAGAGCCACCCGTATCCTGGCTGTCGCCGCCCTCACCGGCGCGGCGTTCGGCATCGCGGCTCCGAACGCTTCCGCGAGCGCGGTACCGAGCTACCGGACCTGGCTGTCCGACGTGCACACGGCGATGCAGGGCGGCACGACCTACCTCGACCAGCGGATCGCCAAGGGTGGCTCGAAACTGGCCGTCGTCACCGACATCGACAACACCGCGCTCGAGACCTACTACAACCCCGGCGAGCCGACCGCGGACGTGCTCGCTTTCATCAAGCACGCCAAGGAAAAGGGTGTCTCGGTACTGGTGGCCAGCTACCGCTCCAGCGCGAGCGGCGCGAAGGAGGCGCTCACCGACGCCGGATACCCGGTGGACCGCGTCTGCGTGCGCAAGAGCTCGGAGTCCCACGCGACCGACACGAAACAGCGCTGCCGCAAGGAGTACGCCGCCGCCGGGTACACCATCATCGCCAACGTCGGGAACCGTCCCGGCGACTTCACCGGCGGCAACTACGAAAAGGGCTTCAAGCTGCCTGACTACAACGAGCAGCTTTCCTAGCTCGGTCGACGATCGGCGTGAGGGCCCTCACGCCGATCGAACAGGCGTTCGACAAATACCGGAAGCCGGGGTAGGTTCGGTTGCCATGACCCCCGCGCTTCAAGCCTCGCTCTTCGACGAGTGCGCCGCCCTCGGACTCGGCTCGCTCGACGGTCTCCGGCGCACCGAACTGACCCGGGGTGCCTGGATCGACGTGCTCCCGGGCTGGCTCACCGGCGCGGACGAACTGTTCACCCGGCTCGCCGAAGACGTGCCGTGGCACGCCGAACGACGGCAGATGTACGACCGTGTCGTCGCCGTTCCCCGGCTGCTGAGCCACTACCGCGAGGGCATGCCGCTCCCCCACCCGATCCTCACCGAAGCGCGAGAGACGCTCTCGGCGCACTACGCGGACGAGCTCGGCGAGCCGTTCGTGACCTCCGGTCTGTGCTTCTACCGGGACGGGCGTGACAGCGTCGCCTGGCACGGCGACGACACCGGCCGCTCCCGCACCGAGGACACCATGATCGCGATCGTCTCGGTCGGCGCCGCCCGGCAGCTGGCGCTGCGCCCGCGTGGCGGGGGCGAGACCGTCCGGCACGCCCTCGGCCACGGCGATCTGATCGTCATGGGCGGCAGTTGCCAGCGGACCTGGGAACACGCCGTCCCCAAGACCGCCAGACCGGTCGGGCCGAGGATCAGCGTCCAGTTCCGCCCGAGAGGGGTCGCCTGAGACTCAATCCAGCAGCACGGGCAGCGCGTCGACGCCGTAGACGATCGAGACCTTCCGGAAGCCCACCTCGTCCGGTTCGATCGCCAGCCGCATCTCCGGGAACCGGCGGATCAGCGCGGGATACGCGGTGCGCAGTTCCATCCTGGCCAGTTCGGCACCGATGCACCGGTGGATGCCCCAACCGAAGGCGAGGTGCGTCGTCGGCTCGCGGGTCGCGTCGAACTTCTCCATGTCCTCGCCGAGGACACCGTCACGGTTCGCGACGCTGAGCGACACCAGCACGATGTCGCCCTTCGCGATCCGGACGCCCGCGATCTCCATGTCCTCCTTGGCGAACCGCGGGAAGGCCATCTGCACGACGGTCAGGTACCGCAGCAGTTCCTCGACGAACTTGTGGACGGCCTCGTCGTCGCCGCGCACGGTCTCGAAGAGCGATCGGTCCTTCAGCAGCACGAGCGCGCCGAGCGCGAGCATGCTCGCCGTGGTCTCCAGGCCGCCGGTGAGCACACCGTCGGCGAGGCCCGCGAGTTCGCGGTCGTCGATCTCGTCGCCGTGCTCCTTGATGAGCATGCCGAGCAAGCCGTCGCCCGGGTTCTCGCGCTGCTTCTTGACGATGTCGTCCAGATAGGACAGCGACTCGGTCATCGCGCCGAGTGACGCGCCCGCCCCGCCGAAGAGGTCGAACCGCGCGGTGCTCAGCCGCTGGAACTCGTCGCGGTCCTCGTACGGGACGCCCAGCAGCTCGCAGATCGTCAGCGACGGGATCGGCAGCGCGAAGGCCTCCCACAGGTCGACAGGACCGTCCGCCTTCTCCATCGCGTCGAGCTGGTCGGCGACGATCTCGTCGATCCGCGGCGTCAGCCGCGAAAGCCGCCGCATGGTGAACTCCGGCGTGAGCAGACGCCTCAGCCTGGTGTGCACCGGCGGATCGGCGAACCCGAGCCCGCCGGGGTTCTGGTCCTCGGTCACCCCCGCGCTGCCGACCAGGTTCGTGAAGTCACTGCTGAACTCGGTCACCTTGCCGAGGACGGCCTTCGCCTCGTCGTAACCGGTGACCAGCCAGCCGCTCATCCCGAACGGCAGGTCCAGCCTGCTGATCGGTTCCTCCGCGCGGGTCCGGCCCAACTCGGCCACCGGGTCGAGACCGTCACGTTTCAGCGGCGTCAGGAGGTTGTCCGGGATGATCGACATCTTGGACAGGTCGAAACCGTTCTTCTGCTGGCGCGCGAGGTAGCGACGGCCGATCCATGCCAGCACGCGCGAGCGAATGCTCCCCATACTCCGCACCCTACTCCAGCCGCCGACCACCTGACCTGGCACAACAGGCCGCCTCCGGCCGGCGGGACAGGAATTCCGACGGCCGTTCACCCGTCGTCCCACTCGATTCGTCACGTCCAGAAGGTCGGATTCGGGCCGGGCACGGTTCCCAGCGGGTGGGAGACCTCGGTCACCGTCGGTCACGACGAACACGGGGTAACGCCTGACAAGCGGCCGGCGTCGTGAAATTGTCGGACCTTACTGGGAGGATTCGGACATGCCAGCCTCGCTCATCGGACGCGACCATCCCGCGGGTGTGCTCCGCGCGGAGATAGCCCGTGCCGCCGAAAGCCACGGCGGCCTGGTGCTGGTCACCGGCGAGGCCGGGATCGGCAAGACCACGCTCGTCACCGGCGCCGCCGAAGAGGCGAAACGACTCGGCGCCCTGGTGCTCAACGGGTCGTGCTGGGACTCGGCCAGCGCGCCGGGCTACTGGCCGTGGACGCAGGTGGTCCGCGGGCTGCGGCGCTCGGTCGAGCCGGGCCGGTGGGCCGCGATGGCGGACAGTGAACTGGACGTCCTGCTCGGCGAGGCCCGCGGCGACGGCGCGGCCGACGGCTTCCGCCTCTACGACGCGGTGACGAGCGCGCTGGTGGCCGCGTCCCAGGAACGCCCGGTCGTGGTGGTGCTCGACGATCTGCACTGGGCCGACCCGGCGTCGCTGCGGCTGCTCGAGTTCGCCGCGCAGCACACCTGGTTCGAACGGCTGCTGCTGATCGGCACGTACCGCGACGTCGAGGTCGAGACGACCGATCACCCGCTCCGCTCGCTCATGCTGCCGTTGCTCGCGAAGGCCACTTCGGTGACGCTCACCGGTCTCGAACCGGACGAGGTCAGCGCGCTCATGGCCAGGACGGCGGGCACGGAACCGGACGACGCGCTGGTTTCCGAGGTCCATCGCCGCACCGGCGGCAACCCGTTCTTCGTCGAGCAGACGGCGCGGCTGTGGCACAGCGGCGGCTCCGCCGAGACGATCGCGCCCGGCGTCGCCGACGCCCTGCAGAGACGGCTTTCCCTGCTCCCCCGGCCGGTTCTCGATCTGCTGACCACCGCGTCCGTACTCGGCAGGGAGTTCCACCGCAAGCTGCTCGCCGGGGTGGCGTCCGCGCCCGTTCCCCAGGTGGACCGGCTGCTCGACCAGGCCGTCGCGGCGCGGCTGGCCGTGGTGCAGGGGCAGGGCCGGTTCGCGTTCGCCCACGACCTCGTCCGCGAGACGCTGTACGCGAACCTGCCCGAAGCGGAGCGCCGGAAGCAGCACGCCGCGGTCGTCGCGGCGGTCCGCGAGATGCCGAGGTCACCGGACCGGATCTTCCCCGCGGACCTGGCCCGGCACGCGCTGCTCGCCGGCCGGGAGCTCGATCCGAACCTGGCCGTCGAACTGTTGCTGGCCGCGGCGATCGACGCCACCGGCCGGATGGCGGCCGAGGAGGCGGCCACGCACTACCGGCGGGCGATGGAGGTCGCCGAGGATCGGCGGCGACAGGCGGTCATCGCACTCGAACTGGGCGCGCATCTGACCCGTCACCACGAAACCGACGAGGGCAGGCATGTTCTCGACGAGGTCTCCGCGCTCATCCACGAACTCGACGACGACGATCTCCTCGCCCGGCTGGCGCTGACCCTGATCCGCGCCGACCACAAGGGACTGCGGGTCGACGAGACCATCCTGGTGCTCACCGAAGCGCACAAGCGACTCTGCGTCCGCGAGCCCGGTCAGGAATTCACCGTCCAGGAAATGACGCAGGATCTGACCGCGCACATCATGATGACCGCCCGCGACGATCAGGACGATTCCGCGCTGCTGTTCGGTTTGTGGGCCCGCCACGACGCGATCTGGGGGCCGGGAAGCGCCGCGGAACGGGAACGGCTCACCGACGAACTGGTCGTGGTCGGCCGCCGGACGTCGAACCCGGAACTGGAGCACTACGCGGCGTCGTTCAAATGGGTGGCGCTGCTCGAACGCGGCGATCCCCGGTATTTCGAGCAGTACCAGGAGTTCGTCGCCTTGGCGAGCACCGGCCGGGCACCGAGTTCGCAGTTGGCCTCCCGGATCGACCAGAGCATCATCGCCACGCTCCAAGGCCGGTTCGCCGAAGCCGAGGCGTTGATCCAGCAGGTGATCTCCTGTCACGAAGGAGACGAGCATCCCCATTTCGGCGATCTGAACCAGTTGCAGCGGTGGACGCGATGGTGTCTCGAGGGCCGCTTCGACGATCTCGCCGGATTGCACCGCGAGATCCACGACAACGGATACGCCTACGGCCGGCTGCTGGAGGCGATCACCGCCGCCCACCGGGGTGACGCCGCGGAAGCCGTGCGGCTCACCGATCTCGCCGCCGACACGAAACCGTACCCCCGCGATCTGGAAGCGCTGTGGTTGCGCTGCCAGGCGCAAACGGCGGCGGTCTCACGCGACCCCGAACGGTGTGAAGCGGCGCGCGTGCTTCTCGAGCCCTACAGCGGGGAATGGCTGGTTTCCCTGTACGGCTGCGAAATCTCCGGCCCGGTCGACCTCTGGCTCGGCAGGCTGGACCTGGCGCAGGAACGCTGGGCCGACGCGGTGGCCAGGCTGCGCGACGCCACGCTCTCCGCGGACCGGCTGAGGACCACGGTCTGGGCGATCGAGGCCAAGTCCTGGCTGGCGATGGCCTTGCTCGGCCGCAATCACGAAGGGGACGCGATCACCGCGGCCACCCTGCTGTCCGAAGTGGACAGAGAGGCCACCGCGATCGGCATGCGGCAGGTCGTGGCCAGGGCCGCCGAACTGCGGGACAGCACGCGGGTCCCGGCCGCCCCGCTCGCCGAGTTCCGTCGCGACGAAGCCGTGTGGACCTTGCACTTCGACGGCGTCACCGCGCATCTTCCGGATTCGAAAGGCTTGCGGGACCTGCATTTCCTGCTCGGCAGGCCGGGTTCGGAAGTGGCGGCCGTCCGGCTGCTCGATCCCGAGGGCGGCGAGGTGGTCGTCGCCGCCAAGAGCCTCGGCGGGGACGCCGTCCTGGATGACGAGGCCAAGGCCCGGTATCGCGCCCGGCTGGACGAACTCGACGACCTGATCGACACCGCGACCGGACTGGGGCAAGACGCCCGCGCCGCCGCTTGGGACCGCGAGCGGGACGCGCTGCTGGCGGAGCTGCGGTCCGCCGCGGGGCTCGGCGGCCGCACCCGGCGGCTCGGCGACGAGGCCGAACGCGCCCGCAAGACGGTGACCGCCCGGATCCGGGACACCCTGCGCAAACTCGACGAACAGCATCCGGCACTGGCCGCGCACCTGCGCGCGTCGGTCACCACGGGGTCTTCTTGCCGCTACGCACCGGACGGCAAGGTCCCCTGGCGGCTGTGAGCCGCCAGGGGACCTTGTCACCCCCAGTTCACTTACGGTTGTAGAGGCGCATCGTCAGCGTTCCGAAGATCGCGAGGATGACTCCGCCCGCGATCAGCACCCAGGTGATCTCGCCGCCGTCCCAGTTGCCGTCCATCATCGAGCGGACCGCCGCGACCACGTGGGTCACCGGGTTGACGTTGACGAAGGCCTGCAGCCAGCCCGGCATCGTCTCCGGGTTGACGTAGATGTTGCTGAGGAAGGTCAGCGGGAACAGCACCATCATGCTGACCCCCATCACCGACTTCTCACTGCGCAGCAGCAGGCCGAACATCGTCCAGATCCACGAGAACGCGAACGAGAACGCCAGCAGCAGGAGGATCGCGGCGGCCACGCCACCGACCCCGCCGCCGGGACGGAAGCCCATGATCAGTCCGACGCCGAGGATCACCACCGACGCGATGAGATAGCGCAGCATGTCGCCGAGGAGGTATCCGACCATCGCCGCCGGCCGCCAGATCGGCAGCGTGCGGAACCGGTCGAACACGCCCTTCTCGATGTCGGTGTTCACCGAGATGCCGGTGTACATGGTGATCATCAGGATGCTGCTCGCCATGATGCCCGGCAGCACGAACTGCAGGTACTCCGTCGGCGAGCCGGACAGCGCGCCGCCGAACAGATACGTGAACATCAGCGTCATCATGATCGGGAATGCGGTGACGTCGAACAGCTGCTCCGGCACGTGCTTGATCTTCAACATCGCACGCCACCCGAAGGTGACCGAAGCCGACAGTGCGGTGGGGCGCTGCGGGCGGTTCTTCGCGATCAGGACGGCGGCGAGATCCTCCGCCTTCGGTGCCGCGAGAACGGGTTCGTTTTCTTTGACTGCTGTGGTGCTCAAGCTGCACTCTCCTCAGGCGTGGCGGTGCGGTCGGTGAGGGCCAGGAAGACCTCGTCGAGGCTCGGCTGGCCGAGGGAGAAGGTGTCGACGACGATCCCCGCGCGGGCGAGTTCGGCCAGTGCGCGGGCGGCGTGTTCGGCGGCGCCCTGTTCGGTGCTGTCACCCGAAAGGCGGGCCGTCAGCGCGAGCGGGTCCGATTCGAGCTGGACCTGCGCCTCCAGGATGCGGACGAGCAGCGCTTCGGCCTCCGGGCGCTGATCGGCTTCGCGCAGCCGGACGTGGACAGCGCCCGCGCCGACCGATGCCTTCAGCTGGCCCTTGGTGCCTTCGGCGATGACCTTGCCGCGGTCGATGACCGCGATCCGGGAGGCCAGCTGATCGGCCTCGTCGAGGTACTGCGTGGTCAGCAGGACGGTGGTGCCGTGCTGCACGATCGCGCGCACGATGTCCCAGACCTGGTTGCGGCTGCGGGGATCGAGCCCGGTCGTCGGCTCGTCGAGGAAGAGCACGTCCGGGGTGTTGAGGATGCTCGCGGCGATGTCGATCCGCCGTCGCATCCCGCCGGAGTAGTTCTTCACCTGCCGCCCCGCCGCCTCGGACAGGCCGAACGCGGCCAGCAGCTCCTCCGCGCGGGCACGAGCCGCCGGTTTGCGATGCCCGGTCAGCCTGCCGATCAGCACCAGGTTCTCGGTCCCGGTCAGATCCTCGTCGACCGAGGCGTACTGCCCGGTCAGGCTCACCATGGACCGGACAGCGTCCGCCTCGCGGACGACGTCCTTGCCGAAGATGCGAGCCTCGCCGCCGTTGGGGCGGAGCAGGGTCGCGAGCATCTTCACCGCGGTGGTCTTGCCGGCGCCGTTGGGCCCGAGAACGCCGTACACGGTGCCCGCGGGGACCTTCAGGTCGATCCCGTCGACCGCCCGGTTCTCCCCGAACACCTTGACCAGCCCCGAGGCTTCGATGGCCAGTTCACTCATTTTCCTTGTTCCTTTCAGAAGCTTTCAGCAGACGTAGGGACGGGCGGTGCGTGCTTCGCGCAGGGCGAGGCCCCACCAGACGAGCTCGTCGAGCAAGGTGGTCACGGCCTGCCCTTGCCCGTCGTCGTCGATGGGGGTGCCATCGCGGGCGAAGGTGCCGTCGAGGAGGTTGAAGGCGACCGTGTCCCGCATGGTCACGGTGTGCAGCTCGGTGAAGATCGAGCGAAGCTGCTCCACCGCGTAAAGGCCCTGCGAGCGGTAGCCGTACGAAACGAAGCCGACCGGCTTCGCGCGCCACTCGTCGTAAGCACAGTCGATCGCCTGCTTGAGCGACGCCGGGAAGCTGCGGTTGTACTCCGGGGTGACGACGACGAACGCCTCCGCGTCGTCGATCCGCGCGATGAACCGCTTCATCTCCGGGGTCGCCTGCTCCGGCAGCCCGGCGGGCAGGCCGAAGTCGATCAGGTCGAGGACGTCGAGAACGAGGTCGTCCCGATCTTCCGCGCGACCGGTGAACCATTTGGCGACGGCATCCCCCACCCGTCCTTCCCGGGTACTGCCGATGATCACCGCGACCCGCAGCGGGCTGCAGTTCATGACCGACCTCCTCTCGCCTCACCCCCTGGGCGCGAGAAAGCCGCCGGGCTTTCGCTAGATCGGATCTAGCGAAAGCCCGGCGGCTTCGGTCGGTGATCTCGCTACGCGTCCAGCGCGATCGCGATCGCGCCCAGCAGGGACGCGTCCTGGTCGAACTTGGCCGACACCAGCTCCGGCGGGAACGGCACCGCCTGCGCCAGCCGTTCGCGCAGCGCGGGCAGCAGGACGTCGGCCGAACGCACCAGTCCCCCGCCGACGGCGATGCGCTGAGGGTCGAGCGCGATGGCGAGGTTCGCGACGTGCATCGACAGTTCGTCGAGCGCCGCGCGGACCAGTTCCTTGGCCTGCGCGTTCTCCTTGGCGAGGCCGAACAGCTCGCCCGCGGTTACCGGGCGGCCGAGCGATTCACTCGCCCGGCCGCCCAGCCCACGCCCACCGACGACCTCCTCCAGCGGCGCCGCTCCGCTGGCGAACCCGTCGGTGTCCTGCGGCGAGCGGAGGTTGTAGCCGATCTCGCCCGCAGCTCCGTTGGCGCCGGCCAGCAGCCGGCCGCCGACCAGGACCGCCGCCGCGATCCCGGTCCCCAGTGACAGGAACACCGCCGGATCGGTGTCCGCCAGCTCCCCCCACCGCCATTCCGCGAGCGCCGCCGCCTTGGCGTCGGTGCCCACGGAGATCGGGACGCCGCCGAACTCGTCGGCGACGAGGTCCCGCAACCGCAGTTCCTCCCAGCCCGGCACGTTGGGGGCCAGCAGGATGCGGTCCTCCAGCACGATGCCGGGGCTGACGACGCCGATCGCGACGAGCTCGTCGGCGGCGCCTTCGTCCGCGAGCAGCTTCCGCGAGGCGGCGAGCGCGCGGCTCACCACCTGTTCGGCGCCCGCTTGCGCGTCGGTGTCGAGCCTCCGGGTGACCAGCAGGCTCCCGGTTCTGTCCGCCAGGCCGATCGCGACCTTCGTCCCGCCGAAGTCGATCCCCAGGATCAGTTCTTCCCCCGTCACTTCCCGTTCCCCTCTGCCGCCCCCGCGAACGATTCCTGAACACCCTTGGGCCCGAACGGCCAGACACGCTCCGCCTTCGCGTAGGCGAGGAACGCCGCCACCCCGAGCGCGATCCATCCCACCGAAAGCCCGATCGAGAGCCAGGTGGCCGAGAAGTAGATGTAGACCCAGCCGAGCAACGCGATGATCGTCGGGATCGGGTAGAGCCACTGCCGGTACGGCCGGTCCAGTTCCGGACGACGTCGCCGCAGCACCACGATCGCCGCGACCTGCGCGAGCGACTGGACGATCACCAGCACCGTCACCGCCGCGTTGATCACCGCGGTCAGCGTGAACAGCGACCCGATCGCGGTGATGAGGCCCATCGTCAGCACACCGGCGGTCGGCAGGTTCAGTTTCGGGTGCAGTTTGGCGAACACCGGCAGGAACACCTTGTCGCGCGCGGCCTCGAACGGGACCCGCGAGCCGCCGAGCAGGCCGGCGAACACCGAGCCGATCGCGGCGATCACGATGAACACGGTGATGATCTTGGCCGCGCCCGTGCCCCACGCCTGTTCCAGCACGGTGGAGGCGACCGACGTGGCGCTCTTCAGCTCCTCCAGCGGGATCGAGCCCAGCACGCCGAGCTGCAGCAGGAAGTACAGGCTCATGATGCCGAGGATCGAGAAGATGATCGACCGCGGCAGCGTCCGGCCCGGGTCCCGTACCTCGCCGCCGAGGTACGCGCTGGTGTTGTAGCCGAGGTAGTCGTAGATCGCGATGATCAGGCCCGCGCCGAGCCCGGCCCAGAACGCGCCGCCGCCGAACGAGAACGCGCCCGGCGTGAACGCGAACGCTTGCGCGCCGTCGAAATGCGTGAAGGCCGCGACGATCACCGAAAGCGCGGCGAACAGCATGATCGCGAACAGGACGGTGGTCAGCTTCCCGATCTCGCCGATCCGCCGGAACAGCGCCAGCACGACGAGCACGATGACGCCGAGCCCGATGACCTTGCCGAGCCCGGTGGTCCCCGCCTCGTCCGCCACCCCCGGGATCAGGTACCCGAGGTACTGGACGAGGCCGATGATGCCGGTGGACATGATCAGCGGGATGAACAGGACCGCGCTCCAGGCGAACAGGAACGGCATGAGCCTGCCGGTACGGACGCCGAACGCCTCGCGCAGGTAGACGTAGGTGCCGCCGGCGCCGGGGAGGGCCGCGCCGAGTTCGGCCCAGATCAGGCCGTCGGCCAGCGCGATGACCGCGCCGATGAGCCAGCCGAACATGGCCTGCGGACCGCCCAGGGTCGCCACCATCGCGGGGATGGTGACGAACGGGCCGATCCCGCACATCTGGGTCATGTTGATGGCGGTCGCCTGCAGCGGCCCGATCTTCCGCTCGAGCCCCGGCTGCGGGGGTGAACTCAAAACGCGCCTCCCTGTTAGTTAGTAAAGTTTCTTAACATATTTTCGGGCGTGTCGGAAGGCCGGGCGGCGAAGTTGTCGCGCACTGGTCCACCCGGAATTGCCCGAAAGGGCGGATTCAGCGAAATACCCCCGAACGGACCAATCCGGGACGTATCAGGGAGCCGTCATTCCGCGTCCTTACCCAGAAGGACGTCTTCCAAGGACGGTGAGGTCCATGAAACGGCTGTTCAGCGCGGCGATGGCGATCGCCGCCCTCGGGTTCGCGGCGGGCTGCGGCGGAGCGTCCGCTCCCCGCGACACCGCTCCGGCAGACCAGACCACTGGCGGCGTGACGACGGAGATCGCCCCGACCGCGTCGGCGGGCTCGACGTCGTCCGCGTCGTCCGGCGGGGGCGGCGGTCACACCGAGGATTCGAAGCCGCCGGGAGTGCCCGGCAGCCCGATCATCTACGACCACACCCGCCTCGGCGCCGCTCCCGCGATCGCCCAATCGGACATCCAGGGCGACATCAGGAAGGCCTGCGGCCCGGGTCTGTGCGGCGTGAAGGTCGTCGTCGTCGGTGAGGGCGAATGCACCGCGAGCATCACCCACTCCCCGGTCAAACCCGGCGGGACGGTGACGATCAAGGCCAAGGTGTGCCCGCCCGAGGTCACCGAGGAGACCACGACCTCGGAAAGCCCGGCGTCCACCAGCGAGCAACCCACCGAGACCACGTCGGGATGACCGCGCGGCGCGGCCCACGGCCGCCGAGCCCGACCCCGGGCCGCCACAGGCGCTCAAGCTGGTCGGTGCGGTACTGGCCAACACCACGCTGCTCACCGCGCTGCTGTACTTCTTCGGACTCGTCGAGACGCAGGTGCTTTTCGCGTACTTCCGCGTGCACTACACGCTTCTCGCCCAGACCCCGGACGAGATCTTCGCGCGCGGCGTCGACGGGCTGTACCTGCCGTTGGCGGGCGCCGCGGGGGCGGTGCTCGGTTTCGTGATCGCCGTCCGGATCCTGCGGTTGCGGCTGACCGAGCGTGCGTGGGCCCGGCTGCTCCGGATCTGCGCCCCGGTCGCGGCCGGACTCGGTGCCCTGCTGGTCTGCGCGACCGTGTTCGTCACGCTGAACCCGGAGCCGTTCCGCGACCGCCCGGGCCTGCCGGGACTCGGCTTCGCACTCGGCGTGCTGATGCTGCTGTTCGCTTGGCGGCACTGGGCTTCGGCGCTGCGATCGAGCCTGCTGGAACTCGTCCTCGGGTACGCGCTGGTCAGCATCGGGCTGTTCTGGGCCGTCAGCGACTACTCGGCCGCCATCGGCGTCCGGCGCGGATTCGAGGTCGCGGCGCAGCTCCCCGCACGCCCCGCCGCGACGCTCTACAGCGCCGAAAGCCTCAACCTCACCTCCGGCGGTGTCCTCCAGGTGAAATGCGCGGATCCCGACGCCGCCTACAAATACCGGTACACCGGGCTGAAACTGCTGCTCCAGTCCGGTGGCCAGTACGTGTTCGTGCCGTCGGACTGGCGGGCGAACAGCGGTGTCGCGTTCGTGCTCCCCAAGACCGACAAACTCCGGCTGGAATTCGGCCCCGCCCGGTCGGGGCCGCCCGCTGGTTGCTAGCGCAGGTGGCGGACCAGCCATTCGGTGACCGCGTCGTCGACCACCTTGGCGATCGGCAGCTGCGGCGCCGGTTCGATCCCCGGGTCTTCGGCCAGCGGGTGCGCGAGACCGGGCACCTCGGCCAGGCGGACGTCGTCCGGCTCGGCGTACTGCCCGCGCAATCCCTCGACGAGTTCGCCGGCGTCCTCGCGGAACGCGGGGAAATCTTCTTCGCCGCTGACCACCAGCAACGGAACCTGCGTGTCCCTGGCCGAAATTTCACCCGATCGTGCGACGAAGTCGAGACGGTCCGCCGCCTGGTCCGCCTCGTCGTTCCACGGATAAGGCTGCTCCAGCATGCCTTCCACCACGCCGATCACCGAACGCGCCCGCACGGCGGGGTTGATCAGGGCCGCCGCGCGGACCGGGATCTCCCGCGTGGTCAGGATCGTCAGCGCCACGGCGCCGCCGAGCGAACCGCCGACGACGGCCATCCGGGACGTGTCGAAACCGAAGCGTTCGCGCAGTTCGGCCAGGGCGGCGGGGAACTCCAGCGCCGCCTGCGCGGCGATGGGATCGATGTAGGCGAGCATCGCGTCACGGACGGCCCGCTCCACGAGCGCGTCCATACTGCCGTCGACCATTCTCGCGCCGCACAAGGGCATTCCGAGGTACACGCGCCACGCGGGCACCCCCGCCAGCGGCAACGCGGCCGCGAACGCGGCGTCGGAGCGGGGCGCGTCGATCATGTGCCAGGCGACGACCACCGGCGCGGGGCCGCTGACCTCGGCCGATGGCGGCAAGACCGTGAACGGCACCCCCGCGGCCGTGCCGGTAATCGGTTCTTCCACGGCTGTCCTTCCTCGTACGCTGTCGATCTCCACGATATCCAGGACGCGCCGGAGGCGGACCTCGTTCCGCCACAGGCGAAACAGTATGCCCGCGAGGTCACCCCGACGCGCCGCGGAGGTGGTTGCGGGCGACCGGCGGCGGCCGAATAGTGTTGCGGCCCGGCCCTTTGGAGGTGAACCGCCCGTGCCAGCTGTCGATTACTACGAAGTGCTCGGCGTGGGCAAGGCCGCCTCGGTCAACGAGATCAAAACCGCGTACCGGCGGCTGGCGAAGTCGCATCACCCGGACGCCGGCGGTTCCGCGCTCACGTTCCAGCTGGTCCGCGAGGCCTACGACACGCTCAGCGATCCGCTGCGGCGCGCGGGCTACGACGCGGGCGGGCGCTCCGTGCGCGCGCCGATCCGGCCGCGGCCGAGACGTCGCTTCGGCGACGAACCGGGCTACGAACCCGAGCAGGTCGTGATCGATCCGGACGACCTCGAATGGTGGGAATTCGCCGCGCAGGACGAGCGCGTGCGCCACGGACGGCGGCGCGGCCCCGGCCACACCCCGGTCGTGGCTGCGGTCGGCGGGATGGTGCTGGTCCTGCTGCCGGTACTGACCGGCGTCGGCTTCTCCGCGCCCACGCTGATCATCTGGCTGATCCTGACCGCCGGAACGGCCCTGCTGGTGCAGCGGCTCGCTCGCGGTTACCTCGCCGCCTCCCGCGCCAAGAACCGGTTCGCCGCCGAGTTCGGCGGGAAGCGCGTGTTCGGCACTCCCGGCACCGAGACCGACGAACTCGCCGAACGGCTCACCGCCGACCTGCTCGAGCGCTATCTGACCCGGCTGCCCGGCGCCCGCATCTTCCACGGCCTCTCGTGGCCGGACTCGGTGTTCGCCGACGTCGACCACGCGGTGCTGTGCGGAAAGCGGCTCGTGCTCATCGAATCGAAGCTGTGGCTGCCGGGGCACTACGAAACCGGGGACGACGACCGCCTGCTGCGCAACGGCCGTGCCTTCCGCGGCGGCGGGAGCAGGCTGACCGAAAGCCTCGCCGAGTACCGGCGGATCCTGCCGGGGGTCACCTTGCGCGGGGCGATGATCGTGTACCCGAGCCGGACCGGCGAGATCACCACCGAGCACGACGATCCCTCCCCCGCACCGCCGATGACGCCGGAGCAGTTCCTGCACGAGATCGGCGGCTGGCTGGCGGCGGAGCCGTCCACTGTGGACTCACCGACGATGCGGGTGGTACGGGACCGGGTGGTCGGCACCGTCTGAGGGCCGGGAGCCGAAGGGGCCCTTCACCTCGTCTTACGCGACGAAGGGCCCTTTCCCCGCATCGTATGCGGGGAAAGGGCCCTTCAGCCCATTACCAGGACGGATTACCGGCCTGAGCGCTCCTTCTTGGCGCGCGCGGAACGGGTGCAGACCTCACCGACGTCGACCGTCTGGCCGCGGTCGATGTAGACGTCCGCCAGCCCGACGAGCTTGCCCTTCGGCGACGTACAGGTCAGCTGGTACGCCTCCTTGGGGCCGTAGGTCGGCGGGATCGGCGACTGGAACGACACGCCGCCGGTCCAGTCGTCCACAGTGGACGGGTTGGCCTGGGCGAAGTTGACCAGCACGGCCCGGTAGTCCCCGGCGGGCGGGTCGAACAGGGTCGCGTGCTCTTCCGTGGTCCCGCCGTTCGCCGACGACGACACCATGTTGCCCGCGGCGTCGAAGACGTACAGGTCCCAGTCGGTGTCCGGGCTGGCCCACTTGACGTCGACGCTGAACTTCCCGTTGTCCACCTTGGGGAGCCCGTCCACGTGGAACGTGAAGCTCTCCGAGGCCGGATCGGCCGGGTAGTTGGTGTTGATCGCCGGCACGCCCGCCGGGTTCGCCACCGCGATGTTCGCCTGCGCCGGGCCCTGCGGCTCGCGGCCGTAGCGGCCCGCGACGTAGGGCCGGGTCGACGGGTTGATCGACCACGCGAACCGGCCGCCGGTCGAGGACAGCGACGAGTTCAGGTTGTCGGTCACGTAGATCGGCGGCTTCGTCGAGCCGTCCGGCTGCACGACCGGCGACGTCGGCGTCTGGAACGTCTTGTGCAGCTTCAGCTGGTACCCCTTCGGCGCCGTACCGATCAGCGTCGAGTGGGCCGCCGGGTCGGCGGTGTTGGCCAGCATGTCGATGAAGGCACCGCGGTTGCCGCCCTTGCCCGCGCCCGCGGCGGGGGCGACGCCGGTGTACTCGGCGACGACACCGGCCTGGAACGGCGGGTGGAACTCGGTGTTGCCGATCTCGAAGGTGAAGCCCCAGCCACCGGTGGCCCAGTACGACCAGTCCTCGGTCGAGCCGGTCGTGTCGTAGAGCGCCCACGACGGCTGGCTGGTGTACCCGTTGCGCGAGGCCATCTTGTCGCCGAGAGCCTTGTACGCCGGCTCGTCGAGCGGCGGGCGGACGGCGGCGACACCCGGGACACGCAGCACCAGGTTGGAGAAGGTGTGCAGCGTGATCAGGTTGGTCACCTGGCGGTTGGACACGATCGAGCGGATGTTCTGCGTCTCCGGCTCGGAGAACGGCCCTGCCCCGCGGAAGGTGTCGTTGCGCCACACGGTCGACGCGCCGGCGCCGCCCCAGAAGCCCGCGTAGTTGCGGTTCGGGTCGGTGCCGCGTTCACGGCCGCCGGGGTTCGCCTTGCAGACGCCGGTCGCGAACTCCTTGGGCGAGTCGTTGACGTTGCAGTTCTTGCGCTTCATCTCGTAGTCGAAGCGCGAGAAGTCGCCCTTGGGCTCGGCTTCACGGGAGATTTCGAAGCCGTCGGCGTTGACGATCGGCACGACGATGTTGCGCGTCCGGCCGACCAGGCCGCGGATTTCGGCGTTGTTGCCGGTGTAACCCTTGACCAGTTCGTGCGCCCATTCCATGGCGTGCTCGCCCGCGGGCCACTCCCGGGCGTGGTGCACGCCCATGGTGAAGTTGACGGGCTTGCCGTCGGCGATGTTCTTGACGTCGGTGGCGATCTCCAGGCCGATGACGTCACGGCCTTCCCAGGTCGGCTGCGGCAGCGTGAACGCCGTGACGAGCTTGGGGTTCTTGCGGGCCAGTTCCTTGACCTCGAACTGGTAGTCGTAGAGGTGCCGGTAGCTCGTGCGCCCGGACGGCAGCGTGGAGCCCGGCGTCTTCGCGGCGTACTCGCGGTCGGTCTTGGCGTTCTGGATCGACCGGGCCGAGAGGTCTGCGTCGACGACCTTGGACTTGAAGCCGTTGTCGGCCAGCGTCTTCCGGTCGGCGTCGTTGGCGAGGACGACCTCGACGCCGGTGGCGTCGGCCTTCTCGGTGACGTCCAGGCCGAGCCGGAGCAGCTTGTCCTTGTCCTGCTTGGCCGGGGTCTCGACCCGGACCAGTTCGGCGCGCTGCGGCGGGGGCACGGCGCCGGTCGGTGTTCCCTGCGGCGTGAGCGCGAGGAAGTCGACCCCCAGGACCGCGTCGCGTGTCTGCCCGTCGTACCGGCAGGTCTGCACGACCAGTTTCTGGTCCTTCTTCACGAAGCCTTCGGCGAGCTCGTGGCTGCGCAACGCGGCGGACGCGGCGACCACGGCGCCGGTGGCCTTGTCGAAGACGGCGAGGTCCCAGTCACCCTCGTTGCCGCCACGCGGCGCGAGGCGTGCCTGGAGCAGACCGTCTACAGTGGACGTGAACTCCCGGCGATCGGTGCCGGACGTGCCCGGCTTCTGCAACGCGGCGAAACAGGACCGCGCCACGGCCTGGTTGGCTCGCACGACGTTGTCCGCGGCCCCTGCCGTCGTGGCCGACGGAAGTGCCACGAAGGTGCCGGCGAGCACCAGTGTCGCCGCCGTCCATCCCGCTCTTCGCCGGTTTGGTGAATACCCCACAGACTGACCTCCTTGGACAGTCCGGTGACCGGGTGAGGTCACCGGTAGCGAGACCCTAGACCCGGGACCCCACCTGAGGGACCCGCCACAAGTCGCCTGCACCCCTTTCGGCCCAACGATCTCACCGACCGTGCCGGAACGATCACCACCACGTGCGCCGTAGAATGGGACTTTCCTGTCGATTCCGACAGGTCGGCCTAAGAAAACCTTCAGGTTGGGTGGTTACCTTTCAACCATGACGACGTCCCAGGTCACCGCCAGATCCCCGCTGGCCCTGTTCGCCGCCGTGGTCTCGGTCGCCGGTGGCGCGCTGCTGATCCTGCTGTTGCAGGTCCTCCCCGCCACCAGCGGCATCAGCCCGGTCCGCCGCACCATCAGCGAATACGCGCTGAGCGAGAACAAGTGGATCTTCGACGTCGCGGTCCTGCTGGTCGCGTTCGGTTCGGCGGTCGGCTTCGGCGCGCTGATCCGCCGCAGGCACCTTCCGGCGCTGTCCGCGGCGTCGGTCTTCTGCGCGCTCTGGACGTTGAGCCTGGTGGTGATCGTGGCGTTCCCCAAGAACAACTGGGCGATCGGGCCGAGCGCAGGCGGGACCGTGCACCGGATCGCGAGCGTGGTGGCCTTCGTCTGCCTGCCGCTGGCCGTGTGGTTCGCCGCGAAGGCCGTCTTCCCGTCCTCCCCCGCGCGCCGCGCGGTGACGCGGGTGCTCGCGGTGGCGGCGCTGGCCTGGTTCGGCGTGATCCTCGGCGCGATCGTGGTGTCGATGAACGGCGGCAGGCCGTGGTGGCAGGCGATCCCGCTGGGGCTGGTCGAACGCGCGATGGCGCTGACCGGGCTGATCGCGCTGGCGTCGCTCCTGATCCCGGCCCGGGTGGTCGCCACCGAGCCCGACACCGAGACCTTGCAGGTCGCGTCCTGACCACCGGAGGCCTCGCCAGGGGATGGGACGAAGCCGCCGAGGGGTACGAGGCCTACTACGTCCCCCGGTTCGCGCCCTGGGTCGCCGCGGCGGTACGGGCCCTCCCTCAGGCATTGCCCGACGGTCCCGTTCTCGTCCCCTGCTGCGGGACCTTCCCGGAACTGGACCTGCTAACCGAACGGCTGCCGGGCCGCGAAATCATCGGTATCGACCTGTCGGAGGGCATGACCGCGCTGGCCCGGCGCCGGGCGGCGGGCAACCCGCTCGTGCGCGTCGTCGAAGGCGACGCCTCGACTCTCGACGTCGCGGCCGCGGCCGTCGTATCGGTCTTCGGCCTGCAGCAACTTCCCGAACCCGACGCAGCGCTCCGATCCTGGGCCGGCGCGCTGAGGCCGGGCGGATGGCTTTCGGTCGTCTACTGGCCGCACAGCACCGAGCCGGGCGGGCCGTTCACCGTGCTGTCCGACGTCCTGCGGGAGCACGTCCCCGCCGGGGACCGCTCCTGGGAAGACCGGCTCCTACCCGCGCTGGAGGGCGCCGTGCTCGAACGGGACGAGCCGTTGTCGTTCCCGATGGTCCATCCGGACGCGGACACGTTCTTCACCGCGCACACCCGCTCCGGCCCGATGCGGCCGTTGGCGAACGCGCGCGGTGAAGCGTTCATCGCCGCGCTGCGCGAGGAATTCCTGCGACGTGCCCCGGCAGGGGAATGGCGGCACCGGCCGCTTGCCCGGCATATCGTCGCGCGGGCGGCAGACCGGGCGTGAGCTCGAAACCGTCCTCGTCCGCGTCCTTGCGCAACCGCGCCGTGCAGACCGAAAGGTGCACCACGTTGGCCCGCTTGTGATGGCGGTACACATGGACGTCGGTGGCGAAGCACGCCGCGGCGAGGAGTGCCCGCCGCTGCTCGATGCGCTCGTAGCCGACCCCCGCCGGGCAGAACAGGGTGACCTCGACTTCGTCGCCCCTGGGTTTGGTCCACAGGATCACCGGCAGCTTGCCGTCGAGCGTGCACACCCGCGCCCGGGCGAACCCGGTCCGCAACCGGTGCTGCACGACGACCGACCGGAGCCGGTCACGAACGAAGCGTCGCGCCGATTTCCAGTAGAACAGCCAGTTGACGACGCCGAACAGCACGACTGCGGCCCAGATCGGGCCGACGGCCTGGAACAGGGAGAACAGCGCGTACGGGACGACGATCAGCGCGCCGATCTCGTACCGCCAGTGATAGAGGGCGGTGAACGGGTTGGGCCTCCTGACCACCGTGACCTCCCTGGCCAGTTCGGCGATCGCCTGTGGTTCCTGCCAACGGTTCATGACCTTCCTCCTGTCCGTCCGGCGGTGTGCTCGGCGGCCACCGCCGCCGCGGGAATGGAGCGGACGACACCGACGCCGGCGCAGTCCGGGCAAACGGCGTCCTCGTAGGGCCACCACCCCGTGCCCCCGCACGGTTCGCACGCGTGCACGGTGTCCCAGCGAGGGTCGCGATAGACGCGTCGCCTGCTTTTCGGTACGCGGGTCACCTGCCAGCCGCGCTCGGCGGCTCTGGCGTCTTCGCCGGTCGCGAAAAGCCATTCGTGGAAACGATCGGCGAGTCGATCGAACCAAGTTCGGGATGCTGACGTGTGGTTCTCGTGGTGGGTCATGGGGTTCACCCCCGATGCTGCGAAGCGCGGACTCGGGTCGGCACACACGACGCCTACTACGGCATTCGTGTGGCCCGCAGACGGCTCGAGCCGGTTCGGATGCGCAGCGTCACATTCAGATGGCTGACAGCATCCGCTTTCCGGTCGCGCCCGGGTCATACCGGCCCTGGTCGCCGGGTGGGTCACGAACGCCGGGACCTGGTAGAACAGGTCCCGGTGCGGTATTTCGCACGTTGTGACACGACGTTGACCAAGGCGCCATCACGGTCCGATTCGCTTGCTGTACTCTCGCCGTTGTGTGCACGTTCAGTCACCGCCCTACATTGCCTACCAGAGGTAGGTAAGCCCGTGTCTAGTGCCTACATGAAGCCTACATCGGCTGGGGACCAGCCGGTAAGCCCTGATGCGGAAACCGTTACCGCGTCGGGTGTCGGCCGTGAGCTGCGAAGGTTGCGCAAGGCCACAGGCGAAACGCAGGCGGAGACCGCCAGGATCATCGGGGTCACCCGGGCGAACCTGACCCAGTGGGAGACCGGCAAGTACCTGCCGTCCGCGCACAACGCACGCCAGCTCGACGACCACTTCCGTGCCGCGAACGCGCTGGTCACGCTGGTGGAAAAGGCCCGATCACCCCAGGATCACACCCCGCCCGCGATCGGCGAAGCCGGCGCCGTGGACACCTCCCGTTCGCTGCTGCAGGTCTTCCACACCGTCGGCGCCAAACTCGCCGCGCACCTGATCCGCGACGCCGAGGGCAAACCGCTCGGCTGGCGGCACAACCTGCAGAAGAACACCGGCCCGAAAGCGCTGAGCACCGCGTACGGAATCAACGCGATGCTCGTGGTAGGCGATCCCTACATCGACCTACATACGCTCGCCGAAGATCTCTACGCACTGCAGTCGGAGCACGGCTGGCGGGGCCGCTCGGGCGGCAAGCGGCCGGAGACCACCGCGTCGGTGGTGGACGCGCTGTTCCGCACCAGCACCATGTCCGCCGACGAAGGGCTGGGCCTGCTCGAAGGGTCGCTGGACCCGTACAGCAGGACCCGTCCGTACCTGTTGTCCGCCGTGTTGCACACGGCGGTCCGGCTGCGGCCGGACGCCCCGCTGACCGACCGGCTGATCGACGCCCTCCTGGCGGCCCGGCTCGACTTCGACGGCTCACAGCTGTGGCCGGAGAAGAACGAAGCAGGCCTCGTCGCCCCGGAGGCTTCGGTGGTCCACACCGCGCGATCGGTCGTCGCCCTTAGGGACGTTCTACGCAGCCGTGAAGATCGCAACGACGTCCGGGACGCCGCCGACGAAGCCACACAATGGCTCATCGAGCGGTCGCACTCGGACGACGGCGTGGCCGAAGATCTCGAGAGGCCCCGCCCCGACGGTGAAGGAACCACCCGGATCATCATCCGGCACTTCACCGCCGCCTGGGTCGTCCAAGCGCTCGCCACCGCCCCGCTCCTGCCACTCCCCCGGCTCAACCGGGCGCTCGGAACCCTCTGGGAGCGCTATGACGCCGAACAAGGGCTGTGGGCCTGGGGAAGCGGGGACCTACCCATCTGGCAGACGCTCGACGCCGTCACCTCCCTTCGCGCGGCCGCACTCGCCGTCGCCGCGCCCCCGCTCAGTCCTCCAGGAACCCCAGGTACGACTTCATGATCGACACTCCGCCATCGACGACCACCGCCGCTTTCCTCCGTGGTGTCACCGCCACGCACCCCGGCGACGGCGACGCGGACCTGAGCTGGCTGCGCTCGGTGGCGCACCGGATCCAGGACGCTCCCGGTACTTTCCTTTCGTGGCTCGAAGAAATCCTCGATGACGAAGAAGCCGTCCGAGCCGCGGCGAAGCGTTCCTACTGGCACCCCAACGGGTTCGCCAAAATGGTGCTCCACGCCTCCGCCGAGTTCCGGATCCGGCTCCACGTCTGGCCGGAATCCGCGGAACCGTCCCGTGGCGAATCCAATCCGCACAGCCACCGGTGGGAATTCGCCTCGACGATCATCGCCGGTGAAGGCCTGCACATGGCCGAGTTCCGCGAAACCACCGAGGGCGGGAAGGCGCACGACCGGTACCGCTACGGCGCCGATCCGGCGAACCCGGCCGCCTTGCTCGCGGACGGCGAAGCCCGCCTAGAGGTGGAGAACACTCCGAGCGTCCGGCGCGGCGACGTCTACTCGTGCGACACCGCGATCGTGCACACCGTCCGGCCGATCGACGCGGGATTGACCGCGACGGTGGTGATCCAGGGTCCGCATCGCACCAGCACCACCGTCGTCTACTGCGAACCCGGCCAGACCGACGACCAGCCCAACGGCGAACTGACCGAAACCGATTTCCGGTTGCTCGTCGGTTCCGTCGCGAAAGCGGTGGCGTCATGCCGTTGACCTGGCCCGTCCAGCGCCGCGGGGTGCTGACCGACAAGGCGATCAAACGCGCGCACCGGACCGGGGAACTCACCGTCACCCCGTTCGAACCGGACCTCGTCCGGCCCGCCGCGATCAGCCTGCGGCTCGGCGGCGAGGCGTTCGCGCTGGAATCCACCGGCACCGTCGACATCGCCGACCGGAGCACCTATCCGGAACTCCGGAAGAAGGAACTCGACGCCGACGGCAGGCTGCGCATCGAACCCGGCGAGGTCGTTCTCGCGCCGACACTGGAGAAAATCGGGCTGTCGGAGAAACTCGCCGGGCTCGTCGACGGTACGAGCGACTACGCGCGGCTCGGCATCAGCGTCGTCCTGTGCGGTCAGGTCAGTCCCGGTTTCGGCCGCGAGAAGGGCGCCGTGCTGACCCTGGAGATCGTGAACCACCTGCGGCATCCGGTACTCCTGCACCCCGGCACGCGGATCTGCAACCTCATGCTGTTCGCCACCACCGGCAGCGACCAGCCCTACGGCACGCTGCCGCACAACTACTCCAGCGACCACTCCGTGGCCCCGTCCCGATTGGCGGATCATGTCGGGCGTAACTGACCTCTCGCCCGTCGGCGACCACGTCCGCCTCGGCGACCTCGGCGAGCACGCGATCCTGGAGCACCTCCTGCGGCCGCGCTACGGCGGTGTCCGCGGATTCGGTGACGACTGTGCCGTCCTCGACGCTTCAGAAGGGCTTCGCGGCGAACTGGTCGCCACCACGGACAGCTGCCCCACCCCGCTGGTCACCATCCTGGGTGAAACGGATCCGTACCACGCGGGCTGGCTGCTCGCGACGATCAACCTGTCCGATCTCGCGGCGGCCGGCGCCACCCCGCTCGGGCTGGTCGTCAACTACACGCTGCCGAAGACCACCACGGCGGGCGAGTTCCGTCGGCTCCTCGACGGCGTGGACGACTGCACCGCGCTTCACGGGACCAAAGTCGTCGGCGGCGATCTCCGGGACGGCCCGGTCCGGCAGCTCACCGCGACCGCGATCGGCCGGTGCGTCCCCGGGAGCAGGCTCGGGCGCGCGGGCGCGGAAGTCGGGGATCGGCTGCTGCTGGTCGGTTCGCCCGGCTATCTCTGGTCGTACGCGTTGCTCGTCGAAGAGCAGGCGCGGCTTCCCGAGTCCGTCGTCGCCGAAATCCGGAAACGTGCCTGCCGCCCGATGGCGCAGGTGACCGCCGGGAGGACGCTCGCCACGGCAGGGCTGGCACGCGCGGCGATGGACGTGTCCGACGGGCTTTTCCCGACCGTGCGGTCCCTTTGCGGCGCCAACGGCCTCGGCGCGCGCGTCACGACGGACATCCATCTGGACGAGGCGCTCGTCGATGTCTGCAAACAGTCGGGACTCGGCCGGTTCGAGCTCGCTCAGGCTTGGGGCGACTGGACGCTCGTGGTCGCCGTGCGGCCGCAGGACGTCGAGCTGGCCAAGAAAACCCTTGCGGGGGAAGGCGTCGCGGCGCAGGAGATCGGCACTCTCGTGCCCCGCGAGGAGGGCGTCTCGCTGGACGACGGCGAGACGACCGAGCTTTGGGAGGGGATCGCGCAGGAGCGGTTCTCGCCCAGTTCGTGGCACGGCGGCGACCTGCCGAAGCTGATCACCGAGGTCCTGGGCAGGCGCGCAGGCTGAACACCCTCGTGAGTGGTAAGGACGGTTAGAACCGTCCTTACCACTCACGAGCTGCTGTCGCCTACCGCAGGCGGTAGGCGTTGATGATCGTCTGCGTCACCGAACCGCCGCCCGAATCCGTCGCGGACAACCGCAACGAGACGAAGGGCGACGAACTGAACAGCGGCGCCACGACGAAGGCCTGCCGGTGCTCGCCGCTCCCGACGACGGGCTGCCGATGCCAGGTCTCGCCGCCGTCGAAGGAGGCCTCGGCGGTGACCTGCCGGACGGTGCCCGTCACCCCGGCGGGGCGCTGGACCTCGATCGGCACGGCGAGCGGCAGCAGACGCCAGGCGTCGTTGGCCGAGCCGAGCGACGGAGTGGCCCTCAGCGCCATCAGCGGAAGCGGCTTCTCGCCCACCGCCCGTTGCGAGCGGAACTTCCACGACGTGACCACGTTGGCGGACAGTTCGGCGTTGGCGCCTTCCGGCCGTTTCGCGTCGATGGTCAGCGTGTACTCGCCCGCTTCCGGCGGCACGGTGAAGGTCACCGGGCCGTTGTTCGGCCAGAGGTGGCCTGGCACCCTGGGCACGGAACCGATTTCCTTCCCGTCCCGCATGAGCCGGGTGGTGCCCTCCACCGCCGACAGACTGACGTGGTCACCACTGGCCGCGAGCAGCGGGAACAGGAGACTGAAGGTGTCCCCGTCGCGCACCGTTTTGGTCAGCTTCGCCAGCGTCGGGCCGACGACCGCGCGGTTCCAGTCCTCCCGGGAGCGCTGACCCGCCCGGTACTCGACGCCTGCCGCCGTTTCCTCGGTGTCGCTCCAAGTTCCGTTGGTACCGAGCCGGTCCACGAAGAGCCGCTTCAGCCACCGGACCTTCCCGGTGCTGTAGAACTCTTCCCGCGTCGAGGGCAGCTGGGCCTGGGCGGTGAGGAACCAGGCGTTGCCGAGGGCGACTTCGTTGTCGTAGGGCGACGGCAGCACGTGCAGGTTGCCCCATTGCTTGCCGGTACTGGCGTAGCCGGCGTTCACCTTGGCCAGTTCGTGGTCACGCACCCGGTAGGCGGAGACGTCGGGAACCCTGCCGTTGCTGGGGAATTGCAGGTTGTAGAGGTAGGGGCTGTTCTCCGACCTGCCTTCGCCGGTCTGCTTGCTCAGCATGGTCGTGACGAGGAAGTCGAAGTCGGGCACGTTAGTACGGGTGGGGGCGACGTAGGAGTACTGGACGTCGTGGAAGAGCCTCGGCTGGTACCACGAATGGCTCGTGACCCCCCGGCCCGCGATCTGTTCGGTGAAGGCGACGATCTGACCGTTCGAACTGGCGTCCCGGCGATCGGTCCGCACCGTCACGGGTTTCGCCAGCCGCCCGTCCAGCACGACTTCCCGGTCCCGATCGAGCACGAAACCCGGTTCCGCGACCAAACTCGACCCCGGCGACTCGGAGATCTCCGAGACGAACAGGTACCGGCCCTGCGGCAACCGGATCGGACCTCCGCCTTCCTGCGCGACGAAGATCTTCATGTCGCCACTGTCCAAATTGGTCACGATCAGCAAGCCGCTCGGCCCCTGCGGACCGGGGCCGTTGCCCTTGCGGTCGAAAAGCTTGACGTCGGCCGAAAAGACCTCACGCTGCAGGTCCGCGCCGATCAGGCTGCGTACCTCGACACCGTCGGCGGAGGTGGCGAGCAGGGTGCCGCCGTAGGCAGCGCGGGGCTTCTGCCCGGGGTTCACCGTGATCGCCGCCGTCGCGGTCCCGCCCGCCGGCACCGTGACCTTCGGCCGGTCCACCGTGAACAGGCCGTCGGCCGCCGCTTTCCCGTTTTCGTCGCGGACGTCCAGCCGCAGGTCGAGTTCGACGGACCGGTCACCGCTGTTGCGGTAGGTGATCTCGCGGGTCAGCGGTTTCGGGTCGGCCGCCGGGACGGTGCCGAAGGCCACCGTGGTGACGTCGGCGTTCACCCGCTGCTCGACCGCCTTGGCGACGTCGGTCCGGCCCGCTCCCTGCTGGAAGACTGTCAGCCCCTCGGCCGGCTTCGCGGTACCCGTGAGCCCGGCCTTGATCTGCTCGGGACGCCAGTCGGGGTGCTGCTGGACGAGCAGTGCCGTCGCTCCGGCGACATGCGGCGTCGCCATCGAGGTGCCCGACATCGGCTGATAGTCGCCGCCCGCCTTCGCCGCGACGATCCCCACGCCCGGCGCGGTGATCTCCGGCTTGACCGCGTTGTCCCCTCGGCGCGGTCCCATGCCGGAGAACGACGCCAGCGCGTCGGCCCGGTCGACCGCGCCGACGGTGAGGGCCGCGTCGGCGCTGCCCGGTGAGCCCACCGTGCCCGCCCCGCTGTCCCCGTCGTTGCCCGCGGCGATCACGAACAGCACGCCGTTGTCCTTGGTGAGACGGTTCACCGCCGCCTCGAGCGGATCGACATCCTCGGTGTCATCGCCGCCGAGGCTAAGGTTGATCACCTTCGCGCCCTCCGCGACGGCCCACTCCATGCCGCTGATGATCTCCGACCAGCCGCCGCTGCCGTCGTCCCCGAGCACCTTGGCCGCGAGCAGCCCGGCGTCGGGAGCGACACCCTTGAGCCGCCCGGCGGAAGCCGTGCCGGAGCCCAGGATCGTCGAGGCGACGTGGGTGCCGTGACCGTGCCGGTCGGTGGGGTCCTCGCCACCCGAGAAGTCCTTGGCCGCGACCACCTTGCCCGCCAGATCCGGATGCTTGCCGTCGACACCGGTGTCCAGCACCGCGACCTTGACGTTCTTGCCGGTGAACCCGCTCCGCCACGCCTCCGGCGCACCGATCTGGGGCACGCTGCGGTCGAGATTCGCCTTGACCTTCCGGTCCAGCCACACCTTCCGCACCGAAGCCGCGCTCGGACCGGTCAACGTGGACCAAAACTCCCCCGCGCGGTCCTTGGGCTGGGCGAACGCGGTCGCGCCGACGCTGTCCAGCCGCCGCACCGCGGTCGCGCCCGCGCCGGCCACCGCGCCGTCCTGCTGCACGATCAGCGGCAGGGTCGGCCGCGCGCCGTCGTCGTAGCCGTCGGCGAGCAACCGGTCGATCCGGAACAGCCGCTCGTCCAACACGCCCTTCGCCACCAGCGGGAGGGCGTCGGCGGGGAAGACCGACCAGCCGTTCTTGTCCTGACTGCGCTGGAATCCCATCCGTTCCCGGCCGGGTCCCGGCTGCACCGAGAGCGCCGGCACCTCCCCCTGACGCTCCTGCACGGTGATCCGGTCGCCGGTGATCAGCGTGAGGGTGCGAGGCCCCGGCATCGCCGCGTTCTCCGGCGGTGCCGGGTCGGAAGCGGCCTGCGCGGTCTGTGCGCTGGTCACCCCGAGCATGGTCACCAGGAGCAGACTGGCCAGGACATGGGCTCTTCGGCGCATGTGGCACCTCCGTTTGCGCTCGTATCGGTGCGCCGAGGCTTTCGGAAGTGCAGGTCGGAGCGCTATACGTCGGGGACGATCAGGTCGCCCGGAATAGCCGTTCGGGCACGCGGTGATTACGGTCACATGCGGGCTAATCCCCCGCATGTCTACAGACCGACCGCTTAGTACGGCAGACTCCCTTTCACTTCAACTCGACGACGAGGAGCAGACCCGTGACCGAACACCCCTCCCGCGTAGCGATCGTCACCGGAGCAGGCCGAGGCATCGGCGCGGCCGTGGCCAAGCGCCTCGCTTCCGACGGGTTCGCCGTCGGCCTGCTGGACCTCGACGAAGCGGGCGTCAAGCAGGGAGCCGAGGAGATCGTCGCCGAGGGCGGCAAGGCCGTCGGTGTCGCACTGGACGTCAACGACGCCGCGCAGGTCGAGGCGGCGGTGACCCGGGTGGCCGAGGAACTCGGCGCGCCGACCGTGCTGATCAACAACGCCGGCATCACCCGCGACAACCTGCTGTTCAAGATGACCGAGCAGGACTGGGACTCGGTGCTGGGCGTTCACCTGAAGGGGTCGTTCCTGATGACCCGTGAGGTGCAGAAGTACCAGACGCAGGAGAAGTGGGGCCGCATCGTCAACCTGTCCAGCACTTCGGCGCTGGGCAACCGCGGGCAGGTCAACTACTCCGCGGCGAAGGCGGGCATGCAGGGCTTCACCAAGACCCTCGCGATCGAGCTGGGCAAGTTCAACGTCACCGCGAACGCCATCGCCCCCGGCTTCATCGCCACCGACATGACCGCGGCGACCGCCGAGCGGATCGGCATGTCGTTCGAGGACTTCAAGGCCGCGGCCGCGTCGCAGATCCCGGTCCAGCGCGTCGGCACGCCCGACGACATCGCCAACCTCGCGTCGTTCCTGGTGAGCGACGGCGCCGGATTCATCTCCGGCCAGGTCATCTACGTCGCCGGCGGACCGAAGGACTGAGTCATGCGCGAATTCGCCTCCCTGCAGGAGTTCGAGAACGCCGTCGGCGAGCACTTCGGCTACAGCGAATGGCTGACGCTCACCCAGGAACGGGTGAACCTGTTCGCCGACGCCACCGACGACCACCAGTGGATCCACGTCGACGTCGAGAAGGCGGCCGCGGGCCCGTTCGGGGCGCCGATCGCCCACGGTTTCCTGACGCTGTCGCTCATTTCGGGCTTCGTCGGGAAGCTCTACCGGGTCCACGGGCTCAAGATGGGCATCAACTACGGCCTCAACAAGGTCCGCTTCCCCCAGCCGGTGAAGGTGGGATCGAAGATCAGGGCGGGCGCCGAACTGGTCGAGGTCACCGACGTCACCGGTGGCAAGCAGGCCATCGTCCGGTGGACGATCGAGATCGACGGCGAGCCCAAACCGGCGTGTGTCGCGGAGATGGTCGTCCGGCTGATCGCCTGAGGAAGTGACCTCCGGCACCTCGCCGGACCTCCACTACCCGACATACCGACTGGTCGGTACTGTAACCGGAAAGCGAGACGCTGGAGGCACGATGAACCAGTCCGACCTGCCGGGCCTCGACCTGGCCAGGCTCAAGTCCCATCTGGACGAGCACCGGCCGGGCCTCGTCCAGGGCGACCTGAGCGGCCAGGTCGTGGAAGGGGGCCGGTCCAACCTCACCTACATCGTGGGCGACGGCCGGTCCCGCTGGGTGGTCCGCCGCCCGCCGCTGGGCCACGTCCTGCCGACCGCGCACGACATGGGCCGCGAGTTCCGGGTGATCTCCGGCCTGCACGGCACGGCCGTCCCGGTGCCGGAAACCGTGCTGCTGTGCGAGGACACCGACGTCATCGGCTCGCGGTTCTACGTGATGGAGTTCGTCGAGGGCACGCCCTTCCGCTCGGACACCGAGCTGGCGGCGCTGGGACCGGCCAGGACGAAGGCCATCGCGGACGAACTGGTCGACACGCTGGTCGAGCTGCACGCTGTCGATCCGGAATCGGTGGGGCTGGGCGATTTCGGCCGTCCGGAGGGCTTCCTCGAACGCCAGTTGCGGCGCTGGAAGAAGCAGCTCGACGGCAACCGCAGCCGCGACCTCCCCGGCGTCGACGAACTGCACGACCGGCTCGCCTCGACCGTGCCGGTTTCGGGCAGGCCGTCGATCGTCCACGGTGACTACCGGCTCGACAACGTGCTGGTGAACGCCGACGACCGGATCACCGCCGTGCTGGACTGGGAGATGTCCACCCTCGGCGATCCGCTGACCGACCTCGCGCTGCTCGTGGCCTACGCCGAGCGGGACAAGGTGTCCTTGCAGTTCGTGTCCAACGCCAGTTCCGCGCCGGGGTATCCGCGCAACGACGAGGTCATCGCGCGGTACGCCGAGCGTTCGGGCCGCGACGTCTCCCGGCTCAACTGGTACGTGGGCTTCGCCTTCTTCAAACTCGCGGTGATCGTGGAAGGCATCCACCTCCGCTACAGCAAGGGGCAGACCGTCGGCGCCGGGTTCGACGGCATCGGCGCGGGCGTCGTCCCGTTGATCGCGCACGGCAACGAGACTCTCAAGGAAGAGGGATAGAGATGGACTTCGCCTTCGACGCGAAAACCGAGGAACTGCGGGGGAAACTCCTGGAGTTCATGGATTCGCACATCTACCCGGCCGAGGCCGTCTTCGAGGCTCAGCTGGCCGAGCGTGACAGTGAATGGTCACAGCCGCCGATCGTCGAGGAACTCAAGGCCGAGGCCCGGAAACGCGGGCTGTGGAACTTCTTCCTGCCCGGTGACCACGGCGCCGGGTTGACGAACCTGCAATACGCGCCACTGGCCGAGATCACCGGCCGCAGCCTCCGGCTCGCCCCGACCGCGCTGAACTGCGCCGCACCCGACACCGGGAACATGGAAGTCCTCACCATGTTCGGCACCGACCAGCAGAAGAAGCAATGGCTCCAGCCCTTGCTCGACGGCGAGATCCGGTCCGCGTTCGCGATGACCGAGCCCGACGTCGCCTCCTCCGACGCCCGCAACATCGCCACCAGCATCCGCCGCGACGGCGACCAGTACGTCATCAACGGCCGCAAGTGGTACATCTCCGGCGCGATGAACCCGAACTGCACAATCTTCATCGTGATGGGCAAAACCGACCCCGACGCACCCCCGCACAAGCAGCAGAGCATGATCCTGGTCCCCCGCGACACCCCCGGCATGACCGTCAAACGCGGCATGCACGTGTTCGGCTACACCGACGGCGACCACGGCGGCCACGCCGAAGTCGTCTTCGACGACGCCCGCGTGCCCGCGGAGAACCTCATCGCCGGTGAAGGCGACGGGTTCGCCGTCGCCCAAGCCCGCCTCGGACCGGGACGGATCCACCACTGCATGCGCGCCATCGGCATGGCCGAACGCGCACTGGAACTCATGTGCCGCCGGGCCCTCTCCCGCGAAACCTTCGGCAAACCCATCGCCGAACAAGGCGTGGTGCAGGACTGGATCGCCGAAGCACGGGTCAAGATCGAACAGCAGCGGCTGCTGGTACTGAAGACCGCGTGGCTGATGGACACCGTCGGCAACCAGGGTGCGCACACCGAGATCCAGGCCATCAAGATCTCGACGCCGATCACCGTCGAGTGGATCCTGGACAAGGCCGTGCAGCTGTTCGGCGCGGGCGGCGTCAGCCAGGACTTCCCGGTCGCCGAGATGTGGGCGCAGGTGCGGACGCTGCGGCTGGCCGACGGTCCGGACGAGGTGCACAAGCGTTCGCTCGCACACCGTGAACTGAAGAAGTACCGCACGGAGGCCAAGAAGTGACTACCCCACAGGACCTCAAGCAGCGCGTGGCCGATCTGCTGGCCGCGTACCCGCCGGAAAGCACGCCACGGCAGGACTTCCTCGACGCGCGGTTCGACGCCGGGCTGGCGTGGATCCACTTCCCCGAGGGCCTGGGCGGCCTGAACGCGCCGCGTTCGTTGCAGTCCGTCGTGGAGAAGGAGCTCGCGGCGGCGGGCGCCCCGGACAACGACAAACGGCGGATCGGGATCGGCCTCGGCATGGCCGCGCCGACCATTCTCGCCTTCGGCACCCCCGAGCAGCATCAGCGCTTCCTGCGTCCACTGTGGACCGAACGGGAGGTGTGGTGCCAGCTGTTCAGTGAGCCGGGCGCCGGATCCGACCTCGCCGCGCTGGGCACCCGCGCGGTGCGCGACGGCGACGACTGGGTGGTCACCGGGCAGAAGGTGTGGACGTCGGGCGCGCACAAGTCGCAGTGGGCCATCCTGGTCACCCGCACCGATCCCGATGTGCCGAAGCACCGCGGCATGACGTACTTCGTCTGCGACATGACCGCGCCGGGCGTGGAGGTCCGGCCGCTGCGCCAGATCACTGGTGAGGCCGAGTTCAACGAGGTCTTCCTCAGCGAGGTCCGGATTCCCGACGCGCACCGCCTCGGCGCGGTCGGCGAGGGCTGGAAGGTCGCGCAGACCACGTTGATGAACGAGCGCGTCGCCATCGGCGGGGCCGAGTTCCCGCGTGACGGCGGCATGGTCGGCGTCGTCGCGGAAACCTGGCGTGAGCGCCCGGACCTGCGGACGTCCGAACTGCACGACCGCCTGCTGAAACTGTGGGTGGAGGGCGAAAGCCTGCGCCTGGTGAGTTCGCGGCTGCGGCAGCAACTCGCCGCCGGAGCGCCCGGCCCGGAGGGTTCGGCGGTCAAGGTCGCGTTCTCCGAGCTGAACCAGGCCGCGTCCGGGCTGGAGATCGAACTGCTCGGCGACGACGGCCTGCGCTACGACGACTGGACGATGCGGCGTCCCGACGGCGTGAACTTCCTCGGCCGCGAAGCCGGCTACCGCTACCTGCGCGCGAAGGGGAACTCGATCGAGGGCGGCACCTCGGAGGTCCTGCGCAACATCATCGCCGAACGCGTGCTGGGACTGCCGTCCGAGCCGCGGATCGACAAGGACGTCGCCTGGAAGGACCTGCCCCGATGAGCGACCTGTTGTATTCCGAGGTCGAAGAGGACCTTCGCGCCAGCGTCCGCGATCTGTTCAAAGACCGCGCCGAACCGGCGGCCCTGATCGCCAGGACCGAGACGGCGGAACCGTACGACCTGACGTTGTGGCGCACGCTCGCCGCCGACCTCGGCGCGGCGGGCCTCGCCGTGCCGGAGGCGCTGGGCGGGCACGGCGCTTCGGCGCGTGAAGTCGCCGTCGTGATGGAGGAACTCGGGCGCAGCGTCGCCCCCGTCCCCTATCTCGGCAGTGCCGTGCTGGCGACGTCGGCCCTGCTGGCCACCGACACTGCGCAGGCGGAAGTGGTGGAAAAGCTCGGGAAGCTGGCCGCGGGTGCGCTCGTCGGCGCGCTGGCCGTACCGCTGTCGACCGCGCCCGGCGCCGAGTTCCCCTCGACGGTCACCGCCGCCGCGGACGGCACGCTCAGCGGCCAGGTCCGCAGCGTCGTCGACGCTTCGGTGGCCGAACTGATCGTCGTCCCGGCGGTCGGGCCCGACGGTCCTGGCCTCTACACGGTCGACGCGGCTTCGGCGGGGGTGACGGTCACCGAGGCGATCTCGCTGGACCTGACGCGGCGCATCGCCGACGTCACCTTGGAGAACGTGGCCGCGAAGCAGGTCGCAAGCTCCTCGACGGCGGAGTCCGCGCTGAACACGGCACTCCTCACCGCGGCGGGACTGCTCGCTTCGGAACAACTCGGGATCGCCGAATGGGCGCTGACCGAAACGGTGCGGTACCTCAAGGAGCGCTACCAGTTCGGGCGTCAGGTCGGGTCCTTCCAGTCGCTGAAGCACCGGCTGGCGAACCTGTACACGGATCTGGTGAACGCCAGGGCGACCGCGCGCTACGCCGCCGACTGCCTGGCTTCCGGCGACGACATCGCGATCGCCGTCGCGGTGGCTCAGGCGCGCAACTCCCCCATCGCCGTCCACGCCGCCGAAGAGGCGATCCAGTTGCACGGCGGGATCGGCATGACCTGGGAGCACCCCGCGCACCTGTACCTGAAGCGCGCGAAGAGCGACGAGATCGCCTTGGGCACTCCTGGGCGGCATCGCGCGGCCCTCGCACCGCTGATCGACCTGCCCGCCTGATTCCTCCGGCGAGGTATGACTATCCCTCGCCGGAGAATCGCTCCCAAGCCGACTGACGGGTCATGCCGAGGGCGTCACCGATCCGGGCCCAGCTGGCGCCCAGTTCCCGGGCACGCCGAACCCAGCCGGCGAGGTTCTCTTCCACTTGAACCGACGTCCTGGCGACTCGCGGCAGAGTCGCCAGGACGTCCTCGAGTTCGTGCACGTGCTCCCACGGGGCGAGCTGGGGAACCGATCCCGATTTGGCCTCGACGACCTGCTGGCACAGCACCACGCAGTCCGCGCAGATGAACACCCCCGGGCCCGCGACCAGGGTGCTGACCTCGGTGTTGGGCTTGAGACAGAACGAGCACGCCGCGATGACCGACTGCTCCGCGGTGGAGGACATGGGCATGCCTTTCCTCGGCTTGTCAGGACCCCCCTGACAAGCCGTCAGGCTATCCCTGACAAGACGGCCCGCGCAACGGTCACCCCGGTCCGTCCCGAAAAGTGTCGGACCCCGCCGGTATACCTGTTCGAACATCTGATCGAACAGGGAGTCATCATGAAACTGCTCGTGGCCACCTCGAAGACCCAGGGTGCGCGAGAAAACGACTTCAACCACTGCGTCGAGGGCGAACTGATCTGGATCGCCCCGTGCTGCGACGACGGCGAAGACTCACCCGATTCCGAATGCGGGTGCAGCCGGTCCTTCGCCGGGCTGAACTCGCACCACGGGACGACGACGGCACTCGTCGCGGAGCTGCCCGACTTCACCTACTCCGACTACGCCGAAGCGTTGCGGTCGAGCCTGGCCGCCCAGGGCTGGCCCGCCGACGCCGACGAAGTGGCGACAGGACTGCTCGCCTTCACCGCCGGGTGGGACGTGGGAACGGTGCTCGAACGCCGCAGCGAATGGTTCGCGGAACGGCTCGTGCCCGCGCCACCCTCAGGCTGAACCCTCTTCGGGTCGCAGCGCGGCCAGCAGGAGATCGGCGAAGTGGTCACCGATCTGGCGGGCCGAGAGCGCGCCACCGCGCCGGTACCAGGAACCGAGGTGGTGCACCGAGCCGAAGAAGAAGTCGACGATCACGTCGGCCGGTTTGTCCGCGCGGTACTCGCCGGACTCCTGGCCTTCTTCGATCAGCGTGCGGAACCGCTCGTGGTACTTGCGCCGTTCCGCGCGGACGGCCTTCTGCTTCTCCACGCTGAGCTGGTGCATGGACTGCATGAAGATCGTGTTGTCGTCGAGGTTGTCGATCGTGCTGACGACCACGTCGGAAGCGGCGGAGCGCAACCGCTCCCGCAGCGGCGCCTCACTCGAGGCCACCTTTTCCAGTTGCTCGGTCTGCGCGCGCAGCACCCGGGCGTAGATCTCGTAAAGGAGGTCGTCCTTGGAGCCGAAGTAGTGGTACATCGCCCCCTTGGTGACCCCGGCCGCCTCGACGATCTCCTGCACGGAGGTGCGGTCGAAACCCTTCTTGGCGAAGAGCTTCGTGGCGTGCGACAGCAGACGGCGCGGCACGGCGGCCTGGTCTTCGCCGCTCGCCTCCGCCGTCCCCGCCTTGCGGGTGGTCGCTCGTGTCATGGCCGGCTCCTTCTCGTGCGGACGCTCAGCATACCGGCCGGTTTGTCGTCGCCCCGGGAACCGCCGGTACCGGGCGGGAATCACCGGCCACTGGGAACTTGACACGGCCCCGACTGCCCGGTTCATACGGTTGGGTGACGGTCAGCCGGGCTCCGTCCTGGTGAACTGGGCGCATGAGCACCAGGCACACGGGCACCGGAACGGGTCTGCGGACGGACGTCCGCGTCGAGGAGGTGGGGATCCTGCGGGACGACGCCGGTCTCGGCACGACCCCGCTCACGGTGCTCGCGGGCGAACCCGGCTGCGGTCGCGGCACGGTGCTCGACAGGCTCGCCGAGGAGCTCACCCCGTCGGCCAAGGTGCTGGTGCTGCGGCTCGCCGAACTCGACCGGACGCTCCCCTACGGCGCGATCTTCCGGCTTCTCGTCCTCCTCGGCGCGGACCGGGCCGAGGAGGAGCCCGCACGGCGGTCCGTGCTGGCCATGCTCGCCAGGGCGGGCGAAACCACGCCGACCCCGGAGACCGTCGCGAAGATCGCGACAGCCGTGTTCGCGCTCCTGCGGACCCAGACCCCGCTGGTGGTCCTGGTCGACGACGTCCAGTGGGTCGACGAGCACACCGCACGGCTGGTGAGCCCGCTGCTGCACCGGTGTTCGGCGGAGACGCCGATCAGCGTGGTGGCGACGCTGCGGATCGGCGCGGGGGACGACATGTCCGGGAGCCCCGCGCTGCGCGGCGCCTTCGCGCGGCTGCGGGCGAGCGGGCGCGCGAGGCTGCGGTTTCTCCGGCCGCTTTCGCGAGCCCAGTCGCGTTCCCTGCTGACCGGGCTGGTCTCGGCCCTACCGAACGACGGGCTGGTGACCGAACTGCACGCCGCCGCCCGGGGCAACCCCGCCGCGCTGACGGCGCTCGTGCACGGTTACCGGTCCGCCGGGGCCCTGCGGATCGTCGACCGCACCGCGTACCGCGTCGAAAGGGTCGACGAACCGGTGGCCACCGTGGACCATCCGCTTCTGCGGGCGGTGACCGAGGCGGGTGGCGGAGTGCGGGAAGCGGCCGAGACGATGGCGATGCTCGGCCCGCTCGGTGCCTCCGCCACCGGGCTGGCCGCGACCGCGCTGGGGTGGCGGGAGGACGACCTGCGCGGAGTGCTCGACAGGCTTGTCGCCGAACGCGTCCTGGTGCGGGACCGGGACGGCGGATACCGGTTCCGGGTCCCCGCCGTCCGGGACGCCCTGCTGACCGGGATCGGGCCGTATGCCTCGCGAAGCCTGTCCGCACAAGCGGTCCAAGCCGTGTGGTCGGGTTCCGCGACCGTCTCCGACCCGGATCTGGTGCTCGACTGGATCACCCAGGCCGGGTCGCTCGTCGACACGCGCCGCGCATCGGCCGAGCTCCTCGAGAACGGCAAACGTGTCCTGTTCACCGACGGAGCCAAGGCGGAACGCTGGCTCCACGCGACGTTGTCCTGGGTGACCGAACCGCCGGCGCGAACCGTGGTGCTGATGCTGCTGAGCGCGGCCAAGGCGTTGCACTACCGGGCCGCCGAGGCCGGGGAATGCGCGCGGCAGGTGCTCTGCAAGCATCTCGGCCATCTGGAACCGGCGCAGGCGCAAGAACTGTCGACCGTGTTCATCACCGGGCTCGCGGCCCGCGGCGACCTCGGGGAGCTCGCCGAAATCGCCGCGGGCGCGTCCCCGGTGCTGCCGGACGACCCCGCTCTGATGGTGATCAACCGGGCGTACGCCCTGCTGCTGAGCCGTCGCTGGATCGAGGCCAGGGACCTGCTCGAACGGGAACGCGCGGTGTGGACCGGGAGCAACCACATCACCGCGGACTTCGGCACGATGTTCCTCGCGGCCTGCGGCGTCGTGCTCGGCGACACGTCCCAGCTGCACACCTTGGTGGCCCATCCGGAACTGTGGCGGTCGGGCCATCTGCCGCAATACGGCATCGAACAGCGCCGGTTCGAAGTGGAAATGCTGCTGCAGCTGGGAGAACTCCAGCAGGCGCGACGGCGGATCGCCGAGACCGGGATGACCCTCGACCAACTCCCCGGGCCGAACCGGTTCGCGCTGAACTATCTGGGCGGGGACTGGCCGGAAGCGATGGAACTGGCCCGCCGCACGATGTTGGGCGGCACCGACCCCGCCCGGCCGCTGCACAGCCTGCTGACCCAGTGCGCGATCCGGATCCTCGGCGCGCAGGGCTGGCTCGCCAGGGCGCGGGCGCTGGCCGCCGACAGCCGTCAGTCCGGGATGCAGCACACGGTCGACCACGCCGAGTTCACCGTGCTCAGCCTGCTCGGCGACACCGAGGGCGCCGACGCGCTGCTGTACTCGGCCGCGCGCAGCGCCGACGCGGGTGGCTATCTGCTGGGCACCGAAGACCTCTGGGCCGACCTGGCCCGCTCGGCGCTGGTGCGGAACAAGCAGCGCGAAGGGGAACACTGGGTGCGGCGCGCGGCGCGCACCGCGACCCAGCTCGACACCGCCCGCGCCCACCAGAACCACTACCTGGCGCGCGCCGCCGTCCATCGCGAGCCCGCCGCGGCCCGGCGTGCCGCGGCCATCGCGCGCGAGCGCCTGGAGGTCCCGTACGAGTCGGCGATGACGCTCCTGCGAGCGGGTCTCGCCGGGCACCGGCCGGAGCAGTCGTGGACCGAGGCGTACGAACTGTTCGGCGTGGTGGGAGCCTGGTTCTGGCGCGGCCGAGTGCGGAAACTGTTGCGCGACAACGGCTTTGCCAGTCCCGGCCGGACGGAGACCACCGCCGAGAACGAGCGGCTGCTGGCGATCCTCGTCGCCGAGGGCCTCACCAACCGGCAACTGGCGGTCGTCCTCGAAACCAGTGAGAAGAGTGTCGAGGGCAGGCTCAGCAGGCTGTTCTCCCGGACCGGATACACGTCGCGCGTGGAACTCGCGGCGGCGATCCTGACCGGCGAATACCTGACCTGACCTTTTGCATTCAGAGGACTGAATGCGCGGGTGCAGGTGGTCATGAGTGGCGATTCGGGTTCTGGTGGACCCGTATTTGCTTACCCACTCGAACCTGACACGGTGAGATTCCGGCGTCATCAAGCTCCGACCGGAGCGACTTCTCGACTACCGCACTACACCTTCACCCTGGTCACACGCAGGTAGGCAAACACCGGTCCACTCCAACCCGATCGCCACTCACGACCACGTCCACCGGGGCGCCGCGCGCGTTTAGCAGGTGAGAACGTCCACAGTCAACACATCGGGCGGTAACTGGCATCGTTCTCGGGTGCCACTGGCACCGAGCCAGTATCCGCGCCACACCGTTGTCGGGGGGTGGGGTGCGGGGCCACGGTGGAGATCGTCTTCGGAAGCTCCAAGCAAGGTGGTGACCCCGTGCGTTTCGACCTACTCGGCCCCTTCAACGTCGTGCACGACGGACGTCCGGTAGTGCTGCGCGGCGCGACCCAGCGAGCCGTACTCGCCTATCTCCTGTTGCGCCACAACGAGGTCATCGCCACCAGCACCTTGTTGCAGGCGATCTGGGCGGACGAGATCCCCGCCACCGCGCGCAAGATGGTGCAGAACGCCGTTTCGGGGCTGCGCTCCACGCTGGCCCAGCGGACCGGCGCCACCGAGCAGGCGATGCTGCTCACCCACGCACCCGGTTACCTGCTGCGCGTCGACAGCGACCAGGTCGACGCCGCCCGGTTCCGGCGGTTCGCGGCCGACGGCCGGGCGGCACAGGCGGGCGGTGACGTCGAGCGGGCCGTTTCGGCCTATCGGGAGGCGCTCGCGCTGTGGCGGGGGCCGGTGCTCGCCGACCTCACCGAAACCGGCGTGGTGTGGCCCGAGCTGGTCGCGCTGGAGGACCAGCGGATCGCCGTCCACGAGGACCTTTTCGGCCTGGAACTGGACCGCGGCCATCACCACGAAGTGCTCGCCGACCTGCGCGGGCTCGCCGAGGCCAATCCGAACCGCGAGCGGCTCAACGCCCAGCTGATGACCGCGCTCTACCGCTGCGGCCGTCACGTCGACGCGCTCGAGGTCTACCGGGCGACGCGGGCCAGTCTCGCCGAGGGTCTCGGCCTGGAGCCGGGCAAGGAGCTGCGCGAGCTGGAACGCGCGATCCTCCAGCACGACGAAACCCTGCTCACCCGGCGGCCGGATCCGGCGCCGCGCCCCGGACCCGAGCCGGCGGAAGAGCCTGCCCCGGTGGTCGCGCCGCTGCCGTTCACCCCGGCCCCGGTGATCGCCCTGCCCCGTACGGAGCCCGCCGAAAGCGAGCGGAAGCCGGTCGTCGCGATCGGTGTCGCCCTCGCCGCCACCCCGGACGACGATCCCGAGGAGGCCGTGGAGATCCAGGCACGGCTGCGGGACGTCGTCGAGGAGGAGGCCCTCGCCGCGGGCGCGCATCTGCCCGGCGATTCGGGCCCGGTCGTGCTCGCCTTGTTCGGCCTGCCCCGGACAGGTGACGACGACGCCGTCCACGCGACCCGGACCGCGCTGCGGATCCTCGACCGGCTGGCCACGGCCGGGATCGCCGGTCAGATCGGCGTCGACAGCGGCGACGTCCTCGTCGAGTTCACCGCCGCCGGTCCCGGACAGGTGGCGGGCCCCGTGCTGGACCGCTGTGTCCGCTCGGCGCTGCGGGCGCCCGAAGGCCGGATCCGGGTGTCGGACGCGGTACGCGAGGCTTCGGAGCCCGCCGTGGTGCACGAGGCTTCGGAGGACTCACCCGGCTGGTGGCACGCCGTCTCGGCCCGTCAGCATCCGGTGGCCGAGCCCGCCGACCCCGGCGGTTTCGTCGGCCGTGACCACGACCGCGATCTGCTGAACCATCTTCTCGGCTTCGTCGAGCGCGGCGGACGCCCGCATCGGGTGACGGTGCTCGGCGAGCCCGGGATCGGCAAGAGCCGCCTCCTCGCCGAGTTCGCCGAGACCTTGTCCGAGCAACCCCGCGTCCGGGTGCTGGACGCCGGGGCCGATGTCACCGAAGCCTTCGCCGTCGTTCCGGGACTGCTCCCCCAGACCGCCTCGCGGCTGCGCACCGAAGGCGGGGATTCGGCACTTCGAGCCGCCGCCACCGAGCTGACCGCCTACGGGCCCCTGGTCGTGCTGGCCGACGACCTGCACCGCGCCGACCACGAGACCCGCGACGCTGTCGCCCGGCTCGGGGAAGCCTGCGCGGGACTGCCGGTGCTGATCGTCGCGTCCGCCAGGCCCGGGCTGCTGGATGCCGAACACGGCGAGCGATGCGGGACGACGGTGACCCTCGCCCCGCTTTCCGACGACGCCGTCGGCAAACTGCTCGACAAGCTGCTGCCCGGCACCGCCCGGCTCATCCGCGGCAGGCAGGAACTGATCGCCAGGATCGGCGGGAACCCCCGGTTCGCGCACGCGTACGCCCAGGGGGTGCACGGCCGCACCACCCCGTTTCCGGGACTGGGCCAGGCGATGACACCCCCGCTGGTCCGCCGGACGCTCGCCGCGCAGCTCGACAACCTGCCCGCGGCCGAGAAGTCCCTGCTGAAGGCGGCCAGCCTCACCGGGGACGCGTTCACCGCCGAGGACGTCGCCGCCGTCTGTGGTCGGGACACCGCCGAGATCGAAGGAACGCTGTCCCGGCTCGCGAGTCTCGCGGTGCTGCGGCGCGAAGACGACGACGCCGGTTACACGTTCCGGCGGGCGACTCTGCGGGAGCTGGTCTACCAGCGGATCCCGCGCGCGACCCGCACCGCGCTGCTGCGCCGCCCGGCCGTGCGCCGCATCGAAGCCCTCGCCTGAGGCCCGGCAGCGTCGCGAAAGCCACTTTCGGGACATCTGATGTCCCGAAAGTGGCTTTCGCGACACCCGGAGTCGGCGCCACTCACGACTCTGTACCGACGAGAAAGCCCCCGGTCGCCAAGCGACCAGGGGCTTTTCCGCGCCACCGCTCAACCGGTGGGGCGCTGCATCACGTCCGACGTGTACTTCACCGAAGACGCCTCGTGCCGCGAAGTGAACGGGCACTTCCAGTCATCCTCGGTCATCCGGCCGGCGAAGTGACGTGACGGCATCTGGTACTCGTACGTGGTGAAACTCGGGTTGACCGAGCCGTTGTTGGTCGTCTCGCGTTTGCGGATCGCGTCCTGCATCGAGAAGAACTTGTCGCCGAGCAACATGAACTGCATCAGCGAGTTGAACGCGATCGCCGGCCGGGGGAACCGGCGGCTCGCCCTCGACGCGCCCGGGTGCATGCCGACGACGAAGAACGAGTGCCCGGCGACGTGGAAGCCGAAGTTCGGCTCGTCGGGGTCGGACGTCGCGCCGTCGTCGAGGCCGTAGGTGCGGCTGTCGATGTCGTGCATGAGCTGGAGATGGCGCCACAGCAGGCGTTCGTGCTCTTCCTCGTCGAGGATCCCGCCGGGCTCCTCGAAGGTGGACACGAAGGTGCGGAAGCTCTTGTCCGACAACGTGGGCCGGATGTCGCGGGCGTAGCCGAGCATGTCGCGGTAGTGGGCGCGCGCCGACTCCGGGTCACCCAGCGCCGGATAGTGGCCGTGGACGATCGAGCCCTTCTTCAGCGCCGCGCGAGCGCCGAGACAGCTGAACTCCGTGGTCTGGATGAACGCTTCGAGCTCCGCTTTCGGGTCGCTCATTTCACTCCGCCTTTCCGGTGCTCCGCGGCCGGTCGCGGCCCGCCGGGGAGCCAGTCGAAGGCGCGCACGGTGACCGGGCGCGCCGGGACCGCCAGCGCGGCCGCGTTGCCCGCTCCGGCGTCCAGTTCCGTGATCGTCCACTCAGGACGGTCGTCGAGTGCGACGTCGCCGCCGGTGAGGGTGAAGGAGGGGCCCGGCAGTCCGGCGAGGCCGGTGCCTTCGGCCTTGAGGTAGGCCTCCTTGCAGGTCCAGTACCGGAAGAACGTCAGGGGTTCGCGGACGGCCGCGGCCTCTTCCGGGCGCAGCGTCCGCGCGGCCAGGCCGTCGTGGTCGACCTCCCGGACCTCCTCGACGTCCACGCCGACCCGGACCCCGGCCGCGACCGCGACCAGCGCCAGGTCACCGGAACGGGACAGGCTGAACTCGATCCCCGTCGCACCGGCCAGCGCCGGGCGGTCACCGTCGCGGGTGAACCGCGGCGCGGCCGGAACGGTGCCCGTGTAGGAGGCGAGGATGTCGCGCAGGGCGACGTGCGAGGCCAGGAACCGGGCCCGTTCCTCGTCCACGGTGATGGCGGCCGCCCGGCGCAGCTCGTCCTCCGAGAGCGCGCCGAGCAGGGCGTACAGCTCGGACGAGCCGGGGGCGAGCACTCTGCCGAGGGGGACCCGCCACACGTGCGCGTCCCGGCAGGGCCGGAGCCGTTCGCCCAGCGCGCCCGAAGGCTGCTTCCAGGCCGGGAACCACTGCGTCGTCATCGGCCCAGCTTCCGGTGGATCACACCCAGGAGCTCCGGTACGCGCTGTTCGAGGTAGAAGTGCCCGCCCGGGTAGGTGACCATCGTCGCGTCGGTGGCGAGTTCGAGCCACGCCGCCAGTTCGTCCAGATCGGCCCGCGGATCGCGATCGCCGCCGAACACGGTCAGCGGTACCGGCAGCGGCTTCCCCGGCGTGTGCCGGTAGGTCTCGTTGACCGCGAGGTCGGCCCGCATCAGGGGCAGGAACATCGCCAGCAGCTCCCGTTCCCGCCGCAGGACCTCCGGCAGCCCGCCGAGGGCGTGCAGTTCGGTGGCGAGCCGCTCGTCGGGCAGTGCTCGCAGCTGGAGCCTGGTGTCGGGCAGCTGCGGCGCGGCCCTTCCCGACACGAACAGGTGTTTCGGCAACGTGGCCCCGCGCTCGACGAGCCGCCGGGTGAGCAGGTACGCGGTCAGGGCTCCGACGCTGTGACCGAAGAACGCGAAGTCACCGGTCAGCGCGTCGCCGAGGCCGTCGATCGCCGCCTCGACAAGACTTTCGACGTCTTCGTGCGGCGTCTCGCGGCCGCGTTCGGCCCGGCCGGGCAGCTGGACCGGCAGGACGACCAGCTCGTCGCCCGCCGCCGGGATCCAGTCGCGGTAAACCGCCGCGCTCGCGCCGGCGTGCGGGAAACAGAACAGCTTGGTCACCGCGCCCGGGGGGATCCCGCCGGGCAGCCAGGGCCGCGCCGTGATCGGTGCGGTCATCGCAGCTCCATCGTCAGATAGGACGGCGGCGGCTGGATCGTGCTCAGGTCGGACTCGAGGACGAGCCGGTCACCGTCGCGCGAGATCTCGGTGAAACCAGCGAACGCGTAGGTCACGTACATGACCCGGTTGCGCCCGGTCTCGACGAAGTCCGCGCGCAGCTTCGCACCGTCTTCCTTGGCCAGCCCCATGATGTGGTTGAGCAGGACCGTGCCGACCCCGCGCGACATCACGCGGCACGACATCAGCATCATCCGCAGATGCCAGGCTTCCTCGCCGCGTTCGGCCAGCGCCAGGCCGATTTTGCCGTAACCGCCGTACTTGTCCGAAAGGGACGCGACGAGCAGCACGTGGTCGGGCGAGGTCCGCAACTCGTCCAGTTCCTCGTACGAGTAGGTCCGGCCGGTCGAGTTGAGCTGGTTGGTGCGGACGGTGAGTTCCTCGGCCCGCTGCAGGTCTTCCCGCTGGGCGCAGGCGATCGTGAACTTCATGTCCAAAGTGGACAGGAACTCCTCGCTGGTGCCCTCGTGGTCCTGTTCGACCTGCTCCCGCACGGCGGCCGCGCGGTAGAGGTCGCGCCGCACCCGCGACTCGTCGGTGACGAACTTGGGCCGGAACTCCTCCGACGCCAGGGTCTCCCCCAGTTCCGCCACGTCGACGGTCTTGACCGACGGCAGCGCGTGCGCGACCTCGGCCAGTTCGAACGGCTGGTCGTCGACGAAAGCGATCGCGTCGAGGCCGATGTTGAGCGCCTTCGCGATCCGTTCCACCGAGCCGGATTTGGGGTTCCAGGTGATCTGCGGGTACAGGAAGTATTCGTCGAGCCCGGCCGTCTTCAGCCGCGCCATCGCCGCGTCGTGGTCGTTGCGGCTGGCCACCGAATGCAGCACGCCCAGCTCGTCGAGGCGCCGGATCTCGGCGACCACGTCGGGGCGCACGGTCACCTCGCCGTCTTCGAGCAGGGTGCCGTCCCACACCGTGTTGTCCAGGTCCCACACCACGCATTTGATGCGGCCGCGCTTCGGTTTCTCCAAGACCTCGCTCATCCCGCCACCTCCCGGTACGCCTCGTCCGCGATGGTCAGCTCCTGGATCTGGGTGCTGCCCTCGATGATTTCCATGACTTTCGCGTCGCGGTAGAGCCGGGCCACCGGATAGTCCGGGCCGCAGCCGTTCGCGCCGTGGATCTGGACCGCGTCCGAAGCCGCCTTGGCCGCGGCGGTGGACGCGAAGTACTTGGCGACCCAGGTCGCCATGATGGTCGCCGGGTCGCCCGCGTCCTTGAGCCTGCCCGCCTTTTCGCACAGCAGCCGCGCGGCGTCGCGCGCGGTGACCATTTCGCTGATCTTGGCGCGGATCTGCGGCAGATCCCGCAACAGCCCGCCACCCGCCGAACGCGCCGACGTGTAGGCGGCCGACGCGGCCAGCGCGGCCCGGATGATGCCGACCGAGCCGCACGCCACGCTGTAGCGCCCGAGGTCGAGCGCGCCGGTCATCACCGTTCCCGCGGCCCAGCCCGGCGGGCCGACCAGCGCGGACGGATCGAGCCGGACGTCGTCGAACTCGATGGTCGCCAGCATGCTCGCGGTGGTGCCGAGCATGTGCCGGACCGGGGTCACCGTGACCCCGGGATGGTCGGCGGGGACGAGGAACGCGCTCATCCCGGTCGCCGTGCCGGCGAACACCAGCAGCAGCCCGGCGACCTGGCCGCCGGTGATCCAGGTCTTGCGGCCCTTCAGCGTCCAGACCCCGTTCTCGGCGACGGCCACGGTTCCCGCGGCCGTCGAGTCGCTTCCGCTGAAGTCGGGTTCGGTCAGGCAGAACGCGCCGAGGGTGGCGCCTTCGGACAGCACGGGCAGCCAGCGATCGCGCTGTTCGTCGTCACCCCAGCGCTGCACCGTCGCGGTCACCATCGTGTGCACGGTGAGCAGGCTCCGCAGCGACGAACAGCCGCGGCCGACCTCCTCGTGCAGCCGTCCGAGGGTGACCATGTCCAGTCCGGCGCCGCCCGCCTCCGAGGGGAGGAACGGGGCCCACAGTCCCAGCTCCCCCACCCGCCGCAGCACGTCACCGGGGATGCTCTCGGCCCGGTCCCACGCGTCCGCGTGCGGGCCGACCTCCTCGTCGACGAAACGCCCGACCACCTCGGCTTCGGGGGTTTCGGGCCGTGTCCTCGCCCTCACGTTTGCTCCTCGTTCAGTGCGCGGCCGCGGCGGTGCGCCGCTCGACCAGCTCGGTCATCCGCGTGACGGTGCGGAAGTTGTCCAGCTTCAGGTCCTCGTTGGGGATCCGCGTGGCGAACGCCTTCTCGATGAACATGACCAGCTCCATCGCGAACAGGGAGTTCACGAAACCCAAGGCGAAGATGTCCTGCTCGTCGGTGAACGACAGACTGGGGAACTTCGCCCCGATGAAGGCGCGGATCTCGCCTCGGACGTCCTGCGACATGGTGGATGCCTTTCTCGTGGTACGGAAAGTGGGATGCGGCGGGCCTTCAGCCGCTGTAGTTGTAGAAACCCTTGCCGCTCTTGCGACCGTGCAGCCCGGCGGCGGTCATCTGCTTGAGCAGCGGGCAGGGGCGGTACTTGCTGTCGTTGAACTCGTCGTAGAGCACTTCGACGCTGTAGAGGATCGTGTCGACGCCGATCAGGTCGGCGGTCTCGAGCGGGCCCATCGGATGCCCGAAGCAGCCGCGGAACACCTCGTCGACGGTCTCCGCGTCCGCGACTCCTTCGTGCACGAGGAAAGCGGCCTCGTTGACGGTGAGCATCAGCACGCGGTTGGAGACGAACCCGGAGGCGTCGTTGACCGGGATCGGCTTCTTCCCCATCGACAGCAGCAGTTCGCGCACGATGTCCTTGGTGGACTCGCTGGTGTGGTAGCCGGGGATGAACTCGCACGACGGCTTCATCGGCACGGGGTTCATGAAGTGCACGCCCATCACCTTGTCCGGCCGCCGGGTGAGCGCGGCGACCTTGGTGATCGGGATGGCGGAGGTGTTGACGACGAACACCGTGTCGGCTTTGCAGGCTTCGTCGAGTTTCGGGTACAGGCGGGACTTCAGGTCCCAGTTCTCGGTGATGTTCTCGATCACGACTTCGGCTTCGGCCAGCAGGTCGAGTTCGGTGCCGAAGGTGATCCGGCCGAGCACGGCGGCGGCGTCGATCTCCGGCCCGCCGAGCATGCGGCTCATCCGGCATTCGAGTTCGATCCGGTCGCGCGCGTCGGCGAGCTTGCCCGGGTCGACGTCGATGAGCACGGCCTCGTGCCCGCTGGTGGCGAGATTCTGCGCGACCCCGGTGCCCATCACACCGGCGCCGACGACTCCGACGAGGGTCATCGTTCCTCCTTGGCTGCGTTGCTCGTGGTCAGGTCCAGCACGCCGTCCAGCCGGCCGTGGGCGGCACGCACGGCCTCGGCACCGCCGGGGTGTTCCTCGGCGAACACGACGGTCGCGCCCAGCTCGGCGCCCAGCCGGGCGGCCAGATCCCGGGCGGTGAGGTCGAGTTCGCCTTCGATCAGGTAGACCGGCCGCGCGGACCGGGCGCCGAGTGCGACGTCGGCGGCGGCCTGGGTCGGCTCGATCCAGTAGCGGTCGCGCTGGAACGGATAACCGGGCAACGTGGTCTTCCGCGGGTCACGGCCGTCGTGATAGGCCCGCCAGTCGATGTCCGCCCCGGAAAGCCAGGCCCGGCCGAGCGCTTCGGTGAGCACGGCCGTGTCCTGGCGGGGGTCGGCCTCGCCGGGCAGGGTGGGTACCAGCAGCGGCCACGAGGTCTGCGGGAAATCGGGGTGACCGCGGAACATCGAGCCGAGCGACTGCCCTGCTCCCAGTTCCAGCAACACGGTATCCGGGGAAGCACTGGCAATTTGCTCGATCATCGCGGCGAACCGCACCGGGCGGCACATGTGCTCGGCCCAGTAGCCGGGATCCTTCAGCTGCTTCGCGGTGATCGGCGCGCCGGTGACGTTCGACAGGTACGGGACTTCCGGCTCGCGCGGGGTGAGGTTCTTCCGCGCCCACGCGGTCAGCTCGGCCGCGGCGGGGCGCAGGGCACGCGAGTGGAAGGCGTGCGTCGTGCGCAGCGGCCTGGCCGGGACGCCGTGTTCGGCGAGCGCGGCGGCCAGCTTCTCGACGCCGTCGCCCGCGCCGGACACCACGATCATCCGCGGCCCGTTCACCGCGGCGACGTCGACGCCGAACGCGGTCACGTCACCCACCAGCTTGGCGAGTTCGTCCGCGCCCAGCGGCACCGCCGCCATCGCGCCGGTCGGCAGCTTTTCGATCAGCCGCGCGCGGGTGGCGACCAGCGCGGTGGCTTCTTCCAGTGTCAGGGCGCCCGCGAGCGCGGCGGCGGCGAACTCGCCGACGCTGTACCCGGCGAGCAGGGAGGGCTGGACGCCCCAGGCGCGCAGCAGACGGCCGAGCGCGTAGCCGAGGGTGAACACGGCGGGCTGGGTGACGGACGGCGCCGCGTCCTCGCTGTCGGCCGCGCGGCCCAGCAGCCGGGCCAGGTCACCGCCGTCCGCACCGCGGGCACCGTGCAGGCTCTCCGTCGGGTCGTCGCCGAGATGGGACTTGAACAGCGCGGCGCATTCGTCGACGGCGGCCTTGAAGTCGGGCTCGCTGTCGTACAGGCCCCCGACCATTCCCCGGTACTGCTCGCCGACCCCGGCGAGCAGGAACGTCGCCTTCCGCGGTTTCGTGTCCGCTTCGGCGATCACGCGGGTCTCGGACGCGAACGCGTCGGCGGCATCGTCCACAGTGGACACGACGGTCATCCGGCGGTGGCCGAAGGCCTTCCGCCCGTTGTGCAGCGTGTAGGCGACGTCGGCCAGGTCCGTCCACTCCGGACGGTCCGCGGCGAGTCGGCCGGTCATCGCGTCCGCCGCCTCCGGGGTCCGGGCGGACCAGGCGAGCAGCTGATGCGGCCGGGCGGCCGGACGCTCCGGGAAGTCCTCCGGCGCCTCCTCGATGACGACGTGGGCGTCGGTGCCGCCGAAGCCGTACGCGCTGACCCCGGCCAGCCTCGGCCGCTCGCCGCGCGGCCAGTCGGTCAGTTCCTTCTGCACCACCAGCTTGTCACCGCTGTGGGCCAGCTGCGGGTTCGGCTTCTCGAAGTTGACCGGCGGCGGCTGCTTCTCGTGGTGCAGGGCGAGCGCGGCCTTGATCAGCCGGGCGATCCCGCCCGCCTGGTTGATGTGCCCGAGGTTCGCGTCGATCGAGCCGAGCGTGATCCGCTCGACGCCGTCGACGTCGAAGATCTTCTGCAGTGCCGAAATCTCGGCGACGTCACCGAACGGGGTGCCCAAAGTGGACACTTCGATGTGGTCGATCTCGGCGGGCTCGACGTCGGCGGCGGCCATCGCCTCGGCTACGACGGCGGCCTGGCCGGGGACGCCCGGCAGGTTGAAGCCCTGACGCGCGCGGTTGCCCTCGTGGTGGATGGCCCAGCCGCGGATCACCGCGTAGATCCGGTCGCCGTCGGCCTGCGCGTCCTCGAGCCGCCGCAGGACGACGACACCGAGGCCGTTGCCGGGGACCTTGCCGTTGGCGCCCGCGTCGAGGATCCGGTTGATCCCGTCGGGCGCGAACCGGCTGCCCTCGCGGTAGAGGTAGCCCGGTTCCTGGGGCACGACGACGGAAACCGAGCCGGACACCACGAGGTCGGATTCGCCGGTGAGCAGGCTGGAGCAGCCCTGGGCGACCGCGGCGAGCGCGGTCGAGCTGCAGCTCTGCACGCTCACCGACGGGCCGGTCAGGTCGAGCGCGTACGAGAGCCTGGACGCGATCAGGTCCTTTTCGTTCTGCAGGATCAGCTGGTCCGGGCCGACGGTCAGCGCGGTGACGTCGTTGGACAGCAGATTCGACAGCAGGTAGGTGCTCGGGGCGCCGCCCGCGAACACGCCGGCCAGGCCCTCGATCCGGTCCGGGTCGACACCCGCGTCCTCCAGCGCGTGCCACGCGCATTCGAGGAACAGCCGATGCTGCGGGTCGAGCAGTTCGGCGTCGGTCCGGTTGTAGCCGAAGAAGTCGGCGTCGAAGCGGTCGATCCCGGGCAGCAACCCGGCCGCGGGGACGAACGCGGGGTCGTCGGCCACCTCGGCGGGGACGCCCGCGGCGAGCAGCTCGGCGCGGCTCATCCGGGTGATGCCGTCGCGGCCGGCGCACAGATCGGCCCAGAACTTGCCGATGTCGGGCGCGCCGGGGAAGTTCCCGGCCATGCCGACGATCGCGATGTCGTCGCCGGTGTCCCGTTCTCGCGTGGTCATGGGGTGGTTCACCTTCCGGTCCGGCTCGGGCGCTTGCGGAGCTTCGCGGTGCGGGCGCGGCGGCGTTCGCCGCGGGCGGAGACGTCTTCGGCGGGTTCGGCCGTCACCTGCGGTGCGCCGGGTTCGCCGAGGAGCGTGACGAATTCGGCGATGGTCGGTTTCTCGAACAGGCTCGCCGGGGCGAGCTCGACGCCGAATTCCTTGGCGACGCGGCCGATCAGCACCAGGCCGATCAGCGAAGTGCCGCCGAGGTCGAAGAACGGGTCGTGCACGCCGACCTCTTCCAGGCCGAGGCAGTCGCACCAGGCGGCGGCGACGCGTTCCTCCGCCGGGGTGCGCGGGGCGACGTACGCGGTGCGCAGTTCGGGCCGCGGGTACCGCTCCCCGGTGGGGAGCACGGCGTCGGCGCCGACCAGCGCGTCGACCGAACCCATCCGGGCCAGCGCGGCCAGCACGTCGGTCAGCGGGAGCGGCAGCACGGTCACCAGCGGCTCGCCGGAGGCGACGATCCGCGAGAGCAGTTCGGTGCCTTCTTCGGCGCCGATGCCGAACTCCTCACGGAACTTGCGCGACCCTTCCTGCGCTTCGGTGGAGCCGGACAGCCCGGACGACGTCCAGGCGTCCAGCTGCCAGGGACCCCACGCGACCGACACGACCTGCTTGGCCGGTCCTCGTCCGCCCGCGGCGGCGGAGGCGACACCGTCGAGGAAGGCGTTCGCCGCGGAGTAGTCGATCTCGCCGACGCCCACGGTGAGCGTCACCGTCGAGGAGTACAGGACCAGCAGGTCGACCGGTTCGACACGCAACGCGTCGGTCAGGGCGAGGGTGCCGTCGATCTTCGGCGCCAGCACCGCGGCCGCCTGCTCACGGGTCTTGTTCTGCAGCAGGCCGCCACCGGCGATCCCGGCGGCGTGCACGACGCCGTCGAGGTAACCGAAGTAGCCCCGGACCTCGGCCAGCAGCGCGGCGGCCTCGCCGGGAGCGCTGACGTCGGCTCGCAGCGTCAGGACGTCGGCACCGAGGGCACGCAGATCGCGCACCGCCAGCAGGACTTCGCTCGTGCGGTCGTCGACACCGTGGTCGGAGATCCAGGCGTCCCAGGTCTCCTCCGGCGGCAGTTCGGAGCGGCCTGCCAGCGCGAGGTTCACGCCCAGCGGCGCCAACCGCTTGGCCAGGGCCAGGCCGAGGACGCCGAGCCCACCGGTGATCAGGTAGGTCCCGCCGGGCTTCCAGGCCAGTGCGTCGTCGGTCTCCGGCAGCTCGACGACATCGAAGCCGCGCAGCCAGCGCCGTCCGCCGCGCCAGGCGGCGACCGCGACCCCGTCGACCGTGTCCACTGTGGACGCCGCGAGCAGGTCGAGCTCGTGGGTGGCCTGGGCGACCTTGTCGCCGGTGCGGTCGAAGTCCGCGTACTGCGCGTGGACCGACGGGTACTCGGCGGCGATGGCGTCGGCCGTCGCGGCGATGGTCGGGGCGAAGGCGTCGGTGGCGTCCCCGCCGAGGACGTCGAAGCCATTGTGTCCCAAGGTGAGCAGGTCGACGCGACGCCCGGCGCATTCGGCACCGATGGCCTTGCCTAGTTCCAGAAGGCTGTAGAAGCCGGATTCGAGGCCGCTCGCGGTGAGGCCGAGGGCGTGCACGATCCGCAGCGGTCCGTCACCGGCGAGCGCTTGGCGGTCCACATCGGACGCGACCGTGACGCGGTGCCCGGCGGCTTCCGCCGCGGCCGCGAAGCCGTCGGCGAATTTGCCCGGCTCGGCGAACAGAACCAGGTCGCCCGGTGTCGTGGGCACCCGGCGGGTGGTGTCCCGGTGCCAGGTCGGCGTGTGCGCGGCGAGGCCCGAACGGACCGGGGTCTCGGGCACGGCCTCACCGGCGGACATCTGCGTCAGCGACCAGCCGTTGCCGCGGGAGGCGACCTCCGGCCAGTAACGCGTGCGCTGGAAGCGGTACCCGGGCAGGGAAACGAACCGGCGGTCCGGCCCCGCGCCCTCCGCCCAGCCGATCTGGACGCCGTGCTCCCACAGCGCGCCGAGCGCGGTCAGCCAGGCACGCCGTCCCGCCCCGGCCACCGGCTCCGGCAGCAGGGAGACCACCGGGGTCTGTGGCAGGTAGCGACCGGCCGCCTCGGCGCCGTCGTCCCCGAGCCCGGCTTCGACCAGGACACCGGCGTACTTGGCCAGCGCCAGCAGGCCGTCTTCGAAGCGGTCGTCCGCGATCCGCCAGTGCGCCGGATCCGCGGCCTCGGCGGCGGTGAGCACCGCGCCGGTGCGGGGCGAGATCACCGGTACCGTCGGCGTTCCCGCCTTCGGAACCGATCCGCCGAGCGCGAGTTCGAGCCCCTCGGCGAGCCCGAACAGCCCACCCGCGACGGCGGCCACGCATTCGCCGGTCCCCCGGCCCAGCAGCACGGCCGGTTCGAGGCCCCACGCGGTCAGCAGCCGGGTGAAGGCGTACTCGACGGCGAAGACCACGGCCCGTTCGTCGGCCTCGGCGGTGCCGTAAAGCGCGCCGAGCAGGTCTGCGCGACCGTCCAGCAGGGCCGCGCAGTCGTCGATCGCGGCACGGAAGGCGAGTTCGGTGCGGTAGAGCTCGTCGGTGGTGCCCTGCCAGGCGCGGCGGGTGCCGGGCAGCAGGAGCCCGAAGCGACGCTTGTCGGTGACGGCCGTGCCGCCGGTGACCGAGTTCAGCGCCGTGACCGCGTCGCCGTGGTCGCGGACCAGCACCGCCTTGCGGAGCGGAAGAGCGCTGCGTCCGGCCTGGGTGGTGAAGGCGACGTCGGCCAGTTCGGCGTCTTCGGTCAGGTGGGCGGCGAGGGCTTCCGCGTTGGCGCGCAGCCCGGCTTCGCTCTGCCCGGACAGCGTGAGCAGCTGCCATTCCCCGCCCGGGGTGGCGGCCGGGGCGGGCGCGGCCTGGTCGAGGACGAAGTGGACGTTCGAGCCGGACCAGCCGAACGAGCTGACGCCCGCGCGCAGGATCCCGTCGGCGTTGGCCGGGAACGGCCGCGCTTCGGGGACCGGGCGCACCGTGCCGTCCACGGTGACCACCGAGTTCGGCGTGCTCATGTGCAGGTTGCCCGGCAAGGTCCCGTTTTCCAGCGACAGCACCGTTTTGATCAGCCCGGCCATGCCCGCCGCGGCCAGCGTGTGGCCGACGTTCGTCTTGACCGCGCCGACGTAGAGCGGCTCGGGCGCGTTGCGCTCGCCGAAGATCTCGCCGAGCGCGGTGAACTCGATCGCGTCGCCGAGCTGGGTGCCGGAGCCGTGCGCCTCGACGTAACCGATCTCGTCGGGAGCGACCCCGGCGTCGGCCAGCGCCGCGCGGATGACCGCGTTCTGCGCCGCGCGGTTCGGTGCGGTGAGGCCGTTGCTGCGGCCGTCCTGGTTGGTCGCGGTGCCGCGGATGACCGCCCGCGTCCGCCTGCCAGGGCCGACCTCGCCCGCCCGGCGGAGCACGACGACGCCGCCGCCCTCACCGATGACGTAGCCGTCGGCGCTCTCGTCGAAGGTCTTGGTGCGGCCGTCGACCGCGAGCATGCTCATCTTGCAGGACTGGATGAAGACGTCCGGGTTGATCATCGCCGAGGCCGCACCCACGATCGCGATGTCGCACTCACCCCGCCGAAGGCTCTGCACGGCCAGGTGCGCCGCGCTCAGCGCCGACGAGCAGGCGGTGTCCACGGTCAGGCAAGGCCCGCGCAGGTCGAGCAGATGCGCGATACGCCCGGCGGCGGCGGAAAGCGAGCTGCCGAGCCCGAAGTAGGGGTCGTCGGCCGCGTCCATGCCGTCGGCTTCGAGCTGCCGCATGCTGTACTGCATGGTGTCGATCAGGCCGGCGAACACGCCGGTGCGGCTGCCGCGCAGTTCGTCCGCGGTGAGCCCGGCGTCCTCGATGCCCTCCCACACCAGCTCCATGAGCAGCCGGAACGTCGGGTCGAGCCGCCGCGCTTCCTGGGGCGACAGGCCGAAGAACGCCGCGTCCCAGCCCGCGATGTCGTCGACGAACGCGCCCTGCTGCGTGTACGCCTTGCCCGGCGCGGTGCGGTCGGGGTCGTAGTAGTCGGCGGCGGTCCAGCGGTCCGGCGGCACCTCGCGCACGAGATCCTTGCCCTGGACCAGGTTCTCCCAGAACTTCTCGGGAGTGTCGCTGCCGCCCGCGAACCGGCAGGACAGGCCGACCACGGCGACGTCCTGGCCCGCGGCGGCCGGGCCGGTGACGACGGTCCGGGTCTCCTGGGCGACCGGGGTGAGCGCGGCCAGCAGATGCGCGGCCAGCGCGGCCGGCGTCGCGTGGTCGAACACCATCGTCGGCGGCAGCGCCAGCCCGGTCTCGGTGTTGATCCGGCCGCGCAGTTCGATGGCGGTGAGCGAATCGATGCCCAGTTTGGTGAACTGCTGCCCGGCCGGGACACCGTCGGTGTGCCCGAGGACGGCGGCGGTGTGGGTCAGGACCAGTTCGGTGACGACGCGTTCGCGTTCGGCCTCGGGCAGTCCGGCGAGCCGGGTGCGCCACGCGTCGGCGGCTTCCGCGCCCTCGGCGGCCTGTGCGGCTTCGGCGGCGGCGATGGCGGCGACCTCGGGCAGGTCGGCCAGCAGCGGGCTGGGCCGCAGCGCGGCGAACGGCGGCGCGAACTTCTCCCAGGTCAGTTCGGCGACGGTCAGCGCGGTCTCGTCGCGGTCGAGCGCCTGGCGGAGCGCGACGAGCCCGGTTTCGGGCGCCATGGCGGGAACGCCGAGTCCGCTGAGCATTTCGTCGAGGTCCGCGCCGACTCCCATGCCGACCCGGCCCCAGCGACCCCACGCGATCGACGTCGCGGGCAGGCCGTGCGCCCGGCGCCGTTGCGCGACCGCTTCGAGGTGCGCGTTCGCGGCGCCGTAAGCGCTCTGGACCGCGTTGCCGATGGAAGCGGCGATCGAGGAGAACAGCACGAAGGCGTCGAGGTCGAGTCCTTCGGTGAGTTCTTCGAGGTTGCGCGTCCCGGCCACCTTGGGGCGCAGGACGTCGGCGTAGCGCTCGCGGTCCATCGTCTCGATGAGGCCGAGTTCGAGCACCCCGGCGAGGTGGAACACGGCGCGGAGGTCGCCACGGACCGGCTCGATGACCGCGGCCAGGGCATCGCGGTCGGCGACGTCGCAGGCGGCGATGGTGACGCGGTCGCCTGCCAGTTCGGCCGCGCCGGGTGCGTCTTCTCCCTGGCGTGAAACGAGAACGACATGGTCGGCGCCGTGCTCGACCAGCCACCGGGCGACGATCCCGCCCAGGCCGCCGGTGCCACCGGTGACGAGTACGGTGCCACGTGGCTTCCAGGACCGCTTGGGCTCGGCGGGTTCTGCGTGCGCGAGCCGCCTGCCGAAAGCGCCGGTCGCGCGGACGGCGACCTGGTCCTCACCGCGGGGACCGGTGAGGACGCCGCGCAGCAGGGCCACGACCCGCTCCCCCGCCTCGGCCGGGACGTCGACGAGCCCGCCCCACGCCTGGGGGTTCTCCAGCGCGGCCGCGCGGCCGAAGCCCCACAGCTGGGACTGCGCGGGCGCGTCCGGTGCGTCGTGGGCACCGGTCGAGACCGCGCCGCGGGTCAGCGTCCACAGTGGACCTTGAGGATCACGCGCGGCCAGTTCCCGCACCAGCGTCATGGTGGCCTCGGCACCGAAGGACAGTCCGTCGCTCTCGGTCTCGTCGAGGGCCAGCAAGGACAGGATGCCGTCGAAAGACTCGTCGGGCAGCTCCACGCGATCGGGCCGGTCGACGACGAGCCGCCGGACCTCGGCTGCGGCCAAGGCCTCGGCCGCGGTCTCGATCCACGGGTGTTCCCTCGCGGAGGTGACGAGCAGCCAGCGGCCGGTGGCCGTGGTCGTCGCGGGAGTGAAGGGCTGCCAGCGAACGTGGTAGGCCAGCGCAGCCGCTTCGGCCGACAGCGACCGGGCACGGCGGTAGCGCGACAACGCGGGCAGGACGGTGCCGAGCGGGGCTTCGACGTCGGACAGCTTCAGCTCGGCGGCGAACTCGCCGACGTCGCCCGCTTCGACGACCGACCAGAACCGGCCGTCCTCGGCGGCGACGGGCGCGCCCGCACCCGGGTCCTCCAGCCAGAAACGCTTGCGCTGGAACGGATAGGTCGGCAGCGTGACCACCCGCGCGCCACTGCCGCCCAGGTAGGCGGCCCAGTCGACCCGGGCGCCGTTGGCATGCGCGAGCCCCAGCGCGGTGACGAGCGTGGCCGCCTGGTCGCGGTCCTTGCGCTGGGTCGCGGCGAAGACAGCGCCGTCCGGGCGGACCGAGCGGCCCATCGGGGTGAGCGCCGCGTCCGGGCCGAGCTCGAGGAACGTGGTGACGCCTTGGCCGTGCAGGGTTTCCACCGCGTCGGCGAACCGGACGGTGCCGCGGACGTGCTCGGCCCAGTACTCCGGGTCGGTGAGCCTGTCGGCGTTCTGGCCGGTCAGCGTCGAGACGACCGGGATCGTCGGCTCGCGGTAGGTCAGGGTGCGCGCGACCGCGGCGAACTCGGCCAGCATCGGCTCCATCAGCGCCGAGTGGAAGGCGTGGGAGACGGACAGGCGGGTCGTGCGGCGGCCCGGGAAGCGTTCGGCGACCGCGGTCGCCGCCGCCTCGGCGCCGGAAAGGACGACCGCGCGGGGTCCGTTGACCGCCGCGAGCGCGACTTCCTCGGACAGGTACGGGCGCACCTCGTCCTCGGTCGCCTCCAACGCGATCATCGCGCCGCCTTCGGGCAACGCCTGCATCAGCCGACCGCGGGCCAGGACCAGCTTCGCCGCGTCCTCCAGGGAAAGCACGCCGGCGACGTGCGCGGCCGCGAGCTCGCCGACCGAGTGCCCGGCGAGGAAGTCCGGGGTGACACCCCAGGACGTCACGAGCCGGAAGAGCGCGACCTCGAAGGCGAACAGGGCGGGCTGGGCGAATTCGGTGCGGTCGAGCCGCGCGGCGTCGGAGCCGAACACGACGTCGCGGACGCCGGGCAGCTGCGCGCAGGCTTCGTCGAAGGCGTCGGCGAACACCGGGAAGCATTCGTGGAGACGGCGGCCCATGCCGAGCCGCTGCGATCCCTGGCCGGTGAACAGCACGGCGAGGCGTCCGGCGGTGTCGCTGCCGGTGACCGTGCCCGCTTCACCTCCCGCGAGGGCGCGGAGACCGGCGGCCAGTTCGGTACGGTCGGCGCCGGTGACGACCGCGCGGTGCTCCATCCCGGCGCGCGTGGTGGCCAGCGACAGCGCGACATCGACGGGCTCGGCGCCGGACTCGTCCACAGTGGACAAAAGTGTGGCGGCCTGTGCGCGGACGGCCTCGGGGGAAGCGCCGGACAGGACGTAGGGAACCACCGGCGGGGCCACGATCTCACGGTCCGCGGCGGGTTCGTCCGACGGCTGCTCCAGGACGACATGCGCGTTGGTGCCGCTGATCCCGAACGAGGACACACCCGCGCGGCGGGGCCGGTCGGTGGCGGTCCACGGTCGGGCCTTGTCGAGCAGTTCCACGGAACCGGCCGACCAGTCGACGTGCGGGGACGGCGCGTCGACGTGCAGGGTCGCGGGCAGCGTGCCGTGGCGCATCGCTTCGACCAGCTTGACGATGCCCGCGAGTCCGGCGGCGGCCTGGGTGTGGCCGATGTTCGACTTCACGGAACCCAGCCACAGCGGGGTTTCCCGATCCCGGCCGTAGGTGGCCAGCAACGCCTGCGCCTCGATCGGGTCACCCAGCGCGGTGCCGGTGCCGTGCGCCTCGACGACGTCCACAGTGGACGCTTCGATCCCGGCGTTCGCCAGCGCCGCGCGGATCACGCGCTGCTGAGAGGGACCGTTCGGGGCGGTCAGGCCGCTGGAAGCGCCGTCGGAGTTGACCGCGCTGCCGCGAACGAGCGCGAGGACCGGATGGCCGTTGCGGCGGGCGTCGGAAAGGCGTTCCAGCACCAGCATCCCGGCGCCCTCGGCCCAGTTCGTGCCGTCGGCGGCGGCCGCGAAGGGCTTGCAGCGGCCGTCCGGCGCGAGCCCGCGCTGCCGCGAGAACTCGACGAACGCGCCCGGCGTCGCCATCACCGTGACCCCGCCGGCCAGTGCCAGCGTGCACTCTCCCGACCGCAGCGCGCGGGCCGCGAGGTGGACCGCGACCAGCGAAGACGAGCACGCCGTATCGATCGACACCGACGGTCCTTCGAGGCCGAGCGCGTAGGAAACCCTGCCGGAGACGACACTGCCGGAGGTGCCGATGCCCAGGTAGCCCTCGTGTTCCTCGGGCAGGGCGGTCAGCCGCGAGGCGTAGTCGGTGAACCCGACCCCGGCGAACACGCCGGTGGCGCTGCCTTTGAGCGAGAGCGGGTCGATCCCGGCCCGCTCGACGGCCTCCCACGCGGTCTCGAGCAGAAGCCGCTGCTGCGGATCGGTCGCCTCGGCCTCCCGCGGCGAGATGCCGAACAGTTCGTTGTCGAACTCGGCGGCGTCGTGCAGGAAGCCACCTTCACGGACGTAACTGGTTCCCGGGACGGACGCGTCGAGGTCGTGGATCGCGTCGGTGTCCCAGCCGCGGTCGACGGGGAACGGCGAGATCGCGTCGGCGCCCGAATCGACCAGGTCCCACAGCTGTTCCGGGGTGCGGACGCCGCCGGGGAACCGGCAGCTCATCGCGACGATCGCGATGGGCTCGGTCTCCTTGTCCCGCGCGTCCGCCAGCTCGCGGCGGCTCTCACGCAGGTCGGCCGCCATCCGCTTGAGGTAGTCGACGTACTGCTCTTCCGAAGGCATGGGTCACGGCTCCTGAGGGTCTGTCGCGGGTCAGCGCGGGCCGAACTCGTTGTCGATCAGCGCGAGGAGGTCGTCCGGGGACGCGGCTTCGAGGTCGGCGGTGGCGTGCGCGGGCTTCTTCGCCGCCCAGACCGACACCAGCCGCTTCAGCCGTCCGTCGATCTCCGCGTCGCCGGGGTCGGCGCCGTCGAGCAGGGCTTCGAGCCGGGTGATCTGTTCGGTCACCGCGGCACCGGCGCCGGTCTCGGGGGCGAGTTCGGTCTGGAGGTACTTGGCCAGCGCGTCCGGCGCCGGGTAGTCGAAGACGACCGTCGTGGGCAGGGTGAGCCCGGTCGCGGCGGCCAGCGCGGTCCGGAACTCGACCGCGGTGAGCGAGTCGAAACCGAGGTCGAGGAAACCGCGCCCGGGGGCGATCGCGGCCGCCCCGGCGTGCCCGAGCACGGCCGCGGCCTGCCCGCGCACCAGGTCGAGCAACGCGCGCTCCTGCTCCGCTTCGGCCAGCCCGGCGAGCTTGGAACGCAGTTCGCCGGCGTCGGCCGCCGCGGCCCGGCGCCGCACCGCGGGGACCAGATCGCGCAGCACCGGCGGGAGCTGCCCGGCCGCGGCGAGCCCGGCTCGATCGAGCTTCACCGGGACCGACGCCGCCAGGTCCGTGGCCAGTGCCGCGTCGAACAGCGCCAGGCCTTCGTCGGTGCTCAGCGCGGGGAAACCGTTGCGGCTCAGCCGTTGCCCGGCTTGCTCGCCGAGCGCGCCGCCCATGCCGTCGGCCCAGCGGCCCCAAGCCAGCGAGCGGGCGGGCAGGCCGAGAGCCCGGCGGTGCACGGCGAGACCGTCGAGGAACGCGTTGGCGGCGGCGTAGTTGCCCTGCCCGGCGTTGCCGAGCACCCCGGCGGCCGAGGAGAACAGGACGAACGCCGCGAGCTCGTGGCCCTTCGTCAGTTCGTGCAGATGCCAAGCGGCGGCGGCCTTCGGGCCGAACACGGTCGCGAGCCGGTCCGGGGTGAGCGTGTCGACGAGACCGTCGTCGAGGACACCCGCCGCGTGCACGATCCCGGTCAGTCCGGGGATGCCGGCCAGCAGGGTTTCGACGGCGGCGCGGTCCGCTACGTCGCAGGCCTCGATCCGGACGTCGGCGCCGAGTGCCTTCAACTCGTCGGACAACTCGGTCGCGCCCGGGGCGTCCGGCCCGCGACGGCTGGTCAGCACGAGGTCGCGGACCCCGTGCGCCTGAACCAGATGCCGCGCGAGGTGGGCGCCGAGCCCACCGGTGCCGCCGGTGACGAGCACCGCTCCGCCTGCCAGCTCCGGTGTCTCGGCGGCGGAGTCACGCACCTGCGCGAGCCTCGGCGCGTACAGCTTTCCTTCGCGCAGCAGCAGTTGGTCCTCACCGGTGGCCAGGGCCCTGCCGAGAATCGTCGTGTCGCCATCGCCGTCGACGAGGACGAACCGGCCGGGGTTCTCCGACTGCGCGGCACGCACCAGACCCCAGACCGCGGCGGCCGCGGGGTCGGCACCGTCCTCTTCGGACAGTGCGACCGCACCCGCGGTCAGCACGACCAGGCGGGTGTCCGTGTAACTCGGGTCCTGGAGCGCGGCGAGCACGGTCGCGGTCGCCGTCCGGGCCGCGTCGGCGACGTCGCCGTCGGGCTCGGCGAGTTCCAGTACGACGGCGCCGGGCAGGTCCGCGCCGACGTCTTCGTGGCGGGCCCACGACGTTTCGCCGTCGACCGCCGGCACCGGTGTCCAGACGATCCGGTGGAGCGACTCGCTCGGCGACGTCACGGCCGCCGGGCGTTCCCCGAAGGTGACCTCGGCGGACAGCACCGGGGCACCGGCGAGGTCGAAGACCGCCAGCTCCCCCGCCGGGCTCAGGCTCGCCCGGACGGTGGTGGCGCCGGTGGCGTGCAGGGTGACGTTCCGCCAGGCGACCGGCCAGCCGTACTCGGCCAGCAGCGGGTCGATCAGGCCCGGGTGGAGACCGAACAGCTGCGGGATGTCGTCCGGCACGGTCAGTTCGGTCAGGACGTCGGGGGCGGCCGGCGCCGGGGCGGGTGCGGTGACCAGGAATCCGGTGCCGTGGCGCTGCCAGTCCTTTCCGGCGCGGGTGTGGATCGAGACCGGGCGGCGGCCGCCGTCCTCGGGACCGACGGCGACCTGGACCTCGCGGTCCCCGGTCAGCGGTGCCTCGACGGCGAACTCCGCGAGAGTGCCCGCGCCGGCCTCGTCACCGGCGCGGATCGCGAGTTCGACGAGCAGCGTGTCCGAGGGGTCGGCCGGGAGGACCCCGGTGCACAGGACCGAGCCGTCGCCCGCCGAGGTGACCGCGGAGGCCAGGACCGGATGGCGCAGGCCACCGGCGACCCGCGCCACGGCCGGTTCGCGCAGCCAGTACCGCTCGTGCTGGAAGGCGTAGGTCGGCAGGTCGATCACGCGCGGTTTCGCGGGGGCGAAGAACGCGGACCAGTCGACGTCGATCCCGCGGACGTGCAGCCGGGCCAGCGCGGTGACCGCCGCGGTGGGCTCGTCCCGATCGTCGCGCAGGGCGGGGATCGCCTCGCCGGACCCCGCGGCCAGCGCCGAAAGCACCGCCGCCGGGCCGATTTCGAGGAAAGTGGTCACGTTTTCGGCCGAGAGGGCGGTCAGCGCGTCGGCGAACCGGACCGGTTCCCGCACGTGCCGCACCCAGTACGCGGGATCGGTCAGCTCGGTGGCGACGGCGCCGGTGACGGCCGAGACGACCGGGATCTTCGGCTCGGCGTAGGTCAGGCTCCGCGCCACTTCGGCGAAGTCTTCGAGCATCGGGTCCATCAGCGGCGAGTGGAACGCGTGGGAGACGTCGAGGCGCTTCACCTTGCGGCCACGGGCTTCCAGCGCCGACGCGGCGGCCAGCACCGGTTCCTCCGCGCCCGAGAGCACGATGGCGTCGGGCCCGTTGATCGCGGCGACGGCGACCCCGTCGAACTCGGCGGCCTCGGCCTCGGTCGCCTGCACGGCGACCATCGCGCCGCCTTCCGGCAGCGCCTCCATGAGCCTGCCGCGGGCTTCGATCAGTTTCGCCGCATCTTCCAGGGAGAACACGCCTGCGACGTGTGCGGCCGCGATCTCGCCGATCGAGTGCCCGGTGAGGTAGGCGGGACGCACACCCCAGGACTCGAAGAGGCGGTAGAGCGCGACTTCCAGGGCGAAAATGGCGGGCTGGGCGGTCCCGGTCCGGCTGAGATCACCGTCGATCGGGAGAAGCGCGGCGATCTCGTCGTAAGCCTTAGCGAAGGTGGGGAAGGCTTCGTACAGGCCGCGTCCCATCCCGGCGCGCTGCGAACCCTGTCCGGTGAACAGGAACGCGAGCCGGCCGGTCGCGGGTTCGCCGGTGACGACGCCTCCCGCGGATCCACCAGAGGCCAGTGCCCGCAGACCGGCGCCGGGCTCGCCGACGACGACCGCGCGGCACGCGTGGTGAGTCCTGGTGGTCGCCAGCGAGAATCCCGCATCGACCGAAGAATCCACAGTAGACAGACGAGAAGCTTGAGCGGCCAGGGCCTCCGGGGTACGACCGGAGAGAACCAGGGGTACGACAGGCAGCGATCCCGAAGGCTCGGGCTCGGCTTCGGCCGGGGCCTGTTCGAGGACGATGTGGGCGTTCGTGCCGCTGATACCGAAGGACGACACCCCGGCGCGGCGTGGCTGACCGGTCTCCGGCCACGGCTTCTGCTCGGTGAGCAGGGAGATGTCGCCGGTGGTCCAGTCGACGTGCGGGGTCGGCTCGTCCACGTGCAGGCTCGCCGGGACGACACCGTGGTTCATCGCCTCGACCATCTTGATGATCCCGGCGACCCCGGCCGCGGCCTGGGTGTGGCCGATGTTCGATTTCACCGAACCGAGCAGCAACGGCCGCTCGCGGTCACGGCCGTAGGTCGCCAGCAAGGCTTGTGCCTCGATCGGGTCGCCCAGCGGCGTGCCGGTGCCGTGCGCCTCGACGACGTCCACAGTGGACGCCTCCACGCCCGCGTTCGCCAGCGCCGAGCGGATCACCCGCTGCTGCGAGGGACCGTTGGGGGCGGTGAGGCCGTTCGACGCGCCGTCCTGGTTGACCGCCGAGCCCTTGACCACCGCCAGCACCCGGTGTCCGTTACGGCGGGCGTCGGAAAGGCGTTCCAGCACCAGGATTCCGACTCCTTCGGCCCAGTTCGTGCCGTCGGCTGCCCCGGCGAACGGCTTGCAGCGCCCGTCCGGCGCCAGTCCGCGCTGGCGGGAGAACTCGACGAACATGTCGGGCGAGGCCATCACGTTGACGCCGCCCGCCAGTGCCAGCGAGCACTCTCCCGACCGCAACGACTGCGCGGCCAGGTGCACAGCCACCAGGGAAGAAGAGCAAGCGGTGTCGACGGAGACGGCCGGGCCTTCCAGTCCCAGCGCGTAGGCGACCCGGCCGGAGACGACACTGCTGAAGGACGCGGTGCCGAGGAAGCCTTCGACCTGCTCGGGAATCGCGCTCAGCCGCGAGATGTAGTCGTTGGACAGCGCCCCGGCGAACACGCCGGTGCTGGTGCCGCGCAGGGAGCCGGGTTCGATACCCGCGCGCTCCAGCGCCTCCCACGCGGTCTCGAGGACCTGGCGCTGCTGCGGGTCGATCGCCAGCGCCTCACGCGGCGAGATCCCGAAGAACTCGGCGTCGAAGTCGCCCGCGTTGTACAGGAAAGCGCCCTCGGACGCGTAAGTGGTGCCGCGGTGGTCGGGGTCCGGGTGGAACAGCGAGTCCAGGGGCCAGTCGCGGTCGGCCGGGAAGTCTCCGACGCCGTCGCGGCCCTCGGCGACCAGCTGCCAGAGCTCGCCGGGCGAGGTGACCTCACCCGGATAGCGGCAGCCCATGCCGACGATGACGACCGGGTCGTCGTGGATACCGGACCCGGCCGTGGCGGGGGGTACCACGACCGGGGCCGGCGTTTCGTCCCCGACGAGCTCGCCGCGCAGGAAGACCTTCAGCGCGTCCGGTGTCGGGTGGTCGAAGACGAGCGTCGCGGGCAGCCGGAGACCGGTCGCGGCGCCGAGACGGTTGCGCAGCTCGACCGCGGTGAGCGAGTCGAAGCCGATTTCGTTGAACGCGCGGGTCGCGGCGATCCCGGCCGCGTCGGTGTGGCCGAGCACCAGCGCGACCTCGCGGCGCACCAGGTCCAGCAGCAGCTCGTCCCGGTCCGGCGCGGGCAGCCCCGCGAGTTTGCGCCGCAGTTCGCCCGCCTGTTCGGCGCTGGCCGTCTTGGCCTTGGCACGGCCGGAGCCGCCGACGAGCGCGCGGATCAGCGGTGAGATCGGGGCGTCGCTGCCGCGCACGGTCGCGCGGTCGAACTTGAGGCCCAGCAGGACGGCGTGGTCGAGGCCGACCGCGCGGTCGAACATCGCCAGGCCCTCTCCCGCGTCGATCGGCGGGAAACCGCTGCGGCGCATACGTTCTTCGCCCGCGTCGCCGAGTTCGCCCTTCATGCCGCCGGACCAGAGGCCCCAGGCGACCGACTGCGCCGCGAGACCTTCGGCGCGACGGCGGGTGGCGAGGCCGTCGAGGAAGGCGTTGGCGGCGGCGTAGTTGCCCTGACCCGGGTTGCCGAGCACGCCGGCGGCCGAGGAGAACTGGACGAACCAGCGCAGCGGAAGCCCTGCGGTCAGCTCGTGCAGATGCCAGGCCGCGTCCGCCTTGGGAGCCAGGACACGGTCGAGACGTTCGGGGGTGAGCGCGTCGATCGGGGCGTCGTCGAGGACACCGGCCGCGTGGACGACGCCGGTGAGCGGGTGCTCTTCGGGGATCGAGGCCAGCAGCGTGGCGACGGCGTCGCGATCCGCGCTGTCACACGCGGCGACGGTGACGGTCGCGCCCAGGGTTTCGAGTTCGGCGGAAAGCTCGGAAGCGCCGGGCGCGGCCGGACCCCGGCGGCTGGTCAGCAGCAGATGCCGGACGCCGTACTCCGCGATGAGGTGCTTGGCGAGCATCGCGCCGAGACCACCGGTGCCGCCGGTGATCAGGACGGTGCCTCCGGGCTCCGGGCCGCGCGGGATGGTGAGCACGACCTTGCCGATGTGCTTGGCCTGGCTGAGCAACCGGAACGCCTCCGGCGCCCGGCGGACGTCCCAGACGCGGCGCGGCAACGGCTTCAGGACACCGGTGGCGAACAGGTCCAGCACTTCGGCCCACATGCGGGAGAACTGCTCGGGTCCCGCCTCGATCAGGTCGTAGGGCCGGTACTCGACGCCGGGGTGCTGGGTGGCGACTTCTTCGGGATCGCGCAGGCCCGCCTTGCCCATCTCCAGGAACCGGCCGCCGCGCGGCAGGAGCCGCAGGGACGCGTCCACGAAGTCGCCGGTGAGCGCGTCGAGGACGACGTCCACGCCGCGTCCTTCGCTGGTGGCGAGGAAGTGCTGTTCGAAGTCGAGGGTGCGGGAGTTGGCGATGTGGGCGTCGTCGAGCCCGGCCTCGCGCAGCACGTGCTGCTTGGCGGGACTGGCGGTGCTGTAGACCTCGGCGCCGAGATGCCGCGCGATCTGGATGGCGGCCATGCCGACACCACCGGCGCCCGCGTGGATGAGCACGGACTCCCCCGCCTTCAGACCGGTGAGTTCCTTGAGCCCGAAGTAAGCGGTGAGGAACACCAGCGGCACGGACGCGGCTTCTTCGTCCGTCCAGCCGTCGGGGATCCGTGCGCACATCGAGCGCTGTGCGGTGGTGATGGAGCCGATACCGCCGATGGCGACGCCCATGACGCGGTCTCCAGGTTTGAGATCGCCTGTGCCTTCTACGTCGGACCCGGTTTCCAGGACGACACCGGCGATCTCGTTGCCGAGCGGGCCGGGTTCGCCCTCGAACATGCCGAGGACGTTGAGCGCGTCGCGGAAGTTGAGCCCCGCGGCGGCGACGGCGACCCGGATGTGCCCGGGCGCCAACGGTTCCAAGGCCTGGGGACAGGGCTCCAGGCGGAGTTCTTCCAGGGTGCCGCGCGCGGCCATGCCGAGGCGCCACGCGGGTTCGGCGGGCGGGCTCAGTTCGTCGGTTCCCGGGACGGGGCCGAGGCGCAGCACGGCGAAGGCGCCGTCGCGCAGCGTGAGCTGGGGTTCGCCGGTCGCCAGTGCGGCGACGAGTTCGGTGTCGGCGAGGTCGCCGGTCTCGGTGTCGACGAGGACGACGCGGCCCGGCAGTTCGCTTTGCGCGGAGCGGCCGAGGCCCCAGACCGCCGCGGCCGCCGGGTCGACCTTGCCGGGTCCGATCGCGGCGCAGGTGACGATGACGAGTTTCGCGTCGGCGAACCGGTCTTCGGTGGAGAACTGCTGCAGGACGGCGAGGACCTCGCGCGTGGCGATCCGGGCCCCCGCCGGGTCGGTGAAGACCGGGAGCACGACCACCGGTGGCACGGCGCCGCCACCGATCCGCCCGTGGTAGGCCCATTCGGCCGGGGCCGGCTCGGCCGGGGTGGGGATCGGGGTCCAGTCGAGGCGGAACAGCGAGTCGAGACCGGGGGTCGCCGAGGTGACCGGGGCGAGTTCGCGCAGGGTCAGGGAACCGATGGTGACGACGGGCGCGCCGGTCCCGTCGGCGGCGCGCAGGGTCACCGCGCCGGACGCGGCGGGCGTGAGCTTCAGCCGCAGCGCGGACGCGCCGGTGGCGTGCAGGGTGACGTCCTGCCAGAGGAACGGCAGTTTCGCGCCGCCCGGCTCGTCGGCCAGCAGGCCGATCGCGTGCAGACCGGCGTCCAGCAGGGCGGGGTGCAGGCCGAACCGGTCGATGTCGGCCTTCGCGGTGTCTTCGGGCAGCGCCGTCTCGGCGAAGATCTCTTCGCCGAGGCGCCAAGCTGCCTTGAGTCCTCGGAAAACCGGGCCGTACTCGAGACCCGCGGCGGCGAACACCGGGTAGACCTCGGTGACGTCGACCTGCGTCGCGTCCTTCGGTGGCCATTCGGCGAGGTCGAAGCCTGCGGCCGGGGCTTGCGGGGCCAGCGTTCCCGAACCGTGCAACGTCCAGGCGCCTTCACCGGCCCGGGAGTAGACGGCGACGGCGCGGCGGGCGCTCTCGTCCGGGGCCGCCAGCACGACCTGGACGTCCGAGGGACCGGCGAGGACCATCGGCTCGCGCAGGGTGAGTTCTTCCAGATGCGCGCAGCCGGCTTCGTCACCGGCCCTCAGCGCCAGCTCGACCAGGGCGGTGCCGGGGACGATGACGGTGCCCGCGACCGCGTGGTCGGAAAGCCAGGGGTGGGTGGACGGCGAGATCCGGCCGGTGAGGACGATCCCGGCGCCGTCGGCGAGCGGGACGGACGCGCCCAGCAGCGGGTGGGCGGCGTCGGCGAGGCCGAGCCCGCCGGGGTCGCCCGCGCCGAGTCCGCCGCGCAGCCAGTAGTTCTCGCGCTGGAACGGGTACGTGGGCAGATCGATCGTGCGGGCGCCGGTGCCGTCGTGGAACACGGTCCAGTCGACGCGGGCGCCGCGGACGTGCAGTTCGGCGAGCACGGTCATCGCCGTCCGGGCTTCGGGGCGGTCCTTGCGCAGCACCGGGACGGTGAGGATGCCTTCGGGCGGCAGCGTCCGCGCGACCATCCCCGCCAGCACCGAATCCGGGCCGATCTCGACGAACCGGGAAACCCCTTCGCCGCGCAGGAAACCGATCCCGTCGGCGAACCGGACGGGCTGCCGGACGTGCCGCGGCCAGTAGCCGGGCACGGTGACCTCGTCGGGTCCGGCGAGACGGCCGGTCACGTTGGACACCACCGGGATCGACGGTGTCCCGTGCAGGATCTCTTCGGCGATCGCGCCGAATTCCGCGAGCATGCCGTCCATCCGCGCGGAATGCGACGCGTGGGAGATGTTGAGCCGCTTGATCTTCCGGCCGCGCTCGGCGAATTTCGCGGCCAGCGCCTCGGCGGCGGCCTCCTCACCGGAGACGACGACCGAGTCGGGCGCGTTGAGCGCGCCGATGGCGAGGCCGTCGGTCAGTTCGGCCGCGACCTCCTCTTCGGTGGCCTGGATGCCGATCATCGCGCCACCCGGCGGCTGGGCCTCCATCAGGCGGCCGCGCGCGGTGATCATCCGGGCGGCACCGGCGAGGTCCCAGACCCCGGCGACGTGGGCCGCGGCGAGTTCCCCCGCGGAGTGGCCGACGACGTAGTCCGGCCGGGCGCCCCACGACTCCAGCAGGCGGAAGAGCGCGACCTGCAGGGCGAACATCGCGGGCTGCGCGTAGGTCATCCGGTCGAGCAGCTTTTGGTCGTCGCCGAAGACGACCTCGGCGAGCGGGCGGTCGAGGTGGGTGTCGAGGGCGGCGCACGCCTCGTCGAAGGCCGCGCGGTAGGCCGGGAAGGTGTCGTACAGCTCGCGGCCCATGCCGCAGCGCTGGGCACCCATCCCGGAGAACAGGAACGCGGTGCGCCCGAGCAGCGGTTCGCCGGTGACGACGCCGGGGGCGGGATCGCCCGCGGCGAGCGCGGTCAGTCCGGCCTTGAGGTCGTCAGGCGTGCTGCCGACGATCGCGGCACGCGACTCCAGCGCGGTCCGGGTGGTGGCCAGTGACCAGCCGAGGTCGAGCGGGTCGACGTCGTCCGAATTGGACACAGTGGACAGAAGATCGGCCGCGGCGGCCTTGAGCGCGGCGGGCCCGCGAGCCGACAACGGCCAGGTCTGGACGGCGGGCGGGGTCCGCTCCGGCTCGGCGTCCTCGCTCGCGGGGGCCTGCTCCAGGATGACGTGCGCGTTGGTGCCGCTCATGCCGAAGGACGACACCCCGGCCCGCCGGGGCCGGTCGCCGGTGTCCCACGGCTTCGGTTCGGTGAGCAGTTCGACGGCGCCCGCCGTCCAGTCGATGTGCGGGGAGGGCTCGTCCACGTGCAGGGTGCGCGGCAGGACGCCGCGGCGCATGGCCTCGACCATCTTGATGATCCCGGCGGCGCCCGCGGCGGCCTGGGTGTGCCCGATGTTGGACTTGATCGACCCGAGCCACAGCGGGTTTTCCCGTTCGCGGCCGTAGGTCGCCAAAAGCGCCTGCGCCTCGATCGGGTCACCGAGGGTGGTGCCGGTGCCGTGCGCCTCGACGGCGTCGACGTCGGCGGCGGTCAGCTTCGCGTTCTTCAGCGCGGCACGGATGACGCGCTGCTGGGCCGGGCCGTTGGGCGCGGTCAGGCCGTTGGACGCGCCGTCCTGGTTGACCGCGGATCCCTTGAGGACGGCGAGGATCCGGTGCCCGTTGCGGCGGGCGTCGGACAGCCGCTCCAGCAGGAGCATGCCCGCGCCCTCGGACCAGCCGGTGCCGTCGGCCCCGGCGGCGAACGCCTTGCAGCGCCCGTTCGGCGCCATCCCGCGCTGCCGCGAGAACTCGACGAACGTCTCCGGTGTGGCCATCACCGTGACCCCGCCCGCCAGTGCGAGCGAGCACTCCCCCGACCGCAGCGCGTGCGCCGCGAGGTGGACCGCGACCAGCGAAGACGAGCACGCCGTGTCGATCGTGACCGCCGGCCCCTCCAAGCCGAGGGTGTAGGCGAGCCTGCCCGACAGCACGCTGTTGGACGAGCCGGTGCCGAGAAATCCTTCGACCTCTTCGGATCCGCCGTCGAACCCGGAGACGTACTCACTGCGCATCGCACCGGCGAACACTCCGGTGGCGCTGCCCTTCAGCGCGGCGGTGTCCAGCCCCGCCCGTTCGAACGTCTCCCACGTGACCTCCAGCAGCAACCGCTGCTGGGGGTCCATCGCCAGCGCTTCCCGCGGCGAGATGCCGAAGAAGCCCGCGTCGAACTCCCCGGCGTCGTGAAGGAATCCGCCCTGATCGCTGTAGCTGGTGCCCCGGTGTTCCGGGTCCGGGTGGTACAGCCCGTCGGTGTCCCAGCCCCGGTTCGCCGGGAATCCCGTCATCCCGTCCCCGCCGCCGTCGACGAGGTCCCACAGTCCTTCCGGCGAGGTGACCCCGCCCGGGAACCGGCAGGCCATGCCGATCACGGCCAGTGGCTCGGAGCCGCTCTCCTCGGCTTCTCGCAGACGGCGCCGCGTCTCACGCAGTTCGGCGGTCAGTCGCTTGAGGTAGTCGAGCGTCCGCTCGTCGGTGGTCATGACGGTGGTCCTCCTCGCGGCGCCGGGCCGGGGTCAGAGTTCGTTGTCCAGCAGGGCGAACATGTCGTCGATGGTGTCCACTTCCAGATCCGCGTCGCCGCCGGACGGCCGGACCCGGTCCTGCCACAGGGCGACCAGGTTCCGCAGCTTCGCCTCGACCTCGGCACCGTCCGCGGCCGCGATGTCCACTGTGGACAGCTCGGCGGCGAGCCGGTCGATGCCCGACGCCAGGCCGGCGGCCCCGGCCGGGGCCGTCGGTCCCGCAGCGTCCATCTCGGACTGCAGGAACTTGGCGAGATCGTCCGGGGTCGGGTAGTCGAAGATCAGCGTCGCGGGCAGGCGCAGCCCGGTGGCCGCGTCGAGCCCGTTGCGCAGCTCGACCGCGGTGAGCGAGTCGAAGCCCAGTTCGGTGAACGCCCGGCCCGGCTCGATCGAGTCCGCGCCGTCGTGCCCGAGGGCCGCCGCGGCCTGACCGCGCACCACCCCGAGCAGCACCAGTTCGGCGTCCGCCTGCGCAAGCCCGGCGAGCCGACGCTTGAGTCCGTCGGCCTGCGCCGCCGCGTCCACCGTGGCGGCACGCCGCACCGAACCGCGGACGAGACCGCGCAGCAGCGGCGGTACCGGTCCGGTCATCGTGCGGAGCCCGGCGACGTCGAGCTTGACCGGCACCGAGACCGGCTCGGCCAGGCCGGTGGCCAGGTCGAACAGCTCCAGTCCTTCGACCGGGTCGAAACTGCCGACCCCGTCGCGGCCCATCCGGTCCGCGTCCGCCGAGTCGCCCATCCCGTCGGCCCAGAGGCCGAAGGCGAGCGATGTCGCGGGCAGGCCGAGGCCGCGGCGGTGGTGCGCCAGCCCGTCGAGGAACGTGTTCGCCGCCGCGTAGTTCGCCTGTCCCGGCGCGCCGAGCACCCCGGCGGCCGAGGAGAACAGGACGAACATGGTCAGGTCGTGGCCGCGGGTCAGCTCGTGCAGGTTCCACGCCGCGTCCACCTTGGGCCGCAGCACCTTCTCGAGCCGCTCGGGGGTGAGCGCGGTCAGCAGCCCGTCGTCGAGGACGCCGGCCGCGTGCACCACACCGGTGAGCTCCGGTGTGCGGTCCAGGACCGCGGCGAGTGCGTCCCGGTCGGCGGCGTCGCACGCCTCGATCCGCACGGTGGCGCCCAGCGCGGTCAGGTCCGCCGTCAGTTCGGCCGCGCCGGGCGCGTCCGGACCGCGACGGCTGGTGAGCACCAGGCTGGTGACGCCGTGCTCGGTGACCAGATGCCTGGCCAGCACCGCGCCGAGGCCGCCGGTACCGCCGGTGACCAGCACCGTGCCGCCGATCGGGCGGCGCGGCACGGTCAGCACGACCTTGCCGACGTGCTTGGCCTGCGACAGGAAGCGCAGCGCCTCCGGTGCCCGGCGCAGATCCCAGGTGCGGACCGGCAGCGGGGTGAGCGCGCCCTGGTCGAACAAGACGATCAGCTCCTCCCATATCTGCGCGATCCGGCGGTTGCCCGCTTCGATCACGTCGAACGCCTGGTAAGTCACACCGGGATGGTGCCCCGCGGCGCCGCCGTCCGGACGGACGTCGGTCTTCCCCATTTCCACGAACCGCCCACCGCGCGGTAACAGGCGCATCGAGGCGTCGATGAAGTCGCCGGTCAGCGCGTTGAGGACGACGTCGACGCCGTTCCCGCCGGTGGTCTCGCGGAACCGTTCCTCGAAGTCGAGCGTCCGCGACGACGCGATGTGGTCGTCGTCCAGCCCGGCCGCGCGCAGGACGTCCCACTTGCCCTCGCTCGCGGTGCCGAACACCTCGGCGCCGACGTGCCGGGCGAGCTGTGTCGCGGCCATCCCGACGCCACCGGCCGCGGCGTGGATCAGCACCGACTCGCCCTTCTTCAGCGCGCCGAGGTCGGTCAGCGCGTAGTAGGCGGTGAGGAACACCAGCGGCACCGACGCGGCCTCTTCGAACGTCCAGCCCTCGGGCATCTTGGCCAGCAGGGCCCGGTCGGCGAAGGTGAGCGGGCCGAACCCGCCGTGCACCAGGCCCATCACCCGGTCGCCGACGGCGAGATCGTCCACTTCGGACCCGACGTCGGTGACGACACCGGCGGCCTCGTACCCGATCCGGCCCGCGTCACCCGGGTACATGCCGAGCACGTTGAGCACGTCGCGGAAGTTCGTCCCGGCCGCGCGGGTGGCGATCCGGACCTCACGCGGCAGCAACGGTTCGAGCACGTCCGGGTACGGCTCGAAGGAGAGCCTGTCGAGGGTTCCCTTGACCACGCTGTCGAGACGCCAGGCCGGTTCGTGCCACGGCGGCACGAGGTCCGGCGACGACGCCGCGGTCAGCAGCCGCGCGGCGTGGACGACGCCGTCGCGCACGGCGAGCTGGGTTTCGTCGCCCAGCACGGCCAGCGCGGTGTCGACGTCGGCCTCGGCCGCGTCGAGCAGCACCAGACGACCGGGATGCTCGGACTGAGCACTGCGGACCAGGCCCCAGACCGCGGCCGAAGCCGGGTCGACACTGTCCGAAGTAGACACGGCGACACCGTTCTCGGTGCGCACCACGAGCGTGGTGTCCTTCTCCTCGGCCAGCCACTCCTGCAGTTTCGCCAGCGTGCTCAGCAGCAGCGCGTGCGTGGCCGCCGGGGTGTCCCCGGCCTCCGGTACCGCCGACAGGATCTCCGTCGGGGTCGCCGGGGACTCGTTCGTCACCTGCGCCCAGCCGAGCCGGAACAGAGCGTCCGAAGTGGACGGAGCGGCCGGGCCGAGGTCGGTGACCTCGCGCAGCAGCAGCGCTCCCACCGTCAGCACCGGTGCGCCGGCGCCGTCGGTGAGCTCCAGGCGGACCGAGTCGGTGCCGGTGGCGGAGACCCGGACGCGGGCGGCGGTGGCGCCGGCCGCGTGCAGGACGACGTCGCGCCAGAGGAACGGCAGCCGGGTGGTCGTGGTGTCCCCGGTGGGCAGCAGGCCGATCGCGTGCAGCGCGGCGTCGAGCAGTGCCGGGTGCAGGCCGAACTTCCCGGCGTCGCCGTGGGCGGCGGCGGGCAGTTCGAGATCGGCGCAGACGTCGTCGCCCACCCGCCACGCGGCGGTGAGGCACTGGAACACCGGCCCGTACTGCAGGCCCGCTTCGGCGAGCCCCGGGTAGAGCTCGGTGACGTCGAGGGCCTCGGCCCCGGCGGGCGGCCACGCGGCGTCCTTGGCCGCCGGGTAAGCGTCCCCGGGAGCGAGCAGACCGGTCGCGTGTTCGGTCCACGGAGCCTCGCCGAGGCGGGAGTGGATCGACACCGGACGCCGTCCATCGTCGTCCGGAGCGCCGAGGACGACCTGCACGGCGAGTCCGCCGGTCTCCGGCAGCACCATCGGCGCGGCCAGGGTCAGTTCGGCGACGCGGGCGCAGCCGAGTTCGTCGCCCACCCGGACGGCGAGCTCGACCAAGGCCGCGCCGGGGACCAGCACGGTGCCGAGCACCGCGTGGTCGGCCAGCCACGGCTGCGCGGCGCGGGACAACCGGCCGTAGCCGACCAGCCCGTCCTCGCCCGCCGTCGGCACGGTCGCGCCGAGCAGCGGATGCCCGGCCGCGGCCAAGCCCAGCCCGGCGGCGTCGCCCGCGGTGGCGGGCGGGTCGAGCCAGAACCGCTCACGCTGGAACGCGTAGGTCGGCAGCGACACGGCGCGGGCGTCCGTGCCGTCGAAGAACGCCGTCCAGTCGACGTCGGTACCCGCCGCAACTAGTCGGCTAAATGCGAGAGCGGCGGTCTGCCGCTCGTCACGGTCCTTGCGCAGCACCGGGACGAACACCGCGTCCGGGGCGCTGTCCGCTCCCATCGCGGAGAGCACCCCGTCCGGGCCGAGCTCCGCGAACCGGGTGACCCCGGCGGCGGCGAGCGCGGCGACACCGTCGGCGAACCGGACCGGCTCACGGACATGCCGCACCCAGTAACCCGGGTCGGACAGTTCGTCGGCGACCCGGCCGGTCACGGTGGAGACGATCGGGATCCGTGGTTCGGCGTAGCTCAGGCTCTCCGCCACCGTGGCGAACTCCGCGAGCATCGGCTCCATCAGCGCCGAGTGGAACGCGTGCGAGACGACCAGAGCCTTGGTACGGCGTCCTTCCCCGGCGAACCGGGCGGCGACCTCGCGGACCGGACCGTCCACACCGGACAGCACGATCGCCTGCGGTCCGTTGACCGCGGCCAGGCAGACGTCGTCGGACAGGTGTTCGCGCACCTCGTCCTCGGTCGCCTGGACCGCGACCATCGCACCGCCTTCCGGCAGCGCCTCCATCAGCCGTCCTCGCGCCTCGACGAGTTTCGCCGCGTCCTCCAGGGAGAACACGCCCGCCACATGGGCGGCCGCGATCTCGCCGATCGAGTGACCGGCCAGGAAGTCGGGCCGGATCCCCCACGACTCCACGAGCCGGGACAACGCCACCTCGAGAGCGAAAATCGCGGGCTGCGCGGTGCCGGTGCGGTCGAGATCACCAGCGAGAGGCAGCAGCGCGGCGACCTCGTCGTAAGCCTCGGCGAACACCGGGAAAGCGGCGTAGAGCCCTTCGCCCATACCGAGCCGCTGGGAACCCTGGCCAGTGAACAGCAGGGCGAGCTTGCCTTCGGCCGAGCGGCCGGTGACGACCTGCGGGGTGGTCCGGCCGCCGGCCAGCGCGGCCAGACCGGTGCGCAGCGCGTCGGCGTCGCCGGTGAGCACCGCCCGACGTTCGAACGCGGTCCGGGTGGTCGCCAGCGCGTAGCCGATGTCCAGTGGGTCCGCGAATCCGACGGTGCCGAGCAGTCGCCCGGCCTGAGCCCGCAGCGCGTCTTCGGTACGGGCGCTCAGCATCCACGGGAGAAGCGACGGTGGCGCCGGAGTCCGGGCCGGTGCGGCGGGTTCCGGAACCTGCTCCAGGATGACGTGCGCGTTGGTGCCGCTGATGCCGAACGCCGACACCGCCGCGCGCCGCGGCCGTCCGGCCTCGGGCCACGGCCGGGCCTCGGTGAGTAGCCGGACCTCGCCCTCGCTCCAGTCGACGTGCGGTGACGGCTCGTCGACGTGCAGGGTCGCGGGCAGCACTCCGTGCCGCATCGCCTCGACCATCTTGATGATCCCGGCGAGTCCGGCGGCGGCCTGGGTGTGGCCGATGTTGGACTTCACCGAGCCGAGCCACAGCGGTTCCTCGCGGTCCTGGCCGTAGGTGGCCAGCAGCGCTTGCGCCTCGATCGGGTCACCCAGCGCCGTACCGGTGCCGTGTGCCTCGACGATGTCCACAGTGGACGACTCGACGCCCGCCGCGGCCAGCGCGCGGCGGATCACCCGCTGCTGCGAGGGACCGTTGGGCGCAGTCATCCCGTTGGACGCGCCGTCCTGGTTCACCGCCGACCCCTTGACGACGGCCAGTATGCGACGTCCGTTGCGGCGCGCGTCGGAAAGCCTTTCCAGGAGCAGGAAACCGGCGCCCTCGGCCCAGGCGGTGCCGTCGGCCGCCGCCGCGAACGGCTTGCAGCGGCCGTCGGCGGCCAGGCCGCGCTGACGGGAGAACTCGATGAACGGGTTGGGGCTGGCCATCACGGTCGCGCCGCCGACCAGCGCCAGTCCGCACTCGCCCGAACGCAGCGCCTGCGCCGCCCAGTGCAGGGCGACCAGCGACGACGAACACGCCGTGTCGACCGACACCGCCGGGCCTTCGAGCCCGAAGGTGTAGGCGACCCGGCCGGTCAGCACGCTGCTCGCACTGCCGGTCCCGAGCAGGCCCTCCATCCCCTCCGGGGTGGCGGCCAGCCGGGAGGCGTAGTCGTCGTACATCACCCCGGCGAACACACCGGTGGCGCTGCCGCGCAGCGAGACCGGGTCGATCCCGGCGCGTTCGAACGCCTCCTGCGCGGTCTCCAGCAGCAACCGCTGCTGCGGGTCGACGGTGACCGCTTCCCGCGGCGAGATGCCGAAGAACTCCGCGTCGAAGTCGGCGGCTTCGTGCAGGAAACCGCCCTCGCGGGCGTAGCTGGTGCCGGGGTGGTCGGGATCCGGGTGGTACAGCCCGTCGAGATCCCAGCCGCGGTCGGACGGGAACGGCGTGATCGCGTCGGTCCCTTCGGCGACCAGGCGCCACAGATCCTCCGGTGAGCTGACGCCGCCCGGGAACCGGCAGCTCATCGCGACGATCGCGATGGGCTCGTCCGGTTCGGCCACGCGCACCGGTTCGATGTCCACACCTGCCTCGTCACCGGCCAGCTCGGACCGGACGTAGGTGGCGAGCGCCGCCGGGGTCGGGTGGTCGAACACCAGCGTGGCGGGCAGCCGCAGCCCGGTCGCCTCGCCGAGCCGGTTCCGCAGTTCGACGGCGGTGAGTGAGTCGAAGCCGAGTTCCGTGAACGCGCGACCGGCCTCGACCGACGTCGCCGTGCCGTGTCCGAGCACGTCGGCGACGTGCCCCCGGACCAGGTCGACCAGATGCGAGAGCTGGTCGGCGGGCGAAAGCCGGGTCAGCGTCGCGGTCAGCCCGGCGGCGGCCGCGGCGTTGGCCGCGCCACGCCGCTTCGGCACCCGGACCAGGCCGCGCAGCGCGGGGGCGGGCTCACTGGTGCGGGCCAGCGTGCGCAGCGTCGCCAGGTCCAGTTTGACCGGGACCGGAACCGGCGTCGAGGCGGCCAAGGCGGCGTCGAACAACGCCAGGCCCTCTTCGTCGGTCAGCGCGCCGAATCCGGCGCGAGCGAGACGGTCCACATCGGACTGTCCGCCCATGCCGTTGGCCCACAGGCCGTACGCCAGCGAACGTGCGGGCAGCCCCTCCGCGTGACGTCGGCGAGCGAGGTCGTCGAGCAGGGCGTTGGCCGCGGCGTAGCTGGCCTGCCCCGGACCGCCGAGGATCCCGGACACCGAGGACACCAGGACGAACTGGGTCAGCGGCTTGCCGAGGGTGAGTTCGTGAAGCGCGAGCGCCGCGTCGGCCTTGGGCCGCAGCACGGTGTCGAAGCGCTCCGGGGTCAGTTCGGTGACGACGCCGTCGTCGAGCACGCCGGCGGCGTGCACGATCCCGGTGAGGTCTTCGATCCCGTCGAGCAGCGCGGCGAGCGCGTCGCGGTCGGTGACGTCGCAGGCGACGACCTCGGCGCCGAGCTCTTCCGCCAGTTCCGGGGCGCCGGGCGCGCCGAGGCCGCGGCGGCTGGTGAGGACCAGCCTGGTGACGTCCGGCGCGAGGTGCCGGGCGATCGCGGCCCCGACCCCGCCGGTGCCGCCGGTGACGAGAACCGTGCCCTCGCCCCAGATCGCGGCCTCTCCCGGCGTCGCCCGGGTCAGGCGCGGGACTTCCGCCACGCCATCGCGGATCCGGACCTGCGGTTCGCCGGTGGCCAGCGCCAGGCTGACGTCCTCGCCTTCAAGGACGACGAACCGGCCAGGGTGCTCCGAAGCGGCGGTGCGGGCGAGACCGCGGACGGCGGCCCCCGCCGGGGTGTCGCCGGTGCGCACCACCAGACGCGGCCCGCCGTCGGCCAGGAACTCCTGGATCGCCGTGAGGGTCGCGGCCAGCGCGTCACGCGGCTCGCCCTCCGGCGCGGTGAAGACCTGGACGTCCTCGGCGGCTTCACCGTCGGCGGGTACTTCGACCCAGGTCAGCTCGTACAGCGAGTCGGTGCCGCGCGGCCTCGGGGCCTCCGCGGTCCGGACGTTCACCGTGCCGAGGGTGATCACCGGCGCGCCGGTGGTGTCGGTGGCCAGCAGGGAAACGGTGCCCGTCCCGGTCGGTGTGACGCGGACGCGCAGCGCGGTGGCGCCGGTGGCGTGCAGGGTGACGTCGCCGAAGAGGAACGGCAGCCGGGTGCCCTCACCGGGGAGGAGACCCAGGGTGTGGAGCGCCGCGTCGAGCAGCGCCGGGTGCAGGCCGAAGCCGTCGACTTCGGTGCCCTCGGGCAGTTCCACCTCGGCGAACACGGTGTCCCCGTCGCGCCAGGCGGTGGTGAGCCCGCGGAACGGCGGGCCGTAGTCGAGACCTGCGGCCGCCAGGTCCGCGTAGAGCCCGTCGAGCGGGATGGGTTCCGCGGCGGGCGGCCACTCGGTCAGCCCGGACGGCACGGCGGCCGTTTCCGGGACGAGGATCCCGGCGGCGTGCTCGGTCCACTCCCCCTGCGGGGCACGCGAGTGCACCGAAACCGGCCGTCGCCCGCCCGTGCCCGCCGCTCCGACGAGCACCTGGACGTCGAGCGCGCCGTGCGGCGGCAGCACCAGCGGTGCGGCCAGGGTCAGTTCCTCCACGCCCGCGCAACCGGCTTCGTCACCCGCGCGGACGGCGAGTTCGAGCAGTCCGGTGCCGGGGACGAGGACCTCGCCGAACGCGGCGTGCCCGGCCAGCCACGGATGCGTGGCGACCGAAAGCCGTCCGGTGAGGACCCAGCCGTCGCCGTCGGCGAACGGCACGGCGGCGCCCAGCAGCGGGTGCCCGGCGGGCTGGAGCCCCGCCGTGGTGACGTCGCCCGCGCCGGATCCGGCGGCGAGCCAGAAGCGGCGGCGGTCGAACACCGTCGTCGGCAGGTCGACGACGCGGGCGCCCGTCGGGCGGAACACCTCGGCCCAGTCGACGCCGACACCGCGGGTGTACGCGGCGGCCAGCGTGGTGAGCGCGGTTTCCGCCTCATCACGGTCGGCGCGCAGGAACGACGCCGCGAAGGTGTCCGGGCCGTCGTCGGCGAGGGCGGTCAGCACGGCGGCCGGGCCCAGCTCCACGAACCGGGTCACGCCTGCCTCGCGCAGCCACGCCAAGCCGGCGGCGAACCGGACGGTGGCGCGGACGTGCTCCGCCCAGTACTCCGGCTCGGCGACCCTGCCGGTCCTCTCGCCGTCCACTGTGGACACGAAGGGGATCGCCGGGGCCGAGAACTCCAGTTCCCGCACCACGGCGGCGAACTCGTCGAGCATCGGCTCCATCAGGGCCGAGTGGAAAGCGTGCGACACCTCCAGCCGCTTGGTGCGGCGGCCGAGCTTCTCGAACTTCTTGGCCAGCTTCAGCGTCGGCGAGGCGGCACCCGAAAGCACGACCGCGTTCGGGCCGTTGACGGCGGCCAGCGAGACCTTGGCCGTCAGGTGCTCGCGCACCTCCTCCTCGCTCGCCTGCACCGCGACCATCGCGCCGCCCTCGGGCAGCGCCTCCATCAACCGGCCACGCGCCTCGACAAGCTTGGCCGCGTCCTCCAGCGAAAGCACACCCGCCACGTGAGCGGCCGCGATCTCGCCGATCGAATGACCGGCCACGAAGTCGGGGACGACGCCCCAGGATTCGGCGAGCCGGTACAGTGCGACTTCCAGCGCGAAGATCGCCGGCTGCGCGGCGCCGGTGCGGTTCAAGTCGCCTCCGGCCGGGAGCAGCGCGGTGACCTCGTCGTAGGCGGCGGCGAACACCGGGAACGCGGCGTAGAGCCCTTCGCCCATGCCGAGCCGCTGGGATCCCTGTCCGGTGAACAGGAACGCCGTCCGTCCGGACAGGACGCGGCCGGTGACGACCGACGGGGTGGCCGTGCCCTCGGCGAGGGATTCCAGTCCCGTGCGGAGATCCGCGTCCGTGGCGCCGAGCACGACGGCACGCCGTTCGTGCGCGGTGCGCGTCGTCGCGAGTGCGAAACCGACGTCGACCGGCTCGCCGTCACGGCCGAGCAGACGTCCGGCCTGCTCTCGCAGGGTGTCTTCGGCGCGGCCGGAGAGCACCCACGGCACGAGAGCCGGAGCGACGACCTCGCGCGGGGCCGGGGTTTCGGCCGGTGGCTGTTCGAGGATGACGTGCGCGTTGGTCCCGCTGATCCCGAACGACGACACGGCGGATCGCCGCGGCCGCCCGGTTTCCGGCCAGTCCCGGCCCTCGGCGAGCAGTTCGACGTCACCGGCTTCCCAGTCGACGTGCGGGGTCACCTCGCCGAGGTGCAGCGTCTTCGGCAGGACACCGTGGCGCATCGCCTGGACCATCTTGATGATCCCGGCGACCCCCGCGGCGGCCTGGGTGTGACCGAAGTTGGACTTCACGGAGCCGAGGTACAGCGGTTCGCCGTCGCGCTCGCGGCCGTAGGTGGCCAGGAGCGCCTGCGCCTCGATCGGGTCACCCAGCGTCGTACCGGTGCCGTGTGCCTCGACAGCGTCCACAGTGGACGACGGGACACCGGCCGCGGCCAGCGCTTGGCGGATCACCCGCTGCTGTGAGGGACCGTTGGGCGCGGTGAGGCCGTTGGACGCGCCGTCGGAGTTGACCGCCGAGCCCTTGACCACCGCCAGCACGCGGTGCCCGTTGCGGCGCGCGTCGGAAAGCCTTTCCAGCACGAGCATTCCCGCGCCTTCTGCCCAGCCGGTTCCGTCGGCGTCGGACGAGAAGGACTTGCAGCGGCCGTCGGCGGCGAGGCCGCGCTGACGGGAGAAGCCGATGAACGTCTCCGGCGTCGCCATCACCGTGACCCCACCGGCCAGCGCCAGCGAGCACTCCCCCGAACGCAACGCCTGCGTCGCCCAGTGCAGGGCGACCAGCGACGAGGAGCAGGCCGTGTCGACCGACACCGCGGGCCCCTCCAGGCCGAGGGTGTAGGCCACGCGGCCGGACAGCACGCTGCCCGAGGTACCGGTGCCGAGGAACCCTTCGACGTCGTCGGGGACGTCGTTGCCGAGCCGGGTGCCGTAGTCGTGGTACATGACCCCGGCGAACACGCCGGTCGGGCTGCCCTTGAGCGACGTCGGATCGGTGCCGGAACGTTCCAGCGCTTCCCAGGCGACTTCGAGCAGCAACCGCTGCTGCGGGTCCATCGCGAGCGCTTCCCGGGGCGAGATCCCGAAGAACTCCGGGTCGAAGTCGCCCGCGTCGTGCAGGAATCCGCCTTCGCGGGTGTAGGTCTTGCCCGGCCGGTCGGGGTCGGGGTCGTAGATGCCGTCGACGTCCCAGCCGCGGTCCTCGGGGAAGCGGGTCACCCCGTCCTTGCCGCCGGAAACGAGGTCCCACAGCTCTTCCGGCGACGTCACGCCGCCCGGGTAGCGGCAGGCCATGCCGACGATGACGATCGGGTCGCCGTCGGCGCGGGCCGCGGTGAAGACCGGGGTCGCGTCGGTGGGTTCGTCGAGCAGTTCGGCGAGCAGGAATTCGGCCAGCGCCAGCGGGGTCGGGTGGTCGAAGGTCAGCGTCGCGGGCAGGCGCAGCCCGGTGACCGTGCCGAGGCGGTTGCGGAACTCGACCGCGGTGAGCGAGTCGAACCCGAGGTCACCGAAGGCGCGATCGGCTTCGACGGCGTCGGGGCTGGTGTGGCTGAGGACGTGCGCGGCCTCGGTGCGGACAAGTTCGGTCAGCAGCCGCACGCGTTCGCCGGCGGGCACCCCCGCGAGCCGCTGGCGCAACCCGGCCGCTTCCGCTTCCTCGGCCGCACGACGGCGCCGTGGCCGGACCAGGCTCCGCAGCACGTGCGGGACCTCTGCTTCGGCACGCAGCGCGGCCAGGTCGAGCTTGGTCGCGACGGGACGCGGGTCGTCGCCGAAGGCCAGCAGGTCGAACAGTTCCAGCCCGGCTTCGACGGGCAAGGCCGCTCCACCGCGACCTTCACCCATGCCGGTTTCCCAGAGGCCGAAGGCGATCGAGGTGCCGGGGAGGCCCTGGGCGCGCCGGTGGGCGGCGAGCCCGTCGAGGTAGCCGTTGGCCGCGGCGTAGTTCGCCTGGCCGGGTGCGCCGAGGGCGCCGGCGATCGAGGAGAACGTGACGAACAGCTTGAGGTCGCTGGTCAGTTCGTGTAGATGCCTGGCGGCCTCGGACTTGGGGCCCGCGACGGCGGCGAGCCGTTCGGGTGTCATCGCGGCGAGGACGCCGTCGTCGAGGACGCCCGCGGCGTGCACCACGCCGCTCAGCGGCTCCTCCGCGAGCGCGAGCACGGACTCGAGCTGGGAACGGTCGGCGACGTCGCACGCGGCGATCGTCACCTCGGCGCCGAGCGCGACCAGATCCTCCCGCAGGGCTTCGGCGCCGGGGGCGTCCGCTCCCCGGCGTCCGACGAGCAGCAGGTGCCGGACGCCGTGGCGCTCGACGAGCCGCCGGGCGACGTGCGCGCCGAGTCCGCCGGTACCGCCGGTGACCAGCACGGTGCCGTCGAGGGTCCAGTCCGGGTCGGCGGTGGCGCGGGACCGCGTCAACCGAGGAACGCGCAGGCCGTCTTCGGTGAAGGCGACCTCGGGTTCACTGGTCGCGGCCGCGATCCGGACGTCGCCGGTGCCGTGGACCAGGACGAACTTGTCCGGGTACTCGGCCTGCGCGCTGCGCACGAGTCCGGCGACGGCGGCGTGCTCCGGGCTGTCACCGGTGAGGTGCACGACGAGCCGGTCTTCGGCCGTCTGCAGCGCTTCGAGTGCGGCCTCGACCGACGTGGCTTCGTGCACGGCGATGTCTTCGCTCTCCGAAGGCGTCGCGACGGGGATCCAGTCGATGCCGAACAGCGCGTCGGTGGTGGCGCTGGGCAGCGGCCCGTCGCCCACCGGGCGCAGGCTCAGCGAGCCGGCCGAGAGCACCGGAGCACCGGTGCCGTCGGTGACACGCAAGGAAACGGCGTCCTGACCGGCCGGGGTGAGCCGGGCCCGGACCGTGGTCGCACCGGTGGCGTGCAACGCCAATCCGGTCCACGAGAACGGCAGCCGGGCCGGGCCGCCGGTCAGGCCGACGGCGTGCAGGACCGCGTCGAGCAGGGCCGGGTGCAGTCCGAACCCGCGGACGTCGGTGCCCTCGGGCAGCGCGACTTCCGCGAAGATCTCGTCACCCTGTCGCCAGGCAGCGCGCAGGCCTCGGAACGGGTCCGCGTAGGTGAGTCCGGCTTCGGCGAGTGTCGCGTAGAAGCCTTCCAGGTCAACGGATTCGGCACCGGTCGGCGGCCATTCCGGTTCGGCCGCGGGTTCGGTGTCCGTCGCGATCAGCGAGCCGGTGGCGTGCAACGTCCATTCGCCGTCCTGAGGACGCGAGTGCACCGCCAGCGTGCGGCGGCTGTCACCATCCGAAAGGGACACTCGCAGCTGGACCGGGGCGGCGGTGAGCACCAGTGGCGCCTGCAGCGTCAGTTCTTCGACGGTGCCACAGCCGACCTCATCGCCCGCCCGGACGGCGAGTTCGGCGAACGCGGTACCCGGCAGCAGGACGGCGTCGCGGACGCGGTGCCCGGCCAGCCACGGCTGCTCGTCGAGCGAAAGCCGTCCGGTGAGGACCAGCCCGCCGCGTTCGGGCAGCGCGACGGCGGCGCCCAGCAGCGGGTGGTCGAGCGCGCCGAGACCCAGCGCGGAGGCGTCGCCGGAGCCCGGCGGCGCCAGCAGCCAGAAACGGCGGCGCTGGAACGGATAGGTGGGCAGGTTCGCGGGTCGCGCGCCACTGCCGTCGAAGAAGCGGTCCCAGTCGACGGGAGCGCCCGCCGCGTGCACCGTGCCCAGCGCGGTCATCGCGGACCGGGCCTCGTCCGAGTCCTTGCGCAGGGTGGAGACGAAGACGCCTTCGTTGCCCATCGCGGAGAGCACGGCGTCGGGGCCGAGTTCGAGGAACGCGGTGACACCTTCGGCGGTCAGCACCGCGAGGCCGTCGGCGAACCGCACGGTTTCACGGACGTGGCGCACCCAGTAACCCGGGTCGGTCGGATCGGCCGATTCGCTCACCGTGGAGACGATCGGGATCCGCGGCTCGGCGTACTCCAGCGACTCCGCGACCTCGGCGAACTCCGCCAGCATCGGCTCCATCAGCGCCGAATGGAACGCGTGCGACACCACGAGATGCTTGGTGCGACGCCCTTCCTGGGCGAACCTGGCGGCGACCGCGCGGACCGGACCGTCCACACCGGACAGGACGACGGAGTCGGGCCCGTTGACGGCGGCTAGACTCACCTCGTCGGTCAGGAACTCGCGCACCTCGTCTTCGGACGCCTGCACCGCGACCATCGCGCCGCCCTCGGGCAGCGCCTCCATCAACCGGCCGCGTGCCTCGACGAGCTTCGCGGCGTCCTCCAGGGAGAACACGCCGGCCACGTGTGCCGCGGCGATCTCACCGATCGAGTGCCCGGCCAGGAAATCCGGGGTCACGCCCCAGGACTCGAAGAGCCGGAACAGTGCCACTTCCAGGGCGAAGATCGCAGGCTGCGCGGTACCGGTGCGGTCGAGGTCGCCGTCGAGAGGCAGCAGCGCGGCGACCTCGTCGTACGCCGCTGCGAAGGCGGGGAAGGTCTCGTAAAGGCCTTGGCCCATGCCGATTCGCTGGGAACCCTGCCCGGTGAACAGGAACGCGAGCCGTCCGGTGACCGCGCGGCCGGAGACGACGTTGACCGCCCGGCCGGTGTCGGCGAACGCGGCCAGCCCGGCCCGCAGGACGGACGGATCGGTGCCGACGACGACCGCGCGCCGCTCGTGCGCGGTACGGGCGGTCGCCAGCGACCAGGCGACGTCGAGCGGGTCGGCCGTCAGGTCGGCGAGCCGTGCGGCCTGTGCCCGCAGGGCCTCTTCGGACCGGCCGGACAACACCCAGGGCAGCATCGCGGGCCGGGCAGTCGATTCCTCGGTCTCCGGCACGGGAACGTGTTCGAGCACGACGTGCGCGTTGGTCCCGCTGAACCCGAACGAGGACACGCCCGCCCGGCGCGGACGGCCGGTCTCCGGCCAGCCCGCGGCCTCGGTGGCCACGCGGATCGCGCCGGCCTCCCAGTCGACCTGGGCCGAGGGCGCGTCGACGTGCAGCGTCGCGGGGACGACGCCGTGCCGCATCGCCTCGATCATCTTGATCACCCCGGCCACCCCGGCGGCGGCCTGGGTGTGCCCGAAGTTCGACTTCACCGAGCCGAGCAGCAACGGCTCTTCGCGGTCCTGGCCGTAGGTGGCCAGCAGCGCCTGTGCCTCGATCGGGTCGCCCAGCCTGGTGCCGGTACCGTGCGCCTCGACGACGTCGATGTCCGAAGTGGACAGTCCGGCGTTGGCGAGCGCCTGCCGGATCACGCGTTGCTGCGACGGTCCGTTCGGGGCGGTGAGCCCGCTGGACGCGCCGTCCTGGTTGATCGCGGAACCCTTGAGCAGGGCGAGGACCGGGTGACCGTTGCGGCGCGCGTCGGACAGTTTCTCCAGCAGGACGAATCCGGCGCCCTCACCCCAGCTGACACCGTCGGCGCCGTTGGCGAAGGCCTTGCAGCGGCCGTCGATCGCCATCGCGTTCTGCTTACTGAAGTCGACGAACGGGTCGGGGTTGGCCATCACGGTGACGCCGCCCGCCAGTGCGAGGGAGCATTCCCCCGAACGCAGGGCTTGGCTCGCCAGATGCATCGCGACCAGTGAGGACGAGCACGCCGTGTCCACCGACACGGCCGGTCCCTCGAACCCGAAGGTGTAGGAGACACGGCCGGACATCATCGCGCCGGACGTGCCGGTGCCGAGGAAACCTTCGACCTCCTCCGGGATCTTCGTCAGCCTGGACGCGTACTCGTGGTAGATCGCGCCGGTGAAGACACCGGTGTCGCTGCCGCGCAACGTGCCGGGCGGGATGCCCGCGCGTTCGAAGGCCTCCCACGCGATCTCCAGGAGCAACCGCTGCTGCGGGTCCATGGCGAGGGCTTCGCGGGGCGAGATGCCGAAGAACTCCGGGTCGAAGTCCCCCGCGTCGGGCAGGAAGCCGCCGGTGCGGGTGTTCGACACACCCTGTTTGCCCGGGGTCGTGTCGAACAGCGCGGCCAGGTCCCAGCCACGGTCGGTGGGGAACTCCGTCAGGCCTTCGCGGCCTTCGGAAACCAGGCGCCACAGGTCTTCCGGCGTGTTCACGTCGCCGGGGAACCGGCAGCTGGTCGCGACGATCGCGATCGGCTCACCGGCGTCGACGACCCGGGCACGGGCACGAGGTCCGGCGGTGAGGTCGCCGAGCAGTTCCGAACGCACGTAACCGGCGAGGGCGACCGGGGTCGGGTGGTCGAAGATCACCGTCGACGGCAGCCGCAGCCCGGTCACGGAACCGAGGCGGTTGCGCAGTTCGACCGCGGTCAGGGAGTCGAAACCGAGGTCCATGAAGCCGCGGCCGGGTTCGACCGTGGCCGCGTTGACGTGCCCGAGCACCAGGGCGACCTGCGTGCGGACGAGGTCCAGCAGCTCGCGGTCCTGATCGGCTTCGGTCAGCCCGGCGAGCCGCCTGGCCAGCGAGGAGTCCTGGCCGCCGCCCGATTTCGCGGTCCGGCGGCCGGGTTTGACCAGCGCGCCGAGCAGCGGCGGGAGCGGTCCGGACGCGGCCAGCACCGGCAGGTCCAGCTGAACGGGGATGGCGAGCGGCGCTCCGGCGGCGATGGCCGCGTCGAACAGCGCGAGACCGTCTTCGACGGCGAGCGCGGGAGTGCCGCCGGCGCGCAGCCGCGCCAGGTGGGCTTCGCCGAGCGTCTCCGCCATGCCCGCGGCCCACGGGCCCCAGGCCAGCGATTGCCCGGCGAGACCGAGCGAACGGCGGTGTGCGGCGAGACCGTCGAGGTAGCCGTTGGCCGCCGCGTAGTTGCCCTGCCCCGGGGCGCCGAGCACCCCGGCGGCCGAGGAGAACGTGACGAACAGGTCCGGGTCGCCGGACAGTTCGTGCAGATGGCGGGCCGCGTCGGCCTTCGGGCCGAGCACGAAGTCGAGCCGTTCGCGGGTGAGCGCGTCGATGGTGCCGTCGTCCAGCACACCGGCGGCGTGCACGACACCGGTCAGGTCGACGCCGTCCAGCAGCGCCGCCACGGCGTCACGATCGGAGACGTCGCAAGCGACGACGCGGACTTCGGCGTCGAGCTCCTCCACCAGCTCCGCCGCTCCGGGCGCGTCGAGGCCCCGGCGGCTGGTGAGCAGGAGCTTCCGGACTCCGTGCTTGGTCACCAGATGGCGGGCGACCAGGGCACCGAGACCGCCCGTGCCGCCGGTGATCAGCACCGTCCGGTCCGGGTCGAGTGCCCTCGGCATGGTGAGCGCGACCTTGCCGATGTGCTTGGCCTGGCCGAGGAACCGGAACGCTTCCCTGGCCTCGCGGACGTCCCAGGTCCGGGTCGGCAAGGGGGCGAGCGCGCCGGAGGCGAAGAGGTCGGTCAGCGCGTCCCACAACTGAGCCGTCCGCTCCGGCCCGGCGTCGATCAGGTCGAAGGCGCGGTAGTGGACGCCTTCGGGCTCGCGGATGTCGGTCTTGCCCATCTCCAGGAAACGGCCGCCGGGCGCCATCGTCCGGATCGAGGCGTCGATGAAGTCCCCGGCGAGGGCGTTCAGGACGACGTCGATACCGCTGAACCGCTCCTCGAACTCCAGCGTGCGGCTCGAGGCGATGTGCGCGTCGTCGAGTCCGGCGTCGCGCAGCACGTACTGCTTGCTTTCGCTCGCGGTGCCGTACACCTCGGCGCCCAGATGGCGCGCGAGCTGCGTCGCGGCCATCCCCACCCCGCCGGCGGCGGCGTGGATCAGGATCGACTCGCCCGCCTTGAGCCCGGCCAGGTCGACCAGCGCGTAGTACGCGGTCAGGAACACCAGTGGCGTCGAGGCCGCCTGTTCGTACGTCCAGTCCGCGGGCTTGTGGGTGATCATCGGCCGTTCGGCGATCGCGATCGGCCCGGCACCTCCGGAGACGAGGCCCATCACCTGGTCGCCGGGGCTCAGGTCGGTGACGTCGGCGCCGACTTCGAGGACGGTCCCGGCGAACTCGCTGCCGAGCAGCCCGGCCTCGCCGGGGTACATGCCGAGCGCGTTGAGGACGTCGCGGAAGTTGAGCCCGGCGGCGCGGACGGAAACCCGGACACCCAGCGGGCCGAGCGGCTCGTCGGGCAGCGGTTCCAGGGTCAGGTGGTCGAAGGTGCCCTTGCCGGACAGGCCGAGCCGCCAGTTGCCCGGCGGCGGGAGCAGGCGTCCGGTGGATTCGGGCGTGACCAGGCGAGGGACGCGCAGTTCGCCCTCACGGACGGCGATCTGCGGTTCCCCGGCGGCCAGCACCGCGTCGGTGAGCTCGTCGGCGTCGGCGAGCAGGAACCGGTCCGGGTGCTCGGACTGCGCACTGCGCACCAGCCCCCACACCGCGGCCGCGACCGGGTCCACATCGGACAGTCCGGTGTGGACGAGCAGTTTCGCTTCGGCGAAGCGTTCTTCGGCGAGGAAGGTCCGGAGCACGTCGAGGGTCGCGCCGGTGACGGCGTGGACGTCGTCGCCTTCCGCGCGGTACACGACGACCTCGGGGGCCTCATCGGTGACGTCGGCGAACCGCGCCCAGCGCGGGGCTTCGCCGTCCGGTGTGGCGATCGGCCGCCAAGCCAACTCGTACAGTCCCTCGCGAGTGGTCGCGGGACGCAGCTGTCCGGCCGAAACCGGGCGGACGACCAGGGAGCCGACGGTGGCGACCGGCGCACCGGTCCCGTCGGCCACGCGCAGGGTGACCGCGTCGGTGCCGGCCGGGGTGAGCCGGACGCGCAGTTCGGCCGCGCCAGAGGCATGCAGGACGACGTCGCTCCAGGCGAACGGCAGGCGGGCGGGGCCGTCGCCTTCCGCGAGCGCGTGCAGCGCCGCGTCGAGCAGCGCCGGGTGCAGGCCGAAGCGGCCCGCCTGGTCACGGGCGGTCTCGGGCAGGGAGACCTCGGCGTAGGTGTGCTTGCCGTCGCGCCACAGGGAATGCAGGCCCTGGAAGATTTCGCCGTACTCCAGCCCGGCCGAGGCCAGTTCGGCATAGCGGCCTTCGAGGGAGACGGCCTCGGCGCCGGGCGGCGGCCACTCCGCCAGGTCCCATTCGGGCGTGGACGAAGCCGGGGCGAGCGCGCCGGTGGCGTGCAGCGTCCACTCCCCCGCGCCGTGGGGGCGCGAGTGCACGGTGAGCGGGCGGTGGCCGGTTTCCTCCGGCGTCCCGGCCCACAACTGGACCTGGACCGCGCCGCTCTCCGGCAGCACCAGGGGCGTCTGCAGCGTCAGCTCTTCCAGCACCGCGAGGCCGGTCTCGTCGGCGGCTCGCACCGCCAGTTCGACCAGCGCGGTACCGGGTACGACGACCTGCCCGTGCACCACGTGCTCGGCCAGCCACGGATGCGTCCGCAGCGAAAGGCTTCCGGTGAACAGGAATCCGCCCGCGTCGGCGACCGAAACGGCGGCACCGAGCAGGGGATGGTCGAGCGAACCGAGGCCGAGACCCGCCGCGTCACCGGCGGCGTGCGTCGCGGGGAGCCAATAGAACTCGCGCTGGAACGGGTACGTGGGCAGTTCGACCGGCCGCGCGCCGTCGAACGCGGCGGCCCAGCCGACCTTCCCGCCGTCGGTGTACACGGCGGCCAGCGCGGCGACGAAGGTCTCGGGTTCGGGCCGGTCACGGCGCAGGGCCGGGACGAACAGGCCGTCCGCGCTTTCCTGCCCCGCCGCGGAAAGGACACCGTCCGGACCGAGTTCGAGGAAGCGGGTGACGCCCGCCTCGGCCAGCGCGCCGACGCCGTCCGCGAACCGCACGGCCTCGCGCACGTGCCGGACCCAGTAGGCCGGGTCGAGGATCTCGGCGGTCTCGGCGATGCGGCCGGTGACGTTGGAGACGAGCGCGATCTTCGGCGTCTTGTAGGTGACTCGGCGGGCGACGGCGGCGAAGTCGTCGAGCATGCCGTCCATCAGCGCCGAGTGGAACGCGTGGGAGACGGCGAGGTTCTTGGTCCTGCGGCCCTGCTCGGTGAAGACGGCGGCGACGGTCCGCACGGCGTCCTCGGTACCGGAGACGACGATCGCGCGCGGTCCGTTGACGGCCGCGACGTCCGCCCCTGTCACCAGGGCGGCGCGAACCTCGTCCTCGGTCGCTTCGATGGCGCACATCGCGCCCCCGCGCGGCAAAGCGCTCATCAGGCGGCCGCGTGCCGTGACCAGTTCGGCGGCGTCGTCCAATGACCAGATGCCGGCGACGTGCGCCGCGGCGAGTTCACCGACGGAATGACCGATCAGGAAATCCGGGACGACACCCCAGGATTCGACCAGGCGGTAGAGCGAGACCTCCAGTGCGAACAGCGCGGGCTGGGCGTTCCCGGTGTCGTTCAGGGCTTCGGCGTCCTCGCCGAAAACGATCTCGCGCACGCCGGGCAGCAGCTCGCAGACCTCGTCGAACGCGGCGGCGAAGGCCGGATACGCCTCGTAGAGCTCGCGGCCCATGCCGAGTCGCTGCGAGCCCTGGCCGGTGAAGCACACCGCGAGGGCACCGTCGGTCGCGTCGCCGACGTTCGAGTCCCCCTCCGCGACCGCCGCCAGCCCGGCGCGCAGGGTGGCCTCGTCGCGGCCGGTGACGACGGCACGGTGTTCGAAGGCGGACCGGGTCGCGGCCAGCGACCAGCCGATGTCGGCCGGGTCGCCCTCGACGTCCAGCAGCGCGCGAGCCTGGGCGCGCAACGCCGCCGGAGTACGGCCGGACAGCACCCACGGGATCACCGGCGGCGTGACGGCGTCCACTGTGGACGGATCGACGGCGGGCGCCTGCTCAAGCAGTACATGGGAGTTGGTCCCGCTGATGCCGAACGACGAGACACCCGCCCGGCGGGTCTCCCCCTCCGGCCAAGGGCGCGCCGACGCCAGCAGTTCGATCGTTCCCGGCGACCAGTCGACCTGCGGACTCGGCGCGTCGATGTGCAGGCTCGCGGGCAGGATTCCGTTGCGCAGGGCCAAGACCATCTTGATGATCCCGGCGACCCCCGCCGCGGCCTGGGTGTGGCCGATGTTCGTCTTCACCGAACCGAGCAGCAACGGCCCCCGCTCGCCGCGGTCGCGACCGTAGGTGGCCTGCAGGGCTTGGACCTCGATCGGGTCGCCCAGCGTCGTCCCGGTGCCGTGCGCCTCGACGACGTCGACGTCCTTCGTGGACAGACGAGCGTCGGCGAGCGCCTGGCGGATGACGCGCTGCTGCGAAGGACCGTTGGGGGCGGTGAGGCCGTTGGACGCGCCGTCCTGGTTGACCGCGGAGCCGCGCACGACGGCCAAAACGGGGTGGCCGTTGCGCTGGGCGTCGGACAGCCGCTCCAGCACGATCATGCCGGCGCCCTCGCCCCACGCGGTGCCGTCGGCCCCGGCGGCGAACGCCTTGACCAGGCCATCGCGGGCGAGACCGCGCTGACGGGAGAACTCGATGAACGCGTCCGGGCTCGCCATCACGGTGGCGCCGCCCGAAAGCGCGAGGTCGCACTCCCCCGCCCGCAAGGCGCGGACGGCCAGGTGGAGCGTGACCAGGGAAGCCGAGCACGCCGTGTCGACGGTGACGGACGGGCCTTCCAGCCCGAGGACGTAGGAGATCCGTCCGGAAAGGACACTGCCGGAGATCCCGGTGCCGAGGTAGCCCTCGACCCCTTCGACGCCCTTGGGCAGGTCGCGGCCGTAGTCCTGGCCGTTGGTGCCGACGAAGACCCCGGCGCGGCTGCCGGACAGCGACGCGGGGTCGATCCCGCCGCGCTCCAGCGCCTCCCACGACGTCTCCAGCAGCAGCCGTTGCTGCGGGTCCATCGAGACGGCCTCGCGCGGCGAGATGCCGAAGAACTCGGGGTCGAATTCCCCGGCGCCGTCGACGAAACCGCCTCGGTCGACGTAGCTGGTGCCGAGGTGGTCCGGATCCGGGTCGACGAGCGCGCCGACGTCCCAGCCGCGGTCGTCGGGGAACCCGGTGATCCCGTGGTCCCCGGCGGTCAGCAGTTCCCAGAACCGCTCCGGCGACCGGACGCCGCCCGGGAAGCGGCAGCCCATGCCGACGATGGCGATCGGTTCGGCGGCGCGGTCTTCCAGCGCGGCGAGCCTGCCGCGCGTGCGCTGCAGTTCGCCGGTGACTCGCGTCAGGTAGTCGCGAAGCTTGTCGTTCTCACCCACGGTGTCCCCACTCATCGGTCGAGGTCGCGTGCACTCGGGCTCAAGCACCGAGTTGCTGGTCAATGAAGGCGAAGAGTTCGTCGTCCGAAGACGGCGTGAAGCCGGGCCCGTCCAGGCGCTCGGCGAGTTTCCGCAGCCGCTCGCCCGCCCTGGCGTGCTCGTCGCCGCCGGGATCGAGGCGGCCCAGCGCGGCTTCCAGCCCGTCGAGCAGGTCGTCGACGTCGGCGGTGTCAGCACTGTCCGCGCCGTCCGCCGCGGCGAGTTCCTGCCAGAGGTAGGCGGCGAGGGCCTGCGGGGTCGGATGGTCGAAGACGAGCGTCGCGGGCACGGCGAGGCCGGTCGCGGCGTCGAGGCGGTTGCGCAGTTCGACCGCGGTGAGCGAGTCGAACCCGAGTTCGGTGAACGCGCGGTCCGGTCCGATCGCCGACGTGTCCGGATGGCCGAGCACGCGGGCCACGGTCTCGCGGGCGACCTTCAGCAGCAGCCGTCGCTGTTCGGGCTCGATCAGCCCGGCCAGCCGGGACCGCAGATCCGCCACCGGCGCTTCGGCCGCCGCGGTTTCCGGCCGGGGCAGTTCGGCGAGCATCGGAGCGGCGCGGAAGTCCTCGAAGAACGACGGCCAGTCGAAGTCCGCGACGGTGACGCAGGTGTCGTCCGCGGCGATCGCCCGGACGAACTCCTCCGCCGCGGCCTCCGGCGTCATCGGGCGCAAACCCTTGCGGCGGACGGCTTCGTCGACATCCTCGGCCATCCCGCCCTCGGCCCACGGGCCCCAAGCGATCGACAGCGCCTTGACGCCCTCGGCCCGCCACTGGGCCGCGAGCGTGTCGAGTTCCGCGTTCGCGGCGGCGTAGGCGGCCTGGCCACCGTTGCCGAGCACCCCGGCGACCGAGGAGAACAGCACCAACGCGTCGAGGTCTTTCGTGATTTCGCGCAGGTTCCGCGCGCCGGTCACCTTGGGCCGGGCGACGGCTTCGAACCGCTCCGGGGTCGCGTCGTCGAGCAGGGCGTCGTCGAGGACACCGGCGGTGTGCACGACCACACGCAGGTCCTCCAGGCCGGTGACCACTGTGGACAGTGCGTCGCGGTCGGCGGCGTCGCAGGCGTGGATGTCGACGCGGGCGCCGAGACCTTCCAGCCGTTCGCGCAGTTCCGCCGCGCCCGGCGCGTCTTCACCACGGCGCGAAAGGAGCACGACGTGATCCGTCCCGGCGCGGATCAGCCGTTCGGCCACGAGCGCGCCCAGCGCCCCGGTACCGCCGGTGACCAGCGCGGTGCCGGAGGTCGTCCATTCCTCGGCCGGCACCGGAGCGGCGGGGACGAACCGGCGGGCGAAGATCCCGTCCTCCCGGATCGCGACCTCGTCTTCCGGACCGCCGAGCACTTCGCGCAGCCGGGCTACCGCGCCGTCGTCCGGCTGCTCGGGCAGCGTCACGCAGCCGCCCCAGCGGCGGGGCTGTTCGATCGCCGCGACCCTCGCGACGGCGGCGACACCGGGATCGCCGGTGGCGCACCAGACCTTCGCCGGGGTGTCCCGCAGGAGCGCGGCGAGCGCGGCACCGTCCGCCGGGAAGGCGAGGACCGGCCCGGTGTCGGGCACTTCCGTGACCAGGGGCGCATCGAGCGCCTTCGCGGCGGCTTCGGCCCAAGCGCTGGATTCGGGGGCGTAGACGGTCCACGCTTCCGACGTCGGCACCGGTTCGATCGGGCGCCACACGACCTCGTAACGCCGGGCCGGGGGCGTGCTCCGATCGGCGGCGGCGAGCCAGAAGCGGTCCCGCCGGAAGGGATACGTCGGCAAGTCGACACGGGCGCCGCCGCCGAGGATCCCGTCCCAGTCGAGCCGGACCCCGGCGGTGAACAACCTCGCCCGCGCCAGGTCGGCGGCGGCCGCCTCGTCACGGTCTTTCCGTTGCGTGGCGATGAAAGTGCCGTCCGCGACGCAGTCCGCGCCGAGCGCGGTCAGCGAAGCGTCCGGCCCGATCTCGACGAAACGCCGGACCCCGCGCGCGTGCAGCGTCGCGATGCCGTCGGCGAACCGGACGGGCTCGCGCACCTGCCGTACCCAGTACTCCGGGTCGCGAACGTCCCCGGAGGCGAGCGGGATCCGGGGTTCGGCGTACGTCACGCTCTCGGCGACCTCGCGGAAGTCGTCGAGCATCCCGTCCATCATCGCGGAGTGGAAGGCGTGGCTGACCGAAAGCCGTTTGGTGCGGCGGCCCGGGAAGGCTTCGAGCAGGGCGGTGACCGCGGCTTCCTCGCCGGAGAGCACGACGGACGACGGACCGTTGATCGCGGCGATGCTGACGCCGGCGGGCAGGTCCAGTTCGGCTTCGGTGGCCTGCAGCGCGACCATCACCCCGCCGGAGGGCTGGGCCTGCATCAACCGGCCGCGGGCGGCGACCAGCCGGGCGGCGTCGTCGAGCGACCACACGCCGGCGAGGTACGCGGCGGTGAGTTCGCCGATCGAATGTCCGAGCAGGAAGTCGGGTTCGACGCCCCAGGAGCGCACCAGCTCGGCCATCGCGACCTCGAAGGCGAACAACGCGGGCTGCGCCACGTCGGTCCGGTCGATCCTCGTCTGGTCTTCGCAGGACAGGATTTCGGCGAGTTCGAAGCCTGTGTGCGCGTCGAGCCGTTCCGCGACGCGGGCGAAAGCCTCACCGAAGACGGGGAACGCAGAGGAAAGCGCGGTGCCCATCGCGAGCCGCTGCGCGCCTTGCCCGGTGCACAGGAACGCCAGTTTGCCGCTGCCCGCGCGGCCGGTGACGACGCCGGGCGCGGACTCGCCGCGGGCCAAGGCGCCGAGTCCGGCGAGGAGTTCTTCTTCATCGGCGCCGGTGACGACCGCGCGGTACGGCAGCGCGGCCCTTCCGGTGGCCAGCGACCAGGCGAGGTCGGCGGGGTGTCCCCCGGTCTGGCGCAGCCGGTCCGCCAGCTCGGGCAGCGTGGCCTCGGACCGCGCGGACAGCACCCACGGGACCCGGGCCCGCGGGAGGTGCTCGACCGCGGGCGCCGGTTCCGGGGCCTGGCGGAGGATGACGTGCGAATTGGTGCCGCTGATCCCGAACGACGACACGGCGGCCGCGCGCGGGCGGCCGGTCTCGGGCCAGGGCCGGTGCTCGGTGAGGAGTTCGACCGCGCCGGAATCCCAGGCGACGTGCGGAGACGGCTCGTCGGCGTGCAGCGTGCGCGGCAGTTCGCCGCGGCGCAACGCCTCGACCATCTTGATGATCCCGGCGACCCCGGCCGCGGCCTGCGTGTGACCGAGGTTCGACTTGACCGAACCGAGGTACAGCGGGACCTCACGGTCGCGGCCGTAGGTGGCGAGCAGGGTGTCGGCCTCGATCGGGTCGCCGAGTTTCGTGCCCGTGCCGTGCGCTTCGACGACGTCGATGTCCGAAGTGGACAGACCGGCGCCTGCCAGCGCGGCGCGGATCACGCGTTGCTGCGACGGGCCGTTCGGTGCGGTGAGGCCGTTGGACGCGCCGTCGGAGTTGACCGCGGAGCCTTGGACGACGGCGAGCACCCGGTGTCCGTTCCGGACGGCGTCGGACAGCTTCTCCAGCACCAGAACCCCGGCGCCCTCACCCCAGCCGGTGCCGTCGGCGCCCGCGCCGAACGACTTACAGCGGCCGTCCGGGGCGAGCCCGCGTTGACGGGAGAATTCGACGAAGGTGTCCGGGACGGCCATCACGGTCGCGCCACCGGCCAGGGCGAGCGAGCACTCCCCCGCCCGCAGCGCCTGCGCGGCGAGGTGCACGGCCACCAGCGACGACGAGCAGGCGGTGTCGACCGAAACGGCCGGGCCCTCGAAACCGAAGGTGTACGCGACACGGCCGGACAGCACGCTGCCCGCCGTACCGGTGCCGAGGAAGCCTTCGACGCCCTCCGGCAACTCGGTGACGCCGGTTCCGTAGTCGTGGTACATGATCCCGGCGAACACACCGGTCGCGCTGCCCTTCAACGCCGAGGCGTCGAGCCCGGCGCGCTCGATCGCCTCCCAGCTGATCTGGAGCAGGAGCCGCTGCTGCGGATCCATCGCGAGCGCTTCACGCGGCGAGATGCCGAAGAACTCGGGGTCGAATTCGGCGGCCTCGTGGAGGAATCCCCCTTCCCGCGCGTAGGACGTGCCGCGATGGTCGGGATCGGGGTGGAACAGCTCGGCGAGGTTCCAGCCGCGATCGGCGGGGAACTCCGAGACCGCGTCGCGGCCGTCGGCCACCAGCTCCCACAGCGCTTCGGGCGAATCGGCCCCACCGGGGTAGCGGCATCCCATGCCGATGATCGCGACCGGTTCCCGCGCCGCTTCGGCGAGTTCGCGGTTGCGCGCGGCCAGCCTGCTGTTCTCCTTGACCGATTCCCGCAGCGCGGTCACCAGCTCTTCGGGTGTCGCCATCAGATTCTCCGGACCGGACGAGACGGGCGCAGCTCGGGCATGGCCTCATCCTGGGCGCGGGCGCCGCTCCCCCCGCGCGCTGTTCGCCACCCCGGCCCCATTCCCCGGTAACCGAAGACCCACCCCCCAGTACGTGAAGGCCCCCTTCACTGCGCTAGACGCAATGAAGGGGGCCTTCACGTACTGGGGGCGGCGGGGGCTGAAGGACGCTTTCCCCGCATCTCACGTGGGGAAAGCGCCCTTCACCGCGTCCGATGCGGGGAAAGGCCCCTTCAGCTCTGACCGGACGAAGACATCGCCCGGCTGATCAGGTCACCCACGTCCAGGTCGTCGATGGCCTCGGCCGACACCGCGGGCGTGTCCGCAGGCAGTTCTTCGGCCAGTTGCACCAACGCCTCCAGCACGCCCAGCTCACGGAGTCTGTCGAGCGACGCGCCCGCCAGGGCCCGGCGCAGACGTGCCTCGTCCGGCACCGCGACTTCGGGGAACAGCAGGGTGCCGAGGTGGGCAGCGAGCGCCGCCGGGGTCGGGTGGTCGAACACCACCGTCGCCCCCAGCGGACGGCCTGCCGCGGCCGCGAGGCGGTTACGCAGCTCGACCGACGTCAGCGAGTCGAACCCGAGGTCGGTGAACGCGTGCTCCGGATCCACCTCGCCCGCCGTGGCGAAGCCGAGCACCTGCGCGGTCTGCGTCCGGACCAGGTCTTCCAGCGCGTCCGGCGTCAGCGGACCGGTGTCGGCGACCGGGGAGGCCGTCCGCCGCACCGGGAGCCGGACGAGTCCGGTGAGCAGCGCGGGCAGCACTCCCGCCCGGGCCTGGTCGCGCAGCCCGGCCAGGTCGAGTTTGACGGGGACGGCCACCGGGCCGGGAGCGAGATCGAACAGGACCGCGCCCTCCTCCGGGCTCAGGGCACCGAAGCCGTCGCGCCGCATCCTGTCGATCAGTGCCTCGTCGAGAACGCCGCCCATCCCCTCCGCGGCCCACATCCCGTAGGCGAGCGACCGCGCGGGCAGGCCGTCGGCGTGCCGCTGCTCGGCCAGCGCGTCCAGGTAGGCGTTGGCCGCCGCGTAGTTGCCCTGTCCCGGCCCGCCGAGCACGCCGGACACCGACGAGACGAGCACGAACTCGGTCAGCGGCCGGTAGAGGGTCAGTTCGTGCAGGTGACGGGCACCGTCGGCCTTCGGGCCGAGCACGCGGTCCAGGCGTTCGGGGGTCAGCGCGGTGACGACGCCGTCGTCGAGCACGCCGGCCGCGTGCACGATCCCCGACAGGCCGGGGATTCCGTCGAGCAGGGCGGCCACGGCGTCACGATCGGCGACGTCGCACGCTTCGACGCGCACCTCGGCTCCCAGTTCGCCCAGCCGGTCGGCCAGTTCTCGAGCGCCGGGGGCGGCGAGGCCGCGACGGCTGGTGAGGACCAGGCGTTCGACGCCGTGCCCGGTGACGAGCCGTTCGGCCAGTTTGGCCCCGACGCCGCCGGTGCCGCCGGTGATCAGCACCGTGCCCGCGGACTCCCAGTCCGGTTTCGGGCCGGGCTCGGCCCGGACCAGGCGCGGCACCTCGGCCCGGCCGTCGCGCACCCGGACCCGGGGTTCCCCGGTCGCCAGCGCGATGTCCACATCGGACACTTCACCGTCGAGGATGACGAACCTGCCGGGGTTTTCCGCCTGAGCGGATCGCACCAGCCCGGCGGCGGCCGCGTCGTCGAGCCCGGGTCCGGTGACCACGACCAGTCGTGAGCCGGAGAACCGGGGTTCGGCGAGGAAGCTTTGCAGGGCGGCGAGGACGGCGTGGATTCCCTCCGGGGGAACCGGCAGGACGACCACCGGCGGAACCGGCTCGGTCACCTCGTCCCACCGCGCCCACGGCACCGGCGTGGTCACCGATGCCTCGGCCGCGATGTGCTCGACGCGGAACAGCGACCGGTCTTCCCCCGCCCGCAGTTGCTCACCGGTGACCGCGCGGACGACCAGCGAGCCGACCGACAGCACCGGCGCACCGGCGAGATCGGTCAGGTCGATGGCGACCTCACCGGGCCCGATGAACCGCAGCCGCGCACGGACCGTCGTGGCGCCGGTCGCGTACAGGCTGACGTCGCTCCAGCTGAACGGCAGCGCGCCCGACTCCTCGCCCTCGCCGAGGAACATGCCGTGCAGGGCGGCGTCGAACAGCGCGGGGTGGATACCGAAGCGGGCCGCGTCCTCCTGCGCCTCCTCCGGCAGCGAGATCTCGGCGTAGCGGTCCTCACCGTGCCGCCAGGCCGCCCGCAAGCCCTGGAACAGCGGGCCGTAGGCGAACCCGCGGTCGGCGAGGTCGTCGTAGAAGGAGCCGAGGTCGATCGGCTCGAGACCGTCCGGCCACGTGAATCCCTTGGCGGGTGGCTCCGCCTCCGCCAGCAGGCCGAGCGCGTTGAGTTCCCACTCCTCGCCGGGAATCCGCGAGTGCACGGTCACCGCCGCCGCACCGCTGACCGCGACCTGCAGTTCGATCGGCCCGCTCTCGGGAATCACGACGGGCGCGTGCAGGGTCAGTTCGACCAGGCGCGGCCGCCCGGCCTCGTCACCCGCCCGGACGGCGAGCTCGGCGAGCGCTGCTCCCGGCAGCAGGACGGTGTCGTGCACCGTGTGCCCGGCGAGCCAGGGATGGGTCGCGAGCGAAAGCCGCCCGGTGAGGACGGTGCCGTCGCCCTCCGCGAGCGAAAGCCCGGCGGCGAGCAGCGGATGCCCCGGCGAGTCCAGCCCGGCCGAGGTGAGGTCCGCGACGGGCGCGGGTTCGAGCCAGAAATGCTTGCGCTGGAACGGATAGGTCGGCAGGTCAAGGGCACGCGCGCCGGGCAGGACGCCGTCCCAGCCGACGGCGACACCCTGGACGTGCAGCGTGGCGAGTGCGGTCATCGCCGTGACGGCCTCGTCCCGGCCCTTGCGGAGCAACGGAATCCCGTCGGTGAGCGCCGAGAGCACCGCGTCGGGGCCGACTTCGAGGAACTTCGTGACCCCGTCGGCGCGGAGCGTCTCGACAGCCTCAGCGAAGCGCACGGTTTCGCGCACGTGCGACACCCAGTACGCCGGGTCGGTCACGGGTGACACGAGCGGGATACGCGGCTCCGAGAACGTCAGCTCCCGCACCACCGCGGCGAAGTCGTCCAGCATCGGTTCCATCAGCACCGAATGAAACGCGTGCGAAACGTCCAGGCGTTTGGTCTTCCGGCCGCTGAACCGGGCCACGAAAGCGAGCGTCGGCTCCTCCGCACCCGAAAGCACCAACGACGTCGGGCCGTTCACCGCGGCCAGCGAAACACCGTCCGGCAGTTCCCCGAGTTCGTCCTCGGCCGCTTGCGCGGCCACCATCACCCCGCCCTCGGGCAGGGCCTGCATCAACCGGCCGCGCGCCGTGACGAGCTTCGCCGCGTCCCCCAGCGAGAACACCCCGGCGACATGAGCCGCCGCGATCTCACCGATCGAATGCCCCGCCAGGAAATCGGGCCGCACACCCCAGGACTCCACCAGCCGGAACAGCGCCACTTCCAGCGCGAAGATCGCGGGCTGCGCGAACTCCGTCCGCGAGAGGTCCCCGAACTCCGGTAACAGCGCGCACACCTCGTCGTAGGCCGCCGCGAACACCGGGAACGCCCGGTACAGCTCGGTTCCCATGCCGGGACGCTGCGAACCCTGGCCGGTGAACAGGAACGCGAGCTTGCCCTGTTTGACCTTGCCGGTGATGCCGCCACCTTCGGCGACGGCTTCGAGCCCGGCACGCAAACCGTCCGCGTCCGCCCCGACGACCGCGGCCCGGCGTTCGTGCGCGGTCCGCGTCGTGGCCAGCGAATAAGCGACGTCAAGCGGGTCTGCGGAGTCCACAAGGGACAGCAAGGCCTGGGCCCGCTCGGCCAGAGCCTGGTCGGTTTTCGCCGAAAGCACCCACGGCACGACACCGTGCGAGGTGGACTCGGCGGGCTTCTCGGCCGGGACCTGTTCCAGGACGACGTGCGCGTTGGTCCCGCTGATCCCGAAGGACGACACCCCGGCGCGCCGGGGCCTGCCGGTTCCGGGCCACTCGCGCGGCTCGGTGAGCAGTTCCACCGCCCCGGCGTCCCAGTCGACCTCGGCCGACAGCTCCGCCGCGTGCAGGCTGCGCGGCAGCACACCCCGCCGCATCGCCTCGACCATCTTGATGATCCCGGCGACCCCGGCGGCGGCCTGCGTGTGGCCGAGGTTCGACTTGACCGAACCGAACCACAGCGGCTCGTCCCGTTCGGCGCCGTAGGTCGCGATGAGCGCCTGTGCCTCGATGGGGTCGCCCAGCCTCGTACCGGTGCCGTGCGCCTCGACCGCGTCGATGTCCGAAGTGGACAGACCGGCGTCGGCGAGCGCCGCGCGGATCACGCGCTGCTGCGAAGGACCGTTCGGCGCGGTGAGGCCGTTGGACGCGCCGTCCTGGTTGACCGCCGAACCGCGGACCACGGCCAGCACCGGATGCCCGTTGCGACGGGCGTCCGAAAGCCGCTCCAGCACGAGCACTCCGGCGCCTTCCGACCAGCCGGTGCCGTCGGCGTCGTTGGAGAAGGACTTGCAGCGGCCGTCCGGGGAAAGCCCGCGCTGGCGGGAGAAGTCGAGGAACGTCTCCGGCGTCGCCATCACGGTGACCCCGCCGGCGAGCGCCATGTCGCACTCCCCCGCCCGCAGCGACCGGGCGGCCAGATGCAGGGCGACCAGCGACGACGAACACGCCGTGTCGACCGACACCGCCGGGCCCTCCAGCCCGAGGGTGTAGGCGATCCGCCCGGACAGCACGCTGGCCGAGGTGCCGGTCCCGAGGAACCCGGCGACACTGTCGGGGACGCTGGCCAGTTTCGCGGCGTAGTCGTAGTACATGATCCCGGCGAACACACCGGTGGCGCTGCCCTTCAGCGAGGCCGGGTCGAGCCGGGCGCGTTCGAAGGCCTCCCAGCTGATCTCGAGCAGGAGACGCTGCTGCGGGTCCATCGCGAGGGCTTCGCGGGGCGCGATCCCGAAGAACTCGGGGTCGAATTCGCCCGCGTCGTGCAGGAATCCGCCGTGCCGCGTGTAGGTCTTGCCGGGCAGACCGGGTTCGGGGTCGTAGATGCCGTCGACGTCCCAGCCGCGGCGGCCGGGGAACGGCGAGATCGCGTCGGTCCCCGCGGCCACGAGGTCCCAGAGATCCTCGGGCGACCGGACGCCGCCGGGGTACCGGCAGCTCATCGCGACGATCGCGATCGGCTCGTCGGCGGCGCCACGCCGGGTCACCACCGGGCGGACCGGTTCCGGGGCGCCGAGCAGTTCGGTGCCGAGGAACGCGGCCACCGCGGCCGGGCTCGGGTGGTCGAAGACGAGGGTCGCGGGCAGCCGCAGACCGGTCTCGGAGGTGAGCTCGTTGCGCAGTTCGACGGCGGTCAGGGAGTCGAAACCCAGTTCGGTGAACGGTCGCGAAGCCTCCACGGTGTCCGCGCCCGCCCTGCCGAGGACGGCCGCGACGCGGGCCCGCACCAGGTCCACCAGCAAGGCTTCGCGGTCACCCTCGGGCAGCCCGGCGAGCCGTCCGGCCAGTCCGGTGTCGGTGCGGCGGGCGGCTTCGCGGCGAGTGCGGACGCGGACCAGCCCGCGCAGCAGGGGCGGTACCCCGGCGTTCCGCACGGTCGCGAGGTCGAGCCGCACCGGGACGAGGACGGCGCCGCCGTCGGCCACCGCGGCGTCGAACAGCGCGAGGCCCTCTTCCGGTTCGAGGGCGCCGAAGCCGTCCCGGCCGATCCGGTCCCGGTCGGTGCCGCTCAGCGCGGCACCCATGCCTTCCCGCCACAGGCCCCAGGCGAGCGATTGAGCGGGCTTCCCGTCGGCCCGGCGCTGCCTTGCGAGCGCGTCCAGGGCGGCGTTCGCGGCCGAGTAGGCCGCCTGCCCCGGCGAGCCGAACACCCCGGCGATCGACGAGAACAGCACGAAAAAGTCGAGGTCGCCGGCGAGTTCGTCGAGGACGTGCGCGGCGGTGGCCTTCGCCCGGAACACCGCGGCGACCCGCTCGGGAGTAAGCGAGGTGAGGACGCCGTCATCGAGGACCCCCGCCGCGTGGACGATCCCGGTGACCGGCGGTTCGGCCCGGTCCAGCAGGTCGCGCACCTGATCGCGATCGGCGACGTCGCAGGCCTCGATCCGGGCCCCGAGTTCCTCGGCGAGTTCCTTCGCGCCGGGCGCGGCCTCACCACGGCGGCTGACCAGCAGCAGATGCCGGACGCCGTGTTCGGCGACCAGATGCCGGGCAAGGCGGGCGCCGAGCCCGCCGGTTCCGCCGGTGATCAGGACCGTGCCGGAAGTGTCCAATGTGGACTCACCGGTGCCGGCCCTGGCGAGGCGTGGCGCAGACAGGACGCCGTCGAGCGCGTGCACTTCGGGTTCGCCGGTGGCGAGCGCGGCGTCGATGTCCGCGCGGGTACCGCGGACCAGGACGATCCGCCCCGGATGCTCGGCCTGCGCGGTCCGGACCAGGCCTTCGACAGCGCCTTCGCGCCCGGTCAGCACCACGAGCGGGCCGGGCTCGTCCGTGGCCAGGAAGTCCTGCAGCGCGGAGAGAGTGGCGTCGAGCGAATCGGCTTCCAGGACCCCTGCGGGCGTAACGTCCGAGGAACCGGCTGGCAGCGGAACGTCTTCGAGACGATAGAGGCCGTCCTGCACCGAACTAGCAGCCGTGACGGCGCGGACGCTCAGCCCACCGATCGTGGCGACCGGCGCGCCGGTGCCGTCGGCGAGGTCGAACTCGAACGAGCCGTCGGCACCCGGCCGCGCGTGCACGCGCAGTTCGGTCGCGCCCCGCGCGTGCAGCACGACGTCGCGCCAGGCGAACGGCACCGCTCCCTGGTCTTCGCCGAGGACCGCGGTGGCCTGGAGCGCGGCGTCCAGCAGTGCCGGATGCAGGCCGAACTTCGCCGCCTGATCGGGATCCGGCAGGGCGACCTCGGCGAAGACCTCGCCACCGCGACGCCAGACCTTGCGCAGGCCGCGGAACATCGGCCCGTAGGCCAGCCCGGCGGCAGCGAGCCGGTCGTAAGCGTCACCGAGGTCCACGGACTCGACGTTCTCCGGCGGCCAAGCCATGTCCACAGTGGACATCGGCGGCGTGCCGAGGAAGCCGGTGGCGTGGGTGGTCCACGGATGCTCCGGCAACCGCGAGTGGATCGACACCGGGCGGCGGCCGTGCTGGTCGGCGGCGCCCGCGACGACCTGGACCTCCGGCGTGGCACCGGGTTCGAGGACGAGCGGTTCCTGCAGGATCAGCTCTTCCACGCCCGCGCAGCCCGCTTCGTCACCCGCGCGGACGGCGAGTTCGGCGAACGCGGTGCCGGGCACGAGCACGCGGCCCGCGACGACGTGATCGGCCAGCCACGGATGCCGGTCGAGCGAAAGCCGCCCGGTGAGCAGGACACCGTCGTCGGTGGCCACGGACACCGCCGCGCCGAGGAGCGGATGGTCGGCGGCGGCGAGCCCGGCCGCCGTGACGTCGGCGTCGCTTTCCTGGCCGAGCCAGAAGTACTCGTGCTGGAAGGCGTAGGTCGGCAGTTCGGTGAACCGCCCGCTGCCGTCGAGGTAGGCGGACCAGTCGACGGCGACACCGCGCGTGTGCAGGGTGCCGAGCGCGGTGACCAGCTGCCGGGGTTCGTCGTGACCACGGCGCAGTGCGGGAACCCCGCCGTCGACCAGTGCGCTGAGCACCGCGTCCGGCCCGAGTTCTAGGAACTTCGTGACCCCGGTGGCCGTCAAGCGCTGGACCGCGTCGGAGAACCGCACGGTCTCGCGGACATGGGCGACCCAGTAGGCCGGGTCGGTCACGGGCGACATCATCGCGATACGCGGCTCCGAGAAGGTCAGCTCCCGCACCACCTCGGCGAAGTCGTCCAGCATCGGTTCCATCAGCACCGAATGGAACGCGTGCGACACCTCCAGCCGCTTGGTCTTGCGGTCCGTGAACCGGGCGGCGAAGGCCAGCGTCGGTTCCTCGGCGCCGGACAGCACCACCGACGACGGACCGTTCACCGCGGCCAGCGAAACACCGTCGGGCAGCTCCCCGAGTTCGTCTTCGGACGCCTGCACCGCGACCATGACGCCGCCCTCAGGAAGGGCCTGCATCAACCGGCCGCGCGCGACGACGAGTTTCGCCGCGTCTTCCAGCGACAGCACGCCCGCCACGTGGGCCGCGGCGATCTCACCGATCGAATGCCCCGCCAGGAAATCGGGCCGCACTCCCCACGACTCCACCAACCGGAACAACGCCACTTCCAGCGCGAAGATCGCGGGCTGCGCGAATTCCGTCCGGCCCAGGTCCCCGAGCTCCGGCAGCAACGCGCGCACTTCGTCGTACGCGGCCGCGAACACCGGGAACGCTTGGTACAGCTCGGTTCCCATCCCGGGGCGCTGCGAACCCTGACCGGTGAACAGGAAGGCCAGTCCGCCTTCGGTGACCTTGCCGGTGACACCGCCGCCATCGGCCACTTCGGACAGACCCGCCGAGAGGATCTCCCAGTCCGTGCCCGTGACGACGGCCCGGTACGGCAGCGCCGCCCGGGTGGTCAGCGTGTGGGCGACGTCGATCGGCGCTGTCGTTCCCGCGGCCGACAGCAGGCGAGAAGCCTGGTCGGCCAGCGCCGGTTCGGTCGCCGCGGAAAGCAGCAGCGGCACGACCGCGGGCGCGTCCCGCACGGCGGCGGGTTCCGTCGCGGGAGCCTGCTCCAGCACGACGTGCGCGTTGGTGCCGCTGATACCGAACGACGACACCGCCGCCGACCGGGGGCGGCCGGTCTCCGGCCACAGCGTGCTTTCGGTCAGCAGCGAGACCGGTCCGGCGGACCAGTCGACCTCGCGGCTGGGCGTGCCGACGTTCAGCGTCGGCGGCAGGACGCCGTGCCGCATCGCCTCGACCATCTTGATGATCCCGGCGACCCCGGCCGCGGCCTGCGCGTGGCCGAAGTTCGACTTGACCGAGCCCAGGAACAGCGGGCGATCGCGGTCACGGCCGTAGGTGGCCATCAGCGCCTCGGCCTCGATCGGGTCGCCCAGCCTGGTCCCGGTGCCGTGCGCCTCGATCGCGTCGATGTCCGAAGTGGACAGTCGAGCGTCGGCGAGCGCGGCGCGGATCACGCGTTGCTGCGACGGGCCGTTCGGCGCGGTGAGCCCGTTGGACGCGCCGTCGGAGTTCACCGCGGAACCCCGCACCACGGCGAGGATCCGGTGACCGTTTCGCTGGGCGTCGGAGAGCTTCTCCAGTACGAGCATCCCGACGCCTTCGGCCCAGGCGGTGCCGTCGGCGTCGTCGGAGAACGACTTGCAGCGCCCGTCCGGGGCCAGGCCGCGCTGGCGGGCGAAGTCGACGAAGATCCCCGGCGAGGCCATCAGGTTGACGCCGCCGGCCAGCGCCAGGGTGCACTCCCCCGCGCGCAGGCCGCGCACCGCGGCGTGCACCGCGACCAGGGACGACGAACACGCCGTGTCGATCGACACCGCCGGGCCCTCCAGGCCGAACTGGTAGGCGATCCGTCCGGAGTGGACACTGCAGGTGGTGCCGGTGAGCAGGTAGCCGTCCACCGTGTCACCCGGATTGTGCAGCCGTGGCCCGTATTCCTGCGCGGAAACACCGACGTAGACCCCGGTGGGGCTGCCGCGCAGCGCGGCCGGGTCGAGACCGGACCGTTCGACGGCCTCCCAGCCGACCTCCAGCAGCAACCGCTGCTGAGGTTCCATCGCCAGCGCCTCGCGCGGTGAGATCCCGAAGAACTCGGCGTCGAATCCGGCGGCGCCGGGCAGGAAACCGCCGGTGCGCACGTAGGTGGTGCCGCGGTGGTCGGGGTCGTCGTCGAACAGTCCGGAGGTGTCCCAGCCGCGGTCGGCCGGGAACTCGCCGATGCCCTCGCGGCCGGAATCGACCAGGTCCCACAGCGCGGCGGGCGTGTCGGCCCCGCCGGGGAACCGGCAGGCCATGCCGACGATCGCGACCGGCTCGTGCCGTCCGTCCTCGGCGTCGCGCAGCCGTTCGCGAGTCCGGTGCAGATCCCCGGTCACTCGCTTGAGCAGGTCGAGAAGCTTCTCTTGGTCCGCCATCACACCCTCGCTGGTCAGAAGATCTCGTCGGTGAGGAAGTCGAAGACCTTGTCGACAGCGGCGTCGAAGAGCAGGTCGTCGAACTCGTCGTCCTTGTCTCCGGCCGCGTAGGCCAGCAGCAGCTTCTTCAGCGGCTTGGCGACCTTCTTCCGGTCTTCGATGTCCAGGTCGCTCAAGCGCTCGCTCAGCCGCTCGATGTCGGCGAGCACCTTGGCGACCGCTTTCTTGTCCGCCATCAGGAAATCCCCAGTTCGGTGGCCAGGAAGTCGACGACTTCGTCCGCGGTCGCGTCTTCGAGACGCCCGCCGACGTCCGTTCCCGGCGTGATGCCGTCGAGCAGGGCCCGCAGCCGTCCGGCGACCGCCGTGCGGCCGTCGTCGTCGACCCCGCTCAGGCGCGTCTCGAGCGCGTCGAGTTCGGCCAGCACCGCGTCGGCCGCGCTGAGCGACGGCGGGGCCAGTTCGGTCAGCAGGTGCCCGGCGAGCGTGGCGACGGTCGGATGGTCGAACACCGCGGTGGCCGACAGGCGCAGCCCGGTGACGGTGTTGATCCGGTTACGCAGTTCCACCGACGTCAGCGAGTCGAACCCGAGGTCCTTGAACGCGCGCGCCGGATCGATCATGCCGCCCGCCTCGTGGCCGAGGACGGCGGCGGCGTTGTGCCGCACCAAATCGATCAGCAGGGCCGAACGTTCTTCGTCCGGCAGTGCCGTGAGCCGCTCGCCGAGGCCGGCGCCACCCGTCGTCGCGGGTCCCGCGACGCGCCGGGTGGCGACCTTCGCGAGGCCACGCAGCACCGGCGCCACTTCGGTGGTCCTGGCGTGGGCGCGCAGCGCGGCCCGGTCCAGTTCGATCGGCAGGACGGCGGTGAACCCGCCGTCGAGGGCGGCGTCGAACAGGGCGAGCCCGGACTCCGCGGTCAGCGGCGGAAGTCCTTCGCGGGCCATGCGGTCGACGTCGTTCTCGGCCAATCCGCTGCCCATTCCCTCGCGCCACAGCCCCCACGCGAGCGAGACGGCGGGCAAGCCTTGTGCGCGGCGCTGGGCGGCCAGCGCGTCCAGGAACGTGTTCGCGGCCGCGTAGGAAGCCTGCCCCGCGGAACCGACGATCCCGGACACCGAGGAGTAGAGCGCGAACAGCGCGAGGTCGTGGCCACGGGTCAGCTCGTGCAGATGCCAGGCCGCGTCCACCTTGGGGCGCAACACTTTCGCGAGCCTCTCGGGAGTCAGCCCGGTGAGCACGCCGTCGTCGAGGACACCCGCGGTGTGCACGACGCCGGTCAGCTCGACGCCGTCCAGCAGCGCGGCGAGCGCGTCCCGGTCCGCGACGTCGCAGGCGGCGATCCGGACTTCGGCGCCCAGCCCGGTCAGCTCGGCGGCGAGTTCGCCCGCGCCCGGCGCGTCCGGGCCGCGGCGGCTGGTGAGCAGCAGTTTGCGGACTCCGTGCGTGGTCACGAGATGCCGGGCGACGAGCGCCCCGAGTCCGCCGGTGCCCCCGGTGACGAGCACCGGCCGGTCCGGATCCAGCGCCCGCGGCACGGTCAGCGCGACCTTGCCGATGTGCCGGGCCTGGCTGACGAACCGGAACGCGTCCGGCGCGTGCCGGACGTCCCAGGTCCGCACCGGCAGCGGGGTGAGCGCGCCCTTGTCGACCAGCGCGAGCAGTTCGGTCCAGATCTCGGCGGTGCGCGCCCGGCCCGCTTCGATCAGGTCGAAGGCCCGGTAGGCGACGGTTTCGGGCGCGCGGACGTCGGTCTTGCCCATTTCGAGGAACCGGCCGCCGGCCGCGGTCACGCCGAGGGAGGCGTCGACGAACTCGCCCGCGAGGGAGTTGAGCACGACGTCGACACCTCGTCCGCCGGTGGCCGTCAAGAACTCGGCGGCGAAGTCGAGGGTCCGCGAGGACGCGATGTGGTCGTCCGGCAGCCCGGCGGCGCGCAGGACGTGCTGTTTGCCCTCGCTCGCGGTGCCGAACACCTCCGCCCCCAGGTGACGTGCGAGCTGGGTCGCGGCCATCCCGACCCCGCCCGCCGCGGAGTGGATCAGGATCGACTCGCCCGCCTTGAGCCCGGCGAGGTCGACGAGCGCGTAGTAGGCGGTCAGGAAGACCAGCGGCACGGTCGCGGCCTGCTCGTCGGTCCAGCCGTCCGGGATCCGGGTCAGGAACGGGCGCTCGCCGACGGCGACCGGGCCGATACCGCCGTGCACCATGCCCATCACGCGGTCGCCCGGCGCCAGATCGGTCACCGCGGCTCCGGCGGCCAGCACGGTCCCGGCGACCTCGCAGCCCAGCGGCCCGGCCTCGCCCGGGTACATGCCCAGGACGTTGAGGACGTCGCGGAAGTTCAGCCCGGCCGCCCGGACGGCGATGCGGACGTCGTCCGGTCCGAGGCCGGGCTCGTCGATCGTGGTCAGGGCGAGGTTTTCGACGGTCCCCTCGCCGGTTTTGTCGAGCCGCCAAGGCCCGGCGGGCGGCAGCAGGACCCCCGCGCCCGCCTCGGCGATCCGCGGGACGAGCGGGACGCCGTCGCGCACCGCGACCTGCGGTTCCCCGGTCGCCACGGCCATCGGGACCTCTTCGGGCGAAGCGTCGACGAGGACGAACCGGCCCTGGTGTTCGGCCTGGGCGCTGCGCACCAGGCCCCAGACCGAGGCGGCCGCCGGATCCGCGGCATCGGGTCCCGCCGCGTGTCGCGTGTGGACGACCAAAGTGGACTCTTCCCGCGTCACCCAGTCCTGGAGCACTTCCAGCACACGGGTGCCGAGCTCGTACGCCGAGGTGACCGGGTCACCTTCGGACCGCAGCGACAGCACGGTGGGTTTGCCGGGGACGACCTCCGGATACGTCGTGCACGCCACCGGTTCCGCGACCGCGACCGGCGTCCAGTCCACGGTGAACAGCCCGGCGGGGAGTTCCCGGCCACGCTCGGACGGACGGCGGACGGTCAGCGAGCCGACGCTGAGCACTTCGGCGCCCGCCGGATCGACGGCGACCAGCGACACGGTGTCCGCCGCGTGGAAGGTGATCCGCAGCCGCAGCGCTGTCGCACCGCTCGCCCGCAGGCGGACATCCGACCAGGAGAACGGCAGTCCACCGGCGGTCTCCGCCGACTCGCGGAAGAACATCGCGTGCAGGCCGGCGTCCAGCAGGGCCGGGTGGATGCCGAAACCGCCGCCTCCGTCCTCGACGTCGCCGGGAAGCGCGACTTCGGCGTGGACGTCGTCGCCGTCCACCCACACCGCCTGGAGGCCGCGGAACACGCCTTCGTAGCCGAATCCGGGCAGGTCCTCGTAGAAGCCTTCCAGGGAGGGGGATTCTCCCGGCGGTGGCCACGCGACAGCTGTCGGGACGGCGCCTGTGTCAGGGACGAGAGTGCCGTTCGCGTGGCTGGTCCATTCCTCGCCGTGCTCCGGTCGCGAGTGGACGGTGACCGCGCGGCGGCCGTCGTCGTCCGCGGCCGCCACCACCACCTGCACTTCGACCGGGGCCGCGAGGACGAGCGGCGCGCCCAAGGTCAGCTCCTCCACGCATCCGCAGCCGGTCTCGGCTCCGGCGTGCAGGGCCAGTTCGAGGAAACCGGTGCCGGGGAAGAGGATGTCGTCGCCGACCCGGTGCCCGCTCAGCCACGGCTGCTCGGCCACCGAGAGCCGGGCGGTGAAAACGGTGTCGCCGCCGGGGACCGGGACCACCGCCCCGAGGAGCGGGTGCCCGGCGTCGCGCAGGCCGAGCCCGCGCGCGTCCTTCCCCGGACCGGGGGTGAGCCAGTAGCGCGACCGCTGGAACGGGTAGGTCGGCAGAGCGATCCGGCGCCCGCCCGGGACTAGAGCCGCGAAGTCGACGTCGATCCCGCGTACGTGGGCGGTGCCCAAGGCCGTCAGGATTTCGGGCACTTCGGCTCGGTCACGGCGGAGCAGCGGCCGGGCGACGCCGTCGTCGACCAGCGCCGAGAGCACGCCGTCCGGGCCCAGTTCCAGGTACGTGCCGCAGCCGTTGTCCCGCAGCACGCGCAGCGCGTCGGCGAAGCGGACGGTGGCCTCGACGTGGCGGATCCAGTACTCAGCCGCGTCGTGCCCGCCGATCTCGCCGGTGACCGTCGAGACGATCGGCAGGTTCGCGGGGTGGTACTCGGCGAGCCGCGCGATCCGGGCGAAGTCGTCGAGCATGTCCCGCATCAACGGCGAGTGGAAGGCATGACTGACGTTGAGCCACTTGACCTTGCCGTCGAATCCGGCGATCGCCGCTTCCAGCGTCGCACGCGCGCCGGACAGCACGACGGCTTCCCCGCCGTTGACCGCGGCGATCCCGGCGCTGCTCTCGTATCCGGTCAGCAGCGCGCGGGCCGTTTCTTCCGTGGCACGGAGGGAGACCATCGCGCCGCCCTCGGGCAGCTCGCGCATGAGCCTGCCGCGAGCGGTCACCAGCATCGCCGCGTCGGACAGCGACAGGACGCCCGCGACGTGCGCGGCCGCGAACTCGCCGACCGAATGCCCGCACAGGTAGGCCGGGACGACGCCCCAGGACTCCAGCAGCCGGAACAGGGCGACCTCGACGGCGAACAGCGCGGGCTGCGCGTAGTCGGTGCGGTCCAGCAGCGCCGGGTCCGCCCCGCCGAACACCACGTCCCGCAGCGGAGGATCGAGCTGCAGGTCCACGTGGGCACAGACCTCGTCAAAGGCTTCGGCGTAGACGTCGTAGGTGTCGTAGAGCCCCCGGCCCATCGCGATCCGCTGGGCGCCCTGTCCGGTGAACAGGTACGCGAGTTCGGCGGGCTCCTGGAGCGGGCCACCGCGCAGCACTCGCTCGTCGAAAGCGGTCAGGGCCTCGGTCAGGCCGTCGGCGTCCGGTGCCAGGACGAAGGCACGTTCGGCCAGCGTCGCCCGGGTCTTGGCGAGCGAGAAGGCCAGGTCTGCCGGGTTCGCTTCGACGGCGGCGAGCTGGGCCGCGCGGGCACGCAACGCGTCCGGATCGGCGGCCGAGAACGCGACCGCGATCGGCGACGGCACCTCGGGCGCGGGCGCTCCGGGCGTGGCGGGCGCCGGTTCTTCCAGGATCAGGTGGGCATTGGTGCCGGAGATGCCAAACGACGAGACGGCGGCCCGGCGCGGTTCCTCACCGCGAGGCCATTCCACCGGCTCGGCCAGCAGCGAAACCGCGCCTGCGGACCAGTCGACCGCCGGTGTCGGGTCGGCGCCGTGCAGGGTGCGGGGCAGCCGGTCGTGCCGCAGCGCCATGATCATCTTGATCACCCCGGCCGCTCCGGCGGCCGCCTGTGCGTGCCCGATGTTGGCCTTCACCGAACCCAGCCACAGCGGGGTTTCCCGGTCCTTGCCGTAGGTCGAAAGCAGTGCTTGCGCCTCGATCGGGTCTCCGAGGGTGGTCCCCGTGCTGTGCGCCTCGACAGCGTCCACAGTGGACGCGGCGATCCCGGCGTCGGCCAGCGCGGCGCGGATCACCCGCTGCTGGGACGGACCGTTGGGCGCGGTGAGCCCGTTGGAAGCGCCGTCGGAGTTGACGGCGCTGCCGCGGATCACCGCGAGCACCGGATGCCCGTGGCGTTCGGCGTCGGAAAGCCTTTCCAGGACGAACATCCCGGCGCCTTCGGCCCACGCCGTACCGTCCGCCGCCGCCGAGAACGGCTTGCAGCGCCCGTCCGGCGCCAAGCCGCGCTGATGCGAGAAGGCCACGAAAGGACCGGGCGTACCGAGCACGGCCACCCCGCCGGCGAGCGCGAGCGTGCATTCACCATTCCGCAGTGCGCGGACCGCGAGATGGAGGGCGACCAGCGAGCCGGAACACGCGGTGTCGACAGTCAGCGCGGGCCCTTGCAGGCCGAGGGTGTACGCGATCCGGCCGGAGACGACGCTCGGCGCGCTGCCGGTGAGCAGGAGCCCGTCGAGACCTTCGGGCGCGTCCGCCAGGCGGGTGCCGTACTCCTGCGGCTCGGCGCCGACGAACACCCCGGTGCGGCTGCCGGTCAGGGTCCCGGCGTCGATCCCGGCACGTTCCAGCGCCTCCCACGCCGTCTCCAGCACCAGGCGCTGCTGCGGGTCCATCGCCAGCGCCTCACGCGGTGAGATGCCGAAGAACCCCGCGTCGAATTCGGCCGCGCCGGGCAGGAAACCGCCGTGGCGCACATAGGTCTTGCCCGGGGTGCCCGGCCGGGAGTCGTACAGGCCGTCGACGTCCCAGCCGCGGTCGCGGGGGAATTCCGTGACGACGTCCCTTCCTTCGTCCACAAGGGACCAGAGAGCGGCGGGTGAGTCCGCGCCGCCGGGGAAGCGGCAGCCGATGCCGACGATCACGACGGGTTCGCCGGTGGCCGCGCCACCGTCCGCGGCGTCCTCGGGCCCGGCACCGAAGAGGCACTCGTCGAGGAAGTCCGCCAGCGCCTCCGGTCCAGGATGGTCGTAGGCGAGGGTCACCGGCAGTTCGAGTCCCGTCTCGGCGCTCAGCCACGCGTGCAGCTTCACCGCCAGCAGCGAATCGAACCCCAGGTCGGCGAAGGTGCGGCCGGCCGGGAGCGGCCCGTCCAGCACCGCCGACGTCGCCCGGCGCACCAGGCCCAGCAGCGTGCGGCGCCGCTCGGCGCGCGGCCTGCTCTCCAGCCGTCGCAGGGAATCCAGCTCGGTCATGCGCGCACTCGCCACCTCGGGTCGCCTGGCACAGGGAAGTCGTGCTCCAGCTATCCACAGCGGGCCGGGCGAGCGGGACGGAACTGTTCCACCGCCGGGTAACCGCCCGCCCCTCCGCCCGGTTTCCGTGCCGTGGGCAAGCGGTGGAAAAGGTATCCGTCGCTCCGGAACGGAATCGTTAACGTGGCTCTCGGCGAACCGGATTTCAGTGCCCCGATTTCAGCGCCCCCGATTTCAGCGCACAGACCCGTGGCCGCACGAGAACGCCGGCGTCCGCCGTGCCGGCCGGGTCGTCCGCGCGACGCCAGAACTAGTGCCGGAGGTAACGCCGATGACCATGTCTCCCGTCGAAGAACGCGTCCTGCCCCGCCCGCGGGCCGAGGCGGCTCCGCCGACGAGCATGCTGTGTCCCGATTTCCCGTTCGCCTACGACGACTGGATCCGCCATCCCGCCGGCCTCGGCCGGGTACCGCGCCAGGCGCACGGCACCGAGGTCGCGGTGATCGGCGGTGGCCTGTCCGGGATGGTGGCCGCCTACGAGCTGATGAAGCTCGGCCTGAAGCCGGTGATCTACGAGGCCGAGCAACTCGGCGGCCGGATGCGCTCGGTGAGCCTGCCCGGCTACCCCGACGCCGTCGCCGAGCTGGGCGCGATGCGCTTCCCGCCGTCCGCGGGCGCGCTCTTCCACTACATCGACAAGGTCGGGCTGGAGACGACGCCGTTCCCCAACCCGCTCTCCCCCGCGTCGCCGAGCACGGTGATCAACCTGCACGGCGAGAACCACTGGGCCCGCACGTCCGCCGACCTGCCCGCGGTGTACCGCGAGGTCAACGACGCCTGGACGAAGACGCTGCAGGAGCAGGCGGACCTGTCGCTGATGGAGGACGCCATCCGGCGCCGGGACATCTCGACCATCAAGGCACTGTGGAACCACTTGGTCACCAAGTTCGACAACGTGTCGTTCTACGGCTTCCTGACCTCGTCCCCGCTGTTCTCCTCCTTCGAGCACCGCGAGATCTTCGGCCAGGTCGGCTTCGGCTGCGGTGGCTGGGACACCGACTTCCCCAACTCCGCGCTCGAGATCCTGCGCGTGATCTGCACCGACACCAGCGACGAGCACCACCGGATCATCGGCGGCTGCCAGCAGTTGCCGCTCGGGCTGTGGACCGACGAGCCCGCCGAGCTCGAATACTGGCCGTCCGGTACGTCGCTGGCGAGCCTGCACGGCGGCGAGCCGCGCCCGGCGGTGGTGCGGATCGACCGGACCGGCCGCGGGTTCACCATCGAGGACGCCGACCGCGACGTGCGCACCTATCCGGCGGCGATCTTCGCCGCGCAGAACTGGAACCTGCTCTCGGGGATGAAGAGCGACGACGCCCTGTTGCCGCAGCCGGTGTGGACCGCGCTGGAGCGCACGCACTACATGGGCGCGTCCAAGCTGTTCGTCATCACCGACCGGCCGTTCTGGCTCGACCAGGACCCGGCGACCGGCCGGGACGTGATGAGCACAACGCTCACCGACCGCATCCCGCGCGGGGTCTACCTGATCGACAACGGCCCCGACGAACCCGGCACGATGCTGCTTTCCTACACGTGGAACGACGACTCGCTGAAGGTCGCTTCGCTGACCCCGGACGAGCGGCTCGACGTGATGCTCGCCGCGCTGGCCAAGATCTACCCCGGCGTCGACATCCGCTCCCACATGATCGGCCCGCCGATCGCGATCACCTGGGAGACCCAGCCGCATTTCAAGGGCGCCTTCAAATCCTGCCTTCCCGGCAGCTACCGCTACCAGCGACGGCTGTTCACCCAGTTCATGCAGCGCGACGCCGCCGACCACCACCGCGGCTTCTTCCTGGCCGGCGACGACGTCGCGTGGATCGCCGGTTTCTCCGAGAGCGCGGTCACCACCGCGTTGAACGCCGTGTGGGGCGTCGTCGAGCACCTGGGCGGCGGCACCCATCCGGACAACCCCGGTCCCGGCGACGTGTTCGACGAGATCGCCCCGGTGAGCCTGGATTGACAGTGGAAAGGACTTCCCCATGTTCGCGAAGATCTATTCCCCCGACGCGGTCACCGGCGGCGCCGCCTTCGAGCAGCAGGCCCTCCGGGTCGCCGAAGTGCTGCGCGACCGCGGTGTCGGCTCCGGCGACCGTGTCCTGCTCAAGGCCGACAACACGTTGGCCTACCTGACGATCCTCGTCGCGCTGATGCACGCCGGCGCGTCCGTGGTGCTCGTCGACCACATGGAGCACGCCGACCGTACCGCCGAGACGATCGCCGGTTCCGGTGTCGTGCTGGCGGTCGTCGACGACGACGCGCCGATGCCTGCCGACGCGCCCACGGCGTACACCTACGAGATCATGGTGGCCGCCGCCGACCGGACCCCGACCGATGTCCGGTTGCGGTTCGACGTCTGGGAAAAGCTGCCCGACAGCCTCGTGATGTGGTCTTCCGGCTCGACCGGCGTCCCCAAGGGCGTCGCGAAGAACGGCGCGCGGTTCCTGAAGAACCTGGAACGCAACGCCGACCTGGTCGGCCACGTCGCCGACGACGTCCTCCTACCGCTGCTGCCGTTCAACCACCAGTACGGCCTTTCGATGGTGATGATCGCTTGGCTGCGGGACTGCTCGCTGGTGATCGCGCCCTACCGCCGTCCCGACCGGGCGCTGCGCCTGGCGGGGATGGCCGGCGCGACGGTCGTCGACGCGACGCCGTCCACCTATCGCAGCCTGTTCAACATCATCGGCAAACGTCCGTCGCTCAAAGCGGAATTCTCCCGCGTGCGCATGCTGTGCAGTGGCGCCGCCCCGCTCGAACCCGGGGTCGTGGAGCAGTCCGACGAGCTCTTCGGCATGCCGCTGCTCGACAGCTACGGCAGCACAGAAATGGGCAACGTCGCCTTCGCCAACATCGGAAACCCCCGTGGGTGCGGGCAAATCGTCGAAGGGCTGACGCTGGAGGTGCGCGCCGACGACGGCACCGTGCTGCCCAGCGGCGAAATCGGCGAGCTGTTCGTCCTCGACCCGGATCTCATGGAGGGCTACCTCGACGGCACCGGGCAGGTGCTCCCCGTCGACCGCGGCTGGTACGCCACCGGCGACCTCGGCCGGCTCGACGCGGACGGGAACCTGTTCGTCGTCGGGCGCAAACGGGCCGTGCACCGCAACGGGCACACCCTGCACCCCGAGGTGATCGAGCACCGGCTGGCCGAAGACGGCTGTTCGGCGAAGATCGTCGCGCTGCCCGACCAGCGGCGCGGGTCGAGCCTGGTCTTCGTCGTCGAGGACGACGCACAACGGGACTCGCGCTACTGGCGCGACCGGATCTGCGGCGTGCTGCCCCCGGCCGAGCAGCCGAACCGTGTCCTCGTCACCGATCAGTTCCCGTTGAACCGCAACGGGAAACCGGACCGGAAGCGGCTCGAGCAGTTCGCCGCGGCCGAACAACTCTGATCCGAAAAACGAAACTGGGTGTGCACAGTGGACATTTCCACGGATGCCGTCCTCTTCCCCGGCATGGGTCCCGCCCGTGCTTCGGAACTGGGCAGGTTCCTCGTCATCGACCCTCTGGCCCGGCGCCTGCTCGGCGCGGCGGAGCACGCGCTCGGCCGCTCCTTGCTGGATCCGCTGGCCAGAACGGGCGAAGAGTACAACGAGCACACCCAGATCGCGTTCGTGCTCGCGTCGCTGGCGCTCGCCGAACGGGCGGAGCGGGAGCACGGGCTGGCACCGGTCGCGGTCGGCGGCGCCAGCTTCGGCGAACGCGCCGCCGTGGTCCGCGCGGGCGCCCTTCCGCTCGGCGATCTCGTCCGGCTCGTCGACGCCGTCGCACGCCGGGAACGGGAGTATTTCGAGACGACGAACCAGGATCTCGTCAGCCAGTTCATCGTGCGGACGCCGGAAACGGCGCTCGGCGAGATCCTCGACGGGATCGGCCACGAACTCTCCGGCCGGTTCGACGAGGAAGTCCACCTGGTGACCCTGCGCGAGTCCGCTTTGGACGAATTCGTCCGCCGGGTGCGGGCCGCGGGCGGTTACGCGCTCACGACGATGCGTCCCGCCGCCCACGCGCGGATGCTCGGCGGGCTGCGCGACAGGCTCGCGGAAGAGGTCTTCGGCGAGTTCGAGTTTTCCGCCCCTGACCTCCCGATCGTGTCCGATCAGGACGGAGAGGCGATCCGGACCGGTGACGAGGCGGCGTCGCTCCTGCTGGAGTCGACGGTCAACGCGGTACGGCTGCCCGGGCTGGTCCACCGGTTCACCCGGCTCGGCGTCGACCGGGTCCTCGTCGCCGGCCCGGACCACCTGCTGCACCGGCTGCCCGGGCTGACGTCGGCGTTCACCCTCCTGCGCGCCGACCTCCGGAGCACGGTGAAACCGAAACCCCGGCCCCGCCTTCCCGAGGCGGTGGCCGCATGAGCACCAAGGCCCGCGACATCGCGACGATCATGGTGTCCTGCCTGGCGCAGCTGATGGTCGCGATCGACATGACCGTGCTGCACCTGGCCGTACCGGCGCTCACCACCCAGCTCGGCGCGTCGGCCGAGGAACTGCTGTGGATCGCGGACGTCTACGGCTTCGCCATGGGCGGTCTGCTGGTGACCATGGGCAATCTGGGCGACCGGTTCGGCAGGCGGCGGGTGCTCGTGGTCGGGGTGGCCGCGTTCGCGCTGGGCTCGCTGGTGGCCGCCTACGCCCCGAGCGCCGAAATGCTCATCACGGCCCGGGCGCTGCTGGGGGTCGCGGGCGCGGCCGTGCTGCCCTCGACGACTTCGTTGCTACGCGCGGTTTTCACCACCCAGCGGGCGCGGACCGCCGCGGTGGGCGTCACCGCCGGGGTGTCGGCGGCGGGCTTCGCGATCGGCCCGATCGTCGGCGGGGTGCTGCTGGAGCACTTCTGGTGGGGTTCGGTGTTCATGGTCAACATCCCGGTGGCGCTGCTGATCCTCGGCGCCGCCCGCGTCGTGCCGGAATCCCGCTCCAGCGGCCGGTTGCGGCTCGATCTGCCCAGCGTGCTGCTGTCCATCGTCGGGCTGGTGGCCGTGGTGTACGCGCTGAAGGGCGCGTTCTACGTCGGCCTGTGGTACCCGGAGGTGCTCGGCGCGTTCGCGGTCGGAGGCGCGTCGCTGTGGTGGTTCGCCCGCCGCCAGCGACGGCTCGAACAACCGCTGATCGACCTGGAGCTGTTCCGGCGCCGCGGGTTCTCGGCCTCCGTCGGCTCGAATCTGGTGTCGGTGTTCACGATGTCGGCCTTCGCCCTGATCTCCAGCCAGTACTTCCAGCTCGTCCTGGGCTGGAGTCCACTGCGCTCCGGGCTGGCGTTCGTCCCGGGCGCGATCGCGGCGCTCGTCGCGGGCGGTGTCCTGGCGGCCAAGGCGGTGCGCCGGTTCGGCCGGGCGCCGACGGTGTCGGGCGGGCTGGCGCTGGCGTCGATCGGCTTCGGGCTGTTCGGCGCGGTGAACACGGACTCGACGTACGTACTGGTGCTGGCCGCGCAGGTGGCGTTCGGCGCAGGCGCGGGGCTCACGCTGACCGTCACCGGCGACACCATCCTCGGCACGGTCCCCCGCGATCGCGCCGGTGCGGCGTCGGCGATCTCCGCCACCGCCTACGAACTCGGCGGCTCACTCGGCATCGCGGTGGTCGGCAGCGTGCTGTCCGCCGTCTACCACGCCGAGCTGACCCTGCCCGCCGGCGTGCCGCCCGAGCTGGCCGCCCAGGTGCGGGAGTCGTTCAGTGCCACGGCGGCGGTCGCGACCGGCCTGCCGGAACCGGTGGCGACGGCGGTCCGCACGGCCGCGGAGGAGTCGTTCGTCGGCGGCATCCGCACCAGCATGCTGGGCAGCGCGGCGGTGATGGTGGTCCTCGCGGTGGTGGCGCTCCGGAGCCTGCGCGGCGTCCCGAAGGTGATCGAGACCGACGTACCCCCGCCGCAACCCGACCCCGTCCCCGAGGCCCCCAGCACCCGCATTTAGTCCTCTAGTTGCGGTAGTTGCGCACGCTAAAGACCGCAACTAGAGGACGAAACGCGGCACACAAGGTGTCGTGCACTGGCGTGGGCCTGGTGGTTTCCTGTGGGGTGGTCGTGAGTGGCGTTCCGGGTTAGAGCCGCAGGGGTCTTAGATACCTGCTGTTTGTGGCAGGAGTTGGTTGCAGGTCCGTGAAGGCCTCCTTGCCTACCCTGAAGGTAGTGAAGGAGGCCTTCACACCTTCCCCGAGTACATGAAGGCCCCCTTCCTGTACCTAGGCGCAAGGAAGGGGGCCTTCATGTACCGCAGAGGAGAGCCTGGGCGACAGTGGCGTGGTGGGTCGAGTCGTTGCGAGGGCCGAGCCAGCCAGCCCGGGTGTCGCGAAAGCCACGGGCCAGGAGCTGCGAACGCCACTTTCGCAACACGCCCCGATCCCCACACCCGCGTTTAGTCCTCTAGTTGCGGTAGTTGCCCACGCTAAAGACCGCAACTAGAGGACGAAACGCGGAGGGAGAGAGCGCTTTCTTCGGGAAGGCTGACTCTGGTGGAAGCGGTCGACCGTGGTCCGCCGGGGCAACTATGCTGGCCGAAGGTGCCCCGGCCGCCTGACCTCCCGACCGAGCGGTCCTCCGTGCGCCATGCTCGGAGCGACCGTCGCCCGGCCGCGCCGTGGTCCCGCGCCGGCCGAGGAGGGAAATGGGAGCGACGGCCGTCACGAACGCCGGACCGGACGACGCGCAGGCCGCTCTGGACCGGGTGCTCACCGGGTCCGGTGCGATCTGGGTGGTGCACGGCCCGGCGGGCAGCGGCCGCAGCACCGTCCTCTCCGGGCTGGCCCAGCGCGGACGACGCTCCGGCGCCGCCGTGCTGGCCGTCCCGGCCGGTCCCGAGCCCGAAACCGTGCTGCTCCGGCTGACGACCCAGCTGGTCGAGCTGATCGCGACCCTCGACCGGCCCGAGCTGGTCAGCATGCTCAGCGCGGTGGCCTGGCTGCGGGCCCGGCTCGAGTCGGGCTCCGGCACCGGACCGCAGACGACGGCCCACGATCTGATCACCGTTCTCGCCACCCTCGCCCCGCGCAGCCGGATCGTCCTGCAGTTCGACGACTTCGATCTGCTGCCACCGGAGCTCGCCACCGTGCTCACCCTGGTCGCCGAGGGTGCCCGCGCCACCGGGACGGTCACCGTCGCGACCGCGGCAGGCCGGGATCCCGGCGGCGGCCCGGTCGGCAAACTGCTCGCCATCGCCGACGGCACGGTGGGCCTCCGGCCGCTGACCGCCGCGGAGACGACGGCGCTGCTGCCCGGCTGGACCACCCGCGCCGGGCGGATCGCGAGCGATCCCGCGCTCGTCAGCGCGGTCCGCACCGCGCTCGGCCCGCTGTTCGGCAATCCCGGCACGGTCGGCGCGACGATCACGGGCCTGCGCGTCTCCGGCAGGCTGTCGGTCGTCGACGAACACGTCTGCCTGACCGGCGCGGGCACCCCGATCGTGCTGCCCGAGGGACATGCCGAGACGATCGGGCTGCGACGGCTCGGGCCGCGCGCCCGGCGGCTGGCCGCCATCATCGCGGTACTGAGCGAACAAAGCGTCCCGACCCTCGAAAGGTTGCCCTGGCTGGCGTCCGCGGCCGCGCTGACGCCGCCGGTCGCGGGCCAGGCCCTCGACGACCTGGTCCGGGCCGGGATCCTTCGCGGCGGGACGGACGGCGCGGTGGAGTTCGCCGTCCCCGCGCTGGCCGACAAACTCCGGCTGGAGCACGGCCTACGCTGGCGCACGGTGCTGCACCGGAGGATCGTGCGGGATCTCCTCGACCGCCATCCGGCCGATCCGGCCGAAATCGCCCCGCATCTCGCCGAGCTCCCGCCGTCACCGCCGGATCCCGGGACGGCGAGCCTGCTGCTCGACGCGGCCGCGAGCGGGAACACCGACATGCCGACGGCGCGCCGCTACCGGCTGGCGGCGCTCCGGCTGCTCGCCCCGTCCGACGACCGGTTTCCCGAAGTGCTCCGGGCCCTCCTCGCGGACAGCCTCGCGGCAGGCGGCTACGGCGCGCTGGCCGACGACCTCGCCACCGTCGTCGCACCGCGGCTTGCCGACCCGGGGCCGTCCGCCCGGCTGTCCGCCACCGTCCTGATGTGCTGGCTAGGCGCGCTCGCCCACGAGCAACGACTCGCCGAACTCGACGTCGTAAGACCGCTGGCCGCCGAAGTCGCGCATCTCCTCGACAAGGTTCCCGACTGCCGTCTGCTGCTCGACGCGGTCAACCGGGCCGACCGCCCGGCGGCCGCCGAAGCGGTGCGGGCGCTCGCGCGTGCCAGTGGCGCGGAAGACGACCAGCTGTTCGCCCTCGGCGCCGGGATCCTGCTGGGCGCGCTGCCCGGCGACGGCGGCAGACCGGCCGAGGAGTGGTTGGTACTGACGGAAATGCCGCCGCACGAGGACGTCGCCGAAGCCGCCGAGGTCCTCGACACGGTCAGTGTCCTGAACGTCCTGCTGCGCGGCCGCTACCAGCCGCCGACGTCCGGTTTCGCGGTCGATTGGCATATGGTCCGGCAGGCTTACCGCGAGGGCGAGTGGGACGCGGCGTTGTCGCTGGCCCGGCAGCTCGAAGGCGACCGCCTGTGGTGGGACCCGCCCCGCCGCCACCGGTTCGCGAGTGTGTTCGCCGCGGAGATCTGCGCCCAGCGCGCCCAGCCGGACCGGGCGGCGGATTGGTTGCGCCGCTTGCCTTTCCGGACTTCCGCCGACGCGTACGTCGCGTGGGTCAGGTGCCTGCTCCAACAGTCCGAAGGACAGCACGACGAAGCCCTCGTCCGGGGCTGGCGGGACTACGCCGAATGCCGCGAACGCGGGGTGCGGGCGGGGATGGAGCGCCTGCTCGCCCGGCTTTTGCACGGAGCGAGACAGCAGGGGGACACCGAGACCGTGACCCGCCTGCTCGCCGAACTCGAGAGCCTCGCCGTCCGGAGCCCGACCGCGTCGGTCCAGGAGGCGGCGCTGGTGTGCGGGGGTCTCGTGCGCGGGGACATGGAATCGGTGCGCGCCGGGGTCAAGCTGGCCCGGCAGTCCGGTGACGTGTTCCGGATCGCCGAAGCGTGCACGGCGTTCGGCGAGGTGAGCCCGGTCCCCGGGCCGTCACTGCTGGAGGCGCACCGGACGTTGAAGCGCCTGGACGCCGTCACGGCCCTGCCGCACGTTTCGGATCTGCTCGATCGGCACCGGATCTCCTTCTCCCCGGACCGCGCGGACCGGACCGACCGGGCGGGGCTGGATCCCTTGGAGCGCCACATCGTCGGCCTGATCGCGAGCGGCCGCACGAACCGGCAGATCGCGGCGGCGCTGCAGGTCAGCGAGAAGCGCATCGAAGCCCGGCTGACGTCGTTGTTCGAACGCACCGGCAGCCAGTCCCGGGTCGAGTTGGCGGCGGCATGGCTGCAGGGACGCCTCGGCCCCGCCGGATCCTGACCGGCCTCAGCCCGCCCGGTGACCGCGCATCGCCGCGGCCAACTGGGCGCGGCCACTGATGCCCAGCTTGCGATACGAACTGGTGAGGTGCTTCTCCACCGCGCGCACGGTGACCTCCAGCAGTTCCGCGATGTCGCGGTTGCGGCGGCCGGACACCGCCAGTTCCACCACGCGCTGCTCGGTCGCGGTCAGCAGTCCACCGTCCGCCTGGTCCGGCGGCTCCGCGGACCCGGTCAGCCAGCTCGCCCCGCATCCGGCCGCCAGGCTGCGCCCTTCCAGCAGCCGCTCGCGGGCGTCGGGTCCGGTACCGCGTTCCCCGAGCAGGATCAGCGTGCGGGCGAGTTCGAGCCGGTCTCCCGAGCGGGCCAGGGTTTCCGCGGCTTCGCGCAGGATCGGGACGGCGTCCTCGTCCCGGTCGAGCAGCGTCGCGCGGATCCGCAGCGCGCGCCCCACCGACGACGGCGCGCCCCACGACAACGCCCGCTCGACCTCACCCTGCGCGACCGCTTCCGCCCGCTTCGGATCGTCGGTCGCCGCGAGCAGCAGGGCGATCTGACCGCGCAGTGGCAGCAGCACGCGGTTCCCGAACCGCTCCAGCTGATGCACGCAGTCGAGGAAGTATTCGGCGGCCGCGGTGTGATTTGCCTCGGTCAGGGCCAAGGTGCCGTACGCCAGGGACCGGAGCCAGGGGTCGTGCTCGACCTCCAGATGGTCGACGATCAGCCGCGCGAGTGCCGGATCTCGTTGCTCCATAGCGATTTCGGCCAGCACCCGCATCGCCGTCATGGTGATCCCGACCCGGCTGGGACCCGCCGACACCAGCACGGCCTGCGCCCGGTCGCGGGCGACGCCGAGCAGGCCGGTGGCGGAGGCCACGAGCGACTGTCCCGCCCAGGCGACCAGTGTCGGCAGGTCCGGATCGGCCGCGGGACCGCACGCCGCGGCGAGCCAGGAGTCGACGCCGTCGAGCGAATCCGCGGCGGCCAGCACCAGCACCGTGAGCGGCAGCGTGGTGTACATCTGGTCCGGCGAACCGGGTTCCCGCTCCAGCACCTGCCTGGCGAGGTCCACAATGGACTCCCGGGGCGCGACGCCCGCGACGGTCATCAGGTACAGCAGGACCGCGACCAGCTCCCGCTGGGCCGAGGAATCCTGGGCGGGCGCGGGACCGAGTTCCGCCAGCCGGTCCGCCGCCGCGTCACCGGCACCGGGGACACCCCGTTCGAGATAGCGAAGACGGGCCTCCATCCGCAACGCCGCGTCGGCCGCGTCCGGACCGGGGACCTCCCGTAGTTCCGCGAGCACCTGCCGGAGACGGCGGACGTCCGCGGCGAACCGCAGCCCGGTCACCACCGGGAGCAGGCCGAGCGCGAACGCGCGGTCCACCGGATCCCGCATCAGGCCCAGCGCCTGGTGCAGATGCCGGTGGGCGGCGGGCAGATCGTAGCCGCGTTCGACGGCGGCGAGATCGACGAGCAGTTCCGCGCGATCGGCCCCCGGATGCGCCAGCGCGTGCTGCAGATACTGGGCGGCCGTCTGGGGCGACGAGTTCGCGAGCGCGGCACTGGCCGCTGTCCGCAGCACCTCCGCGGCCCACGGCTCGGGTTCGGCGACCGTGGCCAGCAGCTGCCGTCCGATCTGCTCGACCGGCCTTCCGTTGCGGTAGAGGACATTCGCGGCGCGCAGGTGCAACCGGTCCTGTTCGTCCGCGCTGAGCTGGTCGGCGACGAGATCGCCCGCCATCTCCCCCGCGAACCGCAGCAGCCCGTCGGCGGGGGCTTCGACGAGCCCCAGCCGCCGCAACGCGCGCAAGGCCGCGTCGAAGTCCGGCGAGTCGAGGTCGGCGAGCTCGGCGAGGACGCCGGGCTCGGTCGCCCCGCCGAGCGCGGCCATCGCCTTGGCCACCGCGGAGACGTCGTCCGGCTGGGCGCGCAGGCACCGGGTCAGCCGCGCCGCGGCGGGCGAGGGTCGCAGCGCGGCGAGCTCGGCCGCGGCCGGGGCGATCGGCCGCAGACCGTGGCCGAGCATCGCGTTGACCAGCGCGTCCAGCAGCATCGGCGAACCGCCGGTGCGGGCGTAGCAGACGTCCGCGAACTCGTCCGCGGGTTCGGCTCCGCAGCGGGCGGTCAGGTAGGACCGGACACCGGCGGCCGAGAGCGGGGTGGCGTGCACCGTGCGTGCCGCGGTCCGGGCGATGTCCTTGACCACGACGTCGTCCGCGGAGTCGTCACCTTCCAGCAGGGTGGCCACGACGAGGACCCGCAGGCGGCTCATCCGCTTGGCCAGATACGCGAGCCACCGCGCCGAAGCCGCGTCCGCCCACTGCAGATCGTCCACCAGCAGCGCGACCGGACCGGTGTCGCGCACCATGTCGGTGAACAGTTCCAGCAGTTCGTGCAGGACGAGATGGGCGCGGCGCGCGTCGGGCGGATCGGCGGGGAACTCACTGTCGGCTCGGACAGCGGTGAGCAACTCTCCGCGGCGGCCGGATTCCAGCAAGGGTTCCAGCAGCAACCAGACCACGCCGTGCGCGACGCCTCGATCCAGCGGGGTCGCCGCCGCCCGGACGACGCGCACGCCCCGCGCGGCGGCCTCCTCCCCCGCCGCGTGCAGCAGCGCGGACCGGCCGGCGCCCAGCCCGCCGCGGACGACGACGAACTGCCCCGCCCCGGCACGCGCTTCGGCGACGGCCCCGGCGATCGCGGCCTGCTGGTCGACACGCTCGATCATCATGACGACGGATCAGAGCTCCTTGTCCAGCGCGTCGAACAGCTCCCGCAGCTCGGCCCGCCCGGTCACCTCGAGCTGCCGGTAGATCGCGGTGAGCCGGAGCTCGACGGCGCGTTTGCTCACGCCCAGCTCCTCCGCCAGGTCGGCGTTGGAGGCGTTCGCGAGCACGCGGCGGACGAGGTCGGTCGCGGCGGGCGAGAGCGCCCGCCAGCGCCGGGACGCCGTGCGATAGGACCGCCGCGGCCGGTCGGACAGCCGTTTCCCGAGGTCGGCGATGCGGGAGGTCGCCCACGCGAGCTGGTACGCGGTGGCCAGCCGCTCGGCCTCGCGCAGCAGGCGCGGCACGCCGCTGGTCTGGCCCCGGTTGATCTGCGCGGCCGCGAGCAGCAGCACCGCCTCGACGTAGAGCACCCTGGCAGGCGACTGCTGGAGCGCGTTGACGGCCTGTGTCAGCCGGAACACCGCGTCCTCGGACCGCACCGCGACACCCGCGCCCAGATGGGTCCGGCCGATCGCGGTGCGCGTGCCCCAATCCTGCGCCAGCCGCCATTCCTCGCTGATCATCGCGGCGGCGGTGTGCTCGTCGCCGAGCGCCTGCGCCGCGATGGCGACATGCGAACGCCACGGCACCAGACCGGGGTTCTGCCAGCCGATCGCGTTCATCCGCCTGCCGCATTCCTGGAACAGCCCCAGTGCCCGCCGATGGCGTTTCAGGTCCAGTTCCAGCAACCCGCGCATGAAGAGCAGATACGGCGTGGAGTACAGCGGCCCGCCGTCGACGGCCGCATCGACCGCGCGCTGGGCGGCCTCGAGATCGCCGCGGGTGAGCCCCGCCGCGATCGCGATCGTGCTCAGCGACGCGGTGACCGTCGGCGGCCAGCCGTCCGGCGGACCGGACGCGGTGGCCTTGGCGAGCGCCTCCTCCGCGGCCTGCACGCGACCGCGTTGCAGGTGGATCCAGGCCTGGCCGGTGAGGCCCAGCGCCACCGGCACGCCCGCCCCGGCTGCGCTCGCGTCCGCGATCACTTCCTCGTAGACGGAAAGCGCTTCCAGGACGTCGTCGGTCTGGGTGAAGGTGATGGCCAGCGCCAGCCGCGGCGAGTAGAGGGTCATGGGCTCGTTCGACGGATCCGCCGCGCGCCGGGCCAGCCTGCGGGCCACCCGCCCGTCGCGGCACGCCGTCGTCGCCAGCCAGGACGCGGCCGCCGTCTGCGCGGGCGTCAGCGATGCCGGGTCCAGGTCCGTCAAGGCCGGGATGCCGAGGAGGACGGCACCCGCGCCGGTCCCTTCGGCCAGCCAGTGCAACGCCGTCAGATCCGCGCGATCCCGGTCGTCGGCCACGGCCTCGCTCAACACGGCCAGCTCGCGCAGCGCGTCGTCCCTGGCCCCTCGCTGCATCATCAAGTCCACAGCGGACAGTCGCGTTCGGACGGTGTCGTCGCCGTCGGAGACCCGGGTCGCCCTGGCCAGCCGCAACCCGCCGGTGAACGGGCACGACGACGCCTCGACCGTCTCCAGTTCCAACCGCAACCGCGCCGACGTCCCGGGCGGCGCGGGTTCGGCGAGCGCCCGCCGGTAGTACCGGGCCGCTTCGGTGTGGTCCCCGGCTTCGCGACGGCGCAACGCGGCCGCGTGCAGGGTCTCCAGCGCCCAAGCCTCGCCGACCGGCTGCGAACCGAGCAGCAGCCCGGCGACGTCTTCCTCCGGGGCGGCCCGGCGATGCCCGAGCTCGGCGGCCCGCCGTCGCGTCCCCGCCCGCTCCTCCGCGCCGGTCGCGGCCAGCACCCAGGTGGCCACCTGGGGGTTCATCGGCTCGGCGGGATCGGTCCCGATCAGGCCGGAGTCCGCCAGCACCCGCAGCGCCCGGTTCAGCGGCATCCCGAGCGGGGCGGCGAGCGGGCGCAGGTAGGCCTCGTCGAGGGTGCCGATCGCGGCGATCGTCCGCACCAGCGCGGCGAGATCGGACGGCAGCCGGGCGAGCAGGTCGAGCACGGTGTCGCGGCGCACGTCCGCGGTGATCGCGGTGATCTCCGCGCCGGGCCCCGGCCCGGCGGCCGACCGGGCGAGCACTTCCGCGAGCAGGGCTGGGTTTCCGCGTGTGGCCGCGTAGACCTCGGCCACCGGCGGACGCGGCGCCGGGACCGCGTGCACCAGCCGCCGGACGGCCGCCTCGCTCAACGGCCGCAACCGCACGACATGCCGGTTCTCCCAGGGAAGACCGCCGAGGCACAGCGGATCCGCGCCGTCGCCGTCGGCGTCCTGCGGGCCGGAATGCGCGGCGATGAGCAGCACCGGGTCGCTCCCCCGGCGTCGCTGCAACGCGGCCAGCCAGGCCTCGGACTGTTCGTCGGCCAGGATCAGGTCGTCGACGACCAGCAGGACCGGGCGGCGCCGGGCCGATTCCAGGAGCCGCTGGCAGAGCAGTTCGTGCAGGACCTGCACGTCGGTGCCGTCCGAAAGCGCGGCGTGCAGCCACGGGACGTCCGCGAGTTCCGGGATCGAGGCGAGCAGCTGGGAAAGCAGCCCATACGGCAGCTCGGCCTCGGTGGCCGATCCGCGCGCGGTGAACACCTGCAGCCCCCGCTCGGTGGCCAGCGACGCGACCTGGTCCAGCAGCGCCGTCCGCCCGCTGCCCGCCGGACCGAGCACGAGCGCGGAACCGCCGTGGCCGAGTTCGAGATCCCCGACCAGGCGGGTGAGCAGGCGCAGTTCGGTTTCGCGCTCGACGAGTTCGTCCGCGCCGTCGGCTTCGAGCCGCCGGACGGCGCTCACCGGGCACCTTCGAGCAGCACGGGACGGTCGTCGACGTGGCCGACGATCACGGCCAGCTCGCCCCGCCCGGTGATCCGCAGCTTGCGGTACACGCTCGTCAGATGCGTTTCGATGGTCCGGACGGTGACGAAGAGGCGTTCCGCGATGACCCGGTTGCTGATCCCGCGACCGGCGAGCCGGGCGATGTGCCGTTCGGCCGGGCTCAGCGAATCGAGCGGGGAGACCTCGCTCGGGATACCGGCCTCGGCGGCGGTCCGCTGGGCCCGGCGGAGCAGAAAACGGTCCCCTGTCCGCAAACTCAGCTCGACACAGCGTCGCAGGCGGACGCGCGCGGCGGCCGTGTCCCCCGCTTCGACGAGCGCGTGGCCGAGGTGGAACTCCGCCAGTGCTTCCTCAAGCCGGGCGGGAGACCCGGCGAGAATGCCCGCAGCCTCTTCGATCAGCGCGATCCGGTCCGGTCCGCGGGTGGCGACCGCGGTCGCGAGCCGGGACATCCCGACCGCTCGCGGGGTGCCCCACCGCGCCGCCGGCTCGGCACCTTCGGCCGCGAGTTCCGCCGCGGCCTCGAATTCCCCCTCGCCCGCCAGCAGGCAGGCGCCCTCGAACCACCACGGTGCCAGCAGCGGGTTGGCGATGCCGACGTCGGCGAGACTCTCGCCGCAGCGATGGAACAGCTTCAGCGCCGCCTCTCGATCCCCCGCCGCCCAGTGCACCCGTGCGTCGACGAGCTGGAACCACGGGCGCATCACCGTGTGATCCCACAACTGCGGGGAATCCGCTTCCCGCAACAACTTCATCGCCTTCGAGGTATCGCCCTGCTGGGCCGCGACGGTGGCGAGCGCGATGCGCGGGACCACCCCGCCGGTGCGCCCTTCGGCACGGCGGCTGAGCGCGTAGGCCTGTCCGGCGTCGGCGGCCGCGGTGGCGAGATCGCCGCACCAATGCCCGAGCAGGCCGCGGAAAGCGAGGTACTCGCTGCGCTGGGCCGGGACGAGTTCGATGGCCCTGGTCAGTTCGTTCCTGGCGACGTCGACCTCGTCGGTCAGCAAGAGCGCCAGGACGGCGGAGCTGACGGCCGAGTCGTCGGTGGTCGGGGTGTACCCGCGGATCGCGCGCATCGCCCATTCGGCGGCCTCGCGCGGCCGGGTGCCGTCGAGTGCGGCGACGACGGCGCACACGGCCAGATGCCTGGCGTCGACGACGGCTTCCGGGCCGTCGCCGGTCCGGGGCTGGATCCGGGTGTCGAGCTTCGGCAGGCTGTCGCGATCTTCGATGCCCACCAGGCACAACAGCCCTTCGAGATGGATCCGCAATTGCTGGTCCACCTCGCCACCGAGGACGGTCAGCACCCGGTCCAGCACGGTGACGGCGGTCCCGCAGCGGCGGGCGACGAGCGCCGCACGGCCCAGCTTCACCGCGGCCCTGGCGCGGTCGGAGGGATCCTGTTGCAGTTCGAGCGCGCGGCGCAGGAGGTCGAAGCCGCTGTCCGGTTCCAGCAAGGCGACCGTCTCGGCGAGCTGAACGGCCAGGCCCGCGTCGGAAGGCCTCGCCGCCGCGGCGGGCCGGAGATAGCGCAGCGCGTCCCACGGCGCGCCCCGGTCGCAGGCGCAGCTCGCGGCGTCCCTCAGCAGGTCGACCATCCACGAGTCCAGCTCGCCGAGTTCGAGCAGGTGCTCGGCCACTTCTTCCGGTGACCCGGCCGCGTCGCTCAGCAGAATCGCCGCGGTACGCCGCCACCGGCCGAGCTCGGCGGGATCGAGAGCGTCGAGCAGCCCTTCCCGCACCGGGTCGTGCCGGAAGGAAAACCCTTCCTGCGCAAGGATGTGCTGGCTCCGCAGCAGGTCGACGGCGGTTCCGGCGGTACGGGCCGGCACCTTGGCCAGCCGCGCCACCAGGGACAGGTCCTGCCCGCCGAGTACCGCGATGGCGGTGGCGACCGACCGGGCGTAGTCCGGGATGCCGGTGAACAGGGAGTGGATCAGCGCGGCTCCCGCCGCGGAACCGGCCACCGGCGCGACACCCGCCGCGACCTTGCCCAGTTCGTCGAGCATCTCCCGCAGCAGCAAGGGATTCCCGCCGGACTGCTCGACGCAGTGCCGCACGAACGCTTCCCCAGGCTCCGATCCGACGGCCTCGCGCGCCAGCGAGGCGACAGCCTCCGCGGGCAGCGGACCGAGGTCGAGCACCTCGGTGCCGTACCAGGATTCGAGGTCCGCCAACCGTTCCGCCACACCGTCCGGGCCGTCGGCGGCCGACCGGACCAGGATCATCCGCACCGGCAGCCGCGTCGCGTGGCGGGCGATGAGGCTCAGCCATCGCAACGTCGGTTCATCACACCACTGCACGTCGTCGACGGCGAGCACGATCGCGGGCTGCCCGCCCGCCCAAGCCGCGAATCCCTCGTACCAGGCGGCGAAGTCGTCCGGATCCGAGACCGGCGCACCGGCCCGGCGCAGTCTCGCGAGCAGTTCCCGGGAGGCCGCGGCCCCTTCACCCGGCACACCGGCGCCCCGGCAGACGACGGTGTCCGTGAGAGCGGCCAGCGCGGTGTCCAGCAGGCTGGACTTGCCGATACCCGACTGCCCTCGCACGACGATGACGGAGCCTTGACCAGGCGCACCGGGACTCAGCCGCGCGGCGAGCCGGCGCAGCTCGTCGTCACGTCCGGCCAGCGTGCGCCCGGGTCTGTTGGCGTCCACCATCTCCGCCTCCTGTCGTCCCATCGGGTCGCTGCCGTCACACAGAGCGAACAAACGCTTACGTGCTTCCATCTCATCGTGTGATCGTCTTACCGAATAGACCGGCCAACCCCGGCGAGGGTTATCCCTCGCTACGGGGATGCGTGCCGCTCAAATGAGCGCGAAGTCGGAGAGCGCGCGATTCCGAGGGCAACGCGGCCACACTCGACGCGGCACCACACGTGAGCCTGGTGGGACGAAGTGTGACAGAAGACCGCGCTCCAGGGAATGAACCGTGAACGACCCATGACATCCAGGTTTACCCCAGCAGGCCACCCGGCGTCCGCTCCGGTCGGCCGCGCTGCTCAGATGAGCGAACATGCCTCGAAGATCATTACGAATTCTTCCGAAATACGACGGTGAGCAGGGGCTGAGCCCGGACCGTTCACTGGGACCGCACCGTAATCGCACGAGTACGTCACGCGGCGGCCATCCATCCGTCAGATCCGGGCGGTCAGCTCGCGCGACGGGACTCCGGCACCCGCGGCGGCCACGCCGTCGAGTCGAGCAGCCCGGTGGCGAAGGCGCGCGAAACCAGTTCGACCCGGTTGCGCGCCTTGAACTTCCGCTGCAAGCGGGCGACGTGGTAGTCGATGCCCTGGCGGCTCAGGTAGTACTTGTCGGCCATCTCCAGGCTGGACAAGCCGCTTGCGATGCCCTGGAGGATCTTCGCCTCGATGTCGTTGACCGAGCTCAGCTGCTCGGCGCGGGCCGCGGCGGGCCCCGCCTCCGGGAGCACGGTCAGCAGGATCGCCGTACCCGGCGCCCGCATCCGGCCCGCCACGATGGTCAGCCGGTCGGCACCGCCGGATCCGAGCCCGGTCACGCTGCCGCGAAACCGCTGCTCCCAGCCTTCGGCGACCCGGTTCAGCCGGTCACGCAGATGGTCGGGACCGGTGGTGACGAGCTCGGGGAACGATTCACCGAGCACGTCGGCGGGACGACGGCCGAGCAGCCTGAAGAAGGCGGCGTTGCCACCACCGAGCCGCAGCCCGGCACTGAGCGCCGCCAGTGGCATGTCGGCGACTTCCACGAATTCACTGATGATTCCGGGCCGCGCGGTACGACCCGCGTCGAAAGCCCACTTGCCGATCGGGGAAATCGTTCGGATGCCGGCCATGGAAAGCCCCCTTCTGCCTGAGCCATTCGTGTCCACCAAAGCCGTCCCTGCCCAAGACTCGGCAAACACTACGAACCGGCTCTCGACGGGGTCAACGAATTCCGCAGCAGTTCGTGGCCACCGAACCCACCGTGCGGACAGGCCGTACCGAAGGTTCGGTATCGGCGGCCCCGCGGGAGAATCCTCAGCTCAGCGGCGGATTCGGTGACCGAACCCCCGCGGCGAGCCCGCACCACGAGGGATGCGAGGCGAATTCCGAGTGAAGAACTTCTCGCGTTTCGCCCAGTCAAGATAGCACCGAATCCGCCGGTCCTTAACATTGATTTAAGGTGGATCTCGGCGTCTTTGCGCCGTCGTCGGAGCGGATTCACGAAGAGGGTGCCCGGTGATCGGCACACCGCCGTCCTCACCTGTCGATCGACCGAATCGGCATTCGGCGCAGAAGCGATCGCTTGACCGAAACCTGGCCGTCCACTGTGGACACCGAAAAAGTGACAGGGCTGTCCCGGATGTTTCACACCCGGGACAGCCCTGCGCGGATCAGACCGTTTCGCGCGTGGTCACCGCGTCCTTCTCGGCGGCCAGCGCGGTGCAGGTGCGCACCCACAGCTCCCAGCCCGCCAGCGCCTGGCTGCAGTTCCAGCCGGTCCAGCGCATCGCCTGCGCGCCCTCGTTCCCGGCGCGGTTACAGGAGGTTTTGCTGCTCCAGCCTTCACTCTGCTTGCGGTACGGCGTGCAGGAAGCCGCCGCGACGTCACCCGACGCCCCGGCGGCGCACGGTTCCGCGGTGCTCGCCATCGCCGTTCCCCCGGTGAGCACGGAGCCCGCGAGGGTCGCGGCGAGAACGGCCCCACGGACCACGAAGCGCTTGTTCATTGAGTTTTCCTTACCGCGAGCAAGACCCCACGCCTACAGTGGCCGAATCCCAGGCGAAGATCAACCTTCCCGGCCGAAGGTCCCCGTTCGAAACCCGGAGCACCCCGGCTTGGTTCACCCACCTGATCAGCCGATCCCGGTCCCAGCTCATGGGCACGGTTGCGCATGCGTGCATCCCAACGGTCCACTCGTCGGTACTCCGATCGGAAGGGATCACCATGTCCGTCACCGACGAACTCCTGGCCAACAACGCCGACTACGCCTCGCGCTTTTCCGGGCCGCTTCCCTTGCCACCCGCCAAGCAGGTCGCCGTGCTCGCGTGTATGGACGCCCGAATCAACGTTTACGGCGTCCTCGGCCTTCAGGAAGGCGAAGCGCACGTCATCCGCAACGCGGGCGGCGTCGTCACCGAGGACGAAATCCGTTCTCTCGCGATCAGCCAGCGCCTGCTCGGCACGCGGGAAATCATCCTCATCCACCACACCGACTGCGGAATGCTGACCTTCACCGACGACGGCTTCAAGAAATCCATCCAGGAGGACGTCGGCGTCAAACCGTCCTGGGCCGCCGAAGCCTTCGGTGACCTCGACGCCGACGTGCGTCAGTCGATCGCGCGCATCAAGAACAGCCCGTTCATCCCCGAGAAGGATTCCGTCCGCGGCTTCGTCTTCGATGTCGCCACCGGAAAACTGAACGAGGTCGCCTGACCGGGGCGCGGGCCGCGACCGCGCGCACGGTCGCGGCCCGTTCCGGTCATTCGCCGATGACCTGCTCCACCTTGCGCTGCAGTTTGTTCATCCCGCCGAGCCAGCGGTCGGTCTGCGTGGCACGCGCGGCGTAGTAATCCGCGACCTCGGGGTGCGGCAGGACCAGGAAACGTTCGTCGGCGATGGCCTCGAACAACGCGTCCGCGACCTGCTCCGGCTGGATCGCCGACGCGCCCATGAGCAGTTCGCCCGCCGGGCCGGTGTTCTCCAGCATCGCCGTCCGCACGCCTTGCGGGCAGATCGCCTGCACGGTGAGGCCGCGATGCCGGTAGGTGGCCGACAGCCATTCGGCGAAGGCGAGCGCGCCGTGTTTGGTCACCGAGTACGAGGCCGAACCGAGGGTGGTCAGCAATCCCGCCGCCGACACCGTCGAAATGAAGTGCCCCCGGCCGCGCTCGAGCCACGGCGGCAGCAACAGCCGTGCCGCGCGCACGTGCGCCATCACGTTGACGTCCCAGATCCGCGCCCACTCCTCCTCCGGCGCGTCCACGCCGCCCATCGGCGCGATCCCGGCGTTGGCACAGAAGACATCGACCTCGCCGAGGGTTTCGCGGGCCGTCTCGATCAGCGACGCGACACCCGCTTCGCTCGCGGCGTCCCCGGCGACGGCGGTTCCGCCGATCTCCTTCGCGACTTCGGCCGCGGCGTCCCCGTTCAGGTCGCCGACGACGACCCTGGCCCCCTCCGCGGCGAACCGGCGGGCGAGCACGGAGCCGATACCGCCGCCTCCACCGGTGACGACGACACCCGCTCCGGCGAACGACGCGGTCACAGGCCACCCGCCAGGGTCACGCCGCCGTCGAGGACGACCGTCTGCCCGGTGATCCAGCCCGCTTCGTCCGAGAGCAGGAACGACACCGCGCTCGCGATGTCCGCCGGCACCCCGAGCCGCTTCATCGGGTACGACTCGGAGACCTCTTCTTCCCGGCCCTCGTACAGCGCGGTCGCGAACTTGGTCTTGACCACGGCGGGCGCGACGGCGTTCACCCGGATCTTCGGCCCCAGCTCGAAGCCGAGCTCCTTGGTGAGGCGGATCAGCGCGGCCTTGCTGACGCCGTACATGCCGATCCCCGGAGACGCGCCGAGTCCGGCGACCGACGCGACGTTCACCACCGCGCCGCCGTGCTCCCCCATCCACGCGTCGCGCGCCCGGCGGGTCCACGACAGCGGTGCGAGCACGTTCACGGCGAAGATCTTCGCCGCGGCTTCCGGTTCGATGTCCAGGGTGGGCCCGAAGACGGGGTTGATGCCGGTGTTGTTGACCAGCATGTCCAGCCGCCCGAAGGCCTCGATCGTCTTGGCGACGGCCTCGTCCTGGTGCGCGGTGTCGTCGGCCTTGCCGGGGACGGCGATGGCGACGGCTTCCCCGCCCAGTTCGGCGACGGCCTCGGCCAGCGGTTCCGGCTTGCGCGCGGTGATGCACACCTTCGCGCCGCGCTCGACCAGGTCCTTGGCGATCCCGAGGCCGATACCCCGGCTGGCGCCGGTGACGATCGCGACGCGATCCTTGAACGAGTTCACTCTTCGATCTCCTCTGTGTTCACCGACGAGCGCAGTCACTAAGCGAGCGCTCACTTACAATGGGAAGGGCCGGAGGTGGTGTCAAGCCCACCATCCGGTACGAGCGTCTGGGAGGATTCGCGGATGACCATGTCGCTGTCGGCCGAACTGTGGCCCGACGTCCAGCCGGAGACGGCACGACGGCTGATGCTGGCCGGGGTCGAATCCTTCGCCCGGCGCGGTTATCACGCGACCACCACCCGGGACATCGCCTCGGCGGCGGGAATGAGCCCCGCGGCGCTGTACGTCCACTTCCCGTCCAAGGCCGCGCTACTGTTCGCGATCTCCAAATACGGCCACGAGCAGACGCTCTCGCTGGTCGAGAGCGTCGTGGCCCGCGAGACCGACCCCGTCGAACGGATCCGGCTGCTGGTCGAGGACTTCGTGGCGTGGCACGCGCGGCGGCACACCGTGGCGCGCGTCGTGCAGTACGAACTGCACGCGCTCCCGGACGAGGAGTTCGAGATCGTCGCGAAACTGCGCCGCCGCATCGAGCAGATCGTGCGCGAGGTCATCACCGAGGGCGCGCGGACGGGCGTGTTCACCGTCGGCGACCCGCACACCGCCGCCCGCGCCGTGCTCTCGCTCGGCGTCGACGTCTCCCGCTGGTACAGCGACCGCGCCCGCCAGACACCGAAGAAGCTGGGCCAGGAGTACAGCGAGCTGGTGCTCCGCATGCTCGGCACGAAACTCTCCTGACCAGTATTGATCGACCTCCGTCGGCGATACCGCCACCAGAGTGACATACCAACCGGTCGGTATCGAGAAATACCCGCTGAGACGTTGACCACATACTAAGCGGTTGTTAACTTGCCCGGACTGCATCGCCGCAGCAGCGCCGAGCGAAGGGCATCCAGATGGCCGACAGTGCTCCGAACGCCCCGGAAAACGCCGCCGAACCGACGATCACCGTGTCCCAGCGAAGGAGGGCCGCGACCGCGGCGACTCGTTTGACACACCCGCCGGTTTCCGCTAGGTGGTGTCCGCGCGGTGCCTATTTACGAAGTCAGTGACGGCTGGTTCATCGAGCCCCATCCAACCGTGGTATTGAAAAATTTCCCTCTGAGCCTGGTTGACAAGGGCTAGGACGGCATCAGCGAGGAGCCTGTCATCACCATCGAACAGGGCTGCGCGCACACTGGGGTCGGTGACCATCGCGACGAACGCCGGGGCGCTGCGCTGGGAGTAGTAGCGAGCGAAGTTCGTGTAGAAGTTGCTGTCATCGGCGCTACCGCGCAGACCGATCACGACCAACGCTCCGTAGACGTCGAACTGGATCAGGCTGTCCAGAATCTGACTGTCGTCCGCTGAGCGATCCGGTCGCAACGCGGCATTGTCGCGAATGACGTTGTGCGCGCTGGCCAGAAGTCCCGCCTTCTCCTCTGACTCGAACATCCCTGCTCGTGCGGCCATCGTCAGCGCGTGGCGGAGCCAGCTGCCATACACCCTGAACGCCTGCCCTGTGGGACGTGGTTCGGCCAGCGCTCGAACTGCTGCCCAGTTCTTCTCGCGTACCGCTAGAGCTCCTAGGGCGTAGACCCTGATGATGACGGCGTACCACAAGCGGGCTGATGTCGTGCCGCGCGTGTTGCCGTGTTCGTCGAGACCGCTTTCGTAGATGAGCTGGAGGGTGGCGATCGCCTGGGTGAACCAGGTGGCGCGTTGATGGTGCAGTGCCGTTGCGGCGATCGTGGTGACCCGGTTGAGGAGTTGGCCGAATTCGTCGAGGTCGTCGCCGGCAATCAAGGGAGCGGAGTCGCGCCCAGCCTGGTCAAGCAGATGCCGCAGCGGGATGTCGTCCTGCTGGCGCAGCAGTTCGATGACCAGCTCGTCGAAGGTCTCGGCGTCCATACGCCAGGTGATCGCTGTCGTGGACTGATCCCGCAAATCTCGCACAGCCTTATTTAGGCGGGCATGTTCTGTAAACTCGGCGGAAAGTTCTCGACGCCAGTCGTCCTTACGACGGTCGACGACCTGCTTGATCAGGCGGTCAACATCCGCGTCGGTCCAGCGTTCACTGCTGGTGCCGTGCCGGACGAACACATCGCCGACACGGAAGACGTAGTGTTTCTTGCTGTCGACCTCATACTCACCCGGCGCACGAAAGACACACCATCCAGTTTCGGCCGTGGGTACGTAGATCAGTGCCACCTGGTGGCCGGCGACCTCGTGGACCGCGCTGCGCAATCCCGCCGAGTCCAGGTACTTATCCAGTTTGGGACGCAAGACGGCTTCATCAAAGTGACGAGTCAGGTCCGGTGTAAGCCCAGGCATCGGCTTCCCGTAGTTATCCGCCCCCACGACGATGTAGCCGCCGGCCTCCTCGGCACGCAAGGCGGCGACGTCCTTGGCGAGCTCCACGAGATCCTGAGTATGTCCCTTGCCAAGGTTGAGCGTCGTCTTGTAGTCCAGGACAGACTGCTCATGTTCCTCGGCGAGAAGCGCCAGCAGCTTCTCGCGAGTGACGACGGGCTCCACCACAACGGTCATGCCCGTATCTTGCCCTACCGCGACCGCGGAAGTGCGTTCTTCGAGATCGGAGCTGACGCCAACGCGGTCAACGAGAACATCGGAACGCTCGGCGGTCGCGGCATCCGGAGGCACCCTGACGACCGCTGCAAGCTCAAGCATCGATCTCACGACGTGGATCTCTGCAGAAGGCGGCACCACCCGGACTCCCCTTTAACGAAACTCGCCGAGGGCAGCAGTCCTTGGTAGCCGTCTAGAGTACCGACCACTCGTTCACCACTAACGTGGACTTCGAAGCGACCCGGATCGAAGCCGCCGGCTTCCCACGCCATATCACTCGTCTCAGCACACCATTCACGCCCAGTAAAACGCTCCCGCACCAGCCACTCAGCCTGCGCACCTCCCTTGACCCACATGTCACGCCACCATCGGCCACAAACCGTTACAGCAACGATACAACCGTCGATGCACTCCAAAGGATCACCACCCGAGGTTCGGTCACCGGGTTGCCCATGGTCCTCGCCCGGACGACGGCGGCCGCAGACTGGACCTTGCCCGCTTGTCCCGCGTTCATTCCCGAATGGACATATTCCCCTCAGGAAAAGGTTTCAGGCGCGGAATCGCTCGTACAATCCCGTCCGGAGACGGATCACTCGATTCGGGTAGTGCCGTCTCCATCCAGAGACCGAGTACCGTCACAAGCGAGGACTTGTCCATGGTGAAAACACCGCACCTGTCCTTGTCGACCACACGCCGCCGGGCACCGGTCTACCGGCTTCCGGGTACCAACGGCGAAGTGTCGACGGAAGCCCCTGACGAGGAGATCCGCGCACGCGCGACCCGGACCGTCTGGCGGCTCGTCCAGAACGAGGAAGAACGTACCGGCCTGCTCGCGATGCTCGGCCTCGACCCGGCCGACCGGTCCACAATGGCCGGACGGCCACCAGAAAAGCGATGACGTACAGAAATTCCGGCGTTCGCATCACTCCCGTACCGCGTCTCCTGGCCAACCCGGAGTTCCACGAACCGTCGGCGCCGACGGCAGAATGGCTCAGGAGGAAGTCTCACGAAAAGCCCATCACTGTACTGTGCGGTCCCGCACCGAGCGAACACCCGCGATATCTGAGTCAGGCGGCGACTCTTGGCAGGCTGCTCGCTGAGAGTGGCTTTGTCTCGGTGGCCCGGACGGCTTCCGCTTGAGGCTGCGGGACGCCCTGCCGACGATTGCCGCCGGAGCGGACACCTTCGACGACGATGTATTCCAGCGGCTCGCGGACGGCACCGTCAGCCGGTTGTCGCTGCACAAAACGGCCGACACGACGGTCCTGACCCTCGCCGTCGACCACGCCTTTCCGACGGGCGCCTGATGCGGAACCTGCTGCACGCTCTGCGGGGATTCACACCACTCTGCTGTGCGGTGAAACCCCGCCCGCGGCGCCGCGTCCGGCTTCGGCGCACACCACCCCGAACTCGAACCCGCCCCGACAGCCGACGTCGTCGCGTTCGCCCACGACAACGGGATTTCGCTCACGGATCTGGTGGGTGGAGCGGTGCGGGCAAGGTCTCCCGAAGCCGACAGTCCGCTGCCGGTCTTCTTCCGCATCCCGGTGGACTTCCACGAACGGCTCGCCTCCCCGCCCGGCGCGGACGCGCAACTGTACGGAATCCTTCCGTACAGCGTCATCGTCCCGGTCGTCGCCGACGACGACACGCTCAAAGCCGGCCTTCATGTCGCCGCGGAACTGCGTACCCCCTCGAACGCGAAGAACTTCAGCGCGCCTTGCCGGACCTGCGGACTCCCCCGCCCCACGACGATCACGGTGCCGGCACCGGTGACATGCGGAAACCCGTGCTGTCGACGACGAGCGGACGGCTCGCCCCTCGATCTGATTGTACGACAGCGCTTTCCACAATCAGCGGAAATCGGTGCGGTCATGGCAGCGGTCGAAGCCACTCTGCGCTCGTGGTGGCCCACTGAACACCTCGTCCACCGTGCCTGCGCCTTTGTCGGGCAAGTCGGCCCCTTTTTCTGTCACTCCGCAACGCCTGGAGGCAACATACTGGCGGCCGTGAAGGACGACCTACTACTGAAGCGAGTACAGGAATCGATCATCGGCTCGAACCTGATGATGCCCGGCCCGTACGGTCCCCGTCGGATGGTCTACGCGGACTACACCGCCTCCGGCCGAGCGGTGAGCTTCATCGAGGACTTCATCCGCGATCGCGTGTTGCCCTGGTACGCCAACACCCACAACGATTCCTCGGCCACCGCCGCACAGACCACCCTGTTCCGGGAAGAAGCCCGGCGCACGATCCGTGAAGCCATCGGCGGTGACGAGGACACCGTGGTGATCTTCACCGGATCCGGGAGCACCGGGGCCATCGCGAAGATGATCGACATCCTCGGCTTGCGTGTCCCCGCCGTGCTGCAGGACCGCCTCCGGCTGGCCGACGCCATCCCGGCGCACGAACGGCCTGTCGTCTTCCTCGGACCCTTCGAGCACCACTCGAACGATCTACCCTGGCGAGAGTCCCTTTGTGACGTGGTGACCATTCCGCAGGACCCGGATGGGAGGCTGTCACAGTCCGCGCTGCGGAAGGCGCTGATCCGTTACGCCCGGCGGCCGTTGAGGATCGGTTCGTTCTCAGCGGCGTCGAACGTGACCGGTGCCCTCACCGACACCGAACAGATCACCGCCCTCCTGCACCGGCACGGAGCGCTGGCGTTCTGGGACTGCGCGGCTGCCGCACCGCACGGCGGGGTCTACATGAACCCTGACTCCGCCAGGGAACTCCATACACGGAAAGACGCCGTTTTCCTGTCTCCGCACAAGTTCACCGGTGGTCCCGGGACGCCGGGCGTCCTGGCTGTCCGCCGGGAACTGCTGCGGAACCGGGTGCCGAGCACACCCGGCGGCGGAACGGTCACCTATGTCAACTCGACGGTGCACCACTACGTGACCGACGCCGCCCATCGTGAAGAAGGCGGCACGCCCGCTGTCGTCGAGTCGATCCGCGCGGGCCTGGCCTTCGGCCTGCAGCAGGCCATCGGTGCCCAGACCGTGCACGACCGGGAGCAGTCCTTCCTGCGCCGGGCGATGACGTCCTGGTCCACCGACCCGAACCTGCAGGTCCTCGGTGACACCGGAGCGGATCGGCTGGCGATCGTTTCCTTGGTGTTCCGCGGGCCCACCGGAAGCCAGCTCCACTACAACTACGTAGTAAGGCTCCTGAACGACCTGTTCGGGATCCAGGCCCGCGGCGGCTGCTCCTGCGCGGGCCCGTACGGACATCGGCTCCTTCACATCGACGAAACCCGATCCCGGCTCCTCCAGCGGGAGATCCTGGCTGGCCGAGCCGGGATCAGACCCGGCTGGGTGCGGTTGAGCTTCGACTACGCGATGTCCGACGAGGTCGTCGACTACCTCATCGAGGCTGTGCACCGTGTCGCCGCCCTGGGCTGGAAACTGCTGGGTGATTACCACTTCGATCCGGTTTCCGGGGTGTGGCGGCACCGTCGCGACACCCAGCCTCAGGTGACGCTGGCCGAACTGTGGGATATCGGGGAGCATCGGCTCCCCTTGGCCGAAGACGGCGGCGATGTCCTGACGCGGCAGCTCGACGAGTCGACCCGGATCTTCGCCGCGGCGGAGGCGATCGCCCCGGAGCAGGGCTGCGTGACAGGCGGGTTCGACGAGCTGCGCTGGTTCGATCTTCCCGCAGTCTGCCTGCGGTGAGCTCAAGGCGCGCCGCGGGCGGGTCAGCGCCGGCCCCTCATGGCGTCGTCGGTCTCGGAGAGCCGGATTTCAGCCGGTGAGCGGATGTGCTGGACCAGCGGCGGCGCCTCGGACCCGAGCTGGGCCAGGAAGGTGCCCGGCCCAGTCCCATGATGGAGTCTTCGGTTCCCGCCGGCAGGTCGTGAAGGTCGACACAGGTGGGGGTGTCGCTAGGCAACTGCCCGAAGACGAACACCGTCTCGGCTTCCTGAAGCAATGAGCGGGCGGCGGACTCGACGGGCAGATCCGACGCGTGATGGAGCCCGGCCATCGTCGCGAGGCCGAGTCCGCGCGCGGGCTTCGTCTTGCGCCGGAACACTTTGCTGAGCGTGCCCTCCGCGACGTTGTCAGCCCTCTTCGACGATGTCGACCGTCGGCGTCAACCGCTGGGAACGCCGCGCGCGCACGTTCGCCAGGTGTTGATCACCGTCATCACGATCCGCAGCGCGGGCCCCTCGACGGGGAGTCCGGAGATGTCGAATGGACTAGGCCGCGGGGACGGTCGAGCTTGGATGTCGGGCGAAGTCTCCCCGTCCACCAGCCCGGCCAAGTCCTCCTCGATCATGCGCTCCACCGCGGAAGCCGGTCCGCAGCGCCATGCCCTCTCGTTCGGTTACCTCACGGCCGAGCGCTTCGGCATGGACGGCACGAAGCAACATTATCTGCCGGTGGGACGCTCCGACTATCTGCCGCGTTCACCCGTGTCACCGAGGGAGATGACCAGATCGAGCAGATTCGGCCCGCTTCCAGTGCCGTCCACGGTGAACTGAACGGACGGGAACGCCGACGGCACGGGCGAGCCTGGTGTACTTCCCTTACCCCGTATGGGTCTTCCTGTCGAGCACCACCAGCTGGCGCGCGTTTCCCCTGGTCTCCGGTGGCTCGGAGAGCAAGTGGGGAATCATTGATTCGCGGCCTTCCCGTGGAGCCGGCCGTCGAGGTGAACGATCTGGTTGGCGGTCCTCGGCGAGAGCATCATCGGGCTGCTTCGCGAGGAGAGTTGTTCAGTGCTTGGGACACAACGGTCACCAGGGCTCTCACCGTGCTTCTTCTCCGGCGAGGAGGGCCCCGACGGGGAGTGGCGAGCATTCGATGTGTGCCGGTCTGAATGCCGACGACGATCTCCTTGCTCACCAGATCGAGGCGGCCTTCGGCCTCCAGCCGATCGAGCATCCACCACGCCGCCCTCGCCGCGTAGAGGTCATCGGGAATCGCTATCGCCGATGCCGTCGATCGGGCGCGCCGAAGACCAGCGGCGCGGAACGCCATCCGGAGCAACTCGCGCTTCGAAACCCCGCAGCCGGCTAGGACATGCTTCGATACCGGCCCGAACCCGTAATCACGCAAGGAAAGCCGTGAACCCTTAGGGGCTTCAGGATAGGAATATTGACCGAAGTACCGCTATCAAGCGTATTTTCCTCACGTGGCCCTTAGCATCAGCGAAGCAACAGAGCCAAGCGCTAAGAGGTGTCCAGTGCACAATGCCGTGTCCTCGCGAAAGACCTCGGAACCGGCCGCGATCGTCGGTATCGGCTGCCGGTTCCCTGGCGGGATTTCCGGACCGGACAGCTTCTGGGAGCTGATCGCGTCAGGCGTCGACGCCATCGGGGACATTCCCGCGGATCGCTGGCGGACAAGCGATTTCTTTGACGCGGACCATTCGACCCCGGGACGGATGTTCGTCCGCCAGGGAGGTTTCGTCGACACTCCGATCGACAGGTTCGACGCGGGATTCTTCGAGATGCCGCCCCGAGAGGCGGCCGCGCTGGATCCGCAACAGCGAATGCTACTCGAAGTGACCTGGGAATCGTTGGAGAACGCCGGTATTCCGCCAAGTTCGACGGCCGGGACGAACGTGGGGGTTTATGTCGGCGCGTTCACCTTCGACGCGGCCACTCTTCAGCTGACCGATTCGAACCAGCATTTGCTCAGCTCGGCCACTGCCACCGGGGTCAGCATGACCATGCTCGCTGCCCGGTTGTCCTATGCGTTCGACTGGCGGGGTCCGTCCTTCACCCTCGACACCGCCTGCTCGTCGTCGTTGGTCGCGCTGCACCACGCCTGCAACGCACTCACCCTCGGCGACTGCGACCTCGCGGTGGCGGGCGGGGTCAACATCATGGTGAATCCGGCCACCACTGTCCTCATGTCCAAAGGGCAGTTCCTGTCGCCGGACGCCCGCTGCAAGTCCTTCGACCACCGGGCCAACGGCTACGCTCGCGGTGAGGGCGCGGGAATCCTCGTTTTGAAGCCGCTTTCCGCGGCACTGCGCGACGGAGATCGCGTCCACGCGATCGTGCGGGGCACTGCGGTGAACCAGGACGGCCGCACTCCCGGCATCACCGTGCCGCGAGTGGAGGCCCAGCGCACGCTGATCGAGCAGGCCTGCCGGGCAGCCGACGTCGCGCCATCGTCCATCGGCTACTTCGAGGCCCACGGCACCGGCACCGCGGCGGGAGATCCGGTCGAGGCCACCGCGATCGGCGAAGTCCTGAGCGGATCCTCAGAGACGCACTGGATGGGCTCGGTCAAGTCGAATATCGGGCACACCGAGGCGGCAGCAGGGGTGGCCGGTGTGATCAAGGGGACCTTGTGCCTGCAACAGGGTGCCATCCCGCCGAACCTCCATTTCGAGAAGCCGAATCCCCGGATCCCGTTCGGCAAGCTCCCTATCCGGGTACCTACCGAAATGGTTGCCTTTCCTGAACAGGAACACCCGAGGCGTGCGGCAGTCAACTCATTCGGCTTCGGCGGAACCAACGCGCACGCGATCCTCGAACAATGGCCGGCCCCCGCGACCGGCGACGAGACGGCAGCCGAAGACGCGAAGGTGCTATTGCCGCTCTCCGCCCGCAGTGCAGAGGCTTTGAATACTCTGGCCGAATCCTATGCGGAGCTGCTCGAGAAACCGGATGCCCCCGCACTCCGGACGGTGTGCCGTGCGGCCTCTCGCAACCGCGATCACCATCCGATGAGGACGTTTGTGGTCGCGGGGGACGCGTCCGGTGCCGTAGAAAAACTGCGGAACCTCAGCATCGATCCGGTTCGGGCCACCCGCCCGTCGATCGCTTTCGTCTACACCGGAATGGGGCCGCAATGGTGGGGCATGGGGCGGGAACTCCTTGAGACGGAGCCGGTCTTCGCGGAGGCGGTCGCCGCCTGCGACGCTCTGCTCGCCCCCCACGACCTATCGATCGCGGATGAGTTGCGACGGCCGGAGGACGAATCGCGGCTGACCAGGACCTTGTACGCGCAGGTCGCCAACTTTGTCGTCCAGGTAGGTCTCACCGCTTTGTGGCGGCACTGGGGAATCCGGCCCGCAGCTGTCTTGGGCCATAGTGTGGGAGAAGTGGCCGCGGCCCACGCCGCTGGGGTCTATTCTCTCGAAGACGCGGTCACGGTCAGCTTCCACCGAGCCAGCCTGCAGGCGCGGCTGGCCGGGCGCGGCACGATGGCGGCGGTCGCCCTGCCGGCGGAGGAGGTGGCACCCTATCTGGTCACCGGGACGAGCATCGCGGCGATCAACAGCAACCATGCGACGACGATCGCTGGTGATCGCCAGGCCGTAGCGGCCGTTTCCGTCGCGATGGCTGCGGCGGGGGCAGCGGTGGAGGAACTGCGGGTCGAGGTGGCCTATCACAGCCCGCAGATGGACGAAATCCGTGACTCTCTGCTTGAAGCACTGGCGAAAGTGAGCCCGCGTCCAGCGGAGATCCCTTTGTTCTCGACGGTGCTGGGTGATCAGGTCAAGGGAACCGAACTGGACGCGGGCTACTGGTGGCAGAACGTCCGGCAGCCGGTGAGCTTCGCCGTCGCGTTGCGCAAGGTCCTCGCCCGGGGCACGGACGCGGTACTGGAGGTCGGGCCCCACCCTGTGCTGGCTTCGGCGATCGACGAGGCACTGGCCGAGCGATCGGACGCCGCTGTCAGATTCGCCTCACTTCGCCGGGACCGGCCGCAGCGCGAACAGCTCCTGGAGACGCTCGGGAAACTCTACGAGGTCGGTGCCGATCCCGATTGGCAGCACGTCCTGCCCGGCCCCAGGACCCATCCGGCACTGCCGACATATCCCTGGCAGCGTGACCGCCACTGGGTCGAATCACCCGCATCCCGCCGTCGACGCTTGGGCTCCGACGGACTTCGGATGGCCGGGCGAACCGTCGCCGCCGTCACTCCGGTCCACGACGTGGAACTGTCCGCTTCCGCGCTACCCTATCTCGAAGATCACAAGGTGGCCGGTGCCGTCGTATTTCCCGGTTGCGGGTACCTCGACGCCGCGCTGGCCGCTTTCGCCGAAGACGAGCCGTGCGTACTCGAGGACGTCGTCTTCCACCGGCCGCTGGTTCTGCCGTCCTCGGCGGTCACCACGCTGCGTGTGGGTTACGACCCGGAGCGGGGACAGGTCACCATGCACAGCCGGGCGAATCCTGACGACGCGACCTGGACTCTGCACACCGAACTCCGCCGTGCCCACGTGGCGAACGCCCGCTGCCCGTCGCCCCGCCCGGCTGTGCCGGACGGGCTCGTCGACGGGTTGCCCAGCCTCGGCCACGAGGAGATCTATTCGCGGCTCACCGCGGCCGGATTGCGGTACGGCCCGTCGTTCCAGGTCGTGGATCGTGTGTGGTGGCGGGCCGAGACACGGGAGATCTTCGCCGAACTCAGGCTCGACACCGTCGAGCGGGCGGGACACAGGCTGCATCCTGCCCGTCTCGACGGCGCCTTGCAGGCTGTCATCGTCGGCGCGCATATGGTCGGCGAAGAGGAAGATCTGGGCACCTACGTGCCGACGCATGTCGAGTCGTTCCAATTCTTCCGGCCTCCCGTGGGTCGGTTGTGGGTGCACGGCCAGGGCAAGGAGTCCACCAAGCCGGGAGTGGTCGAATGCGATCTGACCCTGGTGACCGACGACGGCGAAGTGGTCGCGGAGATCCGCGGCCTGCGAGCGGCCAGGCTCTCGGAGGCCTCCCAGCCCGCACCGAAACTGGTCTACCGAAACTCGTGGGAAGCACAATCGCTCGAACGGATCGCTGACGGTCAGGGCCGCTGGGTCGTCGTGGGCTCGGGGGCCACCGCGACCCGGCTCGCCGACGGTCTCACCGCACTCGGCGGAGAGGTCGTCCGCACGGCAGTGACCGAAGAGCACTGGGTCGAGACCGCGGTTTCCGCCGCGTCCGGCAACCCCGCCTGTCGCGGCGTGATCTATGTCAACGAGAGCCCGGAGATCTCTTCTCCGCTGTGTTCTGCGGTGGCCGAGCCGCTCCGGCTCGTACAAGGGTTGTCCGCTGGTGCGAGCCGGTTGTTCCTGGTCACCACCGCCGCGCAGAGCGTGTCCGCCGACGATCCCACGGCCAGCCCATCCGGTGCCGCAGTATGGGGTTTCGGCCGCATCGTGCCCGCGGAACTGCCGGAACTGCATTGCCGCCTGGTCGATCTCGCCCCGAACGGTCTGGACGACGGTGTACTCGACGCACTGATCGCCGAAGTCAGCTCTGACACAGTCGGCGAAGTCGCCCTCCGCGAACACGGCCGTTACGTCCGGAAGATGGTCCGGGTGGAAGAGGGCTCGGAGTTCGATTCCGTCGAGGTCAGCACCGACGAAACACCCGTACGGCTGTCCCCGGTCCGCACCGCCGTAGGAGACCGGCGGTTCGTCGCGGCTGTCCGGCGGCCGCCTGGGCACGGGGAAGTCGAGCTGCGGGTGTCTCACGTCGGCTTGACTTTCGAGGACGTGCTCAAGCAAGCGGGTCAGTGGACCACCGAGGGCGGCTTCTCCGGGGAGATGCCCGGCGTGGAGTGCTCGGGCATCGTCGTCGGAGTCGGCGACGGGGTTGAGGATTTGCGTATCGGCGACGAGGTTTTCGCGCACGGCAGAGAGTTCTTCGCCTCGTACAGCACGCTCGAAGCCATTCGTGTGGTGAAGAAGCCGATCGGCCTTCACCTTGCGCAAGCGGCTTCGCTCCTGCCCGTGGCGGTCGCCCACCTGGCGCTGACCCGACTGGCTGCGGTCCGGGGAGGCGAACGTGTTCTGGTGCACTCGGCGGCCGGCGGTGTCGGGCTGGCCGCGGCACGCCTCGCGACCCATCTCGGCGCGGAGGTCTTCGTCACCGCGGGCAGCGATCAGCGACGGGACTTCCTGCGCCACGAAGGATTCACCCGCGTCGCGGATTCGAGGTCCATGTCCTTCGCGGACGACATCCTCGAGTGGACCGGCGGCGACGGCGTCGATGTCATCGTCAACGCGTTGCCCGCGGACATGATCCACCACAGTCTCCGAGCACTGAATGCCTTCGGGCGGTTCGTCGAGCTGCGCAAACCCGCGAATCCGGCCGACCACGCGGCTCGGGCGGCCGCGACCCGGCGAGCCGCGTCATTCCATTCGCTCGACTACGACCGGATGATGGCGCTGCGACCGCATGCGGTCCGGGAGTGCATGACCGCGGCCGCGGAGCTTTTCGACCGGGGCACGATCGCCGCCTTGCCACTGACCGAACTAGCCGCGAGCGAGACCGCCAGCGCCTTCAGCATCCTGACGACCCCGGAACACCGCGGCAAGGTCGTCGTCCAGATGGCGGAGCAGACAGTGCGCGTACCAGCCGCTTCCCTGCCCAGCTCACCGATCCGGCCGGACGTCACGTACTTGCTCACCGGCGGTCTCGGCGGTCTCGGGCTCACGGTCGCTCGCTGGCTCGCCGACAACGGCGCCCGGTATCTCGCTCTCGTCGGTCGTCGAGGGGTGAGTTCCTCCGCCGCGGCACGGGAGATCGCGGAGCTGACCGCCCGAGGTGTTCGGGTACGGGTCCAGAAAGCCGACGTCAGCGACCGCTCTCAGGTCCGAGCCCTGCTCTCGCGGCTACGCCGCCAACTGCCGCCGCTCGGCGGAATCGTGCATGGCGCGGCCAATTTCGACGACGTCGTGCTCACCAACACCACCGAGGCCAGGATCGTCGAAGCCACCAAGGCGAAAGCGGACGGCGCCTGGTTCCTGCACGAGGAGACCCTCTCCGACGAACTCGACTTCTTCGTCTTGTTCTCCTCAGTCGCGGCACAACTCGGCGCGGCCGGCGCGGGCGCCTACGCGACCGCGAACGAAGCGCTCAACGGCCTCGCCCGCTATCGGCGTGCGCAGGGGCTGCCCGCGCTCAGCGTTGGGTGGGGCATGGTCGCGGAGGTGGGTGTCGCGGTCAGCCGCGGCGGCCACGTCGGCAACATCTTGCGACGCAACGGCCAGGTGGCCATGCCGCCTTCGCGGCTTGTCGCCGAGCTGGACGTGCTGCTCCGTACCCGGCCTGGTGAGGCAGCGGTCGCCGACATCGACTGGCCGCGGTGGGCCCGCGCTAACCCGGAGCTCTCGTCGCTGCCCCAGTTCAGCACGGTGGTTCCGGAGAATGCCGCGAACGGCGGCGAGGACGACGGTGACGAAGAGCCGGTGGTCAAGCGCCTCCGATCAGCGAATCCTGCCGAGCGCGCCGCGATGCTCCAGCCTCACGTCATATCATTGATGGAACAGATCACCGGGTTGACCAAGCAGCAAATCATCGAGCAGCAGGCGGTGGATGTCGATTCCCTGTCCGCGGTCGAACTGCGGGTCCAAGCGCAGAAACAACTGGGCATCGCAGTCCCCGCGGGCAGGCTGCAGCGCAGCTTGAGCGCCGACGTGCTCGTCGGGCTGCTCGTCGACGAACTGGAACGTGCACAACCGGACGAAGCCTCACTCCTCGCGAACGTCGCTGTCCACGAGATCACCGCGGACGACGGCCTGACGATCTACGGCCACCTCAGTCTTCCGGTCGGGGAGGGACCACACCCCGCCGTGCTGGTCTGCACGTCCGGTGACGGAGGTGCTTTGAACAGCAAGGGCGAATACGCGCACATGACCGAGCACGTGCCGCTGCTGGCCGCCGGATTCGCGGTCTTCACCGTGGATCAGCGCGGCGCGAAGGGACACGGCGACAGCTACCGGAAGCTGGCCGAAATCGGCGGCGCGGACGTCGACGACGTCGTCGCTGCGGGACGATACCTCGCCGGGCTGCCCGAAATCGACGCGGCACGCCTCAACATCCTGGGAACCAGTCGCGGTGCGTACTCCTCGCTACTGGCGCTGGAACGGGAGCCTGCACTGTGGCGGCACGCCGCGCTGCTGATGGGCTTCTACGATCCGACTTCGTTCGCGAAGGCGGATCAGGACCGCCCCGGCTCGTTGCTGCCGGCGAGCTCGGAAGTCGACCCCGCGGAGTATTTCGCGTCGCCGCGACGGCTGCCGTTGACGGCACTCGAAAGTGTCGTCGCCCCCTTGCTCATCGTTCACGGCGACAACGACACGGTCATTTCCCGGGCACAGTCCGATGAACTACTGAAACGAATGGAGAAGGAAGTGGCACCCGCCCAGATGGTCACCGTTCCGGGCCTCGGCCACGACACCCGGCACGAGGACGCGGCCTGGGCCGACCTGTGGCCCGAGATCATCCGGTTCTTCGAGGAAGGGCCACGATGAAATACAGCATTTTCCTCCCTTCGGGGTTCGCCCGCGAATTCGCCCGCTTCGCCGATCCGATCGAGGCATTCACCCGTCTCGTCGACATCTCCGTGGTCGCCGACGACGCCGGGTTCCACGCCTTGTACGCGCCCGACCATCTGACGACGGTCCAGCCTTCGTTCGACATGGTCTTCGAAGCCTGGACGATGCTCGCCGCACTGGCACGGGAAACCGTCAACGTACGGATCGGCCACCTGGTCACGGCGAACGGCTACCGCAATCCGGCCCTGCAGGCCAAAATGGCATCGACTCTGGACGTCGTTTCCGGCGGACGGCTGACCTTCGGGATCGGCGCGGGTTGGCTGGAGAAGGACCACGCGCAGTACGGGTACGAGTTCGGAACAGGCCCCGAGCGAGCCCGCAGGCTTCGCGAGGCAGTACAGGTGATCCTGGCGTTGTGGACAGAAAGGCAGGCCGGGTTCGAAGGCGAGTTCTACCGGCTCCGAGACGCTGTCAACGAGCCGAAAGGCGTGCAGCTGCCGTCCATCCCCTTGATGATCGCCGGCAATGGCGAGAAGGTGACGCTACGACTCGTCGCGCAATACGGCAGCGCATGCAACCTCGTCACCTCTCCCGAGGTCGCGGTGCACAAATTCGGCGTACTGCGCAGGCATTGCGACGACGCCGGCCGGGATTACGACTCGATTTCCCGTACTGCCACTACCTTGTGCATCATCCAAGACACTGATGCGGCCGCGCGGGCGCTGGTGCCTCCGTCGTCCAAATTCGTCTTCCCGGACGATCCCGGCGTTTATGGTCTGGTCGGCTCGGCGGACACGGTCAAGAGGCGACTCGCCGCCTATGAAGAAGCAGGAGTACAGGAACTGATCGTGTACTTCGAAGATCCGACGAGCATAGCGCAGGTGGAAGAGTTCGCCCGGCTCTTCGTAAGCTGAGCACCCGCGATCCCGCCTCCGGTTCACGGGTTTCCCGGCCGGCATGGGCATGCGAACGAACAGTTCACGCTCGCGAGCCGATCGGCGATAGCTGCGGTTGCCGGATCTCCAGCGCATTCGTACGTGCCGGGCGGGCACTTGCCTCGCTGATGAGACCTCGCCGTCCAGTTCGTTGATTGGCGGGTCAACACGAACGCGCGACGATTTGCTTGGTCCTGAGCAACGGGTCCAACTCGGCCGCGATCACGGCGTCCGGGACAAGCAGCCTCAGGTCCGGTCACCCGGATCCCGGTTCTCGTGGATCGATCTCGCTTCCAGTCACTCGCCGAAGTAGTACGCGTCTAGAGCGAACAAGGCACTCCAGCACGCAAATCAAGTGAGAAGAAACGGCGGAATGAGCAAATTACTTGCGTACGGCCTCGAATTTTCGGGCTATTACTTGTGTCGAGACAGCTCGGCCGTATGACATCTACCCACAGCCGGATGACCGGCCAGATCGAAGGGACAAACATGCCCCGGGGAAGCTCGGACAAGAAGCACCGGGATCGACCGGTACCATGACGCGTCGGCCACACAACCCACGGTCATCGCCGCCGAACACAACCTTCCTGACTCCTTTGGCCGGTGGATTCCCGACGAAGCCGACACCACGTTACAGTTCAACCAAGCGGAACCTCTACCTGCGGTAAGACCAATACACCTGGAAGGGTTCTTTTCGCATCCGGTGCGGCCTACATAGTGCAAATACTCCACTTTTCTGCGACAGTGTAATGATGATTTCGAGTGTGCTTCCTCCATTGCCCTCGTTCGTGACTGAGTCGTCCGTCGAGGTCGCCGACGGCGTTTCCCTTCGTGTGTTACGCGCCGGGAGCGGCCCGCGGCTTCTGCTGTTGCCAGGATGGACCTGCTCCGCGGACTTCTTCGTGCATCAACTCACCGAACTCGCCGACCGTTTCGACGTAATCGCCATCGATCCTCGCGGGCAGGGCGGCTCCTCGAAGCCGCTCACCGGGAACACCTTCGCTCAGCGTGGCGACGACCTCGCAGCGCTCGTCGATGCGCTGGGTCTCGACCGATTCGCCCTACTGGGCTGGTCATTCGGCGTGCTCGACGTTCTGAGCTACGTGCGCCGTCACGGCACCAACCGCGTCGAACGCCTCGTCCTCGTTGACGAGACCCCGAAAGTCCCCGCCGACCCCGCGAACCCTGCGGAGTGGGGCGAGGCCCCACTCCGCCACGACGGCATCGTCTCGTTACTTCGAGCCGCCTTCGACGACCGGCTCGGATTTTGGACCGACTACGCGGGCTACATGATCGGCTCCGACGCCGCTCCCGCCGATATCGAGCGCATCGTCGAACTAGGAATGCAGACACCGGAACACGTCGCCATGGCCTCGCTGGCGGATGGCACCACGAGCGACTACTCGGCCGAAGCTACAGCGGCGAGTTCAGCCGTCCCGACACTCTTCCTCGCGCGTGAGGACTGGGCCGAGGACGCCCGCATCTGGGTGAACACGGCGATGCCGGACTCGGAGTTCGACACGATCCCGCTACACCTGGCATTCGCGACCCACCCTGCCGAATTCAACGAGCGCATCAAACACTTCCTCGCCTGACGACGACAGCAGACTTCAACCGAACGCATCGATACAGCAGCAGAATCTGTGCCCTACGAGGAATCTCACGTCTGCCTTCACCGTTGAGGCACCTGCGGCCAGGCGCATTCGGCCATCAGGTTGATTACAGTCGGCTGGTGAGTGGATGTCCTCCAAATACGCTGTGGCGGCGTTGAGTGTTGTCGTGCTCGAGCCAGGGTGCAAGTGCTGCTCGTCAGGCCGGTCCCGCTCATAGGGGACGGCGATGCTGTCGGTGGTCCCGCTGATCGGGCTGAGCACCCGGGTTCAACCCGGCCGCGATCACGGCGTCCGGGACAAGCAGCCTCAGGTCCGGTCACCCGGATCCCGGTTCTCGTGGATCGATTTCGCTTCCAGTCACTCGCCGAAGTAGTACGCGTCCCGCATGAGACCTTCCATGTCCTTCAGCACCGGCATTCTCGGATTCGCGGGTGCGCACTGGTCCTTGTACGCGTTCACGGCCTGCCTGGGCAGGGCGCCGATGAACTCGGCCTCATCGATGCCGATCTCCTTGAAGGACTTCGGCAGGTGCACCGCGTCGCGCAACCGCTCGATGGCATCCGCGTAGGATCCGACAGCCTCGTCCGGGGAGCCCGCCGGAAGCCCCAGCATCCTGGCGATGTCCTGAATTCGTTGCGGCGCCTGGTAACTCTCGTACTTGGGCCAGCCGGTCAGCTTTGTCGGACGGGTTCCGTTGTAGCGGACCACGTGGGGTAGCAGGACCGCGTTCGTCCGGCCGTGTGCGATACCGTAAGTGGAGCCGAGGGTGTGCGCCATCGCGTGCACGATTCCCAGGAACGCGTTGCCGAAGGCCATTCCGGCGATCGTCGAGGCATTGTGCATCTTCTCCCTTGCCTCGGGGTCGCTCGCGCCGTACTGGACCGAACGCTCGAGGTGGCCGAAGATCAGCCTGATGGCCTGCAAGCAAAGCCCGTCCGTGTAGTCGTTCGCGAACACCGAGAGATAGGCCTCGGTGGCGTGGGTGAGCGCGTCAAAGCCGCCGTCGGCCGCGATGCCCGCCGGCAGATCACCAACCAGCACCGGGTCGACGATCGCCACGCTGGGGGTGAGGGCGTAGTCGGCTAGCGGGTACTTTGTTCCTGTTCTCTTGTCCGTCACGACCGCGAAGGGGGTGACTTCGGATCCACTCCCTGACGTCGTCGGCACACAGACCAGACGAGCCCGTTCGCCGAGTTTCGGGAAGGTGAACACCCGCTTGCGGATGTCGTGGAATCGCTCCTTCATATCGTCGAAGTCGACGTCGGGATGTTCGTACCAGAGCCACATCACCTTGCCCGCGTCCAACGAAGAGCCGCCGCCGAGTGCGATGATCGTGTCCGGCTGGAATTCCCGCATCATCGCCGCGCCCCGGGCGACCGTGTCGACGCCGGGTTCCGGTTCGATGAAGTCGAGTACCTGGATGGCGACCGGCTCCGCCCGGGAACGCAGGATCCGGCTCACCTTCTCCACGTGACCGAGTTTGGCCACCGTGGGTCCACTCACGATCGAGACCCGGCTGACGTCCGGCATGTCGGCGAGGTAGCGAAGGGAGTTGGGCTCGAAGTAGATCTTCGGCGGTACCTTGAACCACTGGATGTTGTTGTTCCGCCGTGCGATCCGCCGGATGTTGAGCAGATTGACCGCGCTCACGTTGCCAGAGAAGGAGTTTCCGCCGTACGAGCCACAACCCAGGGTCAACGACGGGAGGAAGGCGTTATAGAGATCTCCCATTCCTCCTTGTGCCCCAGGTGAGTTCCAGACCACGCGAACGGCCTTCACCTCATTGCCGAACTTGGTGGCGAAGCGCTCATCGCGGGTGTGCACGACAGCGGTGTGTCCGCGGCCGTGGAGATCGACGACCCGCATCGCCTGGTCGATCCCGTGCTCGGTGTCCTCTACGGTCAGGAAGGCCAGTACGGGACAGGTTTTGGCCCGGGTCAGCGGCTCATCCTCACCGATCGAGTCCACTGTGGCCAGCAGGAGAGAAGTTTCTTCGGGCACCGCGAACCCGGCGAGGCCGGCCAACCGGACGGGCCCCAAGCCGACCGACGCCGGGTTGAGGACCGCGGTCGCGCATTCCGGGCTTCCTGCCTCGGCGCCGAACAGGAAGAGCTCGAGTTCGCGCTTCTCTTCCGGTGTCAACCGATACGCGTGCAACAGGTCGAATTCGTGCAGGACGACGTCCTGGATGGCTCGTTCCGCGAGGACGGTCTGTTCCGCCGCGCAACTGGTGCCGTTGTCGAAGGTGCGGGACAGCACGATGTCGTTGACCGCGCGCGGGATATCGGCGTCGCAGCGGATCAGGGCGGGCACGTTTCCCGCGCCCACACCGATGGCGGGCGTCCCCGACGAGTAAGCGGCCTTGACCAGTTCGTCACCGCCCGTCGCCAGGATCACCGCGATGCCGTCATGCCCCATCAGGGTGCGTGTCGCTTCCCGGCTGGGCAGATCCATCCATTGCACGCAGTGCTCGGGCGCACCCGCACGGACTGCCTCGTCACGCACGATCCTGGCGGCGGCGACACCACTTTCGGAGCACAAATGGTGGAAGGAGAAGATGATCGGGTTGCGTGTCTTGAGTGCCATCAGCGCCTTGAAGATCACCACCGCGGTGGGGCTGGTGAACGGGGTGACCGCACAGATCACCCCCACCGGCTCGGCGATTTCGACGATCCCGGCGATATCGTCCCGGAACACCTCACCGACGGTCTTGAGCCCGGACATGCTCTTGGACACGTGCTCGATGGCGAACAGGTTCTTCACGGCACGGTCCTCCACCACACCGCGACCGGTCTCCCGCACCGCGAGCTCCGCGAGCTCGACGTGGGAGCCCAGCGCGGCCATCGCCGCGCGGTCGACGATGGCGTCGACCTCTTCCTGGGACATGGTGGTGAACTCGCCCAAGGCTTTGTCTCCTCGACGGACGAGTTCGTCCACTACCGACCTCAGGTCCGGACCGGGAGGATCCGCGGTGACCTCCCCCGTCTTTCGGGGCGGCCCGAGTACCGCGGCCAGGTCACCGAGTGTGGCGTACTCGTAGAAGGCCCCGAGGTCCACCGGGCCGAAGTGCGGTTCGAGCGCGACGGCGGCTTCGACGAAGGCCAGTGATGAGGCCCCGAGTCCGGCGAACCGGGTTTCGGCCGTCAACTCCGTCCGAGGTAAGGCCAAGACGTCGGACAGGATCGTCACCATGACCGGCAAGGCGGAGTCGTCTGGTGGCCCCGACCCTGTTCCCATCTCGGAACGAGTCCCGTCATGGAGCCATCGTGAGATCGCGGTGACGCTGCTGAGCTCTTCGGCGAGATGGGCGAGCGTGCCGAGTGGACGTTCGTGGATCGCACCGGGTGCGGCTGATGACGTCTTGGTCTTCACGGTGACCGATTCGGCGGCATCCGGCCGGAAACACACAGCAGCGGCTTCGACAGAGCCGAGGATGAACACCGCTTCTTCGCTCGAATCGGGTCCGTTCTTGCCGGTGATCTCTTCCAGGAAGAGCCGGGCAGGCAAGTTCTTTGCCGTCTCCCGGAACGGGATGTGCACCGGCAGCCCCAGGCTTCGCGCGTACGCGCCGACAGCGGCGACGATCCGGTGCTCGACACCGCGTCCGAGCGCGCGGCAGCTGAGAAGCAAGGTGTCCACGACAACCGCGCCCTCGACGACGCGCTGGATCGCCGTGCCGACGATGCCGTAGTCACCGAACCGGTCACTGACACGGACGACTTCACAGGTGACACCGGGCTCGGCCAGCAGGGCGCGCAATTCGGCTTCCTGGCGCCGGATCGTGCTGACGTTGAACTGATTGGTCCGTTGTGTCATCTGAGCGAGCCTGGCGAGATCGTCATCGGCGGCGGGCCGGATGTCGACTTCAAGCCGCAGGCTCTCGATGAAGTCGGCGAAGTTCAGCCCGCTGCTCCGGAGATCGCCGCGTTCACGGTCGGCCTGGTAAGCGGCCGCCCGCCCGAGATCCTCGTTGGTGACGACCAGCCGGTCGAAGGCCCAGATCCGGTCGAGGAAGGCGGGTACGGCATCGGCGGACGACGGCAGGGTGAGCGCCAGGACCTCAGGGCACGCCGCCCGTACTTCCGCGACTTCGATGGGGTTGTCGTCGAGGAAAGCGATGCTGTCCAGCCCGAGGTTCAGTTCCTCCGCCATGCGGCGGATGCCTTCGGACTTCGCGTGCCAGCTCACCGCTTGTGCGGTGATGTGTTCCGCGCGCAGTGGCATGTCGTCACGCCGGCGGAAGACCTCTGCCACGGTTTCAGGGTCGTTCTTGCTCGCCAGGCACAGCAAGACGCCACGCGAGCGTAGTGCGACCGCCCATTCCTGCACTCGCCGTTGCGGCTCCGGGACAGTCACCCCGTGTGCCCCGTCCTCTCCCGCGACTCCCTTCCACAGCGTGTTGTCGCAGTCGAGGACGAGCACCTTGAAGGGAGCTCCGAGCACCGAGTTGGCGGATCGGGCCACCCCTGTCGCGAGTGCCACGCACGCTTCCGGCGTATAGGGAATGTGGGCCAGGCGGAGCCGGGCGGGGTCGTGGGGCTCAGCGACGGGCAACCCGCCTGACCACTTGTCCACTCCGAGGAAATGAACTCCCGGGAGTCCGGCGAGGGCCTCGGCGAGTCTCCGTTCCCGCGGGTCTTCGTGGTGTGTCACGGACGGCGACGGGCAGACCTGGACGACCACCCTCACCCCTCCACGAGCGCTGAAGGTACGGAAGGCTTCGGCCAGATCGCGCAGGTTTCGGTCGGTGTCTTCGGGGGGCCAGTCGTCAAAACGGATGAGTACGAATCCGCATCCGGACGACTGTCGGCCAAGGGTGCTGGAGGGGCTCAGCAACTCCTGGAAAACCTGTGCGTAGGGGGCTAGTTCGACCTCGACCGAGAGGCCGAGCCGATCGCACCACGATCGCAGCGGCACGGCGAGCGGGTCGAGGGTGAAAGTGGCCGTCACGGAGAGGGTGGCCTCAGGGGCCGCTTCCCTCTTGGCGTCGGCCACGCCACCGAAGTGGTCGATCCGCTCGACCCTTCCGACAGTGATCTGCGGCAGGCGTTTGACGAGTGCCGCCGCCACCGGTTCGACGTCCATGCCAGGGGTGTCGGTCAGGCCGGGCGCGTACCCGGTGCAGAGTCGCGGTGGCCGGGCGACCAGCCCTGCGAGCGGGCGTTCCCGGACGATGCCCGCCAGCAGAGATTCCGCCCGCTTCTTGGCCGCGACGTAGTGGTCCCAGCCCGGAGGTGGGTTGTCCACCGCGGCGCTCGATACGAGCAGGACAGACCCTTGCCCCTTTTCGAGGACGGGACCGAAGCACCCCAGCGGCACCGCGACGGTCGCCAGGGCACCTTCGACGTAGGCCATGGCCGCCGCAGTGGCGTTCTCGTCAGACGGTGACGGTTGAAAAGCGGGGAAAGCGTTCAAAACCAGTATGTCGACCCGAGCGTGCTGTTCGGCCAGTTGGGCCCTCAATCGTTCGTTCGCTTGAGGATCGGCCGCGTCGCATCGGATCAATCGCACGCGGTCTCCATCGGGGCCGAGTTCCGCCTTGATCCTCTCCGCTTCCTCCTGGCTTTGGCTGAAGGTGAGATACACCTCCGCCTCCAGGATGGCCAAAGCCTGCACCAGGCTCGCACCGAGACCACGGCTCCCGCCGACGACGACCGCGACCTGGCCCGCCAAGGAGTCCGCCCCGGCCACGAGCGCGCGGACCTGCTCCAGCCGCGACTCTCGCGGCCGGTCACGGACGACCGTCTTGACGCAGGCCTGCCCGTACCCGGGAAGATGGGCGACGAAGTCGATGAGACGATAGCGCGTTTCCAGCCGCCGGATCTCGATCGAGGGGCTGTCGCCCGGATCCGTGTTCCGCAGATCCACGGTCATGGCCGAGATCAGGGACTGGGTACCCGGTACTTCCATCCCTGCGGCATAACTCGCCCAGCCGAGCATCGCCGCGTGCGCGCTGGTGATACCGGTGAGCTCCGCACCAGAACGCCTCAGCGTGTCTTGGTAGGAAACGGGATCGACGTGATAGCCGACGCCGAACGCTCCGACGTCCAGATCGCCGAGTGTTCGTTCGGCCGCCGAAGTCCTGCGGTTTCCCTCGATCATGGCCGGTGAGAGGAACTCCCCTGCCGGATCCAGCTCGAGCACGATGTCGACCATCGACTGTCGCGCGCCGGTGACCTGCAGGCGGATCTCGGTATCGGATCGCAGATGGACGGTGACCTCATACCGCTCATCCAGGAAAACCGCGCCGTGGAATCGCGCGGACAACCTCACGATCGGTAGTGGTGTCGCACGTGATGGGAGCGCGCCGAGGGCGTGGAGAACGACCAGGGCCCCATGACTCACCGGAGCGCCGAAACTCGTCCGGCGGGCATAGCGACGGTCCACATGCAGCGGATTGACGTCACCGCTGGCTTCCGCGAACTCGGCCACGTCTTCCCATGAAATCCGGAAAGTACCCATCGACACTCATATCCTTCTGTCGCCCGTCGTTGCCGGCAGGTTCATCGGAGTCGCGCTTATCCGCTCGGTCGAATACCGGAAAAGACCGTCGGCCGTCTCGGAACAGGTCGCCTCCAGCACAGTCGACATCAAGGTCATCCGGCGCACTACAGTCTGTATATATGCGACGACGCAGAAGCAGGAGCCTTCGCAAGTAGTTCGTCTATCAAGGTTGCCCGGAAGTCAGGAGGTGAAACAAAGTGTTCGAATAAAATTGGAATCGCACAGCACCGCCGGCACCGCGAGGCCACGCGCCATGTAGGACGACCGACGCGATTCGCTTGACATCCGCTCCGTATTCCACCGGTTCGGAGGCGTCCAGCGAGAGCGTTCGCCTCGTCTTCACCCGCGGTAGCCCCCTGGACCACGCCTCTATCTCTGACGTACGAAAGCAGGCCGAAGAAGTTCCAGCCGGCGGAACCGTGGCTTGCGCGATCTCCCGAGGCGTGTGTCCGCTGTCGGAACTCGCCGCCCGCATCATCGGCGACAAGGATGAATCGGTCACGAACCTGAGATCCCGTTTCATCAGGCTACAGATATTGAATGAATTCGTCATGCTGCCACCAAGAAGCCGGTGACGCCTGGATGTCTCGTATTAGTCGAGACGGTCGGCGCCCGGACCGGCTACGGTGGGCTGCGGCCCCGATGAGGAGGTGGGAGACTCATCCGAGGGCGGCTTTGCTGAGGTAGCGCGCCAGTTCCGCCGACGTAGGATGAGTCCACATGATACTGGCCGGCAAGTGGATTCCCGTCTGTTGTTGGAGACGCCCACGGATCGAAATGTTCATGACCGAGTCAAGTCCGATCTCGATGAACGGGCGATCCGGCTCGACTTGAGACAAGGAGAGACCGGTCTCGTCTGCGACCTGCCTCCGCACCTCGTCGAGCGCGGCCCCGAAGAGACTCTCCGGGGGCAGAGCACGCAGCAGGGAACCGACTGGGGGCTGCTCCTGTTTCTCGCCGATGCTTCGGTCAGCGACATGCTCGAAGAATGAATTCCTCCCGCCGGCAGGAGGTGTCGTCGGGCGCACAACAACTACGTAGCCGTCGTCGACCGCATGCAGGCAGTTCCATGCTTCGTGTGCTTCGCTGACGGTGATGCCGCCGAAACCCTGCTCACGCATGCTGAGCAGGCTGTCGGCGTTCAACTGGCCCATACCTTTGTCACGCCACGCGGTCCAGGCGATCGCGCTGGTCTTGTCTCCACGTCGACGCCGGTGTGCCGCGAGTCCGTCGAGGAAGACATTGGCGGCGGCATAAGCAGTCACGCCGGGCAGGGTGACCAGCGGCGCGGTCGAGGAGAACAGCACCATGAAGTCGACCGACCCGGGCGGGAACAAATCATGCAGGACAAGTGCTCCCTTGACCTTGGCGTGCATGTTTTGGCGCACAGCCGAGTCTCCAAGCTCGTCGATGAGGCATCCGTGGATGGCACCCGCCGCGTGTACCAGGCCGCGAATCGGCGGCATCCCCCACACATCCGGAGCGAGAAGTGCGCGGCATGCCTGGTCGTCGGTCACGTCCAGTGCGACCGGTCGCACGGTGGCACCTGCCCGCTCGAGTTCTTCGATGGTGCTGATCGCCAGACGCTGGGCCTCGTCCTGGGCGTCTCGCCAGAGTGCGCGATCAGGCAGTCCCCGACGCCCCACGAGGATGAGATTGCGCGCGCCTCTGCCGTACAAATGCCGAGCGGCTTCGAGGCCGAGGGCGCCAAAACCGCCGGTGACAAGGTAGGTGGCATCGGGATCCAGCCGATCACGCGGAGTCTTGGAACGCCGCGGCCGGGGTACCAGCCGAGCAGCCTCGATGCCGTCGGGACTTATGGACAACCAATCTTCAGCAAGGTCCTGCTTTACCACGTCGGCGAGTAGGTTCACGGACGTCGGACTGTCATCGGCGAGATCCACGGCCCCACAGCGGAACTCGGGGTGTTCCGTGGCGATGATCCGGGCGGCGCCCCACAACGGTCGTGTCGCGAGCGCGGTCTCCCTTGCGCATTCACGGGCCCCTGACGTGACTATCCACAGTCGGCAGCCTGTCCCGCCAAACCGGACAAGGGACTGGACAGTCTGCGCCAGCGCCGTCAGATTCCGCACCGACGACTCGTAAGTCGTTTCATCCGGAAGGGACGAACTATCCGACGGAGCAACGAAAATCACGTCCCGTGGGCCAGCCGGAATCTCGTCGGCCGTCTGAACCACTTCGGCTCCGGCGAAGTGGCGGGTCAGTAGTCCGGTCATCGGAGTCGGGCTCGCCGAAACGATGGTGACCGCTCGCCCGTCATCGACCTGAGCCGGCATGGCCAGAACCGGCTGCCAGCTCAGGCCGTGCAAGAGCGTGGCCGGATCGGCGTCGGCAACATGGTCGATGTCGAGGAGCCCGAACCGCAACCCGGTTACGCGGGCGGCTGCCTCGCTGTCGATGCCACGGATGGTGACGTCGATGACGTCCGCTGTGCCTTCACGCAGAACCGCTTCGAGCCGGGCGGTGGCGGGTGCGGGCCCGGTCACCTCGACGGACTCGATCGCCGCAGGCATACGGTGGATGCCTTGGCGTGCCAGCGGCAGCGACGCAAGCGTCGTCGCTGCATCCAGAATGACGACCCAGCTCGCGGGCAAGTCGTTCGCGGACACGGTCGCGGTGACCGTGTACTCGTCGTGTACGAGGTGGTTGACCTTCCATTCGAACGCCAGCCCTGAGACCCCCAGGGGGCGGAGCAAGTCGATCACGTGGTCCGTTCCGACCGGTGCCTCCGGAGCAGCCGTAATGCCGATGGGGATGTCGTCCGGTGTGAGGACAGTTGGTCCCCCGTCGTGCGCCTGGGTGTGCGTGATCCAGTTCGCATCGGCGAGCGCGTCGTACGGCCGCGAGTTCACGGTCGCCATTCCGTTCTGACTGATGACCTGGACCGCTCGGTCCTGCTCGGCCGGTAAGGGCGTCCGTAATTTCACGTCGCGCAGTCGTCGAGACGGCCCGGCCCCAGTCGATGTAGCCGCGATAAGTGTCGCCAACAGCACCGCGGCCGGCACGATGTCGACCCCGTGTACCGTGTGAGGCTGCTTATACGGCCGAGTGCCCGGTGTCAGCCTGGTCTGCCACACGTCCGCCGGAGGGTTCGTCGCCACCGCGAGCCTCGACCCCAGCAAGGTATACGAGTCAACATCATGGCCGCCCTGGCCGACAGCGGCCGCAGGGAGCCAGAAGGGCCGATGTTGCCACGCTACGCGCGGCAAGTCGACCCTTTCGGACCTCGGCCAAGAAGCGCTCCAGTCAACAAGCACGCCGGCGCAGTGCAGCTCGCCGAGTTGCTCGGTCAGTTCGGTGAGCTGCGGCTTGCCACGGCGGAGCGAGTGCGCGACCGTGACTCCGCGAACGCCCAGTCCTTCCGCGATCTGTGGGATGTTGTGCCCGACCACGGGGTGTGGCGACACCTCGAGGAAATGTCGGTGGCCGTCTTCGAACATGGCTGTGACGGCAGTGGCAAACCGGACTGGATCGCGCATGTTGCGCTGCCAGTAGCCCGCATCCCGAGGCACCGTCGACCGTGGATCGGATAGAGCCGTCGAGTAGAGCGGCAGCGTCGCACGACCACACGGCAGTTCCTCGGCCACGTGCTTCAAATTTTCGAGTAAACCATCCATACTCGCGCTATGGAAGGCGACGTCGGAGGCGACCCGGCGCGCCACATGCCCCTCACACGTCGCTTCCCTGACGAAGGCTTCCACCTGGTCTGCGTCACCGGCGACCACCGCCCAGCCCGGAGCGGTCTCGATCCCGGCTTCGAGACCGGGGGCGCTCGCAAGCCGCGACCGTAATTCGTCGAAAGGCATGTCCAGCAGGGCCATCGCGCCCCGGCCGGCTACCGCGGTGAGCAGGGCGGCCCGGCGGCACGCGAAACGAGCGGCATCCTCGGCACTCCACAGCCCGGCGGCCGCGGCCGCTGCGATCTCGCCCATCGAATGTCCGACGACCGCTGCGGGACGGACGCCGTACGCCTCCCAAACCCGCAGCAGCCCCAGCTGCACACCCGGCATGATCGCCTGGATCCGGTCGGTACGCGTGAATTCATCACGCTCCAAAGCTCCGATCAGCGAAAAGCCGCTCTCGGCACGATAGACGGGATCGAGTTCCTCACACGACGCGGCGAACTCCTGGCTTCGGAGCAGAAGCTCTCGTCCCATCCCAGCCCACTGGGAACCATGTCCGGAGAACACGAACGCCGGTCGGGTCTTCTCGTCTCGCGCCCTGGCGTGCACCACTCCCGGCACCTGTTTCCCGCCTGACCAGGCGCGAAGCCTGCTGATCGCCTGGTCACGGTTCTCCGCGACGACCGCTGTCCGCCAGGCTAGATGGGAACGACGCACCGCCAGAGCACTCGCCACCATGCCGAGATCCGACGAACCGGCTTCCAGCACGTTCGCCAGTTCTCCGGCCGTATCTCGAACGGCCTCAGAAGATGCTGCGGAAAGAACCAGAAGTAGAGGGTTGTCCGAGGCTTCGTCCGGACGCCCGGGCGCCAAGGGGTCACCCTCCTCGATCACGACGTGACCGATTGTGCCGCCATAGCCGAAACTCGACACCGCCGCGATTCGCGGTCTGTCCGGGTCGCGCGGCCAAGGAGTTGGTTGATCGACCACCCGTAGACACGACTGTGCTGCCACCTGGGGATTCACCCCCTCCTGAAGGCCGACCGTCGCCGGGAGCAGTTCGTGTCGCATCGCCAGGACGGTCTTGATGACGCCGACAGCGCCGGCACCTGCTTCCAGGTGTCCCACATTGCCTTTGACAGAGCCGATCAGCAAAGGGCGTCCGGCCGCGCGTCCAGCGCCGAACACCGTCGCCGCCGCTTCGGCTTCGGTCGGGTCGCCCAGCGCCGTGCCCGTGCCGTGGGCCTCGAGATAGTCCACCGCGGACACCGGAATGCCCGCTTGACGATAGGTTCGCGTCAGCATCTCGATCTGGGCGCGTCCGTTCGGAGCCATGATGCCGTTGGTGCGTCCATCCTGCCGAACAGTACTCCCACGGATCACCGCGAGGACGGTGTCGCCGTCGCGGCGAGCGTCCGGAAGGCGCTTGAGCACAAGCACGGCAGCGCCTTCGCCCCTGCCGTATCCGGACGCGGACGCGGAGAAGGGCTTGCTCCTGCCGTCAGTGGCCAACGCACCCGAGGCGCCCAGTGACAAAGTCTGCGCGGGCGCGGCGATCAGATTGACACCACCGGTGATCACCAGATCACATTCGCCAGAACCGAGTGCCTGCGTTCCGAGGTGGAGGGTGGCCAAGGATGACGAGCAGGCACTGTCGACCGCGAAGCTCGGTCCACGCAGGTCCAGGAAATAGGAAACCCGATTGGCGACCGCACAGTAGCTACCGCCGATGCTGCTCCATGGGCCGATGTTCTCCGGCGCGGCAAGCAACATCTGACCGTACTCACCACCGCCGACACCCATTATGACTCCAGTGTTGCTGCCCGCCAGGGAGGACGGCGCGATTCCGGCATGCTCCAATGCCTCCCAAGACACCTCGAGTATCAACCGTTGTTGCGGGTCCATCAAAGCCGCTTCGCGCGGTGTGATGCCGAAGAATTCCGCATCGAAACCGGCAGCGTCGTCCAGATAGGCGGCCCGGCTCGTAGCCCGTCCGACCGCAGCGGAAGCCGCCGGGCCAGATACCGGGTACGCCGCCCATCTACCTTCCGGCAGGTCCCCGACCATGGAGTCTTCACGGGCCAAGCACCTCCAGAATTCCTCCGGGCCGTTGATACCACCTGCCACTCGCAGGCCAAGGCCGACAATAGCGATCGCGTGACTCCCGCGAGCATCGTTCATATCGATATCGTCCTTAAGGTGAACATCACGCGGCTTCAGGAAAGCGCGAATCGAACGGCCATTCTTGAGCCTTTTAGGGAAGGCGACCTCTTCCGTCACCGTGGGTTCCAATGATTGGCATCCACTAGCCCTGAAAGTGACAAATAACGCTTTTCGGTCACTCGTTCTGCCCAAAAGACTCAAGGTTCTTGACGCCGGACACCGACGTCGGCCGGGCTCACGGAACGACGCCGCGTCCGACAAGCCCTTCCAGCGACGACCGTCCCGGCACCGGTCCAACGCGGCCATCCGAGCGGGGACCACGGCCGCCGACACGACCTCGGCCGAAGATTCGGGCGATCACAGCTCACCGGCAGGTCGGGAATCTCAGCGCTGATCGAAATATCGCCCAGTGCCAATCGATCTCGCGCGGCAAGCGGAAGGGTTCCATGGCGCGGCGCAGATCGGGGCGCCGCCGAATAAAGTCCACGCGGTTTCGCCCCGAGGGGGGAAGCAAGTCACAACGAGCACACGGACTCGATCCGGTCCTCGGACGACCACGAGCCGCCAAGGCAGGCGATTCACGGCAGAAACCGTTCGGATAGCGCGGGAGAACAAACCCAGCTTTTCACCGGCGACTTCGAGCGACCGAAATCCCGTATCGCGCACGAAGTACTGATGCGGCGCAACACGGAGTCGATTACAGGCTAGCCGAAACCGCATGTGTCGCTCACTGGCACAAGAATCACGGTTCCTCGTCAATGGGAGTTTGGCGGGTGACCAGGTCGCCGAAGCAATATGCCTCATCGAACCGAAGTCCGGACCGTACTTCCCGGCAAGCGCGGAGATCTGTCCAGCAGGACTGCCCCGATAGCCTCACTCTCGCACGCTCCTCTGGAAACTTGGCCACCCAGGAGATCTACTTGCTCCATCCAGATACAGCGAATACCTATCGACGATCATGACCAAATTCTCCGGTTGAGACACAGGGTGGATTGGCAGCCATACCATGACGACAGGAACTCGGCCGGACACCACCGATGAGTGGTGGCCGGCGAACTCCGGAAGACTTCCTCGGCACGCCGCGCCGGAACTGGGCGTGACCGGCGCGCACCGCGGCCCGAGACCTGAGCCGTCCAACGGCGGGCACTCCGGCTCACGGCACGCCGCGTGGGCGACCGAGGTACCCGCTCCCACGCCTCAGCGGGCCCGACTATTGATTCCGCGCCCGCGCCGAGTTGACTTACCGCCCACGAACCGTTGGCAGAAGTTCGCCAAACGACCGGCTTTCTTCCATTATCACCGGCTCGCCGCGGGCATCATCGCCATCAACGCCGTACTGCTGTTCTACCGACAGGACCTGTCGTTCGCCAACGACGCCACCCTCGTCAACCTCACGCTGGCCGTGCTTATCCGCCAACGGCACGTGATCAACGCGCTGTGGACACTGGTACGGCTGACCCCGCCGCATTGGCCGCGCTGGTTCCGGCGGTCCGCGGGGAAGGTCTACCACATCGGTGGCATCCATGTCGGCGGCTCGATCGCCGCTGTGGGGTGGTTCGTCGTGCTCGTGGTGCAGCTGACCCGGTCAGCCACGGGACCGGGGCCCCTGCCGGTTTCCCTCGTCCTGGCCTACTTCGTCTGCGCGCTGCTGATCGGGATCTGCGTCCTGGCCCTGCCCGTCGTGCGCCGGAATTGGCACAATCTCTTCGAGCGCACCCACCGGTTCGGTGGATGGCTGGCTCTGGCGATGATGTGGGCGCAGACCGTCGTGACTTCGTGGGAACTGTCCGGCGGGCTAGACTGGTACGACCTGCTGACGGCCCCGCAACTGTGGGTTCTGATGCTTGTGACAACGAGCGTGGTGCTCCCTTGGCTGAGCCTGCGTCGCGTGCCGATCACCGTGTCGCACCCTTCCCGGCATGCCGCGATCGTCACCTTTCATGAAGCCTGGCAGCCCTTTGCCGGTTCGACGACCGCTTTCAGCCGCTCAGCGTTCGGTGAATGGCATTCGTTCGCAACCATAGCTGCGGCTCCCGGCACCACCGGGTATCGCGTGATCGTGTCCCGGGCAGGTGACTGGACCAGCCGCTTCATCGACGCCCCACCCGACCATGTCTGGGTACGGGGCGGTTCTGTCCACGGTGTCGGCGGGGTGGACGTCTTGGCCAACCGCCTGCTGTGGGTGGTGACCGGTAGCGGGATCGGGCCGGCTCTCTCCCCGATGTTCGGTCGCCCTCGGAACAAGCCGTTGGCACTGCTCTGGGTGACCCGCGATCCGCGTAAGACCTACGGGAACGCGCTGGTCGACGAAGTTCTTTCACTGGTACCGGATGCGCTGATCATCAACACCGACCAAGCCGGCAAACCGGACGTCGTGACACTGGCCCATCGTGTCGCGACCGACTTCCGCGCGGACGCGGTGGTCTGCGTGGCGAACAAGAAATTGACCTGGGCGGTGGTGAACGAACTCGAGCGCCGGGGCATCCCCACACACGGCGCGATCTGGGATTCCTGAACGGCACCCGGCGCCTCCGGGTGCCCTTTCCACCGCACGACGACTGCGTTCAAAGCCTGCCCCAGCAAGACCTCGGTGACGGCCGCCTCGCAGATCGAGCCGACATCGCGACCGGGAAACCTTCAGGACCGCGGATTCGACTTGCGCAAGTGCAACAGGGTTCCCGGATTCCGAGAAATTGCTCGCGGCGACCCTGATCACGATCGTTGGCCGTCACCCGCTCGATTCCCATGCCCGAATGGGCAGATTTACTGACCAGAAGCCCTCCACCTGACCGAATGTGATACCTGCCACTTAAGGTCGTTTCACCTGGCCACGCCTACCGCGAGACCTGTCACCGAGTCCGTGACCCACCTTCGTGCGATACCGGCCCAGGAACGCCCGTCGGCCCCTGCAAACCCACGGACGGGCGACCGATCAGAGGAGGAAGTGTGATCATCCAATTCTTGCATTTCGCGTTCCGCCAAGAGAGCACGGAGGAACAGCGAAACCGGGCCTTGAAGTTGATCCGCGACATCTCTGCGGTCGAATCGGTGTCGTTCGCCGTACACGGCCGCTTCATCGGGGATCCGGCCGCGGGCTACAGCCACGCCTACAGCTTCGGACTCGCCGACCTCGACGCGGTCGAAAGATACATGTACGACCCAGTGCATTTGGCCCATGACCCGGAGATCCTGCCTCACCTGGCCAAATTGCACGTCGGCATCGCCGCCTCCGACGACCCGGACCCCAATCTGTTCACCAAGATCACCCAGATCTACCAAGGCAAGGTCGCCAGGCATCCCGAATGGGAACGGCTGATGGCATCGATCCCCGAAGTCCGCATCGGCTGACCCTGCGATCTGCCCGCTCGCCGCGAAGTGACGCTCGCGGTAAGGACTTGCCCCTCACGAACCGGTAACCCACCCCGCGCGCCTTCCGTCGGAGCCCGGTCCCATCACGCCATCGGCCAGACAAGTGTGTCAGCGGGTTTCATCGTCCGGAAGCGCCGACGCGGCTTCGCAATGCCGACCACACCATGTCCGGCTTGGGGCGCCGGTCCAGCAGTTCGGAAGCGGCCTTCGCTCGCGCTCCCAGCTTCGGCTCGTGCAGCAACATCGACACCGCCTCTTTCAAGGTGACCTGTTCATCGCAGACGAACCCGGCTCCGAAATCGGAGACGAGGGAAGCCACAAGTGGCTGGTTCGCGACACGCGGCACGAACGCCATCGGCAGGCCTCGCGACAGCGCGGCGAGCGTGGTCCCCGAACCACCCGCGGCGACCACTGCCTGAACCTTGTCCAATAGCTGGCTGATCGGGGCGAACGGAATCGCGTGGACTCGGCCGGCTTCACCGTCGATCTGCTCGGGCGTCGCGGTGAACCCGGTCGTGACCAGGGCGTCGGCACCGGCGTCGAGGACACCGCGTACGGCGGAGTTGAGCAATTCCAGATCCTCCACGACCGTGCCGAGAGTCACCAAAACGACCGGGCGCGGACCGTCGAAGGCCGGGAGATCAACTTGGTTCGAGGTGTTGTACGGGGTGGCTCCGATCGTCATCGCGGCGACCTGGTCAGAGGTGTTCGTTTCGAGCCATTCCGGCCACAACTGAACAGTCGCCAGCCGCGCAGGCATCGTCAGCTCGCGCTGCTCCAACGCTTGCACGAGGCCGCCTTCGAAAGCCGCATCGATCGCAGTAGCAGGGCTGTGCACGAAGTTCACCCACGGGATATCGAGTCGTTGCGCGACCATCGGTGCCACGTAGTCCCACATCTCGGCGACGATGACGTCCGGGCGCTCGTTGACGACGAGTTCGCATAGCTCGTCGAAGGCCAGGTCCGCACGGGTCGTGGTAAACAGCGCGACAGTCGCGTCGAGCAAGGCGTCGCTGTCACTGCGGAAGCCTCGAACGTCTCCCCCGGACCGGCGCTCGTTCTCGTCGAGAAGATCGGGCAACGACGTCCGGAGAGCACGCATCGCCAGGTCATCGACCGTCCCCCGCAATTCCTCCGAGGCGACCACGACCGCCTCGTCACCGGCCGCGACAGCCGCCGCGGCCAGCGGAAGCATCGGCAGCAGGTGTCCATACGCGGGAAAGGTGGTGAAAAGCGCCTTCACGACATCCTCGTTTCAGAGCCGGAGATATTCGGCAGAGCCAACTCTGATGAAAAGTAGCAGCTATGATCGACGACATGGCGCATGAGCGAGGAGACAGTGCCCGAAAGGGCAGAAGGAGTGAATACGCGCAGCTCACACGCCAGGCCATCCTTGACGCGGCGCGGGAACTGTTCGTCCGGAAAGGATACTTCGACACCAAGGTCGAGGAGATCGCCCTCATAGCTCGTGTCGCTCCCGCCACCGTGTACGCGGTCGGCGGTGGAAAGCACGGACTGCTCCGCACGCTGATCGAGTCCGGCACCACCGCCGAGGACATCACCGAAATCCTTGCTCGTATCAAGTCGATCACCGAGCCCCGAGAGTTGATCGGCTTCATCGTGCACGCCACCCGCGGCAAATTCGAGCAGTGGTCGGGACTGATGCGGCAGGTCGTCGCCGCAGCCCCCCGAGAGCCGAGTGTGCGTGAGGTACTCCAGATCGCTCACGACAGCATGCGCGGCGGACTGGCCCTGACCGCCCGCCGCCTCGCGGACATGGGCGCGCTGCGTGAAGGCGTCGAGGCTTCCCACGCCACCGATCTGCTCTGGTTGCACCTCTGCGATGCGGCCTACTTCATCCGCACCGACGACCTCGGCTGGTCACTGGAAGAATCCGAGACCTGGCTCAACGAGGCATTGCCTTGCGCACTGCTCGCCCCCTCGGCCAGGGCTCGTTAAAACACCGCGCCCAGCTCATCCACGACGTTCCCGTCGCGGATGGAGCCCGGTTCGGCCTCACCAACCAGGAAACAGGCCCGCCTATGGTCGCCCCGGCCGGACAGCGACCACTGCGACTTTGAGTCCACAGTGGAGGCCAGTTCCAGCCCGGCCCGCTTCGGCAACGTTCCTGCCCTGACCAAACGATCTTCGACCACCCGGAAGTTGGTCATTCCCCGCCAACATGCGCGGAAATCGCCACAACCGGTTGTGGACACAGCGAATGTTGTAGTACGTTGTTCTATAGAACGTCGTTCTACAGACATCCACCCCTACCTTGAGGACCAGCTCATGGAGATCCGTCGCCGCCTGACCGATGAGGGCACCCTCGCGATCGAGACTCGCGCTTTCCAAGACACCCAGTGGGTCGCCAGCGACCCGAAGAACGCATGGGGTTACGAGCCCGCTTTTTCCCAGGAGTGGGAGGCGGAAAGGGCGACAGAGCAACACGCCCGCTCGAACGGCGGGGTGCTGCCCTTCCAGCCCCTTTCCTTCCGGGACTTCATGTTCTTCGAAGAGCACAACATCGCCGCCGCCCGCGGTTACGTCGGACGTTTCCGTCCGCGCGTTGCCAAGCTGGTCAAGGGTTTCGAAACCCTTACCCGCAAAAATTTCCCGCGTTTTCGGCCCGACCGTTTGTGGTATCAGCAGCCGACCTACTACATGGGCAACATGGCCACCATCGTGCCCAGCGGTACGCCGGTCACCGCGCCGCCGTTCACTCAGGCGTTGGACTACGAATTGGAGCTGGCCTTCGTGCTGAAGGCGCCGCTGCTGAACGCCCATCCGACCGAGGCGGAGGACGCGATCGGCATGTTCGTGCTGCTGTGCGACTTCAGCGCTCGCGACGTGCAGATCCCCGAAATGGACAGCGGCTTCGGCCCGCAGAAGTCCAAGCACTTCCTGACCTCACTTGCCACTACCGCGGTCGCCGCGGCGGACCTGCTGCCAAGGTGGCGCGATTTGACGTCCCGGGTGATCATCAACGATGAGGTGGTCGCCCGGCCGGACGCGCGCGGATCGCGGTGGAGCATGGGACAGGCCCTGGCCCATGCTTCGGCAGGCGAACAACTCTACCCCGGAGAACTTTTCGCGATCGGCACGTTGACCAGCGGTTGCGGCATGGAGATCGGCCGCTGGCTGAGGCCCGGCGACCGACTGCGCCTGGAAATGGACGAAGTCGGCGCCATCGAACACACCATCCACTGAGTCCGAGTCCGCCCGCGTTGATCGCCGCAGCTCGCAAAGTCCATTAGGAGAAACAATGACCGGCACGACTCCCCTGGCGTCCCAACGCGCACCCGGCGCGACGACGCCGGTACGAGCGCTGTCCCAAGGAGAACGGGTGGGCTTCGGCGTAGGAGCCGTTGCGACTGGCCTTTTCACCACGGTGCCCGGGCTCGTCCTGCTGTACTACTTGACCGACACCCTGGGAGTGGCCGCCGGCCTGGCCGGCGTGGTCGTCACGATCCCCAGGTTGCTCGATCTTGTCTTCAACCCTCTGACCGGCCGTCTGTCCGACCGCACCACGGGCAGGTGGGGCCCCCGCCGCCCCTGGATGGCGGCGGGAGCGCTTCTGCTGCCGCTGGCGTTCATGTCGATCTTCTGGTCGCCTTTCACCGGAACTGCCGCCGCGGTGTGGGTCGGACTCACCTTCGCCCTGGCGGGCATGGCGTTCTCGATGTTCGTGGTGCCCTGGTCGTCCCTCCCCGCCGAGACCGGCCCTGACAGCGCTACCCGGACCAGCATGATGTCCTGGCGCATCGTGTTCCTCGCCCTGGCCATCCTGCTGTCCGGCGGCTTGGCACCGGCCCTGGTGGAGATGTTCGGCGGCGGCCCCGCCGGCTACCGGGTCATGGCCTTGGCCTTCGCCCCGGTGATGCTCATCGCCATGGGCATCTCCACGCTCGTCGGCGCACGACGCTCGACCCGCGCCGGCATCGACACGGCCGCTGAAACCGGCACCCTGCGCGATGCCCTGCGCGCGGTCCGCGCCAGCCGGCCGCTGCGCAGCATGTTCGCGGTCATCGTCCTGTGCGAGGTCGCTGCGGCCATCGCTCTGGCCAGCGGCCCCTACATCGCAGGCCACATCATCGGCTCCGAAGACGCCCTCGTACCGCTCTTCATCTGCCTGGTCGCACCGTTGATGCTGACGATGCCCTTGTGGCTGCGGGCCGCGGCGCGCTGGGGTAAGCGCCCGGCATTGCAGGTGGCCGCTGCCGTCTTCGCCGCCGGTGCCGCCTTGCTGATCGCGCTGCTCTTCGCGCCCGACGCGGCCCGATTGCCGATCGCCCTGCTCGCGGTCAGCATCATGGGCACCGGATTCGCGGGCACATCCATGCTCCCCCCGGCGATGTTCGCCGACGCCGTCGCCTACGAAGCCCAGACCGTCGGGAAACGTCGTATCGGGTTGCTGACCGGCGCTTCCAACGCCGCAGAGACCATCGCGGGCAGCATCGGAGCAGGGGCGTACGCGGCGGTGCTCTCCTTCTCCGGGTTCACCTCCAGCGAGGGTGAGCAGGTCATCCAGAGCACGACCGCGCGATTCGGCATCGTCCTCGGCGTCGCAGGAGTCTCCGCCCTTGTCCTGACCGGCGTGATCCTGGTCCTGCGAGGCTATAGCATCGTCGAGGCCGACATCGACCAGCACGGAACCGCACACCGAACGGACGAAGCAACGACGTGAGCCTGCCACCCGCCGCCAACTCGGCTCGCCATCGAACCGCCAGTGAACAGGTGGGTTCGGCCCTCCTGGACGCCGCTCAAGCCGTCCTGGACCGGGAGGGTTTACCAGGAGTGTCCGTCCGGGCGGTGGCGAGCGAGGCGGGAGTGGCACCCATGGGGGTCTACAACCGCTTTCAGAACAAAGACGGCCTCCTGATCGCCCTGGCAGTGCGGGCCTTCCGTTCTCTGAAGGAAGCGGTGGTCCTCGAGGCACCTGACGAAGAACTCGAGGACCCACTGCGACGACTCCGTAAAGGGTGCCGCGCTTATCGCAAGTTCGCCCTGCGGCACCCTCAGCAGTACCACCTGATGTTCACCGGAGTGGAATCGCTGGCATCGCCGTCGCCATCCGCCGAACACGGCGCCGCCGCACTGCAGGTGCTGGTGGAGACCATCGACGCCGCCGTCCAGCGGGGAATCCTGCATACCGAGCCCGTCCAAGCCGCCCAGGTGGTGTGGAACGCCATCCACGGCGCGGTCAGCCTGGAACTGGCGGACCTGAATCTGACGCTGAAAAAACACGGTTTCGAGCCCGCCGAGACCTACGACAAGATGCTCGAGGTTCTCATCGACGGGCTGCGTTGACCCTGATGACGAGCGTCGCCCGCTTCTGTCCGGCGCTCCCTGAACGGCGGACCGGACGATCAGGGAGCGAAAGCTTGGCGGACGGCCGCGGCAAGGCTGGCTCGGCGGCGGTCGTGGTCGGTCTCCGCGTCCTCAGGGGTGGCGGTGTAGGTGAGGCTTCCGGCGGACCATGTCATGGCCAGCGCGATGACCATGGCGTGCACGTCAGCCGACGGCAAGGCGGGGTCGATGTGCCCGGTTTCCTGTGCACGAGCGATCGCATCGGTCTTGGGCTTTTCGTCGGCTTCGGCGAACAGGAAGCCCGTGGGCGATCGCTCTAGCCGAGCCCAGGTAGCCAGGCGCACGAGCTGCGGGCGGTCCACACAGGCGTCGTAGAGGCGGACCGCGTAGCCCGGCAGGTCATCGGCGGCGAGGGGGGCCGCGTCGAGAATCCCCCTGACCTGGTCGTCAAGCACCGCGTCGAACAAGGCCTCTTTACTGCCGTAATAGGCATACAGCTGAGCCTTGCTCACCTTTGCCAGCGCCGAGACACGATCGACCCGTCCGCCCGCTACGCCATGGGCGGCGAACTCCAGGGCGCCGGCGTCGAGAAGACGTCGTTTGCTCGCCTGCGTTTTGTGCACCATACAAGTCTAAACGAACTGGTTCGTTTGCGTGCTACGCACTAGCGAGCTACGGTCTGCTAGAACGAACTAGTTCGTTCCGATACTGAGGAGGCCCCGTGAGCACGAATCCCACCCTGGACGCGAGTGCGCGTCCGGCCCCCGAATTCTTGAACAGCCCCAAAGGCCTGCTGATCGACGGCGCATGGGTCCCCGCGCGCTCCGGCGCCACGTTCGACACCTACGACCCGTCGACAGGCAAGGCCCTGACCACGATCGCCGCCGCAGGCCCGGAAGACGTGGATCTCGCCGTGGCAGCCGCACGCCAAGCCTTCGACGACCCGTCATGGGCGGACATCACGCCCTACCAGAGGAGCCGGATCCTTCTGCAGATCGCGGACGTCCTCGAAACGCACACCGAGGAACTGGCGATCCTGGACTCGCTCGACATGGGCGGCCCGCTATGGATGACGCGGTGGCTGGTCGAGCACTCAGTGGAGGTGTTCCGCCATTACGCCGGCTGGCCGACGAAGATCTACGGTCAAACCGCGCCCTCTCCCCCGTCGGTGCTCAGCTACACCCTGCGCCAGCCGTTGGGCGTGGTCGGCGCCATCACCGCCTGGAATGGCCCGGTCCTGCAACTCGCTTGGAAACTCGGCCCGGCACTGGCCACCGGCAACACCGTCGTCGCCAAACCCGCCGCGTGGTCGCCACTTACCGCGCTGCGTATCGGCGAGCTACTGCTGGAGACCGACCTCCCCCACGGCGTGGTCAACATCGTCACCGGTGACGGCACCACCGGCGAAGCCATGACCAACCACCCGGGCATCGACAAGATCTCCTTCACCGGTTCGCTCGCGGTGGGCAAGCGCATCCTCGAGGTCTCCTCCCAAGACCTCAAGCGAGTAACCCTGGAACTGGGCGGCAAATCCCCGACGATCGTCTTCGACGACGCCGATCTGGAAGCCGCTGCCAAGGGCGCGGTCGCCGGATTCGCTCAAGGCAGTGGCGAGGGCTGCGTCGCCGGCTCCCGGATCTTCGTTCAGGAGTCCGTGCGTGAGCAATTCCGAGACCTCCTGATCCGCGAAATGCGGTCATACGCACTCGGCGACCCGTTCGCCCCCGACACCCAGATGGGCCCGCTGGTCTCTCCGGAGCACTTCGCCCGTGTCTCGTCGTACCTGGACGTAGCACGTGAAGAGGGCGGCACGCTGACCACGACCGGCGATCTGGGCGACGGCTTGTACATGCCGCCGACCCTCGTCGAGAATGTCGGCCCGAACGCCCGCGTCGTCCGTGAGGAGATCTTCGGCCCGATAGCCTCGTTGATGACGTTCACCGACACGAGCGACGCCATCGCCCAGGGCAATGACACCATCTTCGGCCTTTCCGCCTCGGTCTGGACCACCAGCCTCGAACGCGCCCACCGCGTCGCCGCGGATCTGCGCGCGGGCACGATCTGGGTCAACGCCTACGCCGACATGAGCACGGGCAGCGTCCCCTTCGGGGGGTTCAAGCAGTCCGGCATCGGCCGTGAACACGGCATCGAGGTCCTCGACGCCTACACCGAAACCAAAACCGTGATGATCCACCTCTGACCGCGGTGACGGCGCCGCGGCTGATCAACATCGTGTAATAGACGCGGAATCGCTACCACCCGTCGGCAAAGCCCCGGATATCGGCGCGGTGAGACCGGGACGCACCTCTGCTCCTGGCCGGTTGACCGGCCAGGAGCAGAGGTGCGGCACGACGCCTGCTAGCCGCTGACGTGCGACTCAGATTCCCGCAAGCTCATCGAACATCCCACCGTCGCCGACCTCCAGCACTGACTCACCTTGGGCTCGCCAAGGAAATCCCGCGGCGTGCAGCCGGAGGACTTGCAGCTGGGCCCACGGACTGAACAGATAAGGCAAGCGGCTGACTGCCGCTACCAGGTCTGGCCATTCCGCCCAGTGCCATTCGCATACCTCGCCAGGGTCCGGAATCGGATCCGAATCGACGACGGCTGTCCACACCGGACAGAACTCGTTCTCCACGATCCCACTCGCGTCGACTGCCCGATACCGAAAATCCGGGAGCACCGCACGCGGCTCGGCGACGGTGAGACCAAGCTCCTGCCGTCCCCGTCTCACGATGGCATCCACCATCGGCTCTCCGGGGCCTGGATGGCCGCAGAACGAGTTGGTCCACACACCTGGCCACGTCTTCTTGCCGAGCGCCCTGCGGGTCAGCAACACCTGGCCATCAGACCCGAAGACGTAGCACGAGAACGCCAGATGCAGCGGCGTGTCCGTGGTGTGCACGGTCGCCTTGCGCGCGACGCCGTTCTTCGACAGCTGATTGTCGAGAAGGACCACCAACTCCGCGTCCGGATTGCCGTCGGCTGACATGCCACCCATCACGAGACCCTCGCCGAACCGTCCAGGCCCGCATAGACGGTCACCACAGGATCCGCGGGTCGTTTATAGCTCACCCAACTGAGCCTGCGTCCGCAAGCCAGATCAGTACCGGAGATCGTGCCGGCGAGCGCGCCGAACGGCTCTGGTGCGATACCCGACATTTCCAGCAGATCCACGACTCGTGTGCTCGCCTCGGCGTCGTCGCTGATGTTCGGATCCAAGGGGCAATACAACGTGGCCGATACGGGCACCCGGCGGTCTCCCTGAAACGACAGACACGTCATCGGAGCCTTCACCAGGCGTTCGACAGGCACGTCGTAGACACGATCGAGGATCTTGGTGAACAAATCCGGCTGATGGTCCCCGCTCAGACCAGCGACCCGCTCGACCTGCTCCGGCGCGCGGCCGCCGTGCCGAAAATAGATCTTCACCCTGGACTCGGCCGAATCACCAAGATCCAGCGCGAACAAGGCGACCTCCTGTTCACGCGAGCCCAGTCCATCCCTCAGATGCTCCGCGACGAGCGCCCACTGCTCGGACAGTCCCAGACGGCTCATCGCCTCCCCGACGACCTGGTGCGGGCGCGGCTCGCCGACCGCGGGGTTCATGTACACCTTGAACAGCGGAGTTCCGCCAGTCCTCAACGCCGCGGAGCACAGCATCGAGCACGAACCGGCTGACGGCACCCCCGCGAAGAGATCCGCGACGACGCGGAACCGGCTCACGTCGATGGCGAGGATCTTGTTCAAGAGTTCAACGAAGCGATGCCCTGCCTCAGGTGAGGGTCGCGGGGGCCGACCGGCATCAAGTGGCTCGAACAGTAGCCGTACTTCCGCTCCTGACCTGGTCATCGCGCAAGAGAACTCCACCGGCGAGCCATCGTTCCCGGCAAACGAATGATGCCGGTCGAACTGCTCCACCGGCTGATCCGCCCAGGCTCCCAGCAACGAGCCCACGAGATCGATCTGCCGCCCAGCGAACCCACCTGTCGCCGAGATGGTCCTGCTCGCCAACTGGAGATGCGTCGTGGCGATGTCCCGGTATGTCGTCAGCGAATGATCAACGGCAATATTCGCCCAGGATTTCACACTGTCTGTCAACACTCACCCCCGCCTCTACGATGAGAAAGCAATTCGCCGCTCAGCGTGACCATTCTCAACCGACACGTTCAAGAGCACGAACCCGACTCGGGTCCGATAAGCAAGGACATCTGCGCGAATTTCCTCTCCTTCCGCTCCGCCGGCGGCGCCGGAGATGGCCTTACCCCCATGGTCACACCGGAAGGAGACCGATCCACAGAGATTATTTCGAAATCCGGCAGAATAACCGGCTCACACCCTCGCCTTAACCCCATCGCGACTTTTCGGGCAGAAAGATTGGACAAAAAACCGAGCCAAAGTGTCAAGTTACGAAAATCTTGATAATTATTCCTCCTGTCCAAGGTCAGGAGGGCTCATGCGAGATTCGTATGACTACATCGTGATCGGTGCGGGCTCCGCCGGCTGCGCCCTCGCCGCCCGCCTCGCACTGGGTTCCACGGACCGGATCGCCTTGATCGAAGCCGGCGGCCCCGACGATCACCCGGCGATCAAGATCCCGATCGCCTTCCCGACGCTGTTCGGCGGTGAGAACGACTGGGACTACCGCACCTCCCCACAGCCCGGCCTCGCCGGCAGGGTGATCCGGTGCCCGCGCGGCCGGGTCCTGGGTGGTAGCTCATCGCTGAACGCGAACGTCTGGACACGCGGCCATCAAGCGGATTTCGACGGCTGGACGACTGAAGGCTGGTCCTACGAGGAAGTGGAGCCGTACTTCCGCAGGGCCGAGCGCCGAAGCGGGGACGACGCCTCGGGGACATATGGCCTCGACGGCCCCTTGCACGTGGAGGACGTCCGAGGAGAGTCCGAAGCCACCGAGGCCTTCCTGCGGGCCTGTGCCGAACTCGGCCTTCCCGCCGCGAAGGACGTGAACGCCGCCGACAGCACGGGCTACTCGCGGATGCCGACGGCCCAATACCGGGGCGAGCGCTGGAGTTCCGCCGACGGCTACCTGCGCTCGCTCGTCCACCCGAACCTCGACGTCCTCACCCGGCTTCGGACGCTGAGGATCACGTTGTCCGGTGGGCGCGCCACCGGCGTCGAGGTACTGGACGAGGGCGGCACCCGCCGCACGATCACCGCCCGCCGTGAGGTCGTCGTCAGCGCAGGGGCCATCAACACGCCGCACCTGCTGATGCTCTCCGGCATCGGCCCCGCGGACCAGCTCGCCGAGCACGGGATCGACTGTGGGCATCCACTGCCCGGCGTCGGCAATGACCTGCAAGACCACATCTTTACGCCATTGATCGTCCACTGCCCCCGGCCGGTCACCCTCGCGGGCGCGGGCGAGGCCGCGGCCCTCGAAGCCTACGAGAAAGACCGGCGCGGCCCGCTGACGTCCAATGTCGCGGAGGCGGCGTACTTCACCGCGAGCGATCCCACGTTGCCCGGCCCGGATCTGGAGATCAGTTTTCTCCCGTGTGCGTTCGTCGACCACGGTATCGATCCGCCACCTCAGCACGCTTTGACCATCGCCGTGGTCCTCTTGCAGCCGGAGAGCAGAGGGCAAGTCCGGTTGCGGTCGGCCTCCCCGCTCGATAGTCCCGAAATCGACCCTGGGTATCTGTCCGACCCGGACGGCGCCGACTTCCGGCGGCTGACCCAAGGTCTGACGATCGCACGCCGGATGTTCGGCACGACCGCACTCGCGCCTTACACCGGCAAGCCGTGGTATCCGGATCTCGATCTCGACGACCCGAGGTCCGTGGAGGCTCACGTCCGTCGGCGTTCGGACACCGTCTACCACCCGGTGGGCACCTGTCGGATGGGAACGGACGACGACTCGGTGGTGGACCCGGAACTCCGCGTCCACGGCGTCGCCGGGCTGAGAGTGGTCGATGCTTCGGTCATGCCGCGGATCACCCGCGGGCACACTCACGCTCCAACGGTGATGGTCGCCGAACGGGCCGCCGATCTCCTTCTCGGCGCCTGAATCTTTCACAATCACAGTCGGGAACTCCCATGATTCATCCGAAAGTCAAAGCCTTTTTGTGGAAAACGATGGTCCGCTTGGCTCCGAAGCCCTGGTTCATCACCTTCATGCGGGCCGTGATGGTACCTGTCGACCGGTTCTTGCTGGGTCGTTCCCGCGGCCGGATCAGCTTGGGCGGGACGACCGGTGCCGGAACACTCCTGCTCACCACCACCGGCAGGCACACCGGAGAACCGCGGTCCACACCGCTCTTCTTCATGCCACACGGCGACGGGTTCGCCGTCGTCGCCTCGAATTTCGGCAGGCGCGCCCATCCCGACTGGTCCGCGAACCTGCTCGCCTTCCCGAAGGCGACCGTCACGGTCGGCAACCGGATCGCCCCGGTGACCGCGCGGCTGCTCACCGGGGCCGAACACGACGCGATCTGGAACCTCTACACCGGCGCCGGTCCTGCCTACCAGAACTACCTGGACGCCAGTGGCCGAGGCAGCTTCCGCATCTTCGCCCTCGACAAGTACGAGAACGGATCCAGCGCATGACCGCCCCCGCGAGGAGCGGCTCCGACCTCGCCGGCCTGAGGTCGAACGTGACTCAGCGCCTGGTGACCTTTCTCGACGAGAAAGAATGGCACGCCCGCGAACACGGGCTCGCCACCGAGATACCGGCTACGATCCGGGCACACATCACTGCCGGGGGCAAACGCCTCCGGCCGCTGCTGTGCCTGGCGGGCTGGCAGGCAGCCGGAGGCAGCCCAGACGCTCCCCCGATGGTGTTGCAGACCGCCGCCGCGTTGGAGATGTACCAGGCCTTCGCCCTTATTCACGACGACATCATCGACAAAAGCCTCACACGGCGTTCCCAGCCGACCGTCCATCGGGCGCTCGCCCGGCGCTACGCCCACGGCGACGACGCTCGTCATCTGGGACTCAGCGCCGCTCTTCTCGTTGGCGACATGGCACTGACCTGGTCCGACGAACTCGTCACCACCGCCGATCTCCCGGACAACCGCCGGCCCCTGGTCAATGGCCTGCTCGACACCATGCGTGAAGAAATGCACTACGGCCAGTACATGGACCTGCTGGCAACCCTCGGACCACTGGACGACCGGCAGACCCCCTTGACCGTCGCGCGGTACAAGACGGCGAAGTACACCGTCGAGCGTCCTCTGCACATCGGCGCCACGATCGCCGGAGCTGACACAGGCTTTCTGGATGCCCTCAGCAGCTTCGCCCTCCCCCTCGGCGACGCCTTTCAATTACGGGATGACCTGCTCGGGTTGTACGGGGATCCAGGGGTCACCGGCAAACCGGTCTTCGACGATCTCCGTGAAGGCAAACGGACCTTGGTGCTCGCGCTCGCGGTCGGCGAAGCCACCCCGTACCAGCAGGAATTCTTGCGCAAGCACGTCGGCGATGCCGGGCTCAGCGGAGACACCGCCCGGCAAATCCTCGACATCATCACCGCGACCGGCGCGACCGCCACAATCGAACGCATGATCGAAGAGCGCTATGCCGAAGCCGTCGGGGCACTCGACGACAGGGTCCTGTCCCGCTCAGCGGTGGCGACCTTGCGGCGGATCGCCGACGACGTGGTCCATCGCGAATCATGACCGCCGATTCGGCAGACCGGGCCAAGCACGCGTTCCTGGACATGGACGGCACCCTGCTGCCCGGCGTGCTGGGGATGCACTACCTGCGGGACCTGGCCGCCGATGGGGTGTGCGACCGCGCCTTGATAGAGGCGTGCATGGACGCGGTAAAGCGACACACCGCGTCCGCGATGGACCGCGAGCACCTCCACTCGGAGCCTTACCGGCTCTACGCGGAGGCGATCAGGGGGGCCTCTTCCGACCAGGCGCGGGCGACCGCCACGAGAACATGGAATGCCTGCCGTCGCCAGCTCTTCCCGTTCGTCGGCGAGCTGATCTCGCTGCTCAAGGTCAACGGCTACCGGATCCATCTGATCTCGGGGAACGCCGACACGATCATGACCGCGGCTGCCCTCGGGCTGGGCGTGGCTTCGGGGCACGGCGTCGGAACCGAAATCAGCGGCGGCCGGTTCACCGGACGGCTGACCGGCCCTCCCGGCCTGCCAGGAGGCAAGGACTCGATCATTCGTGAGCTCAAGGCCACCGAACCGTTCGACCATGACCGCGCGGTCGCCATCGGGAACACCATCCGGGACGCGGAGCTCTTCGACCACGTCGGCATCGCCGTCGCTTTCGAACCCGACGGCGAGCTGCGCCCGGTCGCCGTTCGGCGCGGATGGCACATCGTCGATCGCGGCACCATCGTCCCGGCGTGTGCCCGGTTGCTCGCCGGATCGTCCTCAGCCCGTACAAAGGAGTACTTACCATGAACGAGAACGAGCCCTTCGTCGAACTCGACCTGACGATCTCCGACAGGGCGAGGGAATGGCAACGGCGCGCCAGGGCGTTCGCGCGTCGGCACGCCTTACCGCTCGGGCGCGAACTGGACGTCATGAGCGCCGAGGACGCCGTCGCGCCCGGCTCCCCTTATTTCGAGTTCCTGTCGAAGGCACGGAGCGAAGGGTTCCTGCACCTGACAGCGCCGCCGGAGTTCGGCGGTCTCGGCTTGAGCCGCCTTGAGGAGTATCTCGTGCTCGAGGAACTCGCCACCGGCGACGCCGGGTTGGCGACCTCGCTGTTCATCGCCCCGCTCGCATACCAGTTCGTGTACAACTTCGGCAGTTCACGACTCGTCGATGAGCTGGCACGCCCCTTCTACACCGGGCAACGCCCGGAGTGGTCGAGTTGTTTCGCCATCACGGACTCTCGGCACGGATCGGACATGATGGCCGCGCACACCCCGTCACTGGCCGTCCCGGGTGGCGACCTCACCGCGCGGGAAGACGGCGACGGCTGGATCCTCGACGGACGGAAGGCGCCGTGGGCGAGCTGCACAGCGACGGCTACTCACGCCCTGGTGTGCTGCACCATCGACTCGTCGAACCTCGCCCGCGGCGGGATCGCTGTTGTGCCACTGGACCTCGACGGCGTCACGAGGGGAGAACCCCTCGACAAACTCGGCCTGCGGCCGATGAACCAGGCGTCGCTGAGCTTCGCCGACGTACGCATCCCCAAGGAAAACCTGCTCGTACGTGAAGATGCCTACGGCAAGGCCATGCATACCGTCCACACCGTCGCCAGCGCCTCCATGGCCCTGCTGGCATTCGGAACCGGCCGTGCCGCCTACGAGGGCGCCGTCCGCTACACCGCCGAACGAGTCCAGGGCGGGAAGCCTCTGCGCGAACACCAGGCCACCCAGATGCGCCTGTTCTCGATGTTCACCAAACTGGAAGCCGCTCGTGCGCTGACCCGCGCCACCTACGTGCACAACCACGATCTGATCGCCATGGGAAAAGCAGGCTCCCTCGCGCATTCCTGCGCCGCGAAGGTGTTCACCACGGAGACCGCGTTCGAGGTCTGCGACACCGCTTCCCAGCTTTGTGGCGCCCGGGCGACCGATCGGCGGGGGCTCCGCTTCTCCAACGGCGACGTCTTCTATCCCGAGAAGCTGCTTCGTGACGCTAAATCGTTCAAGATCGCCGATGGGGAGAACACCTTGCTAGCGCTGATCGGTGCGGCGCATCTCGACTGATGTCGGGAACGGGCATCCCCGACGAGGGATGCTCGCCGAGAACCGCGTCGCACCGTCTCCCAGCGCGTACCCCTCCGGTGTTCTGCGAGACGACTTCGCCGCAGCCATCGCCATCGCAGGGCGGGTCACCGAAACACTCGAGATTCCCAGCCGCCGATCCCCAAACAGTGGCCCGCGATGTCAGTTCGGGCACAGTCCCTCGCCATAAGTACTCTGGGCCCGCTTACCATCCGGCGCCGACAAAGCCTCGCCAACCTATGATGATCGAGGAGATCCCGATCTCATCCGCGCATATCGGCACCGGCAGGGACGCAGTCCGCACGTGCGACCGACCGATGCCGCCGAGTCCGCCCACAGAGTCGAGAAATTCGCACAGATCCCGCTGCTCAGCGCGGCGCTGCCGCATCAGGCGGCAGATCGCCGAGCGCGCCGGGATTGCCGACCGGGTCGCGACTCGCACTCGCCGAGCGCGGTCTCACCTCTACTCGCATAGAGGTCGAATGAAGAACCGTCATCGACAGTCGAAGCATGAACAAGGACGAGCCATACACGCGTCACAACAAGCCGCCGAAGCATGTCACTCACCAACATTCCGCCATGTTCGTGCGCAATTACGCTTCTGATCCGATCCTGCCGATCGACGTCAAATTATCTTACGACACACGTGATCCGTTCGCGATCAAAGCATCTTTTTTTCGCAACACGGAAGAAGAAGTCGACTGGCTGTTCTCACGAGAATTGCTGGCCCAGGGCCTGCTCGCCCCCGCGGGCCAGGCCGATGTTCACATCAGACCAAATGACGAAGATCTCACCTTGATGCGAATCGAATTGGTAAGCCCGGACGGGGCTGCCATGTTCGCGGTATCGAGGGAAGAATTGAGCAACTTCCTCGAGTGCACCTACGACATCATCCCACTGGGAGCGGAGTCGTTATGGATCGACTTCGATTTCGAAATTCACCGGCTCGTTTCCGGCTAGAACCCGCCGGGGTCTCAGTCGCCGGGATTGCCGCTCCCCCGGAAGCACGATCTCTCGATCCAGAGAGAAGGCGCTCACGACCAGATTCAGCTGAACCTGGGCACAGACCGAAGATTCTCAGCGTGTGCCAGGAGACACCGCCCGGCGGGCCGAGTGCGGCACAGCATCCGCTTCATGCGCCCCGACGGCCGGCCGGGGTCGATCCCACTCCTCGCCTCGGTTCCGGGGCGGACGAATCGCGTCTACACGGTCTCTTCGTTCGACAGCTCAGCCACCTGGCCGACCTCGGCATAGACAGGTGCGATGTCGAGGTAGACCCTGATGCTGTCGACGAGCCCACCGGTCCGATGAAGGATCGTCACGGATGGCACTTCGACGGCGCGTCCATCCAGCCGCGTATAGGTCACAGTGGCTTCGAGGACACTGGTGTCACCGTCCGTGAACACGTTGACAAACTCATGCGAGAGCGACCTGATGGTGGACAGGAACGCGCGCTGAGCCTCCATCACCTCGACGAGGCCGCGGACCGGAGGCGCACCTCCCCTCAGAAACATGACGTCAGCGGCACAGTACGCAGGGAAGCTGTCGATGTTTCCCTTGTCGACCTCACGATAGAAGTCTCGCAGCCAGTCGCTCATCGTTCCTCCGGTTGTCGCTGAGGGGGAGAGTACCCGGACGGGGCCGGCGTTCTGACGCCATGCGGACGACCGGTTTCACGTTGAAAAAAAACCACTTTGCTGCATACCTTGTCAAGAATTCCAACCACAGTGCCATAGGTGATCGCTCACACTACGTGATCATTTTGACCACAACGTCGCGCCACCCTCGCAAATTAGGACTCCCTTAAGACGCTTGCGTGACAAAGAGGCCAAAAAGTGAACCATGTTCACATTCGGTCTCGCAACCTGGGGTTGAACCACAGGTTCCCGCTTTCGATGACGTACGCCGGACGTAATCCGCAGATTATGGGGCCACGGCACCGATCCGTTCGGGTGATGTCGAACAACCACCTAGTTGGCGGACCAGCATGAATCTGACGACAACCAGTTCTCGAGAGCCCGCTGCGGAGGCGATGATGCGGTTGCAGCTCAAGCTCTTCGGCCCGGTACGGGCCTGGCGCGGAAGCCAAGAGCTCGCGCTGGGGTCGGCACAGCGCCGGACGCTGCTCGCCGTACTCGCCTTCCAAGCGAACCAGGTCGTCACCCTGTCGGAACTGATAGACGCCATCTGGGGAGACCGGGCTCCCACCAGCGCCAAGGGAAGCATCTATACCTACGTCTCGTCGCTCAGGGCCGCGCTGGATCCAGCCCGGCCCCCTGGCAAGACCACCGAAGTGCTGACGTCGAGCGGGCCTGGTTACAGCCTCCGCATGGACGCCGAATCGATCGATGTCGTTCGATTCGAGCATCTCCGCGAGCGTGCCCGGTTGTGCCAGCGCGAACACGACTCTCGCGGAGCGCTCACCGCGCTGGACGACGCGCTCGGGCTCTACCAGCACGATCCGATGGACGGCCTGGCCGGTCCCTTCGCGAATGCTCAGCGCGACCGGCTGCGGGAGCTGCGGCTCGAGATCATCGAGCGACGCGCCAAGATCATGCTTGATGCGGGCGACCATCAGAGGGTGCTCGCGGGGCTGAGTCCTTTCGTGGCCGAACACCCCACCCGGGAAGGATTGCAGAACCTCTACCTGCTCGCCCTCTACCGATGCGGACGACGAACTGAAGCTCTGCATGTGTTCGAATCGATTCGCGCCGTCACCATCGAGGAGCTCGGCGCCGAGCCTGGCACAGCCCTGACCACTTGTTATGAACAGATCAAGGTCGACGACCCCGCGCTGTGGCGAGGTCAGGTGACCACACCGCGTGCCACGGTCACCACCCGGCGGCCGCAGGTCGTTCCACCGCCTTCGTTCGTCGGCCGCGACCGCGAACTGACGTCCATCCGGACATCGATCGGCAGGCTCGGCGAGGGACGCGGGAGTTCACTGTGGTTCGAGGGCGAACCGGGCATCGGCAAGTCCGCGCTGATTTCCGCCGGGTTCGCGGACGCACAGGGTTTCGGGTTCGCCATGGCCTCCGCGGACGAGTTGACCCGGCGCGCACCGTTGCAGGTCGTGCTCGACTGCCTTGAGATCGGAGTGAATTCACCCGACCCTCGCCGCAATGAAGTGGCGTCCGCCGTACGGAACCTCTCATTCGATGATGAGGAAGCCATCGAGGGCGCGATAGGCCTGACTGTCGATCTTGTGGCGAAACTCTGCGAGGAACGCCCTCTCGTCTTGGTCACAGACGACCTTCACTGGGCGGACCCGGCCAGTCTCGAAGTCTGGCGCAGGCTGGCGATCACCTGTGCCGAACTGCCGCTGGTGCTGATCGGCGTGACTCGGCGCGCGGCCGGTGATCACCAGCTCGAAAGGCTTCGTGCCGAGATCGCGGCGTCGGACACGCTCATTCACGAGCTGGGACCGCTGTCATGGACGGAAGTCCAGGACCTGGTCGCCGGTCTCACCGGCTCCACTCCGGAGCCAGGTCAGCTTGAACTCGCCCAGGCCGCGGCGGGGAACCCGCTGTTCGTCCGTGACATCATCACGGCGTCGGCCGGGATCGAACGCCAGGAGTCCGCCCCTTCAGGGCTCGTAATCCCGCAAGCGGCGCTCAATGCCATCGGCAGGCGACTGGGTTTCCTCTCCGCGGCCGCATCGGAAATGCTTCGTTGGGCTGCCCTGCTGGACAGCTCTTTCACCTTGGCCGACCTGGCGGTGGCCCAGGGTCGGCCCGCAGCGGAGTTAGGCTCCGTGCTCGACGAGGTTGAAGCCTCCGGCTTGGTGATCAGCAGTCGAGGGAAGCTGTCCTTCAAGCATCCGGTGGTCCGTGAAGCGCTTTACAAGCGGACCCCGACAGCGATCCGGCTTGCTCTGCACAGGCAGCTGGCGGAGGCACTCGCCGAGGTCGGCGCCCCGGTCGAGCGGGTGGCTTTCCAGCTGCTCGCCGCGCCTGTCCAGGTCGACAAATGGATCTGTGAATGGCTCGCGCACGAGGTCTACAACTTGGCCTCACGTTCACCTCTGTCCACTGTCCGGCTGCTCCAGAACGTGAACACCTCCGGGAGAGTGCCGTCGCTTCTTCGTGAGCGTCTCGGGATCGCGACGGCGCGGATCATGCTCTGGCTCGAACGGGACCTGACCAGCGAGGTCGGCCAGGTCGCCGCGCGAGCGAAGACGCCGACGGTGGTGGCCGAAATGCGGTGGCTTCTCGCCTATTCGAGCCTTGTACACGGTAAAGCGGACCAGGCCTCGAAAAGCGTACGAGAGGCGCTCCGAGACGCTGATACACCGAAGACTTGGCGGACCATGCACGAGGCGCTCCTGTCCCGGGCGCGGGTCGGGTGGCCAGTGTGCGCGCCGGTTTACGAACCCGCCGCCCTGGTCCCCGCGCAGCGGACCATGTCCGTCGTCACGCCCACGAACTCATATTGGGTGGGCAAGTGGGACGCTCCGTTACACGAACTTACCCGTCGGCTCTCCGGCGGGCCGACGCTCGCCCGCCACACTCTCAGCCGTCCCATGGACCTACGACAGCTCAGTGGCGTCGTAGCGGCGATTGCGGCACACCGGGGCCAATTGGACGACGCACGAGCCCACCTGAAGTCCGTTTGGACCCTCTTCCCCACCGGAGAGTTCCGCACCGACGGTACCGACTTCATCTTCGCGACGAACGCCTTGCTCGCCGAGATGCAAGGCCAGCCCGAGTTCGCCTATGGCCAGCTTGCGAGTTTGCTTGATTTCGGAGACGAGGTGGTCTGTCCATGGATGCCGGCTCTGGTGCGGCTGGCGATCTGTGTCGGCGAGTACGACAACGCCAAGGCAGCGACCCTGCTGTGTGAGAAGACTCCCGGGCAGGAGGCCACGGCACTTCGGTGCCGGGCGCTCCTCGACGAGGATCCGCTGCGCGCGCTCAACGCGGCCGCTCGTCTCCGCGCGGTGGGCAATCGATTCGGCGAAGCGCAGGCGATGGAAGACGCCGCGGTACTTCTTTCCCTCGCGGGCAACGCGACCAAAGCAGAGGCAGCGTCGCGCATCGCGTTGACCGGCTATGACGAACTCGGCGCCTTACTGGACGCCCGACGTGTGAAGCAGCGAATGCTCTCGAAGACCATCCGGACCTTCGGATGACCAGTGGCCGGCTCAGGGTCCAGGCGCTCGGTTCGCTGCGCGCCTGGCTCGATGGCGCCGAGGTCGACTTGGGCCCGGCCCGGCAGCGTGCAGTGTTCGCCGTACTCGCAACACGCGCGACGAAACAGCCCGTGACGCGAGCCGAACTGATCCAGGCGGTTTGGGGCGACGCCGCGCCCGCGAGCGCGAAAGGCAGCGTCCATACCTACATCTCCGGTTTGCGACGGATCCTGGAACCTGATCGGACTCGCTGGTCAACGGACGGCATACTGCTGTCGGACGGCACAGGCTACCGTCTGCGTTTGGAAGACTCGTATCTGGACATCGACGCGTTCGCCAGGCTTCGCGATACCGCTCGATCGTTCCATCAGAATGGCGACGCGGTCCGAGCAGTGGAAACCTTGGACAGCGCGCTCGCGTTGTGGAGCGGCGACGTCCTGTCCGGGGTTCCCGGTCCTTATGCCGAGTCGCTGCGGAACAGTCTCTCCGATCATCGGGTGCTCGCGCTCGAGATGCGCGCGGAAGCTCTCTTGATGACGGGTTCCCACGAAGATCTCGTACCTGAGCTGACCGTTCTCGTACGCAAACATCCCCTTCGCGAGCCTTTGTGGCAGGCGCTGATGATCGCCCTGTACCGCAGCGGGCGTACGGCCGAGGCCTTGGAGTACTTCCAGCGCGCACGTGAGATCCTGCGGAGTGAACTGGGTATCTCACCAGGCCCTGAACTGCTGAAGGTGCACCAGCGGATCCTGACCAATGACCCCTCCCTGGCATCGGCTGACTCGGGTGTGCCTCTCAACGAGCGGCTCTCAGTACTCCCAGGGCAAGCCGCCCGCGTGATGGAGGCGACCCGGAACGGAGCGCATGTCTGCCGGGGACGTGACACCGAGGTCGGAATTCTCCGGGATCTAGCCGACGATGTGGTGAACGGGCGGGGCCGAACAGCGTGGGTCGAGGGCGAGCCGGGCATCGGCAAATCGGACCTGCTCGCTTCGGCTCTGGCGGACATAAGTGACCGCGGTTGTCACATCGCGTGGGCAGCCGCGAGCGAATTGGAGCAGCAGTTTCCCCTGCAGGTGATCCTGGAATGTCTCGGCCTGGGTGCCGACGAAATCAGGTCCGAGCCGGCGCCAAAGGGCACCGACCCGGTCGCGACGACAGCGGACAAGGTGCTCGACTACGTGGATCGGCTTTGCGCCACCGCACCGCTGGTCATGGTCGTCGACGATCTTCAGTGGGCCGACGAGATGAGCGTGCTCATGTGGAACCGGCTCTCGGCAGCCGCGCGCCAACTCCCACTGCTCCTGATCGCCGCCTCGCGCCCCGCACCCCGCAGGGAAGAACTGGCACAGGCGCGTCGGGCGGCCGAATCACGTGGCCTTGAGGTACTCCCGCTCGGCCCTCTCGCGGGGTCCGACGCGGAGGAACTGCTGACCGACCTCATCGGCGCTCGTCCCGGTGAAGAGCTGCGGTCACTGATCGCCAAGGCAGCGGGAAACCCTCTCTATCTCCGCGAGGTGACGGGCGCGCTGGTGCGCGAGCAAGCCTTGGAGATAGTCGACGGGACGGCGCACGTCCGTGCCGGGACACATCTGCAGGCACCTGAGTCACTTCTCGACGCTGTCGCCCGGACCCTGGACCTGATGGGAGAGCTGACGAGGGAGACGGTGCGCAGGGCAGCGGTGCTGGGTATGGAGTTCGGTCTCTCCCAGGTGGCGGCCACCATGGGCAAGATGCCGTCCGAATTGCTCGGTGTCTTCGAAGAAGTAATGGACATGCGGATCATCGTCGATACCGGAACCCACCTGGCTTTCCGGCACCCCTTGCTTCGGCGGGCGCTGTACAACGAACTCCCCGAGGAGGTCCGTGCGGACTGGCATCGCCGCGCAGCCGAGGCACTCGCGGAAATCGGCTCAGGCGTGGAGCAGGTCGCACAGCAACTCGTCGCGGTCCCCACGGAAGTGAGCGACTGGGTCATCAACTGGACCGTCGACAACCACGAGTCCTTGTCGAACCGCGCTCCCTCCATAGCCGTCGTGCTACTACGCCGGGTTCTGGACAGCTGTTCCGCAGACGATCCACGATACGAAGTCCTGCTCTCCGCAACCGTCCTCATCATGTTCAGACTCAGTCAGGAGCCTCTCGAACTGGCGCAAAAGGCCATGGTCCTCTGCCGTGATCCGGGCCGAGCCGCGGAGATGCGGCATCTCGCGGCGGCGATGACCCATCGCCAGGGGAACACAGCGGCGGCGAAAGCACTGCTCGAACCGAACGACTCACCCGACGCCCCGCCCATCTGGCGGGAGCGGCGACGTTCCCTGCTGGCGAATTTCAGCCGTGGCGAACTCGACGACCTCGGCAGAGTGGCCCGGAAGGCCCGAAGCGCTCATCGCGAAGCTCTGGCGATCGGGGAGCCCTACCCCATCGGGCACGCACTCCAGACACTTTGGCTGGTCAAGTCGATCGAACGAGACCATAAAACCGCCCTGCGCTACATCGATCGTGCGATCACCGTGCTCGACGGCCAGGAAGAACATGCGGGCTTCTATTTCGACCTGCTGGACAACCGTCTTTTCAGCCTACAGAACCTGGACCGGCTTGACGAAGCTACCGATACGTTACGAACGGCGCGGAGGGCGGCTACGAGATACTCTCTGCCCCATGGGCTTCAGGTCTCGTCGGCCATCCAGAACTACTGGACGGGCAACTGGGACGACGCTCTGGCAGAACTGGACACCGTCACCGAGGACGGGCCGGCGATCACGTTCCATGGGCTTCGCGAACCAGGTCCGGCGGCCTTGCTGCTCCATGGCGTCGCGGGGCTGATCTGTGGCCGGCGCGGGGACAGCGAAGAAGCCGCCGCGCGCCTATACGCCGCCGAGGAATACCTACCGATCACGGACTCCGAACGGGAAAGCTGCGACTTCCTCCTGGTGGCTCGCTCCCTTCAAGCCGAGCAGGCGGGTGATGCGGGCAAGGCCATCGACCTGCTGGCACCTCTACTTGATCTGACCTTCGCCGAGATGATGCTTCGTCATCAATGGCTACCGCGGCTGATCCGGCTCGCTCGAGCGCAAGGACGAGACAAGATCGTGGACGAGGCTTACAGGGTCTGCGAAAGAGAAGCCGCCAAGGAGGTGGTTCCCGCAAGAGCGGCGACGGCCGCACAATGGTGCCATGCACTCGTCTCGCGTGAGCCGGAGCCACTGATCCAGGTCATCACCCATTACGGCTCGGTCGGGCGCGGCTTGGAGATGGCGACCGCTCTGAGCGATGTGGCGGTGCTGTTCGCCGAACACGGTCGCCACGATGAAGCGCAGACCGCGGCCAACGACGCGGCCGTCGGCCTGAGCGCGCTGGGTGCGGTGTGGGACATGAGGGAACTCGAGGATCGGATGCGGGAGTTCGGCATCACCCCTGGCCGACCGGACTCCGCCGTTTCGACGACAGGCTGGGCGTCGCTGTCGGCGCTGGAGCGACAAATCGCGGAATTGGTCGGCCGAGGGCGCTCAAATCCGGAGATCGCCGCCATTCTGACGCTTCCGCGACGTACGGTGCAGGCACATGTCACGCGCATACTCGCGAAGACCGGCTTGGCCTCACGGAACAGCTTAGCCGATCTTTCACGCGAAATCACCGCTTATACCGGTAACGCATTGGCACCAATGACGCGTGCGTAATAATAGGCGCTGTCCTTGACTGTCCGATCAAGTCCATCGGCGAAATCGACGTGAATCAGACCGAAACGTTGACTGAAGCCGAGGGACCATTCGAAATTGTCCAGCAAAGACCACAAGACGTAGCCGCGGACGTCCGCTCCCGCCTTGATCGCGGTGAGCACCGCATGCAGATGCTCGTGGATATACCGCTCACGTTCGTTGTCGCGCACCCGGCCACCCGGATCGACTTCGTCCTCGAATGCCGCGCCGTTCTCCAGGACGATCAGAGGAAGGCCGCCGGTATGGTCACGCAACCACAGGAGAAGGTCTGTCAGGACGTCAGGCGCCTGCTCCCAGCCGAACGAGGTCAACGGTCCTCGCGGCGGAAGCACGTCCAGTCCGCGCAGACCCGGCAGCCCGCAATTGCTCAAGGCTTCCAGGTCGTTCAGAGGCGTCACTCTGGCGGGGGCATAGTAGTTGACCCCGAGCCAATCCATCGGCTGTGCGATGATGTCGAGGTCGCCTTCCCGGATCACCGATGTCCAGCCGAGACGCCGTGTGTCGTCCAGGACGTCGACCGGGTATCCCCTGCCCAAGGCGGCGTCGAGAAAGAACCGGTTGTGCAAGCCATCGAACTTGCGTCTGGCCTCGAGATGCGGATGTTCGTCCGCATCCGCCAGGGCGGGAGCGAAGTTCAGCGCGAGCCCGAATTCCTGCCCATTCCGGGCTCCGGCGCGCAAGGCCTGCATGGCCATGCCATGCCCTAGCATAAGGTGATGGGCCGCCTGCAGGGCGCGCATCTCATCGGTGATTCCCGGTGCGTGAACCCCGTTGCCGTACCCGAGAAAGGCCGCGCAGAAGGGTTCGTTGACCGTCGTCCAGTGACCGACCCGATCGCCCAGCGCCTCTTGGACGACCGAACTGTACTCCGCGAACCGGAACGCCGTGTCCCTCGCGGGCCAGCCGCCTTCATCTTCGATTGCCTGTGGAAGATCCCAGTGATAGAGCGTCAAGGACGGCTTGATGTCACGAGCCAGCAAGGCATCCACCAGGCGGTCGTAAAAGGCGAGTCCTCGCGGTTCGCGTGTACGCCCGTCCGGCATCACACGTGGCCAGGACACCGAGAAGCGGTAGCTTGGAAGGCCGATTTGCGCTATGAGGTCGAAGTCGGCCTCATTGCGATGAAAGTGATCGCAGGCCACCTCTGCCGTGTGACCGGAGTGAATCTTGCCTTCCGTCGCGGCGAACGTGTCCCAGACCGAGAGGCCTCGCCCGGCCTCGGCCGTTCCGCCTTCGACCTGAAAGGCCGATGTTCCCGCTCCCCAGAGGAAGCCGGCGGGAAAGCTGTATGGTGGTTCCTCTTTCATTTCCATCCTCTCATGGCCTGACATCCGTCCCAGGCACTCCGCGAACGGTTCCCTTGACGAAATATCGGGCCAGCAGTATGAACAGGACGATCACCGGCGTCACTCCCAGTGTCGTGCCAGTGAGCATCAGAGCGTAATCGGTGTAGTAACCGCTGGCGAGTGTCGCCAGCGCCACCTGGACCGTCGGGCTCTCGTTCGGGTCCAGGACTACGAGCGGGAAGAAGAAGTCGTTCCACGCCGCCATGAACGTGAGCATCGCCAAGACGACCGCCTGAGGCCGTATGGCGGGCAATGCGACATGCCAGTACGTCCGCAGCACGGAACAACCATCGACTGTCGCCGCGTCGATCAACTCACGCGGCACCGCTTCCTCGCAAGCCTGGCGCATCCAGAAGACGCTGAACGCGCTTACCAATCCGGGCACGATCACCGCAGGCAGCCTGCCGTACCAGTCCAGTTCGCTCACGACGATGTACAGCGGGATGATCCCGAGCTGGGACGGCACCATCACAGTCCCCAATACGAGCAAGAACAGGGTGTCGCGACCGAAGAACCTCAATCTGGCGAAGGCGAAGCCGGCGAGGCTGGCCAGCAATACGTTGGACACCATCACCGTGCCCGACACGATCAAGGAGTTCTGCAGCGCCAGCCAGAAGTCGACCGTGTCGAAGACCCTGCGTACGTTCTCGGCGAGATGACCGCCCGGCGTCAGCGGGGGGATCCGTTCGCCGATCGCAGAGCTGTCCCTCGTGGACACGACGAACGACCAGTACAGTGGAAAGGCAGACCCGCACACGACCGCCATCAATGCACCGTAGACAAGGATGTTCGGACGACGCCGGCGTCGGTTGGCCATGCTCCGCGGCCGCGGCACAGGTTCCGCGGTCTTCATCAATTGGTCCCGGGGATCCGTCTGGCGAGCACGAGGGCGACCACCGCAAGCGCCACACAGCCGAGGAACACCACCCAAGCGATCGCGGCCGCGTATCCGGCGTCGAACTGAGTGAACCCCTTCTCGTAGAGGTACATGACCAAGGTCTGGAACTGGCGGTCGTCACCGCCGATTCCCGCGACCCCGGAGGTGTCGAACAGTTGCGGCTCGACGAAGATCTGCACACCGCCGATAGCGGAGACAACCGAGGTGAAGACGATCGTCGGACGGATCCCAGGCAGCGTGATCGAAATGAACCGCCGCCATCGCGAGGCCCCATCCAGTTCCGCGGCTTCGTACAGTTCAGCCGGCACACTCTGCATCGCCGCCAGATAGAGAAGCGCGTTATAACCCGCCCATCGCCAGATGACGATCAGGGCGATCGCCGGCTGAGCCGACCATGCTTCGGCATGCCAATCGAGCGCCGGAACACCGAGTAGGCCGAGCAGCCAGTTCACGACACCGAAGTCACGCCCGAAAAGCTGAGCGAAGACAAGCGCCACAGCCGCCACCGAGACCACGTTCGGCAAAAGGACCGCCGCACGCCAGAACGTGGTCGCACGGAGGGGACGGTCGAGCAGAGCGGCGATGCCGAGGGCCACGACCAACTGGGGCACCGCAGACAGGAGGAACAGAGTGATCGTGTTACCCAGAGCATTATAGAAATGACTGTCGGTCAACAGGTCTGCGAAGTTGCCGAGTCCGACGAATCCTTGACCACCATTGATCAGCTGCCAGTCGTGGAGCGATATCCAGAAGGTATAGAGGAGCGGGAACAAACCGAAGATCGAAAAGAGGGCGAAGAAAGGCAAGACCAGGAGGAACGGCGTAACTTTCCGGTCCCACCGAGCCGCGATTTCGCGGCTACGAAGCCGAAGCACGAGCTTCCGTGACTGCTTGATCCCATGCCGCGTCCACCGACTGCTTGCCCGACTCCACCCGCCCTAGCGCCGTGCCGAACGCCGGGCGTACCGCGCCGTCCTTGAGTCCACGGTAGTTGGGCTTCAGGTTGTCAGCGGAGGCTGCATAGATCCGACCGATAGGTGCTCCGCTGAAGTACGCATCGACCTTGCCCAGGACTTCCGGCGAACGATACGCGGCCGGCTCACTGGGCAGAATGTTCGACTCTGTGAACACCCTCACCTCCTGGGTGGGGTCAGTGAGCCATTTCGCGAGCTCGTATGCCTCTTTTTGGTGTGCTCCCTGCGCAGGCACGGTCAAGAAAGACCCGCCATTGTTGCCACCGCCGCCGGGGACAGCGGCGACATCCCATTTCCCTGCGTTCTCCTGGCCACCCGCTTCCTTGACCTGGGTAAGCATCCAGGCAGGGCAGGCGATGGTGGCGAAACCACCCTGCTTGATCGCGACATTCCAGGGTTGGGTGAACGGCGTGACCCTCGCGGTCTGCCCCTTGGCACCGATCTCCGCGGCGATGGTGAAGGCCCGGCGGAGGGCGGTGTTCTTGTCGGCTATGAAGGAATCGTCAGCCGCCGAGAAGTAATTCTCAGGTGATTGATTGAGGATCGCGGTGTAGACACCGCCCGCGGAATCGACGAACTTGCTCGCCGGCAGCCGCGACGAGTACTGATCCGCGATTTTGGCGTAGTCCTCCCACGTGGGCCATAGCCGCGAAACAACGTCGCGGTCAGTCGGCAGGCCGGCCTGGGCGAAGTAGTCCTTGCGGAAGCACATCGCCAGGCTTCCCATATCGGTACCGAGCCCCAGGACGACCTTACCTCCGTTCGCGAGGCCCTGCTCCCACTTCCATTGCGGCCACCGGCTCCGCAGATCAGCCGCACCCAGCGTGCTCAGATCGACGAACTTGTCGGTCGATTGGCGAAACTGCGGCATGTACTGCTCTTCAATCGCCAAGATATCCGCGGCACCGCGGCCTGCGGCCAACTGGGTCGCAGCGCTCTTGTGATGCGCTTCGAATTCGGCGACCCTGGTCTCGATCTTGATACCCGGATGAGTAGATTCGTACTCGCTCAACAGCGAGTCGTAGCCGAAATCACCAAAGGTGGCGATCGACAACTCTATGTTTTCATCCGAAGCCGGTCCGCAAGCCCCTGTCGCCACAATCAACAGCGCGATCGCCACCCCAGGACAGAAGCGCTTGAACCTACCGGAGACCATGCCAATTCCTCTCGATCACGGCGCTCGCCCACCGACGATAACGTTCTTGCGCGACCTGAGCCCTTGTGCCGCAAGGCTTCAGGTCGCAACCACGCGGGCGGGAGACATGAAAGTCACCGATCCACGTCGACTACACATCCCGCAGTGTCGCCACCCTCGGCTCGGCTACCGCGAAGGAGCATCCGATCGTTTCGGACGACCGTCCTATAACACTCGGTCAGCTCGTCCGAGCCGACCGCCGTCGATCCGATCGAAGTCCGCGGTGAACTCGAGAGCGCTGTATCGGAGAACGGCTCGATCGCCGACGCTGCCGCACACCACGGTTCCATAACGCACCAGCTCGGCCACGGACCCTCCGCGCACGCCCGAAAACGGCGACCTCCTTGCACGAGCTGTCACCTGCACACCCGTCGCGTCGGCAATAGGCAGGGCTCGCGGAAATTTTTACCACAAGACCATTCCGGGATTCGCGCCGTCGAGTAGATTTGTACAAACTGTTTGCCTGTCAGTACCCTCACCGCGCTCCAGGCTGGTCGCTCAAGGCCGAAGCAACAACCGGACCGGATCACCGTCGTGGTCGCGCATTCTGCGCACACCCTCCTGGGCCTGCTCCAAGGGCAGGACCGCGGTGATCGACGCCGAGACGTCGAGCCGGCCGCGGTGCGTGAGTTCCACTGAGTCCTGGAGGTGCCTCACGCGATATCCGCTATGACTGATGATGGTCTGACTGTTGCCGGTCAAGGTGAGCCGCTGTTGCCTCTGCATCACATCGGGCGTGGTCCCCACTACCACCAAGCGTCCTCGGCGGCCGAGGGCCGCTTGCGCTTGACCGAAGTCAGGCATGCCTCCGAGGAGGTCAAACGCCACGTCCAGTCCCTGCCCCTTGGTGATCTCCTTGATATATCTGCAGACACGACTGTTGGCCGGATCGAGGGCGACATCCGCGCCTCGCTCCAGCGAGCGTTCCCGCGCCGCCGGACGCTCGTCCAGCGCGACGATCGGTGACGCGCCGCAGATCCGAGCCAACTGGATCAAATGTGTGCCGAGACCGCCCAGCCCCCAGACTCCGACCGCCTCGGCAACTCGCAAGCGCGCGGTATCCATGGCCGCGTAAGGCGTAGAGACAGAACCGGAAAGAACGGTCGCGTGCTCAAGCGAAATGGAGCTGGGGACCGCGACCAGCGCGGTCGCCGACGTGACCGCGTACTCGGCCCAGGCACCGTCATAGTGAAGAGCCATCATCTGAAGGTCGGAGCAATTCTGCCACCCGCAGCCCACTCCGCACTCGGCGCACATCCCACACTCCCGGCCTGCCGCCATGACGACACGGTCTCCAGGAATCCAGGCCTTCACGCGGGAACCGACAGCCGCGACCACACCCGCCGCCTCATGGCCCGGCGTGATCACCCGCAAATGCGGCTTCACCCGACCGTCGATCAGGTCCACATCGGAATCGCAAATGCCACCGGCCTCGACCTTGACCAGTACCTCGTCCACATCCAGTTCAGGCAGTGGCACGGTTTCCAGAGTCAATTCCCCGGTGCCTGAATCGAAACGCACCGCGCGCATGGTGGCGGGCAGCCGCGCGACAGCACTCGCTTTCCCGACGGACGGCTGCCCTGAGCCGGGTGGGACTCGCTCGCCCATCCATGCTCCCCTCGGTCTCCAGACATCCGATGCCTATCGAGCCGTTCCAGGCCGGACGCGACTGTCGCGAAAGCCGAGCATACAAGCAACACAGGCGACGGCACAGCAGAAAACCGGCGCTTGCCCCTTCGACGCCTGAACAATGTCCGTTAATCCCGGCAGGCCACAACCATTTGACAGGCGAATGTGGAAATCATCCGTGCCGAACGCTACAGCCCTGGCATCCCCGAGGAAGCCACCGTCAGTTCACTGCTTCGCCATTCCCTTGGGCGCACGCCAGTGGATCATGACTCTACGGACTGTCGAATTCATCCGACAGCGACCGCACCGACGCTAGCCACGGAGAGCGGGCCTCCAGGAACCCTGAGCGATGCCCTGATCCTGCTGACCGTGGTCAGCGCGCGACAGGCAGTCCCTCAGGGGCCCCGCCCGGCCTCGGCGTTCCTTCGTTGAAGGCGGGCGTGAAGACGGACCTCAGATCGTCCCTGCCGGAGATTCCCAATTTGCGGTAGACATTCGACAAGTGGAACTCCACAGTGCTGCTCGCGAGCCGGAGGCGGTCGGCCATCTCCTTATTACCCAACCCCGCTTGCGCGAGGTTCATGACTTCACGTTCTCGCGCCGTCAGGCGCTTCCCTACGTCCGACGCCACCCACCGCCGAGTCGCGTCGTCGACACGGGTTACCCAAACTTCGCTGCCCAACTCGCAAGCCGTTACGCGAGCTTCGTCCAGGAAGGCTCGAGCGTCGTCGAGCTGCCCGTCCAAGGCCATTTTGAGGCCGAACTCGTAGCAGGCGCGCATCAGTGTTCCGCGAGCCGGGCTGCACCGCAGGTGACCGATCGCCTCGCGAAGCGTCTCGAAGTCTTCGCCGTCCCCGGACACCAAGGCCGCTGCGCGCAGGGACGAGCCGATCACGCGCGAGGTTCCCCAGCTACGGGCGCTCAGGAGTTCATCGTCGGCCAGCGAATGAGCCAAGCTTCGCCGCTCGATCGCGGCGGCGCACAACGCCGCATGTGAACGCCAATTGCTCACCGCCGGATTCGTGACACCCCATTCGGCGAGAAAACGACCGGCAGCGACGAAATCCTCGTACGCGGAATGCGGATGCCCCATGGCCTCACGGAGCGAGCCACGTGCAGCGAAAATCACGGACCGGTCCACCGCCTCTTCAAGACCATGACCGAAGCCGAAAGTAAACAGCAGGTTCTCTCCACGGTCCAACTCGCCGAGGTCCACCAGCGCGTGAACGGACCAAGCCACCGCGACCTCGACGAACTGAGGGAATATCCCATGCTGAAGCGCATCATCCAGCAGCCGCACGGCGACTCTCGGCTCCCCGCCCTGCAAGGCGACCATCGCCCGCAACACGATCATCGCCGAACGATGGGGGTGGGAGGCATCCCAGCCCGAACGCTTCAGGGCCCGGTCCAGCTGATCTCGCACTGAGTCGAGCTCTTCCGCGTACAGGAGCGCCAACACTGCGTACCAGAACGTCCCCAGGTCTTCCCAGGCGAACGACTCCATTGCGCGATGAGCTGCGTCAACCGCCGCCTGACGCTCACCACAGCGGTTGACCTGCAAGATGGCCGACGTCGCGGCAAGTCGCGACGGCTGAATGGGTCCGCGGACAGGCCGGCAATGATACTCCGCCTGGGGCGTTCCCGCCACATAGACCAGCTTCTCGAAGTCACAGCCTGTAACCTTCGGCGAACCAGCCGAGAGCGCCTTACGAAGGGCCGACAAGACCGTTTCGCCGGCTTCACTCCATCTCCCCATGCGATCCAATCGGACTCGCTCGGCTCGAGCCTCCTCAAGGGAATGAAGGATCGTCGCGACGTCATCGGTCTCGTACTGCTCACGCAGGAGACGGGTATTCGTCTCCTCGGAAATCTTGCGCCCCGTCGCTGACATCTTGCGTTCCTTCCTGAGAGATACCATCGGCCGCGCGCCTCGACGCCCAGCTGACTCTCCGAAGAGTAGGTTACACCCAGACACACCCAAAACCCGAAGAATTTTCATGACTCGGGAGGTGCGCAGCACCAAACCATGATCACCATTCCGACTCTGTCGCCCATTAGGATTAAATCCGCAAAGCGGTCACTGAATGCGACAAGAAGTCAGCGGTCCAACTTCTTACGCATCACCTATACGGGTGACGGCTTACTGGTCCGCGTTCGGCGCGGTGTCTTACGAAGAGCCTGTGAGGTTCGCGCTTTCTCCGCCCTTGTCTTCATGGCCAGGAGAACCTTCGCGCGGCCGACCAGCCCCTGGGAGACACGATGCGGCTCAGGCGATCGACTCGGTGTCCAGATGGGCGACCGGAACCGCCTGCGTCCTGTCGACGGCCTTGATATCGGAACCGAAGCAGTGACCGGAGCAGTGGTCGGCGGCTCCCGTGACGAGCGCTACGACCGACATGGTATCGCGCACGGCACCGGTGCCGTCCGGGCTTCCAGGTTCGAATCCTGCCACGCAAACGCCTGCGTCGACGGTCTCGGTGGCCACGCGCGCGACGAAGTCACGATGGGCTGCCCTGACCTTGGGTAGCCGGTTGCGCTCGAGCGCCTGGTCCAGCATGAAGATCACCCGCCCTCTGCCGAAGTCGAACAGACGCAGCAAGCCACCCAGCACCGGATCGACACAGGTACTGGAACCGAGTTCATCACCGGCTTCGACGGGCGGGAGGGTCCGGGCATCGAGTATGACGTCGAGACCACCCAGTTCGCGGACCGCTTCAGCGGCGGCATCGGTCCCTGAGATCGAGGACGCAAGGTTCGCCTGACGGGCCACGATCGCGGTCCGAGCGTTGTCAGGTGTCACTGCCGTCCGTCCGTCCGCCGCGGCTTGGGCGTCCATGATCAGCACTGACATTCCCGCTGTCGCGAGTCCGGCTGCGGACTCCGATGCCAGCCGCGAGGAGCCCCCGAGCACGACTATCCTCAGTGGAGGGGGACGCATCGCCTTGCCCGTCGCCGATCGGGGTATTTCGTGTACCCGCTCCATCGCACGGACACGTTTGTACGGTGACACCCTCGCGGCGACGTGCGCCTCCAACTCGGCGAGGGACACATCGCGCGACGCCACGACGAATGCCTTCGGTATCTCACCGGCCAGCGGATCTGGTTGGCCGATCACGACCACGTCTTCCACCGCGTGGTGTTCGAGCAGCAATCCTTCGATCTCGGCAGGGGCGACCTGATGTCCTTTGTACTTGATGAGCGACTTGATCCTGCCGACGATGCGCAGAAACCCTTCCTGGTCGAGCAGAGCGAGATCACCTGTGCGGAACCAGCCCTGGTCGTCCCCGATCGGAGGAGCGGACGCGCCCAGATAGCCGGGAGAGACCTGCGGTCCACGCAACGCCAGCTCTCCAGGCTGCCCGCGGTCGACGGGTTCCCCGGTATCCGGATCGAGAAACCGGGCCTCCGTCCCGGGCAAGATCGTGCCAACGGAACCCAGCGGTCCGGGCCGGTCGTCGGCGGTGAAGGAGATACATCCCGCCTCGGTCATTCCGAATCCCTGCACAACGGGTGTTCTCAGCTTCCGCGTGCACCCCTCCGCCGCGGTGGCGGGCAACGGGCCGCCACCCGAGACGATCAAGCGCAGTGCAGGCAACGATGGTGGCACCGGCAGGGACGCGATCCCGCCGATGACGAAGGGCACGAGGTAGGCGACCGAAACCTTCTCCACTGCCACGATTCTGAGGAACTCGTACAGCTCGAACCGAGCGGGAGCGATCACCAGGGCGCTACCGGCATGCAGAGCCGGGTTCATCGCCATCTGCATGCCGTAGATGTGGCGCAGCGGGCCCGCGCAGGTGACCACGTCACCGTCACCGAGCCGATGGACCTTGGCGATCTGCTCCAGCCCGGCCACGAGATTCCCGTGCGTGACCTGGACCATTTTCGGCGGGCCCTGAGTGCCGCTGGAGGACATCAGGACCGCGGTGCGCCGGCGACCGGAAGAGGACGCCGGCAAGGACCCGTCAACCGAAGAGGTGATCGCCTCATCCCACGGGCGGCCCTCGGTTCCTGGTACCGGCCCTGCTCCGATGAGAACAGGGGAAAGAGGGAACGAAGACGGAGTTCGCCACAACGCGGTGTCGGCGATGATCGTCGTCGCGTCGCATTCGGCGGTGGTCTTCCGCCATTCCGCCTCCGCGGCCCGAGGATCCAGTGGCAGGACGACACCACCTGCGGCGAGAACACCGTAGTAGGAGATCACGAACTCCGCGCTGTTCTCGGCCAAGACAGCGACGACGTCGTCCTCTTGCAGTCCCGTCGAGCGAAGATGTGCGGCGAGTGCGGCTATCGCTGCTTTCAATGCCGCGTAACTCCAGCGCTGAGGGTGGACATGCGAGTAGTCGATCAGGGCTGTCCGGCCGTCGGAGGGCGCGGTCCCGAGAACATGACCCACGAGGTCGGTTTCGAGCCCAATGGCTTGGGAGATCACTGGATCACTTCCTCTCGATGGCCCGTGGTCACCAATGGGCACCTGCGGTGGACTGGTCCTCGACGAATCGGTCGAGGACGTCCGCCGCGGCCCGGACGTCCTTGTCCAAGGGACGGTCCCCGGTGATGGGATCCACCACTTCGGAAAGGGCCGCCACCAGTTCCGCGCATCGTGGCGCCATTCGCCTGCCCGCCCTGAGATATGCCGCCTGCCGTAGTCCTACGGCCAGGCTCCCCTGAATCAGCCGCAAGTTCTGAGCCTGCTCGAAGGCGGTCAGCGCGGCTTGGGTCCCGAAGGGAACGATGTCCTGGTTGTGCAGGTTCGTCGGCAGGCTCTGGACGCTCGCCGGGACACAGGCACGGCGCATCGACGCCACGATGGCCGTCGTCACCAGCTGGACTCCCTGAACAGCGTGTTCGGCGCCCGGTTTCGGGGACAACATCGGCGGCAGGCCGCTGCTGCGGACAGGATCGACGAGGAGATCCAGCTGACGTTCCGCGAGGTTGCCCATCTGAGTGGCGACGATCGACAGCATGTCCGCGGCGAACGCGACGGGCTGCCCGAAAAAGTTGCCGCCGTGGGCGACCAGATCGGCGTCCGGAAAGAAAAGCGGGTTGTCGCTCACCCCGTTCAGGTCCCGTTCGACGACGTCACCCGCCCACGCCAGGGCTGACCAGACGGCTCCCATGAGCTGCGGAACGCAACGAACACTGTAGGGCTCCTGCAGTTGCCGGTCGCCGGACGCCACGCTGCCTTCGAGAAGGCCCCGCAGGCGATCCCCCGCTGTCACCGTCCCAGGATGCCCGAATGCCTTGAGCAGTAACGGCTCCAAGAACCTCGGCTCAGCGCCGAGAAGATCGGTGAGCAAGGCGCTCAGCGCGAGCCCGCAGTCGTAGGATCGGCGCAGCGCCGCGACCGCGAGTCCGGCGGCGGCGCTGGTGACAGAAGTTCCGTTGACCATCGAGAGGGCGTCGCGTCCGGTGAAGGTCAAGGCCTGCAGGCGAGCCTTGACGAGCGCCTCCGCTGCCGGCATTCTCGCCCCCTCGAATCTCGCCTCGCCCACCCCACGCAGGCTCTGGGCGATGTAGGCCAGCGGAACCAGATCACCGCTCGCACCCACCGAGCCGAGCGTGGGGACGACCGGGGCGAAGTCGATCTCCAGCGCCGCGCGAAGTGCTTCTAGAGCCGCGGGCGAGATTCCCGAGATGCCCCTTGACAACGACCACGTTCGCGCCAGCATCGTGGCACGCACTACCGCATGCGAAAGGTCTGGGCCCTGCCCTGCGGTGAGATGCTGGAGAGCGTTGTCGCACTGTTCTTCGCTGCTGCCGCGCCCTCCGAAAGTGACGAGTGGGCCGAAACCGGTGGTAGCGCCGTAGACAGGTCGCTCGCCGGACAGGCACTCGCGGACGAACGCGTGGCCTAGGTCTGTCCGATTCGCGGTCTCACCTTCCAGCATTACCTTGAGTGGTCGCGCGGCGGCCTCCAGCATTCCCGCGGTGAGGTTACCGGCTGGATCGAGCATCACGGTCCCAGCAGTCTGCGCCATCACACCTCCATGAAATTCGCCACGGTCGACAACAACCAAAGAGACGGAGGAACTACCGAGTGATCGAGGGCCCGATGGCCGCCGAGTCGAATCGGTGCCTGAAACCATAGCCGCTTCCCCCTGCCGCCAGTTCCACGGGTTCCACCGTGCGGAATAGGAATGACAGGCGCCGAAGGGGCGAAATGGTGTGCCACTCAAAGAGTATATTCGCCGCCAAAGCGAACTCTGACGCACTGATTCGAATTACCGCACTCGCAACACCTCCCCCATGCCTGCGACAGCATTCGCCTGATAAGACCATCAAAGAGCTCACCGGCGGCTACCTGGCCGCCCTGTGCACAATCAAGGACCTTGAGAGAGAGTAGGCGGCCCGCCGCAATTCCCTGGCGGCGGAGGCGATGCCGACTTGCGTCAAATGTCCGGTCAGCGCCAGCGCGACCGGCTGCCGCAACCCACCCAGCGGCACCGCGACACTGGTGAACCGCTGCAGCGGATCGTCGGTCATCGCGAGACCGACCCGGCGAATCTCCGAGAATTCATCAGTGGATGGCTCGCCGGCACACTCGGCATCCGTGTCCATCCGATAGGCGCGCAGCACCTGCTCGATCGCAGAACGACGCAGAGTCCGGCGAGCCAGGGCGGCGCTTGACAACCGAGGAGTGCGATGTCCGAAGATCTGATTCACGTGATGAGGCTCTTCACCGGCCAATACGCTAATGCTCGCCGTGAGCCCGGTCATGTGATGAAGCTCCACAAGATGGGGTGTCGAATGATACTTGAGCGAGACCAGAAAGTGATCTTCAGTCTTCCGTTCAGGTCGCACCATTTTACCCGGCGAGTACCTGTCACCACTCCTTGAGATCATTCCATGCGCCAGAAGAACCGCGAGGACTCGGTGCACGGTCGCTTTCGCAAGGTGGGTATGCTGACTCAGCTGCGTAAGACTCAAAGCGACATCACTGTTAATCAGGGCTGCCAGCACGACCATGGCCTTGTCGACAGCCGTGCGACCCTTTCCGCAATAGATGCTGGAAACTTCTTCACTCACTGCCGAAGACGCGTTCATGGGAAATCCAGGTTTCTCGACCATCAGCGTTTTCTAACCTGCTGCCCGGATCGTAAGTCACTCGCTTGCCCAAAGATCCGCGATCGACCTCACCGGAGTCTTTCCGGTCAAGAAAGTTACACGAAAACCCTGCGCCACGGTGAGCTCGATTGACATCGTGTTACCGCACTGCCAACAGGCTCACGCGATTGATTCGCCGACTGCGCCGCGCACTCGCCCCGGAGCGAGTTGCGACTTCGACTTCGTCGCGTACTGCTCCGGCTACCCCGTGTTCGCGCCGCACCTCGCGGATATCGACAGGACGTCGTCGGGACATGCACCAGTGCCCGTGGAGAGCAGACGTCGTGAGTCATCGCGAACAGAGCGGACCGCCGCTCATGCTCACCGTTCGTTCCAGTCGATATGCTGCTCGATCCAGTCCACCAACCGGTGGTTGTAGTCGATCCGCAGGGAAGGCGCTCCGCACCTGACTGATCTATGCGAGGTATCCGGATAGACGACCAGTCGTGCAGGGACATCTCGTTCGCGCAGAGCGGCGTGCCACTGCTGTGCCTGGCCGAGCAGGCAAGGCCGGTCGCCTGCGCTGTACAGAAGTACCGTCGGCGTCCGGGAGGCGCTCACCGGATCGAGAAGCGATGATTCGGAGCGGTGCACGGCCGCCGGCCCCGGAGATCCGGAGTCCGCGCACCCGCTGCACGGCCGGCGATCTCCACAGGTGCCACTTGCGGCGTCCGGATCATCGACCGCACCGAGGACAGCGGCCGCGGCGAACCGGGCGTCGTGCCCGGTGAGCCAGAGCGCAATGACCCCGCCGGAGCCGTGCCCGGTCACCGCGAGCCGGTTACGATCGACGAAACCATCGGCGACGAGCTGGTTGATCGGCTCGAGCAAGTCGGTGGGGTCGGCGATCCCCGAATGGCTCGGGATACCGTCGCAGGACACTGGGCCGTGGCCGTCGCTTCCGCGCGGGTTCACCAGCAACACCGCCCAGCCCCGGCTGACCAGTTCTTGGTGGTAAAAGTACGTGTCGTCCGCGGCGCCGTTCCAGGCGTCACATGGCCCGCCGTGAATGTCGAGCAACAGTGGCATCGGACCGCCGCGATCGTGGTCGCAAAGCAGCCAGGACCGCACCTCGGCGCCATCGGGGAGGGTGAACCACACCTCCTGGCGAGAGTAGAATTGGAGGTCGGCGGCCGCCGCGCCATGATCGGTCAGCACGCTCTGGGTGCCACTGACGAGATCCACGACCGCGATCTCACCGAACGACGCGGATGTGCTGAGCGCGATGGCGGCCACACCATCACCAACCGACAGCCCTGTCACGTGGGCATCGCCGTCCACGAGAGGCCGGGGGTATCCGCCGTCGGCAGCGACCGACCAGAGTTGCGTCCAGCCCTGTTCGCGCAGGCAGAACCACGCCCTGCCGTCAGCCTCCGCAGGGCGGATCCCCGGGAAGCTCGGCTTGCCCGAGATGACGTCGCGATCCAGTTCGCCCGCGAGCTCCCTGGTCGCACCGTCTACGACGGCGACGCGATACAGGCCGGAGCGTCCCGGCTGAGGTCCCGACCATCCTGTCACCAGTAGCGCCGAGCCGTCTCCACTCCAGCTCACGGTGGTGGCCAGGCCGTCGGCGAAGGCCAGCACCTGCGGCTGACGACGCGGCAGATCGGCCTCGACGAGGTATACCGGCGCACGCGGACCTGAGCCACTCGTCACGTTCGTGAGGCCAACGTATGCAAGCGTCGAGCCATCAGGCGACCAGGCAGGGGTTGCCACACTGTGCGGACCGTCAGTGAGCTGACGGAGCTCTCTGCTGTCCAGGTCGAGGACGTGCAACTGGTCGCAGATCCGGCTGTGCACTCCCCACCCGCTGTGCTGGTAGTCGATGTCGTCCGAGACCAGCGGGCCTCGCTCCCCACCCAAGGCGTCGACCGGCGCGGCGAAAGCGAGCCGGCGCCCGTCTGGACTCCAAACCGGCACTCCCGCGCCGAGCGGAAGGGAAGTCAGCTGCTCAGGGTCGATCATCCCGGGCTCGAGCAACGTAAGTTGACCGCCGCGCAGGAAGACGATGAATCCGCCGTCAGGGGACCAGGTCGGCGCGGTGTCGTCCGAGCCTGCGCTGAGACGGCGCGGTGAACCCCCCTTGACCGGCACCAGCCAGAGCTGGTCGACGACGCGGTCATGTTCGACGTCCTGAGTACGCAGTACGTAGACGATCCGATCGCCATCGGGCGACAACGCAGGCTGCGAAGGGATCGCGACCCTCGCGAGGTCCTCGACACGCGGTCGTTCGGTCATGCTCGGCTCCTTCATGCGATTCGCCCCGAAACGACCACCAGGAATTCGTGAGTGGCGGCGACGAGCACACCTACCTGTGCGGAAGCCCGCCTCGACGATCCGGCCGGGGACGTGTGGCCACGATGCGCCACTCAGCGCCCGGGCCTCCGCGCGCGAGCGCGAGTCTCAGGACAGCAGACCTGGGCTCGACTCGCCCGGAAGCAGCTCACGAGCGACCTGGCCGGAAGGGTGCTCCTTGCCTCGAATCGGAGGTCGTTGTCCGACGGCCGGACTAACGACGAGGCCCCTTCGAGTAAACCCAAGGCCGAGAAATCGTGCTGAGGACTCCCGAAGCCAACGGCAGCCAGCGATCCTCTCGAGACGGTGCACGCAACCACGTCACCGCACCACGAGGGAGCACAGTCGGTGGAAGTAAGGCCATCGATGGAGGGCTGTGGTAGCGGATCCCCTCAGGCAGTTCGTTCTTCAGCACGATCACGTCGTCCGATTCCACGAGCGCATAGACCTGGAACGGCGCACCGGGGAGAACCAGGAGAGGGCCATCGGGCAGGGCACCCGCCGTCTGGAGGAGAAGCTGTGCGGTTTTGAAGGGCATCGATACCGCCGCGAGGCCACCGGTGAGCCGCAGCACGAGTTTCCGCTCCTGCGTCTCCACGGTCCAGCCGAAGTTCTCGCGGTAGTACTCCGCGGCCGAGGCCAGTGTGGGCGAGGCCCTGTGCGGCGTCCCGTCGCCGTGGTCAGCCGCAGTGAACATTTCTCGACCGTGTGCGGATGCCGTCACGGGGACGCTCTCCCTTCAGGGCACTTTCCGATCTTCGACCATTCTTGCGACTCTTGATCACCACTGGGATCTCCGGTCAGGAACTCGTCCACACGGGCTGCCTGTCTTCGGACGGCGCAAGCGCATCCATCGCACGGCCGATCGCGAACGTGTCCGGGCGCGGGGGCAGACCGTCGACGGCGTCGATGTGCTCGAGCAGTTCAGGGTCGGGCGCCAGGTGATACTGCTCGAGGTAATAGCTGATCGAGTCCGTCCATACCCACCGGCCGTCGGTGTAGAAATTGGTGGGCACCACGGCTCCCCGGTCCGGCTGCACCACGTCGTTCATCATCGCCGTCGTGACGAGCAGCCGGGTTCCCGCCGCGAGGTAATCGAGAATCGATGCCCTTTCCTCTTCATCGGCGATCTTCTGCCGGTCGGAATCGAAGCTGGGACCGTTCTCCGGATCGACCTTGTCGAAGATCCTCGCCACCTTGACCTTGAGATCGGGTTCGGCCACCCAAAGTATCTTTCCCCTTGCCTGAGCGGCGCGTTGGTACGCAGGCCTGGGATTATGCAGGGACACCACCTCGACTTGCGGATCTTTCTCGCCGGCGGCTATGAGGCCGGCCTGGAATCGCCCGGTCACCTCAGCGAGTGTGCCGGCGTCTTCGTGCTCGTCGTCCATTTCAGCCACATAGACGACCCTCGCCGGCGGATACGGTGCGTCGTCGATGGGCGTTCGCACAGCGCTCCACAGCCCTCGGAGGCCCGGTTCCTCGGCCACCGAGGTGAGCAAGTCCTGTTCGGCGAGCGCGGAGATCAGCATCGAGTGGCTGGCCTCGTCGTCCTGTTCGTCATCGGTCGTCATGCCCTGCTCGACCGCGAATCGCCACAGCGGAGCCGCGTTGTCGGCGGCGAGCTCCACCAATGCCAGCGAGGCGATATCGGCGTCCTCGCTTTCCATCAGCTCGGACAGCACATCGAGATCGTCCTCCGTCAGAGGTAGCACGATGCGCCTACCGGCGAAGACCAGCAACCGGACGACGTCACCCGAACGGTCCTCGGCCAGCATCGACCGCGCCCTGGTGAGCAGGTCGTCGGGCAGCCAGCCAGCGACACGAAGGAGGATCTCGTGCAGGTCGTCGGAGAACGGGTGGCCCATACATCACTCCCAAAGGTATTGCCGGTCAGATCCATAATGACGCGAAAGACGGGTTGATTCCGCTGTCACGCTGATCGCGTGCCCTAACGCGCATTCTTTGGAGAAATTCAGTACCGAGCTGTTCAACTCGACATCGGATGCCTTTGCGATGTGGTCGATCGGGCAGACTCCACCAACGAGAACACTTCATCGTCCGCGCGGCGATGAGACCTCGACGATCATGGCAACCGACGAGATCTTCAGGAGAAGAAATCATGCAGACGACCGGCAAAGTGATCCGCTACGACGAACTGCGAGGCTACGGCTTCGTGGCACCGGACAGTGGGGACGAAGACGTATTCATCCACGTGAACGACCTGACCTTTGACAAACGTCTACTGGCCGCGGGAGTCCGCGTTCAGTTCACCACCGAGGAGAGCGCACGCGGTCTGAAGGCGTCCCAGGTCACTCTGCTCGATCGAGGCGTTGACGAGCCCGCTCCCCGGCCTGAACGCGTGCCCACCGTCCGAAACGGCAACTACGAGGTACTCACTGCCCAGGACCTGCGCGAGGAGGTCACCGAGGTACTACTGCTCGGCGCACCGATGCTGACCGGCCAGCAGATCGTGGAGATCCGGCAGGGTTTCATCGCCCTCGCCTTGTCCCATGGCTGGGTCAGCGAGTAGCGGGTGAATAGCCGCTTGGACAGCGAGGCAGAGACCTGCGGAGTCACGCATCTGTCATCGCCTTTCCGGCGCCCGCCAAAATCTACCGCCGGGTAGCGTCGTCTACGCGATCCACCCGACCCTATTCCCCGGGCGGCCCACCGTCGCGCGAGTCTCCGGCAGAGCCGAGCCTCGCCGCGACGGAGGGCCGATGCCGCGCTGGGCTTGAGTCCATAGCGGGCGTTCCCCTGGCGAGTCCCGAAGTATCGACCGGACACGCTCGACCTCGGTCAGCCTGCTGTACCGGGAACGACGCGAAAACAAGGCTCGACCGGGCAGCTGCCATTCCAGGACTTCGGCGCCCAGCCAGGGATCAGCGTTAAGACTCAGAACATTGATCGATCAAGAATCGCCGAAAATGCACCAAGCGAGACCGAACCGGCAAGAATGTCAAGGCGATGGCGAACTCACATCTCAATGCTTCGGCACAGGGGCACCGTCTCAGCCATCGGCCTCGCGCTTCTCGGATTTGCCGTTCTTGACCTGGTCGACCTCGCCTCCCATGCCTTCGACCATGCCCATGAGCGGTGAGAGGAGGGCTTCGAGCATCTCTTCGGGATCGACCTTCCCGGCCGCGGCAGCGCCCAAGTCCACGCCTCCGATAGTGCTGTTTCCCATCAGGTCCGACATCTTCGCCATACTCTCGGCTTTACCACGCTGGAGTGTCTCGATGATGTTACTCGCCAACTTGGCCGGGGCGAGCGACCGATACTTCGCCTCGTTGAACACCAGTTCGGAGACCTCACCATGACCATCGAACTTCATGGACAGCGAGTTGTCCTTGGCCCTGACCGTCAGCCCCCCATCACGCCAGAGCTTGCCGAGCTTGGCAAGCTTCTCCCGCTCACGGGCGAGAGCGGTCATCGCCTCCTCGACGCCGGCATCGGGGTCGAAGGGAACTCCAGAAGACATCTCAACTCTCCTTTATCGGTTTGACAATCAGAGCACGAAATTCAGACGAACCAGTTCACTGGTCCTTGCCGGCCGTCCGGAGTCAGCGCACAACGCCCCGCAGGTTGACATACCGGTCCGTGCGAACGGAAATCACACGAACATCATCGTCCCCCGGTCTCCACGTCCGCGGCGGTCAACAGGGTCAGGTCCGCCGCGCTCACTTCTGCGGACTCCGCGAGCCGCGACGCTTGCCTATCGGTCATCCGCTCGAACACACGCCTGGCCGTCCTGCCGTTTCCGAACGTGCCGTCCTTGGGGATCTCCTCGAAATACCGCAGCAAGACGTCGGACGCCTCCTCGTCGATCCGGTAGTCGTGCCGGGCGCACTGCGACCGGACGATGGTGACGAGTTCCTCCGCCGTGTAGTTGGCGAACTCGATAGTACGGCTGAACCGGGACTCCATACCCGGGTTGGATTCGAGAAAGCTGGACATCTCATTCGAGTAGCCCGCCGCGATCACCACGATGTCGTCCCGATGGTCTTCCATCAGCTTCACGAGAGTGTCGATCGCCTCGCGGCCGAAGTCAGGGCCGCTGCCACCGGATCCAGAACTCAGAGTGTAGGCCTCGTCGATGAACAAGACGCCTCCGAGCGCGGTGGTGAACGCCTCGGTCGTCTTGATCGCTGTTCCGCCGATGATCTGCGCGACCAGATCAGCACGGGCGACTTCGATGAGATGTCCTTGCCGTAGCACCCCGAGCTGGGCGAGCACCTGACCGTATAGCCGGGCGACAGTCGTCTTGCCGGTTCCCGGCGCGCCCGCGAACACGAGATGTCTCGCCATCGGAGGGGCGGACAGCCCGGCGTCTTGCCGGCGTTTGGCCATTTTGTTGAGGTTGATCAGCGAAGTCACCTCACGCTTGACCCCCTCGAGACCCACGAGTGCCCGCAGTTCGGCAAGCGGGTCGCCACCGGTCTCGGAGCGGACAGGCTCGGCAAGGGATGTGGTCGCCGCCTCGACCGATGCGGTCGTCCCATAGGCGTCGGGCCGAAGATTGCCGCTGGTGATCAGGTCGAGTACTTCGATCGCCGTCCCCGGCTGAGTCTGCCGCAGCCCGCTACCGTGATTGTCCCGAACGGTGCACGCCAAGATCCGGACGGCGTCCCGTGTCTCCAGCCTCACACCGTCCGCCTTCCCGCCGGAGAACTCGGAATCGGTCACGTTGCCTGCCGCGCCTTCGGCGAACAAGCACCCCACTCCCGAGCTGCTGCGCACGCGGGAATGGGCGACCGAAAGATTGGCGCCGACACCTACGTGGATACCGTGCCCACCCGAACCGGTGATGGATCCACTGGCCAGTACCAATGCCGCGTCTGTGACCTCGACTCCCGCGCCGGTGGTGTCGCGGATACTGAGCCCGTTCGCGGTCAGCCGTGCCCCACCGGCGATACGCAGTCCCACCTCGCCGCCTTCGACTTCGACGTTCTCCATCGTGCCGCGACCGCTCTCGTCGACCTCGACAGCGGGCCCGTCCGAACCGAGCACGCGCAGCCGCCTGAAGAACGGATCCGCGGCCTCCGTGACCCGGACCCCGGCCTTCGCGCTGCCAGACACGAGGAGCTGGTCGAACTCCGGCACGGATCGATCCGTCACGTGAACACCGACTCCGGCAACGTCCACCACCTCGCAGTCGATGACCTTGCCCCCGGATCTACCGCCGAAATGCACACCCCGGGGACCGGCGTTTCGGATACGAAGACCGCGCAGCTCCGGCTTGCACCCTTCCGCGACGAAAACGGCCTCCCCTCCTACACGCTCCACCGAACTGGACTCGAGAGCGACCTCTCCGGAGGTAGCGAGGTAGAAACCGATTCCCCTGACATCGGACACCGATATCCTTGTTCCGGTGATCGTTGCCTGCTGCTCGACGGCGATCGCCGGTTTCCCTGTCTCCGAGATCGCCGTGTCCTCGATCTTCAGGGTGCCGCGCCCGTTGAGACAGATCCCGTTGCCGCCGACCTTGGTCACCGTGCACGCGCGCATGGTCAGCCAGCCGTCATCTGCGACAACGACCGCTGAGGTGCCCAACCCTTCGAACCTGCAAGACTCGAGGGCGCTGTTGTCCCGCGCGGTGACCACCACACCGGCACCGATTTTGTTACGGACAGTACAGTCACGCATCAGGACGGTGCCATCGCCGGAGGCGAAGACGGATGACCAGCCTGCTCCTTCGACCGAGCATTCGGTGAGGCCCAGCTGGCCTTGTACCACGACGACCGCGGGATTCTCCTGGTCGGTGGAGACGACAACGAGTCCGGACAACGCGGCGAAAGTGGTCTCAACCGCCACCGCGACCCCGGACACGGACTGAACCGTCACCGTCCCGATCCCCTGCTCCGCAGTGATCGTCACAGGCTTCGACAGTACGAGATTCTCGCTGTACCTCCCAGGAGCCACCACGATAAGCGCCCCTTCGGGCGCATCAGCCACGGCGTCGGCGATGCGTCGGTAGCCAGGGCCAGGCGTCTGGGTGACCGTGATGACATTTCGACCCAAGTTCCGCCCCTCCCTCACTTGCGTCATCGGCCCCGGGCGGCTGCCCAAAGCAGCAGCGAACCTTTCGCGACTCGACAAAGAAATCTCCACTTCCCGATATAGCCGCATAGGCAGGCGAAAGTCCCACCCGAAGCAGTACGTTGGAGAACTTCGGGCAGGAAGTCGGACGAAAGGGCCTTCCCCACATTTCGCCGCGCCGCAGGATCCCGAGTCGCCGACCGGCACCGCTGACAGCGGTGATGTGGGCGTGATCGGCCAGGGCTCGGACGCAAGCCGGCCGCGGCCAGCCCCGCCACGTGTGGAACATCCGTCAGCGGCAAAGCGCCGACGTCGTCGGCGGTCGCCCTTAACCCTGCGAGATCGATGATCCTCGAACGGGACCTTCGGCCGGCGGGACCGGGAGCGGTGACCGACGCGGCGGTACTGTACATCAGCTGGTCATCGGCACCAGGGTTCATCCCCTGAAAAACGGCGCCGGACGAAAGCATCGATAAGTCGCCCACAGCGGCAGAAACCATCATGGCCGGGGCGCCGTCCCGCCGGAAACGCTCACGTTCGATCAAGTGAAGCAGCTCCGGATCGACATGGCAGAGCTCGGCTTGTTCTCCATACTCCCGCTCCCGCGATATCCGCCATGGACACCACCGCCGCGTATCCAGGGAGCGACGGCTGCTGCGCGAGAATGCTGTCACTCGGACTGGTCATGCGATGGCATGGGGAAGACATCGGATACTCGCCTGCCCGCTTTGATATAAGGCTCCAAGGTCCAGCGCAGGCTCGTCGCCCGATGGCTTTCGAGATCGACCTCGTAGTCGATCCCGTCGAGCGCGAACCACACCGTCTCCACGGCCGTGACTTCCGCCTGCTGAGACTCGAACGGGACCATTGGATCGTCCAACGGGCAACTCCTTACGTGTCGTTCGAAACTCGCACGGCGGTCAGATCACCCCTGCTTGCATGGCATAGGCCACGGCGTGCGGCCGATTGCGCAGGTTGAGCCTCTTGGTCAGTTCATAGATCACGTTCTTGACGGTTCTCTCGGAGTAGCAGAGTTTATCGGCGATCTCCCCTGTGTCGCAGCCGTCCGCCATGAGCCTGAGGACGTCGACCTCACGAGTGGTCAGCCCCGCTGAACTCAACCCGCGCGGGGACAGGACATCGTGCTGCAGTCGGCGAATGTTGCCGAGCAACTGCCCGAGCAGATCCGGCGGCAGAAGCCCTCTGCCCGAAGCCGCCGATACGATGGTCTCGACCAGCCGATCAGTGGAAGTCCGGGTTTGTGGCAGAACCGCCACCACCCGGCACTCGACGGCACTCAGGACGTCGTTCTCCCTGATTTCGCCGGCAAGCAGGACCTTGACGATCCCTGCCCGACTCTCCTCACGGAGTCCGGCGACGACGCGTGGCGTCATTCTGCCGACCTGCACCACCAGCACGTCTCGTTCGGTCAACTCGTCGATGTCGACGACGAGCAGCTCGGGCCTTGTTCGCAAGAAGCTGGTCAGCCCCGTGTGTGTGATCGCATCGGCGGCCCGGACGGCCACTCGTACCGCTTCCATCACAGACCTCCACGATCCGACGGGCCCGCAGGCCATCCCCAGTCGACTCAAGCCGCGTACGGCATACATGGCGCCGCACGGGCGGATATCTCACATCCACCGGTGTCATCGGCTCAGATGACACCGGCGCGCATGGCGTAAGCGACCGCCTGCGACCGGGTGTTGAGGCGCAACCGGTTCATGAGTCCATACAGGACGTTCTTGACCGTGCCCTCGGAGTAGGTGAGCTTCTCTGCTATCTCGTCGGTCTGGTAGCCCTCCGAGATCAACTGCAGGACGTCCCTTTCACGGGTCTCGAATCCGCACAAAGTCAGACCTGCCGGGCCGAGCACCTGCGAGCGAAGCTGGGCGATCTGGTCCAGCAGGATCCCCTGCAAGCGGTAGGGAATCAAGGCGGCACCTCGGCTCACCGCAAGTACGGCCGAAGCAAGAGTTCCCTCCTTCAGCTCACCTCGTGACAGTAACGCCGTGACCCCACACTCGATCGCTACCAGCAGGTCCTCTGCCCGGAACCGCTCAGCCACAAGCACCACACGCGTCGAGACCCGACCGTTGTCGCGTTGATATTGACGCAAGAGCGCGAAGGTGCTTCTCTCCACCACGCCATCCACCACGACGACGAAGACGTCCGGAGCCTCACCCTGCCCGTCGGGTAACAACCGCAGGTTCTCACTGTCACTCAGCATGGCGTCGACACCGGCCTTGGCGAACTCGTCAGCCGCTCGCACCTGGACCTTCACGTAATCCACGTCCGCTCCTCCCGTCCGTCCCGGGACACGACTGAGCCTGATGCCGAGTACTCAATTTCGACTCTATTACCCAGTGTGACGCTTTTGGCTACACAGTGAACATGAGTCTCGGCTCGACATCAGGCCGACGGATCACCTGCATTTCGTCGAACAAGCCCGAGCGCCGACAGCACCGGTGCCCGGGCCTCGAGACCTCCACCAGGGGCGACCCGAAGCCAGCGGCACCGATGCCGTTCCGCACACCGCTCCTCCGACTAGTCGTCCTCACCCCGAGCGGCCTTGATCGCGCGACGGCTCGCGAACCAGCCCACGATCAGGGCCACCACGAGCAGGGGCACACACATCAGCGTCACCCGGCCCGCGCCCTCGTCGAGCCACATCAGCACGAGCACCGCGGCCAGGAACAGCAACGTGGCGATCTGCGGCACAGGCGTCCAGGGCAACCGGTACGACGGCCGGGCGACCTTACCCTCCCGGGAACGGCGCACGAAGATCAGATGACACAGAATGATCATTCCCCAGGTCGCGACGATGGCGACCGCGGTGAAGTTGAGCACGATCTCGAACGCCGACGAGGGCATCAGGTAGTTGAGGCCGACACCGAGCACACACACCGCACCCGTAAGGAGAATACCTCCGTAGGGGACCTTGCTCCGATTCATCACGCCCGTGAACGCCGGCGCGGAACCCGTCTTGGCCATCGACCGCAGGATGCGCCCGGTCGCGTACAAGCCGGAGTTCAGACTCGACAGTGCCGCCGTGAGCACGACAAGGTTCATGACATCACCTGCGGCAGGTACGCCGATGCTGGACAGCACGGTCACGAACGGGCTCTCACCGGCTCGATACTCGTCGGACGGCAGGAGCAGAGACAGGAGCACGACAGAACCCACATAGAAGACACCGATCCGCCAGATGATGGAGTTGATCGCCTTCGGCATCACCTTGGCCGGATTCGAGGTTTCACCCGCGGCGACCCCGACGAGCTCAAGCCCCGCGTAAGCGAAGACCACACCCTGCACCACGAGAACCAGCGGCAGCAGCCCGTGCGGCATGATGCCGCCCGAGTCCGCGATCAACTGCGGGCCGGGAACATGCCCGTCGACCGGCGTACCGGTGACCAAAAGGAAGATTCCGATGACCATGAAAATCACCACGGCGCCGACCTTGATGATCGCGAACCAGAATTCCATCTCACCGAATATCTTCACCGAGACCAGGTTCAGCGCGAGCACCACAGCCAGCATGACCAGCGCGATGATCCACTGCGGTATCGCCGAAAAGAGCGACCAGTAATGGGCATAGATGGCGATCGCCGTGATATCCGCGATACCTGTCGTCGCCCAGTTGACAAAGTACATCCACCCGGCTATGAATGCACCTTTCTCACCAAGGAATTCCCGGGCATAGGAGACAAAAGCGCCTGACGAGGGCCTGTGCAGTACGAGCTCACCCAGGGCACGCACCACAAAGAAGGCAAAGATCCCGCACACGGCGTAGACGATCGCCAGCGCGGGTCCCGCCGAGTTCAGCCTTCCGCCGGCGCCAAGGAAGAGCCCGGTACCGATCGCACCACCGATCGCCATCATGCTGATATGTCGTGGTTTCAGAGACTTGCTATAGCCTTGGTCGCCGACATCCTGGGACGCCTGAACGACCGCCGCTTCCTCACTTCCTGAAGTCTGCATCAGGTTCAGCCTCGTGTCCTGTGTGTACGGGCCGGCTCGAATCCTCCTCGATCCTCGAAGGCTTCGGGCCGACGAGCAGAAAGGGAGCTCGCAGCAGAGAACCTTGACGCGAGAAAGAATTCTGGTCAACGGGAAAATGAATTAATGGGACTTTCTTCGAGACTCGCAGGGGCTTCAGGGTATTTCTTAACAGTCCCTTAGCGTGGAATTGATGCAAATTTAAGGTGCCTCGCGGGCCACTCCGACACGGGCGATCCGGTTTCCCGAATCGCGATCCGAGGCTGCGACCGTTCGGTACCGAACAGATCGCCGACTCAGGAACAATTCGTCTTTTCAGCCGACCTCTCCGAAACATCGATCAGTGCGGACACCCAGACGCACTCCGACGTCACAACTGGGGCGATGCCGACGTAGATGGCGAGATGCCCGAAAGCGCCGAGGCCGTACTCGTCGACGATCCCGGGGAGGACACCTGGCAGCGGCCGGGGGCGCCGATGCCAGGCATCTCCGCCCCGGGCACGAGGCCGCGCAGCGGACAGGGCCTACCGTTTCCCGGTCATCGCGTCATCGGTCTCGGTGAGCCGGACCTCGGTCGGCGACCGGACGTGCTGGACCAGAAGAGGTGCCTCGGCTCCGATCTTGGCCAGAAAAGTTCCCCTGCCCAATCCCATGATGGTGTCCTCGGTGCCGGCCGGAAGATCGTACAGATCCACGCACGCCAGCGCGTCGCTGCGCAGGGACTGGCCGAAGATGAAGACCGTCTCGGCCTCCTGCATCAGTGACCGGGCCGCCGACCCTGCCGGCAGATCCGAGACATGGTGGAAGCCGGCCAGCGTCGCGAGGCCCAGACCGCGCGCGAGCTTGGTGTTCCGCTGGAAGACCCTGCCGAGCGCGCCTTCCGCCACGTGCCAGCCCTCCTCCACGATGTTGACCGTCTGCATGAGTTCCCGGGAGCGGCGGGCCAGCATGTTGGTCTGCCAGGTGTTGATCACCGTCATCACGAGCCGGAGGGCAGGCCCCTCCACCGGAAGGCTCGAGATGTCGAAGTGGACCAGCCCACTGGGGTGGTCCAGCTGCACATCGTCAGAAGTCTCGGCGTCCACCAGCCCCGAGAGATCCTCCTCGATCATGCGCTCCAAGGCGAACGCCGGATCGAATCCCCAGTCGCGCAGTTCTGCCACCGAGATGGCGATCTCTTCCGCGGCCTTCACCGCGGGATCGATCAAATGGTGGACGACATCGCGGATGACCGGTATCCGCCGCCGCTCGTGCGCGTCGCCGGTCGCAGCGAGCAGTGCGATGCGAAGCGCCTTGCCCTCACGCTCGCTGACGGCTCGCCCCAGCGCCTCGGCGAGAACGGCTCGAAGGAGCATCATCTGCCCGGTGGGGCGGCCGGACTGCCGATCCTGGTCGCCCTGGTCCAAGGAAATGACCGGATCGAGCAGATTGAGCCTGCTTCCCTTCCCGCTCACAGTGAACCGGATCGAGGGCGCACCCACCGCGCGTGCCAGCTGGGTGTACTCACCTTGCCCGGCTTGAGTCTTTTTGTCCAATATGACCACCCTGCGCCCGGCGAGCATCAGCTGCCGCAGCGTTCCCCAGGTCTTCAGCAGGGAGCTTTTACCCTTGCCGACGTCACCGATCACCGCGACGTTCGGCGACGACACCAGCCTGTCGTCGTAGGCGATGAACGGATCGTGGCACACCAATTGCCCGGACAGACGGTCCGTGCCGAGAATCAAGCCTCGATGTGTTGTCGGCGGCGACGACAACGCGAGATTCAACGCCTCGGCCTGCCTTGTCGTGGACCGGGCACCAACCTCCCTCGGCTCGTACCAGCCCGCTCGGTCCAGCCAACGGGTCCGTCGCCGCTCACGTCGTTTCTTCGGGAGTGGCGGAACCACCGCCTCCGGTCTTGTCATACAGACACCATCATTCTCTTCGGCGAACGAACGTCGGCTGTCTCAGAACAGAGCCGGGACAGAGCCTGTAGCTGTCTTCCCTGCGGGAACACCGCGTGATCGGGCGACTCGTCCATCCCCCGGATTTCGACCGGTTCTCGGCTTCGAGCCATCGAACTGTCAGGCATGCCGGTCAGGTCCTCCTCCCGGAATCGGGCGGACCGCTTCCGGCCGGAAGTCGCCACCGGTGCGAACCTGCGACACCTTGACGACATCGCCGCTTTGCGGCGCCTCGACCATGTACGGCACTCCGTTGACGACGCCGAGGAACAGGGCCACGTGGTGGACGACTGAGCCGTAGAACAACAAGTCTCCCGGGAGCGCGCCCGCCCAGGGGACGATCGCCCCGCCGTCGGCGTACTGGGCCCGGGACGTTCGTGGCAATGAAACACCCACTTGGGCGTAGGCATGGAGAACGAGGCCGCTGCAGTCGAAGCCGACCTTGGCGAAGTCTCCGTGGGCGTCGGCCACGCCACCGTCACGGATCCCCCGGGACGGCCCGGCGGCCGTTCCGCCGCCCCAGGCGTACGGCGTTCCTAGCCAGGACAGAGCCGCCGCCAACACACGGGCCGCCTCCGCGGTCGGCGCTTTGATCATTCCGGCGATTCCCGCTGAAGGCGGCAGTTCCACATCGACGCCGTTCGCGCTGACGGCCAACGGCCCGCTCGCGCCGGTCTGACACGTCATTTTGGCCGTACCATCGTAAAGCACATCGGCCAGCGCTTCGGCCAATGACTGCCAGGGCGCGTATTTGTCCGCGCCCGCACCACTTGCCTGGACGACTTGGCCGATGTCCGCATTGGAGCGGGGGTCCGAGTCGTAACCCGGCACACGAGCCAGAAGGACCGTGAAGAACCCCTTCGCGGCCATACTCGTGTTTCGCCGGTCGTAGCCGGCATAGGCTCCGGCAGGGCCAGGAGCGATCTGCTGAAAGGCACCGGTCGCCCTGCCCGCGACGGCGGCCGCGTCGAGAGTGGACTCCTGCCGTGCCACCTGGAGCGCGATGACCGTTCCGCGTTTGGTGACAGCCATGCCCTTGGCTACGCCGACAATCGCCTTCGCAACCTCCAATTGAGGCAGGGCCAGGTCCGGCGACGTGGCATCCCCGAGCGTTGAGTGGTCGGCCGCCCCTGTGCAGTTCAGGGCTTCCGCACGCTCAGGCGCGGGCAGGAGCAGTAGCACTCCGCCCCCGGCCAGCACCAAAGCGGCGAGCATGGCGCGCAGACGCATCAGCCTGCCTCCACTTGCTCGGCGACCAGCCAACGTCCGCGCGGCTGTAGGACGACCCTGCGCATCGACCGCACTTGTTCCGTTTCGAATGCGACGCCGGCCGCCGAATTGACCCGACGCGCCGAGAGCACCAGATAGCGAAGGTCGGGGCTCTGCGGCGCTTCAGGGCTCGGCGTCGCGACCACTTCGTCACAACCGCTGCTCAACTGTTGTTCCTGGGCGCTTCTGTACGTGTTCTCATCGTCGCCGTCGCGAAGGTCCGCTTTCACCGCGGAGGGCGTTTGGTAGCGCGCCGCACGATGAAGGTTCGCGTTCATGGGCTCGCGCCAATCGGTGGCGCACCATTCACGCAGCCACGCTGTCGTCACGGCAACCGGATCGGCGAACACCTCGGAGTCGTTCGGCCGCGCTCCGTCCGGCGGTACCAGTGGCCGGACCGAGGGTTCGGACGTCCGTCCCGGAGGCCCTGGCACAGCGGGCGACACAGGTACCTCGCTCCGGCCCTCGGCAGGTCGCGGTTCCGAAGACAGCGACGGACCGGACGGAACAGGAGATTCCGTGCCACATCCGGCACCGAACCCAGCGACGAGCAGCAACGCCGAAATCACCGCGCGCACGCACCTCACCTCCAAACGGATCGACACTCCGTCCGAAGTGTGTTGTTCCGGGCAAGGCAAGGCCAGGCAAATTCACATTTTATGTACGAAGTGCGAACAGTTGCGGCGTGGTCGGGCATCTACGGCCAGATATCCCACACTCGTCGAAGCTTCCCTGCCGGGTGCCAGAAATCTCCGAGTGCCCCGGTTACCTTTATTTCCTCCGGCACACCGAGACTCGCGGGCCAGATCTGGAGCAGGGTCTCCGCCATCGGATCCGGCCGTTCTCGAAGCTCGACCGCTTCGCCGCAGTGATCACGCACGTGATACCGAACGCGGTAGTCTCCCGCGCCGACCGGTAGCGGATCCCACGGGCACACCAGCGTCCGCGTCCAGTCGAGGATCGCGGCAAGCCCGGTCGCGGATCGGTAGCCGAACTCGATGACGTCGTCATAGGAGTCGGTCACGTCCGCGGGTATGCCTGGATACACCTCCGTCACGACCCGCACCCGGTCCGCCGTCCAGGGTACCTGCATCTGAAGCTTCCCAGGTGAGGCAGTAACCAGTCCGGTCCACGGGGAGAGGCCAGGGTTGACCAGTCCGGTGCACTCGCTTACGAAGAAGTACGTATGCGGCGGGTTGATAACACATTCGCCCCTGCCACGATACGTCGCCGAGCCTCCACCTGCTGCCATAGGTGCCGGTCTACTCTGCAGCTGGCAGGCCATCCCCGCCTCTCGTCGAAGAAGGGCCGTTTGTCGGCACTGAATGCCCGATTTTCGATTCAGGGACTCCATCCGACGCCATGGCCCGATCGCGAGATCAGCTACCGGAATGCACGAAGATATCCAGATCGACGCCACTGAGCAGGGCGAGTGCTGAGCGCAGTTGCCGCTCGGCACTCGCGTGATCGCATCGATACGCGGCGCGAAAGGCTTCAGCAGCGCTGGACAAGGCGACCATCAGATCGACGCGCTGCTCACGGAGCGAAAGATCGTCAACTTTGACTCCCATATCCAGAAGACTGTCGACATAACGATCGAGCCAGGCAGCCAACTCAAGTCCTGGAACCACGGCACCCGGCGGCATAGGCGGAGCCCCAGCCACATTTCCACACTCTTCGATATCTGACCAAATATCGTTCATTGGCCATCCATGATGTCCCTCTACATCCACGATGCCCCGCCTCACTCGTTAGCGTCAAGAGACCCCCTACTTCCGGGAGCCAGTCGATGATTACTCAAAAAACACCCGCGCGTCCACCGCCGTTCAGCGTCATCTCGCACTCGGGCCGGTGACATGGCGATCACTAAGCGCGATACGCCTGCCGAAATTCACACTACAGGGCATGAACAAGTATGAATTTCACCCTTTTTGTCATCTCGAACCCCCGGCGACCCTGCAGTCGTGGGTTCAATGCGAAGTTAGTACGTCCGACTTTGTCACAACAGAAGCGGCCAGAGAGATCAACCACATGACCCGACGACCTATACGGCGAACAACAAGGGTCGGTCGTCGCTGTCGTGCGCGACTGACTGCGACTCGCGGGCCGAGACAGAAGTACACCTCAACCCGCAAAGCGAGCTCATCAGGTAAGCGACGAAAAGACCGAGGCCTTGTCCATCAATTCCCGCCTACCTGAAATGTGAAGCTTCCGATACACGTTCGACAGGTGAAACTCGATGGTCCGGACGGTGAGGACCAACCGCTCCGCGATCTGCTTGTTGCTGTACCCGGTTCGCGCGAGCTCGGCGATCTTTCGCTCCTGTATGGTCAGCGTCGTTCGCGAATCACGATCGACGAGCCCACCCAACGCGTCCTCTGCCCGCTCCGTGAGCTTCCTGTTCCCCATCCGGCGCGCCAACCCGCCGGCCCGCTCAAGTCTCCCCTTCGCGGCCAGGTGGTCACCGTTCCGCGCCAGCCGGACACCCAATTCGTAGCACGCGGCAGCCAGGGCGATAGGCGAGTGGGCGACGTCCAGCAGATCGATGGCGTCCTCCAGGCTCGTCGTCGCTTCCCCGTCCTCGACCATCGCGCGCACGTACAGCGCCCAGCCGACATAGGCCGGCGCCCCCCACGCGAGAGCGGCATCGTGCTCCGCCTTCGCCGCCTCCTCGGCCACCTGATCGCGTCCGGCACCGCTCGCCGCCAAGGCCGCGAGTCCTCGGCAGCGCGGAACCGCGACATGCGCGGATGCCTCCGATTTCGGCAGCCGGGCACACCTGCTGAGATCTTCGAAGGCGTCGGAGAAGCGACCCGCCGCGAGATGGACCGCGCCGCGAGTGGCGAGCAGAAGTGGTCGGGCGGCGTCGTTGCCACCCAGATACCGTTCCCAGTCCAAACCCGCGAGCAGTGCGTCCGCCGCTTCCACCTCGTCGGCAGCGACGAAGGTCTCCGCCAGGAAAGGCAATGCGAGCTCTCGGACGAAGGAGGACTCGGCCGCTGCGGCCAAATCGCCGAACTGCCTCTGGGCACCCGCCAGATCGCCGACGAGGCGACCTTGTTGCGCCCGCAGAACGGCGAGAACGTCAGCGATGCCACCCCTGCTCCCGCGCTCCAGCCGACGCAGTGCCGCATCCGCCGCCACCAGTTCGCCGGCCCACAAGAGAACAGTCAGCCCGCGCCACAGGCAAGGCTCCAACTCCGTGCAGGCCTGATCTTGGAGCGCCGCCTCCGCACATCGGACCGCCGCGGCCCGATCAGTGCCCTGTTCCATGAGTTCCAGAGCGGCGGCGGCCTGACAGTCGCCATGCGATGACGTCGAAGTGCCCCAGATCGATCCGGCGGCCGGTCGTGGTCGCAAAACACCTCCCGAACTCCCGGCGGCACCAGACATCAACCTTGCCTACGGTACGCAACCGTATCGACCCGGTCACCGCCCCGATCGAGATGGGTGCCCACTCAGCCCGCTACGACCAAAACGTGAACGAAGTGCACTTTAGCAGGCTCGACCTGGGGTCGAACCACAGAATCCGTCGGTGGATTTGACGCACGGCGCGTAGCCGCCGACTATTGTGAGAATTTTCGCGAAGAGCGCTCGGCACCTGGCCGTCACAGGTTGCACACGGGGTGGAGAGCCACCCCTGCGGGACATCGCCGAGTACGTGCTCACAGCACCACAGGTGGACAATGCGAACCGACGGCGTTCCCGTTCGCGCGGTCGCTGTCGCCCACGAGGACAGGGCAAGATCGGCTATCACGTCGTCTGGGCAGCCGCGAAACACTGATCGAGTTGGTCAGCATTTGACTGTGGCTGGACCGGCAGATGAGGAACTCGCCCCGGCGGAGCGTTCCGCCGGGGCGACAGAGGGCATGATCATATCCTTCGAAAGCGGCGTTTGCCGAGCTCTGCGCGCCGCCGCGACGCGGGAAATCGCTGAAATCAGACAAGTGCACGGCGACTGCTCACGCGCCGGAGTCGGCCTCGATTTCGAGGAGTACCGACTTCCCAGTGAGCCTTCAGAGCACTCCTGCTCGCATGGCGTAGGCCACCGCATGCGGTCTGTTACGCAGGTTCATCCGGTTGGTCAGGGCGTAGATGACGTTCTTCACGGTCCGCTCGGAGTAGCACAGTTTCTCCGCGGTCTCGTGGGTGTCGTACCCCTCCGCCATCAACCGCAGCACCTCGATCTCACGCGTGGTGAGCCCTGCGGCCCCGGGCCCGCTGTCTGAGAGCTCTTCACGTTGCAGCTTCCGAATACTTTCGAGCAATCGACCGAGCAGATCCGCCGGGAGGTCGCCCCGCCCGGGCGCGACCGAGAGGATGGCCTCGACGAAACGGGCGCCCGTGGTCTTTGACCGAGGCAGCACTGCCGCCACCCGAGACTCCGCCACTGCCACGATGTCGCTTTCACGCAGCTCGTCGGCGAGCAGGACTTTGGGAACTTGCGAGATAGAGCTGTCGTCCCGCAACTCGGCGGCCACCTGCGAGGTCAGCCGGTCGACATAGACGACCAGCACGTCGTGTTCAGTCAGCGTTTCGGGATCGACCAACGCCAACTCGGCACGAGTCCGTACGAAGCTCGTAAGCCCTGCCTGCATGATCGGATCGGACGCCTGCACCGCGACTCGTACCGGTTCCACGATGTGTCCTCCTGGCTCGAATCCCTTGGACCATCAGGATCCGAAAACGGACTTCACAATCCCTCAACGCGCTGGCCAGGGCTCTTTCCCGCAGGGAACAAGTCAATGTGAATTCTTCTCATTCGCCAAAGCGGTCTCGATACCCATCGACCTCAGGTTGCTCTATACCATTGAGAAGCGCGCGAAGTCCCAACTCGAACACCTCGTCAGCTTCGATCCGCTCCCCGGCGCCATCGGCTCCCGGGACGAGGTGACTCATTTCCTGGCCGGCCCCGGCCTGGAGCTGTCCCGCGACGCCACGTATGAAGCTGCGCAAAAGGAGGCTGTAGCGAACCGAGGTGGTCCGATCCAACCCATGCCTGAGCAGAGCCCGCATCACCCATTCGGCCTGCGTCAACGCCACGGATGATCGCGAAAGGCGATCGACCTCGATCTGTGAGAGCCAGGGATGCCGCCGATACACATCCCACAACGCCCGGGCGACCGTCTCGACTCGTAGCCCTTCAGGAGTCTCGTCACACGGCAAGGCCTCGGCCAATGCCGTCTCCGCCATCAGAACAAGCAGCTCGGAACGATCCCTCACGTGGTAATACGACGACATCGTGGAGTTGTCGAGCTTCGAAGCGATCGCCCTCATACTGGCGGCTGCCAGTCCCTGCCGGTCCGCGATCCCGATCGCCGCCTCCACGATGCGCCTCCGGGCGCTCCCCCGAGCCGAGACTCCATCCAGCCCACCCGCGACCCTGGTGTGGACACCAGGATCGCCTCCGACAAGACCCTGCTCTCGTAGAAGCCGTATCGCCCTGCTGGCAGTGGCATGCGCCACACCCCACCGCTCGGAGATCTGCCGGATCGACGGCACTCGATCACCGGGCTTCAATTGACCCTCGATGATACGGAGCCGGATATCCTCCGCGATTTGTTCGAACATCGTCCTGGCCGTCGTTTCTCACTCCCTCACGAAAACGGCACCACCGCAGTGGGCACGTCGTCAACGATGCCCTCCGAGAAGCCGAACGCGAAGGGCCCCGGGAAGAATCAGGTATGAAAAGGCACAGATGTACGCTATCGATACACGGCCGCCGATCGCGTACTTGATCCAGGCGCGAAGTCAAGAGGCCAGAGGTCTCCAATTTCTTGGCTGGACTGGTTCGTGACGGGATGGGATCGTGGTTCCTTCCGTCCAGCACCTCGCTCCAAGCGAGAGAAGCGCCGCAGGATCCCACGAAAGGGAAGATGAACTCTACTCAAGCTGGCCTCCCGTCACAGCGCGCCGCGGACATCAAGACCGTTGCGGTCAGGAGACCCCAATGCGCGCACACCGCACGCTCGGGGCAAGCCTGCAAAGGCGTGGTTCGCTATTCGGCGCCATTGAATCGATACGCATCATCGTGTCGGCAGCACATGAGCGAACTCGAACGCAAAGCATCCGATGACGACCCCCTGTGGAGCCAATTCGGACAGGTTTTCTGGTTACTGCAACAGGCGGAACTGCGGTCCGTTTACCCGTTGCGCACGGTCGATATCGCGAACGCGATGCGAATCCACAATACCCGAGCTTCGGAATTACTCAATCACCTGATGCGCGTCGGTTATATCGCCGGAACGCGGCGGGGCAGGCAGCTCTACTGGTCTCTTCACAGCGGTGGCCCAACGGGAACCTTCGAGGACAATAGGGCATCGCTTACGGATATTAACGCAGTCAGGATGACACCGTTCGTGGGGGCGTCATAACATTGGGCATGGCCAGGGATCCAGACATCGTTCCGCTCGAACGGTGCGACATCAACGGGTGCGCTTGGCGCGGCAGGTGCCCCGAACATGACATCGAGGCCGAAGTGGATGCCGGGCTGGAGAAGCTGATGCGCTCTCGCCCCTTCGGCGCCGGACGGAAGACCGCCCGTTCCGCGGCCCGATACGCCGCCACTGAACGCGTGAAATCGAAGGTCTTCGTCACGACCGTCGAAGAGCGCCGGAAGAACCCCCCGAAACCTGTTCGACGGCGTCGCACCATCGTGCATCCGGACACCTTTCCTGCCGTCTACAACCTCAGCACGACGATGCGCGCGCAGGTCGTCCGGTATTCCGCTCCCACACCGCACGAAGTCCCTGCCACACCTCCGGAGATCTCCGGCGTGCCACCCGAACCAGCCGGGACGGCGCCTGCCGCCGGCGAAACAGAACGGCCCTTCCGGCCGACACCGGCATTGCTCGCCCAGTTCCGGCCGCCCACGTTCAAGACTGCCGATGACCGTGCCAACGTCAGCAGGGCGGTGGCCCCCGAACCAGTACGTGCCCGCACACGGAGTCATCGGACTCCGGTCGTACCCGCTTCATGCCCGGCGTTGGCGACAGCTCTGGACGCCATGCGCAGGGCTCGCCGCGAGATCGACGGCTCCGGGCATGGGAGGCGCAATTCGGCGAATCTCCCCGGGCAGGCATCTCGGTATTCACGGTGAACCGTGGTCCGAAGAGTGGCCTGCGCCGCGCCCCCGAAACATTCTTTTCCTCCAGCGGTGATGCCGGGCACACCAAGTACTGCTGGAGTTCGGCACCCGCGTTTCGCCTGGCTCTTCGACGAGGCGATGAACGTTCTCGCGTTGGTCGGCCACGCGGCGGCACTGGGCCAACGCGGGAACACCTGCAACTTGCTTGAGTAGGCACGACCACTATCAAATATCGGGCATGCGGACTGCATGGACCGAGTCGCTCACCATTGGCCTCTCCTCCAGCGAGCACCTGGAAGAGCCCGGGCAACCAGAGGTATGCAGGAGATGCCCGGCTTGGTCGACCCGAGAATCAGCCAGTCGAGATCGATCTCGACGAGCAGCTTGACCGCTGGAGTTCCGCGTACCAGCCGACGAAGCTCCAGCGCTTCTGACAGGGGCCGAGATGCCCGCTGAGCAGGAAGAAAAGACGAAGCAGAGGCATCAGCGGAACGGTCACTGGCCGTATCGTGAAACGAGAGGCGGACGGAGTCCCTGTCCACCAGGATACGGAGCGACTTCGATCCCGCAGTTGCTTCGAACGATTGAAAGGAGGCTCTTTTGCCGCCGCCTGCCGATCGCGAACCCTGGGGTGAGGAGGCCCACGACTGGGACACCGAGACCCACCGATCGTTCTGTGGGCCTCCTCGTCGTTTATTCTCCATCCTCGACGTTGAGAACGGCAACGACGCAAGAGCGATCATGCCCTTTCTTCTCATGATTTTGCCCTCGACCTCTGAAGCAGCCCTCCACCTTGCCTGAAGTCAGGGCATCGTGAGGAATATTCCTCGTCACGAACCCGACCAATGCCGAACCGCGAACCGGCATCAATTGTCCCCGACGCGACTTCGAGATTCGTGCTCAGGAATTCGGCGAACTGCGCATACACGGCCCCTGTACCGGTTTTCCCGCCGAGCGCGACATTATTCTCTTCCCGATTCGCGAGAACGGCTAGCGGGAGACCGAGGTTTCTGAACCGCTGCAAGCGGTTCAAGGCGTTGCTGGTGGCTGATGTCCTGACGGCGAGATCACCCGCGCGCTGCATGAGGGGGCAAGCCGTGGCTGATGCCGGCCATCGACGAATGCCGGCTCGGGCTGGAAAATGGGCAGCGACACCGCGACGGGCGAAGGGCCCGCGGCGGGTGATCGCGGACGAGGCCTCCTGGCCAGCGCGAAAGGACCGGCGGCGGTCGCTGTTCCGGCATGGCAGACGCGCGGAAGTTTGATCGACAGCAAGAGCACAGAGTTCAAGTCAAGACACGAAGCCCTGAGCATCCGGTCGCTGGTCACGCGGCAGCCGGCCGCCGGAACGGGACACGCGCTCGTCCAGACACAGCGAGTGCGGCGGCAAACCGGGACCAGCTCACCTCCGGCTTACAGGTCGAACCATCACCTCGAGGCGCGAGGCGCCCTGAGCGACAACACTTCGTGGCCCGCCGACGTCAACTCCCCTCACGACGTCGAAGACGATCCAGCTCCTGCAGCAACTCTTCACGGTCCTCGACACGCGTGATCGCCTCGATGGCGGCCAAAGCATTGTCGTCGGCGGACGGAGACAAAGGTGCCCGCCGCCCGAGCACCGGTACTCCCGCCTCGTCGGGGACCCATGCTTCGGCACCGGCTGTGAGGAAACCCGCCGGGTCCCCTCCCTTCGTCGCCTTCTCTTGCCCGGGCATCCCCTGGGCCATACCGCCCATGAATCCACCGGTACCCATGTCGCCACCCGACCGCGGAACTCCGGACACGCTCTGTGCGGCAGGCGGCATTCCGCTGGTCATGGGGTCCAGCCCGCCTGCCGACTGAAACGCCCCTGGGACCGGGGGTGTACCCGGCGAACGATGAACCCCTGGTGCCGAGGACGGGCCGTTCACCGGATGGGGATCGGGCGCGTAGGAGCCCATGGCTTGCGCCGACCCGGCTGGGCCGGGGGTGGACAGGTGCGCGGTGGGGAGAGAGCCCTGCGGAGAAGAGGCGGGCGCATTCACCTGTGCAGGTGGCGGCGCGGCGGGCGCACTCACCTGTGCCGGCGGCGGCGCGGCAGGGGCGCTCGCCTGAACGGGTGATGGCGCGGCGGGGGAACTCGTTTGAGCTGGCGGCGCCGCCTGCACATGCGCAGTGGGCGAAGCCGAGCTGGGTGCCACGACCGGTACCACCGCATGCGTCTCGGCGGTCGTACCGGCAGTGAGCGGCTCAGGAGTGCTCGGCTGGTGACGCGCCGGGCCTTCGGAGTCCGTCCTCGCCCCTTCCCTCTCGGCGTTCCGTTCTTTCTGCTTCTCCTGCTGCTGCCCTTCCTGAGCGGTCGCGGGGTGCTCGGTGACCTGTTTCTTCGCCTTCTTGGCCTGCGTCTGTCGTCCCAGTACTCCGCCGACCACGATCTGCCCGTGGTCTCGGGGGCGAGCGACCCCCTCCGACGGCGCCGCTCGGCCCAGCATGACGGGTACCACTCCGTCAGGCTCCTTCGATGGCGCCGCCGGTGCAGGTGACGAGCCGTGGCCTGACCACACATTGCGACGCGCCTCGCCCGGGCGAAGGAGGGCGCCGATGGGCATGACGATTCCGCCGGCCGCGTGGCCGCCCGGCCGCATCGGATCGTGGCGCTCTTCGCGGACGAGTGGCTCGCCTTCACCTGTGCCTGCGACCGGCAGGACCGGCGTCCCCGGCGAGACCGGGACGTCTGACAAGCCGCCGGGCATCGGAGACATGGCCGTCCCGATGTCCTGGTAGACGGTTCCGAGGTCGTAGAGCACTTGCCGCGCGGCTTCATGGTCGTTCAGCCGGTTCTGCGCTCGAAGGTCCTTGATGCGCTGCTGGGCCCGCGCCAGGGCGTCGCCCGCCCGTCGCAGCGCGGCGCCATACCCTGGACTCGCCATGGCTTGGACCACGGCGGCCGTGCCACCGGTCAACTTCCGGGCCAAGTCGTCGAACGACTCCGCGATCCGCCCGGACCATGCCGACCACATATTGCGGGTCTGGCGCTCGAAATCTTCCTGGACCTGTCCAAACCTCGCCATCGCGAGGTCGAACGCCTGCGCACGCTCGTAGAAGGAGTCGGGGCTCAGCTCCTCGATCAGACTCGCGAGCTGATCGAAAGTGAGGTTCTGCAGCTCCGGGCCAATGATCGGCGGCGGTGGTTCCGGTGCACCCACGGGTCAGTTCCTGCCCAGTACGTGGCTGGGCGGCTGCTCGTCGCTTTCGCCGTTACCCCACGCCCCCGGTTCAGCCTGCATCCAGATCTCCGGCTCCCGTTCCTTTTCTCCCTGAGGACCGCCGCCGCCCATGCCGCCACCGCCCATCGGTCCCATCGGTCCCATCGGCATACCGCCCTGAGCCGCGTTCGCCGCGACCTGGCCAGGACCCGGGACCGCGGGCGCGGCCGGACCACCCTGGGTGGTCAACCCGGAACCGCCTTGGAAGGGCTGTGTGTCGAACCGGCCACCGGGAGCACCGCCGGAGCCGACACCACCGGTGGTGGGGCCCACTCCGGCGGCGGGGCCCCCACCGGAGCCGCCGCCTCCGGCGGCAGGACCGCCTGTCAGGCCTGCACCGCCTGACTCACCCGGGTCCAGGAACCTGCTCATGGCGTTGCCCTTGTCTCCTGCGGCGATGCCATCGATGGCTTTGTTGACCGCTTCCTTGGTGGCGGCGAGCTCCTGTTTCTCGGCCGGGGTGTCGTCCGGCGCGGACAACGCGTCGATCGCCTTGCCCGCCTCTTGCTTCGCGTGTTCGAGCGCCTCCGTGTGCGCGGGGCCGGTCAGTTCGGGCGCGTCGCTGATTTCCCCGATCGCCTTCTCCGCGGCGGTCTTGGCCGCGTCCAGCGCATGGGTGCGCGACTGGTCATCGCCTTCCGCGCGGAGGCCGTCGATCGCCTTGTCCGCGGCGCCCTTCGCGTCTTGGACCAGCTGGTAGTGCTCCGGAGCGGCGGACTTGTCGATCGCGTCGGACACGGCGGCCTTGGCGTCTTCAAGTGCCTGCTTACGCTCGGGGTCGTCCGTGTCACAGATGAGATCGTCGATCGCCTTCTCCGCGGCCTGCTTGGTTTCAAGCAACTGCTCGCGGCCCTCACGATCCGCCGGATCGGACCATTCGGGTCCGCCTGGCTGGTCGCTCAAACCGCCCATCGCCTCCAAGGCGGCGTTCTTCGCGTCTTTGAGGGCGGTCTGCCGTCCGTCGGAATCTCCCTGCTTGGCCAGGTCGTCGATCGCCTTACCGGCTGCCTCCTTCGCCGCCTTGAGATCGCTCTCGCCCGGGCCACCGGTGAGTTGCCCCGGCCCGCCGGTCGGGCTCGCGAGCCCGTCGATGGCCTCCTCGGCAGCTTCCTTCGCTTCGTCCAGCGCTTTTTTGCGTTTCGGGTCTTCTGTTTTCGCGGTGAGACCGTCGATCGCTTTGGCGGCCGCGTTTTTCGCATCCGTCAACGCCTGCGGCATCGCCGCCGGAATGCCACCCACCCCGGGATCCGTACCACCTGGCCCGGCAGCCCCCTCGCCGCCGGCCCCTGGCATGTTCCCGAGGCCGTCGATCGCCTTCTCCGCAGCCTGTTTTGCCTCCCCAAGCGCATTCTGACGAGCCGGATCCTGCGTTTGTCCCGCCAGATTTCCGATCGCTTCACCTGCGGCGTTCTTCGCTTGTTGAAGGGCCTGCTGTTCCTGCGGGCTCGGCCCACCCTGTTCCGCACCACCCGCGCCCTGCTGTTCCCCTGGTGAACCCCCGATTCCCTCGCCCGCCGCACCCGGCTCGACCGGCCCCGGAGACGCGAGTCCGGCCGCCGGTGGCTCGGTCGACTTGATCGGCGTGGTCTCCGCTCCCGGCGTAGTCGGTTTCAGTTCGGAGAACGCGTTCCCTGGAGGAGTTTCCTGGGGCTTTTCCGCTTTCGGTTCCGGAGTCTCCGTTTTCGGTTGCGGAGTCTCCGCTTTCGGCTCCGAAGTCTCCGTTTTCGCCGGAGGTTTGTTCGCGTTGGCCTCTTTGGGCTTCTCCCCCGTGTTAGGATTACCAGTAGTGGTGTCGCCGTCTGAGATGTAGAGCGGGACGAGTTCCGCGCCTCGGGCGTTATATTGCTTGGCCAGCACCCCGAGCCTGTCCCTAATTCCTTGCAGCAGCGCCTGATCCAGGCTGGACCGCATCTCGCGAAGGTCTACCTCCAACTGCTGAAAAATCGCCGTTGAATTGGCGACATTCTTCATTACATCTTTCTTGGCGGCAGCTTTAAACGACTCAGTATACTCCGCCTTCTTGCTATCACGCGATTCGTGAAGCTTCCACCAATCGGTCGCAAACGCCTGCACCGCGTTACCGATATTGCTCATATTAGCCGCGAATTGCTTCGTCGACAGCGTCGAATAGAGTTCTTCGCTGATCTTCAGGACCGCGTTGGCGTACTTGTCGAACGCCTCCCCCGCCTTGCCCTCCAAGACGTCCCTCACGGCCTTGATCTGCTTGGCGAATCTGTCGTTGATGTCGGCCAGCGCCTTCTCGGCCGTCTTCAAATCCGCGTCAAGCTCGTGCCACGCCCAAGCCGGGTCGGACCTGCTTGCCCCGGCTTTCGAACCATCGTCGTTGTAGATTATTTCAGTGACGACATTGTCGATATCAGCCACCGACGAGTAGGTGTTCGGTTCCAACGCGGGCGAGACGCCCGTGTACTGACCGACCAACGTCGGCTTGGTCGAGGACATAGCAAGGGTCCTTTTCTTTGACGGACGGCGCCCGGTCAGGTCGTGATCGACGTGTTCAGGTTCTGACTGTAACCGTCTCCAACTTTACCCTTGCCCTGTCCCGGCGAGTAGTTGTGCTGATTGCTTTCGACTTCCTTGTCAAACGTGTTGACCGCGGAGACAACCGAACTCTCAAGGCCGGCGATGACCTTGCTGATGGCCTCCGCATTTTGGCCGTCAGCGTTCGAGAAGTCGGCCGCGATCTTCTTCAGTTTTTCTTCCATCTGAGCAAAAGCGATCTTGAGGTGTTCGGCATGAGCCACGACCGCATTGCGACGATCGTCCACAATCCGCTCCAGCCACATCGCCAGCGGCATCTTACCCGCATTCGGCCAATGTTTTTCCAACGCCTTGAACGCACTCATGTCATTCATGAGATCACCGATGGCATTTGCGGCTTCGGTTATTTCACCCTTATCGAACTTCGTTGCCATAAAAGCTCCCGCTCCTCACGTTTGAAGTCGATCAGACACGACTGCGGTGTGCCGGGCAGAATTCGCCCGGCACACCGCTCAAGTCAGACCATGTTCTTCGCACCACTGGCGTCAGCCGCCTGCATGTTGTCAGATGCATCCTTGAACGACTTACGAAGGTTGTCGAGGTTACTCTTGTTCGCCTCGATATCCGACCGGAGGTCATTGGCGAGCTGATCATAAGCGGTCGCCGTGGTCCCCTTCCAGTCGACCATGATCCGCTTGACGTCGGCCGCGAGTGCTCCTGCCTCGCCCTCGATATCATTGGCCTTCGCGATCATCATCGCCAGACATTCGTCGATGACATTGTAATCGTACGTGATCGTGCCGTCAGACATTTATTTCTCCTAGAATCTTGGCTTGGTCGGACAGATCAGGCGCCGAGGAAATTCCCGGTCTCCATCGGGACATTCAGGATCGCCTGCATGCTGTCGGAGTCCATGGCCTCCTGCCCCTTGGCCTCACGGCGCATGATCTCGGCCATCCCGCGCATGTGCTCGAGAACCGACTTGCGCACCGACTCCACCCAGCGATCGATGGTCGAGTGGAGCGCCCTCGTTGCGTCGCTACTGCTCCTAGCCAAAGTGGTGACGACCTGTTCCTTCAACTGGTCGAGTTGTCCACTGATGTTGTCTGCCGTGTCTTCGTGTCGACTGGCCTGCGCGTTGATCGTCTGAGCGTTGAGCTGAGTGGAATGCGACACCTAAATCCTCCTGCGATGAGTGTTATAGCTTCGGCGCACGCTGCGATGATGATTGCGTAGCACGATGACCACATTTCAAGATTAGCTATCGTCGACCATCCTGATGGCATTACGATCAAAGTTGAGTCCCGCGATAGGGATTCCCCTTACGAGGGCCGATAACGCATCACGACCTCCCTGGCTGGGCTTGTCGTGCCGCCTCCGCGCTGAGCACCGGCCCGGTCGGGAGCAGGTCGAGCAAGGACATCGGAACCGGAATCGCCGCGGACGCGGTGTACCCGAGCGCGGCGGCCGTTTCAGCGTCACGCAGCGGATACTTCTCCCCGATTTCGGTGATCAGGTAGGCGGCTCCGCCAACGTCACCGGGGGCCGACGGGTCACGGGCGAGCACGCCACCCCCCGCCGGTATCGCGACGCGATCGGCCGTCGTGCCTGCGTGGTGCGTGCCCAAAGGCACCGAGGCCTGCATGACCTGGCCGTCAGGAACCAGCAGCGCGGTCAACGCCTGCCCCGAGCCTGCCGTGGGATCCTGCCGCACACAAGGCTGCGAACCCGGCGGCGGATCGATGACCGCGGGAGGGGCTGAAGGCATGTCGCCGACAAGACCTGCAGAAGCCGTGGTCGACACACCCGACATGGCACCCGGTCCGACCTGGATGGGCTCGATCACCCCGTCCGGATACGCCTGCCGAGTGCTCGGAACGGCTAGGAGTAGCGCGGCGCCTGTCCGGCTGAGGACGGCCAGCCCATCACGCCGCACGAGGTAGTTCTGCTCGGCGTTGATCGCCGAGTTCCGTACCTGGTAGATCTGGCCGACCAGGCTCTGCTTCCCGTCGATCACCGGCCCTGGCTCGCCGATTCCGGGGACGACCGGCGCGGCGAGGTCCGGGCCCTGCGGGATGCTGTTCAGCCAGGCCGGCGGCACGTCCAACGGTCGTAGCGCATCGTAGCCGAGCGCGGCGGCGGCCGAGCGGTTCGGAACTCGGAACCGTTTTCCTTGCGCCACCAGATAGAGCCGTCCCCCTTGGGTCACGAGCAGCGCCTGCCCGTCGCCGAGCACCGTGCCTGCCGGGTTTCCCAGCAGCAGGGTGACCACCGGGCCCTGCGAGGGGGTCGTGCCCGCGGGGAGCTGGGCACAGACCGTCCACGGTCCCGCGTTCGCCTGGTGAGGCGCGGGCAGAGCGTCCGGAGCACCGGGGATGCCGATCGGCTGGCCGACCGGGGTGCCCGCGAGCGCGGCGGGTGAGACCGAGGTGACCGCGCCGCCGGAGTGGGCGGCCACCAGCCGGGCGGACGAGTAGTTGAGGACGGGGCGGAGCTGACCGCCGAGATAGACGTAGCGGGCGCCGCTGGTCTTGTCCATCACGATCGCGCCGTCCTGCCGCCAGGAAGAATCACCGGTCGAGGGCACGAACAGCCCGAAGATGCCGAAGACACCCATGATCAGCGCGGCGAGCACGAACCCGAGCACCGTCCCGGTGGTCATCCGTTTGGCCGGTGACTCCAAAGCATCCGGTCTGCCGTGCGTCACGGCGGCCGCCAGCCGTCCGACCACGAAGAAGTACGCCTGGACCTGATCCTTGCGCGATTTCATCAGCCCGCCAGATTCCGCATGAAGGTGTAGACGTGCAGCACCTGCAGGAGGATTGGCAGCACCGCGATGGCCGTGATCAGCTCGAAGATCTCGACCGCCCGTCCCCAGTACGGCCGGAACCTCCGGCCAGGCAGGCGTTCGCCGCCGAGCAGAAACATCCCCGCGACGAGGGCGAGGGGAACCACGACAACGAAGCGTGCCTCCATCGGCTGGGCCGCACCGAGCTGGGCGACGGCCACGATGACCACGACGGCGGCGGGCGACAGGACGGCCCACCGTTGGATCGCTCCGCTCGGATGACGGGAACGGATCACCAGGAGCAGGGCGATGACGAGCGCGAACACCAGGAGCCACACGTCTCCGCCCGCGGCCAGCACCGGCAGCAAAACAGCCTGCACGAGTCCTAGTCCCGTGTAGAGGGCCGTGGAGTATCCGAAGGTCGCCGCACCCCGGTCCACGACGACCTTGTGCGGCACGGCGTCGACGTCCTCGTGCAGCTCGTCCGCGCCGGTCGGAAGCATGGGCAGCGTCAATCCGGACAAGCGGAACGCGGTCGGCGGAATGAACAGTCCCAGGATCAACGAGATCGTCAGCCCCACGGCAGCCGCCTGGGCCGGTACGACGGGAGTCGCGACTCCGATGACGCCCGTGATCAGCAGAAGGACACTGAAAAGGATCGCGCCGGCGAACAGCAGCGCCGCGTCCGCGACCACGATGACGCCGACGACAAGGGTGAGCAGCGCGCCCGCTGCCCCGCCGGTGAGGGTCGCCATCATGGCCGCCGACGGATCGAGCAGGAGCACGGCGTGGACCCCGGCAAGGGCGCCGTAGCCCGCGGCGGCGCCCGCCAGTACCACGGCTGGTGCGGGTTTCGCCGCACCACGCGCCACCAACGCCGCCGCCACCAGCAGCGCGAAAGCCAGAAGGCCGGGCACCAAAGCCTGCGCCGCCACCGCGGATTCGGGCAACAGCAACCAGCAACCAAGCAGCAGCGCCGCGATCGCGCCTGCGCGGAACATCGACCGCACCCGCGCGGGAGTCAGTGTGCCGGGGTGTTCGTGCACCTGTTCCGCGACACCGTCGACGAGGTCGTCGTAGTCGATCGCGGTGAGCTGCTCCGCCCGGGGAAGCAAATGCAGGCTTTCCCCGTCGACCACACTCAACTCGACGAGCGTGCGATCCTCGTCGAACGCGGGCTCACCGATCCGTTGCACCACCCACCCTTCGTGCTCTGCTCCCTGTTCGATCGTCTGTGCCCCGAACTGGGTGAGGATCGCGGGAAGCAGGTCGGCCAGCGGGACTTCCGCCGGCAGCGCGAGCTCCCTCGCCCGCTTTCCCAAAACGAACCGTAGCCTCGCCGAACTGGTTGTGCGATGCTGTGTCTGCTCTTCCATCAAGCAACAGGCCTTTCCTCCACGGTCCAGTCCCGAGACCGGATCCGACCGTAATGACGTGCCCGCCCATCGGCGCCCGTTCACGACCGTCGGCCCGGAAATAGAGGGAGACCACTCACCAAGGGGAGAGCCTGTGAGCACCACCTTGTTCGCCCGGCAGGCACGTCGGCCGGTGCCACCCGCGCCGGACTCCGAAATCGAGCTGCAGCCGCCACCCGGCGTACCCGAGGACACCGGCGGTGGCATCAGCTCAGTGCTGATGTACGCGCCCATGGCGCTGGGATCGCTCGCGATGGTCATGATGTTCGTCCGTCCGGGAGCCGGTGCTTTCGCCTATATCGGCGGCGGCCTCATGGTCGTGTCCGCACTAGGCATGCTCATCACCCAGATGCTGCGCAATTCGGTGACCCACAAGCAGAAGCTCAATGGTCACCGACGTGACTACATCCGGTACCTCGCGCAGCTGCGCAAGCAGGTGCGCAAGCAGGTGGGCGCCCAGCAGAAGGCTGCGCGATGGATCCATCCGGACCCGCGGTCACTGTGGTCGATGGCGCTCGGATACCGGTTGTGGGAACGTCGCCCGGCCCACGACGATTTCGGGGAGATCCGGCTGGGCCTGGGCACCCAACGCTCGAATACCAAGCTGGTCCCCCCGGACAGCAAGCCGATCGAAGACCTCGAGCCTCTCGCCGCTCACGCTCTGCGCCGGTTCATGAACGCGTACAACACGCTGCCGGACGCACCGATCGCCCTTTATCTGCGCGGCTTCGGGCAAATCCAGTTCAGCGGCGACGACGAGGCCATCCTGGGCCTCACACGGGCCGTCCTCGGTCAACTCGCGACGGCTCACGCTCCCGGAGACGTGCACATCGCGGTCTGCGCCGCGGCCGAACGCATGGAGCGGTGGGATTGGCTGAAGTGGCTCCCCCACAACCAGGACGCGGAAAGCCGGGACGCGGCAGGAGCGCGACGGCTGGCAGCCGGCGACATCAGCCAGATAGAGCTCCTGCTGGGCGGCCCCTCTTTCACGGGCAGGCCGCGCTTCGAAGCGGATACTCCGATCACCGCGTCGGAACCGTTCGTCGTCCTGGTCCTGGACGGTGTGCCGGTGCCCTCCGACCACCGGATCGCCGACGAGGGCTACCGGAACGCCGTCGTCCTCGACATCTCCGGATCCTTGCCTTGGCAGCAACGTTCCGGAGTGCTGTTCCTGGAGGTCGAGGCCGACGACCTCCGGACCGTGTCGTTCGACCGGGTGGGCAAGCAGCAATCAGCTTCCTTGGGCCGTCCCGATCGACTCAGTGAGACCTCGGCGAGCGCGCTCGCGCGGATCATGGCGCGGTTCCGCGTCGGCGAAGCGGTGACGGAGGATGAGCCGCTGGCCGGCGACTACGATCTTGCCTCCCTGCTCGGAATCGGCGACGTCGCGACGTTCGACCCGGTCAGGTACCGCCGGGATCGGATGACCGGCAAGCGACGGTTGAGGGTACCGATCGGCATCGCCGGCGCCGGTACACCGCTCGAGATCGACATCAAGGAAGCCGCCGAAGACGGCATGGGTCCCCACGGGCTGTGCGTCGGCGCGACGGGATCAGGGAAGAGCGAACTCCTGCGCACACTGGTGATCGCCTTGGCTACCACGCATTCGCCGGAGGACCTGAACTTCGTCCTGGTCGACTTCAAGGGCGGCGCGGCTTTCCTCGGCTTCGACCAGCTGCCTCACACCTCCGCGGTGATCACCAACCTCGCCGAGGAACTCGAACTCGTCGACCGGATGCAGGACGCTTTGACCGGCGAAATGAACCGGCGGCAGGAGCACCTGCGGGCGGCGGGCAACTACGCTTCCCGGCGGGACTACGAGGCGGCCCGCGCTCAGGGGGTGCCGTTGGAGCCCATGCCCGCACTGTTCATCGTCGTGGACGAGTTCAGCGAGATGCTGTCGAGCAAACCCGAGTTCATCGACGTGTTCGCCATGATCGGCAGGCTGGGCCGGAGTCTCGGCGTACACCTGCTGCTGGCGTCCCAGCGGCTTGACGAAGGCCGGATTCACAAGGTCGAGACGCACCTCTCCTACCGGATCGGGCTCCGGACGTTCTCCGCGATGGAAAGCCGCAGTGTCATCGGCGTCCCGGACGCCTACGAACTGCCGAACAGCCCGGGCAACGGGTATCTGAGGCCGGACACGCAGACTCTGGTGCGGTTCAAGGGCGCTTACTCATCAGGGCCATACCGGGCGAAGCAGAAGAAGATCACCTCCGCCGCGAAACAGCACATCGTCCCGTTCACCACTCAATACATCGAGCCGATCGCGACGGCGGAACCCGAGTTCGTCGACGAGCCCCAGCCCGATGAGGCCACCAAGACCGTGATCGACGTGCTGATCAACCGGCTGCGCGGCATCGGCCCGCGCGCGCACCAGGTCTGGCTGCCCCCGCTCAAGACATCGGCCACCCTCGACCAACTCCTGCCGCCGCTCGTGGACCACCCCACGTACGGGCCACGTCCGGTCGGTGACCTCGACACCGCGCGCCTGGCCGTCCCGGTGGGGCTGATCGACCTCCCCGCGCAGCAAAAGCGTGAACTGTTGCTCGCCGATCTGTCGGGCAGCCAGGGTAACGCCGCCGTGGTCGGCGGCCCGCAGAGCGGCAAGAGCACGCTCCTGCGTACCTTGATCTGCGCGCTAGCCCTCACCCACACACCCGAGCAAGTCCAGTTCTACTGCCTGGACTTCGGCGGCACACTGTCCGCGCTCGCCGCCATGCCCCATATCGGTAGCATCGCCAATCGGCTGGACCGCGATCGTGTCACACGAACCGTGCTGGAAGTCACCAACCTGATGGAACGCCGCGAAGCCATCTTCGCCGAGCACAACATCGACTCGATGGCCAGCTACCGCCGTGCCCGTGCCCAGGGCAGGTACCAGGACATCGATCCGTACGGCGACGTCTTCCTCGTCGTCGACGGCTGGTACACGATCCGGCAGGACTTCGAAGACCTGGAGGACAAGTTCACCGAACTGGCCGCGCGGGGTCTGAGTTTCGGCATCCACCTCGTCATCTCGTCCAACCGGTGGTCGGAGATGCGGCCGTGGTTGCGGGATGTGATCGCGACCCGTTTCGAACTCAAGCTGGGCGATCCCGTCGACTCGGAGATCAACAGCCGGTTCGCCGCCACAGTGCCCGCCATCCCTGGCCGAGGTATCACACCCGAGCGGCTCCATTTCCTGGCCGCGCTGCCCCGGATCGACGGGGACTCCCGGACCGACGATCTCGCCGAGGCGACCATCGAGCTCGCCGAGACGCTGGCGCCGCCCGGCGTGCCGCGGGCGCCTCAGGTCCGGCTCCTGCCGCAGAGCTTGTCCGTACGCGAACTGCCAGGGCCGCGGGCGCCGTCGCCATCCGCCGAGATGCGCATGGCCCTCGGCCTCGAAGACCAGCATCTCGAGCCCGAGTGGCACGATTTCGACGCTAGCCCGCATCTGCTGATCTACGGTGACGCCGAGTCAGGGAAGACCAACCTGCTCAAGCACATCGCCCGGTCGATCGTCGCCCACCACACCACCGACGAAGCCCGCATCATGTTCGGCGACTTCCGCCGGGAGCTGCGGACCTCGATCCCGACCGAGTACCAGCTTGAGTACGCCGTCGGGGCCGAGGCTCTGACCAAATCGATCGCCGGCGCGGTGTCGGTGATCGAAAAGCGCATTCCCGGACCTGAGATCACCCCCGACCGGCTGCCCCTGCGGGACTGGTGGGAGGGCGGACGGCTCTACATCATCATCGACGATTTCGAACTGTCGGAGTCGAGCGGAAGCGCCGGCCCGTTGCAAGCGTTGATGCCGGTTCTCGCGCAGGCGGCCGATGTCGGGGTGCACGTCATCCTGGCGCGCAGTACCGCGGGTGCCAGCCGGTCGATGGGCAACCCGGCCATCCGCCGGATGTGGGAGCTCGGCACGCCGGCCCTGATGTTGTCCTGCCCCAAATCGGAGGGGGCCTTCCTCGGCAACCTCAAACCGCGGGTGCTGCCGGCGGGGCGCGCTCAGTTCGTCAACCGACGCCGGTCGGTGCGGCTGGTGCAGACCCCGTTGATCGACGACGAGTCCTGACCCGTCGTCGGCTGAACGGCTGCCTCGTCATCCGGTGACGGAGATCTCGCCTCCTGGGTTCTCCGTCACGGGATGGCAGCGGGGAAACCCGCTCGCAAGCGCGAAAACGGCTCCCTAGTGGAGGCTCTGTCGACCAGCCGACTCGACAGCGATCATCGCAAAGGTCGTGCCGCGTAGGTGAGACGCGAAGTGCATCGGCGGATGGCCGACGCCGTCCTATTCGGGCTTCGCCGTCTCCTGGTTAGCCTGTTCTTCCGCTGAGGGCTCCCATCGAAACACCTGCACGCCCGAGGCATCCTGAGCAGCGCTCGCATAGAGCTCGGAGAAACTGACCTCGTCCATTTCCAACGTCTCGCGCATGAAGTCACCGGCCAGCCTGACCGAAGCCGGACCGCCCGGATTGAACAGTACGTCGATGCCGTCGGCCAGCAGTCCGGTCAACTCGCCGAGGTCGATGCGCCGCCAGCCAGGTGAAGCGATCCGCCTCCGGTACGCCTCGCCCGTGGCGACGACGCAGCAAGGCACATCGTCCGGAGACTTCGTCACCAGCGGACGGCCGTCACCGTTCATGGCGATGTCGAACAGCGAGTCGCGAAGCATCAACTGGATCTGCTCGGGTTCAGCGCGTCCCTGCAAGACCAGGCGCAGGACGGCATCCAGCGGATCCGACGGCGAGTCCTCGCCGGCTGGCAGGTAGTCGGGATTGGCCCGGAACTTGCCGACCTTGCCGTCCGCCTCGACCGGCCAGAGCCCGACAACGGCCTCGATCGGCGGCGAGTCGTTCTCCGAGGACGGGCTCCAGACCGGATCCATCAAAAGGAACCAGTTCTCGAATGGACCTTCCGTCTGTGTTCCGTCGGTGTCGGTCATGGGGGCCATGATTGCTCCTTCTCGTTCGGAATCGGTGGGGAGGTCGGCGAACGCACGGACGCCGCTGGGGTTCCCGGCGCCTGCCACCCAAACTCACGCAAACACTGGTGAGGTATCACTTCCGCAGCGCCGCGAACTCCTTGTTGAGCTCCGCGATGGCGGCAGCCGACCACTCGCCATCGTAGATTCTGCGGATCGCCCGCTCGCCAAGTTCGCGCTGCTCGAGTTGGACATCGACTCCAACAACCCCTCCAACCACCCACGACGCTGCGGCACCGAACGAGTGAACAACGACGTCCTCTGCTCGAACATCGAAGCCCAGCCCCCTCAACCGTAGTATCTCGGCCAACAGCTCCTTCCGGAAAACCTTGGCCACCGCGTCCGCCCAGTTGCGTCCAATCTGTTCAGCACGCACTGCGTCCCGCGTTCCGCCAAGTTTGACGTGGCCCCCGATCCGTACGTCCGGCAGGCCAACGTTGCGCCGCTGTCGCCAGGCCGCAGCCCGCGCGACCCGCCGCGCGGCCAACCGTATCGCCGCAAGCTCCGGCTCCTGCAGAACCACGCTCTCTCCGGTGAACTTGATGGACTCGACATCGATCCTGCTTGCCGCTAGGTCGGACAAGGGAACTTCCGGAACATCGGGTCCCTTCGGCAGTGCCTCGACAAGGCTCCGGCCGCCAGCGACAGAGCGAGTGCCCATGGAGGTCTTTACAAGAACCTCGTCAGCAGCACCGAATATCCGGCCCGGTCCTACGATCTTGTGCCACTCGGTCGCGAACACCGCGCCACCAGGCCCCACCGCGAGGGGCTCCATCGTACCGCACTCAAGCAGCCGTACCGTCGCTGCCGGGTGGAGTCCGGCCCGGCGATACAGATCGCCGCCGACGACAATCTGTGCTTTGACGGTGCCATCTACCAGCAACGAATCGCCGATGTCCAAGGGGCGATCGGTCTTCAAACCGATCGAAAAACGCCCGGCCTCCGCATGCCCGTCCAAAGACCACACCGGGTCGTCGATACCCGCCCACGGCGCGACGAACGGAATGCGCCGGGCGACTGTGCCCCCATCCACCGTCCGCTCTTTGATTACACGGAAGTAGTACTGCTGCTGTACAGCGGAGTCGAATTGTGCCGCGGTGAACATTTCGTAGCTGTCCTCCGCCGTCAGCGGGAAGAACTGACCGTAGCCGCCCAGGGCTCCATTTGCCATAGCGTGCGTGACAACATCTTTCGCTCCAGGCATCGGCGCCGCCAACGACTCGAAGGAGGCTCGAACGGAGGCGGTGGGATGGGTTGCCTCAATGGCGATTCGACCTTGCCCGGAAAGCCTGAGGTTTCCTTGCGTGTAGTGAATCACGCGCGAGTAACCGCCGGGGAGTAGTGATTGAGCGAACTCCTCGGGCTTGCCGAGCTGCCCATGCAGCGCCGCGAGCACGAGCGCACGGCCCAAGATGGAATCACTACCTCTGCCGAGAATCTTCCGCAGTTCGCGATCTCCTCGCAAGGTCCAAGCGAGCCCTGCCTGAGTCAGCTCAATTGTCGTCCGGTCTTGGCGAATAGCCAGAAAGCCTTGATTGCCGATACCGGTAAACAAGAACAGTGGCATAATGTGCCACGGCGACATCACGGCGAAACCCCCGCCATCCACGTAGGTCGCCAAAAGATCGTTAGTCGTATTCTTGGCCCATTCCTCAGCATTTGCAAAAGGTATGTCGTCCTTCGGATACCGCACGAACAGCGCGACCGGAAAATCCACTCTGTTCTTCAGCACGTCGATCTTCAAGTCGCCGGCTCTCAGAACTGAAACAAGCTGGAAACTGCTGGATGAGCCCGCAATGATTCGACGTCCCTCGATTCTCACCTGCCCATTCGGCGAGTACACATCAGCGAATACACCCGCCGCCCTGAGCGCACCCGCGAAATCGAAACCCAGACCACCGAAATTCACCAGGGTGCCACCACCACGCGCCACCAGCAAAACCGACCGCCATCTCCCCGGAGCAATGTTCAAACTCCGCCAAAAGCCCGGATCGGCAACAAGCATCTTCCCTAGCTGCGCACCATCCAGTTCAAGCACACTATGGAATTTGGTCGCGATACGAGCAAACGTCCCGTCCGGGGAATCAACCGAAACCACCAAAGGCAAGCCGGGCAATGAAATACCTAGGTCAACGACACCGTTTTTAATCGCAGCGTCGAAATCTGCCAATGCCGCAGCTTCCACTGCCGGCTCACGCACCCCTCCAGGAACAGGAAATCCGACGACGTCGTCGGATGAAAAATGCGCCACTTCCGCGAGCAGCGGCACCGGCCCTTCCGCAAATTCCACACCCCCTTGAACAGTCATCAGTCTTTCTCCGGGAGTTGAGAACGGGCCTGCATAGTCGTAGGTCTGCCAGTACCCGGTCAGCTCAATCAACTTCCTCAGAAACCGCCGGTTCGCATCCTTCGCCATAACACGCCCTGACAACTCGCTAATGCTGATCAAGATCAGAGACGGACGAGTTTCCCCCGAGGTCAATTGTCGAAACGCCGATGACCTCGCAACCAACTCGGCAGTCATCTCAGGTCCAACAGGCCAGGAACTGCCGTCGGACATCGTTACACCGAACTCGCCTCTGACAACCTCAGTAAAAAGCATTACTGGACGCTTACGAACACCGTCGGTCTGCGCAGCCCATGCTTGGATTCGAGAATCATTTCGGACATTCCCATTGGCATTCACCTGCTGCTCATTTACAGCGCGCATGCGATGATCATTCATCATTCTTAACTCATTTGCATGAGCAGTACCGAAAATATGTGGACGAGCGAACCCCATGCCGAACTGCCGCCCATCGAGTCGGTTCAACCGTACCCACTGGACGTCGTCAGGAAAGACCTTCGCTACCTGGAGGAAGCGGCCCTGGTGCTCTAGTACGGCCACGCCGGCGGGGCCTATCACCAGTCGCTCGGTCCCCACGGATACTGAACGAAACTTCCGAGTGCCTCGCAACGAGGCCGCGAACTTCGCCGCCTCGTTGAGCATCACGCCTGGACGCGCGGGATCCGCACTGATCAGCGTTACGGAGACCGTAGGGTCGTCGACGAACGGCTGGAAAGCCGGCGAATTCAGAACTTTCGTCGCCAAAGCGGCCCCATCGATCAACGCACCGCCGACGAGAAACTTGCCATTACGGCCGGTTGCGTAGACGTAGAACGGTTTGACGAGGGCAATACTCCGAGGCAACGCGGCGTGCAACCGGTCCCAAGCTGCCCGTTCCGGCACAGCCCCAGAGTCGAAACTGATCCCACCACTCGAATTCGCCGTAGAAGAATGCCCGGCTGCCTGCGGCACATGGAGGAGCGGAACGCTGACGAGGCTCAGACCTCCTGTCCCCCGACCAGACCGGGAAACTCCAGTCGCATCAGCGCTTATGAATGACACCCATGGATCCAGGCTTCCCCGCTCAAAATTGGACAGAACCGGCGCACCATTTCCATCGACGGCGAACGGTTCATAGCCGAGCATCGGGGAAAGCGGCTCGAAATCCTGTACAGACCCACCGCGACGCCGAACATCTTCTCCAGCAGAGGGTGAGATCCACAACGAAGCCGGAAGATCGATCTCAGGCACCTGACCCCCAGGAGCCTCAGAACCACCTTCCGGATTTCCCTCACTCGACACGATCTCGTGCGTTACCGAACTCTCTCCGAGGAAATCGTCAATCAGCCCACCCGCATCAACCGGTTCAGACCACGCCGAAGCATTAGCCGTCCCCCACTCAATATCCTCAAGAAGCTCAGCCGGGTTCACATTGTACGGCGGAATCATATCGGCGCCCTGAACACCCCCAGGGACGTTACTGAATGTCGACCAATTGCCCTCCAGTGTCGCATCGAAGTTCTGCGTGAAAAAATCTTCCTCGCGCGAAATAGGAATACCGTCCTTGTCGAACTCGACAACAAAGCCGCTGTCGCCTCCAGGCATTATCGGGTAGTCGATGTCAAGCCCTTCCTCGATACCGAAGGATTCCTCTCGGGCACCGTCAGCCAGGGTATCGAGTTCATTTGGACGATCGTCTACCTCGATGTCCACCGCTTCAGGATTGATATGCTCCGACTCTGCGCCGTCCCCACTTACACGCTGCCGCTTCCCCCGCGGACCAATCAAGGCAGCATCCAAGGATTCACCGACTTTCATAGTTTCCACGAGTTCATTGATCAACTCAGAATTCGGCATCTCGCCAGATGCGGACTTTGTCGCCCCGACTGGATGCTCGGATGCTTCTCCCGCCGCATGGTCCTCAATATTGTTCTTTTTCCTCTTCCTCTCCGTCTGCCAAGCCCACTTAAGTTGTACGTCTTTCACTTCCAGAAGGGGGTAGCCTGACCAGCTTGCGGCATCCTCCGCAGTGACTGGATCACCGTTTGAACCTGTCGCCCCCTGCAATCGCTGGAGCCACCTGTCGATCAGTACCGCCATATGAAAGACCGCGCGCTCAGATTCGCCTGGAATTCGATAAGACACAGGAAGCTCTCCGCGTTGCTGCAGGATTCTTGCCTTATCCAAAAGATTCAAGGCCGCCTCCGACGGCCGGAAGTCCAATAGTTCCTTTACCGCCCCGGATGTCTCAATGAGATAGCCACGTCGTACCTTTGCTGCCAATCCTTGCAACGTCTTAGGAGCGAAGCCCACCTTTCCAGCCAACCTTTGAATATCTGCAGGCTTAAAGACCCAGCTACCGTCCACATTCTCGAGAAACATTCGCCGCGCCCATTTCTCGAACAAATTGCGATACAGAAGACTCTTTTTTGAGGGCTCACCGTAGCTTTTTGGCAACATTTTACTCTCATACTGCCTTTGGGCTTCATCCCACCACGTTTCCGAATCAGATAGCCAGGGTTGCCACCCTTCAAGTGCCGCCTCTCCAAAACTCTGAGCAGCCACTCCTCCAGGCGCACTGGAATTTACTGGCAGAACGCTATCGAGGACCGATCCCGAAGCTGACATCTCCTCCCGAACACCCACAGCTCCCGAAGTCGTCCCAGTTGCCGCGCGCTGCCTCCGAAGAACCGCATCGATTTCCGCCTCCGACACAATAGGAGCTTTGGGATTCAGCAGCGCTTTCAAACGATCTTCGGAGATTGCCGACTGGCCGGTCACTCGCCGCAACAACGTGTGACCAACCCCTGGTGTTTTCCTTCCCGGAATCCACGCATTCTTCGCGCTGAGCAACCATCCTTCATACAGCTCGGCGACGGGGCCGCTCGTCGGAAGGCGCTCCCCTTCAGGCGCCTCGTACGCCGACCCCAGCTTGTCCCGCAGCCCATGGAGTTCGCTTACCCACGTCTGCGTCCCATCCCACACATTCGGCCGCCAGTTCTTCAAATGGTCGATCGCGTCCTCTGCCGTAACGATCTGTTTCGCGGCAGTCCCGGCTCGTGGAGGATCGCCGTCCAGCGTGCCTGTCGATCGCATCTTCACCGCGGGACCGAAGTGCATTGCTTCCCCGCCCCCGGGACCGCCAGGAACAGGCGGCAATGTGTAAGGACGGCCCCCCAGCCGCTCCGCGGGGTTCTCATCATCGAGCCACTTCCACGCCTCCTCTTCAGACAGAAAGGACGGCCTAAGCGTTAGATCATCAGTAATACCCATCCTTGCGACACGAACCGCCGGGCCACCATCAGGGAAACCTACAAACGCCAATGCGACCGGAAAACCAACAGGAACATTCCTCTTCGCCTCCTCGACCGCCAGCATCCGCACTTCGCGCGCCAGCTTCTCCAAACTCCCCAGCTCATCCTCACAACCAATAATCCGAATAGCCTGCGAACCGTCCCAACCACCAATCGTTGCAGCCTCAACCAGCAACCTCGCCCTACCCTCCCGATCCACACCATGCGCCAACCCCACAGCCACCACACCCGGCTCCGGCCGCAATCTTTCAATCCACTCTTTACGCACATGATCAACCACACCAACAAACGCGCCAGCCATAAACCGCCACACCGACACCCCATCAACAACCCGCGATGAATCCGGAGAATCGAAATCAGGCCCCTGACCACCAAGGACCTCAGAACCACCACCCGAACCAATTCGATCAGAAACAATTCCACGCTGCTCGAACCGAGAACGATAGCTACTCAAACGCGCATTCAACGAACGCGCAGCCGTAATCCGTCCCTCCAGAAAAACATGATCCAAACCAGACGAATCCAACCCCCGCAGGCGCTCCAATCGCCGACCCCACGCCTCCACCGACGCCCGCAACCTCGAAGCATCCGGAGCAAAATCACCCGGCAACACCCTCAAATTCTCCCCCATCCGCACAACCTCGCCAGACAAATCCCCCAACAGACCAAACAGCCTGCGGCCCCTCCACCAGCGACCAATTGTTCGTTCGCTAATCTGCAGACCCGCGACGTCCTGGATATTATGACTGGTTACGGCAAATCCGCTGTCGGCCCACTTCTCCCCTTGCAAGCCCGTCACCCACCCCCTGAACAATTTAGCCGCGCGCGTACTTGGCCTGAGTGTCGTCCCCGCCGGCGGAACCACATAATGCACAGGCAGCCCATCCTTCACCTCGTGTAGCCGATCTATCCACGTCCGCGCTCCCCCGCCCTTGGACGGCTGCCACGTAAGCATTCCCCTCTCCGTATCATTCATTTCCGCCAGTTCGTCCGCAGAAAGACCGAAACGTGCCGGGTCCAGCGCCGGAACAGCTACCGTGACGGCTGCCCCCGACGCCTCGCCCGTACTTGGCCCAGCCGGCACCAGCGCCGGTGGGCCCAGATGGACCTTCTGCGTCAATCCCAGACGCGGAGCCCGGTCAGGAGCGGCCAGCATGTATGTACCCGGCTTCGGTTCGTGGCCCGGCTTTCTATCAATCCACCCCTTGCCATCGGCCCGCAACGTCAGCCGCGGCTCGCCGTCGACGTACTTGACCTGCCCCACCCGCGCCGCCGGACGACCAGCCTCATAGTCGCCCTCCATCCCGAACCACACCCACTCCTCAGGATAAGAAACGTGGATCTCCCACTGGTCTTCCAGCCGCGCGGCAAGCTCAGGCAGACCGTCCTGAGCGCAGAGGAACAGCCGCACCTCGTCCGTCCCGTTCCAGCCCGCGGCCAGCAGAGCCTTGACCAGGCTCACCGAATCCGGAACAAGATGATCCGTGATCACCACACCGAACACCCCAGGCTCGTCTCGCAACCAGCTCCCCGCCGACGCCGCCGGCGAATCCAGATCACCCAAAACCATCCCGGCCTGAACAACACCGACACGATCGCTCACCGGCACCAACCAACCCGACTCCACCACAGACCCCAACCGACCATCCCCCTCAGACCGACCACCCAGAACACCCTTCGCTCGACGCAAACCCACCCAACCGGCCAGCCTGCGCGCCAGCACGCTCGCCATAAACTCCTGGTCTTGCATGCTGCGGACGGACCAGAAGACTCCTTCCCAGGCAACCATCTGGACTGCCGCCTCGAACCGAGCCTCGTACAAGCGAAGCAGGGGCGATTTCGGCTCGGTGAAGTCCTTGGGATCTTGGTTAAACTCGTTCACCAGTTCGCGGGCACGCGTGAAGACCGCGTCCTCGCTACTCCAATCGAGCAGTTTCGCCTGCGCCTCACGGTACTGATTGTGCTTTGAGGAATTCGGGTCGTTGACATCGTCGTAGATCTCCGGACCGTAAAGCCCACCGGGAGGCGGCTGACCGTCCACGTGAACGTGAACGGTATCGATCCGTGGGTCTCCCGGCGGCAACGCCCGGGTCCGAATGTCCACCCGCGCCAGCAGCCTCTCCACCGGCATCGACTTGGGCCACCCGTATTCCTGCAGCCGAGCATTCACGGCCCGCTGCATCACCGGGCGCAACACATCCGGCAGATCATCATCTTTCACCGGCAAGCGCGGCCGCTCCGGCAGTTTCCCCCTTGCCAACGCCTTCGCAACCGACTTGCCAGACCTCACCATCGACTTCACCACCGTGCCTGGATTTTGCTTCGCGACGTCTGGATTTCGCTTCGCGACGTAACGCACCACGTGCACGCTAGGCAGCGCCCCACGCCGAGCCTGCACCGCGGCATCGACGAACCCTGCCATCATCGATGCGACAGCCTTGCGGCCGAAGTCCGGCAGCCTGCCGAACGCGTTTAACCGCCCATGCCAGTCCGATCGGGCGAATTCCCTCAAGTCATTCACGACCCAGTGGTCGACCAACCCATCCGACATCTCCTGCACTTCGCTGGAGAAATAACGGTAGTCGCCGCGCTGATCCCTTTCGTCCTTGATGAGGTTGACCCACTCCCGGACGGCAGAGACTTCTGGCCTTTCCGGCACGGGATCGAGTTCCACCTGCCTCCGGATCATTTCCAACAGTTCCAGCGGAAGCTCTGTCCCCAAACGCGTTTCACGAAGAAGAAGCTTGACATCCTCACCCAGCGTGCCTCTCTCAAAATCTTCGAGACGCAGCCGATCCTTGATCCCACGGTTGTCCAGAAATTCCTTCAAGGTAGGGCCGAGATGCGTCGGCTCGTCGACAACACGCCCGCCCGGTGCAGGCTGCAGCGTGTAAGGACGTTCCCCGCGCCACCCCCCAGAATGCATCTCATCGAACCACTTCCAACTCCGCTCCTCAGCCCAGAAGGCCGGCGCAAGAGTCAGGTCCGCTCCAAAAGCCAACTCTCCGACACGAACGGCCGGATAGTCCCCTGTACCAACCAAGAACGCCAGCCCGACCGGAACACCGACAGGAACATCCCGCTCCGCCTCCGCAACCGCCAACTCCCGCACCGCAAGCGCCAACTTCTCCAAACTCTTGGCCCCATCCTCACAACCAATAATCCGAATAGCCTGCGAACCATCCCACCCACCAGTCCTCGCAGCATCCAACACCAACCTCGCCGCCCCCTCCCGGGGCACTCGATGTGCCAACGCAACAGCCACAACACCCGGCTCCCGCTGCAACTCCCTGACCAGCTCTTCAGACACCCCACCAACCAAATGCACCGACGCACCCGCCACAACCCGCTCCACCAACACCTCACCCACAACCCCCGACACCGGAAGATCAATCTCAAACCCCCGACCACCAAGAGCCTCAGAACCACCTTCCGACAAAACTTTCACACGCTGCTCAAACTGAGAACGATAACTACGCAAACGCGCATTCAACGAACGCGCAGCCGCAACTCGACCCTCCAAATCACGACCATCCCAACCAGACGGCCCCACCGCCAGAAGAGCCTCCACAAGACCTGACCACCCCTCCACTCGCGCCCTCAACGTCGCAGCATCCGGAGCAAAGTCATCCGGCAACACCCTCAAATTTTCCCCCATCCGCACAACCTCATCCGACAACTGCTTCTTGAGAACAGACAGCTCACCAGTACCCCCTGGATCAATCTCACCCACCCGCGAATTCCCACGAACACGTCGGCGGAAATTCTCAGCCTCCTCAATGGCCCCCCTCGGAATCACCTGTCCTCTTGCCGCGAAAACCCCACCGGCCTTTACGGCAAAGTCCGACGAAGGCCCACCAGAGCTTCGATTAGAGGCCACCACAGCAGATTCGTTGGCGCCGTCCTGGGTTACCGCTTCCTCAGAAATACCAACCGACGACGCCGGCGGTGGGTTCCCCACATAGATTGCCGCACTGACAGACTTTTTGTGACGATCCGCAGTCGTGAACTCTACTGTTACCGTGGGCCTAGCGATCTGCAGTCCAGCCGCCATCTCGTCTGAATACTCTTCCAGCGCCTTGGACACTTTCTCATTTATCAAGCTGCGCAATCGGATTTGCCGAGCCTTGTTGAGTTGCAAATTTGCGTGGCCCCCATGACTGACAATGGCTTCGATCCGCTTCACAGCAGCCACCTGGTCTTCTGATCCCCTGACGAGATCCACCGCACGTCTCACAGCGCCCGTCACGACCTGACCCACCTGCCACTCCGACACAGGAGTCAGCTGGGACCTACCGGACACGAAATCCAGCCCTTCCATTGCCGACGTCTTCCGATAGTCGGCCCGCGTCCAACCGAGATGCCGATCAGGATGCAGCTTTAACTCAAATGACTGGAACTCGAATTTTGCTGGATCTTTTCTCTTACCGGATTGCATCCGGTTTTTTCCGACTGGAAAAAGTATCCCTAAATCCGCCGCCGTCAACTTGTTTTCGCGATTCGACTGCTCCGCGATCAGCGCCTCATCGAAGACGCCGCGCACAATAGCAGACAAGTTGTCGCTTAGGCTTTCGTCGCCATGTTCATATCTTGTTTCGTTCACGCGAACATCTACAGGGCCGACAGGATCACTATCCCGACTATCACCGTAATACCGACGTAAGGAAAGCCGTGCGATCCACTGACACACTTCGAGAAGTGCTTCACGGTCATCCGAGTAGATCTTTATCGCACCACTCTCGTCATTCCTGTCCAAGCTGCCACCGGTCGAAATCATCCACAGTTCTCTCTCCCGAATCACCCACAGTCCTTTATCCGGATCAAGATCGTCTTCCAGCGCAACGGCGGCTTCGCCTTCGACGCTCACCCGAACCGTAATATCCGTGAATTTTGGTGCACCCTCATACCTCATCTTCACTATCGGTGCGACCCGGTAGCCTTCCGAATCATCAATGTCACCAAACGTCCGATTCGTGCCTTCTGACACTAGATCGACGAAGCGCTGCTTGCGCTTGATCCGCGCTTCGTTGGAGTCTTTGAATATGGGACTCGAAGAAAGCAGAATGGACTTCACTGGCGTTTTCCGGGAAATCGCGACTAATTGCCTTGAATGCACCCACCTTGTCAACCTTTCAGCCGGGACCGCAGGCAGATCACTGATCTTCCCCATGTACTTTAGATCCAGCACCAATGAGTTGTCGTAATAGGTCAGCGGCGTGCCGCCCTCCACCTCATCCGGCATCACCACCAACTTGAGCATCGCCCGCCCACTTGTCTTCCCCAGCAAGACCGGGCTGATCTCAGGAACCTCGCCCGCCCCCAACATCTCCTTAATCAGATAGCACATTTCGTCCAGATAGCCGCTCAATGCCCGCACCTTGCTCTCATCCCCTAAAAAGCTTTCTCTCACAAAGAGCAGGAGGCGAACATCCGCATGCTCCAGGCTGTTATTTGTCCTCCTCTGGTGATCGTCCCGTATCCAGGGCCCATTTTCTTCCTCAAATTTTTCCAAAGTGCTCGAATACGCCTCCATGCTGACCTTCTCGCCTCGGAACTTATCTTCCCACAACAGTTTCATGCCCGCGTCAATGGCCGACTTGACGGATCCCCACCATTTCTTCACCGTAGTGGCGGAAACCATATTTTCACCCGCCAACTTGTTTGCAACCCACTCCGTGCCGATCTTTTGCGTTTGCAATGTGCCGGTGCTCGTCTTGGTGACACGGCTCTCTCCTCGCAAACCCATCACCCATGCCTTAAATAGCTTACGTGTAGCCTCATTAGCCGCAGCGATCTCTAACTCCCCATACTTCGACGGCAGCCGGTGCTGCAATTCGCGCCGCCTTTTCACCCACGTCTGCGTCGGATCATTCCAGTCGGCCGGCCGCCACTTAAGCAGCTCAACCTCGACAGTGGTCATCCCCGCCAACTGTTCGTCGGTAAGGCCATAATGCGCGGCGTCCGACGATGGAGCGGCTCCCGAAGCACCGCCCGCACTTGACCCAACCGGCGCCTGCGGGCCGAGATGCATCGGCTTGTCGACCACACGCCCGCCCGGAGCAGGCTGCAGCGTGTAAGGACGTTCCCCGTGCCACCCCTCAGAATGCATCTGATCGAACCACTTCCAACTCCGCTCCTCAGGCCACAAGACCGGCGCAAGAGTCAGGTCCGCTCCAAAAGCCAACTCTCCGACACGAACGGCGGGACCATCCCCTGCACCAACCAAAAACGCCAGCCCGATCGGGGCACCGACAGCAACAATCCGCCCTTCCTCGGCAATCGCCAACGCCCGCACCGCACGCGTCAGCTTCTCGAGACTTCCCGCCGCATCCTCGCAACCAATGATCCGAATTGCCTGCGACCCGTCCCAACCACCCGCCTTCGCAGCAGCAAGCACTGAGGCGGCCGCGCCCTCCCGAACCACGTCGTGCGCCAACCCCACAGCCACAACACCCGGCTCCCGCCCCCACGCCCCAGCCAAACCCACGAGCTCAGCATCAGCCTCACCCACCAACGCACCCGCCACGATCCGCCGCATCGGCACGCCACCCACAACAGGATCAGCCGCGACGAATCGGGGCCGCCGCCGACCCCCGAGATCGCGAGCGAGTTCCTTCGCTGTGAGCCTGGCAAACGCCGCTGCCGACGCGTCACTCTCGTTGGTGGTCTTCGCCTTCACCAGATCTGCCGTCAGGATCGTGTGCAGGACGTGATCCCGCCCCGTCAGCTCGGCCGGATCCCCGGTGGGCGTCCGCAACCGGAAGTGTTTTGCCAGTTCAGTCCGAGCCTGGGCGGCGAGCTTCCTGAGTTCGTCCGCCGGCACGAGATCGGTCGCCAGGATCCTCTGCGCGTCTTCCCAGCGCCTCTCCACCCATTCCGGCAGGGAAAGCGCCGGCCCGCCTGTGGTCGGTATCTGAGCTTCTTCGATCCGATGCTGGAGTTCAGCCTTGGCATCAAGCCAGGCGTTCAGTGCGATGTCGGCTTCGTGAGCGGCTTCGGCCAGGCTCGCTCGTGCGGGCCTGAGGCCGCCGGTCAGGTCGTCGAGGATCGCTTCCTCCCGCACCTGAATCTCGCCGAGCTCCCCCAGCCGTTCCTCGATCTCGGCTCGTCCGGCCATATCGGCCGCCGCTTCCAGATCAGCTTCGGCGGCAGCCCTGGCGGCGACGATCGCGCTCCGTGGATCGTCCGAGAAGTCGTTCTCCACGCCGGCAGCTTCACGGAGGTGTCGCTCCGCCGCTCGGCTTTCAAGCCAGAACTGGTCGACGACGTGCTGCTTGCGGCTGAGAATGTGTTCCTTCGCCCGCCAGAGCGCAGCGGCCTGCCGCACGCGATCCTGTGCTTGGCCGACGTCGGCCGGGAGAGCCTTACCCAGCACCTTCGGCAGCTCGGATTCCGCTATCCGGGCCAGGACCGACGCCGGGCTCGGAACGACCACAGTGCTGCTGACACCGCCGACCTCGACCACGATCAGATGCTCGGCGCCGAACTGCACCAGCCCGGTCCGACCGCTCGACCGCAGTGTGATCCACCGTGGCGCCGTCGTCGTACCCGAGGGAAGATGGTGCGGGTTCGTGCTCTGCGGACCGCCGCCGCCCGGCATGTGCTGGTCGCCCGCCTCACTCGAACTGCTGCCGTCCCCCGCGTTCACCAGGGTGGAAGCAGCGGAGGAGTAGCCCGTCTCGGGCAAGAATGTCTCGACGATCCTGGCGGATTGGTCAAGCCGGACCTCATCGCTCACGCCGGCCAACCGTGCGTCGTCCAACCGGCTGTGGATCGTGACCTTCGCTTCTTGCCCCCCTCTCAAGGTCATCGAGTACATCGTGGGCAGGTTTTGCCCGGACGCGGACGCCTTGGGCAAGCCTGCGCGCATCGCGGTGTTGCTCACGGCCGCGGCCAGCATCGCCATCGCGCCCGTCTCCTCACCGCGCAGGCCGGCTTTGGCGCCCGCCTCGGTGGCGGCCTGCACCACACCACGCCGGATATCCGCGGCGCCACGGAACCCCTCTACCACCGAGGTCGGCGAAAGCAGCAGCCCCGGTTTACGCCATTCTCCGATTTCCGCCTCGGAAACTGGATCCACCTTGCGCACCGTCGCGTGATGCTCTGTGCCCTCGCCACCGCCGATGCGCTGATCGTCGGCATTGACCTTGATCTTCGTATCGCGCGCGAGCGTGGCCGAGGCAAGCGTGATCCCCTGCCGTTCGACACTCAGCTCCCAGCTCAGCCGGACCCGGTAGCGGCCCTGGGGAGCCGACGAGGTTGTCGTGCGGATCCCGGTCAGTGCAGAGGTGGTGACAAGGCGATTGACACGACTCTTCGTCCCACCCAAACCTGCTGCTCCCCCGATACCGGTGCGGCCGCTCTCCCCGGTAGCGAACAGGCTCCTCCAGCCAAGCCTGGATGACGCGGCCTGTGACGTCGAACGCTCTTCAGCGGTTCTCGTCGCGTTCGTGACCGTGACCGTCTGCTTGATCTTGCTGCCATCGTTCTCGTAACCCAGGAACTCGGCTTCTTCGGCGGTCGCCTTCAACACGACGTTGTAGTCGTCCGACCAGAGCTTTCCGGGTTCGTGCAGGCGGTTCGCCACCCCACCGTCCATCGCGTCGTCGAGTAGCGAAACGGCGCTCTGAGCGTCGAGACGGCCGGCAAGGCGCTCGACGTTCCCCATCGCGTCGTCCAAAATGGACTTAGGGAGCAGCTTCTCCCCCTTACGACCGAGTCCGGTTCGCAAGTCGTCGAGAAGACTGGAAAGGTCTGGTGTGTCTTCGACCGTGTAGGCACCAAGCGATCCCGACGAACCGAAGGCCAGCGTCGGCGCCCCGAGCGCCGAAACAACGAGTCGTGGTTCGGCAGCGGGCAGCAGCCCCTGGTTCCGCGCTTGCTGCTCGGTCATCCGCACGTAGGCCGAACCAGGGAGATACACGTCCGCGCCGGCACGCGATACCCGCCCGTCGATGCGAGCCTCTCGACGTGCCTCGGCGATCAACCGGACTCGGGCGTCGTATTGGACCAGGACTGTTCTGCCGTGTCGCGACGACCTCAGCTTGTGGTCGATGGCAGCGCTGGTCTCCATCGCCCGCGAACGCTTCCGCCCCCAGAACCTCAAGTCGCCACCGAGCGCCAGCCGGCCCGCGGCCGCCGAGCCGGAATCCGTGCCAGGAAAGAAAGTATCGAAGTGGGCGCCAGGACCCGCAGCTTTCGCCCGAGCGTAGTGTGAGGTCGCCGTTGTTCCCCCGCTGTGTGTCACCTCGTCCCGCCCCGCGTCGGAGACCATGACGACCTGCGGCTTCGAGAAGTCCATTCGCATCTCGAGTGCGCCGGTCCGGTAGGCGAGCCGACGTTCATAGCGCAGGTTTCCGGAACGGACTCCCTGCGCCAAGGCGGATTTCGAAACAGCTCGGATGGCATCGGGCGCGAGCATGTCCTGGACACGCTCGTGCACGTCGCTTCCGACGATCCCGAGTGCTGTGTCGCCGCCGGCGGCCTCGGCGAGCAGCCGGATGCCCAGGTCTCCCAGTACCTCGGTTCCGGCGATGGCCTCCATGTGCTGGAACTCGGGGACGGGGCTGGTGGTGGCATCATCGTCGTCCATGACACTGTCCACACGGGACAATCGGCCGACCGCAGGCAAGTCCTCAGGATCGAGGTCGATGACCTTTGATTCCCCCGGCATGAACGCGGACGGGTCGTCCTGATGGACCAGGGAGTCGTTCACCCACAGTTCCGTAGTGCCACGCAGCTCCGGTATCTGAACCGGCGCCCCGGGCTGCGTACCGGCCAGCGCGTGCACCTCAGGCGTCGTACGGACCGGCGATCCAAGAGTAAGCCGCCGGACCCACGGGCGAGGGCGCCGATGTTCTTTGATCTTGATCTTGAAGACTACGCCGTGTTCGAAGACCTGCGCGCGATCGGACCCGCCCAGTTCCACGGTCGTGGCGGTGACCGATGCACCGGCGTTTCGGCGAGACTTGCTGTCGATGTACTTGAGCGGACTGCCGACGAAGTTCGCGATGCCCGCGGCGTCATCGAAACCCACTCGCCCGCGCGCCTCGAGACCCAGGCTCCCACCGATTTCCGTGGCAGCGGCACCGACAATGGATGTGCCGGCCGTCTGGATGCCAGTCACTGTCCGGGCATCGGCCTGCCCGAGGTGACGTCCCTCGGAAAGTTCAGCCTTGACCGTGACGCTGATGAAGTGGTCAGTGAAAATGCCGCGACGCTTGAGCCGGGTCGACACACCTCGGCCGAACAACCTTTCCGGGTTCGATTTCAAGGCCGTCGCCGAGAACTTCGTCTGGAGTTTTCGCAGGTTCGCCAGCCGCGGCAACGACGCGTCCCCGGAGCGCGTGGTCATTTCAGTCTCGAACGAGCTCCATTTCGGCAGCAGGTCCTTCAAACCTGGTGCTCGACGCAGTGCCGACTCGATCCGGGGAAGCACCTGAGCCGCGGTGGGCATGGAACCGATACGGACCTGGCCTCCGGTCGTCCCGGCCGCCAGGTAGGGCGGCGCGAACCGCGGTCCCACGTCCTTGAACCGCTCGCCGTAGCCAGGCGGGACCGGCAGGTTCTCCGCGGCCGCCTCCCGCAGGTCCAGCCGGACATACATCTTGGCGGGCACCGTGACCCACTCGCCGCGCACGGTCTGCACGTCGACCTTGCCACTCACCAGGTACAGCCCGACGTCCTTGCTGACGTACATACCGGTCCCCGTGGTGAGGCTCCTGCCGTCGTGCACGGTGTCGGAAACACTGGCGGCAGGACCTCCGACCGCGCCCCCATACCCCATCGCGACGCCAGGAAGTCCGGCCCCGCCACCGAGGCCCCCGGTGAAGTCGGCTCCTGCCGTGGTGGTGGTCGTCGTCGAGTGTTCGACGCGCGATGTCTCCTGTTGACGGGACTCGCCCTTGTCGCTTACCAAACGGACAAACTCAACGTTCTCAGGCCGTATTTCAAGGCGAACCGCCTCGCGATGAGCCCCGTGGGGACTCACCAGATCCGGCGAGAGCACAGAACCGTCCTGCAGTGCCCTAGGCGCCATCGCGCGGACGCTCGTCTCTGCCACGAAATCGCGGAGTTCGCCACGTCCTGGTGCTTCGAACTTCGTCACCGATGGGTGGAGCTTCTCGCTGACCTTGTCGAACAGGTCGCGTTCGTCGAGGCCAACCACGTCGACGGCGAGGTAGGCGACTCTCTTCTCCCAGCCAGGCCGGGGTTCTCCGTGCGACACGACTTCCGACGGTTCGGCGAGCTCACTGACTGAATCCGGATTCATCAGGCTGACCGCACCGTCCGACGTACCCTCGCCGACCACATCGCCGTTCTCGGCGGTAATCGTGAAGTGATAGGTAGTCGGCACCTTCGCGCTCAGAACGTCCGTGTTCGGACGCCAGACGGTTTGCTGGTTCGTGGCCACTTCGGCCGTCTGGACCGGAACCGGACCGGCCAACGACACACTGGGCGCGGCGATGACCGGGATCCCCTGGGAAAGCAGTGACGTGGTCGATACACCCACCCGCTCGGATGACCGGCCTTGTTCGGCCTCAGAGTGATTGACCAGATGCTGCTCGCGGACCTCCCAGACACCTGAGTTCTCAGGACGGGTGACCTCCGTCGCCTTATCGAGATGCAAAACCGCACGGGCACGGACCTCGTACCACTTCTGGCCGACCCGGACCATCAATGTTCGCCCATGTTTGAGGAACCTCTCGAACCTGTTGCGGCCCGCCTTCCTCGAGATGGCCGCCACACCTTCCGGCTCCTCCGGCCCGAGCTTGGCGAGCTCGGCGGTGATGTTCCGCTGAAGGTCCTCTCTTCCCATCACCTCACTCACGACCACGAGACCTAGCGCGTCGCCATCACGGGCGTACACCGGCAGGGACTCCCGGAACAGACGCCGCCTACGAGCCTCGCCGGGTGAGTCGACATCGGATCCTCTCGCGCCGGACGTCCCCTCGGATGCGGCTGTCTCGGACTCCTCCTCCTCGAGAATGGTGGGCAGACCACGCCCATCCCACCCCGTACCCACCGGCACATGTCCGGTCGCTCGATGTGTCCGTTCCGCTCCCGACAAGTCCACCTCAGACACCCTCGGACCAGCAACGTCCCCGAGCCCATCCGCATCGGGCTCGTCTTCCTCGCGAATCGTCGGCAGACCACGCCCATTCCAGCCCGTGTTCACCGACACAGGCTCGGGTACCGAAATCTCGTCGTCGATCCAAACCTCGATGACCGGATTCCCGTCCCGTGCGACGATTTGCGGCGCTTGGGCCAAACCGAGCTCTTCGCGCCCGAGACGTCGCGCTCCGTCGGGAACCGAGGGTTGTGCCAGGTGAACGACCGAGTCGAAGTCCGGCATGACCACCGCGAGGAACTTGCGCACAGCTTCTTCAGGATCACCGAGAACGCGGTAGCGAACTCCGGGGGTACGCCCCTGCGCACGCTCGTCGAGGAGCCTCCGAGCGATCTGGAACAGCTCGTTCCGCCCCTCGACAGGCACGCGGGCGGCTCCTGCGGGAAGCTCGATACGGGCGGCAGGCCGTCCCCCCCGAAGCCAAGGATCAGTTCGTGCGGCGTTCAGGGCTTTTTCGTAGCCGATGTATGCCTTCAAGACCTTCGCGGCGGCCCGTTGCTCAGCTGCGGTGGCGCCGGCGGTAGGAACCCTCCCTGCCTTGTCTATTGCGGCAGACCATTCCTTGATACGCCGCGCGAGCTCTTCGACCCTTCGGACCAGCTCCTCAGGCAGCCGATGTTTCTGGTCGGTGCGCCGGATCACGAAGCCCTTGTCGAAATCGACCTCGAGCGCTCTGGTCTTGCCTGAATCGCGTGGATCGAAAACCAACAGGAACTTCGTGGGATAGGACCAGGTACTGGTGAACGGGTCTGGTTTGGCGGCGTTCGTCGACGTCGGTAGCTCCGCGCCGCCGGAATGAGACGCGGTGTCGTGTTCGTGACCACTTCCCGAGGCCCCATGCTCCATGAGGGCGAAGACGAAGTCGGAGACCGCGCCGAACGACCGGCGGCCGTCCTCATAGGTGGTGTGTCCGGGAGCTTGGGGGGCGCCAGCCCACGCCATCGGCGCGCTCAGGACCGCCTGCGCGTTCTCGACGCTGGTTTTGGTCTCCGAGTCGCGCGAAGACTCAGTGCTTCCCCCCAGAACAATCCGGCCGCTGGCGCTCTCGAGCCCTCCCGGCCCGTCCAGCTTCGGATACAGGGTCAGCTTGCCCTTCATCCAAGGCGGCAAGACCAGTTCGACACCTGCTTGGTCCGAGGCCAGGGCACCCAGGGCGCGGGGAGTCAGCTGTGAATTCAGCATCGCGCTGGTCAGTGCATCCACCGATCGCCCGGTTCCGTTCCGCAGGAGCGACTCGGCCCCGGCGATCAGGTGCTTGGTATCGCCCTTGAACTCGACAGCTCGGAAGTGGGCGGGATCGGAGGGCAGTTGTTCCGTACCAGGACTGTTCCGCCATCGATCGATGCTCTCGCCGGTGGCTTCGTCGCTCGCGCGTTCCATCACCGTGCCGGGCCGCAGGTCGCCATCGGCACTTCCCCGATCTTCGATAGGGGTCTGACCACGTACGGTGCGTACGTCGGCAAGTCCTGCCACTCGTCGGCCGTTGCGCTCGAAACGGATGTCGAAGGCGATTTCCAGATCGCGCTCGGCCAGCGCTCCACTGACCGTTTCGGATTGCACCAAGTCAACGGTGCGGGCCCTCGTACGATTCCTGATCCGGTTCAGCCAGTCACTGATGTGCCCGAATCCATAACCGAAGGCCCAGAATGGCGCACCGTGTTTTCCGGGGTCGTTTTCCGCCTTGGCGATCTCTGAGTCCGACTGGAAAAGCGGCCCCGCGGACGGCAACACCATGATCTCGGCGACGCTCCGGGTGTCACCGCTGGACGATGTCGTCGTCTTCCGCACCGCTGACGTCTTGGTCAGCTTGCCGTGGATCACCCGTGCCGGTGACGCGCTCACGAGTTTCGCCTCGACGACGAGCTCATGAGTGGTTCCCGAACTTCGCCCCTGTTCCATCCGCAAGAGTGCGCGACCGCCGCCATTCGCGAGGTCGGGCAACGCAACCTGCAGGTTCGACAGGAATTCGACCATCGCCCGCTGGTTGTCGTGTCCGGTATCCGCGGAGGCGTTGTTCCGCAGCAGTTCGATCTCCTCGGCGGGGAGCTTTCCCTCCAGTGCGCCATAGAGTTCGTCGAGCCGCCCGGAAAGGTCGATGGGATCGATCACGCTGTCCGCCCAGTCCCCGTCGCCGAGCGTGGAAGGCGGAAGGACGATACTCCCGGCAGGTTCCGGGCGTACCGGGTCTGAGGGCCGTTCGGCTCCCGCGCGTCGCGCCTCCTCCGCGGCCTGCTCGGTCCGGATCGCGTGCAACTGTTCCTCTGTCACCCAGGCCAGGACGGCACGCGGAATATTCCGTCGTCTGGTATCGCTCGTCGCCGGACGCCGGCGGCGCACGTGCCAGAAGTCCCACGGGTTGCGGCTGGTCGTCTCAGCCACCGCGGTCGCCTCGAGGTCGGCCCAGATCAGATGCTCGGTCCGTGGCCCACGCTCCAGCGTCTGTGTCGTCTTCACTCGCAGGGCGCGCCCGAATGCCTTGCGGAAGCTCAAGGTCCAGAAATTGAGCTCCAACAGCGTGGGGCCGACGCCGGCCACGCGGGCTCCGGAGCCATCCCCAGAGGCATCGGAAACAGGGAAGAAGGCCGGCTCGACCTGGAACCCGAAGGTCCAGGTTCTCGTCTTCTCCGAGGAGGTCGTCTTCGTACCCTTCACGGTGACCTCGGGCTTACGTTCACGCCGCGCGAGCACTACGGGTTCGTGCAAGCGGTAACTCAGCGCCACGTTCCCGGTCAGAATCTTCTTCCGGCGCAGCCACCGGAGCCCGTCGATACGGGTCAGGCGGGTGAGCAGCCGCGGATCGCTGCGCACCGCCGCCGACGAGATCGCCAGGTCGATGAGCTGCGAGTTCTCACCGTCCTCGAAGGCCAAGGCCCGGTCGCCGCCCGAAGCCGCCTTCAGCGAGTCCCGCACGAGGTCCCTTACTTGGTCCAGGCCCCGGACCCACTGTGGTGACACACCATCGAGAATCCGCGACACCTTCGTCTGCAAGTGGGGATTGCGATAGATCGGGCGTGACGGCAACACCACCGGGATCTGCTCGTCTGCCTTCTCCAAGGCTTTCGCTTCGTGCTCGGTCAGCTCCACGACCACATCGACGGTGAGCTTGCCCGCCTCGCGCCCGTCCGCTTTCGCGAACGGGTCGACGATCGGCAGGTCGGGATGATCAGGAATGTGTAGGCCGGGCTTCCCGACGGTGAGCTTCCGGACCATATCGGTCAACCGTGACCAGGAACCACCCTTCACTTCCAACTCGACGGTCGCGGCATACCGGTTCAGGCGCAGGGGATTGCTCTTGCCCGCTTCATCCGGTGCTTCCGCGACAGCACCACCGGTGACCGTTTCGATGCCACTCTCCACACTTGCCATACCGGAGCGCGAGTATCCGACCTTGACCTGAGGAGTGGCCATGACGACCTCACCGGCCATCCTCGAATAGACCCGACCTCGCGCTCCCCCGGTCACATTCCAGTCCCGGCTGACCGAGAAGTTCCGGCTCTCGGCATCGCTCAGGTCAGCCCTCTCGATGCCGCCCTTGGCAGGCCCCAGCAGCGTGAGCTTTCCTTTGAGTTTTGGCTCGATCTTGAATCCGGTGTGATACTCGTGCGCCCTGCCCTGTTCGGGTTCGAGTTCGACCGCCAACGGGTTGCCCAGGATCAGCTCATCCAGTTTGCGAGCGATGCTCTCCTTGAGCATCGCTGCATCGATCGCTTCGGAACGATCCAACTGCAGTCCCCGTTTGGCGTTCAAACCGTCCTTCAGGACGGGGTCGTCAGAGGTGGTGATGAGCCTTGCGTCCCGCCACGCCCACCGGCTGTGCCCCGGGATCGACTTCGCCGATGCCTTCAGGATCGCGCTGAGGCGCCCACTCACCTCGTGAAGCTGAAGCTCACCCGCGGCCGTCACGGCAGATGGTGTCTCGGAGGGAGATTCCTCCGAGACACCATCTGCCGTGACGGCCTTGTTCGTGCCGGCGTCCGGAACCAGGCCCGCAGTCAGAGCATCCTCAAGCTCAGCCAGTTCCGGTGCTTCGAATGCTTCAGCGAAATTGATCGCCGGTCGGCCGAGGGGACGGACCTTGAGGTCGTACACGGTGCGATATACGACGACGCCGCCGTCGTATTTCTTCTCGACGGAACGGCTCTGTTCCTGCTCGTGGGCGGCTCTCCTGTTTCTTCCGCCACCGGCTCCGAGCACAGGACCGCCTCCGGCTGTCAGTACGCCGACGTCGTATCCCGGCCCACCGGCCAGGAAGGTGGTGATATTCCGCCCCGTGGTACTCGACGCGCTCTTCGAACCGGATTCGACTTCCTTGACTTCGAACTGGGCGCCTTCGAGCGTCTGGTGATAAGCAACCTTGCGTGCCACCGCCTGGATCTGGACCTTCTGCGAACGAGGCGAGAAGGTGCGTTTGAACCAATTGCGTCGAAGCTGCAGTGACGGCGAGGTGAACCACTTCTGCGCGGCGCTGGGGTTCCCCGGCTCGTCGGCTTCCTCCGCCGAGACCGCCATCCTCGGCAACAAGGAGATGATGGTCTGCGGATCAAGGAACTTCCGGAGCTCATCCTGGGATTCGACCTCGAGCTCTCCGAGCTGGGCGTGAACCTGCTCGAAGAGCTTGCGCGGAACATCTCGCTTCAGGGGAACAAGCTTTCCGAGTACACGGCCCATCACCGTGGACCTCAAAGCGCCGGATAAGGGGAACGACGGTGGCAGTTTCGACGGGACGGCTACCTCCTGTCCGTTCTGTTCCAAGCCGATCGGCACCGCCAACGTCGCTCGGATCTTCTCGGTGACGCGACGGCCGGCGCCGAAGATGCTCGTCGGGCCAGTGGGATTGCCGTGCTTGTCCAAGCGGGAGAACCTCAGCGACATCGGTACGTTGACCGCGGTCATGCCCTGGTAGCCCTCAGCACCGGAGTCACTGCCCTTCGGCAACGACACGCCGACCTCTACGCCCCCGCCCTGTGACTGGCTGTGTGACCAAGCGGTGGCGATAGCGGTCCAAATGCTGACCAAGCCGGTCATGAACGCTCCCGGAACGCCCGGAAGGAAGAAGACGAAGTCGGCCTTCGGCGTCAGCTTGACCGACGTCTTCGCCTGGGCGCTGTCCGCGGTCGCTTTTGTCGCCGCTAGGTCCTTCTCAGTCTCACCCGCGACGGTCGCGCCAGGCCAGTGATACTCCGCCTCGATCAAGAACCGCTCGCCACCGATTTCGAGCACTCGGCCAGGCCCGACGAACGACGGCATATTCGACCCGAGTTCGTGAACGACGGTCTCGATCTCAGTCTCGTCCGGCGTCCGCGTCGAGTTCGCTTTGAGCGCCTCGACGACTTGGTCGATGCCCTCGGTCTTCGTGAGTTGCGTGACACCTCCCTTCGCCTTGCTTCGGCGTAGGTCGTCGGGAATGGCCCCGGTGAACTTCACCGGACCCTTCTCGTTCGCCGGGCGTTGAGGGCCTCCGTCGACCAGTGTCGATTCGTGCATGAATGGCAGCGATTCCGGCTCGCCATCCGTTGAATCACTGGACTCGTCCGTAGCGACCGGTTCTTCGTCGCGGACGCTGTCCGAACCTCTCGCGGAGACTTCCGCCACGGCGCCGCCTCTTGCATCACCTTGCCGCCGAGAGTCACTTGGATCCGGCACCCGCAGAACCGGTGCTCCCCGCTCATCGACGCCAGCCTTACGCACAACCGGAGGGTTATCAGCTTCGTCTGTGGCTCCTCGTGCGCCGCTAGCCCGCGATGGCCCTGCCGACCCGGCCGACGCCAGCCTCGGTTCGGTGGATTTGCCTCCTCGCCCCCTACCCGTTGCCGACCCCGGAACCCGCTGCGGCGCACGGATCACGTCCTGCAACCGTCTAACGAGCCCCTTGATATCTTTCTCGGAATCAACCGCACTTTTGTTCTCTCTGCGATGCTCCACCAGCCTCGCCGTAACAATTGTCTTCAACACACGACTAAGACTTTCCCGAGACACTTCGTCAGCTCTAAGCGGAACAATAAACGGCCTGGGCTGAACCACCTCCAACAACCACGCCTTCGCCTCGTCCTCCAGCACTTCCACCTCACTCGTCTTCAGCTTCGAACGGCCAAGCACTTTACGAGCATCCCCCCACTCCTTCTCCACGTCCTTCAACCGCTCCTGAGCCACCTCCGGAAGGACCCCTGTACTCTCACCACCCTCACCCGCCACAGCCCCGTCATCGGCCAGCCCAGTCTTCTCCCAGCCCTTATCCGGTAACACAAATTCTTCCAGGAAATCATCAACCGTGGCCCCAGGCCTCGAAGCCAACTCACCCATACGCTCAAACTGCGCCATGAACCCATCGCCACCCGGCACAGGAGAACCATTCGCAGCAAAACCAACAAAAGAATCATCCGCACCCATTAAACCCGAAAAATCATTCTCAATCGCCTCGAACTCACGAGCCCCAGGCACCTCAGAACCAACTTCCGAAACCGGTCCACCAACACCCCCCACCACCGACACATATGAACCAGCCCCCATCCCTTCACCACCCACCGAACCGACGAAATCATCAACCGTCGCCCCAGGCCTCAAAGCCAACTCACCCATACGCTCAAACTGCGCCATGAACCCATCGCCACCCGGCACAGGAGAACCATCCACAGCAAAACCAACAAAAGAATCATCCGCACCCATTAAACCCGAAAAATCATTCTCAATCGCCTCGAACTCACGAGCCCCAGGCACCTCAGAACCAACTTCCGAAACCGGTCCACCAACACCCCCCACCACCGACACATATGAACCAGACACATCACTCTCACGACGCAGCCGCTTCCTCCCGCTGCCACCCGAACCAGCCATACTCGCAGGACTCACAGGCCGCTTACCGCCCCCCCTACTCACAGACAGAACAGGAGAACCACCCTCATCAGAAGAAAATACAAACCCGCCCCCGACTTCCCCAGGACTCTCCGGGGACACACCAACCTCACGAGACATTGGAAGACCATCATCGTTCAAACTAAAGACTGGATCGCGCCCACCCGATACGCCCTCAATAACGGCATCCGGCAAAGAGGACAATACTTCCGAACGCTTCGCTTTAAGCAATTCTTGCCTCACTCTCTTCCAACGGTCCCGCACGAATTCCACAGTAAAACCGACGTATCCTGACCATTTCACAAGATCAGCGGTGGAAATCGACGCATTCTTGGCATATTTTTCGACGCCGACTTTTCGCAGCCACTCGTTGAGAAGTTTCGCCGTGTATCCCACCGCTTCCTCGGAGTCCTCTGGAATCTGATAGGAAGCCGGCAGTCGTCCGTCATGCCTTAACAATCGCATCACCCCAAGAAGGGTTTGAGACTCATTCTCCGGCCGGAACACCAGCAGCCGTTCCACGATCTCAGGACTCGCACCGCCGTAACCGCCAGTCGACCGAGCCTTTTTCGCCCAATTCAATAGTGTGAACCGACTGTTGAGGCTCGCGCCGGCATACCTCTCAACATCCGCAGCTTCGTAGACCGGGATACCCGCCATATTCTCCGCGAACATCCCCTTCGCCCATTTCTTGAACGACCGAGAAACCGATGCAGACAGCAAATCAGCAACCACGTAGTATGTTGGCGGCAACATGCCCTGAGTTAGCAGCGCAGACAGTTCCAGCCACCATGTTTCCTCCACCCCCGGCAACCAGGGCCTCCAGCCCTCAAGCCGCGCGACAGCAGGATTCTGGGGATCTGAATTCGCAGCTGTTACAGTCTCCCTCGGTGGCCCGCCTGCAGTGATGGCCTTCTTTCGGATTCCGAACGCCGAATAAGCCTCGTCTCCCACAAAAATCCTCGCCGCCGCTGCACCTCGCGCCGAACTCCCTAACTCCACCTGAACTGAAGGCCAGTTTGTCTGCGCACTGCCGTATTTCCGCATAGCATTTCCCAGCCGCCACTTCGCAAGCTTTTCCAGAGCGACTCGCCTGATCTCTTTCTGCGGTTCTTTTTCCGCCAGGGACGCAATAATTACAAGACGGATTTGCTCCACCGTAGAAGACTTGCCCGACTCCACCTTGTCGGCAGCACTCGATACCGCGGCCTCCAGAATTCGATCCAGTTTCCACATCGCGAGGTCTGTCAAATCGAGCCTATTCGCGAACTCCAATACCTCATCACGATAATTAAGGGCATCCTGTTCAGGATACGTCTCCAGCGAGAGCCCTCGCTTAATCGTGAAGTCCCTACCCATTACTTTTGCGGTCAATTTTTCGTCTATCGGGAACTTGTATCCGAGACTTGCCGATGTCACCCTCTGCACTTCATCGACATCCGACTGCATCTCTTTCAGCAGTAGATCGAGGTCGTCTCGCATATCCTTTGAAGCCTGGTCATTATCAAACCCTGGGGTTTCCTGATTATTGCGATATTGCACAAGTCGCAGATCCAGGAGCGGCCGTCGCTTCTCGTGCCGTTCTAGGATATTCGATATCAGCGGCCTGAGGCTCTCTTTACGCCGCTCCCGATCATCGCCAGGGATCTCCGGCTGCTGCACCTTGCCGGAAATCAAAGTGGACCAAAGCTGCGTAATCTTACCGCCTGAATAGCCGACTCCGCCCAGCGAACCAGCAACATCCTGTTGGCGCTCCGGTCGCGATGGGCCTGCCTGCGTTCCCGACGGGCCTGCCTGCCCAGCTGGCTCCGGCTCGCGAGCACCCACTGCCCCCCAAGTACGACGAGGCGAAGCCCCCACCGCCTCACGCAGAACCCGAGCGTAAGCCTGGATCTCGTCCTTGGACTCGGCCTGATCCATACCGCGTAGATGATGCTGGACCCGCATCCACGAAACGATCGTCCGAAGCACATGATCACGACTCACCAAAGCGCGCTTCTCATCATCAGGACGACCATGCAACGTCTGAGTCTGAACCACCTCGGACAACCACACCCCCGCATCCTTGCTCAACCCCCACACCAGATCCTCCTTCAACTTCGAGCTACTCAGCCCCACTCGAGCCTTCTCCCATTCCGCCTTCACCCAGCCATCAACAAATTTGATAGTCCCAGCCGGAAGCTTCCCAGTACCCCCACCATCCGCATTCACCTCAGTCCCATCCGGCGCCAACCCTGTCAACATCTGCGGCAAATGCGGAAAGCCGACGTCACCCACATCGACCGAACGACCCGGAGCCTCCACAGGACTCCGCTCGTCCGGCAAGAAATTGAAAACATCATCAGCCGTACCACCCGACAACAACGCAAACTCATTCAACGCACCAAAATTCCGCGCGAACACATCCCGACCCAACACAGCAGAACCATCCTCCACGAAACCCACAAAAGAATCATCCGCACCCGGCAAACTTGGCACATCATTCTCAAACGTCCTGAACTCACGATCCCAAGACGCCTCAGAACGAACTGACGAAGCCCGCCCACCAACACTCCCCACTACCGACACATCCGAACCAGACACATCACTCTCACGACGCAGCCGCTTCGTCCCCTGACCACCATCCGACACAACCGGACTCGCAGGCCGCTTACCACCCCCCGCCAAACCAGGCGACCCAACAGAATCATGAAGAACCGCAAAAAACTCATCGACCCCACCCGTTCGCGCAGCAGCAGCAGCCAGCATCGCCCCAAACCCCACCGCCTCAGGCACAACAGGAGAGCCAGCCCTACTAAGAGCAAAGGCAGGCACCCCCTCGCCACCCACACCACCCGGCGATAGAGACCTCTCCGAACTCCTGCTTGCCATTGGTTTCGTGGCCCATTCATCCCATTTGCGCCATACAGTTTTGTTGTCAAACTTGTCGTAGCCTGACCAGAACGAGACATCAATTGCAGCGGCAGAACGTCCCATCTCGTCTTTTGTGCCGCCTTGAACCGTCCGCAACCACTCGTCGAGCAGCACCCTCACATGACCTATCGCGGTCTCGGATTTCCCTGGAATCTGATAGGTAGCGGGTATTGTCCCCTGCTGCTGCAACGATTCCAGGTAACCCAGAAATTTTACGCCGCCTTCCGCCCGCGAGTTCCAGTGCCGCGGTCGCCATTGCAGAACCTCTTCCACAACTTCACGCCTCAGGCCACCGTAACTGACCGTGGCAGCCGCCTGCGACTTTTCCGCCCATCTTGTCATTGTTCTAGTTTTTGTCCCCGGCACGCCACCAAGCTCTTTAACCTCCGCGGTCTTGAATGCTGGGATGCCGTTTATGTTCTCCGCGAACATACCCATCGCCCACTTTTTAAACGACTTGAAGAAGTAATACGAAAGTTTGCCATCCGACATTAGTTCGCCATAGTAGGCCGGCACTTGTCCTTCACCGCGCACCACATTCGCTTCCAGCCACCATGTTTTTTCTGCCCCAGGCGCTCCACGCCGCCATCCCTCCAGCCTCGTCAGCGCAGGATTCTGGAGGATCGTCTGCGCAGGCCCGGCACGTTCAACTGACGACCCATCAGCGACCGTATCCGGCTCCAGAGCTTCGTTTATCGGCTCGGCGGCCTCTCCCACCCAGATCTTGGCTCGGGATTCGCCCGAATGCTGACCACCTGTAGACACGTCAAAATTCGGCCAAAGGGTCAGCGTATTGCCATGTTTCCGCATGGCCTTGCCCACTCGCCTGCGGATGAATGCCTCCGCAGCGGCTTTTCGCCTCTCGATCACCGCTCGCTTTTCGCTACTATGCGGTTCAATCAGCACATGGACCGACTCCACCACGAACGACTGTTCCGGTGTTGCCTTCGCGGCGGCCGCCGACACCAGCCCATTCAATACCTGATCTGTTTCCCAGCTCGCCATGTCCGTCATTTCGTCAATATTGGCGTACTCCAGGTCCCGACTGCCAACTTCCCGATAGTCAGGCACGGATATCAGATCAGGATACCTTTCCAACGAGAAGCCTCTGACCGGCCGGAAGTCTCGGCTACTCGCCGTTTCGGCGAGCTCTACCGTCCTTACCATTACCGGAAACGTATACCCCAACTTTGCCGATGTCACCATCTTTCCTTCTTCGACATCTTGCTGCTCAGCCTTCAGCAAAGAGTCGAAATCTTCTCGCATATCCGCTGAAGCTTGGTTAATGTCAAACTTGTTGTTCGCGTAGGAGATGCGGTACTGCACAAGACGAAGATCGATTAGAGGGCGCCCCATGGCGTGCCGGTCAAGAATATCCCGCATCAATGGCGCTAAGTGCTCTTTACGCAGATCCCGATCAGTAGTGGAAATCTCCCACTTATGACCACGCGGAACAGAGCGAGACCAAAGTTGCTTTATCTTCTCGCCAGAATATTCACGTTGGATCAGCGAGCCGGGAGCTTCCTGTGTGTTTGCGCTCCTTGACGGGCCTGCAGGCTCGCCACCCAACGGCACACCCGGAAGATCCTTCTCAAACTCCCCATAGCCATAATCCCAAGGAATCTCAGGACGACCTTCCGCCCCCTCACCATCAGCCAACACCTCTGCCTGAGTATCCACATCAACCCCAGACATACGCCTGCTTCTCTTCCAGCCCCTGCCGTGCAGATCCGCGGGCGCAGGCCTCTTGGAGCCGGTCTCCGAACCATCCTCGAGCAAATCAGGCTGCTCACTAACATCCTCAAGGACAGGAGACAGATCATTAACACCGAGCGTTACCGCCTCGCGTGCAGGTATCTCCACGAAGGCGCCCTCACCCTCAGTGAGAGTAGGTGCACTTTCCCCGTCGAGACCGACTCGAAAAAGGTCACCCAGCGACGAAGGCAAGGAATCATTCCGAATATCGCCAGACAGGCCTTGTGCGGAACGATCAACCATCGCAGCGAATAGATTCATACCTCCGGGATTAACAACGGATTCATCGGCCGTTGCAAAATTCGCATTGTCGTCACTGGGATTACCTACGGGCACGTCGGCATGTTTCGCCCTCGCCAGCTCGTCCTTCTGTTGAAACCAGATAGTCTCTACACGAGTGGCATTCCACGCTGAGTAGCCCGACCAGCTCGCGGCTAGTTTCGCAGTGAGTTGCTGACCGCTCCCGTCCTCCGTACCCATAAGACGCCGCAACCACTCATGGAGCAACGCCTTCGTGTACCCCACCACTTCCTCGGATTCCTTGGGAATCTGGTAAGCGTCGGGGTGTTTTCTCTGCTGCCGCCATGAGGCCAGCTCAGCCAGAAAGCTCTCGGAACCTCCCGTCGCCAACGGCCGCCACCCCAGCAACTTTTCCAGGTCCTCAGGACTCGCAACGCCGTCCGTGACGTCGACAACCGACTCCGACTCCAAGATGCGCTCTATCCCGGACCTTGAGTAGACAGGTGCGCCGGCCAGCCGTATGACATCCACAGGCGCGAAAACTCTTGTGCCCGCCAAATGCTCTGCGTAGATCCCCATCGCCCATTTCCGGAACAGCTCACCGAATGACTTCGAACGTTGTCTGCCCAATCCCGGCTTGCCGTAGCTTGACGGCAGGGCGCCCTCGTCATACAGCGCGTTCGCTTCCTCCCACCACGTCTTTTTTGCCCCTGGCAACCATGGCCGCCACTGTTCAAGCTTCCTCTCCGCATCGCTCTGAAGAACAGGAGTTCCGGCACGCTCCACGCCTCCCGCTGCGTCGATTTCCATCATCCTCGGACCCGCGCCCGCCCCGGAGGGCGAGTCATGCAGTATTTCCCTCTGCGAATCAGAGGTGCCACCCACCGCGATCGTCGCGGTGGCGGCCTGCCTCGCGGCCCCTATCTCGACCCTCACGGCAGGCCGAACGATCTGGACCCCGCCAACTGAATACTTTCGTATAGCCTCATCCACTCGCTGATCTAAGAATTTCTTCAGATTCTTCTTCCGCGCCTCAACTTTTTCGGGGGCCTCTCCCAGGCTTGGCTGAACCAGCGCAAGGATCGTCTCCATTGCAACTGACTCATACTGTTCGGCGCCCGCTTTATCGGCTGCCCTCGCCACCGCGTTTTCCAGCATCCGATCCACTTCCCACACCGCCACATCCACCAACGCGGATAAATTGGCGAACTCCAGGACCGGCTCACGATAATAGTGGTGGCCAGGCGCATAACTCGGATCAGGATACACCTCCACAGAGAGCCCCCGCCCCACCGGAAAGTTCTTAACTATTGCCACATCTATCCTTTTGTCACTGACGGGAAAGCTGTATCCCAGGTCCGCCGCAGTCGCCTTGTTTTCGACGCCTTTTTGCGCCACCTCCAACGCAAGATTGAATATCCTGAGCACATCGTTCGACACCAGTCGAGCATTGAAGGATTTACCCTCGCTGTGACCACGATAGTATATTGCACGCAAATCAAGAATACGGCTGCCTTTAGCGTACCGTTCAAGAATCAACGGCATCAGCGACCTGAACGCCCTGAACAGTTTCTGATCCCTCTTAGGAATCCGCAACAGATCGCTGGAGAAGACAAGGGGGGAAGACCAGATCTGCGTCACCTCGTAACCAGGATAGCCATCCTCAACCGTCGGTTCGTCAGCTTGATCCTTAAGCGCAACCTTCACCGGCCAGTCGGAATTCTGCAGGTCTCCCTCTTCGGCAACTTCCACAAGATAGGTAAAGTCACCCGGCACAGGCCTGTTTAATGACTGGAAAGCTTGCTCGATTCCCTGCTTGGCCAGTTCACGCAACTCCTTCTCTTGCCTCTCGCGGACTTCATAGGGATCAGATTCCATAGCTGGGAGCGTGAATTCGATTGGCAGCATCGTCCACCGCCGCCCGGAAACCTCCCGCACACCCCGCCGCTTCACCCATGCAACGACCCGCTCGGCATGGGCCAGCGGCAATTTGCTCACCTGCCCCGCATACTCCACATTAAGGACGGGTAACTCCGCATAATGAGATAGTGGCAGCCCGCCCTCATCTGCTACCTGCGTGAACTCCAGTTCCTGGTTGCTCACGTCTTCCAGACGCACGATCTGACTTACCTTTACTGCACCCCCAGCGACTCCACTACCCTTTAATTCATTCATCAACAACTCAGATGCCGCCTCCAGATCCATAAAGGCCTTGTTGTCCTCAAACGGATCCATGGAGACAGTTTTTTGTCTCGACTTTTTTGAGTACTCACGGAAATCTTTTGCCGTCAATCGCAAGGTGAGACGCCAATCCGCGGGCTGGGTGGAGCTATTCTGGTTCGTCCTCTTCTCTTCCTCCCGCAGAATCTCAGGTGCCGCAGTCTCGCCAAATGTCTTCAGGTCATCCGGAGACACCTTTTTGAGGCCCGGGCGTCTTGCTAGAGGTGCCGACCAGAGCGACGACTCACCGGGAACCACAGATCCCGCTTGCTTGAACTCTCTCAGCAGTACAGCTGCGTCTTTGCGGGTGATCGCCCTCCGGCCCGTCAGGTTCGCTAAGGCGTGCTCTTTAATAGGCTTTTCCCGGACTAGGTCAAACACCCAGGACCTGTACAGATCCCATGTATTTCCAGATTTTGTCAGCTTTTGCCCCTCCTCCGGCACCTCATAGCCCGGCGGCCGCAGGTCACGAAGCAGGTCCACCCACGTCTGCGCCCCGACGCCCCCCTTCTTCTTCCGCCACCCCCGCAACAACGTGACCGGATCATCAGTCGTTGAGATGTCTCCTGTGACTGGCCCAGCTTGTGACGGTTCGCTTTGCCACGTGCCTGCCGTTTGCGACGCTCCAGCCCCACCGAGCAGCCCCGAGTTCGACCTAGCAGGGCCCCCCGGCGCGCCGCCCAGAGCCCCCGACCTCCGCGGCCGCGCGCCAGTCGCCTCGCCCAAACGCCTGGCAACCTCTTTGATCCTTCTCCTGGACTCTCCCCGGTCCTCACCCTTGACGTGATCTTTAAGCCGCTCAGCCGTGACAATGGTCTTGAGCACACGATCACGACTCACCTCAGCCCGCTCGTCCGGCTTGAGCGGAGCATTGAACGGCTTAGGCTGAACTACCTCCGACAACCACCGGACCGCCTCCCTCTCCAACTTCTCCACATCTGGCGCGGCCACCTTCGACTCAGCGAGCTCCGCACGAGCCGCCGCCCACTCCTCCACCACCGCATCCGGCAGCAACTCCTTAGCCACAACCGGAAGGGCCCCCGTACCCACACCACGCTCATCCACCTCAGACCCATCCGACTCCAACCGCGTCAACTCCCGCGGCAAATGCGGCCACCCCAACTCCCCTGTCCACTCACCCTCATCAGCCGGCGCCTGCGAAGACGACACCGTCGTGTCAGCGCTCGAACCTTCCTGCGACGCGATACGTGTGAACTCGTGCTTCAACCGAGGGACAAGCGCATTATTTTCCTGCACCCAGGAATTCCACGCCTGCTTGATCTCTCGCCCCGGCAATGTCCCGCTACGCAGGACCTCGAACAGATCATCAAAAGCAGCCATACGATCAGACGAGAATTCCTCGCGTACCTGCGCGAGATCCCGCTCCGGCAACACCCCGTGCGGATACTCAGCACGCCATTGGCTCACGGCGGCCGCGAAATCGTGCGCCAGGGCTTTACCGGCGGAGCCGATGGCGTCCTTGTACGTAACGTCCAAACCGATCGGCGCCTGATGCGCAGCCGGCGGAGCGCCGAGGCCCTCACGCGTGGAATCGGCCGCCGGGGCTCGATCCTTGTGACCGCTCGACGCCGCGGGTCGGTCTTCGCCGAAGGGGGTTGCCGTCGCGGCGCGGGTGAACTTGTCGTCCAGGTCTTCCACGGCGTCGACAGGCTGGTTCAGCCATGCCTGCCATGCGTCCCAGGCCGCGGCCTCGCGAATGCCCTCGACGAGACGGAACTGAGCGTGCCTCGCGCCGAACTGGTCGACGAACGCCGTCTCGAGATCGCCGACGAACTCGTCGCGGATCTGCTGGGCATCCTCCTCGGACAGCACTCCACCCAGGTTCGCCGCCCGCCAGCTGGCAAGGCTGTCCGTGAAGATGCGTTCGGCGGCGTTGAGCGTGTAGGCGCGCGCGTGCTGATAGGTACCTGGAGCCGCGTCTTGGTGCCGATCGTCGGCCGAGGAGTCGCCGTTCCGTTCAGGTCCGACTAGGCGCGCGGCGTCCTGCTCTGCCGGCGCTGGTTGGTCGGGTGGCCGGCCCAGATCCGGGCCACTGGGCATCAGAGTGTCCGGAGCGGGGCCGACAGGAGGAGCGTTGGACCGAGCGGTCGTGGTGTCGATGGTTGGATGCCCGGAGTTGGGCTGCAATGGCTTGACGAGATCACGTAGATCCTGTTCCGCCGCAGCCAGCGCCTTGACGTCCCCAGTCTCCGCCGCATGGGTGTACTTGATGCGTGCCAGCTGCACGTCCGGATTCTTGGAAAGCCGGTAGATCGGGTCGTTCGGCGACGAATAGATGATAGCGGTACCCTCGTCGCCGCTGCGGCCTCCCCGGTTTATCGCCTGCACGTCGATGTCATGCGATATATCGGAGTGCCCGGTGACCCGCACGACCAGTCCCCCGACGCTCTTGGCCTCGGCAGTAGGTACGAAGTCAGCCGCGCGCGCACCCTGCATGTTAACCACCGTGACCTGGAACAGCTCTCCCGCCTCTTTGACCATTTGCCCGAAATTCTGCTCGAAGTTTTTGCCTTGCTGTACCTGCCACTTCGCATCGATCGCATTATGCGGCACTCTCAATTTCTTGAGCTCGTCCGAGATCTTGCGAACCTCGTCATTGGAAATGGCCAGGATCAACTGCGGCTGTCCTGTCCCGCCGGGCGCATACATGGCCTGCACATCCTGGGCGATCTTGGCGTGCTTCGCTTCCCGGGTGGCCGCCACCACATCGGCGGACTCATTGAGCCGCGACTCGTAGTAGCGAGGTATGTCCTCCACCAGCGGCGACATGCCCTTTTCGGCGAACTTCGCTCCGTGCCCGTTCGCCGTCCCCGATGCCCCGGTCTTGTGGGCATACTCCTTCATGGCGAGCAGTTCATGCGCGGTGACGCTCTTACTACTGGCTGAATCGCTGCGAACCTGCAGGCCGAGCATGAACTCAATGGCCTGCGCCAGACCCCCATTCCAACGACTTTCGGAGCTGGTTTCCGGGTTGAACATCACGTTGTGCGTGGTCGGGTCGATGATGTAGATCTTGCCCTCGTCCACGACGTAGTGCACGTCCTCCTTGTATTCCCATTTCGCGGCGGCGGCCATGTTCACCCGCGTGACCTCCTCCTGGGACAGCGGCCGGCCCATCAAGAGTTCAATCTTCTCCTGTCCCGGCTCAGTGAGGCGCGCCTCTCCGCCCTCCTGTCCCGGCTGGCGGCCGAAGTCCGCCTCTTCCAGCCAGCCACTGCCCGTCGCGTCGCGTACCAGGTCATGTGCCCAGCTGAGCTGGCTGAGGACCTCTGGCGATGCCGGCGCCTGCACCCCCTCGCTCAGGATGTACTGCGAGTTCGAATACACGAGTGCCTCGTCGATCTCGTCGATACTCACCGCGAGTATCACCGGGTCGTCCTTCTTCTCCTGCCCCGGTAGCATCCCGTACCGCAGGTACGTGAACCCAACTTCCTCCTGCGTGACTATGATCACCATCGGCCTGCCCTTCCGCAGCGCCGGTGGTGGATTGTCCGGATTCAGCCGATGCACATCCACGCCCAGTACCTTCTGCAGCAGCCCTTGATAGTGCACCATCTCCCGGTCCGCCATAGTCCCCCGGGTCGTCGTCACCTGCACAGCGTCCACATCAGGGCGCGCCGCATATACAGCCGCATGCGCGAAGAACAACCAAGACTTTCCCTCACCCGCCGCCATGTTGACCACGCGGCCCTTACCGAACGAGTGCACCGCCGATACCTGCGTCCACCGCAGCGCGATCCCTTCTTTTCGCCGGATCAGCTCGAACGCCACGGCGAACGCGTCCCCTGGCTGCCCTCGCGTATACAGTTCCTTCAGGTTCGCGTCACTCATGGTTGTCAGCCGCTGATCCGCTGGGATCGTCGAATCCGAACGCGCCGCGACATCCCACAACGTCAATGCCGCGTCGTGCGCTTTGTTGGCACCCGCCAGCCAGGCCTCGTACGTCATCGCGTCCGTTGCGTGCTCCACCCAGCCACCGCGTTTTTCAGGCACGAACACGCGAGGTTGCGGCAGCCATTTGCCGTGCTCGTCCTTCAACTGCCGGTACGCGACCCGCCGCTTCTTTCCACCGTTGCGGTCGAATACCTTCTCACTCTCTCGCGGCAAATTCACCAGCAGCGAACCGTCCGCTCGCTTCAGCTGCTTCCCAAAGGTCATCTTCTTCGCCCTGACCTCGCCGGCCTTCGAGCGGGGCGGCGACCAGTCACCGGTCAGGCCTCGTTCGAAACTGATCCCGCTGTCAAGCACGATGTGCCGAGGCTCGCCACTTGCGTCGAACACCGCCCGAGTCCCCTGCGGCACTGTCGTCGGCTTGCCTTTGTCGCGGAGGAGCGCTCCGGGCCCCTCTGACACGTACCATCCATCTGTCCCCCGCGCCCACGAGGTCCCCAGCGCTGTCAGCCGCGGCGCCTCGGCCGACGGGCCCGCGACAACCGCCGGAAGCTTCGGCTCTCCTTGCGGCCGCAGAGACTGCGCCTCAGCGGGGGTATCTCGGATCGCCCGCTCGATCTCCGCGATATCCGTGTCACCCAACCGGCCTTCCGGCCCGGCCCGTTCGGCACCGGTGAACTGCAACAGCCGTCCGATCGCAGCATCCGTGTCGCCCAGCCGCCAACTCAGCTGCCCAGTTCGTCCTCGCCTCGTGACCACCTCGACCGGCACCGACCGGGAGCCATCCCGTTCCCAGCCCGGTTGTGCCGTCCTGTTGGAAGTCCTGGCATCGATCACCAGATGCAGCTGGTCGCCATTGGGGAACGTGTATCGCCCGTTGATCCGCTCGTTCAGGGTCTTCTGCAGGTCCTGTACCCATTCCCGGCGTGCCTTCGGGCTGACCCGGCCTGTCCCGGACACGAGATCCACCGGGACCGACAGCTCGCGCACCCATCGGCCTGGCGTCACCTCTGCCCGCCGCAAGTCGAATCGGGTTTGGATCAGTCCGCCCGGACCGAGTCGTTCCCCGCGGAATCGGATCGGCGCAACCGAGTCGCGTATCGCGTTCCACTCCGAGGAAGCCACCGGTTCCACTTTCGACACCGCCAGGCGGCTGTCCTGCGTCGGTTGAGCGTCCAGCCAGCTCAAGGCGAGCTGGGCCGCCACTGGCGCCGGGCCCTGGTTTCGGTCATCGGTTGCGGAGTCACGTCGTTCGGGACCGGCTGGGCGCACGGCAGGCTGCTCGACCGGTGCTTGCCGGTCGGATGGCCGGGGGCTGTCGCCGGGCTTGCTCTGTGGGCCACCGGCCTTGTCCGTAGCCCGTCCATCCACGCTGTGAGCCGGCTCCTGCTGCGGTCGGCTGCCAGAAGGCCCATCGGGATCGAGACGCGCACCATCACCGCTCGGTTTGGAGGCCGTTGGTATGGGCGTTGAGGTAACCGGCGGCCGGTCTCCTCCGCCCTTCGGCGGCGGTGCTGCGGGCGAGTCAGCGGGTCGGCCCGCTTCGGCCCGCGCGGGCTGAGCCCCGCCCACGTCGCGACCGCTGGTTCCGGGCGCCGCGGGAGAACCCTCGCCGCGCAGGAACTGCTGAGTGCTCGATCCACCGGAACTGTCAGCCGTCGGCCGGTTCCCCACACCCGCCCCGCTACCCGCTCCAGGCTGCCCGGCCCGCACGCCTTCGTTCCCACCGGACTTACCCCCACCAACCTCAAGACCACCACCACTGCCCGGTGCGGGTTGCCCGGATCCCGCGCCCTCTTTCGCACCCGGCAGAACTCCACCGGCCTGGTGCGCTCCACCGCTTTGACCCGCCGGCGGCTGACCGCCGGCGGTCTGAGGTCGTCCCGTCTCGGTGGCGCCCGGCTGAACCAAGCCCCCGTTCTGGGCAGCGGGCCCGGCCGCCGCGGGGCGCGCGTTCTCCGTCGCCCCAGACGGTTGAGCCGTACTGGCGATCGCTCGTCCACCCTCACCCACCGGCGGCTGAGCGCCGGCCGCCGGAGATCGCCCGTTCTCCGATCCGCTCGGCTGGGCCGAATTCATGGGATTCGCCGCCGATTGCGGCGGGCCGCCCGTCGTCGAGGTGACCGGTCGTCCCTCTCCGCCCCCAGCACCAGACACAGGCGGGCCACCCGATGTGGCAGTGACCGGAGTCGAGCGTCCGTTCTCGGTCACGGTCGGCTGGCTCGGGCCAGCCGAGTGTGCGGAAGGTTGCCCAGAAGAACTGGTGACCGGCCGTGCCGCCTGCTCCGGCGTCTGTCCACCGGTCCCCCCGCCCTGACGACCGTCGGCACCAGCCTGCACGGACGGTTGGGCGGAGGAATTCGGGGCAACGCCGCCCATCCCCGGGTGAACCGTGGACGTTGGCTGCTGAACATCCGCCGGAGTGAACAACTGTCCCAGCGCGGTCCCCCCGCTGGCGACCGGTCGATGGACCATGGAGGGCTGCTCACCGGGCGTCTCCCGACCGGTCGGGCTCCGTGTATCAGCAGCTCCGGCTGGTGCTTGCTCACCTGCAGTCTCCCGGACCGGCACCTGCGTGCCAGCGGTCTGGCCCGTGGCGCCCTGCCCACCCGCGGTCCCGTTCGCAGCGGACTGCCCATTCGCCGTCTGCGACGCTGGACTCTGCACCCCGGTGGTCTCCATTTGCTGGCTCGGGATGACCAGGGGCGGGCGTTCCGTGACTTCCCTGCGCAGTTTCCACGGCATCTCGGAAAAGGCCGTGATCCTCTTGCTCTCTCCGCTCCCCGATTGGCCCTTCTTTTCGTCGTCGTAAGCAGGGGGCTGATCGGGCTTCTCGTTGTAGGAAGGCGGCCTAGAAGGCGGGGCCGGCTTCTCCGAGCTCCCTGGGAATGACACATCGGTCTTCCCGCCCGCCCCGCCTGCACGGTCCGGCGGGCTGGGATGACCGTAACCCGACGCCGCCCCCAGGAAGCCGCCCCACCACTCCGACTCTTTGTCGTTTACTGCCCTATGCGCCAGCGGATTACTCCACAACACTGAGAGCATCTGGCCACCCGCATAGCCGAGTTGTCCCAAGACCGCCATGCCGCGAGGGATCTTCTTGCCCAGCTGAGCGGCCGTCGATTTCACGCCGTGCAGAATGAACCGCGCCCCACTGGTCATCACTCCCGAAGCCGCACCACCGATCGCGCCACCCGCGGCGGCCTTCCAAATGGCCTCGCCGTCGATCTTGTCGCGCTTATGGTTCAGTTTCTGCCCAACCTGGGTTAGAGAATCCGCCGCCGTCATCACACTGGCACCGACTGCGGCGGAGACCCCGACGTCGAACACCACACGCTGCAGCGTCTTCTTCATCGCTTCCCAGCTGAGCTTCTGAAGCGAGTATGAGGCGAGTTTGCTGATCAGTTGCTGAGCGATCATGCGTACCGTCAACTGCGCCGCGGCCTGTACCGCGGGCGCCATATACGCGAAGAAAAAGGACGCCAGCAAGGCGAGAATCGTCGACAGCGCCAGCGCCGCCGCCACAATGGCTAGAATTTGAGCCTTCTCCACATCCGCCGCGGAGTTCCGGAGCATAGCCCCGAACTGCTCGGAAGCGGTCTCGAGCTCTTCCAGATACGCTGCCGTGCCGGACAGCCAATTCCCCATTTCACCGGCGTAGTCGCCGTCCATGGAACTATCGAATTCCTGGGCGCGCGACCGCACGTCCGCCGCGAAGTCAGCAGTCTGCGCTTTGACGTCCAGCCACGCCTGGGACATCGCCCGCATACTGCGCACATTGCCCTCCGGCCACTCCATTCCCAGAATGACCTTCAGGAAGTTCTGCAGGTCAGCAGGCGGCTCTACCGGCCCATCACCCGACACCACCCACCTCCCTTCAGACGACGAACTCGAGGGACCTCTTAACTACTCCGCCTCTTCCTTCTGCTCCCGCATCCAATCGGCCAAGTCGACGTCGAACAGTTTCGCATTGCTCTCATCAAGGTCTTTGAATTCTTCGACTGCGGACCCGACGCCGTCGACCGTATCTTCTACACTCTCGCCCGCGTTTTTCTGGGCTTCCCGCGTACTATTGGCGTTGCCCACATAGCCCTCCGCGAACTTCTTGCCCGCCTTGTCGTCGCCCCAGCACCCTTCATACCTGTCCAAGGTGGCGCCAAGTTTTTTGACCGCAGCGACGAAGTCCTCGTTATCCGACTTCAGCTTGTTGAGCATGTCCTGAACACCCGAAGGGTCCAGCTTGAATTTGTCTGCCATTACTCCACCTTTCCGTTGCAGGATCCTCGGGGATCACTGACCGACTACGTCAGAGCCGACGGCCGCTACATCGACCACCAGCTCCCTGTGCACCTCGACCACCGAAACACCACGGAAAGCGGGCAAACTGCCGCCGACCTACCCCAACCCCGGAATTCCCGACGAACGTGCCTTCCGAAGGCATACCCCTGCCACGCACCTTCGCCGTGAAACGTCTCCAGACTTTCAGAGCCTCCTTTCCATTCCCAGTGATTCGTCTTGGAGACGACCGTTCATCGAAACTTTCTGCCCCGGCGCACCGGCAAACTCGATCACCCTGGCAGGCGTCCAGCGCCGAGTGCGCGCACCTCGCAGCAAGCCGGCCACCAGCAACGCCAGCGCGCCGAGGACCGGTACGGAGATCGCCGCGACCAGCGCGACGACGTCCCCGTTTCCAGCAGCCTCCTTCGCTGATGGCAGAGGTGCCGGCTCAGCCGAGACAACCGACCCCACCGCGCCCGACTCTTCAGGCAGGACTGCCGTGACAGCCGCCACCGCGTTCACGGTGCCCCAGCCGAACCCGGGGTCGGGCAACGTGGCCGCCGGGTGATCAGCGGTCAGTTCGAGGCGCCGTTTGACCTGCTCCGCACTGAGATTCGGATGGTAAGCCCGCACCAGGGCGGCGACACCCGTCACGAACGGCGCCGCATAGCTGGTGCCGCTGCCGAGCCAGTGACCAGCGCCGCGAGGGCCGACGCTGGTCACGCCGACGCCGGGCGCGACCAGGGACAGGAAGTCCCCGGTCTGGGAGAAATCCGCCTTCTTGCCCGTGATATCGATGGCGCCCACCGCGATCACCGATGGCAAGGAGGCCGGGTAGGTCGCCGGGTCGCCCTGCTGTGCGCTGTTCGCCGCGGAAGCCACGACAACAACGTCACGTTCCGCGGCATAGCGGACCGCTTTCGCGAGCTCGGGGTCGGGGGCGGAGGTACTGGCCGAAATGTTGATCACCCGGGCGCCACCGTCGACCGCGGCCCGAATGCCGTCCGCCATCTGGACGGCGGTCAAGATCGGCGGAGAACCGTCCTGGGTGACGATGGCGCACCGGATCGGCAGGATCTTGGCCTCCGGCGCGATTCCGCTGAACCCGGTGTCCGTTCGCACGCTCGCGCCGATGATCCCGGCCACGAACGTGCCGTGGCCGAAACAGTCGTCGTCAGCGGTCCGGGCACCGGTTTTGGCGGCAGGCTCGGCGCTGGGCAACGCTGCCGGAGCGGCGACGTCCAGCCCACGCAGCACCCGGCCGGACAGCTGGGGCGTCTTCGCGTCGACACCGGTATCGACGACACCGATGATCACACCCGCTCCCCTGGTGAGGGACCGGAGACGATCCAGCGCGAGCCGCTGCTGCGCCCACGGCACCCCGTTCTCCGAGCCGACCGGCGGGGAGAGGCAGCCCTTCTGATCGGCGGGGAGCGGTGCCGGCGCCTGCTGGGCTGCCGCCTGGTGCGGAAGCAAGGTCATCCATGGAACAGCGACGACCACCAGGCAGCGTGTCACCGCCCGGCGCCGTGACGATCGTTCCCACCTCATCGAACGTCCCTTCTCGAGCCGCTCACGAGGCCAATGTGGCGGAGCGTTCCACCGCGACTGGAGACGACGCCTGCGCGCGCCACTCGACCAGGGTGGTCGTCATCCGGTTCACCGCACCGGGCTCGTCGACGACTCGTAGAGCGCCGCGGCGCCGCCGTTCGAGAGCCTGGTCGAGCTTGGCCAGGGCGTTGAGGTCCAGTTCGTCGAGCTCGCCGGACGGGGAAGGCTGTTCGCCCGGCGCGAGTTCGCGGAACAGTGCCGCCGTCCTCGGCACGATCGGACCGTCTTCCTCTTGCTCGTCGGCCGGTTCGGCAGGTCGCACGGCCAAGGCCTTGAAACGCGCGCCGGCGAAGAACACCACTTCGCTGACAGGCTGCCCGATCCGCAACTCCGCCGTACGCCGGGCAGAGGCCGGCCAGATGAGGACGTCGAGTTCGGCACCCGGCACGGTCACGTCGAGGTCCGTACTCCCGACGAGGAAACCCGGCTCGGTCAGGAGCGCTCCGGGCTCCGCCGTACCTTCGAGCGTATGGTCGGCCTTGCCTTGCCGAAGCACGGCCCGCCGATGGATCGGCAACCGCCGCAGCCCCGAAACGAGGCAGGGAACCTGCCCGTCGAGCCCGCCGTCGTGACCATCCCGTACGGCGGCATCCAGCTCGGAAGAGCTGCCCCGGCCACTGCCCAGGTAAAGACAGACGGCCACGTAGTCCGCTTTGGCTTCAGCCTCCTGCTGGCGCATCGAGGGCCAGGTCGCGAGCGCCGCGTTGACCGTCGCGAGAGCTTCGCCGTAAGCCTCTCCGGCCGCGGCGGTGAACCGGCTCTGCTCCGCGGCCGTGCTCGGCCGGTCGGTGACCTTCAGCGTCCGTACGGGCGAGGTCCCGGCGGAGGGGAGCTCGAGACGGGGCGGCTGGGTGGCGCCGGGGGCCGCATCGGCAGGGCGCGGGATCCCGGCCGGATCAGCTGCCGGCGGCGGAGGCAAGGTCTCCCGGGATTGGTGTGTCGTCGTCGGTTCGCCGCCGCCATCCGCTGGCCCCTCGGACGGCCTTCCGGCGGTTTCCGGCACATCGACGGCTCGGCCGGGCCCGGCTGCCATTCCCGTCGGTGGTGTTGCGGCCGACGGCATTGATCGAGCGACGTCGTCCAACGGACGTGCCACGTCCCTCTTCATCGAGGAGGGTTCCGGCGCACTCGAAACCGTCGGCACCGGAGGCCCCGAGACCAGCGCCACCGGCGGCGTCACCATCGCCGGTGGCCTGCCGACCGGCGTTATCGCCGGCATACCCCGATCTGAGGACACGGCTCCGGTGTCAGGGCGGACCGTGGGCGTGGTGCTCAACAGTTCACGCGATCGGTCGTCGAGCTTCCCGGCCAGCCGCAGCCGGGCCGTTCCCCGGAGATCCGGGGTGAGTTCCTCCAGCACGGCCTCGGCCGCGGTGAGCAGCTCCGCGCCGAGCGGTTCGCCCGGCGTCCCCAGGTGCAGCGTCCATCCATCCGGGTCGAATGGCGACTCGGCCGAAGCGGGATCGGAAGGCCCGGTACGCAGCGCCAGTCCGGACGGCACCACATCCGCCAGGACATTGCCCATGCGGTACCCGGCGCGATCCCGACGCTGCCAGCCCCGGGGTGGCGACACCGATTCGACCACTTGCTGGGAACCGTCCGCGCACTGCCGAAGCAGCGTCGCGAACGGCGGGAAGCTCCCGGCGAACGGAGCGGTCACCACACCGATGTCCCGGGCGAGCACCCGCGCCATTTCGCGCAGCCAGGCGTGCGTACGGGCTTGAGAAGGAGGCACGACCAGTTGCAGCGGGACACGCGGCATCAATGCGGCCACGACGGAGGGATCCGGAACCTGGCCATCGGCACTCACGACGACTTTCGCCACGTCGGGATCAACCTGGACCGAGAATGCGAGATCACCAGGCACGACCGGCCGGGCGTGGACGTCGCGCACCGAGATACCGGCCGGTATCGGCTCGATCACCACACCGTCCACGGCGATCGGCGCAACGGGGAGTAACGCCTCCCAGCCCGGTGCAGGATGCCGATGTCCGCCAGGGCTCGACGGAGCGCCGGGGCGAAAACGCCGCCAGCCACCACTCGCGTACAGCGCGGCTCCAGGGCGTGCGCTGAAGTCCCCTGACGGAGCGAAGATCCCGACGTCCAGCGCGTCCGCAAGCGCCTGCGAGACGAAAACGTCGGCTCCCAGGCCCGCCAACGCGACCCGCACCGCCTGGACGTCTGCTCTCCCGACGATGTTCCGGTGCAGCAACGCCGGCAGCAACGTGGCCAGCGACGACTCCCTTGCCGCTCCCGCGGACACCGCCACGAAGAGCTCTCCCGGGACCGGCGGCGGCCAGGCGAACGACTCCGCCTCCCCGGATCGCTTGATCAGGAGGTGCGGCCCCCGTCGTTCGGCGACGAAGTCGCCGGCGGACTGGGGTGCGGAGCTGGTCATCCTGCCTCCCGGCTCGGCAGTGCGGTTCCTGGACAGCGGTGCACTTTCGTGCACGGGCACCGTCGTGGTCTCACGCACCGCCGTGATTCCGGACAGCGCCTTGGTCACCAAAGCAACGTTCTGGCTCACGCTGCGACTCTCCTTTCCTCATTCGTGCCCGTCTGCGATCGGTCCGAGTTTCAGAGGACCACCCGGTACTCAAGAAAATCTCTATCCACCCCGGTGGACGCCCCGAGCGACCGGAGGATGTCCGAAACATCGGAATGGGAGAACTTCGGGCACGATCTCCGACGAACGTCCTCTGTGTACATCTGCTTCGCGTCGATTCATCGACGATGACACGGTGGAGGACATCCTCGATGCCGTCGGCGCGGCGGAGACACCTCTGGTGTTGTTGACCGGATTCGCCGGCACCGGCCGTACCACCGCGCTCGCCCGGCTTTGCGAGCGCTACGAAACCCAGCGCAAGCATGTTTCGGCGATGAGATTCACGTCGAGAGGCGATGTGCTCCCCGCGAAGTTCTCTCTCTCGCCTGCCGGAAGGCACGGGGCGGCCGCCACACGATTGCGGGGGCCGGTCCGTGACGAGCCCGCGTGGGCGACGATCGGCCCCGTCGCCGGTGCCGCCGACGAGCCCGCGGTGGCACGGCGGGCGGCCCATGCCGCGGCCGCCGCGCTGCGACGCGCCGGTGACGGCACGGTCCTGCTGATCGACGACCTGCAGTGGATCGACCGTCATTCCCTCGCGGTCCTGGAAGCGCTGATCCGGATGCTCGATGGCCGGCACCTGACCTGTGTCGGAACGCTGCGCGTCCCGGTGAACGGTGCCGCCGCCCACTACGGCCCCGACGTACTGGCCCGGCTCCGCAAGGAAAGCCTGGTGCACACACTGCGCCTGCCCCCGCTGGACAAAGGCCAGATGACCGACCGGTTGAAGAACACCCTCCAGGCAGCACCCGAGCCCGCTCTCGTCGATCGTGTCCACACCGCGAGCCGCGGCGTGTATTCCGCCGTACGCGCGGCGACAGAGACCTTGCTGCGAAACGGAGCGATCCGCGTTGTCGGGCAGTCCGCGTTCCTGGTCCCCGGGACAGCCCGGGCGGAGCCCCCGCTACCGGCCGAGTGTCTTCAGCTGGTCCGAGAACTGGGGCCGACCGTGTGGGAGTCGGCCAAGGCCCTGGCCTGGCTGTTCCCACTCGGTGACGCCGCGCCACGATTGGCCGGCGCCGTACTCGGCATAGCCGAGCGCGAAGTCCTAGACCACTGGGAGTCCTTACGCAGGGTAGGCGTGGTCCACCGCGGGACCGCCGCGATGTGGCGCTTCACCATCCCTCTCGTCGGCGACGCGTTGGCCGGATTCTGCGGACCGTATGCGTCCCGGGGCCTCGCGGCCGCCGCTGTCGAGGCCTTGTGGTCAAGCGAAGCTTTGTGCCACGACCCTGACCATCGTGCGAACCTCGTCGCCGAAGCCGGCAGGCTGATCGACCCAGCCCGTGGAACGGAAGAACTCATCGGCCGTGCCATCGAAGCCGGCGACGCCAACGTCCGATCCGCCGTCCGATGGCTCGAAGCCGCGGCCGACCTCGCCGATGACCCGGCGCAACGGGCCAATGCGCTGCTTCCCCTGGCCGCGGCTTACCTCGCCTACGGCGACCAGGAGAAAAGCGTGCGAACCGCGCGGCTGCTGCTGGAGGGCCTCGAGGAGCACCTGGGCCCGGACGCCGTAATCGAAGCCCAAGCACTGCTCGTCCGTGGCCTCGGCGATCTGGGCGACACCGAGGCCCTGCGCGACATGGCGGACGGCGAACTGCGGCTCCCCTGCGGCGCCGGGGAGCGAGCGGCGCTACGGAGCTTCGCCTGCGCTCGGCTCGACCGCTGGATGGAGGCCGAGCGCTGGTCGGAGGCCGATGGCCGGGCATCCCAGGACGGACGTGCACACGCCGTTTTCGGGCGTCTCATCAAGGCAAGCGGCAGTCTGTGGCAAGGTCGAGCGGAGCCGTTCGACCAAAGCTTGCGCGATCGGGAACGATGGCCGCTGCGCGCGGTAGCGCGTTATCGTTTCGAACAAGTCGACGCGCATCTGACCGGACTGCTGGTGAACGGCGAGCTCGGCCGTGCGGAGAAGCTACTGGCTGACGAAGGCCTTCCCTTGAACGGCGCGGGACTCGCCAACCGGGTGATGGCCGCGGCTCTGCGCGGCGACTTCGGCTCCGCGACCGAACTGGCCTGCCGGTTTGTGGCGCTAGGGCCAGGCTCTGGCCTTTTCCCCGCGCGGACCGGGATGTTCCACGCTGCGGTCTCCGCGCTTGTCAGCCAAGGACGCTTCACGGCAGCGCGCGAACTGCTGACCGCCGCCCGCAAGCAAACACCGGCGCTGGCGCATCTGCTGGACTTCGCGGAATCGCGGATCGATCAAGCGCTGGGTGACCACCGTCGCGCGGCCGAGCGGTTGACCACCGCACTGACAGCGGCGGAGGAACGTGGCCTCGTGGTCGGCTGCGATACCGCCTACGCGGAATTGGCGGACTTGGCCCTCGATGCCGGGGATCGGAAGACGGCGGAGCGCTGCTTGATCGTCGTCGACCGGCTGGCACACGACCTGGCGACCGGCCGTGCCACGCTACTCGCTCTGTTCATCCGCGCGGTGGTCGAGCACGACCCTCACGTGGCGGCCGAATGCCTGCGCCGCGCTCGCTCGAGGAATCAGCCTTTCGAACTGTCACTCACCATCGCGTGTTTGGTGAAGCACGGGGTCGCGGATCCTTCCCTTCTCCGCGAAGCCTACGAACTCATGGGCGACGGCGATGCCCTCCTTCACCGCGCGAAAGCCCGGAATCTCATGCGAGAACACGGTGTCGCCGTTCCCGGTCGACGTGAAACGACGGAAGAGAACGAGCGGCTTCTGGCGACACTGGTTGCCGAAGGCCTGAGCAACAAACAGATCGCCACCGCTTTGGACCTGAGTGAGAAGAGCGTGGAAGGGCGCCTGAGCCGGCTCTTCTCCCGGAGTGGATACCGCTCGCGCATCGAAATCTCCACGGCGGTCGTGAACGGCGAACTGAACCTCTGAATCGCCGTTCAGCCGTCGTCCGCCATCGTCCGGATCGCTTGCGCCAGCACCCGCATGGACGCGGGGGAATCAGGATTCAGCAGCACGTCCACCCCCTGCGACGGCAGTGCCTCGGCAAGCTCCTCGAGCGTGACGTCAAGCCATCGAAGATCACGCCCGGCCTGTGGACGATGACCGTAGGACGTCGTCACCAGGACCACTGCCACCCCGTCCGGGGCGGACCGGACCACGGCCGTGCCGTCCTCGTCCACGGCGATCGCCAGCACGCTGTCCTGTAGCACGACACTCAAGTGATCGGCGACATCCTCGCCGCCGGCAAGTGCCCTGAGCACCGCGTCCACAGGATCGAGCGGCGAATCCGGTGAGTTCGGCCGGTACTCCGGGTTGGGGTGGAAGCGGCTGGGTTCGCCAGCTTCATCGACCTGCCACGCCCCCAGGATGACATGCGGGGGGATACCTTCCTGCTCATCGCTCAGCTCGAACGCGGGATCCAGAAGAAGCAGCACCTGGCTCTCAGGTGGCTCCTCGGTCGGCCCTCCCACTGTCACTCCTTCCCGACCAGCGCATCGGTCATGCCGGGCACGCGGTCGAATCTGCTTGCCTCGGCCGGTGGCACCGAAGCCGATGTCCTGGTCCCTCGATCGGCGAATGTCCTCAGGGCCGCCCGCACGAGATCGTCGCGGCCGACGGACTTGTCGCCCTCGGCGGCTTCCGCGGCCGCCAGCTCGCGTACCAGGATCCTCCCTCGCTGCGCTCCATCGGGTTTCACGGATTCGAGCACCTTGAAGGAAGTTCCAGGCGGGAACACAACCCGATCGGCGACACTTTCGTTCACCGGCTCGATCGACGCCGTGAGCCTGCCGGTGAGCGACCAGATGACCAGATCGGTCGAGCCGCTCTCAGCCGGCCCTAGCACCGTGCGTGCGTGGAAAAAGCCCCACTCCCGTAGTATCCGTCCACCCTCCAAGAGGTCCCATAGCCCGTCCTCTGGCTCGATCACCGTCGCAGCCGCCTTGCGGTGCAAGGGAAACTTGGTCATGCCGGCTGCCACGCAACGTCCGAAATCGACATGGGGACCGGCCTTGCCGAGCCGCAGGCCGACGTCGACGTCCGGGTCCTCACCTGCCAGGTAGAGCCCAGCGGCCACCGCCGCGATGAGACTCTTCTCGGAAACCTTCCGGTTGGGCGAAAACCGTCGCATGACGCCCTCGACCCGGTCGGACAGCGCGTCGAAGGCCGACTCGCGGCCGTCGCGGACGAAGCTTTGCTGGACGGTGAACCCTGCCGTCGCCGGCAACGCCCGCTGTTCCGGATCCGGCACCGGCTGCCAGACTGAACGCTTTTCCGCCATCACGGACGGCAGCAGGAACTCGGTGGATTCCGCGGACTCGCTGAGCGGCGGTTTCGAAGACGTTTGGGGAATCTCCATAGTGACGGACACCGCGTCGTCGTCGACGGGTACGCTCGCCGGCTCCAGGCGCGCCGCGATGTCGGGGTCCGCGACCACCGTGGCCGTGGTGGCCGGGGCCACCTGCCGTCGTAGCAGCTCGGACAGGCGAGGCAGCGGGGTAAGGGGCGCTGCGGGGACAGCCTCGATGCCGGCCGATGTCCGCGACAGATCAGCTGGGGAAGCCACCGAAACGGTCTTCGTCACGTCACGGAGCTTGTACGGCAACTCGTCGATCACCCGTACGGCGAGTTCTTGCTCCGCCGGGTCGTGGAACACGAGAAGTGCGGCTGGGTCGGCGGGCATCGTCCTGACGGCCGTGGCATGGGCAGGCTCGCCAAGGGGTCGAACCCACAGACCTGCCTGGACGACTTCGATGACAGCTCCGGACTCATGTCGATAGATTCCCGGCCGGTCCTCCACCAGGTTCTCGCCGGGGTGCCGAGAACGACGGACGTGCGGCCCGACCGGATCGGCCGCGGGATCGGGCCGAGGCTGGTAAGCGAGCTGGTCGGCGAACGCACGAACACCGTGGGTGCCGTCCCGGCGTAGTACGAATGCCTCCGGCAAGTCCGGGCTGCCGATCGGGAACCCCGCGTAGCAAACGACTTCTTCGCCAAGCGCGTCGGCAAGGGCCTGTCCGGACGAGTCGCCTTCCGTCACGGCGAACTCACCGAAGCAGAAGAACCGGACGCGAGCCCGCACCTCCTGGGGGACCGCTGCCCACCACTGCGCGACATCCGCCAACGGCAGCGGTGACACACCGTGCGCCCCGAGTACGACGGTACATTCGTGCGGGGAGACACGCAGCCAGCGAATGAGCTTGGCGCGGCTGGCTTCCAGCCATGCCTCGGGCCCCTCGGTGTGGAACCAAAGCCCGGCCGGCAGCGGTTCGGCCGACGTGGCCGCGCCTACCCGGAACGGGCTCGACGCCACCTGCCCTTCCCACGCCGGCACTGGATAACGCCGCCCTTGAAACGTCGGAGACTGCACCGGCGTGCAGACAGCCCATCCTTCACTGCTTTCGGGCGGCAGGAAAATCACACCGGTCGGGCCGACCAGCATCGCGCCATCGGGGCAGTACACGGGGAGTCCTACGCGATCCGAGAGCGCTTGCGCGGCCGACAGTGGGATTTCACCGGCCTCCTCGGAGGGGAACAACCGGATCGGTCGCTGTTCCTCGACGGCCAACGTCGCTACAGCGTCCCATTCTCGGAACGACGTACGGGCGGGCAGGAAGTCCACGACGACCAGGACACAGTCTGTGCCGGCTCGCAACGACGATGCCAGCTGGGCCGCCTGGTCGGTCATGCCTTGAGGGCCGTGGACGACCACCGCGTCGCCGACCCGCAGGCAGGCAGCGACCGCCTTGCGACGACTGTGGCGCCGCAACTTGAAGAGCGACATCGGTTTCGCCTTCCGGTTGTCGTCGGTGTACTTCGCGGAGAACCGGTACCGGGTCTCCGGCGGCTCCTCAGGTCCCTGTCCACTGTGATAGACCGGCAGGTCCATCGTGACGCTGAACACTGCCTCACCGCTATCCGAGCGGAGATCCCTCACGAACAACGCTGATCGCCGACCCCTGAGCGATTCCGCTCGGGAGGAGCCCGGCGCCTCTAGGCACCGATGGCGTCCTGGTGCCGCCCCAGCTTCGACGTCGCCAAGCCGTACCTGGTCCGGCAACCGGCTTTGGTGAACAAGCGGGAAAGGTACTTCTCGACCGTCTTTTCGCTCATCCGGACCCGCCGGGCGATCTGCCGGTTGGTCTGCCCCGACCGGATGAGCTCCAGGATCTCCAGTTCGGTTCCGGACAACACCTCCGCGGCCGGCTGCTCGACCGCGCCTGCCGACTGCGGAACACCGCCGGGACGCGTGTTCTCGTACGCTTCACGCAGCCGCCCCTCCGGCGAACCGGACAGCTGCGCGGCCGACGTGCCCAGGAGCACGAGTTCGCGGTCACCGAGCCATCGGACAAGCCTTTCCGCTGTCTCGATCTCCGCCCCGTCGCCCGACAGGCCACGCACCAGCCCCAGCACCCCCGACGAACGAGAGGACTTGCGACGTTCGTGATATGTCTCCGCGAGCTCGACGACGACGCGCCGCTGCCCCTTGTTTTCGACGCGGCCCGCGAGCCAGGCCAGCCGGACAAGCAGCCGCGCGACTCCGACCTCGTCTCGGGCGAAAGGATGGGCACGGAGGGCCCGCTGGCCGGCTTCGAACGCCTTCTCGGTTTCACCGGCACGGTGGCGCAGCCCGGCCTCGACCCAGGCTCTGTGGTGAGGGAAGTACCCCGGCTGCGGCACGATGTCAAGCAGAGCGACCGCCTGATGGCCATCGTCATTCCAACCCCGCATCTCGGCCGCCAGCAGCCGGGCATGCTCGAGGACGAGCTCACTGACGGTGTCTTGGAGCTCCAACTCCTCCAGCGCCGCGAGAGCGTCGTTCCACCGGCCTTCGGCGTACCCGGAACGGATCCGGTGGTACGCGGACAACGGGCCACGAGCCGGCACCTGGTAGTCCTGGCCCAGTACCGCTTCGAACGCGGGAGCGAGGTCTCGCACGGCGCAGGCGTCCGCGATCAGGGAATCCCTGTACAGCCGCTCCCGACCGAGCGGGTTCGACTCAGCCGGGGCGCAGCCGATCCGCTGCCATACCGGCAGCAGGCAGGCGGCGATGCCATCCGGCTCGACGCGGTCGCCGGAGAACCAGCTGTCGGCAAGCCGCACTACCGAGCCGCTCTCCTCGTCTCGGCCTAGTTCTTCCCGGACTTCGCGGGGAACCGGCTGCCCCAGGTGCAGCGCCGCCAAAGTCGCCGCCACAGCGAGCTCAGCCCGTTCACCGGCCCTCAGCTCGTCCTTCGACGCGTCGGCGGCGAACCCTGCCATGGCGGAGTAGTCGGCTACGCGGACCAGATGCCGGATGACGCGGCGCTGGAAGGCGACGCGCCCGGCCCCTGGGCCTGTGTGCCACCAGGCGGCGAGCAGGTGGCGAGTACTCGTTGCGGCGTCCGCGGCCAACGTCACTTCGGCGCTCCGGAGGACCGCCCCGAATTCCTCACGACTGGGCAAGGCCTGTCCGGCGGAGGCGATATGCCTGGCCGCGGCGCCCGGACGTGCTCCAGGCCCGTCCCCGGGTTCGAGCATGCGCTCGGCGATCGCGCCATGCAGCCGCTCGCGTGCGCCTTCCACGGCAGTCGCCTCCACCGCGGTGCCGATACCCGGTATCCGGCATCGGATCAAGCCGGACGGCTCCCAATCGAGAAGGCCGTCTCGGAGCAGTGTGTCGACCGCGCGGCCGGCGTTCCCCTCCAGGAACCGAAGGTCATCGACGAGCAAGCCCTCCGGGCTTGAAGCGAGCAGAACGACCTGTCTGCCGACTTCGCCCAGCGGAGCCAGCAACTCGAAGCAGGGATGCCCGGCAGGCAGGGCGACAGGGGTCGCGGGATCGCGTAAGCGGGTACGGCCACCGACCGCGTCGAGCCTGCCTCGGTCGCGGAGATCGTTCATCGTCGACACCACAGCGCCCGGGTTGCCCCACAGCGGGCCAAGGGCTTCTCGAACCGACCGCTCGACCGTCGGCGACACGGGCCCCGCCAAACGCCGCAGGAGGTCCGACGTCCTGTCCGGCGAAAGTGGTCCGAGCTCGATCATCCGCGAGAACGTCTCGCCTAGCGGAGTCGGTACGCGCTCCGGCGCGACCGTGCACGAGGCGATCACGAGATGTCCCGCGCGGTGCACCGGGGCCACGGCCGGCATCGGATCGGGAAGATGGTCGACATCGTCGAGGACGACCGTCACCGCCGCAGAGGTGTTCAGGCGGGTGTAGAGCGTGCTCATCGCGTGCAGCAAGCCGAACCTCGTCCAAGGATCGGCGTAACCGTCTTCTGTGCACAACTTGCTGACTTCGTCCAGCGAATCCGGGAGCCTGGGGTGCGCGTCGAACAGCTCGTACTGCCCGCGCACCGCATCGAGGACAGCCCGGAAGCCGAACCTGTCCCACGCCGGCCCGTCGGTGAGAGAATGGACCGAGAGAACCGGCTGCGCTCGGCCCGTGAACACCCGGCAAGCCTCCTGCAGCAGCGCGGTCTTCCCGCTGCCGGGAAGGCCGTGAACCAAAACAGGGCCAGAGACGCCGCCCTCGACAAGGGCATCGAGTTCGACCCGCCGCCCCACCAGTCCGCCACGCTGACGTGCCATCACTCATCCCTCCGATCCCGGATTAACGAATCCAGCCCTGGGCATCCTTTCTTCCCACGACGTCACCGATTTCACTGGAGACGACTCAATGATTTCTCTATCCACGTCAACCTGGTCATTCCAGGCAATCCCGCTGCCCTGGAATCACTGGAAACCTAAAGTTCCAGCGGGGGTGGCTACAGTCGGCCCCGTGAACCCTCAGCCGAGCCCCAAGGCGAATGACGAAGCAGCGCCGGATTCCGACGTGTTACCCAGCGAAGAACCGACGCCGATCTATGACGAACTGGCTCTCGCTTTCAGCGGGTCTGGGCAAGAGTCCGACCAGAATTCGGATTGAGCCCGAACATCCGGCGGTCTCGCCGATCGACTGCGCCTCGTTGTCCAAGCCATCCGTCACGCGGTCACGGCCATACCCCGCGCCAGCGGATAAGTGACGATCGCGGCCGCGTCGTGCCAGGTGTCCTGCCACTCCAGTCGGCCGATCGCGCAGTTCGCGGCCGCGTTCGCCACCCGGGTGGACGCTCGCGCGAGCTCACCGGCATCGGCCGCGGTGACGGAGAGCGCCATTGTCCAGACCACCCCATGGTGACCGCCGCCTGGAGTCAGATCGTCGAGCCGCCGCCGGGAGGCGGACAGCAGCATCTCGTCCGTGCCGTCTCCGACCTGTCCCTTGGCGGCGGCACTGCGCCGGCTCGCGCCGTCGACGGCGACGTCCCGGACCGCCCTCGCCCTGGCGACCCGCGCAGGGACGAACTCCATGCGCACACTCAACGTGCGGATCACCGCCGGGTTGACCTCCACCAGCAACGGGGCGAGCCAATGCGGTCCGAGCGGCACCGCGGCGACCGAGTCCGGCGGGACTGTCGCCACCCGGTGCAGCCAGCGGTCGTTGACCGTCACGTGGCCCTGTTCCGCCTGGTAGCCCTGCCAGCAATTGCTCCAGCGGACTCCCTCGTGCTGGTCCACAGGGAAAGCCGGATCCTGCATCGACCGCAGGACCGCGCAGGTCCGCTGCTCACCCAGCACTCGCGGGCGGACCAGGTCCGCCCGTCCCACGAGTTCTGTCAATCTCGCCAGTTCTTCCCGAACCAGCCCTGCCCAGCCTGTTTCGCCTTGACCGTAGCGCCGGGCGCCGGCCGCGAACTCGCCGGTCAACGGGAAGCGGGCGACCAGATAGTTGCGATGCTGCTCCGAGGTGTACGTGGTGAGATCGATCAGATCCTCGTAGGAGCTGACGAGCGCCTCGATACCCGGTCTGCTCGCGATCCGAGCCGCGACGAACGCGCGATGGCGAGCGGGATCGTGCGGCAGGATGCGGTTGATCTGCTGGAGTCCGCGGATGAAAGACCCGTCTCGGGCGAGCTGGGACAACATCACCCCGTACCGCGCCGAAGAGGCTTCGAACTCCGCGATCGTGCGCAACCGCTGTGGTTGCCCTTCGATCTCGATCACCACCGACAGGTACGGTGCCTCTCCTGGGTTGTCGTGCCTGAGGACGAACATGTCTTCGTGCGGCGTACCGGCCAGGTCCAACGGTGCGACCCTGCCGACAGGCGGAGGCAGCACCGGTTCCGTCCCTTCAGAGCCGACAGTGTATGTCGTGGTACCTCGCCATCGCCGGAAGAAGAACCGGCCGCGCCGAATCCATCCCGCGGCCCAGGAACGCCCCCCGTTCCAGGGGTACAGGACCATCACACCGCTCGCGAGGATGCCCAGTCCCGAGACGGTGCCCGCAGCACCGCCCACCGCCAGCCACAGGAAAGCGGCGACCAGGGCGGTGACACCGAGCGCGACGCCGGTGCGGTTGTCCACTCTGCCCAGCACGCCACGGCCGGCGATCTCCCCGCCCAGTACCGAAGTGCGCATCAGGTGTTCCTCCGGCCAGGTGGCGTCATCACTTCAGTGCTGCTCGCTTCGTCCATGTGGTTCGCTCCGGAGGTAGCGGGCCGCTCCTTCGCTTGTCCGCGGTCCCGTTGCGGGGTGCTCCGATGTCGCTGGGCGGTTTCATAAGCCTGCTCGATCGTGCGCGCGGGACCGGATGCCCGATCGAGGGTCGATGGTGTGATCACAGTCACTCGATCCAGTGACGCGGCGGCCGGGCCTCGGACACCGACGGGGGCCGACCCCACGCCGTACGGGCGGACCGCCGTCTCCCGGCCGCCAGCCGGGAATTTACGGACGAGCAGGAGAGGGACAGCGCTCGAGACAGCCAACGCGACCGCGAGGAGGCACAACAGGATCAAGCCGCCGACGCCTTCCGGCTTCTCCTCAGCCGACCCGAACGCGCCGAAGGCCACTGCCAGCAAAAGGAAGAGGGCAGGTTTGGCGAAAACCAGCCCCAGCCAGACCTTGGGTGCTTGCAGCGCCTTCAGCCGCCATCGAGGATGCACGAGCATGCCCCAGCCGATCCCGGCGACGATCCCTGCCACCGGTAGTCCGACCTTCTCGATCGCGAGCACGACGAACACGCCCAGCGCGCCGGCGACTATCAGAACGGACACGATCAGCCCGACGAAGGTGCCGCCAGGCAGCTTGTCCGCGGTCAGTGCGGCCAGCGTATCGACACGGGAGCCCGTCTTTCCGATCGTCGTGGCGCCCCACTCAGCGATCCCCTTGGTCGCCGCGTTTCCCACATTGATCACCAGGACCCCGATCGCCGGGGAGAACGTGATCAAGAAGACGGCCAATGGCAGGTACTTGAACAAGGACTCTCTCAGGTCGTCCCGCCCGCCCTGGCGCATGCTGTGCACGATCGAGAAAACAGCGGCGAAGGCCATGATCACGAGGCCGATACCGGCGGCCGCGGCGTACTGGGCCAGGAATCCGGGAGTCGTCGGATCCAGGTTCCCCGGTTCTCCCAACCCGTCCAAGATCTGCTTCACCAGATCGAACGCCGAACTGTGGACCGAGTTCGCCAGGTCGTCGAGAGGGGTCGACGGATCTGTGACGAAGTCGGCCTTCGGGGCGTGATCGCCGATGCCAGGCATGTCGCGGTCTCAGAACACAGCCAGCACGGCACCGAAGATCAGCCCGAGGCTGGCCAGCAGCCCCAGCCCGATCACCGATCGCTTGAGTGCCGCGGTATGGCCGGCGACCGACGACTCATAGCCGTTGCGTTTCGCCGACTGCAGTTCCAGCGTCGCTCGGATCGCGCCGAAGGCGAACAAGACGAACGCCAGCCCCCAGACACCACCCAAGAGCTTCTTCCAAGTGGAATTGAACTCGACACCGAAGACGTCGAAGTTGGGCACGACGCCGTCGAAGGGGTTCGGCGACTGGGCGAGAATGTGAATGATCATCAGCTCACGGCCATCTTGTAGTCACGGACGGCGAGATCACGATCGGTCTGTTCCATCTCCCGCAGGACGGCCCTCGCCAGCGGCCTGCACAGAGAGTCGTTCCCGGTCGGCACGGTGTCCTGCCGCAGCCTCACCCGTATGACCTTCGCCGTTCGTGCCCGGAAGTGCCGGACGATCCTGCGAGCCAGCTTCCGGTCGCGCCCGGTTTGGATGGCCACCACGACAGCCGCCTCCGCCAGGTCAGGCCGTCCCCCTGCGGCAAGGCGGTCCAGCAGCCACTGCGCGGCGTTCGCCGCCAGCACGTCATCGGGAACCGGGATCACCAACTGGTCGGCCAGCGCCGTCTGGCGCTGCCAGTCAGCACCGCTCAGGTCCGACGGCATGTCCCCGATGACCAAGCCGCCGGGCCTGGTGTCGCCGGCCCCGTTCCACAGACGCACTCCTGGCTGGCTTCGTTCGATGGCGCCGAAGAGCAACCTCGAAACCACACTCTTGTAACTTCGAGTCTGAAGATTGATCACCGCGATCAGGCCGGAGAGTGCGTTACCGGCAGCCGGGCCCGTCACGACCGGGGTTACGGGTACTGGCTCATCGGAGCTTTTCGGCCGGCTCGTCCTCACGCGTTGTTCCTCGCGCGAGGAATTCCCCTTGCCGTGCGATGCCTGGACGACCGGCTTGCTCAAGTCAAGAGGTTGCTCGGTCTCATAGCCTGGCGGATTCTCATGCATGCTGATCGAGCCTTTCTCCCGGAATCGGTCCCGGCGTCCTTGACACCGAGGGCGCGGCAGGGCCCATCAGCCGCCCCGACTTCACAGTTGTCGGAGACCCCGCCCCGTGAGCGGTCAGACCCGCAGGCACGGCGTCCGCCTCGTATGGGTCAGCCGCCCTGGCGAGCGACATCGTCGGTCAAGGTAAGCCCGAGGTCCGTACTCCCTCGCACCCCGCGTCGACAGCCGGTCCACACTCCCGCGTTATCAGCACTCCGCCAAAGACGCGGGCCACGGCGGAAACGCCGACCACATCGCTCACCTCCTGACCTAATCGTGAGGCTACTGGGAGTGTGTGGCCGCGGCGGCTAATTGCCCAGCGAAGTCATGGATCTATGTCCGAACTGCGAACGAAAAGGGTGTTCTCGGGCAAAGCAGGCCCCGTCTCGTCTCTCGCACCAAGGCCACTGATCCCCAAGGGCGTCTGCGTCTCGCTACCGTCCACCCCGCTTTCGCGGACCGTTCGAAGCGTCATCGAGATCACGGCGGCACGCACAGACATTACCCCGACAGTGAAGACAACCCTCTCTCCTGCCCGACCGGCCTTCCGAACCCCGGAGTTACGGCCAGCAGTTCTACCCGAAAGGGCAGACTGGTTGGCGCGCAAATATCCTCCCTGCAAGAATCGCTCGAAACTTGTCATCATCACAAGGAGTGCGTCCATGGATCGACCAGAACTGCTATCACCGGCCGATTGGCACGGATTCCTGCGAAGCTACAGCGCGGAGTTCCTCGATTCAGAGTTCCTGCATGAACTCGAATCCGAAGGACGAGACAAGTACTTTGTCAGCGAAGTCCAGCGAAGCAGCGGCTGGCTCGGATACGAACCGGCGACCGAAGAGGAAATCGCGACCACGGAGAAACGTATTGGCACCAGGTTGCCACCGACCTATCGCAATTTCCTGCTCGCCAGCAACGGCTGGAGCACAATCTCCTACGCTGTCGATCTGCGCAAGGTCGACGACATTGGCTGGTTCGCCGACCTCGAGCCGAATATCATGAAAACATGGTCCGAACTTGAGCACTTCGCCGACCATATCGAACTGCTGAAGCAATGCCTGCTGATTTCGGACGACAACGGCGGAAGCGGCCAGTACCTGCTGCTTCACGCGTCGAGTGCGGGCGACAACGCGGACTGGGACGCGTACGAATGGTGGCCTGGCGACGGGGAAGCACCTGAACACTACGAAAACTTTGCAGCCATGGTGACGACTTTGCATCAAGACTATCACGAGGACTGATACCGAAGAATCGACAGACACCACTTCGTCCCTCTACACAACCGCCCGACATCGAGTAACCGTATCGATTTCCTTATATCCTTGGCCTGCCCCGCTCACTCCGGCCACCCTGCCGACTTCCGCCTCGCGGCCGACCGCCGAAACACTCGGCGAGATGAGCACGACTCCACACCGCGGCACCTCGCCTCCGGAGAGATTCTCCAGATTAAAGAGAACTCTTCCATGGTCAGATTTCAGGCAAGGTCTGGTTCCATGCGGTGGAACCAGACCTTGCATCCGCATTGCCCGCGATGAAGAGTGACCCTGCCGATACCGATTCAGCGCCGGAAGCCGGATCAGCGCGTCAGCCCGCAGTACGGAGGGCACTGACGAAAAGGGCTTGGTCGCCGATCTGCGGGTCCCTGCCGGAATTCGGATATCCGCCTGCGCAAACGCACGACCGAAACCGACCTCCGGAAGGGTACCTCATGCCAAAGATTGCTGTAATAGGCGGCACCGGCTATGCCGGATCGGCCATTGCCGCGGAGGCGGCCGCTCGCGGGCACCAGGTCACGTCGCTGAGCCGCTCACTCCCCGACACTCCGATCGCGGACGTCAGCTATGTCCAAGGCGACGTCTCTGACGAAGAGCCGCTCGCGGCGACCATCGCGGCCGCGGACGTCGTAGTGGGCGCGATCGCCCCACGTGGCTCACTGTCCTCGACGTTCCGCGACGTTTACGGCACTATCGCCCGCCTGGCCGACGCGGCGGAAGTACCGCTATTCGTCGTCGGAGGCTACTCCTCGCTTCGCCCGGCTCCCGGAGCGGATCGCTTCGTCTCCGACCTCAGCCGCATCCCTCCGAAGCTTCATGGCGAGATCCTCGCCGGCTCGGCGCTCATCATCGAGGACCTCCCTGCCACCCCTGAGACTCTCGACTGGGTCTTCGTCAGTCCGGCGCTCCGATTCGGCGCCCGCATGCCCAGCGATCCACTCGGTCACTACCGGCTCGGCGACGACATCGCGGTCCAGCCCGGTAACGGAGGCCTGATCTCCGCCGCGGACTACGCTCTCGGATTCGTCGACCTTATCGAGAAGGGCGGTCACCACCGGGCGCACGTCAATCTCGGGAACGCCGTGGAAAGCTCCGGCAGCCCGTCGTCCTGATCCGGCCCGGCCACACCGCCGGCCGAGCGGTATCCGGCTCATCCGCCGGATACCGCCGGTTCCCGGGGACACCCGCTCTTCCCGGTCGCCACCACCGGCGCGCCAGGAGCCTTTTCGCCGTGATCGCGATGACGAGGTGACGGGAGGCGGCACCGTCAGCCGCGGCCCGAGCAGCGACAGTCCGGTCTCGCGGGCTCCAGCGTCTCAAGTGGACTCGGCACCCGACTCGCCCGCGGGGCCAGGGAAGTCGCGACTCAAGTGAGATAGGGCACTTGAGGTTCCAAAATCGGGCACTGTTGTGTAGGGACGGTTGGTTCAGTTCACTTCCTCGTGCATCCTGAGAATAACGACAGGCAGTGAGTGGAAGTGGTCATCATGGACCCGAAGGTCTTGAGCTTCAGGGACAAGGCGATACTCCGAGCGGTCGCGGCCGGAAGAGCGGAAATGCTGGCCGGATGTTGTCCTGATATCGCCATCGACGGCGCGTGGTGTGACCATATCGCGGCCGCGAAGCTGGTAGGCGAAGGCTGGATATGCGCGGTGCGACCGGTCCGACCCGGAGAGAGAGTAGCGGTTCGACTCACCGATGAGGCTTTCGCAGCAGCGGAAATCTGGCAACCCCGGAGCGCGTGAGAATCATTCGGCTGTTGGGCGATGCCGGGGCCACCTGCCGCTGACAACCCTTTCCGGCTCGCCGCCGAGGCGGCGGGCGTGGAACATGCCGCATTCAGACGCTGGGCGAGAAGCCCAATTCATCTGTCGTCATATCCGGTGTTCAGGGTAAGTGATCGGTATCTCCGACACCGCGTCCAGGCGCTGCCTGATCTCGCCGGGGAGCACCAGCGACTCGGATTCGAGGGACTCCGCCAACTGTTCAGCCGTTCTCGCCCCGACGAGCGGGGCCACCACCCGCGGCCGGTCACGGACCCAGCTCAGCGCGATGGCAGGCGGCGACACCTCCAGCTCCCGCGCGCACCGAAGAACTTCCTGCACAATCGTCGCGCATCTCTCGTCGGTCGCGTACTTCTCGACGTACCAGCGGAAGAACTTGCTCTCCCGATTGGCGGCGCGAATCCCGGAAGCGTACTTCCCGGTGAGCACACCACGGCCGAGTGGAGCCCACGGCATGATGTCGATACCGAACTCGTGGGCCGCCGGGACCACCTCACGCTCGATGCCACGCTGAAGCAGTGAATACTCCACCTCCGCCGTCGCCAAAGGCGCCTGCCCGCGAAGCTGCTGAACGGTTGCGGCTTCAGCGGTCTGCCACCCGCAGTAGTTGCAGACGCCGACCGCGATGGCCTTCCCCGAAAAGATCGCGGTGTCGACCGCTCGGAGGGTCTCCTCGATCGGCACCGCGTAGTCCCAGGCATGGACCTGCCAGAGCTCGACGTGGTCTGTTCGAAGACGTCGCAGTGAGCCCTCCAGTTCGGTGAGCAGTCGCTCTGCGGAGGCGTCCGTCTTCAGCGGCGGTTTCCCTGGGACCAGTCCCGCCTTTGTCGCGAGCACGAAGTCAGCACGGGTGAAGACCGTCGACAACAGCTCGCCGATCATTGTCTCGCTCCCACCATTGCCGTACACATTGGCGGTTTCGATCAGCGTTCCGCCGGCATCGGCGAACAGGCGCAACTGCGCGGCCGAGTCGTCCTCTGAGCCCCTGCGGCCCCACGTCGAGGTTCCCAGGCCGAGCCGGGACACCTCCACCGCCCCGCCGGAGAACTTCCGCTTCTCCATCGTCATCGTTCCTTGGCTCGCAGGATGCAGCTCAACCTGGCAGTACAGACCCGGACCCCCGCATCATCGGAGATCACGATCTCGAAGGACGACATCGTCCTGCCGAGGTGCAGAGGTGTGACGACCCCGGTGACCTGGCCCTCATACACGCCGCGGTGGTGCGAGCAGGACAGCTCGACACCCAGCGGGACACGGTCGTGATCAGCCGCATGCTTGGCCGCGGCGGCCGACCCCAACGTCTCGGCCAGCACCGCGCTGGCGCCACCGTGCAGCCTTCCCCACGGTTGCCGGTTGCCTGTCACCGGCATGGTTCCCACCAACCGGTCCCGATTCGGGTCGGTGATCCGGATACCCATCCGAGCCGCCAGCTGGTCAAGCTTCGGGTCAAGCAGCGTATCGGCTCTGGGCAGGGGCGCGTTCATTTCAAGCACCTTTCGTCGTCAGCGCAGGATGACCGGAAGTGCGTCCAGGCGCCGCATGAACTTGCCTGGACGCCAGCTCGCCCGCTCCGGAGGGTCCACCAGGCGCGTGTCCGGGAACCGCCGGAACAGCGTTCGCAACGCTGTGGCGGTTTCGATCTTGCCCAGCTCCGAACCCAGGCATCGATGCACACCGTGCCCGAAGCCCAGGTGACCGGTCGTGTTCCGTTCGACATCGAAGACGTCCGGCTCATCGAACCGTGCTGGGTCGCGATTGGCCGCGGCAGGTGAGATGAGCAGAAGCTCGCCCGCCGGAATCGTCACGCCATCGAGTTCCAACGGCGCGGAGGTATAGCGTGGTGGGACGAAACGGAACGGCGACTCATACCGCACCACCTCGTTGACACACTCGGTGAAGAGCTCAGGCTCGGCGAGCACCTTTGCCAATTGCCCGGGATTCGACAGCAGGGCGAACACACCGTTACCGATGGCGCTGGACGGCTCCATCCCCCCGACCAGGATCAGGATGTAGGTCGAGATCAACTCATCCTCGGACATCTCGTTGTTTTCGTACAAGCGCAAAAGGCGTGTGCTGAGATCGTCACCCGGCTCCTCGCGCTTTTCCTCGGCGAGTTTCTTCGCAAAAGCATGTAGTTCGCCCACAGCCTTTTCGATCTCGCTGATGTTCGACGAAGTGATCATCTCGCTCTCGTTCGCGGCCAGCATGTTCTGCTCGTCGGGAATGACGCCGAGCAACTCGCAGATGATCGTGCCCGCGATGGGGCGCGCGAAAGAACCGATGAGTTCGACCGGCTCTCCCACCGGCAGCGTGTCCAGTAGTTCGTCAGCGAGTTTCTCGACCCGGGGCCGGAGCGCGGCCAGCCTCGCCGGAGTGAAGACGTTCCCCACCAGGCCGCGCAAGTGACGATGGCTCTCACCATCGCGATCGAAGAAGCCTCTCCGAGATCCGTGAGGGAGGTGTGCTCTCGGCATTTCGCGAACCATGCAGTGCGAATTGATCTCGCGCCGGTGCTCGACAAGATCACGCAGTACCGTGGGGTCCGCAAGGACCTTGCGGACATCGTGATAGCGGGTAATGGCCCACATCCGGTAACCGTTGTTCTCGATCGCGAACGCCGGAGTCGCCTCCCTGACCCCGGCCAAAGTCCCGTACGGGTCGACCATCAGATCCTTCATCCTGATGCGGCCCAGAACCTCGGGGATCCCGTCCTGCTGCGTAAGCTCCATCTCGACCTCTCATATGCTCAAGGGCTTGCGTTCACCAAGGGGTCGGCATCGTGCGGGGCCTCGCCCCTTCCGCTTCTTCGAGGAGGATCTCCCGTTGCCGACCGGGAGCCGGGAAAGGCCATGCCGGTCAGGACTTCTTGCGGGCGATGGTCAGTCCATCCGCGACGGTCAACATCACCGACTCGACCCGGTTGTCGGCCAGGACATGCGCGTTGAACTCCCGGATCGCCTTGGCGTTGCCCACCGCGTCCGGGGAGACGGCCTCGCCGTAATAGAGCACGTTGTCGGCCAGCAGCAGTCCGCCTGGCCGGATCCTCGGGACAAGTAGTTCCCAGTAGTCGAGGTAGCCGACCTTGTCCGCATCGATGAACGCCAGGTCGATCAGGAGCCCTGCGGGCAGCTCGCGCAAGGTGTCCTTGGCCGGCCCGAGCTTCAGTCGAATCCGGTCGTCCAGCCCCGCCTCCGCCCAGGCATCCTTGCCTATCGCCGTCCACTCGTCGGACATGTCGCACGTGATCACCTGCCCGCCGGGTTCGAGCCCCGAAGCCAAAGCCAGCGTCGAGTATCCGGTGAAGGTGCCGACCTCGACGATCGTCCGAGCGCGGATCGACCGGGCGAGAAGAGCAAGAAGCTTGCCCTGCTCCGGCGGGATCTGCATTTCGAACGACTGGCCGAGCTGACGAGTGCGCTCGATCAGCCGACGCTGGACATCTGACAGCGGCTCGGCCTGTTGCTGAACGTAGTCGACGAGTTCGGGGGTGACCGGCACGGCCTTCAGCTTGGTCCCGGGAAGTCCTGTCTTTCCTGGCGTGGTCATGCCGTTCAGCCTTTCGTCAGAAGTTCACAAGCGATGTCGGCGAGGCGGTCGAAGTGATCGCGCAACCCGCCCTGAAACCGGTCAAGGTCGTCCCGCCCGTACCGCGTGAAGATCGGGTACGCGGCCAGGTCCGCGAGGATCAGCTCGGTGCGGACGATCAATTGATCGACGAATTCGTGTACACAGATCCCGGCCCTGCGGGTGCGAAAGAACGCGTCGAAAAGTTCCCGCTCGTCGTTCTCCGGTGGGCTGCCGACCCGTCCGGCATCACGGAGAAGCGAATTACCCTCGGGCACCAGGCGTTTGGCGACCGATATGTGCACCAAGCGGTTGAATCTGACAGCACGTTTGAGCCGGGCGCCGGGTTCACACTCCGGCAAAGGCGGTTGCAGCAGCTCTCGCACCTTCTCGTAGTCCCTGGACCAGGTCCCGCTGAACGCCGGATGGCAGGCGATCATGCGAGGCCTGATCACGTCGGCGTAGACCTGCGTAGTGCAAGAACCGGAGTAGAGCAGCAGTGCGGAGTACACATCGAACAGCTCGGCTGTGGCCGTTATCTTGCGGTGAACCGCCGAACTGGTATCCGGATCGCAGCCGCCATGACCTGTTGATTCGGAGAGGGCCCGGCAGATCAGCCTCCACACCACGAATGAAGCGTGATGACCGAGCAACCAGCGGCGCCACGCCAAGGTTTCGGCGCTCTCGGTCGTGCTCGGTCCCGACCGGAGGACAAGGACGTTCTGGGTACTGTCCTGCCTTCGACAAGAAACGCCGTCACACGGAGCGAACCGAGCCGAGGGCATGGGTAGCCACAGGTCCGCGAGCACCCCTTCGGAAGCGCCGTCGAAGGGCGCCGGCATGCGCAAAGTCGCGTCGCTCATCTCATTACTCCTGCACGAAACCGATCAGGCAGGTCAGCGGCCGTGCGAACCTCATGATTCGGCGGGCGGTCATGGTGGTTCGGCTCGCCCATTTCGGCGAGTGCGGTGACCAGTCCGGCACACCACCCGGCTTTCACCGGCGCGGGCGAGAGATGTGTCAGCCGCCTGGCACGGGCACACGGGTGAGACATCGCAGGGACCGTCATCGGGCCGGCGACGGGCGGCCCGGCCTGTTCCGCCGAAGCCATCGGCGCATGCCCGTCCCGGGACAACCGTGTTGCGCACCAAGCGAAAGGCGGCTTATGGCGCGCATGTGAGCCGGTCGGCAAGCTGCCCTCGATCCAGCTTGGCCTGTTCGCCTCGCAGATTCGCCACGGCGCCGACACGCGGTGTCGCTGTGCCGCACCATCACCCTGTCGAGGTCGCACGGCTCGATACCGATGACATCCAAAGGAGCATGTGTCGTGGCAAGCCTTTCGAACCACGGCAGTCCTCCTCGATGCTCTTCGGACGATTTCCCAGTCCTCGAACTCTTGTCGTTACGTCATATGTCAGTCGACTCTGGAGATGCCCTAAACTTTCGCCGATAACCTGGGCCCTGGCGATAGATCACACATATTCTGCCCGAGAACGCAGCGTGAATGGCCGGGTTCACCCGGACTGGCAGCAGAAGCGTGCGCTGGTGTGGTATGTCGAGCCGCAGGTTCTGTCATCCCGCTTGACCCACTTCGACGTGTGCCGGAGCCGTGGCCCCGATGCCGGATCGTCGCTTGCCCGCCCTGGCCGTGCGGCGATCCACCTTGCACGTTTCGTTAGACATGCTGCCCGTTCAGGCAAATCGCGCCACCCGGTCCGCCAGTTCCTCCGGGCGCCGGCCATGGCGTCGGCGGTGAGCACGTGGCAGTGCGCGCGATCGCCCAGACCCGGGCGAAGCGACGTACGCGGAAATAGGACAAGGCCGAATCAAGAACTCATCTTGCATCGGCAGGCAGCCACGGAACGGACGGAACCCGCCGATTCGAGTACGGCAGGAACGCGGCAGGCATGCGAAATTCCGACAACGTGGTCACGCGACCGGAAATACCCGGAAGCGCACTTCCCTTGCACGGCTACGTCGGCAACCTGTCCGCGAGCGCGACTTCCCGGGATGGGTGAAGAACTCGAGCATCGCCCTGTTGAACTCCTTCAGGCCGGTGTTGCCGGTCCGCCCGATCCGGCAAACCGCCGTGACGGTTTCAGCACTCGCCGATCTGGCGGTGCGCCCATCGCGGAACTCCGGCTAACATCGCTCGGCATGAACGCGATGCCCTTTCGGGTCGAGGTCCCAGAAAGAGATCTCGACGACCTCCGCGCCAGGCTTCGCCGCACCCGCTGGCCAGAGAACGAGACCGTCGACGATTGGTCGCAAGGCGTCCCCGCGGCGTATCTCCGCGTGCTGTGCTTGTACTGGGCGGACACCTACGATTGGCGTGCCGCGGAGTCCCGGCTCAACTCGTTCCCCCAGTTCCGGACCGAGATCGACGGTCTCGGCATCCACTATCTGCACGTCAGGTCGCCGCACCCCGATGCGCTGCCGCTGGTCCTCACCCACGGTTGGCCGGGGTCGGTCTTCGAATTCCTGGACGTGATCGGCCCGCTCACCGATCCTGTCGCCCATGGCGCGGACGCGGCCGACGCCTTCCACGTCGTCGTGCCCTCCCTGCCCGGATATGGCTTCAGCGACAAGCCGACGGAGACCGGCTGGTCTGTCCAGCGCATCGCGGACGCATGGATCCACCTCATGAACAGCCTGGGTTACCAGCGCTACGGCGCCCAAGGTAGCGATTGGGGCACCAGCATCACCACCCTCATGGGGCTGAAGGCGCCGGAGCGGCTGGCGGGCATTCACCTCGTACCACCCTTGGCCGCGCCGGATCCGACGACGTTCGGCGATCTCACCCCGTTCGAACAGAAGTCTCTCGCGGACCTCGAACGAGCCCAGATCGACGGTTCCGGGTATGCGAATCAGCAAGCGACAAGGCCACAGACCATCGGCTACGCACTGGTCGACTCGCCTGTCGCGCTGTGCGCTTGGATCGTGGAAAAGTTCCAGGCCTGGACAGACTACGACGGCGATCCAGAGCTCGCTTTGAGCCGCGACGCGATGCTCGACGACATAACGCTCTACTGGTTGACCGGTACCGGAGCCTCATCCGCCAGGCTGTACTGGGAAAGCCTCGCCTACGTGTCCAACTGGTTCGCCGGCTCCACCGCGGAGCCGGTCACCGTGCCGACCGGCTGCTCGATCTTCCCTCACGAGACCCCGCGTCCGTCTCGCCGCTGGGCCGAGCGCCGGTTCACCGACATCCGGTATTGGAACGAACTGGAGCGGGGTGGACATTTCGCGGCCTTCGAACAGCCCGGCGTGTTCACCGAGGAGGTGCGCTCCTTCTTCCGGCTCGTGCGATGACCTCCTGAGACCAAGCTGTCGTCCGCGCTGTGCCGCGTTTACCCGGTCAGCGACGTTCCGGCCGAGGATCTGTGCAGCACCCGGATCGACGGCCGATGTGGGTACGGCCAGCGACGCGTCCACAGACGGACCTCGCTTACGTCTCGCCTTGTTGTGGTCACTCTCCGCATGAGGCTGAGATCGCTCCGTGACTTGCCGTCCGGCACGCGCCTCCGTCGCGTCGACCACGGTGGCCGCTCCCTTCGCTCTCGCGCGGGCTCTGCCACCGCTTTCGGCCACACCACTCACTAGGGCAGGATCGACTCCGCCAGAGCGCCTCGGCCCGGAACGGGCCCGCCATCCCGACGGAACGCGCGGCCTGACCTCCATGGCCCGCCGCGGATGTTCACCCCTCCCCCGCGCGCGGCAGTCCAGCCGATTCGGGCATCACTGCCTGAAAGTCTTGGAATCCTGGACGTAAGTCTTACGCGATCAACAAGGCAGACACACGCGAGTTAGGTTCACACTTGACCGCGCGACCGCCTGAGAAGAGGCCGACAGGCCGGCGAACGATGGCCCAGGGGTCCGGGAAGCACGGTGCGGGAAACCGTCGCCCGGATATGAGGACCAGCTCACCGAATCCATTCATTCCGTGTTTTCTTGTCAACGGAAAGCTGGTAGTGATGAACAATCTGCGAGTCACGATGACCGGATCCCGAAAGACCGGAGCGGCAGCCGCTCCCGGTGGCTGGCCCGGTGTCGGCCACGCACCGGCCCTCATCGCCAACCGCCTGAAGTTCCTGTCGTCACTGCCGCCGGCCGGAGAGGTCGTCGAGATCCGGCTCGGCCCGATCCCCGCCTACGTCGTCACCGATCCGGCCATCGTCCACCAGTTGCTGGTCCCGGGTGATCGCGACTACGACCGTGGCCGCCTCATGGCGAAAGCGAGCGCGTGGTTCGGGGATGCTCTTCTGACCTCTCACGGCACGTCCCATCAGCAGCAACGCAAATCCCTTCGATCCGCCTTCACCGCAGAGCAGGTGACCGCCCACATTCGACACGTCCACAGCTCCGCCGTCGTGCTCGCACAGTCTTGGATCGCGGACGAGGTTCACGCCGTGGACGATCAGATGAAGGACCTCGCACTGGCGAACACGGCACACAGTCTGTTCTCCACCGACCTCACCCAGGAGAATTTGGACCGTATCCGGGTGAACATGCCGATTCTCTTCAAGAGCGTGCTTTTCCGGACGATCCTGCCCAGCGGCTTGGACCGGATGCCGACGGTCGGGAACCTTCGGTTCAAGAAGGCCCTGCTGGCCATGGACGACGTAGTCGGCACCATCATCGCGGACCGGCGTACCGACAAGGGAAGCAACAGCGAGCATGGAGACCTGGTCGCGTCCCTCCTCGCGGCAAGGGACGCCGATGGCGAGGCGCTGTCGGACCGGCAGATTCGCGACCACGCCATGACGATGCTCGTCGCCGGAAGCGAGTCCACGGCAGCGGCGCTGAGCTGGGCCCTGTATGAGATCTTCCGGAACCCGGACATCGCCCAGCGAGTTCACGAGGAGTTGTCGACCGTCCCGACGCGCAAGGCCTTGACAATCGATGACATCACCTCACTTACCTACTTGAACGGCGTCGTCAACGAGACACTCCGACGGTACCCGGTTCCTTTCATCATGCGCAGGACCCTGAAGCCTGTACGCCTGGGCAGGGTGGAGCTCCCCGCCGGCGCGGAAATCGTCTACAGCCCGTATCTGCTGCACCACGACCCACGGTGGTTCCCTGAGCCGACACGGTTCGACCCCGAGCGCTGGTCGCCGGAGCGTCGGCGCTCGATCGTCCGAGGCGCATACCTCCCTTTCGGCGCGGGCGCGCACGTATGCATCGGCAAGAAGATGGCGCTCGCCGGCGTCACCACGACACTCGCGGCGATCTGTTCACAGTGGCGCCTCGAACCGCTGGCAGGCAAGAGGATCCGGGAGGTGGCGACCGGTACCGTGCAACCGAACCAGTTGCCCATGATCCCGCGGCGGCTGCCCGTCGGACAGCCGAGGCGACCGGCATGACCGAGTTCGTCGGCCCACCGACCCTCGCCTTGCCGTTCCCGAGCGGCCGATACGCGGAAGAGCACCATGTCCGAGCGCGAGCACGCGCTGTCCGCGAGCGCCTCGATGCCGCCGGATTGGGACGTTTCGTGCAGGATGACGCAATCATGGCCGACCTGATCTGCCGCACCTCACCGCAGGCCGACATCGGCAGCATAGGGTATGTGGCCGACTGGTTGCTCTGGGTGTTCCCTCTTGACGATCTTTGCGAAGAAGTCTTCAGCGAGACCAAATTCGCCGAAGGTATTCCTACTGACACCGCCTTTGACATGAACAGTGTTCCAGTCTCCACCTTGCCTCAGGTCGTGACCACGGGGGTGGCCGACTTCCACCGAGAGGTTACGGCACACATGAGCTCCGAATGGAGCGATCTGTTCAGCTCCCACTTGAACACGTATATTCTCCACGCGATCCATTTCGCCGGCTTGTCGGACACGGAGAACCTTCCCGAGCTGAACGATTTCCTGATACTCCGCAGAGAGGAAGGTGCAGCCAAGCCCACCATTGACCTCATCGAGGTCGCGACACGGGCCGACCTGCCCGATGAGGTGCACGACTCTGCACTCTGGCGACAGATCTGCGATACCTGCGCCGACGTGCTCACCTGGAGCAACGACATCTTCTCGTACCGCAAAGAACGACGTTCAGGAACTCGATTCAACCTTATCGACGTCCTCGTTCATCACGGCCGATTAACCGAACAACAGGCCCTTGTTCGAGCGGTCGACATGACAAACGCAAGAGCCCAGGATTTCACCGACAGAGCCACAGAGCTCCTGTGCCACTCCGACTTTCTCTCCCTCGCCGCGGAAACACGTGCGGCCGCACGTCGTTGCCTCGAAGGCATGAAGCACTGGATGCGGGGCCAGTACGACTGGTTCGTGATCACCCGGCCGGACCGCTACCAAGTACAGGTGGGACAGGAGGCCAGATGAACACCATGGAAGAAGCACCGGCGGCTCCGGGGTCCCTGCCGATATTCGGTCACCAGCTCTGGCTGAGGTGGTATCCGTTGCGATTCCTGGAGCGGCAGCGCGCCTTCGGATCGATCACATCGCTTACCCTGCAAGGAAAACGCGCCTATCTGGTCAACGAACCTGATCTGGTCTGGAGCTTGCTCACGGAGTTCTCCGGTCAGGTCGGGCGTGGTTCGACAGCAGACAAGACTCGCGCCCTGACGGGCAATGGACTGGGCAGCTCCGATGGCGAGTTTCACCGTCAGCAACGGCGGCTGCTCCAACCCGCCTTCCACCACGCGCAGGTTTCCTCCTATGTGCCTCTGCTGCGGCGAGCCGTGGAGCTTCAGGCGTCACGATGGCGAGAAGGCGAGACGCTGGACCTCGTCCTGCAGATGCTCGCCATTGCCGCTACCGGAGTGCTCTCGAGCTTCTTCGGTGTACAGAACCCCAAGGCCATGGCCGACGTCGTGTCCACCGCCTTGCCCACCTGCCTGGACGGTGCCGCCCGTCAAGCCTTCGCGCCGGTCAAAAGCTTGACCAAGCTGCCTACCGCGAGGCGACGGCATTACAGGGCCGAGCTCGCGAAGCTACGACACCTCTCGGACGCGCTCTGCAACCATGGTCCCGCACGGCCTGCTGACGCTTCCTCCGACTTCCTGAGTATTCTCCGCGACGCGCATGAACGTGGACTGCCCGGACTCGATACCCGGCAGATCGGGGACGAGGTCAAAACCATGCTGGTGGCCGGCGTGGAGACAGTCGCGACGACGACATCCTGGATCTACCACCTACTGAGCCAGAATCCCGCCAGCTATCGGCGCGTGCACAGCGAACTGGAGCGGGTGCTGAACGGTCGGCCGGTCGAGCACGAAGACCTGGCCAAACTGGACTGCACGTACCGAGTGGTCTGCGAAGCCTTGCGACTGTTCCCGCCGGTTTGGCTGGTGCGGCGGCGCGTGTCGATACCCTTACGACTAGGCGAACAACACATCCCCAGCGGCACATCCGTCTATTACAGCCCGTACGCGCTGCACCGCGACCCGCGATGGTATCCCGCCCCGGAGAGATTCGACCCCGACAGGTGGCTTCCGGAACGCAGAAGGGACCTCCCTCGTGGCGCCTATCTCCCGTTCGGGGCCGGAGTCCACCGATGTATCGGCGAAACCTTCGGTATCGCGGAGGTCATGACGATTCTCGCCACGCTCATCCCACGCTGGGAGATCCTGGCCGATTCGGACCGTCTCGCCCACCCGAAAGCCGTTGTCACCCTGCGGCCGGATCGAATGCCGGTCACGGTGAGGTCACGTCGGCGACTCTGACCGCCACTCAGCAACCACGACGCAGAGAGGTTCGCCGATGCGCCCATTCGCCCGCCACTGTTCGCCTTGGCCCTCATCGCTGCTACCCGGCTCCATCGAAGATGCCATCGGCCTCCTGCGCCGTCATGTCATCAACCACGTCGACTCCACCGGAGCAGTTCGTCTTCCTTGCCGCAGTCGCCCGCTGGAAACCGCGCTGCTGTTACGACTTCTTCAGCACACCGGACAACCATTCGACCGCCAGGCTCGCTACTTGCGCACCCTTCCGCCGGGGAGCGACCCCTTCGACTTGGAGATCGCCGAAGCCGCCGTGCGAAGGAACGCGACGATCACCGATGAGCTCCGCCGGGACGTGATCGCAAAGAGCCCGCACTTCACCGGAGCACGCAAGCAAGCTCTGCTGGACGGGCTGTTCGCCATCCTCGGCGACACCGATGACAGCGACCCACGATACGGCCATGACATCTTCCACCGAGGAGGGTTGCATTCCTGGGCTCAGGTGCAGGTCACCGCCTTGAAGGGTGTTCTGACCGGGAGGCTCGACGACCAGGACGTCCATCTTCTACTGGCCACCCAGCGGCTACCCGACATATGGGAAGGCAATCTCCTCATCCATCTCTTCACGCTGCACGCCTTGCGGCGACTGCCTGGCACCGAGCAGGTGGTCGAGGAAGGGGTACGCAAGGCGCTTCGACACATAAGGGCCGACGGCGGCGTTCCCTTCGTCACCGACACCGACACCTGGTGCACGGTGACCGCGGGCATCGCCTTGTCCGCCGCCGACGCGCCGGAGGCCATTCTGGACAGAATCGCCGATCGGCTGGTGCGCTGCCAACTGCCCGGCGGCGGATGGTCGGTCACCGACATCGCCCTGCAAACCGACGTGGACGACACCTCTGTCGCGCTGCAGTTCCTTCAATCCCGTCATCGACCGTCCGGTGACCCGGCAGTCGAACGCGGGTTGTCGGCGCTTACGGCGGTTCGTCATGCGCAAGGTGGCTTTCCGACATACGTCCGCGACTCGGCTGCCGAGGCTTCCATGACCGTCGCGGCGCTGGACGCCTTCACCTTTGACTTCACGAGACATCGTCGCATCCTGATGGATGGTTTGTCGTTCCTCGCGGACGAGCAGCTGACGGACGGCACTTTCCCCCCAGACTGGAGCAGCAGCCGGCTCCATACCGTCTTCCGGGCCGTTCTGATGGCGTCGCGGATTCCAGACGGACTGTCGGGCTCCGCAGGGCAGATCGCGCGGCGGGCGCTGAACTTCGTTCTCCAGAGCCAGAACGATGACGGCGGCTGGGGTCAGCGCGACGGGGTCACCAGCGACCCGATCAGCACCTCCTACGCGGTCATGGCACTCTGCGCTCAGGACGATCCGCGACCCGTTGCGGCCGGAGCCCGGTACCTTCTGCGGCATCAGCGCGAAGACGGAAGCATTCCATCCGTCAGCGACTCGATCGGCCCGCGCCCCTTCGTTTTCAGGATTCCCCTACTGGCGGACATTTTCGCGCTCATGGCACTTGGTCACGTCAGCAGGCGGTTCGCCGACGCCGGCCGACAGACCGGCCGAACCGATCCGGGATCAGCGGAAACGCTCTCTGGGTGAACGTCGCACGGGTGGACGGGATCCCGCTGTCCTCACGCCCTCAGGAGCCACGGCGCGTGGATGGGGCTCGTCTTGCCCGATATTCCGGCATGAGTGCACTAAAGACATAGAAGCTCCCAGATTGACCGAAGGCCGAAGCTACTATTCGGACCGGTCGGCTCGTCCCGACCAGCTACCGGTTCGTGCCGTGGAAGGAACCGACGTGTCTGTGAAACCGATCTCATGGCCGAGCGACCTGATGGCCGATCCAGGTACAGCCGGATGCGGACCGTTCGAGACACGGTTGCACGCGGCGATCGACCAGCTGCCCGAAGCGCTGCGCCGGATATCGGGATATCACCTCGGCTGGTGGGATGCCAGCGAAAGGCCCGTCGACGGGCACGGTGGCAAGGCCCTGCGCCCCGCATTGGTACTGGCTTGCGCCGAGGCGGCCGGGGGTTCCGCCGGGGCCGCCTTGCCTGCCGCAGTCGCGGTGGAACTGGTGCACAACTTCTCGCTCCTGCACGACGACGTCATGGATGGTGACCGCACTCGCCGAGGTCGCCCCGCGGCGTGGACCATGTTCGGCTCTTCGGCGGCGATCCTCGGCGGTGACGCGATGCTGGCCCTGGCCACAGATGTCGTCGCCGCCAACGATGCACCATGGTCGTCGATCGCCGTCGGGTGGCTCAGCCAAAGCGTTGTAGAACTCTGCGAAGGCCAGTCGGACGACCTCGAGTTCGAGACGGCGGCGGCCGTCTCCCGGTCCCGTTGTGAACGGATGGTGGCAGGCAAGACCGCCTCGCTGATCTCGGTCTCGTGTGCGCTCGGCGCTCTGGCAGGGGGAGCCGGTGTCGACCGAATCGAGGCACTGCGCGGCTTCGGCCGGCATCTGGGCATGGCGTTTCAGTTCGTCGATGACCTGCTGGGTATTTGGGGCGATCCGATCGTCACGGGTAAGCCTGCTGGAGCCGACCTGCTCAAGCGGAAGAAGTCTTTACCGGTTGTGGCCGCGCTGACCTCCGGTACCGGGGCAGGCATCGAACTCGGCCGCATCTACCGTTCCGACAAGCCCATCGACCAGGCCGTGACCGCAGAACTCGTCGAGCTCGCCGGCGGCCGGCGCTGGGCGACCGAGCGGGCCGAGGAGGAGCTCGCCAGGGCGCTCTCACAGCTCACGATCGCGGGATGCGAGGAGTCACCGACAGACCAGCTGATCGAAATCGCGCACCGGGCCGTCCGACGTACCTGGTGATCGTCTTGCCGAAGCCTGATGCGCACGCCATATTCGCCGAAAGTTCGACGGCTGCTCCCATTCACAGGAGATCAACTTGAGTAGGCACCATTCGAGGTCAGTATTCCTCTTCCCAGGGCAAGGCGGCTACACGCCAGGGATTTTCGCTGCGACAGCCGAGACGGACCCGGCAGTCACTCGAGTCCTGACCGATGTAGACCGCACGGCTACCGCCTTGGGAGGACCGGAGGTCTGCGAGCTGCTGACCGACCGCGATGCGCCCTCGCTGACGCAACTGGTGACGTCAGATCCGGCAAGGCTCCATTTGGCTATTTTCGCTACCGAGATGGCGGCCTACACTCAGCTGACCGCAGGTGACACGGGTCCGGACTTGCTGGTGGGCCACAGTTTCGGTGAATTCGCGGCGCTGACAGCCGCCGGCTGCGTGGATCTGCACACCGGCACCTCCCTGGTGTGCCAGCGTGACTTCGCGTTACGCGCGGCCGGCCCCGTAACAGGCGGCATGCTCTCCCTTTCAACCGGCTTCCGTCGTGCGGAGAACCTGGTGGCCGCTGTGGACGACTGGCATCTCGCTCTCGCTGCCGACAACGGCCCTGACCAGGTTGTCGTGTCGGGCCCACACGAGGCACTCGACAGGCTCGCGGCCGTTGCCGACGCGGCAGGGGTGAGCAGTCGACGTCTGCAGATACCCTACCCTTTCCACAACCGGATTCTCGGAGACGCTGCGGAGCGATTCCAGAGCCAGCTGGACGACTTGAAGATCGTCGCACCGAAAACGCGAGTGTACTCACCGACCTTGAGCAGGTACATCGAGACCGCCGAGGACGCCGCAAGGGTCTTCAGTAGGCACTTACTTCAGCCGGTCCGATTCCTCGAAGCGGTCCGGGTCGTTCACAGTGACGGTTACCGTCGGTTCGTCGAGTGCGGCGCGCGTTCGATTCTCGTCGACTTGGTGAACACAGCAGTCGCGGGAGCCCTCACGGCCACACCGCTCCGGCGACGAAAAGCACCGGACAAGGCCGTTCCGGCGATCGCCTCCGACCGGAACACCGTTCTGCCTGCCGAGGTACCCTCCGATGTGCCCTCCGCGGCTCCCACTCCCCACGTCGACCTCGATCCGGCGAGTGCCTCGGACGTACTCCGCGAATTGCGGTCTCTGTATGCGGAAGCGGTCGGCTATCCGGTCGACGTGTTCGAATCAGGAGTCGAACTCGAAGCCGACCTCGGTATCGATTCGATACGACAGACAGAGTTGCTCAATCGGGCGCTCAAGAAGTACGAAATTCCAAGCTTGGACGTACGGATAACTGAATACACCACGCTGGAGGCAGTCGCAGCCCTGGTGTCGGAGCAGGCTTCCGCAGCGGCCAAGTGATGACGCGGAGGGCCCAGTGAGTAGCGGCTTCGAAGGCAAGATCGCCCTGGTCACTGGCGGTACGAAGGGTGTCGGTCGCGCGATCGCGCTCGAACTCGGCCGCCGTGGCGCACACGTGATAGCGAATTGGTTCCACAGCGAGAAGGACGCTGAGGATACCGTTCGCCTGATTCGCGGTGCGGGCGGTTCAGCCGAACAGTTGCGAGCCAGCGTCGCCAAGCATGACAGTGTGGAGAGGATGTTCACCGCGATCGCGCGGAAGCACGGCAGACTCGACATACTGATCAACAGTGCGGCACGAGGCGTATTCGAGCCAACCGAAGTTCTCACCGACCGAGACTGGGAACGGGTGCTCGACACCAATCTTCACGGCCCGCGGTGGTGCGCCAGGGCGGCACTGCCATTATTGCCGAAACCCGGTGGGGTGATAGTCAACGTATCCTCTGTCGGCAATCGGGTCGTAATCGATAACTACACGTCGGTTGCGGTCAGCAAAGCAGGACTGGAGTCACTCACCCGATATCTTGCCGTCGAGTTCGGAAAGTACGGCATTCGGGTAAATGCCGCCGCCGCCAGGATGCTGGCCGGCGCCACTGTGGGATTGTTCCCAGGAAGCGAGTCGATGCTCGAAGCGGTGGCGGCCGGAACGCCGCTGGGTCGTATCGGGACCGCCGAGGAGTTTGCCGGCCTCGTCGCCTTTCTGGCCTCGGAAGACGCCGGCTGGGTGACCGGCGAGGTAGTACTCGCCGACGGGGGCAACTCGTTGGGTGGAGCCCTCGCCCGAGCCGGCGGCACTTGGGGCCCGGCACATCGTCAAGAGGCAGCCGACCGAGGAGGGCGAAGCGAACAGGTCTCGTCGCCACAGGATTCCGACGACGCTGTCGCCATTGTCGGCATGGGGATCATGGTACCCGGAGCCGATTCCCCGGAACGATTTTGGAAGCTGCTCCTTGGCGGCGAGCCGACGTTTTCGGAACCCGGTGATCGCTACCCTCAGGAACATTTTTGGGCTGCGGACCCGGGCGAGCAGGATCGTACCTACGCGGCCAAAGCAGGATATCTGGGTAAATCCGATGAACCCGACTTCGCCGGCGGATGGCTCCGCCAGGCCATCCGGCAGGCGCTGCCCGCATCGTTCGATTCCGAACGAGCCGAACTGGTCATCGGCGCATGCGCCGACGGCAATCAGCATCTGGAACAGGCGTTGGTCGTCGAAGGCCTCAGCCGACGACTCGCCTTCAATTGGGCAAGCCAGGACCACAGTGACCCGGAGGAACTACACGATCGCCTCCGTGAGGCACTGCGCGCACACTATCGAATGGACGATGGCGACCCTTCCAGTCATCTACCGGATGGTGTGGTGCGAAACGCGATTGCCGGTCTGCTCCCGACTTCGACCCCCTACACTGTGATCGACACAGCTTGCTCCTCTTCGCTCTATGCGCTCGATCTCGGCGCCAAAAAGCTGCTCGCCGGCGAGTGCGATCTGGCGTTGTGCGGTGGCGTGTACATGGTGACTCCTCGATTCAACGTACTGTTCGGTAAGCTGAACGGTCTCAGCCGCAGAGACGACCTACGCGCTTTTGACCGCTCCGCGGACGGCACGATGTTCTCCGACGGTTCGGCGATGGTGGCATTGCGCCGACTTTCGGACGCACGACGCCGAGGTGATCGGATTCTAGGCGTACTCGCCGGCTTCGGGGCAGCTGCCGACGGCAAAGGAAAAGCGATCTACGCGCCGAATCCGCGTGGTCAAGAACTCGCGCTACGGCGCGCCTTCGAGATCAACGACCTCTCGAAGAGTGACGTCGGCTGGGTTGTCGCCCATGGGACGGGTACCCCTGTCGGCGACGAAGTGGAGCTCCAGACCCTGAACACCGTCTTCGACGGTACGGAAGTCGTCTGCACCAGCAGTAAGTCGCTCGTCGGGCACACGGGGTGGTCTTCAGGAGTGGTCTCCGTGATTCATGCGCTGCTCGGCCTGCGACATGGGGTGGTGCCAGCCCAGTACGGAACGACCGATCCCTTGCCACACGCGATCGGAGCGTCCGTCCGAGTACCTGCTGAAGACACCGCGCTGCGTCAGCCGGTCAAGGGACGGCAGGTCGTGGGCGTATCCGCGTTCGGGTTCGGTGGCACCAATGCGCACCAGCTCATCGAAGGTGCGGCCAGTGACGCCAGGGCGCCGCGATGTCAACCACCACAGCTGGTCGATGAGATCGTGCTGGTGGCGTGGAGCGCGCACCTACCGGGTGCCCCGTCCTCCGCGGACATCCGAGACCGCCTGCGCAAAGGAGAAGCACCCTCCGAAGCCACCAGCTTCGGCTCACCGATGCCACTGCCCGGCCCTCGAGCACTGGGTATGCCACCTGCGACGGCGGCAGCTCTGGATCGAACTCAAATCATGGCTTTGGCTGTCGCAGAACGTTTCATCGCGGAGAACGGCACTCTATGGACGGGGATCGAAGACAAGACGGGCGTAGTGGCCGCACACTACGGACCGGTGCTCGCCTGGGCCGAAGCATCGCTGCGATGCTACGCCGACGACCTCCTGACTGTCGCAGCGGGCGATCATCTGGACCCTGCCGAATTCGCCAAAGCGGCGAACGCTTGTGTGGCCCAGATCCGATCAGAGGTGCATCCGACGACGCCCGACACCCAGCCGGGTTTGATGAGCAACGTCATTCCGGCACGCATCGCGAACCGGTATGACCTGAACGGCCCGGTTCTGCTCGCCGACACCGGTGCGTCGTCGTCGCTCGCCGCGATCGACATCGCGAGCCGATACTTGCGATCGGGCCAGATGAACCTGGCACTGGTACTGGCGCTCCACGGCGATAGCTCGCCGGATCTGGCCGCCCTTCTAGGCCAGGACGGGCTGGCGGAGGGCGCGTTCTTGCTCGCCTTCGCACGCCGCAGCGACGCGATGCGCGAAGGCTGGCCAGTGCTCTGTGACGTCAGCACAAGTCCTCCGGACGACACGCGGCAGGAAACCGCTCCCTCCCGGTCGCGCAGCTACCTCGCCGCCGACGGGATCGTCGACTTGCTCACTCAACTAGAACGTATCTCGCACGGAGGTGCAGCCGTCGTGACCGGACAGTTCCCAGCTCCCCAGGTCGGACTGAAGACCACCGCGACGGCCGCCCACAACCGTCGCTATGTCAGCTGTCTCGTCGAAGAACCGATCGCGCTCGCTCCGGCTGTTCCCGCGACACCCGGCGACGACTGGCTCGTCATCGTGCAGCGCGGCTGTGAAGGCGCACTCCCCCGGGAACTTGCGGCTTCCGGAGCGGAAGTACTGGTGGTCGACGGTCTCCGGCCTCGTGAGGACCAGTTCGCGACCAGCGGGCCCTTCCGGCACGTTCGGGTGATCGGCAGCCTCGACACGGACACCTGGCCGGGGCCGCCTGCGCCTGACGTGCTGGCGCTGCACGAACTGCTGTTCCTGGCCGCGCGCGCCTATCGAGATCAGCTCGAGACAGGGGGATCGCTCGGTGTCCACCTCAGCGATCCGTTGCGAGGTGGAGTTCCACACCCTCATTCCGGTCTCTTCACCGGGACGATGAAGAGCCTCGCCTGGGACCTACAGGGCTCGCTGTCGGCTGTCGTGCTCAGTGACAGCGGCGGTACGGAAACGTGGGGGCGGCTGCACGATGAACTGCGGCAGCACCGGGGAGACCCCCTCAGCGTGTACCGCGGCGGCATTAGGCAACGATATCGACTCGCCGAGGTGCCGGTATCTGTCGAGGAAGACGCCGACCCGTTGCGACCAGGGGCGGTAGTGGTCGCCACCGGTGGCGCGCGGGGGATCACAGCGGCCTGTGTCGAAGAACTCGCACGACGCGTACCCCTCCGCGTGTGGCTGCTCGGGTCGTCGCAACTCGACGATGTCCCTGACGACATACTGCGCGCCAACGAACCCGAACTGCCCGCATTACGTGCCGCCTACCTGCGCGAACGCCGCGCGATGAAGTCATCAGCCACTGTTCCTCAGCTGAGCGCCCAGTTCGACAGGTTGCTGCGTGCCCGTGAATCACTGCTGACCTTGCGGAGGCTCCGGCACTCCTGTGGCGCGGACGCCGTGCGTTATGTGACCTGCGATGTGACTGACGCCGCCGATGTGCGCCGGGTCGCGAACGAGATCGCGGGAGTCGAGCGCTCGATCGACCTGCTCATCCATGGGGCGGGCCTCCACGGTGGTGGCGACATCTCCCGTCTCACGCTGGAAGGTTTGCGTAAGATACGCGACGTCAAAGTCGCCGGATACCACAATCTGCGCGCGGCGTTCGTCGATCCGGCGCCGCGGCGCTGGTGCAGCTTCGGCTCGGTATCCGGACTAGTCGGTCTGCCGGGCGAGTCCGATTACGCTCCGGGTAACGACTTTCTCACGTCCGCCGCCCGGTACAGCGCCCACGTCGAAGGCCGTGACGAACAGGGCATCGGCTGGCCCATCTGGTCCGAAACGGGGATGGGCTCCTCGGAACTCGTCCAGGCACACAACGCGCGAACGGGCTTGATGGCGCCACTTTCAACCGCAGAAGGAGTCCGGCATTTCGCGCACGAAATCGCGGCACACCGGACAACCGAGCCGGTGGTGTCGTTCCTCCACCAGATCGAGCTGGAAAAGTTCGGTACTCAGTTCCCTGGCCTCTTCTTGACCGCCGACGACGCGCCGCCGTCATTCCTGCTCGACACGCCGTACCTGCGGACGCCGCGGCATGCCCGATGGACGTTGGACATGACGGCCGAACGAACAGGGTGGCTTGAGCAGCACCTCGTCAAAGGGACACCCACCGTCCCGGGCGCCGTGCTCGCGGCCGTCGCCGCTGAGGCCGCGATCCAGCTTCGCCCGCGCCTCGTCCCGGTGGAACTTCGCTCTTTGCGCTTTTCGTCGTTCGTGCGCCCCCACGCGGGCGACAGCAGACGGCCGTCATCGCCATTCCAGGTGGACGCGTCGATGGTCGGTGAGGACGAGATCCACGTCGTCATTTCCTCCGACGTGACAGGCCCTGGTGGACAGTTACTGCGCACCGGACGCGAGCACTTCAGCGGCACGGTCGTGCTCGGTACGGTGGAGACCGATCAGGTCACGAGGGTGCCCTCAGTCGGCGCCGAAGTGTCCGATCCGTACTATCTCGAGGGCGCCGCGGTTCACCTCGACGGGATGTTCCACGCCACGGACGCCTGGCTGGCAGGGCCCAGCGGCTCCAGCGCACGATGGCGGCTCCCGCAGGCGAGCCGGCCGGACGAACGATTCCTCGCCCAGCGGTCACCGATTCCCGTAATCCTGATCGACAGTCTCCTCAGGACCGGGGTGTTGTGCGCGGACGAGAGCGGTCGCCAGGTGGTGAAGGTACCTCGAGCCGTCGAGAAGGTAGAACTCCGTGTCGCAGGCAGTGACCAGCTGATCGCCCGCGACCACCCGACGATCACGCTGCACCACCATGCGGAAGACGGCATCGACGAAGCTGTCAGCGGCAACGAAGTTCTTCTGCGCGTATCAGGCTGCGAACTGATTTCACTCAGCGGCACGCCAACGGCGGTTTCACCAAGGACCATGCCCACGGCCAAGACCATTACAGCAGCGGTCGCGGAGAAGGCAGGGGCGGAGTTCGTGATCCGCGAGGTCGAGTTGGACCTTCCCCGGGCGGAGGAAGTTCGGATCCGGGTGGAGGCATCCGGTATCTGTCATACCGATCTCTTGGTCCGAGACCAGATCTATCCGCCTGGCTTGCCCGCAGTGCTAGGCCATGAAGGTGCGGGCGTAGTGGAAGAGGTCGGTTCCGCCGTGCGCGGCATCGAACCGGGTGACCACGTTGTGGTCTCCTACGCGTCCTGTGGTGACTGCACCCACTGTCTACGGGGTTCGTCTTGGTGTGATCAGTTCCTGCAGCTCAATCTCGGCGGCAGCAGGCCTGACGGCAGTTCGCCGATTTCGCTGAACGGCGAACAGCTGTCTGCCCACTTCTTCGGGCAGTCGTCGTTCGCGACCCATCTCGTGACCTCGGTTCGCAATGTCGTGCGCATCCCGAAGGACGTCCCGTTCAAGGTGGCCGCACCAATGGGCTGTGCGGTGCAGACGGGCGCAGGCGCCGTGCTGAATGCGCTGAGGCCTCCCGCGAACAGTTCCATGGTGGTCTTCGGAGCGGGAAGCGTAGGGTTGAGCGCGATCATGGCCGCACGAGCCGTCGGTTGCTCTCCGATCATCGCGGTGAACCGGCGGCAGGATCGGCTCGAACTCGCGAGTGAACTGGGTGCCACACATCTCATCGACGGGAACGCCTCCGACATCGTCGAACAGGTTCTCGCCATCACGGGCGGAGGCGCCGACTACACACTGGAAAGCACTGGCGACCAGAAAGTGATCGCCTCCGCTGTGCGCGCACTCAAGATGGGCGGCGTGTGCGGCCTGCTCACTGTGGCACCGCCTGGAGTCGAGGTCGGTATCGATCTGTCTCACCTGCTGTTCGGCCGGACGATCAAGGGGATCCTGGAGGGTGACCTCCTCCCGCAACTGCTGATCCCGCAGTTGGTCGACCTCTACGTCAAAGGTCTGTTGCCGGTGGACCGACTCGTCCGCACCTACCGCCTGGATGAGATCAACCGGGCGGTTTCCGACGCGAGAACCGGCACGACCATCAAGCCGGTGCTGCTTCCTTCAGGGTAGGCCGGCGACCTGCAACTGTCGGGTCTTGCGACGCTCGGAGAGGACGGGAGGAGGAAGCGCCGGCATACCCAGGGCGATGCTCATAGCACCACTTCCTCGACCGACCGCTCGTCCTGGGCGGCCGGTGACAGCGAACGCAGAGCCGCTCGCGCGATCGACGGGCCGTCGAGGCCACAGGCACCCAGGATGGCGGCACGCTCGCCGTGAGCGAGGAAGGACTGCGGCAGCCCCAAGTTCGTGACCTGGGTGGCGACCCGGGCATCCGAGACGGCCTGGCCGAGCGCAGAGCCCATACCGCCGCTGCGGACGCCGTCCTCGACCGTCACCACGAGTTGATGCCGGGCCGCGAAATGGACGAGCGCCGGGTTGACCGGCAAGACCCACCGAGGGTCCACGACAGTCACCCCGACACCCTGCTGTTCGAGTATCGCGGCGGCCTCCAGCGCCGCGGCCGCGGTGACACCGGCCGCCACGACCAAGACGTGCAGCGGCATACCGGAGCTGCGGTGCAGGAGGTCGAGGCCGTCCATCCGTCGCAGGGCCGGGATCGCCGGCCCTGCGACGGCCTTGGGGAACCGTATCGCCGTCGGTCCTCCAGTGACCGCGACGGCCTCTCGCAGCAGAAGGGAAAGCTGATTGGCGTCACGTGGCACCGCGACACGCATACCGGGCACATGACCGAGCAGTGCGAGGTCCCACATACCGTGATGACTGGGTCCGTCAGGACCGGTGACACCAGCACGGTCCAGGACGAACGTCACGGGTAACCCGTGTAATCCGACGTCCAGCAACGCCTGATCGAACGCGCGGTTCAAGAAGGTGGCGTACAAGCAGACGATGGGATGGCTCCCGCCCATCGCGAGACCGGCGGCCGCGGTCACCGCGTGCTGTTCGGCTATCCCGACGTCGAAAGTACGTTCGGGAAAGGATTCCGCGAACCGTCCGAGCCCCACGGGCAGCATCATGGCGGCGGTCACCGCGACGACCTCGTCGTGCTCGGCACCGATCTCGGTGATCACATCACCGAACAGGCTTGTCCAGCTTCGCCCGGCGCCGGGTTTCGGTTCACCGGTCAGGGGTTCCATCACACCGACAGCGTGCATACGGTCCGCGTCGTCGTTCTCCGCGTGGACGTAGCCGCGTCCTTTCTCGGTCACGCAATGCACGATCGTAGGCCTGCGTCGAGCGGCGGCTCGGCGCAATGCCCGTTCCAGTTCGCCCTGGTCGTGTCCATCGATCGGCCCGAGGTAGCCGAAACCGATCAGCTCGAACAGGCTGTCACCTTGACCTTCGCGAGAGCGGAGAGCGGCGAGGTGCCGAGCGAGCCCTCCTGCCGTAGGGGCATAGGAACGGCCATTGTCGTTGAGCACCACCACGACCGGCGAGCCGCTGACTCCGAGATTGTTCAGCGCCTCCCAGGCGAGGCCGCCTGTCAGGGAACCATCTCCGACCACCGCCACGACTGTTCTCTCGGTCTCACCCCGCAAACCAAACGACTTGGCCAGCCCGTCCGAGTACGACAGTGCGGTCGAAGCGTGAGAATTCTCCACGAGATCATGGACGGATTCCGAGTTCCGGGGGTATCCCGAGAGCCCACCGGTCTGGCGGAGTGTCTCGAAGCAGTCGCCCCGGCCGGTGAGGATTTTGTGCACGTAGGACTGATGACCGGTATCGAAGACGATCTTGTCTTTCGGTGAGTCGAATACCCGGTGCAAGGCCATGGTGAGCTCGACGACCCCGAGATTCGGACCGAGATGGCCGCCGGTACGGCTCACCTCCCGGATCAGGAAGGCCCTGATCTCTTCGGCCAAGCGGGCCAGACCGGCGTGGTCGAGATTCTTGAGTTCCGAGAGGCCTGGAAAGGTTCGAGACACGCTTCTTCACCTCTTCCGGACGGCCGGGACTCCTTCGCCGAACCCGGGAGGACACCGGACCTGCGGCGGCCCGTCGCCGCTCTTCGTGTCGACCGCCGCGGTGCCAAGCACGGCATGAACGACCATCATCCTCGGCGCCGGGACCGCAGGAAGAGGGCACTCCAGGCGCGCAAGGGCAGATCTTCTGCCGGATCCGCTCTCACGTCGTTCGATCTTCTTGCCGAGACGGAGTTCCCGAGTTAAGCCAGAGGACCGAAGCGTCGCGGACGTAGAGTGTCCTCGCTGGTCGCCATGGTGCCGATCAGCCGGTCAGGACGCCCCGCTCTCCGAGGGTGCCGTCGTGTCAGGAAGTACGTTGGCATGCAGGACCCGCAATTCGATCATCATCCGCAAACGCTGATCCGGGTCGGTGAGGTCCAGGCCGCCCACCTCGGCCGCCCGCCGGATTCGGTAACGGAAGGTGTTCTGGTGAACGTAAACGGACTCGGCGGCCAAGATCACGTCGCCGAAGGCGTCCAGCCACGCTCGCAACGTCTCGACAAGATTTCCGCCATGCTTCCGGTCGTACCGGATCAGTTTGGCCAGTGCGCCTGTCGGAGCTTCGCCACGTGAAGCGGCCAAGTCACGAAGCTCCGATATCAGGGCTTCGCCTTGTAGTTGCGAGAACGCGCCCAGGCGTCGATGGGGGTGCCCGTCCCGGAGTACGCGCAAGACACGGTCCACGCCCGAACGGCTGTGCGCCATGTCGGACAGACCGTTCGCGATCGGCCCCACGGCCGTGATCGACGGCAGCCGAGCGCCCACCCGTTGCAAGAAATCCTGGAGTATGCGGACAGCGCGGCATTCCGCCTTCTCCGCGTCGCCCGTCGTCGGCAGCAGCCCATAAGTCACCGCTCCGACCTGCGCGGCGGCCGCCCGCGGGTGCACACTGGTCAGATGCACGGCGAAGGCGTCGGCGAGGCGATGCCGGTCGTGGATCACGGCGGCACCATCGGTGAAATGAGAGACGCGTTCGTCGAGCGTCACCCCCAACACCAGCAGCGGCTGTCCCGAAAGTCCCAGCCGCTCAAGTGCCTCTATGGCGCCGTATCCTCCTTCCAGCGCAGTGCTCAGCAGGTCCGCCCGGAGGCGCTGCTGCACATCGGCGCTGGCGCGGACACTGAGCAGATGCAGCGCGACCAACTTCGCCGACTCGCGCAGTGCGATGTCACGATCGTCGTTGAGCGGACCGGTGACCACCGCCCAGATCGAGCCCAATACCTCGTTGCCCGCACGCACGGCGATGGCCACGCGAGGCAGTGTCTCGTCCGCTATGGGTTCGATATAGACGGGATCTTCACCGCGCAACAGTTCACGAAACACGCCGCGCTCCCGCAGGATCCGGGAATAATGCTCAGGGACCTGTCTGCCGAGGATGGTCTCCACCCGCGCGGGGTCCGCCTCGTCCTGCCCGCCGGAGAAAGCGAGAACGCGCGAACTACGATCCTCGATGGTCACCGGCGCGTCGAGCAAACCGGCGATGGCGTTGGCCACGGTGAACAGATCGCCGGCGGGCAGCCCGCCGAGCGATTCCGAATCGACCACACCACCACTTGCGCCACCAAGCAGTGACCGGACCATCTCGGCCAGATGTCCCCAGGGCACTCCCCGGTTCAATCCGAGCAACGCCACCTTGGAGGCCCGGGAGGCAGCGCGGATTTCGTCGGTCACCGGGGCCGGTGAGCGGACCACCAGCGCGGCGGCGCCCTGTCCGCCGACTTCACCCAGCAGCGCGGCTATCCCGCTGGAGTCGCAAGCCCCCACCCCGAGCACGAGAGCGCGTGCGGGAAGCACCGGCGCGTCGAGCGGATCGTGGAACACGACGCCACCGACTTCCTCGGTGGAGGTGACATCGCCGTATGCGAGGTCCAGCAGCGTGGCTCCCAGATCGTCGAGAATCCGTTCGAGGCTCACGCGGGGGCGTGACGTTCCGGGTCGGGGCATACCCCTATGGAAACGCGCGCTTCGACCCAATTGGTCGTCCACACCCAAGAAAGCGGACTTCCTTTGTCGAATCCTGCACCTTTCACCTCTACATCTTGCACATTGCGATCCAGCCTGATATGGCCAAGCCTGCTGGAGTACAGCCTGCTGTACTGATTTTCCGGGCGCGGACGGGGTCGGCCTGAGAAGCCGGTCCACCTACCGTTCTTGTCATGACCGATGAATCGAATGCCCCGCAGACCCACCGCCGCGCGTTGCTCTGGACCGTTCTCGTGATCAGCGCCGTGGCCAACGCCGCCGCGTCCATGGCCGGACTGAGTGCCTACATCAGCGCCGGCTTCGGTTTGCTGACCCTCGCGTGTGGCGCCACGTTGATCTTTGGCCGTCGGAAGAGCCATGAAAGGCCGGGGAGCCGAGACTGAGGCCTCAGGGGCATGCCGCGGCTTTCAGCTCACCTTCGGGGTCGCGCGAACACCGAAATGAAGGTATGACTCGCCGTTCGGCAGTTCATAGAACGTGAGCGGTGCCCACGTTTCGCCCCCGGGTGGCTTGAGGGCGAACAGTCCGGGCCCCGCCGGTATCAAGGGAAGTTCCTCCACCGGGTCCGGAACCAGTTCGGCGAGGGGACCGAGAATGGTGGTCCTGAGCAGCGGTCCGTCCGGGCCTTCCTCTACCTCCATCCGTACCCCGGCCCTTTCGTAAACCCCGGCGTACCGAGTGACGTCGAGGTCAAGTCCTTCGGCAGGTGGCGCGAACGGTTCCGGCATGGCCACTTCGGCGACCTCGGCGAAGATCTCCCGGTAGAGATCTGCGAAAAGGTCCCGGCCGTTCCCGCCGTTGGTGAGCAACGCGACGGCGATGCCCTGACAGGGAAGGACACGCAGGAAAGCCGTCTGCCCGAGGGTCCGGCCGTCGTGGCCGATGAGCCGGTGCCCGTTCCAATCGAACCGGATCCAGCCCAGGCCCCAAGAGTCGCCGAGGACGATCTTGTCCGGGAGATCGGCCTGGTGTGCGGCCATCGACGCGGTGGCCTCCTCGCTCAGGACCCGAGTGCCGTCCGCGGCGACCCCACCGCTGAGATGCATTCGCGCGAAAGCCAGAACATCGGCGGTGGTAGAGGTGATCAGTCCGGCCGGACCGATCGAACGAGGCAGCGACCAGGAAGGGGACGGAACCATCTCTCCTTCGTGCTCGTCATGGCCCAGGGCCGCGGAGTGAAGAAGCACTTCCTCCGGCAAGGTGGCGGTGTGGCTCAACCCGAGTGGCGTGAGCAGCCGGTCTCGCAACGCCTGATCCCAGGTCTGCCCGGTGACCTTCTCGATCAGCCTGCCGATCACCGAGTAACCCGAATTGCAGTAGGAGAACGTAACGCCGACAGGGTGATTTTGCCTCGCTTCGCCAAGCTCGTCGACGTACTTGGCCAGGCAGTCGTCACCTCGTCCGGTGTCGGTGAACACGTCGCCGTCGATGCCGCTGGTGTGATTGAGCAGATGCCGCAGAGTCACGGTTTTCGCGATACTGGGATCGGCGAGCCGCAGTTCCGGCAGTACCTCGGCGATCGGCGTGTCGAGGGCGAGCAATCCCTCGTCGACCAGCGCCATGGCCACCGTCGCCGTCCAGACCTTGGAAATCGAACCGATCTGGAACAGGGAATCGGTGCCGGCCGGGACTCCGGTGCGAACGCTGAGGACTCCGTGTGCGGCTTCCACCAGCTCGTCCTCGAACCCGTTGTTCCCGATCCGGAGGATGCCCAGCTGGGCACCGGGGACTTTGTGCCGCCGCGCGAGGTGGGCGAGCCGGCTCCGCCAGTGCTCACCGTCAACCCGGGGGTGACCGTCACGACCGACGTGCAGTTCGATCCAGTCCACCAACCGGCGGTTGTAGTCGATCCGGTGAGATGGCTTGCCGAAGACGACGAACCCGTGCGAAGCGTCAGGGTAGACGACCAGGTTGGCAGGAACGCCCCGCTCCTTCAACGCGGCGTGCCACAGCTGAGCTTGACCGAGCGGGAAGGCCGAATCGTCGGCTCCGTGGAGTAGCAGCGTGGGTGTCCGGACCGCGCCAACCCGAGCGAAGGGCGACATTTCGGCATAGTTATCAGAATCCGCCCCAGGAGCTTCGCCGAGCTCGAAGGCGCTGAGCAAACGCCGGTCGTCACTCGTACCGCCCAAGCTGACGAGGTCACTGGCTGCCCCGCCGGCGATGGCTACCGCGAACCGGGCATCGTGCCCGGTCAGCCAGCAGGCCATGTACCCGCCGTAGCCGTACCCTGCCACCGCGAGCCGGTCCGGATCAGCGAAACCATTCAAGACAAGCTGGTCGATCGGCTCGAGAAGGCCTGGGGAGTCGGCAACGCCGCAGCGACCTTGAATTCCGGTGTAGAACTCCTCGCCGAATCCGTCGCTGCCGCGCGGGTTCACCAGGAGCACCGCCCAGCCCCGGTCGACGAGTTCCTGGTGGTAGAGATGGGCGCTGTTCAGCGCCCCGCTCCAGGCGTTGTGCGGTCCACCGTGGATATCCAGTAACAGTGGCATCGGGCCGGGTCGATCGTGGTCGTACATCAGCCACGATTGCACCGATGTGCCGTCCTCGAGGGTGAACCACTTCTCTTCCCGAGGGTAGAAATCGAGCCCGGCGGTGGACACGCCGTGGTCGGTCAGCACCGTTCTGGAACCGCTGTCAAGGTCCACGACCGCGATCTCGCCGAACGAGGTGGACGTACTGAGCGCCATCGCGGCGACACCCTCACCGACGGACAGGCCTGAGACCAGCACGTCATCGGCCACCAGCGGCTGGGCACGACCACCTTCCGAGGCAACCGACCAGAGATGCGTCCAGCTCTGTTCCCGCAAGCAGAACCACACCCGGCCGTCCACCTCCGCCGGGCGGTCGCCCAGCATGGCCGACGCGCCGGACATGACGTTGCGGTCCACTTCGGACGCGAGGTCGGTGGTGGCACCATCGGAGACCGCGACTCGATACAACCTGGAGTGGCCCGATGGGTGCCCCGTCCATCCCGTCACCAGCAGCGCCGAACCGTCGCCGAACCAGCTTACGGTGGTGACGACACCTCCGGCGAAAGCCAGCACTCGCGGCCGGGCGAGAGGTACGTCCACCCTGATGAGCTGCACGGGTACACGAAGACTCAGGTCGTTGTCACACTCGGCCGGAGCGGCGTAAGCGAGCGTCGTACCGTCCGGCGACCAGGCGGGCGCCCCCGCGTCGTGTGGCCCGTCGGTCAACTGCCGCAGCTCGTGCGTGTCCAGATCGAAGACATGCAGCTGGTTGCGCACCCTGCCTTTCCCCTGCCACCCGTCACGCTGGTAATCGATGGCGTCCGAGCCCGCTGGGACCCGTTCTCCACCGGAAGGGGCGACCGGCGCGGTGAAGGCGAGTCGACGACCGTCCGGACTCCAAGCCGGGGCACCGGCTCCGAACGGCAACTCGGTCAGCTGTTCGGCGTCGATCGTTCCGGGCTCGAGGAGCGTGAGCTGCCCACCGCGCAAGAACGCGATCTTGCCACCGTCGGGCGACCAGGCCGGCGCGGTGTCGTCCGGGCCCGCGGTGAGACGGCGGGAGGAGCCGCCCTCGACCGGCACCACCCACAGCTGATCCACATTACGGTCGAGCTCGACATCCTGGGTACGCAATACGTAGACGATCCGATCGCCGTCGGACGACAACGATGGCTGCGAAGGGATCGCGACATCGGCGAGGTCTTCGATACACGGTCGCTTGGTCATACTCGACTCCTTCGTGCGGTTCGCCCCGGAATGGCGGCTAGAAGTTCTTTGGTGTACTCGTGGACGGGGTCGGCGAGTACCTGCCCGGCGGGACCCTGCTCGACGATCTGACCGCTGTGCATGACCGCGATATGCGAAGCCACATAGCGCACTACAGCGAGGTTGTGGGTGATGAACAAAAGGGACAGGCCGAGGTCGCGCTGGAGTTCACGGACCAGGTTGAGCACCGCTCCCTGGACCGACACGTCCAGCGCGGAGGTGATCTCGTCGGCGATGATCACCCGAGGTTCGGCGGCGAGCGCCCTGGCCAGCCCTACCCGCTGGCGCTGCCCGCCGGAGAGCCGCGACGGCAGTGTCCGGGCGTGCGCCGGGTCGAGGTGTACCAACTCGAGAAGCCGCTCGACCTCGGCCCTCCGCTCGGTGCGGCTACGTCCGGGTGGCATCCCCTCGGCGATGCTGTCGCCGGCCGTCATCCGCGGGTCGAGTGAGGAATACGGGTCCTGGAAGACCATCTGGACCGGACGTGCTCTCCCCCGGGTCGGCACTGGGGCGCCGTCGAACGTGATCCGGCCTGAGGTCAAGGGACGCAGCCCGACAGCGGCCGCGGCCAGGGTCGACTTGCCCGAGCCGGATTCGCCGACGAGTCCGACCACCGCGCCCGTGGGCACGGTCAGGTTGGCCTTGTCGACCGCGATCACGGAACCGTGGCGGATCGTGACATCTTCGAAGCGCAGTTCGCTCACGGCGCCTTCACCAGCTCTCCGGAGTTCCGTTCGGACGGCAGCGGCTCGTCTGCGTGCCAGCACGCGACGCGGTGGCCGTCCGACAGATCAGGTCGCGCCGCCAAGGGCGGATCCTCGGCATGGCAGAGATCGTCCGCGAGGGGGCAACGCGCGGCGAAGGCGCACCCGACCGGGTTGTCCGCCGGGGTGACCGGCCGGCCGTGGATGGTCGCGAGCGGCTTGTCCAGGTCGGTGTTCATATCCGGCACCGCCTCGATCAAGGCACGGGTGTACGGATGCCGCGCGAGGCCACGCAGGCCGGCAGCTGGAAGGTCTTCGACAATCCGTCCCGCGTACATCACCATCACCCGGTCGCAGACCTCCCCGACTACCGCGACGTCATGGCTGATCAGGATGAGCGCGACGTCGTCGGTCCTCCGGATGGTGGAGAGCAGGTCGAGGACCTGGCCCTGCACGGTGACGTCGAGCGCGGTGGTCGGTTCGTCCGCGACGATGAGTGCCGGCGATCCCATCACTCCCATTCCGATCATCGCCCGCTGCCGCATTCCGCCCGAGAACTCATGGGGGTACTGGCGGGCTCGGCGTTCCGCTCCGGGAATCCGTACGGCCTCGAGTCTGTCCACCGCACGATTCATCGCCTCGGAGCGCTTCATCCCGTGGTGCTCGGTGGCGACCTCCGCGAGCTGGCGACCGATTCGACGGGTCGGGTTGAAGGCGGTCGACGGATCCTGGAAGACCATCGCCATCGAAGTGCCGAGCACCCTGCGCCGCACGGCGGTTTCCGGGGCGAGAAGATCGTTCCCCAGCAGTTCCAGCCTGGACGCGTCCACCCGGCCGTATTCCGCGACGAGTTTCGTGATCGCCAGCGCGGTCAGGGATTTGCCGGAACCCGACTCTCCGACGAGGCCGACCGCTTCCCCACGACGGACGGTGAAGGACACTCCCCGGACCGGCCGGACGTGACCGTGTGCGCCGGGCAGGGTGACCTCGAGATCGCGGACTTCGAGCACAACGTCTGGAGTGGTCGTGCCGGGCTCGGGGAACTCAGGGCCATCCACCGGCTTGCGCCGGGGCAGCGCCAGGTTTCGGACGCCGAGTTCAGTGGAAAGGCCAAGTCCCTTGGCAATCGACTCGCCGAACAGATTGAACGCCAGTCCGGCCACGAGGACCGCGGCGCCCGGGACCAAGGCCGCGAGAGCGTTGCCGTAGATCGCGGCGATCCCGTCGAAGAGCAGCCTTCCCCAGTCATAGGAGGGCGCCTGGACACCGATGCCGAGGAACGACAGCCCCGCGAACGAAAGCAGCGCCGTCCCCGCGCCGATGGTGGCGTTCACGACCAGGGGTTCGGCGATATTCGGCAGCACATGACGGATCAGAATCCGGAATCGCCCGATCCCCACGGTCCGGGCGGCCGCGACGTACTCCCTCGCCGTGATTCCGGCGACGAGGGTCTGGATGAGGCGCGCGAACGCGGGCGCGCCGGCCAGACCGATGGCCAGGACAGCGCCTGTCGCGCCGACCCCGAAAACGACGGCGAAGAACAGTGCCAGCAGGAGCCCGGGAAAGGCCACCGCGATGTTGACCGCCGCCGAGACCAGCCGCCCGGACCGCCTGCCGAGCAGAAACGGCGCCGTACCGAGTACCAGCCCCGCCGCCACCGTGATCGTGACCGCCAGCAGTGCGAGGAGGAGGGAAAGACGGCTCGCGACGACAACCCTCGCCAGGATGTCCCGGCCCAGGTTGTCGGTGCCCGCCCAGTGCCTCGAGGACGGGTCGGCGAGGATGTTCTCGGTGTTGACGGCTTCGGCCGCGTCCCCCCACACAAGGGGCCCGAAGACAGCGAGGGCGAGCACCACGGCCACCAGACCGGCGGCTGTGAGGCCGAGCGGGGTGCGCAGTGTCCGAGCCCAGCGTTCCAGCATCTTCAAACCTCCCGGATCTTCGAGCGCGGATCGAGCAAGGCGAGCGCGACGTCCACGACGAGGTTGATGAGCAGCACTCCGAGGCCGTATACGAGCACGATGCCCTGCACGACCGGGTAGTCCTTGGTGAGGATCGACTGGACGATCGTGCTGCCCAATCCCGGCCAGGCGAAGACGTTCTCGACAAGGACGGTGCCGGTGACAAGGGCTCCCAAGAGGAGGCCCCCCAAGGTCAGCGACGCGGTGACCGCGTTCGGAAGAGCATGTCCCAGATAGATTTTACGAGCGGGAAGGCGTTTCGCCTTCGCCGTTCGCACGTAGTCCGCCTCGAGCACAGCGGCCATCTCGACGCGGACGATCCGCGCGAGCACAGCCGCGGGACCGATCGCCAGGGACAGCACGGGCAGCAAGTGGGCCGCGGCCGTGTCGTTCCCCGCGACCGGGAGCAGCTCCAGACGGATCCCGAAAAGATAGACGAGCGCGACCCCGATCAAGAAATCCGGGATCGTCGCCACGACCACGCTGCCCGTGGTGAACGCGAGCTCTGCCCGCCGCCCACGCCCCCGCCTGGTCAGGACGCCCATCGTGACTCCGAGCGGAATCGCGATCACCACAGCGGTCAAGAATGCGAACGCGGCGAGGGTCAACGTCGCGGGAAGCCTCTGCGCGAGGATGTCCGCGACGGGGAGCTGCGAACCGAGCGAAGTCCCGAAGTCACCGGTGAACAATCTTTTCAGGTACGCCAGATACTGGTCGAAGATCGGGTCGTTGAACCCCAGGGCTTCACGACGTGCCTCGACGAGTTCGGCCGGCGCGGTAGGCCCGAGCGCGCCCCGCACCGGATCTCCGGGAATCAAGTGCAACATCAGGAACGAGGCCGTCACCAAGACCCAGAGCGAACCCAGGAGGCGTCCGAACCTCCGGATCCCGTACCGGACCCACGGATTTGCCGGGGCTTTGGACGGCGAACCAGGAGCGATCGTCTCGACCGACATGTGCGTTGCCATCCTTGGTCATTTGGCCAGCATGCGGATACTCGTCGGCACGAGCTGTCCCGGTACCTGGAACTCTGCGGCCTTACCGAAGGTGCGAACAGGCTTGCTCGCGAAGGGCACGAGAGCTCCCTTGGCGACCAGGCCCGCTTCCGCGTCGAGCCAGCTTTGGCAGCCGGTCGTGCCCTGAGTGGTCATCGCCACCCGCACTGCCTTGTCGTAGTCGGGATCCGCGATGGCGGCGAAGTTGTTCCCCGCGGGGGCCGCCGGTCCGGACAGGAACGGGATCAACTGATCCGGCGTGCTGACGTTCAAGGAAACCCAGGCGACATCCCAATCACCCGCTCCGAACAGGGTTCCGGTCAGCGTCGTCTCGTCTTGACTCCGCGCCGTGGCCTGGACCCCGACCGCCTTCCACTGTTGCACCGCGAGTTCCGCCGCCGCGTCACCGCCTGAGCCGTTGTTGTTCTGGTGCAGGAAGTTCAGCGACAGCGGCTTGCCGTTCTTGACACGGACTCCATCGGGGCCGGCCTTCCATCCCGCTTCGTCGAGCAAGGAGGCCGAGGCCTGTGGGTTCCGAGCGGGCACGGACCGGGAGATCGAGTCACCGCGACAGGCGACCGGCTCATTCGAAGCGAGCGTGGTGGCGGGGCCGCCTTGGCCCGACGTGAGCACCTTCTGTAACTGGGCGAGGTCCAGTGCCTTGGTCAGTGCCAGCCGGACTTGGGGATCCTCGGTGACACGGCCGGCACGATGGTTGTACCATTGCTCGCCCACCAGCCCTGGTGTATCCGCCGAGAACAGCCCCGCCTTCTCCAGACGCTCGGCGTCGGGGCCCGCGATCTGGGCCGCGTTCAAACCGCCGGAAAGCAAGAGGTTCGCCGCCGTGGACTCGTTCTGGACCACCTTGATCACAACGGTCTTCGGTAGCCCCTTGGTCGCCGTGGTCGCTCCTCCAGGCCCCCAGGTGTAACCCTCTCGAATCGAGTAGGTGTAATGATCGCCGGGTGCGGCCTCGCTGAGCTTATAGGGACCGGTGCCGGCGGTGGCCGACTTCAGCGAGGCCCGCTCGGTGAGCCCACCGGGACAGATGATGGGCAGTCCACTCAGTCCTTTGAGGATGAAGGGAGCGGGTTGCGCGAGTGTGATGGTCACGGTGCCCGCCGAGTCATCACCGACGGTCTTGGCGCCGGGCGGGAAAAAGGTTCCGAGGAAAGGGCTCTGGTTCTTCGGCTCGGTGATGAAGTTGAGATTGTCCGCGACGGCCCCGGCGGTCAGCTTGGTACCGTCCGCACAAGTGATCCCTGGCGTGAGGGTGAGAGAAACGATGTTGCCCTTGACCTCCCATGTCTTGGCAAGGGCAGTGCGGATCTCACCGGACTTCTCATCGGTGGACAGCAGGGCGTCGTAGGCGAACTGGGTGACGGTGAACAAGCCGCTCCCCGCACCCATCTGTGGATCCAAGCTTCCCGGATCCGACGAAAGGCCGAGAGTGAACGTGCCACCGTCGATGATCTCGGCCTTCTCACTGCTGTTCGAGGCGCTTCCGCAGCCGGTAAGCGTGGCTGCCAGGCAGAGACACAGGCCGTACAAGCCCGCGGTGGTCAGCTTCATGACGGTTCCGTTTCTATGTCTGGTCACTTTTCCTCAGTGGCCTGGGTTCAGGCGCCTGCGCGGCGAACAGCGCGACCGATATGGAGATAGAGCGCGTGCCCTGTCCCGTCGTCCCCGACGAAGGCATGAGGCATGTGGAAGCCATTGTCGGGCAGTAGTGGAATCAGCATGTCGTCGCGATAGTGCACCAGTTCGGCCCGCTCCGGCTGGAGGCCGAGTCCTTCCGCGATGGATCCTTTCGGCAGCTGCTCGATCCAGATCCGCTTGTCTTCGCCCTGGCTCACGACAAGGTCGTAGAGATCCGTCGAGTAGGTTCCGGTGAACCGCTCCGCGTCGATCACAACGGGATCAGCGGGCGGCGCGGGCAGCGCGGGCAGTGTCTTTCCGGTGAGCTCGCCGAGGACATCTCCGACGATGTCGTGGTAAAGCGAGGTACCATCCCCACCGTTGGTGAGAAGCGCGACAGCGACCCCCGCCTCCGGGATCATCCGCAGGTAGGCACGCTGACCGATGGTGGTGCCGTCGTGGCCGATGATCGCGCCGTCTTCGCGGTCGAATCGTTCGAAACCCAGCCCCCAGGAAGAACCCATCAAGCCGAGGTCCGGGAGATCGACAGCCCGTCCATGCATGCTCGCCGCGGTTCCCGGGGCCAGGACCTGGGTTCCGTCCACGGCCTTGCCGTCGTCGACGTGCATCCGGGCGAACTCGATCAGATCCCTCGCGCGCATCGAGAGCATCGACCCGGCCGGGGCGTTGGAACGCGCCATCGCCCAGACCGGGGCCGGATGATGGCCGGTTCCCGGTTCGGACTCGATATGCCCGACCGCGGCACGGAACAGGATCGCCTCGTAAGGTCCGGTGGCGACGTGCTCGAGTCCGAGCGGCGTAACGAGATCGTCGCGCAGGCAGGCGTCATACTGCTTTCCCCGAATCACCTCGACGAGCCGCCCGAGCAGGCAGTAGCCGGCGTTGTTGTAGGAGAACCTCTCGCCTGGCGTGAACAGCTGCGGTACGTCGCGCAAGGCCTCGACGAACTTCTGCAGGCAATCGTCCCCGATTCCGGTGTCCGTGAAGATGTCGCCTTCGAAACCGGCCGTGTGAGTGAGCAATTGCCGAACGGTGATCGCCGAGGACGCCTGATCATCCTTGACCCGGAATTCCGGCAAGTATCCCCGGATCGGCGCGTCGAGTTCGACAAGGCCCTCGTCCACCAATTGCAGTACCAGGGTGCTGGTCCACAACTTGGTGATCGAGCCTATCTGGAAGATCGAGTCGGGGGTCGCGATGACCCCGGTCGCCTTGTTCAGGATCCCGGCGGCACCGTCGATCACCTGACCGTTCCGAAGTACGGCCCAGGCCGCCGCCGGAACCTCGTGTTCGCGGAGAAGCCCAGGCAGTCGCTCTTGGATCCGCTCGTGAAGGTCAGAAAGTTCTCCCATGCCCCGGAATGCTAGGTAGGACAGGCGTTCCTTTGTTCGTCGTCTGCGACAACATGCTCTCACCCGTTTGGTCGGCAACGACGATTTTCCCGGCCGACGGGGCGAACGGGCAACCACCTGCACATTAAGGCCATTGTTCGACCAGGCCAGGGGCGTGGTCTGGTCTTCGCGGGACAGACTGGAGACAGGTATCCGGCACCCGGCATCGAAGGAGGACCCGTGCACGTTCCGCCAGTGGAGGATGTGGCCGGCCTCCGCCTCACCGTCCAAGCCGGACTGATTCGAAAGGGCCTCGTCGTGCGCACGAGCCGCGAAGGACACAACCCACTCGCCAGGCCGATGTGGACGGCCACCTTTCCGGGGCAGTCCACCCCTCCCACCTGGCGGCCCGGATGACCATGGTCCACCTTGGCTTCCCGGACGGCACGGAGACAGTCCACGGCAAGGGTGTTCACGGTCGAGCCCGAAGACGACTTCGTGAAGCAACTGTCAGGGACGGGGCACGCTGACCCGGTAGGAGTTCCGGCCTACGCCTATATCACCTTGACCGAAGACGGCTTTCGTACGGCCGAAGGTTCCGATGAGCGAGCCCGTATCCGCGAACGTGCTCACCGAAACCTGGACAACAAGAAAGGGAAGTTCGCCGGCGAAGCACGGATTCCCCGGCGTTCGAGCTCCCCCGCGAGACTCAGGAAAACCATGAAAAAGAGGAAGCGTCGACACACCCCCACGCCTGTTACCTCTCCCGAAGAGACGCCACCGGAAAGTATGGTACAAGTGCTTCTCGTCGACCCACAACCCCGTCGGCGGCAAAATTTGGCAAGATACCTGAAAGGCATGGGGATTCGAGACGTCGCCGAGAACTCGACGCAAGATGGCATCCGCCCTGAGGACCCACTCGACGGCTACGATCTGGCGATCATCCACGCCGGCCGCAGTCCCCGGCTCGCGGTCACAGCGATCGACACTCTTCTCCGGAATGGCACGAAGCGCGTCTTATTTGTCACATCATTCGCCGATCCCGCCCTTGCGATCGAGGCCATCTCCCGAAACGCCGTCGCATACCTTGCCGACCGGCCGGCCTTTTCGGCGACTGCCAGACCGCCCGAAACCACGCCGCAGCCCACCAGGGTCTCGCCCGTCAAACGCTTGCGCCCCATACCCGGCGCCCGTGCCGCCCCCAGAGAGAACAGGGAGCGCTGGGAAGTCTTTTCCGCCAGAGAAATCGAGATACTCGAACTAGTCGCGGACGGCAAGAAGAATTCGGAGATCAGCGCCGTCCTCGAGTTGTCCATCAACACCGTAAAGGGACATCTCGCTCGTATCGGCCGGAAGATGAACACCGGCGACCGCGCCAGAATGGTACTGCTCGCCTTGCGCTCAGGAGTCATCACCTGAACCTCTCCGCTGCTCGGGCGCCAACGCCTGCCTGCTCGCCCGGCAACCCGGCAGGGTCAGGTCCTGGCTGGCGGATCCTCCCTATCGCCGACCGATCTCGGCGTCTGGTCCGTGGACACGGGGAACAGGATGGACCTCAGCTCGTTCCTGCCGGAAATACCCAGCTTGCGATAGATGTTCGACAGGTGGAACTCCACAGTGCTGTTGGCCAGCCGTAGCCGTTCGGCCACTTCCCGGTTGCCGAGACCGACTTGCGCGAGGCTCAAGACCTCACGTTCTCGTGTTGTGAGTCGCTTCCCGGCGCTGGTCACGACCCACCGCCTGGACGCCTCGTCGACACGGTCCACCCAGACTCTGCTCCCCAGATAACGAGCCGTCTCGCGAGCCTCTTCCAAGGCGGCGCGGCTCTCCTCGACTCTGCCGGCGAGTGCCGACTTGAGCCCGAGTTCATAGGAAGTGCGCAGCAACGTTCCCCGCGCTCGAGCACGCCGGAGGTGGCCGATCGCGGCGGTGAGCATCTCGATGTCGCGGCCGTCCTCGGACACAAGTGCGGCGGCTCGCAGCGAGGAACCGATCGCATGTGACGTCCCCCAGCGACGAGCCTGCAGGAGTTCATCGTCGGCCAGTGAACGCGCCAGGCTACGTCGTTCGGTCGCGGCAGCACACAGAGCGGCCTGTGAACGCCAGCCGATCACCGCGGGATTGGTGACTCCCCACTCGACCAGCACACGTCCTGCGGCGGTGAAATCCTCGTACGCGGACTGCTGGCGTCCGGCGGCTTCCCGCAGCACTCCCCGTGCCGCGAGGATCTCGGCTCGATCCGACGCCTTTTCGATGGCGTGACCGAAACCGAAGGCGAAGAGCAGATTCTCACCACGCTCCAGTTCGCCGAGGTCGGCGAGCGCGAGAACAGCCCAGGCCACTGCCACCTCCGTGAACTGGGGGAATACGCCGCGCCGGAGCGCGTCGGACAGTAGCCTCGCGGCTACAGCCGGCTCTCCACTCAGCGAGGCGGCTCTCGCCCGCAACACGGTCACCGCCGAGCGGTGCGGATGCGATACCTCCCAGCCTGAACGCTTCTGTACCCGCTCCAGCTGCTCGTGCGCCGCATCGACCTCGCCCGCGTACAGGAGAGCGAGAACGGCCTGCCAGAAGGTACCGAGGTCATCCCAGCTCGACCCGGCGAGTGCCCTGTGTGCGGCGTCCACCGCGGCCTGGCGCTCACACCGGTTGACCAGCGATATCGCCGCGGTCGCGGCGAGACGCGCTTGAGGCATGACGCAACGGGCCCTCTGGACCCAGTGTCCCGACCTCGGGGCACCCGCCACATAGACCAACGTGGCACAGTCGATACCGGCGCTCTCCGACGACGAGACCGACAGGGCACCCCGCAGGGCTGACAAGACCGTCTCTTCCGCCTCGCTCCATCGACCTGCTCCACCCAGCCGGGCACGTTCGGTCCGCGCCTCCTCGAGAGAATGAAGAATGATCTCGACATCATCGGCCTCATTCGATTCGTGCATGAAATCATCCTTCGGCTGCCCAGGAACACCGTGTGCCCTCTTTCGAGAGTGCGCCACGGAGACGGCGTCGACGATCCAGTGAGCTGCCAAATGACAGGTACAGCAGGCTGTACCGAAACGTTGGCCTCTCATCTCACCTGAACTTTCTCCCGAAGTTTCGAGGACGCTCCGAAAGTGCACCCGCCGGGGCCATTCTCGGCCACCCGAGAAGGCGCCGAAGAACCAATATCAAACCAAGAGAGTCCGGCTTGGAAACTTAAAGGAATCACGACTTGACCCCAGGGACTGCTCTTAAAACCATGCTTGCCGATAAAACGAATTCGCGTAGTCTCGGTCGTTCCATTCGCACACTTGCCGAACAGCCGACCTGGCCGATACACAGACTCGCGAAAACCCCAGGATCCCTGGTTCGCCTGCCCCGCGCCGGACGCCCGCGACCTCCCGTCGACCAAGGTCATGCCATCTGACGCATGGCGGCCGCGACCGGCGAGGGACAACCCGACAAAGGGCTGCGGCCCTGCAGCCTTCCAGCACGACAGTGACATCCAAGTATGCCGACCAAGATCGGCGGCATATACGGGTCAGCCGCGACGGTCACCCACGGCGATACCAGTTCGACCGGAGCCCTACTGGTCACGTACTGAAAATCAGGGTGCGCCCCGGTCGACATGAAGATGCGTTCGGGCAAAGAACCTAACCGGATCGACAAGTCTTGAAGACGCACGGCTCGCCGACACACACATCTTCTTGATAGTGTCCACTAATTGATTCAGTTCGCGTGAAAGTCACCGAACTTCGACGCCTTGCCGATTACCGGGATTCCCTCTTCATCGGAAGGAAGCCATCGTGTCCGAGCCACGTATTCGCACGTTGAACGAGGACATCACAGCGATCACCCGAAAGTGCGATCGGTCTTTCGCCGCTTGATCAGCGCCGCCGAAGGCGATCAGCGACCAGCGAAGACTCATCAAAATTCACCCAGCCCCGAACCGTTCTCATAGCACGACTCGAAGGCACGGATCCGCTCGGCACCACAACGGCGAAGAACCTGGAAAGCACATCAACTGCACCGAACACATTGAAGGTTGGGAGTCATGAGCAACCAGTTGATCAGCGCCACAAATAAGGCCCCTTCCCCCGCACCACTCATGCAGCTCATCACCGGATTCTGGGCAGCCAAGACGTTGGCCTCGGCAGTCGAGCTTGACCTGTTCGACAAAGCGGAGAAGTCGGGTGGCTTGAGCAGGGAAGACGCTTCCCGAGTCCTGCAGATCCAGGATCGCCCCGCCGACCTGCTCCTCGCCGCGTGCGCATCCCTGGGACTACTCCAAAAGGAGGGGGAAATTTATGTGAACACTCCGCTGTCGCGAGAGTTCCTGATCCCAGGGCAACCGTACTATTTCGGCGGCTTCGTTCGCATGCTGGACCATCGAGAATACCCGGCATGGCAGGACGTCAGCCGCGCCCTGCGGGAGAACCGACCCACCACCTGGGATCCAGCCGTTCAACCTGGACTGTTCCACGGCGAAGACCCGGTCTTGCTCAGCCTGTTCTGGGAGGCCATGCACTCGCTGTCCATGTCGACCGGGCGCGAACTGGCGAGCATCCTTCCAGATTTCGCCCTGCGCACCAGACTGCTCGATGTGGGTGGCGGATCCGGGGCAATCTCAATCGAGCTTTGCCGAGCATTCCCGGAGCTTCGTGCGACTGTCTATGATCTCCCATTCGTACGTGAGACCGCCACCGATAAAGCGCACGAAGCAGGACTGAGCGAGCGCATAGATTTCGTGTCCGGGAACTTCCTCGAAGACAAGGCTCTTCCAGCGGGATATGACACGATCATGGTTTCCTCGATCATGCACGACTGGGATGAGAAGACCGACAGGGAGATTCTGGCGAAGTGCTTCGAAGCCCTGCCGCCAGGCGGCCTGATCATCATCAGTGAAATTCTTCTCAACGATGAGCGCACCGGCCCTCCCGAAGCGGCACTGATGGGCATGAACATGCTTGTCGAGACCGCGGGAGGGAAGAACTATTCCGGAAGCGAGTACAGGCTCTGGCTGACCGAAACCGGATTCACCGATGTCGAGATGATCAGTTGTCAAGCTGTCGGAACCAACGGGGTGATCATCGCCTACAAACCTTGACAGCGTGCGCGGACCGATTGGACATGGTCGAAAGTTGGCCCTAGCCATGCACGTCGGCGTGAAGCGGGTGGATTCTCCTCGCCGCGTGCCGTCAAGGGCCGCGACGGGGAATGACGGGACCGAGCCGGAGCACACCGGCGCTCCCGTCTTGCCCCGCTGTGGCCGGGGAGCGTGAGGACTGCGCACCCCGGCCACGCCTATCGCCAGGTGGCCGTCCCAGGCTGCCGTGATGACCATCCGCGTACCGCTGGTCGATGGTCCCGCGGCTCGTTGACACACGGCATACGCCTTGGTGCGCAGACGCTGTTCCATTGCACGGAACGGCTCCATGCGTCAAACGAAGGTGGTCCTTATGGTTGTGGCCTTGGAGGTGAAGCCCGCACATCAGCTTGCACAGCCTCGAACGAAGTACGCCCACAAGGTGCACTTAGGATCCAGTCACGCCCTTCGAGACCGAACAATCACCAGGTCGACCCACCTGAGTCCGGCGACCACGACACAGGCCACTCAGGCGAGGCAGCACCGCACCATCGGCGGCTACCTACTGGCGGTCCAGAAAGAGCCAGGCGTTCAACCATGGCGTACGCCTGATGTTCTCGGCCGCGGCTTCCGGGCCGAGTCCCGGGCTGCCACCACACCAGGCGTCCTGGTTGCGCAGGTTGACACGGGGCCGGCAATGCCGAGCAGCGAACTGACAGGGACCCAACGATGCTCTATACCCGAAGAAGGCGAGTCGTCGTCACCGGCGTGGGCGTGGTGGCACCGAGAGGCATTGGAGTGAAGCAGTTCTGGGAGACTTTGACCGCGGGGAAGAGCGCCACCCGGACGATCACCGCGTTCGACGCGACTGGCTTTCGATCGAGGATCGCCGCCGAATGCGACTTCGATCCCGCCACCAACGGTTTGACCGAGTCACAGGCTCGCGAGATGAGCAGGTCCATGCAGTTCGCCTACGTGGCCGCGCGCGAGGCGCTGGAACAGTCCCAGTTGGACGTTACCGATGAATTGGCCCCCCGCGTCGGCGTGGCCTTGGGAAGCGCGGTCGGATCGGTACGCGAACTCGATCACGCCTACCGCATGCTTTCGGCCGACGGGACGACGACAGACCTGGACCCGGGACTTGCGAGCGCCCACTTGGCCGACCATAACTCGCCGAGTTCCCTGGTGCGCGAAATCGCCTGGCTGGTAGGTGCCGAGGGGCCTGCCGCGATGGTGTCGGCCGGATGCACGTCCGGCCTGGATGCCATCGGCTATGGGTGTGACTTGATTCGCGAGGGCAGCGCCGACGTGGTTTTCGCCGGTGCCACGGACGCTCCGATCACGCCGATCACCGTGGCATGCTTCGATGCCATTCGAGCGACATCAGCCAGCAACGAGGACCCTGAGCACGCCGCCAGACCCTTTGACGCCGAACGGGACGGTTTCGTCCTGGGAGAGGGCGCCGCTGTGCTGGTGCTCGAGAGCGCCGAGCACGCGAGCGCGCGTCGAGCACAGGTCATCGCCGAGGTTGCCGGGTTCGCCGCCAGGTGCAACGCACACCATATGACCGGGCTGCGCCCAGACGGCCGGGAGATGGCCGACGCGATCTCCGGAACCCTGAACCAGGCCCGAGTCCTGGCGAACCAGATCAGCTACATCAACGCACACGGCTCCGGTACCAAACAGAACGACCGCCACGAGACGGCGGCCTACAAGCTGGCTCTCGGTGAACAGGCGCGCCGCATCCCGATCAGTTCGATCAAGTCCATGATCGGGCACTCTCTCGGCGCCATCGGATCTATCGAACTGGCAGCGTGTGCACTAGCCATCCAGAACAACGTCATCCCCCCGACCGCAAATCTGCGCACCAACGACCCGGACTGCGATCTGGACTACGTGCCACTTGTAGCGAGGGAACAGCGAGTCGATGTGGCTTTGAGCGTGGGCAGCGGTTTCGGTGGCTTCCAAAGCGCCGCTTTGCTCACGCGGGAAGGGCACTGCGATGAGTCAGCTTCTTGATACCGGCTTCGAGTCTCGGGTCCCTGTGATCACGGGCATCGGGGTAGCCGCTCCGAATGGACTGGGGACCGACGAGTTCTGGAGCGCGACACGTGCCGGAACAAGCGGCATCCGTCCGATCACCCGCTTCCCGGTGGATCGCTACCCGGTCCGGGTCGCCGGCGAGATCGCCGACTTCGTTCCTCACGAACACATTCCGAGCCGATTGATCCCGTCCACCGACCGAAGCACCCAGTTGGCACTGACCTGCTCAGGCTGGGCACTGACCGACACCGGGCTTGACCTGACCCTGCTGCCGGAGTTCACCGGGTCGGTGATCACCACGACGACCTTCGGCGGGGTCGAGTTCATACAACACGAACTGGAACGCCTCTGGGCTCGAGGCCCGCAGCATGTCACCGCCTACATGTCCTATGCCTGGTTCTATGGTGTGAACACCGGGCAACTGTCCATCCGCCACAAACTCAAAGGTGCCAGCGGTGTGGTCGTCACCGGCCAGGCCGGCGGCCTGGACGCGATCGGACAGGCCCGGCGGCGCTTGCGCGACGGGCAGCGGTTCGTGGTAACCGGAGGTGCGGACGCACCGATCTGCCAGTACGGCATCGCCGCGGAAGCCACGGCGAACACCTTCAGCACCGGTTCCGATCCGGCCACGGCATACTTGCCCTTCGATCAGGCCGCCGCGGGACACGTACCCGGCGAAGGTGCCGCCATGATGGTCCTGGAGCCCTTGGCCGCGGCCAGAGAGCGTGACGTCGGCTATGGCGTGGTCGCCGGCTATGGCGCCACCTTCGATCCCCACGTCGCGACCGGTAGACCGCCGAACTTGGCCAAGGCGGCAAAGCTCGCGTTGGCTGACGCGGGCCTGAAAGCCTGTGACATCGACGTGGTGTTCGCCGACGGTGCGGGCACGATGGCCGCCGACCGCGCGGAAGCGACGGCCATCCGCGATCTCTTCGGGATGTACGGGGTACCGGTTACCGTGCCGAAGTCCATGACCGGCCGAATGTACGGAGCCGGAGCCGCCGCGGATGTCGCCGCCGCCTTGCTCTCGTTGCACAACGGCGAGATCCCTCCAGTCGTGGGCAGTACGGCGATGGCCGACCACGGCATCGACTTGGTGACCACACCTCGGCAGGCCCCGTTGCGCCACGCCCTGGTGCTGGCCAGAGGTGACGGCGGGTTCAACTCCGCCGTCGTGCTGTCCGCGATGACCTGACCTAGGGAGTACTCATGACCACCACCTTCGACATGGATGATCTTCGATCCCTGCTCCGCTCTTGCGCCGGCGAACCGGAGTCGGTCGACCTCGACTCCGACATCGCCACGACGACGTTCGAAGAACTGGGATACGATTCGATCGCGATTATCGAGCTTGCCGCCTGCGTGAAACAGAACTTCGGCGTAGCGGTGTCTGATACGGCGGCAGTGAATACTAATACTTCTCAAGATTTCGTCGACCACGTGCGCGGCCTGTTAACACACGGGAACACAATCCACCGGCCCAGGCGGGCGGATCATGACATGACACCTGCCTCCGCCGAGCCGGCGGGAAAATCGGACTCGATCGCGCCGGCTTAGGCGCCAACGCTTCGTGGCGCACATGTCAACACAAAAGCGATTTGCGACTACCGCCCCGGTCGAATCGACATGGATAGGAGTGCCCGATGACGGAAGCCATCACACCGGCCGCGCTCGGCGATCTGGTTCAGATCGAGAATGGCGTGTACGTGTTCAGTCAACCGGACTGGGGCTGGGGGCTGAACAACAGCGGGGTGATCGTCAGCGGTGACACAGCACTCCTGGTCGACACGTGCTTCACCGAACGTCGAACGAATCGTTTACGCGAAGAGATTCGCCGCGTCAGCACAAGTCCAGTAAAATACGTCGTGAACACGCACCATCACGGCGACCATACGTTTGGCAACTATCAGTTCCCCGAGGCCACGATAGTCGGGCATCCTTACTGTCGTGAGAAGATCCTCTCCGAAGGGCTGGACGTGGTGCCCTATTTCGGGGCCGTGGACTTCGGTGACATTCGAATTTCCCCACCGACTCTCTGCAGTGACGCGAGATCGACCATCTTGCTGGGCGAGGTAACCGTCGAAGTAATCCCCGTCGCACCCGCGCACACCCTAGGAGACGTGGTGGTATGGCTGCCACAGCAGCGAGTCCTGTTCGCCGGCGACGTCGCCCTAAACGGCAGCACCCCGGTCATCACGGACGGCTCGCTAGCCGGTTCGCGCCTGGCCCTGGGGATCTTGCGCAGCCTGAAGCCGCGACTCGTAGTACCCGGCCATGGCCCGACCGGGGGTCCGGAGATCTTCGACGCCGTAGCCGGCTACTTCGATCTCGTGGAGAGTGCCGCACGCCGGGGCTACACTCGTGGTCTGACGCCCCTGGAAGCCGCCCGCGCCACGACCTTGGGCGAGTACGCGGAATGGAGCGACAGCGAACGGTTGGTCGCGAACATCGCCCGCACTTATTCCGAGCTGCGTGGTGAGCCCATCGGTACGCCTTTGGCGCGTAAGGAAATAGCGCCGATGATGACCGAGTTCGCCGGACATCCCCTTCGCTGCCTCGCCTAGGAAGCCCGTCTGTCCATCCGTGAACCTCGGAGCACACCATGAAGATCGGACGCATCATCCGGCAATCCCCCGATGGACCGGTTCCCAGGTTGGTCTCGGTCCATCCGGACACCAATACCGTCCTGGACCTCGCGGCGGCCGAACGGCGCAGGCTGATCGAGCGGGGAGCATCCCACCGCATGGCCACCCGCCTGGCAACCGCCCAGTTCCCGGGCAGCTTGACGGAAGCGTTGGAGACCGGCACGGCATTCACCGACGCCGTGACGCGACTGCATCAGCAGTGCGACCTCCTCGACGGTATCGCACTGACCGACGTGAATTGGCTTCCTCCGGTGGACCCGCCTGTGCTGCGTGATTTCAACGCCTTCAAGAACCATGAGGTGAACGCACCCGACGTCTGGTTCGAAGTACCTCTGTTTTTCAAGATCAACCCGTCCACTGTCATCGGGACCGGAGGGCTGGTGACCTGGCCTGTCGGCTGCGAGCACCTGGATTACGAACTGGAACTCGGTCTCGTCGTCGGCACCCACTCCAGCAACCTGACTCCGGAGACCGCACATCGTGCGCTGTTCGGTGTCACTGTGTTCAACGACTTCAGTGCCCGCAACCTGCTGCGGTACGAAATGGACGGCCGACTCGGTCCCGCGAAGGGAAAAGACTTCTGCACAGCAATAGGTCCATGGGTGGTGACACTGGACGAATTGGATCTCTCCGACCTGGCGATGTCCGCCACGATCAATGGCGAGCAGTGGTCGGCAGGCAACAGCGGCAGCCTGGTCTGGAGTATCGGCGAGATTCTCGCCTACGCGTCCAGGTCCGAACCCTTGGTCCCAGGTGAGGTCATCGGCACCGGCACGGTCGCCGGAGGCAGCGGCTGGGAGCTCGGACGTCGCTTGGCGCCCGGCGACGTAGTCCAGTTGGACATCAACGGCATCGGTTCACTCGTCAATACGGTCGGCGACCCGGAGCCCGCTCGCTGGAACCCGCAGCCACGTGATCGGTCGTCAGCGCGCTGAACACCGCGATACAAAGATGAGTGGATATGGGTTCCACGCCATGGAAAGTCCGATTGTGACCTCACGGTCTCATGTTTGAATGTCCCTGCCGAGTCCGAGCGCACACGCCCGAACCGTTCACAGCCGTCTCCCTCGTCCAGAGGAGAGACGGAAGTAGCGCGTCTTCCCGACCCGCCACCAGGACGTGATCCGCGATACCTGGGCGACCGGCTCGCCGAAAGGGGATCGATCCATGTCTGAGGTTCAGGCGACAGAGGGCACTATCGGGAACCGCCTCGTCGAACTGCGTGAGATCAAGGAAACCGCGTATCACGGGTCAGACGACACGGCGACGCTGAAGCAGCATGCGCGCGGCAAGCTAACCGCGCGCGAGCGGATCGAGCTGCTTTTCGATCCTGGGACGTTCACCGAGATCGAGGCGTTGAGGCGGCACCGTGCGACCGGATTCGGTCTGGAGCACCAGCGTCCCTACTCGGACGGTGTGATCTGCGGCTGGGGCTCGGTCCGCGGCCGGACGGTATTCGCCTACGCACACGACTTCCGCATTTTCGGCGGATCGCTAGGTGAAGCGCACGCACAGAAGATCCACAAGGTGATGGACCTCGCCAAGGCCGCCGGCGTGCCACTGGTGTCACTCAACGACGGCGCCGGCGCCCGGATCCAGGAAGGCGTCACCGCGCTCGCCGGCTACGGCGGGATCTTCCAGCGCAACGCCGGCTGTTCTGGAGTCATCCCTCAGATTTCGGTGATACTCGGCCCCTGCGCGGGTGGCGCGGCCTACTCCCCCGCGTTGACAGACTTCGTCTTCATGGTTCGCGAGACGTCTCAGATGTTCCTTACCGGCCCTGAGGTGGTACAAGCCGTGACCGGCGAGGAAATCACACTGGACGGTCTCGGTGGCGCCGACATCCATGCGACGACGTCCGGCGTAGCCTCGTTCGCCTACGATGACGAGCAGTCCTGCCTCGAGGACGTACGCTATCTGCTTTCCCTGTTGCCCGCCAACAACAACGAGCCTCCACCGCATGAACCGACCACCGATCCCGCAGACCGGCCCACCGACCGGCTCGCCGAGCTGGTTCCGACCAACTCGGCGCATGCCTACGACATATGCGCGGTGATCGAGGAAATCGTCGACGACGGCGAGTTCTTCCAGATCCATGCGGCCTGGGCGGCCAACGTCGTCTGCGCGCTGGCCAGGATGGACGGACAAGTGGTCGGCATCGTGGCGAACCAGCCTGCCACTCTTGCCGGAGTGCTCGACAGCAAGGCGAGCGAGAAGGCCGCCCGGTTCGTGCAGACCTGCGACGCGTTCAACATCCCGCTCGTGACGCTGGTGGATGTCCCAGGTTTCCTGCCCGGTGTCGACCAGGAGCATGGCGGCGCGATCCGACACGGCGCGAAACTGCTGTACGCCTACTGCAACGCCACGGTGCCAAGGGTCCAGCTCATCCTGCGCAAGGCCTACGGCGGAGCCTATATCGTAATGGACTCGCTCTCGATCGGCGCGGACATCTCCCTGGCCTGGCCAACGAACGAGATCGCCGTGATGGGGGCCGAAGGAGCGGCGAACGTCATCTTCCGTCGTGAGATCGAGGCTGCCGACGAGCCGGACACGGTCCGGCGTCAGAAGATCAAAGAGTACCGCTCCGAGCTGATGCATCCGTATTACGCGGCCGAGCGCGGTCTCGTCGACGACGTCATCGAGCCGAGCCGGACACGGGAACTGCTGATTCGCGCGCTGGCGATGCTCCGTGTCAAGCACGTCGACGTCCCGGCGCGAAAGCACGGGAACCCGCCGGTCTGATGGACGAGACCACAATTCGAATCGTGCGGGGTGCGCCGGACGACGACGAGATAGCGGCGTTGGTCGCCGTCCTCGCCGCGATCAACGCCGCGCCTCGCGAGTACCCTCTGGAACAGAGTCCGACTCTGCCCTGGCAGAAGGCTCGGTCCCCGTACGCGCCGCGGCACCATCGGTCTCATACGACAGCGGCTCCCTCCCCCAGCACGGAAACCCCGATCACCTGGACATCGTATTTCTTGTAGAGATTTGGACCTCGTCTCGCAACTGGCACAGTTCACCTCGAAGGTCCGCGGGAGATGATTCAGCGCCGCCGCTCGGACGGTGACGGCGAGCGAGTCAGGGCATCTGTCTGACCGGTTCACGCGCACCGGTTCGTTCGGCGCCGATCCCGGCCGCCACGACGAACAGCACACCCGCCGCCGCGCCGAGGTTCGGGATCTGATGGAGCACGATGAGCCCGATCGTCAGGGCGATGGCCGGTTCCAGGCTCATCAAGGTCCCGAACGCGGAGGCGCTCAGCCGCCGCAGCGCGAGCATCTCCAGGCTGAACGGGATCACCGGCAGCAGGACCGCGAGCCCGAGGCCGATCAGCAGCAACTCCCAGGTCAGGTGCCCGAACACGCCCGGCCCGTAGGCGATCGTCGCGACGATCCCCGCTACCGGCATCGACACGGCGAGCCCGCTGACGCCCGACACTTCGTCGCCGACCCGTTGCGTCAACAGGATGTAGCACGCCCAGCACGCGGCGGCCGCAAGAGCGTATCCGACACCGAGCAGGTCGGCGTCGCCCCGCCACGGCTGGGTCAGCAACACCACGCCGATCGCGGCGAGGACCGGCCACTGCCGCTTGCCGCCGCGGCCGCGGGTGACGGCGATGGTGAGCGGCCCGAGGAACTCCAGCGCACTCGCCGTCCCGAGCGGCAGGCGGGCGACGGCCTCCATGAACAGCATCGTCATCCCCGCCGTGACAACGCCCAGCCCGCAACAGGCCGCGAACGTGGTCCGCCGGAACAGCGACGGACGTGGCCTCACCAGGACCACCAGCAGCACTCCCGCCCAGGCAAGGCGCAGCCACGCCGCACCGTCGGGACCGATGCGGTCGAAGAGGCTGACGGACACGGCGAGGCCGAGCTGGACGCAGAGCATGGCGGCGACCGTGAGCGCCGCTCCGGATCGGGTGGAGGAAAACACACGTCCAGCAAACCGATCCGCATCGTTCACGTCCACGTGTTAATCGTGGACGTACCGTTCGCGAATTATGGATAATCGGCGGGTGGACACCCGCAGGCTTCACTTTCTCCTCGAACTGTCCCGTCACGGCTCGATGCGCGCGGTGGCGGATGTGCTCGGCACCACGACGTCGACGGTCTCGCAGCAGATCGCGGTGCTGGCGAAGGAAACCGGCGCGCCCCTGCTCGAACCGGACGGCCGCCGCGTGCGGCTCACCCCCGCGGGACGGCGCCTGGCCGAGCACGCCGTGACGATCCTGGCCGCCGTGGAAGCCGCCCGCGCCGACCTCGACCCGCACGCCGAACCGGTCGGCACCGTGCGCGTCGCCGGTTTCGCGACGGCCGTGCGGCGGTCCGTGCTCCCTGCCGCGGCCGTGCTCGCCGAGCGCCACCCGCGGGTGCAACTGCGGATCAGTGAGTACGAGCCGTACGAGGCCTTCGCCGCCCTGCTGGCCGATGACATCGACCTCGCCCTCACCTACGACTTCGACCTCGCCCCGGAGGTCGTGGACCCCATGATCACCGCGAGTCCACTGTGGACCGCCCGATGGAGTCTCGCGGTCCCCGAGGCAGACGCGGCCGACCACGGGAGCACCGTGCAGGTCTTCGAGGCGTTCCGCGACCACGGCTGGATCGTCAACTCCCGCAACAGTGCCGACGAAGACGTGATCCTGCGGCTGGCGTCGACGGCGCGGTTCGCCCCGCGCGTCACGCATCGCGCGGATAGCCTGGAACTGGTGGAGGACCTCATCGCGACCGGTCCGGCTCCCCACGTCGGCCTGCTCCCGGCCGACCGTTCCACGAAACCCGGGGTCGTGCTGCTTCCGCTCGCCGGGCCGGAAGTACGGCTGCGCGCCTTCGCCTGCACCCGCCGCGGACGGGAAGCGTGGCCGCCGCTCGCGCTGGTCCTCAGGCTCCTGGTCCGCTGACCCTTACGCGGGAAGCGGCGGCCGGAAAGTACCCGATACCCGCTGCCGTCTCGCCGATCTTCGGAGAGTGTCGGCAATACAACGTCTCTCGAAGCAGGTCGTGCTCGAGACTCCGTGTTCAACGAGAACGGACGTTGGATCATCGAAGGGATGCGGACGGTGCCGATCCGGATATGGGCGAACGGATCGCGCCCAGGCGGCTCGCCGTCGGTCTGAAGGTTCGCGGTGGCCGCCCGACGGGGACCGCCGAACTCGTCGCCGCGTGGTGATATGACGATCCCTGTGATCGGAATGATGAGCGACGTTGTCCAGCTGAGAAGCAGTAAGAGGTGAGGGTTTCACCGGAGGTCGTGCCGTTCGTTGGCAAACCCGCGTTCTATGGAACCCACCCGGTTCACGAGGGTCAGCCGATCTCCGCGATACAGGGTGCGAACCCACTCGAACGGCTCGCCGCGAGCGTCCCAGGAGGTTCGGTGGACCACGAGCCCGGGGAGAGCGGGAAGAGTGCCCAGCAGACTTGCCTCCCTGGGGCTCACATGCACGATATCCATTCGCTGGTCAGCGCCGCCGAACAGCATTTTGAACCGGTTCTTCAATTCGTCGTGCAATGACCTATTCTGGGCGGGCGGGCGGCTAAACCTCGGAAAACGCTTCGTCGGGACGAACGCCGACTCAACGGCCAGAACCTCGCCGTCGGAGCCGCGGACGCATTCTAGGTGTATCACGTGGTCGTTTTGGTCGATGCACAGCTTGTGTGCGAGTTCGCAGCCCGCCGGCCGTCGTTCGAACGTGATCCACGTCCTGCCACTCAGGCCATCTTGCGCGGACTCGTTGGTCAAGCACAGGCACTGTGAGACTTTGGGGCGTTTGGCGACAAAGCTTCCGCTCCCCTGACGGGAGTCCACCCACCCTTCGATCACCAGCTGCAGCATACCTTGGCGAAGCGTGGCGCGTGCGACGCCCAGCTGGTCACACAGCAGCCGTTCCGAAGGTAACGCGACTCCTTCGCCCAGTTTCTTGCAGAGGGCGAGAATATGTCTCTTCGCCCGGTAGTAGCTTGGAATATCACCATCGTCAGGGACTCCACCCCTGGCCGGATCGGCCATCGTGCCGATGTCCGTGCAGTCCTGTTCTGCGCAACAAGTTTTCACGATTGTTGATCTTAATGTTTCCTTGCGAATTCCTGACCAATACGGTATTTTTGTCTACCCACTTAGGTACTTTTGGTCGTGGCTTCACAAGCGTTCACGGAGACGGTGGCGACGCTCATGTCAAGTGTGGCACCTTGACGCATCAGCGGCCGGCACCGCGGCGATCACGCAGCCTTCCTGCATGCCCTGAAGGCCCAGGGCGAGCCGGAGGTCGAGTTCGACCCCGGAATCACCGAGCGACCGCCTCGGAAGAGCGTCGCAGCAGGTGCGCCCCTCCTTTCATATCTCCTATCCCCGAGCCGGGTGCTACAGCGAGGTTCGGGAAGAGCTCGGTCATCGAGCCGTAGCGCTTGAAGCTCGAGAGGCCGACGTCCAGGAGGCGGCCGGGGGCCGTGCGGCAAAGGGCACCTTGACAGGGGTGCGCCTCGGGGGTGCAGGGTGGTGAAGTCTGTGAGACCAGTCAAGCTATTCGCTCGCTCTCCAGTGTGGCCGCGGTCTCAGTGGCCGCGGTCTCAGCGCCCGCCTGCCCCGTGAGACATATGCGAAAGTGTCTCATCCCCGAAGCAGAGGAGAGCGCAGATGCGCGCAGTGCAAGTAACGGAGTTCGGTGGTCCCGAAGTGCTCAAACCGGTGGAACTGGCGGAGCCGGTACCGGGCGAAGGTGAAGTCCTTATCGAAGTAGACCGAATTGGCGTGAATTTCGCTGATACCCACCAGGCCGAAAACAGCTACTTGGCTCCTAGCAAGCTCCCGCTCGTACCAGGTGGGGAAGTCGTCGGCCGCACCGCCGACGGCCAGCGCGTCGTCGCACTGCTCAACGGTCGTGGCGGCTACGCCGAGCGTGCGGTGGCCTCGACAGCCAGGACATTCCCGGTCCCGGAAGGCGTAGACGACGTCACGGCACTTTCCATGCTCGTTCAGGGAACGACAGCCTGGGTGCTGCTTCGTCAGAACGTGCATCTCGCCGCAGGTGAGTCGGTGGTGGTGCACGCGGCGGGCGGTGGAGTCGGCACGGTAGCGGTACAGCTCGCGAAGGCTTGGGGTGCTGGTCGCGTGATCGCGACGGCGAGCAACGCCGAGAAGCGGGCTCTCGCGGTGGAGTTGGGCGCAGACGTCGCGGTCGACTCTCAGGTGGAGGACATGACTGCGGCACTCGTCGAGGCGAACGGCGGGCGCCAGGTCGATGCGGTGCTGGACATGGTCGGCGGCGTGACGACAGATCAGAGCATCGCGGCACTCGGCGCGTTCGGGCGACTCGCCTTCTACGGCATGGCCAGCCGCGAGAACCCCCAGGCCGTCGAGCTTCGGGACTTGCTCGGGCGCAGCACGACGATTTCCGGCATGTGGCTCTCTCACGTCTTCCAGCTTCCGGGGAACGTCTTCGGGACGGCTTTAACTGAATTGTTCGATCTCGTCCAGGCCCGAGAGCTCCGGGCGATTCCAGGCGGCGAGTACGCGCTTTCCGACGCGCGCGCCGCCCACGAGGCCCTGCGTTCGCGCGGCACGATGGGCAAACTCCTGCTGGACCCCACCAAGTAACTCAGCCGAGCTGACGCTCCAGCGGAGCGGATTTGTGCAGGTACTCCTGCCATTCCGCTTCGCTGTCGGAGTCGGCGGTGACTCCGCCGCAGCCCCCTGCGCAATCTCGCCTTCGTGGATTTCAAAGGTCTTGATCGCGACGTTTTCGGCGCGCCCGTCATCGAACCCTGTGGGAACGTGGCCGCGGGCAGTGCCGCGTCGCCGACCCCACCGGCGAGTGAACCCTCCACAGGGGACTCGATCAAGTCATCGCTCTGCCGGAACGGTGCTCATCAGTCTCGCCTCACTGTGACAGTGCTCGGATGTCTCCGACACCACGGATCACTCCTTGCCCTGGCTGAGGTATTCAGCCATCAATTGGTCGATCTTCTTCGCGTTTTCCTGGTCCAGTTCCCGGAAGGTCCGTGAAGCTTCCTGCAGAACCTCCGGCAGGTTTTCGACGGATTCTTTCACCTTGTCGGAGACCTGTTTCGCGGTCACAGCGGGTGTCTGGTACCTGTTTTCGAAGGCCGTCCCGATCTGGTCCGTGCCCCAGCACCCTTCGTGCTGGTCCAGCACCGCGATCAACTGTGTGAAAGCGGTCTTGAACTCCTCACTGGCACTGCCCAGGGCCTTCACGACCCGCTCGAGCGCGACGGGATCCAGCCGAAAGTTCTCAGCCATGGGACTTTACTCCTCTCGGGTCCCGGGTTTACCCGGTTCCGTTCCATCGAACTCGTCGATTTCTTCCAGTAGCGGTGAAATGAGCACCTCCTGTGGGTCGAGTTCGCCCGCCACCACGGCCTTCAGGTTCAGGCCACTCGCGCTGACTGTGCCCATCAGTTCCGAAACTTTCGCCATGCCTTCGCCCTTGCCTCGTTGCAGAGGCTTGAGGATGGCACTGACCGACCAGGCCGGGGAAAGCTTGCGGTACTTGGCATCGTTGAACACGAACTCAGCGAGTTCGCCACAGCCGCCGAGCGTCATCGAGTGCAAGTCGTCCTTCGACCGGACCGTGACGATCCTCGTCCGCCAGAGTTCACTGAGCTTCCCGTTCCTTCCACGCTCACGATTCAGCGTGGCCATGGTCTCCTCGATCCCGCTGTCGAGGTCGAAGGCGTTTTTTCCGGCACGTCAGCTCTCCCTAGGTTCTTCGAACTGGCTCAGTTAGGCCCGCGGAGCCCCTGGTCATCGATGTTCGCGAGTTGTTCCTTGGTGGACGGTGCCCGTGAGCCCGAATCGATCGGCCGGTCCGCTGGTAGGGACCGGCTGAGCACCCCGGGCCTGCCGCCTGCCTCTTATCAGCCATCGGGTCCGACGAAGAGACGGCTCCCATTGCCCGGACGCCGACTCGGAGGGTTGAGAGGCCCATTCACGTCAACGATCCGGAGTCCGGCTCCGAGGGGCCGAAGTGGCTTCGGGCGTCGTAGAACACGTCCTCGGGTTCGGGTGGCCGCAGCCCGAGTGAATCCAGGCCATCGGCATCGGTGCGGAAGTAGAGCACGTCGGTGGCCGTGCGGGTTCGGGTCCACCCGGGAGGCACGCTTCCCCGGTACTCCGGGGTGATCCGCCAGTCCACGCGTACCCGGACCTGGTAGAGCTCACCACGGGAACGATGGCTGTGTTCCGCGGTCTTCCCGCCCGATTCCGTCGACGCGGAATTCTGCCAGCTCAGCATCGGGCCGACGCCGCGTGCTTCCGGCAATTCCACAAGGGACGTTCCCGGGACCAGACCGTGCGCGAGGTTCTGCCCGGTCGCCGGTGCGGCCCGCCGGGGGAACAGGCTCAACGGGAAGGACAGGAAGGCCGTGCTCCACGACGGGCCGGTGGTCAGGTCCTGCCGTGTCCGCATCGAAACGTCCCCGGTGACGGTGACCTCTGGCTCCTTCCCTTCCCCTCCGGTCAGCGCCGTCACCCAGGTCTGTGCGAGATCCGCGTGGAACACCAGGGTGGAGAGCGGCTGCTGTTGAAAGAAGCCGGCGGCGAAATAAGGGTCGTCCCCGAGCCCTTCCACTCGGTACCCCGTCGCGGTCAGCGCGTCGGGCAGCCCCGCGGCGAGTGCGCCGGGCGACGTGCCGAGAGCCACCGTCCGGCGGGCGGCCGCCGCCTGCTCGGGAATCCCCGGCGGAGGCGGCCCGGAATCTTCCGCGACGGGTACACCATCGAGGATTTCACCGACGGTAGACCCGACTGCGCCGTTCGGAACCTCGAGATGGGCGGTCGTGGGCAAGCCGCCGATGTGCCGCTGCTCTTCCCCTGGGGACAGCGTGTCCAGTCCTACTCGGCTCCGCACCGAGTCGGGCAGCAGTAGATCGGGCGCACGATGGCGGGTGGCGGCGGGCGTCACCAGATCGGAGAGCCCGCCGGTGAGCGAACGCAACGAGCGTCCGAGGTGTGCGGTTCGCCGGAACTCGAGCCCGAAGGTGACGTCGTGCCGGAAGATCGCGGCGTCGCCGGACGACGACGCGGTCCTGCTTTCCTGCGTCGTGACGGTCTCCGTCCGACCGAGGGTGGTGCTGCCGGAGAGACCGCTCTGCCCGGAGAAACCGAGCCCCCGCACGACCGGATGCGGCAGGTAGAACGGCATCCGGAAGGCGAAGTTCAGGCTGTGCGAGGTCGTTTCCTCGTGGGTCGCCTCCTCGGTCTTGATCGTCTTCGCCGTGACCTGGTCCGACCAGCCACTCACCGGGCGTGGTGATGTCCCTTCTCCGGTCCGCGCGGTCAAGGTGAGCTCGTAGCCGATGGTCCCCAGCGGTCCGGTGAACGATTCGGACCAGGTCTTTCCGGCACCGCTCAGTTCCGGATAGAGCTGCTCGAGTGTGCGCGGTGGCAGATCCGCCCGCACCCGGTCGAGCAGGCGGGTGGCCGCGACCTCGTCTCCGGCGCCGAAGACGACCTGGTGCGCCGCCGCGCCCAGCCTCGAGGCCAGCGCGGACCAGAGCGACGTGGTCGCCGGTGGTGTTCGCAGCCCGGTCAGTCCTGTGTCGACGGCGTCGAGGAGCTTGCCAGTGGCTTCGAAATCGATGCTGATCGGTGCCCGGCCGTCGTAGGTGTAGGACGACGGCAAGTCGCCTGAGGCCGGCAGCGGCTCGGCGCGGAAAGCACGGTCCCATCCGGCGGGCAGGCCGACCCCGCCGATCTCGTCCGCCGGGACCCAGACCTGCACGGCGTTGCGCCGATGCGCGTGTGCGTAACGCCAGCCGGTGTGCTCGGTCCCGTCGTACGGCCCGATACCGAGATGCCGGTGCTCCCGGGCCGCCAGCAGAATCATCGCGTCGTAGGTCACCAGATAGGCGTCGCCGGTGTAGGTGGTCCGTCTGCTCTGCTCGTGTTCGAAACGCGACATTCGGCCTTCGGAACTGCTCGCGAAGCGGCCGTACCCGCCTTGCGGGAACGCGTAGGCGCTCGAACCCACTCCGGCCGCGATCCCCGACCTGATGTTGCCGAAGGTGTACCCGCCAGAGGTCGTCCGGCCACCGTGCCCGCGAGTGCCACCGGTGGCGGAAGTGAAGGTCAAGGTCACCTTCCGCGGCGGACCCGCGACCGTCGCGTTGCTCAGCGCGATCGCCATCGCCGCTTCGCCGACCCGATCTCGGAAGCCGACGAAATCCCCTTCGCCCCGGCCATAGCGATGCAGAGGGCTGAAGTAGGTGCCGGTGACGGCGCGATCGAGGTTGGCCGCGACCCGGTCCGGGCCGGCGAACCGGTAGAGCTGATGCTCGGCCAGCCGTGCACCCTCCCCCAACCCGCCGAAAAGGTGCTCGGCGAAATAGCGGGCGATCCCCGGTGGCAGGTCGAGACCGTGTACCGCCGAGTGATCCGGCAGCGCCGCCGGCGACCAGTCGCGGGGCGGGGTGAGGGTCGGTCCGCTCACGACGGTGAAGGCGGTGTTCCCGTCGACGGGTGGCGGGGTGAGGGTGATCCGTCCCCCCAGAAGCGTCTCGGCCCGGCCACCCGCGACCAGGAATGTCTTCGTACCATCGCCACCGGCAAGGGTCACCCGGTAGTCGATGGCGCGCCGCCGTGCCGTGCCACCCTCCGACGACCAGCCTTGGCCTCGCTGCTGCGTTTCAGTGGTCTCCACCGTGCGGACGACGTTGGCGAAGGAGCGGTTCGAGCCACCGGTCAATTCGTAACTGCGGACGGTGCGCCCGGCTCCGGCACCGATGCGGACACCCATGTTCGCCCCGGCTGTAACCGAACCTTCGACGGTGTCGGTGTGCTTCTGTTCTTGTTTCGAAGCAAGCTCACCGCTGGGCCCTGTTTCGGAGAAGTCGTCCTCGACGGGGAACCGCCGGGACGGGGCCGCCGGGACGGTTTCGACGAGCACGTGCAGGAGTTCGCCGGACCGGTTGGTGAGTCGGTGCGTTCGCTCGACGAGCAGGAACGACAGGCCGTCACCGTTCAGGTCGGCAGACAGAGCGGTGAGTCCCTCCGAGGAGAGCAGCGTCGAGACGAGGGCTTCGTTGTCCGCCGTCGCGGCGGTGCCGTCGGGCCGCCCCGGTTGCCGTAGTACTCCCTCCGGCAGTCGTGCGCGCAGTGCGGTCCGCAGTCGGCCGGCGTGCTGAAACCGGGTTTCCGCCGCGCCGAGGACCTTTTCCTGCGCGAACGCCGCGGTGAGGTCGGGTTCCCGCGACGTGGTGGGCTTCTCGACCGACTCGACGGACCACCGGGTCGCGCCGTCGGCCACGAAATGGCTGCCGGAGTATTCGCTTCCGTCGTCGAAGCGCGCCCGGAAGTCGTAGGTGACATCGCTGGTGCGCAACCGCAACCGGCCGGTCTTGGACCACGCGGTGGTCGCGGTGATCTCGTCGGTCTCGGCCACGTCCCGCGTCTCGGCCGCGGAACGGAAGACCATTCCGTCCGCTCTCGCGTCGAGCCGGTCACCGAAGACCACGCTGGGCCGGTTGTGAATGCTCCACAGGAAGCCGAGACCGATCGAGGCGTTGACGTCGAACGGACTTCTGCTGGCCCTTCCTGCCGACTCCTCGCCGCGATGACCCCGGCCCTGCCTGCTGACGGTACCGGTCGGCTCGTCCGTGACCTCGCCGCCCGGCCGCGGGCCCGCGGAGTAGTGGCGATGGTTGCTCATCGACGCACGGAGTTCGACGGTGGCGGTCTTCACTCCGCCCTTCGAATCCTTGAGCTCCACCTTCTTCACGACCGCCGCGCCTCCGGCCAGCTCCGTCCCGGTCCTCGACAGGGCGTCGCTCCCGGTGATGTCGAGCAGAGTGGCCCGGAGGGGGGACCCGATCACGTCCGCGGCGCCGGCCCAGGCCGGATGCCGGTCCAGCACTCCACCGACGACGGCGGGCAGTTCCCGGTCACCACGAAGGAAGGTCGCCCGCGGCCCGTCCGGCCGGGAGCCCGTGAACTCGGCCGGGCGCAGCGCGGTCAAGATCTCCGGCGTGGACAACCTGACCCCGCCCGCTTGGTTACCTTGCCGGGTCTGCGTCGGTTCACCGGTGCGGTTCAGGCTGATCTGGTGGTTCAGGTCGAAGGCGCTCTCGGTCCAGATATCCGGAGGAGTGACCGAGGCCGAAGCCTGCGTCTCGATGGTGCTCGACGTACGCCACGAAGGCTGGGAGGTCACCCCCTTGATACCGACGGCCTGATCCACCGTCCGGAAAGTCTGGGGATCTTCAGAGACGGGCAAGGACAAATTGTGTCCGAAGGCCCCCTGCCTTCGGGGGGCGGACACGGCGTCGGTCGAGGTGGAGCCATAGCCACCCATGGCCACCGTGTCGGTGCCGCGCGCCGGATCCTGTGGCCCCGTGGAGCTCGTGGTGTCCGCGGAGGTGTTGTCCCCCGCCGTACCCCGGACGACGATCTCCACCGCGTCGGCCCCATGCCCGTCGGTGACGACGTATCCCTCGTGGGCGAACTTCTTGAAGTTGTCCTTGAGGGCCAGGTCGGGCAACGCGTCGAGGACCCTGGCGATCTGGGCGGGTGGGGCGCCCGCGGTTTCCAGCAGTCCCCGGACATCGGCGCGAATCGCGACGCCGTTCACCGACGCGGCGAGAACGCTGTTGGCCGTGGCCAACCGCCGGATCTGCTCGGTCGCCGGGCTCGTCTGTTCCGGGATCGCCCGGTCGAGGGGCCGGAGTTCGACGTCCGGCTGCAGGAAGGCCACCGCGGCCGCGGTGGCCTCCACACCTTCGACCCGCGGCGCGGGCTCCGGGCCCGCGGATTCGACGGTCGGCAGGGCGGCGGGGCTTTCAGCCGACGATGGACCTGCCTCCGCTTCCCCTGGACCGGTGGAGATCGTGGCCGGCGTCTGCGGAGCGTGCGAGCCGGGGCCCGCCCCCACGAGGCCTCCGACGCGCTCGGTGCCCAGAGTCTTGGCCAGTTGCGCGGAAACTTCCCGCCCCGCCACCGTCCCCGCGCGATGCACTTCGGCGGCGACCACGACCCGGACGTCCGCGATCACCCCCTGCCAGTCGCGGACCGTCGCGTTCGGCCGCTCCCAGATCAGCAGCGGCGTGCGATGGTTCCGGCTGACGATGAACGCGGCCTCGGAGATCAGCGCGTCGTAGCGGGCCTGGCCGAGCTTGCCGAGACGATTCGCGGCAGCTTCCGCCTCGCGGGCGAGCAATTCCCGCCTCTCGGCGGGTACGACCGGCGGAAGCACAGAGGACGCACGTCCTCCCGGTTCCTGCTGCCCGCTCGATGGCTTCGCCGGACTTCCGACGGATGCCTCGATCACCGGAGGGAGCAAATGACCGAAGGTGATCTCGGGTACCACCACCGCCACCGAGTTCGGCGTTCGCCCGTCAGGTGCGGGTATCCCGGCTTTTCTGGTTCCCGACGCGCCCGCAGCGCCCAAGACGCCGTCGAAGGCCCCGCCCTTCCCCTGTGTGACCAGGTTGCCGAACAGCGTCCCGATCGGGGTCACGAGTACTTGCAGACCCGCGTGCAGCCCCTCACCGAGGGCGATGACCCGTCCGGTGAAGGTCTTCGACGAAGGTAACGCAGTCCGGCTCAGCGAACGCACACCGAGCGCCATCCCGTGCGCGAACCCCGCGACGGCACCACCGGCCGCTCCTCCCAGCACGGAATTCCCCACCGAGGACCAATCGATCTCGTCTCGCCCGGAGAAGGCCACTTGCCCGGCTTGGATGACGAGATCGAGGCCGCCCATCAAACCCGCACCGAGCGCGGCGAACTTGGCGGTGTGCATGGCGAGATGCTTAACCGCTGTGCCGGCCTGGCGAAGGGTGATTTGTTGCAACTTCGCGAGCAATTGCCGGATGATCACCCGCATCGTGACCTGGGCCGCGGCCGTGACCGCTGGGATCAGGAAGGCGAAAATCAGCGAATACAACAACTCCAGGACCGTTGCGAGGGCGAGTAACCCCATCACGACCAGCAATGCCTTCGACTTCTGGACGTCCAATGCCGCGGTCTTGGCCGCCTTCGCGAGCTCTCGTGAATTGTCCGCGACGCCGACGACGCCACCTGCGAGACCTTTGCGTAGCACTTCGACCACGGCGGCCGAGAGTGCGCCGTCCATCCCGGCGTCCAGCGTCGCCGACGAGGAAAGCAGAGCCTCACCGAGTTCTTCGAGTTCGGCAGCGAATTCGGTCCAACCCCAGGCAAGGGCGCGCAAGCCGCTTTCACTGGCCTCGGGCCACTCCGCGCCGAGAACGACCAGGAAGAATTTCTGCAGAGCGTCGGGCAGCTGGACGTTTCCACCTTCTCCGGACATCAAACGTTCTTTCGCGGAAAGAGACGAGTCGTCCGGCAGGGGCACCAAAAGCTCATTCGGTTAGGCTAACCTAAGTTGATCAGGCGCGCATGTGGCTTTCCTCTCATCGGCCGAGGAGGAAAGTCCGACCACGAGCCCGTGACCAGGAGTCACGACGACGACAACTTTCCGAGCCTTCCGACGGGCGTGCGCAGCGGCGTGATCGCCCCAGAACCGCGCTGCTCGCAATGAACCACGAATCACCCGTCTTCTCTGGAAAGCGGGCGCCCCCGGCATCACCACTCCTTCACCGTCTATTCGGCGGTCGGCGAACGGTCACCGAAGGCATTTAGCACATCGTTCATCAGACATGACCTTACGGCGGCGTTCGGTCCAGAACCCGGCAGAGCGGCTATTGGCCTCCAGTAGCAGGCCGGCGCCCCCGTTCGACTTAGCGAGTGGACACCGGGCGATCCAGCCCGAGAGCTTGACGGAGTTCGGCGATCCCGTATAGGGGTGTACTCGGGCCAAGCCTGGTGATGACCGGATCGCCCGGCAGCCGATCGACCCCGACCTGGGCGGCGAAAGTCAGCAGTACCACCAGGACGGCGCCTGCCGCGATCTGTCATGGAGAAACGGATCACGCGAGCCCTGCCTTGCCGAGATAGGGATACTTGGGCTGATCGCGGACCACGATCCCCGCGACGGTCTTGCGCGCCAGGCTCAGCACGTCTGCCTGTCCCCACACCACCGTGTTGCCCCGGTCGAACATGATCTCCTGGACGTCATCCCAGGCCTTGGCTCGCTCGGCCTTGTCCTCGTTTCCGATAGCCGTGCCGAACGCGGCGGCGAACTCATTGTCCTTCAGGGCCAGCGGCGGACTGGCGCCGAGCCTGCCGTACATCACCGCCAGCGGGATCGCGCCGCTGGAGAACGCGACCCCGTTCGCGGCCGCGACCGCGTCGGGCTCAAAGAACTCCGGCGGACTCACGACATCCGCCCTGACCTTCAGCCCGATCTCCTTGAGCTGCTCGGCCAGCAACCGGGTGGACGCGTTGTAGCCGACTTCCCACTCCGCCGTTCGAATCACGATCTCCGCCGCGTCGGCACCCGACTCCTTGACCAGCTTCCTGGCTTGGCCGACGTCGCGAGCCAACGGCGCCCTTGGCATGAAGTACTTGGCACCGGCGCACAACAGGTCGTTACCCGGTGCCCCGTAGCCCAGCAGCACGGAATCCACCAGTTGTTGCCTGGCAATCGTCAATCGCACTGCCTTACGCGCCCGCGGGTCGTCGAACGGCTTGATGGTCGTGTTGAGCACCCAGCCGTAGGCCGTCCGGTTCTTCGCCCCGGCCGTGCGAACCTCGAAGTCGTTGCCGGGGACGCCGGCTTTGCCTGTGGTGAAGGGGATGTCGCCCGCGTAGTCTGCCTGTCCGGTGACGACCGCGTTCACCCTGGCCTGCGAGTCGACAAGGCTCAGTAACACCAATTCGTCCGCCGGGGCCTTGCCCGCCCAGTGGCCGTCGAACCGTTCGAGGCGTGACCCGCGGCCGGCTTCGAACTCAACGACTTGATACGCGCCGGTGCCGATGGCTGTGGCGCCGGTGAAGGTCGCCCCGTTCTTCACCATCTTCCCTGGGAGAGCGGCCAGAAACAGCGCTGGATCACCCACGGGCCGCCGGGTGGGAACCACGAGCGTGAGCGGGTCTCGGATCTGGATCTTGCCGAAGTCGAAGTACCCAGAGAGCTGGCTAGGAAAGGCTCGCTTCGGAGAACTCATGAACTGGAAGCTGTAGACAACGTCGTGGGCGGTGAAGGGTGAACCGTCGTGCCACTTCACGCCTTCGCGCAGCTTCAGCATGAACGAGGCCGCTCCCGGACCGACCTCGACTTCATCCCCGAGCGCTGATGCGGCTTCGCCGTCGATCAGCGTGAACAGCGAGTCGAACACGACGTCGCCGCGCACGAAGTCGGCAGGCGACCCGCTCCCGAACGGGTCAAGGCTTTCCGAAGCCCCGCCTCCGGTGAAGACAGCGCGAAGCGTGCCTCCTTGACGGGGGACTGCCGGGCCGGCGTCGCGCGCAGGATCGGGAGAGGGGGTGGCCGCACTGCAGGCGTCGAGCAACGCCCCTGCGCCTGCCGCGCCCGCGACGAGCCCAGCCGTCCGGAAGAGAGCACGACGGTTGATGGACATGAGAATTCCCTTCATGAGGTTCAGCCGGGCAGCAAGACGGCACCGTGCGACAGACCCGGATCGAAAGCGCCAGAGAACCCGGCTGCCCCACGGCGCGGACCGCGGTCACGTCCGCGTCCTGCACCTCGAACTCGCCAACCACAGCGAGCAAGAACCTTCGCCGCGGCCGGAGTCCGGAGTAAAGGGTGTTCACCCGGTACGCGACGCCTTCCGCCCGCGCGGTCCGGAGGCAGTCCGCGAACTTCCCGGTCGCGCGATGCCTCAACGGACAGTCGTGACGAGAAAAGATCTCGCCAGAAAGACCAACCCATCAACCCCACGACATCTTGCTCCAGAGCCAAAGAGGCGCCAGTTGATTAATCCGGGTGTCTTGCGACCGGATGAGCAGAACGTTGGTTCCAGCGCCACCATTCGTTCAGTCCGGCCACACCGCTTCCACAGGGCACAACCACGACCAGGACCGCCGAATCCGGAGTCGGAGCCATCCATCACAGGGCGCTCCTCATTCAGGAGACGACTCATCCCACCGCAATACGCCGAATAACGTCGCGGGTGCCGATGCTGCCCTTCATGAAATCATTCGCCATGTTCTCGCCGAATTCTCGCTCCGCGTCGGAACCGCCAGGTACACCTGACACCACCATCGCAAAGCTGAAGCAGAGCTTCAGGTCGTCATCATCGCCGATGATCTCGTTGGTGATCGTGCCGAGCACCGGCCCCGACAGACGCGCGAACACGACTCGATGTGGCTCGTCCATCGTGACACGCTCGCGAAAGTCTTCATCACGAATCCGGACTTCCCGGTCGAACGATGTTTCGCCATATTTCGCGACAACGACGCATTTACTCATAGCCGACACGAAGGGCATTCCATTATGCGCCTTGAGTACCAGACCGCCCCACACCTCTGAACGAGTAAGCAGCGGCTGGCCAGGCTCATTGATCGGCACTGATTTGCTACCACAGATCATGCCCCAACTCCTGTCGTGCAAGCGGGTGAAACTTCGCATAATTTCGTCCATCACCCACACCCATGGTTCCGGCCCCCTCCGCGTGAACTTCTCACGAACCGAGCCTCACGGGAGATTAGACGGCGGCAGGCGCCCGATCTCACGGATAGTCGTCACAGGTCCGCGTACCCATCGGGAACTTCGATGACCGAACCACAGACACCCATCTTCCCTGCGACGCCAACGCTCCCGTGCCGCAAGATGCCTTGACTCAGGAGACCGTTCCTGATCAAGGATATGGGGAAACAGGGACCAGCCGGCAAGCCGAAGTGACGTTCTTCGTTCGAATCTGCGCTTTCGGACATACTTTGTCACTTGACTTTCCCGGTACGCAGAAAATCACGGCGTGGCCGATCCCTGGTTGCCGCGTGCCCCGCGCAGATAGCGCAGGACGGCCGTGACCCGGCGATCGGCGCTGTCCCCCGGGGCGAGGTCCAACTTCGCGAAGATGTTGCGGATGTGTTTGTGAACCGCGCCCTCGCCGATCACCAACCGCTGGGCGATGGCTCCGTTGCCGAGACCTTCCGCCATCAGGGCGAGAACATCACGCTCCCGCGGACTCAACCTTTCCAGCCGGTTGTCGACACGGCCGCGGTTGAGCATCTGGGCGACCACGTCTGGATCGATCGCGGTGCCACCGCCCGCGACTCGATGCAGGGCCTCCAGGAACTCCTCGACCCTGCCTACACGCTCCTTCAGCAAATAGCCGAGACGAGCGCCGCCGACAGCCAGCAGGTCGGTGGCGAACGCCTGCTCGACGTGCGCGGAGAGAACGAGCACCGCCAGGTCCGGGTGACGTCGTCGGGCTTCGACCGCGGCAACGATTCCTTCATCGGTATGCGTCGGCGGCATTCGCACATCGACCACCACCGTGTCCGGCCTGTGCTCGTCCACGGCTTCCAGGAAGCTCTCGGCCCCGTCAGTCACCGCCACCACATCGAGCCCTTCGGCACGAAGAAGGAGCGCCAGCCCCTCACGCAGCAGCGCGTCATCCTCGGCGATCACAATCCGCATGGCACCCTCACGGTCATCGTGGTCGGTCCGCCGGCGGGACTCGCCAGCGTGAAAGTTCCGTCGTGCGCCTCGACCCGGGCACGAATTCCGCCAACGCCCGAGCCCGCCCCCTCGGTCGCTCCCCCGCGGCCGTCATCCGTGATACGCAAGCACAGCAGGTCTTCCTCCCTGCGCAGTTCGATTTCCGCTTGGGTCGCACGACTGTGTTTGGCGATGTTGGTCAAAGATTCGGCCACGATGAAGTAGACCGTCGCCTCGACCGAGGCCGCGTATCGGCCGGGAAGGTCCGCGTCGATCCGGCATGGCACGGGACTCGTCGTGGCGAGGGCCTCGACGGCCTCCGTCAGGCTGCGATCGGCGAGCATCGGCGGCAGGATGCTCCTTACCACGAGCCGCAATTCCGCGAGTGCTTCCTCTGCCGCGTCCTGAACCCGCCCGAGAACCTCGTCTGCGTCCTCGGATCCTCGCGAGACGGCTCGGCGGGCGGCACCGGCCAGCACGTTCACCGCCACCAGCCGATTCTGCGCCCCATCATGGAGGGCTCGCTCTATCCGCCGCAATTCGGTGGAGTGCGCGTCCAGCGCGGCCGCGCGAGCCGCGGACAGATGCGCGATCCGCAGCGCTAGATCAGTGTCGGGGCCGGGCTCCAACAGACGGCGCCCCGGAGCTCCCTGCAGTTTGGCCATCCCGGGCAGGATCCCGATGGCGACGAACAGCCAGCCGACTCCGAGAAGACCGACGGCGAGCGCGCCGGGGAAGTCCCGCACTATCCAAAGGTCGGCAGTGGGCGCGGCCTGGCCCTCGGGAATGAGGTGCCACCAGAGCGGGAAGGTCCCATCGCGCACTGAACTGAGCACGAGGAGCAAACCGGAAAGTCCCAGCAGGAAACCGAATACGGCGTGGACCGCGACCCATACGAGTTCGTGCCGGGTGTCGTGATTCCGGAGTGCGTCCCGCAAGCGGTCCGGGCCAGGCCCCGGACTGATCAGCTCTGGTCCGGAGGCGCTCAGCCTGACGCGTTCCCGGTCGGCGACCACATGCACCAGTCTCAGGACGTACGGCGCGAGAAGGAATCCGACACCGATGACAGCGAGCAGAACGGTCAGCGCGATCGTCAGCAGACAGAACAAGGCGAGCACCGAGGAGGCGAGACCACCGATAAGTTGCTCCAACGCGTCCAGCGCCGCACGAATGCGGTTCACCTGCGGACGAGGTTGCGTAGACGACACAGGGCCGGACTCTAATGCACCGGTCACCGAATCGGTATTTCACGGAACCGGTGGCCACCCTGTCGTGGTACAGCCTGCCGTACCGATTCTCCGGGTACGCGCGGGATCGGCTGAACCGACGAAAAAGCCTAAGGTTTTCGTCATGGAGAACGAATCCCGCACCTCACCGTCCCGTAGCCGCGCGGCGCTCTGGTCCGCGCTGGTGATCAGCACCGTGGCCAACGCCGTCGTCTCGGCATCCGAACTCAGTGTCAGCATCAGTATCGGCTTCGGCCTGATGGCGCTGTTCTGCGGCGTAGCACTGATCGCATCCCGGAGGAAGAAGGGCGAACCGTCCGGGAACTGACCGGTACGGTGCCGCTCTCCAGGCATGGCGACCCGAGCCGGCCGGGTCATTCCGCCGTCATCGCCCACAGTGGACTCACTCGTTCGTGTCAACGCAGCCCGGGTACGCTCGCGCTGACTTCCCACCGAAGTGCGCGAGTTTCGTTCCCATTGCCGAGGTATGTGAACGGTGCCGGCAATGAACGGAACAAGCCGCCAAGGCGACGTCCGTGCAGCACGCGAAGTAGTGCCGCCACATCGGAGTGGTGGACGAAGGTCGGCCTAGGCGGTCGTGCCCCTTTCTCGGTACACGTTGCCTTCGAGGGCACCTCTTCCCGCCGGCGGGGTTGCGTAGCCCGTGGGCGAACTTATGGTCGGCTTAGCCCCCATTCGGTCGTACCGGGAGCCCACCCAGGGAGGCGACAATGCCGTTCTCTTCCACCGCGCCGTTCTCATTGACCTCACGGGGCTCGGACGATCGCGATCGGGTGGTCAAGCAGTTACTCACCGACACAGGGCAGCGCGTGACTCCCCCGCTCCGCGCCGCAGTGGAGTCCTTGGCCGGAAACACGGCTCTGGTGGCCGGCTGCCACTTCGGTTGGCTCGATCGCGCAGGCCGACCGGCCGAGGCCCGGGGCGGCAAGATGCTGCGCCCGGCACTCACTCTGCTGTGCGCGCAAGCCGTAGGCGGTCAGGCAGAAGACGCCATCACCGGCGCGGTCGCGGTGGAACTCGCACATGCCTTCTCGCTTCTCCATTACGACGTAATGGACTGCGACCGAACGCGCCGCCGGCGGTCGTCGATCTGGGCGTCCTTCGGTGTTCCCACGGCGATCCTGACCGGCGACGCCTTGTTCGGGCTCGCGTTGCGAGTGATCGCGGGCTCTGGGAATCCCGGCGCCTTCGACGAACTGTCGATGGCGGTGCGCGAGATGATCACGGGTCAAGGCGCAGATCTCGCCTTCGAGGCCCGCGCGGACATCACGATCCCGGAATATCTCGCGATGGCGGCGGGCAAGACCGGCGCGCTGCTCGGTGGCGCTTGCGCGCTGGGAGCCCGGCTCGGTGGCGGAACAGGCGAGCAGATCTCCTGCCTGCGCGCCTTCGGTGAGCAACTGGGCGTCGCCTTCCAAGCAGCTGAGGATGTTCTCGGCATCCGCGGCGACGGCCGCGACGCCGGGAAGACGATCGGTTCCGATCTGATGAATTGCAAGAAGACCCTGCCGGTCGTGGTCGCTCTGGCGTCGAAGACCGCCGCGGGAAGGGAACTCGGCCGACTGTACGAGCTAGGTCGTCCGCTCTCCACCGATGAGGTTCGGCGGGCTGTGATCGCCGTCGAGACGGCAGGGGGTCCGGCGTGGGCCGAACGCGAGGCAGAATGGCAGCGGGTGGGCGCGGTATCCCGGCTGTACAAGGTCGGCCTGGTCCCCGAAGGGGCGACGGCGTTGACCGACCTCGCCAGGTTCGTCGTCCGGCGCGATCATTGAGCCCTCTCCCCCGCTTTCATGCCGTAGGCCGAAAGCCCCCGTGGCCATGGATGCGCGATATTCTCCGAACGGAGGAGAATCAGGCAGGTTCCCGAAGTGCGGCTTGACGACCGGTAACGGCTACCGCAGGGTTGTTCCAGCGGTGCTGGAGGTAGCGATGTGCGGAATCGCAGGGTGGGTCTCCTTCGACACGGATCTGACTCAGCGCCGGGAGGTCGTCGACGCGATGACCGAGACCATGGCGTGCCGTGGTCCTGACGACTCGGGCACCTGGGTCCGGCCGAACGTGGCGCTGGGCCACCGCCGTCTCGCGATCATCGATCTGCCGGGCGGCAGGCAGCCGATGGCCGAAGCCGGGCTGGCCGCCATGGTCTACAGCGGCGAGGCGTACAACTTCACCGAGCTCCGCCAAGAACTTTCCCAGCGGGGCCACAAGTTCGAGACCGACA
>NZ_JAJPWP010000012.1:0-361076 GCF_046549035.1 Amycolatopsis sp. lyj-90
CCAATGCCCCGGGACCGCCCGATCGGCGGCCTCGGCGGGGCGTGCGGAGATCGGGACCATCTCGGCGATCTTGCCCTGACGGGTCCGGCGCCCGTCAGGCATCCGCTGCGGACGGCGGATCGCTCGCCCGGTCCGCAAACACGCCGCGAGCTCACGCCGCAGCGCGCCCCGTCCTTGGACGTAGATGGCCTGGTAGATCGTCTCGTGACTCACGTGCATCCTCGGCTGGTCGGGAAAGTCCCGGACCAGCCTGGCAGCGACCTGTTCCGGAGACCATCGCGCCCGCAGATCTGCCTGCACTCTGTCCCGGAGCACCGGGTCCACGGCCAGCTTCGCCGGTTTCGGCCGTTTCGCTCGCTGCTCGGTCATCTGCTGGGCACTGCTGGCCCGATAGCCCTGCCCGGTGCTGTTGCGGCCCAGTTCCCGCCCGATCGTGGAGCGATCCCGGCCCAGCCGGCGCCCGATCTCCGCGTCCGACTCGCCCTGGGCATGCAGGATCATGATCTCCTCCCGCTCAGCCAGCGAGAGATAACGGCCCGACCCAGACTTCGGCGCATTACTGATCACACCGCCAGCCTCGCCGAACAACCTTCTCCCGCTGGCCCGCGACACACCCACAGCCACCGCCGCCCGCTCCACCGGCAACCCCGCCCGAACCCGGCCCCAGAACGCCACCCGAACATCCCGCGGCAACCAACGACGACGTTTCCCAGCCATCACAACACCTCCACACCAGATGTTGCGACGACCGCTAGAACCCAAGCGGTTCTAACCGTCCTTACCACTCACGAGCCGTATCAGTAGTCCTTGAGTACCAAGGCGTTCGCGGCCTCGGTCAACGGTCGCATGGCCGCCTTCATGATCCGGCCCCGGAACGGCAGATAGGGCAGCGCCCGCATCGACTGGATCTGCTTCCATTGCGTGAACCGGGTCTGCTTCTTCTGGTTCATCGAGGCCAGCGCTTGGTTCTTGAGTACGAACGGCCGCATTTCCTTTTCGTACGAAGCGAAAGCGGCGCGATGATCCGGCGAAGACGCGAGTGACCCGGCCAGCACGTAAGCCCCGACGAGCGCCAAGCTGGTGCCCTGTCCCGAAAGGGGCGACGGGCCGTAGCCCGCGTCGCCCACCAGTGTGACCCGTCCTTCGCTGAAGCGGTCCATCCGGATCTGGGTCATCGAATCGAAGTACAGCTCGCTCGACTCCATTTCGCGGAGCAGCCGCGGCACTTCCCAGTTGTGGCCGAGGAAGTGGTCGGCGAGGAGTTTTCGTTGCTGCGCAAGGTCGTGCCGGTCGAAGTCGAGCTCCGGAGACTGGAAGCCGAGTATCACCCGCGCCTCCGTGTTGTTCCGCGCGCTGTACAGGCCGGCCATCTTCCCCGGTGTCATGTGGAAGGTCTGCCAGCGGTCCAGGTCGAGGAAGTTCGGCACGGTGAACACCCCGAGGTAGGTGTCCATATGGTGCGAAAACTGTTTCTCCGCCCCGAAAACCAGCGATCGCACGGCCGAGTGCAGTCCGTCCGCGCCGACGACGAGGTCGAAGTCGCGCGGTCCGCCCTGGGCGAAGGTGACCCGCACGCCGCCGGTTCGTTGCGCGATCCCGGTGATCCAGTCGCCGTACACGTACTCGATGCCGTCCTGGGCGACCGAGGCCAGCGTGTCCGTGAGGTCGTCTCGAAGGATCTCGACGTCTTCGCTGTCGGTGAGCCCGCCGGTCAGCGTGTGGTCGGTGACCTTCACCAGCGTCTTCCCGGCCCCGTTCACGAACGACATCCCTAGCGTGTCCGTGCCCAGCTCCCGGAGGCGCCCGAGCACCCCCATCCGGTCGACGACGCCGAGCGCCGTGCCGCGGATGTCGACCGCGTGCCCGCCGGTCCGGGGTGCGGGCGCCCGCTCGACGACCGTCGGTGCGAAACCGTGCCGCCGCAGCCAGTACGCCAGCGTCGTACCGGCGATTCCCGCGCCCGAAATCAGCACCTGCTGCATGTGAACTCCCCTGTGTACGCTGTTTTGAAGCACTGCGTACAACGTATGGACAGCACGCCCTTGCTCGAGGAAAACAGCGAGAAAGCATCGACCGCACTAGTGCGATTGAGCTAGTGCGGTGGCCGGATCGGGGTGCGGTGCCCGCGAAGTGCACTATGGCAAGGAGTCGACCATGACCGAGCCGCCCTACCTGCGGATCGCCGCCGAGATCCGCCGCCGCATCGTCATCGGCGAGCTGCGCGAGGGCGACAAGGTCCCGTCGACGCGCGGGATCATCGCCGAGTGGGGGGTCGCGATGGCGACCGCGACGAAGGTGCTCGCCACGCTCAAACGGGACGGCTTGGTCATCGCCAAACCCGGTGCCGGCACGGTCGTCGCGGGCCGCGCCCGGACGGCCGTGCCGAGAACCGAAGCGGAGCTTTCCCGCGATCGGGTGGTGAAGGCCGCGATCCGGATCGCGGACGCCGAGGGCATCCGCGCGCTCTCCATGCGCCGCATCGCGTCCGGCCTCGGCGTCGCGACGATGGCGCTTTATCGCCATGTCACCGCGAAGGAGGAGCTGATCCTCGAGATGGCCGACATGGCGCTCGGCGAGATCCGCTTCCCGCCCGAACCGCCGCCCGGCTGGCGGGTTCAGCTGGAGCTGATGGCCAGGGCCCAGTGGGCGTTGTTCCGGCGGCACCCTTGGCTGGCGCAGGCGCTCTCGATCACCCGCCCGCAACCGTTGGCGAACCTGCTGCGCCACGCGGACTGGGCCACCCGCGCACTGGACGGTCACGGCCTCCCGGCATCGACGATCATGTACGCGCACATCACGATCTTCAACCACGTGCGCGGTATCGCCCTCAGTTTCGAGTCCGAGGCCGAGAGCGAATCCGGGACGGCCGTCTCGGCCGACGCCTGGCTCGCCGTGCACGAGCCGATCCTCCGGGACCTGGTCGCCGGAGGCCGGTTCCCGAACTTCGCCGACGTCGCCTCGCGCGCCCCGTTCGACTATGACCTCGACACGCTCTTCGAGTTCGGCCTCCAACGACTCCTCGACGGTTTCTCGGTTCTCCTGGCGAAGGCGAGTTAGCCTCACCCCATGTCCTTCCCCGGTCCCGCCGCTCGTTCCGACGTCCCGCCGTTCCACGTCATGGACGTCCTTTCGGCCGCGCAGGCACGGCAGCGCAGCCACGGCGATCTGGTCCCGCTGGTCGCGGGGCAGCCGTCCGCGCCGGCGCCGCGTCCGGTGCTCGAAGCCGCCGAGCGGGCGTTGAAGGATCAGACCCTCGGCTACACCGAACAGCTCGGCATCCCGGAACTGCGCGAAGCCGTCGCGGCGCACTACCACCGCACGTACTCGGTCGACGTGAGCCCGCAGGACGTCATCATGACGACCGGTTCTTCCGGCGGCTTCCTGCTCTCGTTCCTCAGCGCCTTCGAGGCGGGCGACCGGGTCGCGATGGCACGTCCCGGCTACCCGGCCTACCGCAACCTGCTGAAGGTGCTCGGTTGCGAGGTCGTCGAGTTCGCCACCGGGGCGGAGACGAACTTCCAGCCGACGACGGCCCTGCTGGACGAACTCGGGCCGATCAAGGGGCTCATCGTGGCCAGCCCCAGCAACCCGACGGGCACCGTCCTGCCACCGGGTGAACTGGCCGCGATCAGCGGCTGGTGCGCGTCACACGGCGTGCAGTTGATCAGCGACGAGATCTACCACGGGATCTCCTACGGCGCCGGACTCGACTGCGCCTGGCAGTACGGGAGCGAGGCGCTCGTCCTCGGCTCGTTCTCGAAGTACTTCGCCATGACCGGCTGGCGGCTCGGCTGGATGCTCGCGCCCCAGCGGTTGCACCGCGCGATCGACGTCCTGACCGGCAACTTCACCATCTGCCCGCCCGCGGTCTCCCAGCACGCCGCGGTCGCCGCGTTCACCCAGGAGTCGTACGCGGAGGCCGACGGTCACGTCGAGCGCTACCGCGCCAACCGCGACGTGCTTTTCGCCGGACTCAAGGGCATCGGCATCGACAAGCTCGCGCCCGCCGACGGCGCCTTCTATGCCTACGCCGACGTCTCCGCGTACACGAACGACAGTCTCAGCTGGTGCCAGCGCATCCTCGCCGACACCGGCGTCGCGATCGCCCCCGGTATCGACTTCGACCCGGTCGACGGCGGCCGGTTCGTGCGGTTCTCCTTCGCGGGCTCGCGCGAGGACATCGACGAGGGCATCCGCAGGCTCGGCGACTGGCTCACGGCTCAGGGGGAACCCGGAATTCACCCTGAACGTTAGGCAGAACGCAGGCAATTACGAGCTCAGCCTGACAACCTGGACTCACCGGGCCCGCTTGGGCACGGTGAGGCAATCGGAGGATGCCATGTTCTGGAAGATCGTCGGCGGGCTGATTCTGGCTTGGGTGGCCTTCATGGTGCTCGGGTCCGTGCTCGGTTTCCTCGTGAAGGCCGTCTTTTGGATCGCCATCATCGGTGGCGCGGTCTTCCTCGGCACGGCCGCCTATGGCGCCATCAAGGGCAAGGGCACCCCGAAGCAGCTTCGCCGCTGAATCACTGAGCCGCTGAGTCACCGAGGGCTAGGGCTTGCGCGCCACCCCGCCGAGCGACGTGAAGTTCACGGTCGAGAGCGGGGTGAAGCGCGGGCCGTCCGGCCACCACAGATGCGGGTAGGTCAGCCCGGGTTCGACGAGGTCGAGTCCCTCGAAGAACGACTCGATCTCCTCGCGTGAGCGGTACAGCGTGTCGAGGCCGGTGCCGTTGAAGCGCTTCTCCAGCGACGTCGCGACGTCGGCGGCTTCGGAGCCGTCGGCGGGGTTGTGCTGGTGCAGCAGCACGACGAACGAGCCCGGGGCCAGCGCGTCGACGTAGGCGCGGACGATCTTCCGCGCCTGGTCGAGGTCCTGGATGTGATGGATGATCGCGCACAGGATCAGCCCGACCGGCCGGTCGAACTCCAGCCGGTGAGTGCGTGCGAGGCCCTCGATGACCTCGGCGGGTTCGGTCAGGTCGTTGCCCGCCATATGCGCGAAGTCGTTCGCCGCGAGCAGCGCGCGGCCGTGTGCCTGGACCACCGGATCATGGTCGACGTAGACGACCCGCGCCTCGGGGTTGTACCGCTGCGCGACCTGATGCGTGTTGTCCACGGTCGGGAAGCCGGAACCGAGGTCGAGGAACTGGTCGATGCCCTCCCGGTCGGTCAGGTAGCGCACGGTCCTGACCAGCCAGTGCCGGACCTCCTTGGCCATGACCTGCGCCTCCGGCGCGAGCTCCAGGATCTGGCGCAGCACCACCCTGTCGGCCTCGTAATTGTCCTGGCCACCCATGAGCGCGTCGAAGACACGCGCGATGCTCGGCCGGTCGAAATCGACGGGCACGAACGGACGCCGGTCGTCGGGACCTGGCATGGGCACCTACCGTGAAAACTCGGTTCGGGACACAGATCAGCTTAGGTCATCCGGATCACCGCGCGTAAGCGGATGAACGTCGAGGGTGAATTATTCCTCCGAAGAGCCGAAGGCAGATTGCGCTGTTGTCACGCCGACCCAGCGCTCCGCCTTCATCCCCACCGCCCGTGCACCGTCCACATTGGACTGACGGTCGTCGAAGAACAGGCAGTCCGCCGGTTCGGCGCCGAGTTCGCCGAGCAGGATCCGGAAGATCTTCGCGTCGGGTTTCATGCAGCCGAGATCGCCGGAAAAGAGCGTCACGCGGAACAGGCTCGCCCATTCCTGTTCGCGCACCCAACGTCCGAAGGTCGACGACGCGTTGGAGAGCAGCGCGAGCGCCGCGCCCGCTTCGTGCAGGCCCTGGAGCAACTCCAGCACGTCGGGTTCGAGGTGTGTCCAGCCCTCGACGTCGATGCGGGTCAGTTCTTCGGCGAAAGCCTTGTCGACCGGGACGTCCAGTGCGCGGCCGACGCTCTGCCAGTACTCGAGGTCCGAGCCGCCGGAGTCGTACCGGTCCCGTTCGGCCCAGTAGTGCGGCTCGAAATCGGCGAGCTCGTGGCCGAACGCCTTGGCCAGGGTGGGCAGCGCGTCGGTGTGCTCACTGATGACGTCGCCGTAGTCGAAGACGATCCAGTTCATGTTCAGCCCCCGGTCTTGATGCGATCGATGGTTTCTTCGACGTCGGCCGCCGAAAGGTCCCGGTGCAGCACGAAGCGGATCCGGCCCGCCGACGGCAGCACCTGGATCCCGAGCCGGTCCAGCCACGCCAGGCGGCCGACGAGGTCGGGCGCGGTGACCTGCACGATGTTGGTCTCGGGTGTGTTGACCTCCCAGCCGTGCTCGGCGAACCCGGCCGCGAGCCGTGTCGCGTTCTCGTGCGTCTCGGCCAGGTCGCCGACGCGGTCCAGCGCGACCAGCCCGGCCGCGGCCAGGACCCCGCCCTGCCGGACGCCGCCGCCGAGCATCTGCCGCATCCGCCGCGCCTTCTCGACGAACTCCGGGCTGCCCGCCACCACTGAGCCGACAGGCGCGCCGAGGCCCTTGGAGAAGCAAGCGGAGACGGTGTCGGCGCCGACCGTGAGAGCCGCGGGCGGAACCCCCAGCGCGACCGCCGCGTGCCAGATGCGGGCGCCGTCGAGGTGCACGGTCAGGCCCGCCTCTTTCGCCACCGCGACCAGCTGGGCGTGCTCGTCGGGCGGGGTGACCGCGCCGCCCGCCGAGTTGTGCGTGTTCTCCAGGCACAACAGCGGCGTGCGCAGCGCGTAGTACGGCCCGCGCGGGATGCCGATCGCGGCGGAAAGCGTGTCCGGCGTGGGCCGCCCCGGACCGGCGTCGTGCTCCAGCGGCTCCGCCATACCGCCCGCGAGCCAGGCGGCGGAACCGAGTTCGTCGGTGATCACGTGCGCGCCGCGCGGCGCGAGGAACCGGTCGCCGCGCTGGAGGTGGAGGCACAGCGCGATCAGGTTCGCCATGGTGCCGGTCGGCGTCCAGAGCGCGGCGGGCATGCCGAGGACCTTCGCGGCGCGCTGTTCGAGGGCGGTGATGGTCGGATCACCGTCGAGGACGTTGTCACCGACCTCGGCGTTCGCCATGGCCTGGCGCATGACGTCGTCCGGCCGGGTCACGGTGTCGGAGCGGAAATCGATCAGCGAAAGCGGGCTCGAGGTCACGGTACGATCACATCACATCGACGGGCATGCCATGAATCTCCTCCCCGGCTGGTCCGCTGAGCCCGCTCATGCAACCGTGGACGCCCCCGGTTCCGTCCTACCCATCGACGAGGCAAGAGCGGAGACAACAACCGCGTGAACCAGCGCGACGAACAAGAGTTCGCGGAGTACTTCGCCGCGAAGCGGGACTCCGTGCGCAGGACCGCGTACATGCTCTGCGGTGACTGGCATCGTGCGGACGACCTCGCGCAGACGGCGTTCGTCGCGCTGCACCGGAGGTGGAAGAAGATCAGGGAACGGGCGGCGACCGACGCCTACGTGCGGAAGACGCTGGTCAGGGCGGCCATCGACGAGTCGAGGCGGCCGTGGCGGCGGGAGTGGCAGACCGAAGAGCTGCCCGAACCGCCGCAGGACGGCTTCGACCTCGGCGAACAGGTCGTCACCAGGGAAGACCTGCTGGCCGCGTTGCGCGAAGTGCCCCCGAAACAGCGGGCCGTGCTGGTGCTCCGGTTCTTCGAGGGGCTGGACGTCGGTGCCGCGGCGAAGGTGCTCGGCTGCAGCGAAGGAAACGTGAAAAGCCAGACCGCACGCGGGCTGGCGAACCTCAGGCAGGTCATGGAGAAGGAGGAGGTGGCACGGGATGGACGAGAATGACCTGAAGGCGTTGTTCCGTGACGCCCCCGGCGACGCCCCGGCGTCGAGCTTCGACACGGCCGACGTCGTCCACGCCTCCCGGCGCGCGACCGCCCGGCGCCGCAACGGCATCGCGGTGGCCTGTAGCGCGGTGGTTTTGGTGCTCGCCGGAGTGGGCATGTTCGGCGTGCTCGGCGGAACCGATTTCCAGATGGGTACCGCGGCCAAGTCCGGCAACGAAGCCGCTTCCCCGGGGCAACCCGGGGCGGCGTCCGCACGTCCTCTTGACAGCGGGGAGTCCTCGAACTTCTCGAACCCGCCGCCTCAGCAGGGGGGCGGAGGGCCAGAGAAGACCGGCCAGATGACGGCCGAAGGCACCTACGGGTGCGACCAGGTGGACCGGGAGCTCGCCACCGCCCTCGCTGGCGAGCTCCCGGTCCCCGTGGATGTCGCCAAGTCGACGCCCGGCGACATCTGTACGACGGGGGCCAGGTCCGCGGGGTTCCAGGTGCCGGGTGGCTCGGTCGCCGTCGCGGTCTTCCCGGCGGGCGCGTCCGTGCCGCCGGTGCCCATCGGGGCGTCCAGCGCGCAGCGGACGACGGCCAAGGGATCACTGGTGGTCGTGGTGAGCCTCGGTGACGGCTCCGGCAGGCCCGCCTTCCCCGAGTCCGACGTCGACAGGTTCGTCGCCGTGCTCGCCGCCCGCTACTGAAGGCACCTGGCAAAATAGCCCGTCATGACCGTCGCAGCGACAACGCCGAAGGGTGAGCGAAGGCGCGCCGAACTCATCGAGTCCGCCGCGGCGCTGCTCGCCGAAGGCGGGTTCGACGCCGTGCGGCACCGTGCGGTCGCCGAGCGCGCGGGTTTGCCGCTGGCCTCGACGACGTACTACTTCGACTCGCTCGACGAGCTCGTCACCGCCGCTGTCGAGCACCACGCGAACCAGGAACTCGAAACCGGACGGCGACGGCTCGACGAGCTGGCGACCCGCAACCGCGGTGTCGAGGCCACCGTCGACCTGGTGCTGGACATGCTCCTCGGCCCGCTCCGCCCGGATCGCGAGGCCGACGCCGAAGCGGTCCTCCTGCGCTACGAGCGTTTGGTCGGGACAGGGCGTCGTCCGTACCTTCGCCCCCTGATGCGGACGCTGTCCGCGCAGCTGTACGAACTGCTCCACGAGATCTTCGAGCGCTCCGGCACGCCGGTGGACGGCGTCGAACTGGAGCGACTGGTCGCCCTGGTCGACGGCGCCGTGGTCAACGCGCTGATCGAGGTCGACCCGGAACCGAGGGCCGCCGCCGCGCGCATGCTGCAAGCCGCCCTGGCCTAGGCCGGATGGCGGCCGGTTAGTCTGGCCGCGTGACGGACAAGCCCCTCATCCCCAACGTGCTCGCCGGCCGCTACGCCTCGCGTGAGCTGGTCGAACTGTGGTCCCCGGAACGCAAGGTCGTGCTGGAGCGCGAGCTCTGGCTCGCCGTGCTCCGGGCGCAGGCCGACCTCGGCGTCGAGGTGGGAGAAGGTGTCGTCGCCGACTACGAGCGCGTGCTGGAGCAGGTCGACCTCGACTCGATCGCCGCCCGCGAGCGGGTCACCCGCCACGACGTCAAGGCCCGGATCGAGGAGTTCAACGCGCTCGCCGGGCACGAGCACGTCCACAAGGGCATGACGTCGCGTGACCTCACCGAGAACGTCGAGCAGCTGCAGGTGCGGCGCTCGTTGGAGCTGGTCCGCAGCCGCGTCGGCGCGGTACTCGCGCGGCTCGCGTCGATCGCGGTCGAGCACTCCGACACGGTGATGGCGGGACGTTCGCACAACGTCGCCGCGCAGGCGACGACGCTGGGCAAGCGGTTCGCCACCGCCGCCGACGAACTGCTCGTCGCGTTCGAGCGGCTCGACGAGCTGATCGGCCGCTACCCGCTGCGCGGGATCAAGGGACCGGTCGGCACCGCGCAGGACATGCTCGACCTCCTCGGCGACGAGTCCACTTTGGACGAACTGGAGTCGCGGGTCGCGGCCCACCTCGGCTTCGAGCGGGTGTTCACCAGCGTCGGCCAGGTGTACCCGCGGTCGCTCGACTTCGACGTGCTGTCCACGGTGGTCCAGCTGGCCGCGGCCCCGTCGAGCCTGGCGAAGACGATCCGCCTGATGGCGGGCCACGAGCTGGTCACCGAGGGCTTCAAGCCGGGCCAGGTCGGCTCGTCGGCCATGCCGCACAAGATGAACACGCGTTCGTGCGAGCGGGTCAACGGCCTCGCCGTGGTGCTGCGCGGTTACCTGTCGATGATCGGCGAGCTCTCCGGCGACCAGTGGAACGAAGGCGACGTCTCCGACTCCGTCGTCCGCCGGGTCGCGCTGCCCGACGCGTTCTTCGCGCTCGACGGCCTGCTGGAGACCTTCCTCACGGTGCTGGCCGAGTTCGGCGCTTTCCCGGCCGTCATCGGACGTGAGCTCGATCGCTATCTGCCGTTCCTCGCGACCACCAAGGTGCTCATGGCATCGGTCCGCGCGGGCGTCGGGCGTGAAACCGCGCACGAGGCGATCAAGGAGAACGCCGTCGGTGTCGCGCTCGCGATGCGGGAGCAGGGGCTGGCGGAGAACGACCTCCTCGACCGCCTCGCCGCCGACGAGCGCATCCCGCTCGACCGCGGTGAGCTGGACAAACTCCTCGCCGACCGGATCTCGTTCACCGGTGTCGCGCCGCGTCAGGTGGCTGCGATCGCTTCGCGCGTCGAGGCGGTCCTGGAGCGTTTCCCGGAGGCCGCTGGTTACTCTCCGGCACCGATTCTCTAGCTGCAGCTGAAGGACGCTTTCCCCGCATGCGATGTGAGGAAAGCGTCCTTCGCCGCGTGAGACGAGGGCAAAGGCCCCTTCAGCCACGTTGTGAGCAGTCCCACCACGGAGCGTTCACAGAGTGAGATGGGATTACTCGATCGGGCGAAATGCCTAATCTCGATCGCTGAACCCGGAGCGCCAGGCCGCCCATGAGGCTGCCTGGCGTGCTTGTATCGCGCCTTGGCGCCGAAACCCACGGAAGAAGCGATGAGATCCACGCTGTCGAAAATCGTCGCCGTCGTCACGGCTGGAGCGGCCACCCTCGCCCTGGCCGCCTGCGGCTCCGGCGACCCCGCCGCGAGCGGCCAGAAGCTGCGCGTCGGCACCCTGACCGACGCGCCGCCGTCCATCTACCTGGAGAACGGCAACTTCACCGGCTACGACAACGAGCTGCTCCGCGACATCGCGAAGCGTGAGGGCTTCGAGGTCGAGTTCGTCGGTACCGAGTTCGCCGGTCTGCTGGCCGCCGTCGCCACCAACAAGTTCGACATCGGCAGCTCCACGATCTCCACCACCGAGGCCCGCAAGAAGACCGTCGCGTTCAGCAACGGCTACAGCACCGGGTTCACCACGATCCTCACCAAGAAGGACGCGAGCCTCAAGGACGTCGGCGCCTTCAACGGCAAGCGGCTCGGCGTCGTGCAGGCGTCGGTGCAGGACGACTTCGCGAGCGGCAAGGTCCCCGGCGCCAACGTCGTCCGGTTCCCCGACTACAACGCCGGTTTCGCGCAGCTGAAGGCCGGCAGCCTCGACGGCTGGGTCGTGCCGAAGGACATCGGGCAGAAGTACATCGACCAGAACCCGGGCGTGCCGCTGGAGTTCGGCTACACCGTCGAGACCAAGGACACGCCGTCCGCGTTCGCCGTCCGCAAGGACAACAAGGACCTGCTGAAGAAGCTCAACGACGGCCTCGCGAAGGCCGTGGCGGACGGCACCGTCGCCCGCCTGCACGCTCAGTTCTTCAAGACCGAGCCGCTGCCGAAGGAACTCGAGCAGGGCGGCCCCGGCCTGCCCGTCCAGAACCCGGGGGTCTGAAAATCATGAAGAAAACCCTGATCGCGACGCTCGCCGCCGGTCTCGTCGCCGTGCTCGCCGCTTGCGGTGGCGGGGAATCCGCCGCGGACAAGACCCTGCGCGTCGGCACCCTGAGCGACGCCCCGCCGAACATCTACGTCGAGAACGGCAACTTCACCGGCTTCGACAACGAGCTGCTGAAGGCCATCGCCGCCAAGCAGAACCTGAAGCTGGAGTTCGTTTCGACGGACTTCTCCTCCCTGCTCGGCCAGGTCTCGAGCAACCAGTTCGACATCGGCAGCTCGGCCATCGCGCAGACCGAAGAGCGCAAGAAGAACGTCGACTTCTCCAGCCCGTACAACTTCGAAGTGATGAGCATCCAGACCAAGGACGGCTCGCCGATCACCGAAGAGAAGGCCCTGTCGGGCAAGCGGGTCGCGGTCATCCAGGCGACCGTCGGCGACAAGTGGCTCACCTCGACCGTTCCCGACGCGCAGGCCGTGCGCTTCCCCGGGTACGCCCCGGCGCTGGCCGCGCTCAAGAGCGGTGCCGTCGACGCCTACATCCTCGACCAGGCGATCGCGGAGACGAACGTCAAGGAGAGCACCGACACGAAGCTCAAGGTCGTCAAGTCCTTCACCACCGACGTGCCCCACGGCTTCGCGGTGAAGAAGGGCAACACCGAACTGCAGACGAAGATCAACGATGGCCTGAAGCAGGTCATCGCCGACGGCACCTGGGTCAAGCTGCACGACAAGTTCCTGCCGACCGCCCCGGTGCCGGACCAGTTCAAGGCGTGAGGATCACGATGAAGAAGTCACTCGCCGCCGTCGTCAGCGCCGCCCTCTTGGCGGTACTGGCGGCGTGCGGCGGCGGTGAAGACGCCGGCGCGGGCACTCTGCGCGTCGGCACCCTCAGCGACTCGAAACCCAACGCCTATCAGGAAAACGGCGTGTTCACCGGGTTCGACAACGAGTTGCTGAAGGCCATCGCCGCGAACCAGAACCTGAAACTCGAGTTCGTCTCCACCGAGTTCGCGACGCTGCTGAGCCAGGTCGCCACCGGCAGGTTCGACATCGGCAGCTCCGGGATCTCCCAGACCGACGAGCGCCGCAAGACCGTCGACTTCTCCATGCCGTACAACTACCAGTCGCTCGGTATCGAGGCCCGCGAGGGCGCCGGCATCACCGACGAGAAATCCTTGGCGGGCAAGCGGATCGGGGTCGTGCAGGGCACGGTGTCGGACAGCTGGCTGGCGGCCAACGCGCCCGACGCGCAGGCCGTGAGGTTCCCGCAGGACGCGGCGACGCTGGCCGCGCTCAAGACCGGCGCGATCGACGGCGCCATCTTCGACCAGGCGACCGCCGAGGACTACGCGGCGAAGAACCCGGACGCGAAACTCAAGGTGGTCAAGGCGATCACCACGACCATCCCGCACGGTTTCGCGGTCAAGAAGGGCAACACCGAGCTGGCCGGCAAGATCAACGCCGGGCTCAAGGCGGTCATCGCCGACGGAACCTGGGAAAGGGTGCACCAGCGCTTCGAACCGAACGCGCCGGTGCCCGCGGAATTCAAAGCCGGGAAGCAGTAAGTGGACGACTTCTTCAACACCTTCCTGAAATGGGAGTACATCTGGGAGGTCTTCCCGGATCTCCTCGGCACGGGCCTGCTGAACACGCTGATCCTGTCGGTGTTCTCGGCACTGATCGGCACCGTGCTCGGCATGCTGCTGGCCACGATGGGCCTGTCCAGCAAGGCGTGGCTGCGCTGGCCCGCCCGGGTGTACACCGACATCTTCCGTGGCCTGCCCGCCATCCTGACCATCCTGGTGATCGGGCAGGGCGGTGGGATCCTCATCCCGTCGCTGTCGCGGAATCCCTATCCGCTGGGCATTCTGGCGCTGAGCCTGATCGCGGCCGCGTACATCGGCGAGATCTTCCGCGCCGGTATCCAGAGTGTCGAAAAAGGACAGATGGAGGCCAGCCGCGCGCTGGGCATGAGCTACACCAAGTCGATGGCGCTCGTCATCATCCCGCAGGGGGTGCGGCGGGTACTGCCCGCGCTGGTGAACCAGTTCATCGCGCTGGTCAAGGACTCCAGCCTGGTGTACTTCCTCGGTTTCCTCGCCGAGCAGCGCGACCTGTTCCGCATCGGGCAGGATCTCGCGGCCAACACCGGGAACCTGTCGCCGCTGGTCGCGGCGGGCGTCGTCTACCTGGTGATCACCGTGCCGCTGACGCATCTGGTCAACTACATCGACAAGAAGCTGCGCACCGGCAAGAAGGTCCGCGTTGACGACGACGGCGGCGAGCTGGGACTCCTGAACGCCGGAAAGGTGCCGATGTCATGACGGCCGCAGTACGTTCGTCGAGCGTCGAACTCCGCGACATCCACGTCTCCTTCGGCACCCTCGAAGTGCTCAAGGGCGTCGACCTCAAGGTCGAGAAGGGCCGCACGACCTGCATCATCGGGCCGTCGGGCTCCGGCAAGTCGACCCTGCTGCGCTGCGTGAACCGCCTCCAGGAGCCCGACTCGGGCGACCTCCTGCTGGGCGGCGAGAGCGTCATCTCCGCCGACCCGGACGCGCTGCGCCAGCGGGTCGGGATGGTGTTCCAGCACTTCAACCTGTTCGGCCACCGCAGTGTGCTGGACAACATCACCCTGCCGCTGCGCAGCGTGCGGAAGCTCGGCAAGGAGGAGGCGGCCGAGATCGCGCACGCCCGCCTCGCCGAGGTCGGCCTCGCCGACAAGGCGCCGTACCGGCCGAGCGCGCTTTCGGGCGGGCAGCAGCAGCGGGTCGCGATCGCGCGGGCGCTCGCGATGGAGCCCGAGGTCATGCTGTTCGACGAGGCCACCAGCGCTCTCGACCCGGAGCTGGTCAAGGGGGTCCTCAACCTGATGGCCGGCCTCGCGGAGCGCGGGCTGACGCTGCTCGTGGTCACCCATGAGATGGGCTTCGCGCGCGGCGTCGCCGACGAGGTCGCGTTCATGGACGACGGGAAGATCGTCGAACATGACGCTCCGGAGGCGATCTTCGACGCTCCGCAGAGCGATCGCCTGCAGCGTTTCCTGTCCCAGGTGCTCTGACGCGGGCGACTCGCTAATCTGCGGCCATGGCGAGAGTGGCGAAGCTGGTCTATTACCCGGTCAAAGGCTGCGCGGGGACGTCGGTCGAAACGGCCGACGTCACCCCGGCGGGCCTGAGGTTCGATCGTGCCTGGATGGTCGTGTCCCCGGAGGGGGAGTTCCGCAGCCAGCGGAAGCATCCGGTGATGGCCTCGATCCGGGCCGAGGTGCTCGACGACGGCGCCCGCCTGCGGCTCGCCGCTCCCGGTGCCGAAGATCTGCTGGTCGAGGTGATCTCGGACGGGCCGCGGCATCCCGCGGCGACGTTCACTTGGCAGGGCAAGGGCGTCCACCAGGGCGACGAGGCCGCCGAGTGGTTCTCCGACGTCCTCGGCCTGCCGTCGGTGTTCGTCGGGCTCTCGCCGGAGCACGAGCGCGTCACCAACGGCGAGATCGCGGGCACCGCGGCCTTCGCCGACGCGCACGCGATCCTGCTGACCTCAGAGTCCTCTTTGGACGGTCTGAACGAGCGGATCGCGTCCCGCGGCGCCGAGGCCGTGCCGATGGACCGTTTCCGGCCCAACATCGTCGTGGCGGGCTGGCCGGAGCCGCATCGAGAGGACGAAGTCCGCTCGCTCACCATCGGCGGCCTGGAGCTGGGTTACGCCAAGGTCTGCATCCGCTGCACCGTGCCGATGGTCGACCAGGAGACCGGCAAGAAGGCCGGTCCGGAGCCGATCCGTTCGCTCGCCGACTACCGCCGCGAACCCGAGGGCGGCGTCTCGTTCGGGATCAAGATGGCGGTGACCGGACCGGGTCAGCTGGCCGTCGGCGACGAGGTGATCGTGCACTCCTGGGCTGGCCCCAGCCGGAGCACGTCGGCGGCCGAACCGCCGTTCACGGCGACCGCGAGCCGTCCCGCGGAATCGGTGTAGAGCACGTTCCAGCCCGGCGGCACCGTGCCGAAGGTGTCGCCGACCAGTGCCTTCACCAGGACGTGTTCGCTGCTGACCGAGACCGTGCCGGACAGCCCGGACAAGGCGAGATCGGCGGGGCTCGCGGCGAGCTGGACGTTGCCGAAGTGGTCGACCGTGAGCACCTCGGACACCAGCTTGCCGGGGAACACCGCGACGAACGGATCCGGCAGCCGCACGAGGTTTTCGACGCTGGGGCCGAAACTGCCGGGCGGGACGCCGAGCGCGAGATGCGCCGCCGCGGGGGCGAAGATGTCGCGACCGTGGAACGTCGACGACATCACCGGAAGGCGGTATTCCGGGGCCGTCAATTCGAAGGCGGCTTTCACTCCCCCGAGTGCATCCGCCGCCGGGAGCAGAAGTCCGTTGTCGGGCCCGACGAGGATTCCGCGCTCCGCGACCACCACGACACCACGCCGCGCGGTGCCGACTCCGGGGTCGACGACGGCGAGGTGCACCGCCTCCGGCAGGAAGGGCGCGGTCTGCGCGAGCACTTCGGCCCCGGTCCTGACCTGCTGCGGAGGCACCTCGTGGGTCACGTCGATCAGCCGGACGGCGGGCGCGATCCGCGCGATCACCCCGTGGCACGCGGCCACGAAACCGTCGCTCAGCCCGTAGTCGGTGGTGAACGAAACGCAGTGGATCGGCATGATCAGCCATCATCCTTGATCGCTAGGGTGCAGCCGTGACGACGCTCGAATACCCGAAGATCGCCGCCGGCAAGGTCCGTGAGCTTTACGCCGTCGATGACGAGCATCTGCTGCTCGTCACTTCAGACCGGATCTCCGCCTACGACGTCATCTTCACCACGCCCATCCCGGACAAGGGTCGGGTGCTCACCGCGATGAGCGTGTTCTGGTTCTCCCAGCTCTCCGATGTCCTCCCCAACCATCTGGTCTCCTACGACGACGAACGCATCCCCGCCGAGGTCCGCGGGCGGGCACTGCTGGTGCGACGGCTGGCGATGCTGCCGTTCGAAGCCGTCGCCCGCGGCTATCTCACCGGCACCGGCCTCGCCGATTATCGCGCGCACGGCACCGTCTGCGGGGTCGAACTCCCGCCCGGTCTGACCGAATCCTCCCGGCTCCCCGAACCCATCTTCACTCCTGCGACCAAGGCCGACCACGGCTCGCACGACGAGAACATCGCCTTCGCCGACGTCGTCGGGCAACTCGGCCGCGAACGGGCCGAGGAAGTCCGCGAGGCGACCCTGGCGGTGTATCGCCGCGGGGCCGAGTTCGCCGCCGAACGCGGCATCCTGCTCGCGGACACGAAGCTCGAATTCGGCATCGACCCCGACGGGAACCTCGTGCTCGCCGACGAGGTCCTCACCCCGGACTCGTCCCGCTACTGGACCGCCGGCGGCTGCACACCGGGCCGCCCGCGGCCGTCGTTCGACAAGCAGCCGCTGCGCGACTGGCTCACCGGTCCGTTGTCGGGCTGGCACCGCCTCGAGAGACCGGAGCCGCCACCGTTGCCCGACGAGATCGTCGCCGCCACCAGGGCGAGGTACATCGAAGCGTACGAACGCATCACCGGCTGTTCGCTCGACGACTGGCCCGCCTGATTCGCCCGGCTGACCTGCGGCGTTTACTCCGCCGTCAGTCCGGCGCAAGACCGGTCTGGCCCAATGGGCATCGTGGACGCACGTTTGCTGGTTTCCCTGTCCGGCGTGACCACCCGGACGTTGCACCGCTGTGCCGACCTCGCGGCCGAGCTCGACAGGCGCAAGGTCCCGTTGTCCGTGCTCTACGCCGCTCGGACCGGCGAGGGCCCGGTGACCGAGTGGGTACGGACCCGCCGCACCCGCGGCGACTCTGTCCTCCTTCACGGCTACGACCACCAGATCACCCCTACCCATCGCGCTGTCTACCTGGGCAAACGCGCCGAGTTCGCGGCTCTTCCCGCCCACGAGGCGAGGCTGCGGCTGATCGCGGCGAAGGCGGCGCTCGACACCACCGGGATGGCCGTCGACGGATTCGCGCCACCGCGCTGGATCGCGTCGGAGGGCACCGTGCAGGCCCTGCGCGAGCACGGCTTCACCCTGTGCGCGGACCTGGTCTCGGTGCGGGACCTGGTGTCCGGCCGGGTCCAGCGCGCCAGGGTGCAGGAGTTCGGCGGCCCGTCGCACCGGACGGAGACCGTCCGGTGCTTCGCGCTGGTGCTGGCCGCCGCCCGGGCCGCCCGCCGCGGCGGGCTCGTGCGGCTCGGCATCGACGCCGCGGACCTCGCCCGGCCGGGACTGCGGCAGGCGTTCCTCGACGCCGTCGACGTCTCGCTGGAGAACCGCGCGTTCGGCACCACCTACGGCTCGCTCTCGCGAACGCGGGTTAAATTGACGGGATGACCGACGAGGCCGGCCGGAGTGACGCACAGGCGACGCTGATGCGGCTCTGGCGGCGGTCGGAGCGTCCGACGCGCGGCAGGCCGTCGGTGCTCGACATCGACAGTGTCGTGGCGGCCGCGGTGGCCCTCGCCGATCGCGAAGGCGTCGCGAACGTGACGCTGGCGAACGTGGCGAGCGACTTGGGCGTCACGAAGATGTCGCTCTATCGCCACATCGGCTCGAAGGCGGAACTGCTGGAGCTGATGGCGGACTTCGCGATCGGCGATCCGCCGTCGCCGGTGCCGTCGGGCGGCTGGCGGGCGGGGCTGACCAGGTTGGCCCGGGCCAACCGCGAGGTGCTGATGAGCCACCCGTGGCTCGTCGAACTCCCGCTCTCCGGTCCTCCGGCGGGCCCGAATTCGGTCGCCTGGATGGACGCGATCCTGCGCACGCTGCGCGATACCGGTCTCGACTGGGGCACCAAGGGCGGCGTCCTGGTCCTGATCGGCGGCTACGTCCGCCTCGCCTGCGCGCAGGCCATCCAACTCGCCGAGGGCCGGAAGGACAGCGGGTTGAGCCAGGCCCAGGCCGAGCAGGCCTACGGCAAGGGGCTCGCCGAGCTGATCGACCCGGAGCGCTTCCCCGACGCGGCGGGCTTCCTGACCGCCGGACTCGGCGGGCCTGAGCAGCCCGAGGACTCGGACTTCACCTTCGGCCTCGACGTCGTCCTCGACGGCGTCGCCGCTCTCATCGACGCGAACTGACAAGCCCCGCTTCGGCATTAGTATCCGTCGGACACTTTTTAGTGTACGTTGGATACTAATGGGGTTCGAAGGGGGAAACATGGAGTCGTTGCCGACGAGTGAGCGGGTGCTCGCACCGGATCTGGCCAGGGGTTTCGCGCTTTTGCTGGTCGCGCTGGCGCATACCGCGAGCATCTTCCTGGGGAACTCGCCGGGAGTCGATCAGACACCGGAAGGCCTGGAACGGCCGTACTTCGTGGTGCTGTTCGTGTTCGTGCACGCGTGCGCGCTGCCGCTGTTCGGCATGATGCTCGGCTACGGGCTGGTCCAGTTCGCCGACCGGCAGGAGGCGCTGGGGCAGCCGTGGAAGCGGACGCGCGGCGTCCTGCTGCGGCGGCACGCGTGGCTGCTGGTCTTCGGTGCCGTCGACGGGGTGCTGTTCTTCTCCGGTGACGTGCTCGGCGCGTACGGGCTCATCGGCGTCGTGTTCGTCCTGCTGCTCTTGCGACGCGGTAAAGGGTTCTATCGAATTCCGGCGCTGTACCTGGGTTTCGCCGGCTGCTACCTCGCCGTGCTGATGTATCTGGTGCTCACCGGGAACTCCGGCGGAGCGCCGGTCCCGTCGCCCGAGGACACGTCGTCCCTGGCGCCGGCCTATGGCGATGCCTTGCGTGCGCGCCTCACGGAATGGCCTGCCATCACGGCGATCCTGCTGCCTTCGATCCTCTTCGTCTGGGTCGGCGCGTGGGCCGCGAAGAAGCGGATTCTGGAGGAGCCGAATCGGAACCTTCTCCTCGTCGGCGTGTTCGGCGGATTCGGCGTCGCGATCGCGGCCGGGCTGCCGATGGGCCTCTTCGCCGGTGACTACCTGCAGCTCGACGCCGAGACCGCCGGATTCGCCAAGATGCTGTACGAGGGAGGCGGCCTGTTCGGCGCCGTCGGCTACATCAGCCTGTTCGGCCTCATCGGCATGGCGGTCGACAAGAAGCGAGGCGTGGTCGTCACCGCGATCTCCGCCCTCGGCCAGCGCACGCTGAGCGCCTACCTGTTCCAGTCGGTGGCGTGGCTGATCCTGGCGCCCCCGTTCATGCTGGGACTGGGCGGCCAGGCGAGCGATCCGACGTTCGTGGCGGCCGCCTGCGGGCTCGGCGTGTGGCTGCTGTCGGTCGTCGTCGCGTACCTGATGCACCGCAAGGGTTACCGGGGCCCTGCTGAGATCCTGGTGCGGAAGCTCGCTTACCGGCGCGCTAAAGCTTGACCGGCTCCCCGACGTCGAGGACCTTGACCTCGGTGCCTTCCGGGGCGAGGTTGGCGAACAGGCCGTAGTGCATCTGCGGCCGCGCGAGGACGGCTTCGTGGATCGGCACCGCGAGACGCGGGGAGACCGCGCGCAGGTAGTCGACCGCTTCGCCCGCCTTGAGCCAGGGCGCGCCGGTCGGCAGGCCGAGGACGTCGATCTTCTGCTCGGGCACGAAGAACGAGTCGCCCGGGTGGTAGAAGGCGCCGTGGTCGACGATGTAGCCGACGTTCGGGATCGCCGGGATGTCCTCGTGGATCACCGCGTGCTCGCCGCCGACGACGTTGACGCCGCTGGAGCCGATACCGAAGGCGTCCCCGGGATTCGCGATCTGGAACTCGGCGCCGAGCTTCCGCACGGCGTCGGCCGAACCCGGGTCGACGATCAGTTGCGCGCCGGGGTTCGCCTCCAGCAGCGCGGGCAGCCTCTCCGCGTCGAGGTGGTCGAAATGCTGGTGGGTGATCAGGATGGCGTCCAGCTCGCGTTCGCCTTCGAAACCCACCGAGAAGGTGCCTGGGTCGATCAGGATCCGCGCGCCCTCGGTCTCCAGAAGGGTGCAAGCATGTCCAAAGTGGACAATACGCATCGATGTTCTCCTTCGCGGTAGGTCATTTCCAGCCTATGCCCGGAGGAGGGCGTCGCCAAGTTCGGTGCGCAGATAGCGGACTTCGCGCCCGTGCCGCCGCGTGTCCAGCAGGCCCGCCGCGCGCATCGCGGTCAAGTGCTGTGAGACCGTCGGCGCGGAGAAGTCCAGCCTTCGCGCCAGCTCGGTGGTGCTCGCGGGTTCGTTGAGCGTCGTGAGCAGCGCGGCCTTGGTGCGACCGAGCACCCCGGCCAGCGCGCCGGACGGGCGGCCGGGCTCCGACCAGAGTTCGGCGACACCGCGCGCCGGGTAGAGCAGCGACGGCTGCCACGGTTCCATCGTGATCACCCCGACCGACGGCCAGGCGAAGACGCCGGGGATCAGCAGGAGTCCCCGCCGGTCGAGAGGGAAGCGGCTGCGTTCCTTCATCTCGATCACCAGGACGTCGTCGACGAGCCGCACGCGCGGGTGGATGTCGTCCAGCACCAGCGCGACGCCGCCCGCGGCCAGCCGTCGCGAGCGTTCCTCGATGTCGGCGACCAGGAACCGGCGCATCCGCGGCCAGTGCGGTTCGACCAGTTCGGTCCAGGCGATCTCCATCTGGGCGGCCAGCAGATCCCTGGCCTCGGCCGGGTCGTCGGGGAGCCCGCTCAGGTCGGCGTCCACTTTGGACAGTTCGCGCGCGACCTGCTCCGGCGGCGTGCGGCGGATTTCGGCGAGCTGGGCCGACGCGGTGGTCTCCGGCCCGCTCGGCGGCGGGCTGAGGAAGTCGGTGATGTAGTGCCGCGCGCTCATCACCTTGGCGAAGTCGTCGATGGGCAGGTCCGGCAGTTTCGCGGCGGCCTCGCGCAGCCACGGCAGGTGACTCGGATGCCCGCGCCGTCCGAGCAGGGTCTGCATCGCGCCCATGGTCTCGTCGAGCGGGGAGATGCCGAAGCGGACGCGGTTGGCGCTCTCGGCGGTCAGGACCAGCTCGATCATCTGATTAGGCTATGCCCTAATCAATGGTTCTTGCCAGGCCGCGTCCGGCAAGGTCTCCTGCTATGACCTTGCTCCGCAATTCCGGGTATTGGCGCTGGTCGGCGGGGGTGCAGCTGAACCGGCTGCCCGCCACGATGGCGCCGCTGGCCTTCACCGTGCTGACCACCGCGACGACCGGTTCGTACCGGCTCGGCGGGATCATGATGGCCGTTTTCGTCGCCGCCGAAATGGCAGGCGCCGTGCCGACCGGACGGCTGCTCGACCGCGTCGGACCCGCGCGGGGTCTCGTCGTGATGCTGTCGCTGGTCGCCGCGGGACTGTTCCTGCTGGCCGCGGTCGCGTCCGCGGGCGCCCCGGACCTGGTGCTGCTCGCGCTGGCGATCCCGCCGGGCCTGGTCGCGGGCGGGCTGAACGGCGGCTTCCGGACGCTGCTCGCCGGAACGGTGACCGAGGAGGAACTGCCTCGCGCCGTTTCGGTCGACGCGATGATCCTCGAAGGCGTCATCGTCGGAGGGCCGCTGCTGGTGGCGCTCCTGGCGACGTCCGGTCCGGCCGTCCCGGTGCTCGCGATGGCTGTCGTCGCGCTGCTCGCGGCCCTGTTCGTGCCACGGCGAACCGCTTCTCGTGATCCACAAAGGACGGTCGAGCGCCAGCCGATCCCGATCGCCGCCTGCGTGCCCTGGCTGATGGGGCTGTTCACCGTCGGACTGCTGCTGTCGACCATCGAAGTGGGCCTGCTGCCGCTCGTGCAGCGCCTCGGCGCCCCCGATTCGACGACGGCGATCGTCATCGTCGTGCTGTGCGCCGCCAGCATCACCGGGAGCGCGCTCTACGCGGCGCGGGGGAAGGTCGGCGATCCCCGGCTGTTCCTGGCGGGCTTCGTGCTCGGCGGGATCGTGGTGTCGGCGGGCTTCGGATGGGCCGGGCTGCTCGGCGGGGTCGCGCTGATCGGGCTCTGCACCGGCCCGCTGATGGCCGTTTCGTCGGTCAACCTGCAGAAACTCCTGCCGGAGCGACGCCGGGCGGAGGGCTTCTCGCTGGCTTTCACCGTGCAGGCTTCGGGGTTCGGGCTGGGTTCGCTGGCGATCGGGGTGCTGCCGGTGTGGCTGTGCCCGCTGCTCGGTGTCCTCGCGGCCCTTGTCTCCTGTGGAATGCTGGTGGCACACCCCAGAGCTATTGGCACGCCGTCAGTAACGTCGTAGCCTGGGCTTTGAGCCGAGACACGGGAGAAGTCGATGACCGCAGTCCAGCCGAAGCCGACCGCGCACAGCGTGGGGGAGACCTTCGATTCCCTCAGCCCGGCGACCGACGAGGTCGTCGGCACCTACCCGGTGCACAGCAGGGAGGACGTCCGCGCCGCCGTCGCCCGTGCGAGGGACGCCGCCGAGTGGTGGGCCGGGCTCGGTTACGACGGGCGCGCGGAGCGGCTGCGCCGCTGGAAGGGCGTCATCACCCGGCGGCTGCCGCAGCTGTGCCAGGTCGTGCGCGACGAAACCGGCAAGCCGCTCGCCGACGCGCAGCTGGAGAGCGTCCTCGCCATCGAGCACATCGCGTGGGCGGGCAAGAACGCGCGCAAGATCCTCGGCAAGCAGCGCCGCGCTGCCGGGCTGATGATGTCGAACCAGGCGGCGACGGTCGAGTACCAGCCGCTCGGCGTCGTGGGCGTGATCGGCCCCTGGAACTACCCCGTCTTCACCCCGCTGGGCTCCATCGCCTACGCCCTCGCAGCCGGCAACACCGTCGTCTTCAAGCCGAGCGAGTACACGCCGGGCGTCGGGAAATGGCTGGTCGACGCCTTCGCCGAGGTCGTCCCGGAGTGGCCGGTGCTGCAGCTGATCACCGGCTTCGGCGAGACCGGCGCGTCGCTCGTCAGCACAGGAGTCGACAAGATCGCCTTCACCGGCTCGACCGGCACAGGCAAGAAGATCATGGCCGCGGCCGCCGAGACCCTGACGCCGGTGATCATCGAGGCCGGCGGCAAGGACGCCGTCCTGGTCGACGCGGACGCCGACCTCGAAGCCGCCGCTGACGCGACCGTCTGGGGCGCGTTCTCCAACTCGGGCCAGACCTGCATCGGCGTCGAGCGCGTGTACGTCCACGAGCGCGTGCACGACGAGTTCGTCGCGAAGGTCGTCGAGAAGGCGAAGGACGTGCGGGCCGGTTCGGACGAGGCCGCGCAGTACGGCCCGGTGACGATGCCTTCGCAGCTCGCGGTGATCAAGCGCCACATCGCGGACGCCATCGAACGCGGCGGCAAGGCGCTGGTCGGCGGCGTCGACGCGGTCGGAGACCGCTACGTGCAGCCGACAGTGCTCGTCGACGTGCCGGAAGACTCCTCGGCGGTCCAGGAGGAGACGTTCGGCCCGACCGTCACCATCGCCAAGGTCCGCGACATGGACGAGGCCGTCGAGAAGGCCAACGACACGAAGTACGGACTCGGTTCGACGGTGTTCTCGAAGTCGCGCGGCCTCGAACTGGCCGCCCGCCTGCGCACCGGCATGACGTCGATCAACGCGCCGCTTTCCTTCGCCGGTATCGCTTCGCTGCCCTTCGGTGGCGTCGGCGACTCGGGCTTCGGCCGGATCCACGGCCCGGAAGGCCTGCGCGAGTTCGCCAGGCCGAAGGCCGTCGCGCGGCAGCGGTTCACCGCGCCGATCGTGCTGACCTCGTTCTCCCGCAAGGAAAAGACCGACGCCCTGGTGGCGAAGCTGATCACCGTCCTGCACGGGAAGCGCTGAGCCTCCCGTTCGTCACCCCCCCAGCGCGCGCTATGAAAGGCCCGTTACTTGCAAATTTTGCAAGTAACGGGCCTTTCATAGCATTCCCGGGAGCGTGAAAGGGACCGTCAAGCGCCCCGGATGAGGTCCGCCGCCTTCTCCGCGACCATGATCGTCGGCGCGTTCGTGTTCCCGCGCGGCACCACGGGCATCACCGACGCGTCCACCACCCGCAGCCCGTCCACCCCGCGCACCTTCAGCGACGGGTCGACGACGGCGTTCTCGCCCGTCCCCATCGAGCAGGTGCCCACCGGGTGATAGAGCGTCTGCGTCTTCTCGCGCACGTAGTCGGCAAGTTCGGTGTCGCTCAGGTCGTGGCGCTCCGGCAGGAACGGCTTGTCCAGGTAACGCGCCAGCGGACCGGACTTCCCGATCTCCACCAGAGCCCGCATCCCGGCCAGCATCTTCTCCATGTCCACGGATTCGGCGTAGTACGCCGGGTCGATTTCGGGCTTCCACAACGGATTCGACGACTTCAGCCGCAGGCGGCCCCGGCTCGCGACGTCGACCAGGGTCGCCGCCGACGTGAAGCCCGGCACCGTCGGCTCGCGCATCCCGTTGTCGTAGAACAACGTCGGCGCGACGTGGATCTGCATGTCCGGCGGCGAAGCGCCGTCCGCGGCGGGGAAGAACGCGCCCGCTTCGCCGATGTTCGAGGTCAGCGGGCCGCGTTTGGTGAGCTGGTAGCGCACCAGGCCGCCCGGCGTCGCCGCGTCCACCAGATCGGTGGTGCCGCGGGTCGACCAGATGATCCCGCAGGCCGGGTGGTCGTGCAGGTTCTCGCCGACGCCGGGAAGGGCGGCCACGACGTCGATCCCGTGCTCCCGCAGGTGTTCCGCCGGGCCGACGCCGGACAGCATCAGCAGCTGCGGCGAGTTCACCGCGCCGCCGCTGAGCAGGACCTCGGCGGACGCGCGCACCGTGGTCTCCACGCCTTTGTCCAAATAGGACACACCGACCGCGCGCGTGCCCTCGAAGACGATGCGGGTCGCCTGCGCGTGGGTTCGCACGGTGAGGTTCGGGCGGGTCAAAGCGGGCCGCAGGTACGCGTCGGCCGTCGACCATCGGCGGCCCTTCTTGCAGGTCACCTGGTAGACGCCGGCGCCTTCCTGCGACTCGCCGTTGAAGTCGTCAGTGCGTTTGAGACCCCACGCGACCGCGGAATCCACCCAGGCGTGGGAAAGCTCGTGGGTGAAGCGGCGGTCCTCGACGTTCAGCGGCCCATCGGTGCCGTGCAGCGGCCCGCCGAGCCGCTGGTTCCCCTCCGCCCGTTTGAAGTACGGCAGGACGTCGTCGAAACCCCAGCCCTCGGCGCCGTGCCCGTCACGCCAGCCGTCGTAGTCCGCGCGGTTGCCGCGGATGTAGATCATCGCGTTGATCGACGAGCAGCCGCCGAGCGTCTTCCCTCGCGGCCAGTACAGGGTCTTGCCGGTGTGCTTCTGCTCGACCGTCTCGTAGTTCCAGTCCCACTTCGTCTTGAACAGGCCGGGGAACGCGGCGGGGATGTGGATCTCGTCGGCGTCGTCCTCGCCGCCCGCCTCGAGCAGGAGCACCCGTGCTGACGGATCCTCGCTCAGCCGGTTCGCCAGTACGCATCCCGCGCTGCCCGCGCCGACGATGACGTAGTCGAAGGAGTCCTGATCGGCCACGGTGCCTCCTGCTGCTGCTCACCCGGTGTTGGCGCCCCGCCAATGGGCTCATCTTGGCCCAGCGCCGCGCTCCGAGCATCCCCCAGTCGAAGGATTGAGGCGCGCTCAGTCGGAGTCGGGTGAAAAAGAGGTCACGCAGGGGCCGCCTTCGGCGCCGTCCTCGGTCTCGATCCGCCCCGGGCCCTGCACACCGTCGATGAGACCGGAGAGGTGCAGGATCGTCTGCTCGGCGGTGGTCAGCACGTCGGCCTTGTCGACGGTGTAGCTCGCCTCACCGTGGATGACCTGCTGAACGCCGTCGCGGGTGGTGTCGGGCACCTTGTCGCACAGCACGGACAACGCGGCCGGGATGTCACGGGCGTTGATCGCGTCGACGAACTTGGTCCCCGCCTCCTCCCCGGTCTTGACGTCGGGGCGCGGCGACGGCCGCGTTTCGATGCCCGGCAGGGGCTCGGGCTCGCCGCCGACCTTGGCGTCGCGCACGCACCAGCCGCCTTCGCCGGGGATCATCGCGATCCCGACGGCCAGGCCGGCGGAGGTGAACGCGGCCGAGTACTCCTGTGCCGCACGCTGGTGCGCGGGCGTGCTGAGCTGTGCGCCCGCGGCGGTGGCCATGGCCTGCTCGAAGGCGTAAGACCGCTTCGACCGGATAGCGCACCAGAGCTGGCTGACCCGTTCTTCGTTGACGCCGTTCACGAACGACTGGCTGAGCTGCTCGGGCGTCGCGCGTGACGTGGTGTCGGCCTTCGACTTGAAGAACCCCGGCGTCACGAAGCCGGTGAACGCGACACCTCCCGCGATCAGGACGAAGACCAGCACGAGGGTGATCCAGAGCCAGGTCTTCGGCTTCTTCGGCGGCGCGTACTGCCCGTAGGTCATGCGGCAACCGTAGTGAAGTAGGCTCGGGCGGTACCCACGACCTGCGTGAATAAGGAGCAGCCTGCCGTGGCCCGAGTCGTCGTCGACGTCATGCCCAAGCCCGAAATCCTCGACCCGCAGGGGCAGGCCGCGCTCGGCGCGTCCGGTCGTCTCGGCTTCACGGGGATCGTTGAGATCCGCCAGGGCAAGCACTTCGAGATCGAGGTCGACGACTCCGTCGACGATGCGACACTCGAAAAGATCGCCGAAGGTTTCCTCGCGAACCCCGTCATCGAGCAGTGGACCATCAAGCGGGTCGACGCGTGAGCGCGCGGATCGGGGTCATCACCTTCCCGGGCACGCTCGACGACGGTGACGCGGCCCGCGCGGTCCGCTACGCCGACGCCGAAGCCGTCCCGCTGTGGCACGCCGACGAGGACCTCAAGGGTGTCGACGCGGTCGTCATCCCGGGTGGCTTCTCCTACGGCGACTACCTGCGCGCCGGCGTCATCGCGCGGTTCGCGCCGGTGATGTCGTCGGTGATCGACGCCGCCCACCAGGGCATGCCGGTGCTGGGCATCTGCAACGGCTTCCAGATCCTGTGCGAGGCCGGGCTGCTGCCGGGCGCGATGATCCGCAACGCGGGCCTGCACTTCATCTGCCGTGACCAGTGGCTGCGTGTCGAGAACAACGACACCGCGTGGACCACCCGGTACGACAAGGACGCCGAGATCCTCATCCCGATGAAGAACATCGACGGCTGCTTCGTCGCCGAGCAGGCCACCCTCGACGAGCTGGAGGGCGAAGGCCGCGTCGTGTTCCGCTACGCCGGCGGCAACCCGAACGGCTCGCGCAACGACATCGCCGGGATCCGCAGCGAGAACGGCCGCGTGGTCGGGCTCATGCCGCATCCGGAGCACGCCATCGACGCTCTCACCGGGCCCTCCGATGACGGCCTCGGCATGTTCTACAGCGCCGTGGACGCCCTGGTTTCCGCCTGAGCGCGTGCTATGAAAGGCCCGTTACTTGCAAAATTTGCAAGTAACGGGCCTTTCATAGCACTTCAGGAGGCAGCGGCCACCAGAGCCGCGTAAGGCCCATCCGCCGCCAAAAGCTCCGAGTGCGAACCCAGTTCGGTCACCTTGCCGCCCTCGATGACGGCGACCCGGTCCGCCGCGGCCGCGGTGTGCAGGCGGTGCGCGATCGCGATCACCGTGCGCCCCTCGAGCACCGCGCTCAGCGACCGCTCCAGTTCCCGCGCCGAACCCGTGTCCAGCAGCGACGTCGCCTCGTCCAGCACCAGGGTGTGCGGGTCGGCCAGGACCACCCGCGCCAGCGCCAGCTGCTGCGCCATCGCCGCCGGGACGGCGACCGCCCCGGCCCCGACCTTCGTGTCCAGCCCGTCCGGCAGCCCGGCCACCCACTCCGCCGCGCCGACCGAGGCCAGCGCGGCCAGCAGCCGCTCGTCGGACCAGTCACCGGCGGGCAGCGTGAGGTTGTCCCGCAGCGTTCCCGCGAACACGTGGTGCTCCTGGGTCAGCAGCAGGACCTCACCGCGCAGGACGTCGTCCGGCAGCGTCGACACTTCGGCCCCGCCGATCCGCACCGAACCCGACGTCGGCGCCGACATCCCGGCCAGCAGCCGTCCCAGCGTCGACTTGCCCGCGCCCGACGGTCCGACGATCGCCAGCCGTTCACCTGCGGGCACCCGCAGGTCGATCCCGTGCAGTACCTCGCGGTCCGCGTTGTAGCCGAAGCGCACGTCGCGGACCTCGATGTCCTGACCGCGCGGAGGTTCCGAAACCGAAGCCGCCGAGGAAGACGGCCGGACCCCCAGCAGCCGTCGCAGCGAGGCCCCGGCGACCTGCATGTCCGCGAGCCAGAACAGCGCTTCGTTCAGCGGACCCGTCATGACCTGCGAATACAGCAGCATCGCGGTGATCGTGCCGAGCCCCTCCCAGCCGTTCGAGTAGGCGAGCAGGCCCAGCCCGAGCATCACCGGCACCGGCAGCACGTAGCTGATCTCCAGCGACGGGATCCACCACATCTGCAGCGCCCGGATCTTGCGCTCGCCCAGCATCGCCTCGTCGAGACCGTCGTGCCCGCTCTTCACCCGGCGGCCGGTCAGGTTCAGCGCCTCGGCCGTCCGCGCGCCCTCCGCGGTCTCGTGCGTGGTCGACTGCAGCTCGGACCAGCGGTCCAGCATCCGCCGCATCACGTCCGGCACCCGTCGCTGGTACCAGATGTTCACCGGTACCAGCAGCGGCAGCGCGATCAGCAGGCCCAGCGCCAGGAACGGCGACGTGATCACCATCGCCACCACCGTGAACACCACCGTGACCGCGGCGATCAGGATCTCCGGCGCGCCGAACCGCACCGCGTGGTCGATGCGGCTGACGTCGGTGGTCGCCCGGCTGAGCAGGTCACCGGTACCCGCCGCTTCGACCGTGCCCAGCGGCAGGTTCAGCGCGTTCCCGACGAACTCCTCGCGGTTGCGCGCCAGGATCCGCTCACCGAACACCCGCGCGCGCAGCCGCGCCAGGCCCTTGAACCACGCCTGCGCGCCCAGTACGACCACGAACGCGACCGCGAGCCAGGTGATCGTGGTGGTCGTCGTGCCTTCGACGACCTCGTCCACCAGCGAACCCAGCAGTTGCGGCCCGGCCAGCCCGATCGCGGTCGCGACACAGAACAGGCCGAGCATCACGGAGAACTCGCGCTTGTTGGCCCGCGCGGTCTCTTTGATCCAGCGTCGGACGTCTTTCTTGTCTGCCAGCGGGAGCTTCTTCATGCGGGCACTTTCGTACTCACGACCACATCGGCCACATGAGTCCACAATGGACTCTGGCTGAACACGACGGTGGTCTTGCCGCGCCGCAGCTTCGCGACGCGTTCGGTTATGCGAGCTTCGGTATGCGCGTCGACGGCCGAGGTCGGCTCGTCGAGCAGCAGGACGTCGGCGTCGGTCGCCAGCGCGCGGGCCAGGTTCAGCCGTTGCCGCTGACCGCCGGAAACCTCGCGTCCGCGTTCGCCGATGACCTCGTCGACGCCGTTGGGCAGCGCCTCCACGATGTCGTCGGCGTCCGCCGCGTACAGCGCTTCGGTGATCTCGACGTCGCCAGGCTCCGCGGGGGCGACCTGCTCGCGCAGCACCCCGGAGAACCAGATGTCCTGGTTGTGCGCGTAGACCACCCGCCGCCGCAGTTCGCCGAGGGCGACCTGATCCACCGGGACCCCGCCGACCAGGGCAGGTTCACTCGGATCGGTGAACCGCGCCATCCGCGAAGCCACCGCCTCGGCATCGGCGCCGACGTCGATGACGGTCAGCTTCCCGGCCTCGGCCTTGATCCCGGACGTCCCGTCGTACAGGTCCAGCAGGCCTTCCGGCAGCGGGACCGGCGCCTCCGGTTCGGCGAGCGTGCGTTCGGTGGTCAGCAGTTTGCACACCTTGCGCGCCGAAACCAGCGCGGCGCTCAGCACTCCCGCGAACTCGGTCGCCGTCGTCACCGGGATCACCAGGAACACCGAGACGCCGTAGAACGTGATCAGTTCGCCGACGCCGATGGTGCCGTTGATCGCCAGCTGCGCGCCCAGCCAGGTGATGACCACCGTGACCAGGCCCGGCAGCGCGACCTCCGCCGCCGAAAGCCACGCCTCGCTGCGGCCGACCTGGACACCGGCCGCCCGGACCCGCTGACTGGAGCGGCGGAAGCGGTCGAGGAACTGCTTCTCACCGCCGACGCCGCGAAGGATCCGCAGGCCGGAGACGATGTCCGCGGCCAGCGCGTTGACGTCGGTCTTCTCCTCGCGCTGTTTCGTCTGGCGCTTCTCCAGCGGCTTCAGCAGCGGGCCGATGCCCACCACCGCCAGCGGCACACCGACCAGCGCGACCAGCCCGAGCAGCGGGGACGTCGTCAGCAGCGCCGTCGCGCACACGATGAACGCGATCAGCGAACCGAAGGCCCGGCCGAGTACTTCGAAGGAGTCGCCGATCGGGTTGATGTCGCTGGTGGTGATCGCGACCACGTCACCGGTGGTGGTCGTGTCCCGCAGGTTCACGCCCAGCTTCGCCGCGTGTTCGGTGGCGAGCCGCTGGGTGACCCCGGCGCCGTGGATCCAGCAGCCGTAGGACGCGAAGTGCTGCACCGTTCCCGCGAGTGTCTGCGCGATCCCGAGCCCGGCGGCCGCGAGCCCCCACTGCCAGACGTCGGCCGAGTCACCGCGGCCGATCGCGTCGATGCCCCGGCCGATCGCGACCGGCAGCAGCGCGATCGGCAGCGACCAGAGCGCACCGCTGATCGCCGAGACGGCGAGCAGTCCCGGGCGCGCGAGCATCATCCTGACGAGGTACCGCCAGGCCGTCGGCTTGGCGGGCAGGCGTAGTCGCGGAAGGGGGTATGTGGCGGAAAGCACGATTATCGACGGTAAGCGGATCACCACCATCGGCGCGACCGATTTATGCGTGGGCGACCGCACGGTGAACAACCCTCTCCCTTATTCTGGCGGCCGTGGCGAACCCTGATGTGGACACCGTGACCAGCACCGACGTCGACACCACCGCACGCGCCGAGGCAACTCCGGAGCAGACCCAGCCGTACGTCGAGCTCGGCCTCGCCGACGACGAGTACGCCCGGATCCGGGAGATCCTCGGCCGCCGTCCGACCGACGCCGAACTGGCGATGTACTCGGTGATGTGGAGCGAGCACTGCTCGTACAAGTCCTCGAAGAAGCACCTGCGCTACTTCGGTGAGACGGCCACTCCCGAGATGAAGGAGAAGATGCTCGCCGGCATCGGCGAGAACGCCGGCGTCGTCGACATCGGCGAGGGCTGGGCGGTCACCTTCAAGGTCGAGAGCCACAACCACCCGTCCTACGTGGAGCCGTACCAGGGCGCCGCGACCGGCGTCGGCGGCATCGTGCGCGACATCATGGCGATGGGCGCGCGCCCGCTGGCCGTGGCCGACGCGCTGCGGTTCGGCCCGGCCGACGCGCCCGACACGCGCCGCGTGCTGCCCGGTGTGGTCGCCGGCGTCGGCGGCTACGGCAACTGCCTCGGCCTGCCGAACATCGGCGGCGAGCTCGTGTTCGACCCGAGCTACTCCGGCAACCCGTTGGTCAACGCCCTGTGCGTCGGCGCGATGCGCGTCGAGGACCTGCACCTGGCCTTCGCCTCCGGCAAGGGCAACAAGATCATCCTGTTCGGCGCGCGCACCGGCCTCGACGGCATCGGCGGCGTGTCCGTGCTGGCGAGTGACACGTTCTCCGGCGACGAATCCTCGGGCGGCCGCAAGAAGCTGCCCAGCGTCCAGGTCGGCGACCCGTTCACCGAGAAGGTGCTCATCGAGTGCTGTCTCGAACTGTTCGCGCAGAAGCTCGTCGTCGGCATCCAGGACCTCGGCGGCGCCGGGCTCTCCTGCGCGACCTCGGAGCTGGCGGCCGCCGGTGACGGCGGCATGCACATCTACCTCGACCGGGTTCCCTTGCGCGCCACCGGGATGACCCCGGCGGAGGTGCTGTCCAGCGAGTCGCAGGAGCGCATGTGCGCGGTCGTCTCGCCGGAGAACGTCGAGGCGTTCATGAAGGTCTGCGAGAAGTGGGACGTCATCGCCACCGACATCGGCGAGGTCACCGACGGCGAGCACCTGGTCATCACCTGGGACGACGAGATCGTCGTCGACGTCCCGGCGCACACCGTGGCGCACCAGGGCCCGGTGTACGACCGCCCGATCCAGCGTCCGTCCACACAGGACGCCCTGCAGGCCGACACCTCGGCGAAGCTGCCGCGACCGTCGGATCCGGACGAACTGCGCGCCGACATCCTCAAGCTGATCTCGTCGCCGAACCAGGCGTCGAAGGAATGGGTGACCTCCCAGTACGACCGCTACGTGCGCGGTAACACCGTGTCCGCGCAGCCGTCGGACTCCGGCGTCATCCGGATCGACGAGTCGACCGGCCGCGGCGTCGCCGTCTCGACCGACTGCAACAGCAAGTTCGTCTTCCTCGACCCGTACGAGGGTGCGAAGCTCGCGCTGGCCGAGGCGTACCGCAACGTCGCCACCAGCGGCGCGAAGCCGGTCGCGGTGTCGGACTGCCTGAACTTCGGCGCGCCGACCGACCCGGGCGTGATGTGGCAGTTCGAGCGGGCCGTGCACGGGCTTGCCGACGGCTGTGTCGAACTCGGTATCCCGGTCACCGGCGGCAACGTCAGCTTCTTCAACCAGACCGGTGACGTGGCCATCCTGCCGACGCCGGTGGTCGGCGTGCTCGGCGTGATCGACGACGTCACCCGCCGCATCCCGACCGGCATCGGCGCCGAGGCCGGGGAAACCCTGCTGCTGCTGGGCGAGACCCACGACGAGCTGGACGGTTCCGCCTGGGCGCGCGAACTGCACGGCCACCTCGGCGGACGCCCGCCTCGCGTGGATCTGGCGCGCGAGAAGCTGCTCGCCGACATCCTCATCGCCGGTTCCCGCGACGGCATGATCTCCGCCGCGCACGACGTCTCCGACGGCGGCCTGATCCAGACGCTCGTCGAGACCGTCCTCATCGGACAGTGCGGCGCCCGCGTCTTCCTCGACTCGGAGCAGGACCCGTTCGTGCAGCTGTTCTCCGAGTCCGCGGGCCGGGTGCTGGTCGCCGTGCCGCGCACCGAGGAACTGCGGTTCACCGAGATGCTGACCGCGCGCGGCCTGCCGTGGCGCAAGACCGGTGTGGTGGACCCGGAGTCGGGCTCGCTCGAACTCCAGGACATCACCGAGTTCACCCTGGACGAGCTTCGGGAGACCTGGGAGAAGACCCTCCCGGCGCTCTTCAACTGAGCTGAAGGGGCCTTTCCCCGCGTAGGACGCGGCGAAGGACGCTTTCCTCCCATCACATGAGGGGAAAGCGTCCTTCAGCTTTCTCTAGGCAGAACCGACCCGGTCGCGAGTTTCGCGCCCTCCAGCGACGGCGGCTCCACAAAAGTAGCTTCACTAAAGTCGACAGGCGCCGAGACGACCGTGTTGACCAGCGACACCTTCCGCTCGAAGCTCGAGCGGGTGAGCACGAACTCACCGTGGATCGTCGCGTTCTCCAGCAGGAACTTCCCGGAGAGCTGGGTGTCGGTGAGGTCGAGATACGTCAGCACCTCGCAGCGATCCGCGCCGAACCAGCCGACCCGCCTGCCGAGCAGTCCCAGCTTGTCGAGCCGGGCGTCGCTGAGATTGAGCGAAAGCGTCGGCCCGGTGGTCCCGGTGTGGGGAAGGATGTCGCGGATCAGCCGTTCGGCCGCGCGCCGGACCAGCCGTTCGCGTTCGGCCTCGGCCTCTTTTTCCTTGTCCCACTCGGTGTCACTCGGGAACTTCGGATGGTCGAACGGCCGCCGTAGGTAGGCGCACAACACGTCGAGCACGGTCTGCCGGTACTCCGGCCGCGTCCTGGCCAGGCCCGCGAGTGAATGCATCGCCCCGACCCGGACCTGGTCGGCGTCGTTGCCCAGCAGTTCGATCGACTTGGCGAAGCGCTCGTCGGAGATCCGGCTGCGCTCGATCTCGTGCCGGTCCTCCTCGGTACGCCGTCGCCGGTCGTTGAGCCAGAGCCCGTAGAGCGCGGCGATCGCCCCGCCCGCCAGTGCACCGGTCTTGAGCGCGTCTCCGCGACTTGTCGCACGATCCATGAGCAGCCAGGCGGTGACCCCGACCAGCACCGCGACCGAAGACAGCAACGTCCACAAAAGCGGTGACCTGAGCAGACGTTTCATGAGTCCTTCACTGTCAGCCGGGCACGGCCGTCAGGCAGGGTCTCGACGGTCCAGCCCGCCGGGAGTTCGTGGTCCCTCGCCGGTTCCACCGTCGTGTTGTACAGCGACACCGTGCCGGGCGGCTCGCGGAAACTCAGGTCGCTGTAGCCCTCGAACCGCGCGCGGCGCAGATCCAGCGTCTCCTTGAACTCGGCTCCGGCGAAGACGGCGTCCTTCGCGAAGACGCTGTCCTTGAAGGAAGCCTCGCCCGCGAACACCGTGCCGCGGAACTCGACGTCTTCGCTGAACTGCACTCCGCTGAACCACGCCCGCTGCTCGAACCGGGCTTTGTCGCAGCGGAAGAAGCCGATCAGCTTCTTCTTGGCCGTCCCCGCTCCGGTCAGGTACACCGGCCCGAGGAACACGCAGCCGGACAGGTTGGTGCTGCTGTACAAACCCCCGTAGCGCAGCAGGAGTTTGCCGATCTTCCGTTCCGAAAGGTCGAAGTACTCCAGCACCGCCCCGGTCAGGTCGAGGTCGTACCCCGGCGTGCCCTCGGAATCCGCGGCCGGGAGCAGTTCCCCGATGAGCCGCTGAGCGGTCTGCCGGACCTGGAGTTCTTGGTCCTGCTCCACGCTTCCTTCTTCGGGAGGTGTGTTCCCTTGCCGCTTCGCCGTTTCGTACCGCGGATGCTCGAACGGCCGCCGCAGGTACGAGCACAGGATGTCCAGCACGGTCTGCTTGTAGATCGCCCGCCCGCGGGCCAGCCCGGCCAGTGCGTGCAGGGCCCCCACCCGGACCTGGTCGGCGTCGTGCCCGAGCAGTTCGACGGCCTTCGCGAACCGTTCGTCGGAGATCCGGTCCCGGTCCTGGTCGGCCCGCCGCAGTTCGAGTTCCTGCCGCTGCCGCTCGATCTCCTGCCGTCGCTCCTCGACCCGGCGCCGCCGGTCGTTGAGCCACAAGGCGTAGAGCGCGACGATGGCGCCACCGGCGATGCCGCCGGTTTTCAGCGCCTCGCTGCGGCTGGTCGCCGGATCGGTCAGCAACCAGCCGCCGACGGCGAGCAGCAGCACGAGGGAGACGACGAACGTCCAGAGCAACGGGGAGCGGAGCAACCGCTTCATTCGCTCAGAATACGAAGAAGTTGCGGACACAGAAGGACTTGTCCGGGTTGTCGTCCGAAGAGATCCCCGACCCGCTCACCTTCTTGCCCTTGACCGTGCCCTCGATGTCACCGGTGATGAAACCGTCGCCGATGCCCGCGGTCGAGGTGACTTCCAGCTGCGACGGCGCCGGGGCCATGATGTCGATCGAGTCGCCCATGGTCGCCTTCATGTCCGCGCAGACCAGCGACAGCGCGCCCGCCTTGTCCCCGGCGCTCACCTTGGCCAGGAAGTCCTTGAGGTTCTGGACGCCCTTCGGGTTGCCCTCGGAACCCGTGCCCCCGCTTTCGGTGCTCTTCGGGCTGCTCTTGGGCGAGCTCGACTTCGGGCTGCTCTTCGGCGCGGAAGTCGGCGCCTTGCTCGACGACGAAGCGGGCGGCGGCGCGGCCGTGTTGTTGCCGTCATCCTTGCTGAGCAGGAAGCCCGGCGCGAGGAAGCCGGTGACACCGAAGGCGATCAGCACGACCAAGCCGATCACGATCCCGATGATCAGCCCGGTCTTGCTCTTCGACGGCGGCGCGGGCGGGCCGCCGTAACCCTGCGGGTAGCCCGGGTTGTTCGGGTCCCAGCCCTGCTGCTGGGCGTTCGGGTCCCAGCCCTGCTGGGGCTGCTGGTACTGCTGGGTCTGGTCCCAGCCCTGTTGAGGCTGCTGCGCGTTCGGGTCCCAACCCTGCTGAGGCTGCTGCTGGTACTGCTGGGTCTGGTCCCAACCCTGCTGCTGCCCGTACTGCTGAGGCTGACCGTACTGCTGGGTCTGGTCCCAGCCACCCTGTTGAGGCTGCTGTCCCTGGGGATCCTGGCCGTAGGGCTGGCCTGGCTGGGGTGGGTAGGTCATCGGTCACGCCTTCCGTGCTGGGGCCTGAGGCTGGAGATCAGACGGCCGGCGGTCAGCGCTGGTTCCGGATCCGCCCGTGCCAGGGGTTTCTGCTCGGAAAGGTACCTCGCGTGGGAAAGCGGCTCCCGGCCCGCTCGTCCTTCGGGACGAGTGAGCCGGGAGCCGGTTGTTCACGAAATGCGCAGCTCAGCCGTTGGCCAGTGCCTGCAAGCGGTCGTAGGCGCCGTTGAAGGTGTTCTGGTCGAGCGGGCTCGAGGTGTACTGCCACACGGTGTAGAAGCCCCAGCCGTTGGGAAGGGCGCCCACGGTGGACGCGTACCGCGCGACCCACAGCGGGACCGTGCCACCGAAGTTCTGCGACGTGCCGACACAGGTGTTCCACCAGCTCGTCGAGGTGTAGATGACGGGCCAGCGACCGGTGCGCTGCTGGTAGCGGTCGTGGAACGCCCGGATCCATGCCCCCATGGACGCCTGGCTCAGGCCGTAACAGGTGGCGCCGTACGGGTTGTACTCCATGTCCAGCGCGCCCGGCAGCGTCTTGCCGTCCTTGGACCAGCCCCCGCCGTTGTTGACGAAGAAGTCGGCCTGCGCCGCGCCGCCGGAGACGTTGGGCAGGGCGAAGTGGTACGCGCCGCGGATGAAGCCCTGGCCGTAGGAACCGTTGTACTGCTGGGCGAAGTACGGGTTCTTGTAGCTCGTGCCCTCGGTGGCCTTCGTCCACACGAAGCGCTTGCCCTGACCCCACCAGTAGGCCCAGTCGACGTTCTGCTGGTAGCTGGCGACGTCCATCCCCGCGACGGTCGCGAGCACACCGGCTTCAGGCTGCGGCCGGGCCGCCTTCTCCTTGGATTCCGGGGTGGAGGTGTCGCCCTCGACCCGCCGGATCTGCGATCCGATCGTGTGGTCGTTCTGCACGAGATCCTGTTCGATCGACATGATCTCCGGGGACGGGGCGGCCGACGCCTGGACCGTGCTGCTGAGCAGGAGCAGCGCGGAACCGACGGCGATGGTGACTCTTCGGGAAGTGCGCATACGACAATCCCTTCACGGATAACCCTCGCTGAGGACGACTAACTGCAGGTAGCCGTCCGGGCACGATTGTTGACGACGAGTGCCGGGTTTGTCACTAACTTCCGTGAAATTGGTGCTACGTGTGGGTGATTTTCATTTCCATGTTGACGGTGTTCTGTGATCTTGTAACACCCGGTCGGAGGGGAGTTCAGCCGTTCGACATCGCGCGTACGCGATCTTCCGTGCCGTTGAACCAGTTCTGATCGCCGGGCAGGCTGCCCTTGTTCGAGAACTGCCAAATGGTGTGGGTCTTCCAGCTGGCGGGCAGCTCGCCGATCTCCGTGTTGTAGCGCGCGATCCACAGCGGGTTCTGCCAGAACATGTTGCTGTTCCCGGTACAACGCTTCCACCAGCTCGTCGACGTGTAGATCGCCGGATGCCGTCCGGTCCGCCAGAGATAGGTCTCGGCGAACGACGCCATCCACGCGACCATTTGCGCCGGCGTCCTGCCGTAACAGGTTTCGCCGTACGGGTTGTACTCGACGTCGAGCGCGCCCGGCAGCGTCTTGCCGTCCGCGGACCAGCCGCCGCCGTGGTCGACGAAGTAATGCGCCTGCGCGGCGCCGTCCGAGATGTCGGGACGCGCGAAGTGGTACGCGCCGCGGATCAGGCCGACACCGTAGGAACCGTTGTACTGCTGGGGAAACCGGGGATTGACGAATCCGGTGCCCTCGGTCGCCTTCACGTAGACGAACTTCGCGCCGGTCCTGGACGCGCCGGGCCAGTCGACCTCGCCCTGATGTCCGCTGACGTCATGACCGAGCGTCTGCGCTTCGCCGCCGTACAGCGGCCCTACCGACACATTGACGCCTTCGTGCAGCGCGATCTGTGAACCGGCGTAGTGCTCCTCGGCCCCGTCGTATCTGGGCCCCGCTTCCCGTGCGACGGCGGGGGTCTGTGCGAGCAGCAAGACCCCCGCCGCGAGGACGGCCCCCCAGCCTTTTGAACACACTCTGCGACTCATCACGTCGCCACGATCCCCCGGGACAAGGGAATCAGCGACTCGAACATCACTCGAAAGAGTTGCATTCAGGCCGAAAAAATTGGGCCGAGTGGGTTAATCGAGCCCTAGCGACGCTCGTCCGAAAGGGCTTTGTCGAGGTGCTCCGAGGGGACGATCGCGGTGAGCCGATCATGCGGATTGATGGTCACGGGGTGCCCGGCGAGCAGCGGGACCATGTCCCGGCCCAGCACCGCGCGGGCGTGCGGCCATTCGCGCGGGACCAGCGCCTTCGCCGTGTAGGCGGGCACCAGCACCTGGCCGTCGGTGTTGTGGAAGCCGATGACCGTGCGCTGCACCGGAGAAAGGGCGTAGACGAACAGCGTCGAGTCGAGGAAGACCCGCGGCAGGTCGGCGGCCGGGCGGTGGTTCGTCCGCACCAGCTGCAGCAACTGCTCCAGCTCGTTGCGGGGCTCCGGGAAGCCGAGCGCCTTGGGCGAGGGGCGGTAGCGGTCGTTGGGGTGGAAGTCCTCGACGATCTCGCCCGCGCCGTTCACCGGGTACGCGCCGACGACCGCCCAGGACGGCACCGGGCCGTCGGGGTCGAAGGCCTCGTCGATGACGTAAAGCCAGCTGTTCGGATTGGCCCTGGCGTTGGCGCGCATCTCTTCGGTGATCTTCGGCTTGCCCGGTTTCCGCTTGCCCGCCGGGCTCGACGCCAACCGATCCGCCTCGTCCCGCTGCGCCATCGCCATCCCCACGTTCCGGGTGCCTGAAGGTTTGTTCGCGCTCACTCTACTGTTCTCCCATGGCCTCTTCGCGTTCGGTCGACCCCGCTGAGTTACGTGCCGCGATCACGGCGATTTCCCCCTGGTTGAGCGGATCCGGGCCGGAGCCCGCCCGTCCTGAGCTGGCCGCGGCGGTGCGGCTGAGTCTGCGGACGCTGGCCGCGGACGCCCCGGGGAAGAGTGTCGAAGTGCGGGTGCCGCCGTTCGCGGCGGTGCAGTGTGTCGAAGGATTGCGTCATACGCGCGGGACGCCGCCGAACGTCGTCGAAACGGATCCGCGCACGTGGTTGGAACTGGCGACCGGGCGGCTCGGCTGGGCCGACGCCGTCGAGTCGGGGCGGGTCACCGCCTCCGGGAGCCGGGCCGATCTGGCCCACTGGCTGCCCCTGGTCCGCCTCTGAACCCGCCTCGCGCGTGCAATGAAAGGCCCGTTACTTGCAAATTTCGCAAGCAACGGGCCTTTCATTGCACGCGGGACCTGGGATTACGCCTTCCGGCCGATCCCGCCCGAGATCGTCCGCTGCGCGGTGTTCAGCTCCTTGATCCGCGGGCCGTCCGGCCACCAGTCGGCGCACAGCTTGACGCCGGGCTCGATCATCTCGAGATCGTGGAACAGCTCCTTGATCTCTTCCTGGGTACGGAAGGTGCCCGAGCCCATCGGGCTGTGGATGAAGAAGTCCTCCATCTTGCGCGCGACCTCGGACAAGTCGTCCTGAGGGTCGGAGAAGTGCGAGATCGCGACGTACGAACCCGACGGCAGCGCGTCGATGTACTTCTTCATGATCTTGGCGGGCTGGTCCTTCGGCCCGTTGAAGTGGTGCAGGGTCCCGAGCTGCAGCAACGCGATCGGCCGCGTGAAGTCGATGTGCCGGACGATGTCCGGGTTCGCCAGGATCCGCTCCGGCTCGAAGATGTCGTCCGAGACGAAGTGGGTGTTCTCGTTCTCTTCGAGCAGGGCCCGTCCGTGGGCGAGCACGACCGGGTCGTTGTCGACGTAGACGACCTTGATCTCGGGGTTGATCCGCTGCACGACCTGGTGCGTGTTCTCGGCCGTCGGCAGGCCGGATCCCAGGTCGAGGAACTGGGTGATGCCCGTCTGGCTGGCGAGGAACCGGCACGCGCGGATCAGGAAGCCGCGGTTCTCGGTCGCCAGGTCCTGCGCTTCGGGGGCCGCCTGCTGGACCTTCCGCAGCACCTCCCGGTCGATCTCGTAGTTGTCCTTGCCGAGAAGGAAGGCGTCGTACACCCGGGCGATGCTGGCCCGCGTCGGGTCGACACCCACAGGCACTCGTTCCGTCCGGGGCGGGGCGTCGGGCATCTTGAACCTCACAAAACTGTGTCGGAAGTCTCGGACTCTACGTAGAGTAGAACCACGTACGCGGCGGGTAAACCGAGCCATCCCTGTCGTGTCGAGGTCCAAACGTGTACTTTCAGTAATCGGCTAGTTCCCCTGGCGAGTGTTGGCGTACGAAAGGTCCCCGGTCGATGAACGCGGTCACCCCGTCCGGCGGTGAGCAGTCCCTGGGTCCCACCGCGCGGCGGATGATCCTCGGCTCACAGCTCCGCCGGATGCGCGAGGACGCGGGGATCACTCGCCAGGAGGCCGGCTACAGCATCCGCGGCTCCGAGTCGAAGATCAGCCGTCTCGAACTCGGCCGCGTGGGCTTCAAGGAACGCGACGTCGCCGATCTGCTGACCATGTACGGGATGACCGATCCCGACGAGCGGCAGCTGTTCCTCGACATGGTCAAGGAGTCGAACGAGCCGGGTTGGTGGCGCCGCTACGGCGACCTGATGCCGAGCTGGTTCAACGACCTCGTCGGGCTCGAAGAGGCCGCGGCCCGGATCCAGGTCTGGGAGCCGCTGTACGTCACGGGTCTGCTGCAGACCGAGGACTACGCGCGGGCGATCATGAGCCACGGCCGCAAGGACATGGTCAACGAGCAGATCGATCGCCGGGTCGCGCTGCGGATGCGGCGCCAGAAGATGCTCTCCCGGCCGGACGCGCCGCGGTTGTGGCTGGTGCTCGACGAGTCGGTGCTCCACCGTCCGATCGGCGACCGCGACGTGCTGAAGGGCCAGATCGACTACCTGCTGGAGATGATCCAGCAGCCGAACATCTCGGTCCAGGTCCTCCCGCTCGATCGGAGCGGCTACTCCGCGGACAGCGCGTTCTCGCTGCTCAGATTCGCGGAAGAGGAACTGCCGAACATCGCCTACACCGAATACCTGACCGGCGCGCACTACATCGACAAGCGCGACGAGATCGAGCGGTACAGCCGGGCGCTGGACATGCTCGCGGTCGACGCGGAGACGCCGGACCGCAGCCGTCAGATGCTGCTGAAGCGCCGCGCGGAAATCTGAGCCGCTCACCGTTGTGGGGTTCGCCGCCGTCCCGGTGACGGCCGGGGTTTTCTTTGCGTACACCCGAAAACCCCGCCACAAGCGGTAGTTGTTCACCCAATGGGGTCGATAGTCCTCACACGTTAGTGGGACCTCCGGGGACTTTCGTCATCACGGTATGCGAATACTGCAAAAACTTCTGCACGTGCATTTACCGCTGCAGCCACACGTGCTAACTTTGGGATCACAGGCAAATGCACATGCAGATGCATCGCCCAAAGCTTCGTCGGGGAAGGTGGGGACCATGGCTGAACAGTTCGACAACGGCATCCCGGCCGATCGTCTTACCGGTGCGCACTGGCGCAAAGCGAGCTACAGCAACGCGATCGGCAACTGCGTCGAGGTGGCTCCGCTCGCGTCCGGAGAGATCGCGATGCGCAACTCGCGCTTCCCGACCGGGCCGGCACTGATCTACACCCAGGCCGAGATGGCCGCGTTCCTCGCGGGTGCCAAGGACGGCGAATTCGATGATGTTCTCGGGTGACACCATCACCGCGGAAATCACCGATATCGAAAGCGGCCTGCAGGAACTGATCCACCGCGGGTACCAGTTCGTGCACCCGTGCGACGCGAACGGCGAGGTCATGGCCGTGGTCGGCGTGCGAGTCCACGACAACGTGGTCGACGTGGTCCGGCTCAACGCCGAGGACGACGTGATCGCGACCCGTATGCCGGGTACCGAGGAGGACATCCTCGAACCGGAAATGTGGCTGTGGCGATCCGCCGGCGACGCGGCGACGGTGCTGACGGCACTGCTCGCGCTCCCGGACGAGCGGACGCCCGGCTCGCTGTTCCTCCCGGAGACCGCGACCAAGGGCTGCTGGGTCCCTGGCCGCGGCGGCACGTCCAAGTGGCTGGCCGCCGGTTGATCTCCGACACCCCAATGCACAGTCGACCGCCTCTGTCGAGGGGGAGCGGTCGGCTGGTCGGGGGTCGTGAGTGACGGGTCTTGACACCCGCCCGTCACTCACGGTCATTGAACGCTGTCGGCGTCCCGGCAGGGTCGACCGTGGACGCAGTCTCACTCACAGTAGTCAGTTGAAGCGTGTCCAGTGCCACGTCGCACGGCGCGTTGATCTCCGGCCCACCGTTTACACTGGTGGCGGCCTGCCCTCTTCTCCCCTGGGAGCACCTCGGTGGTTTCCGACCCGTCCCTCGCCGGACAGCCCGTGACCGACCAGCCCGATCCGGAACCCCGCGAGGAATGCGGCGTCTTCGGTGTCTGGGCGCCCGGAGAAGAGGTCGCGAAGCTGACCTACTACGGGCTCTACGCACTTCAGCACCGCGGCCAGGAAGCGGCCGGCATCTCGGTCTCCGACGGTTCGCAGATCGTCGTCTTCAAGGATCTCGGCCTGGTCAGTCAGGTATTCGACGAGCAGGTCCTGCAGTCTCTGCAGGGACACATCGCCGTCGGGCACTGCCGCTACTCCACCACCGGCGCGACCATCTGGGAGAACGCGCAGCCGATCTTCCGGACCACCGCGACGGGCAGCGGATTGTCCTTCGCGCACAACGGAAACCTCGTCAACACCGCCGAACTCCGCGATCGCACCATCGAAGCGGGTATCAAACCGCACCTCGGCCTGACCGGTTCGTCCAGCGACTCCGACCTGGTGTGCGGGCTGCTCGCGGCCAACGCCGCCGACAAGGGCATCGAAGCCGCCGCGCTGGAACTGCTGCCCACCCTCAAGGGCGCTTTCTGCCTGGTCTTCGCCGACGAGTCCACGCTGTACGCCGCGCGTGACCCGCACGGTGTGCACCCGCTGGTGCTCGGCAGGCTCGAACGCGGCTGGGTGGTCGCGAGCGAGACGGCCGCGCTGGACATCTGCGGCGCGTCGTTCGTCCGCGAGGTCGAGCCCGGTGAGCTCATCGCGATCAACGCCGAGGGCCTGCGCTCCTCGCGGTTCGCGAACCCCGAGCCCAAGGGCTGCGTCTTCGAGTACGTCTACCTCGCGCGCCCCGACACCTCGATCGCCGGCCGCAGCGTGCACGCCACCCGCGTCGAGATCGGCCGCAAACTCGCCGGTGAGCACCCGGCCGACGCCGACCTGGTCATGCCGGTGCCCGAATCCGGTACCCCGGCCGCCATCGGCTACGCGCAGGGCTCCGGCATCCCCTACGGCACGGGCCTGGTGAAGAACGCCTACGTCGGCCGCACCTTCATCCAGCCGTCGCAGACCATCCGCCAGCTGGGCATCCGGTTGAAGCTGAACCCGCTGCGCGACGTCATCCGCGGCAAGCGGCTCGTCGTGGTCGACGACTCCATCGTCCGCGGCAACACCCAGCGCGCGCTGGTCCGCATGCTGCGGGAAGCCGGCGCGCTCGAGGTGCACGTCCGGATCGCGTCGCCGCCCGTCCGCTGGCCGTGTTTCTACGGGATCGACTTCGCGTCCCGTGCCGAACTGGTGGCCAACGGCGTCGACCTCGACGGCATCCGCCGCTCCATCGGGGCGGACACGCTGGGCTACATCTCCCTGGACGGGCTGGTCGCGGCTTCGGAGCAGCCGAAGTCGCGTCTGTGCACCGCCTGCTTCTCCGGCGAGTACCCGATCGCGCTCCCCGAGGACGCGCTGATCGGGAAGCACCTGCTGGAGAGCATGGACTCGGTCAATGGCGCGGCGAAGCCCGTCAGCGCTGCCGGGTACGGTGCTGAAGACGCCATCCGGCGTCCCTAGTGGTCACGATCGGAGATTCGCCGGGTGTCTCGACGGCCCAGGTTCCCGCTGGACGCACGGCCGGAAGACCCGAGTACAACACCGGTACACGGATCTCCCGGCCGCACGCCCAGCAGAAACCTGGATCCGCCGAATACCCCCGACGAACCTCCGATCGCAACCACTAGTCCTTTCTTCCAGAGTTGGAGTCCGCTTCCGTGAGCGAGTCCACGAGCGCCACGTACGCCGCCGCCGGAGTCAGCATCGACGCCGGTGACAAAGCCGTTGAGCTGCTCAAACCGCACGCCGAGAGGGCCACCAGGCCCGAGGTGATGGGCGGGGTCGGCGGTTTCGCCGGGCTGTTCTCCCTGAAGCTGGACAAGTGGAAAGAGCCGGTGCTGGCCTCGTCGACCGACGGGGTCGGCACCAAGATCGCCGTCGCGCAGGCGCTCGACAAGCACGACACCGTCGGCATCGACCTGGTCGCGATGGTCGTCGACGACCTGGTCGTCACCGGTGCCGAGCCGCTGTTCATGCAGGACTACATCGCCGTCGGCAAGGTCGTGCCGGAGAAGATCGCGGCGCTGGTCGGCGGCATCGCCGAAGGGTGTGTCCAGGCGGGCTGCGCGCTGCTCGGCGGCGAGACCGCGGAGCACCCCGGCCTGATGGGCGAGCACGACTACGACCTTTCGGGCACCGGCATCGGCGTCGTCGAAGCGTCGAAGGTGCTCGGCCCGGAGCGGGTCCGCCCCGGCGACGTCGTACTCGCGCTCGGCTCGTCCGGCCTGCACTCGAACGGTTACTCGCTCGCCCGGCGCGTGCTGCTGGAGATCGCGCGCATGCCGCTCGACGGGCACGTCGAGGAGTTCGGCCGCTCGCTGGGCGAGGAGATGCTGGAGCCGACCAGGATCTACGCGAAGGACTGCCTCGCGCTGGTCGCCGAGGCCGACGTCCGCACGTTCGCGCACGTCACCGGTGGCGGGCTGGAGCAGAACCTCGCCCGGGTCATGCCGCGCGGCCTGGTCGCGAAGCTCGAACGAGGCACCTGGACCCCGGCGCCGGTGTTCGCGCTGATCGGGCACCGCGGCAAGGTCGAGCGCGCCGAACTGGAGAAGACGTTCAACATGGGCGTCGGCATGGTCGCGATCGTCGGTCCCGACGACGTGGATCGCGCGCTCGCGATGCTGACCGCGCGGCACGTGCCGGCGTGGATCCTCGGCGACGTGCAGCCCGCGGAAGACCCGGACGGCCCGCGCGCCGTGCTCTCCGGTGACCACCCGCGCTTCTAAATCTGCTTGGACTCAGGTGACACACTGGGTCCGTGGCTGATGACGTGGTGATCGGTACCCGGTTCGTGATCCCGGGTGCCGAATTGAGCGAACGGTTCTCCCGGTCTTCGGGCCCGGGTGGGCAGGGCGTGAACACCACGGACTCGCGGGTCGAACTTTCCTTCGACGTGGCCGGTTCGGCTTCGATCCCGGAACATCTCCGGGCCCGGATGCTGGACCGGCTTTCGTCGCGTCTGGTCGACGGCGTCGTCACGATCGCCGCGTCCGAACATCGCTCCCAGCTGATGAACCGGGAAGCCGCGCGGGCCCGGCTGGTGATGTTGCTGGCCGACGCGTCGGCGCCCCCGGCCGCCAAGCGGCGTCCCACCAAACCTTCGAGAGGTTCGAAGGAACGCCGCCTGGCCTCGAAGAAGCGCCGCGGCGATGTCAAGAAGTCACGCCGCAGCGGTTACTCAGATGATTGACAGGTGCACGCACTCGGCCACGGTCTCGAAGCCGACACGGCCGTAGACGCGTTCCGCCTGTCCGGCGCCCGGCGTCAGGAACACCGACTCGCCGCCACGAGCATGGGCCTCACGGGCCAGGTGCTCGGTCAGCGCCGCGGCGATCCCGCGCTGCCGGTACCCGTCGAGGACCCCGATCCCCGCGATTTCACTCGCGCCGTCGAGGACCGCCGTCGCGACCCCGCCGCCGACACATTCACCGGTTTCGGTGACCGCCATGACCGAGATCGTCTCGCCGTTCAGCTGGGAAGAGGACGGCTCGGCTTGCTCACCGGGGTCGGGTTCGCCGAACGCCACGGTCTGCGCCCGGATCATCAACCGGAGTTCGGCGGGGGTGACGGGTGTCTTCAGCGTGATCCCGCCGGGAACCGGCTGCCCGACGACCCGCCCCGGCGGGCAGACCATCAACGGGATCCGCCGTTCCAAGGCGTAGCCGCCTTCGACGAGCACGGCTTCGGCCTCGGGAGCAGCCTCGGTCAGGAACTCCAACCGCGGCGTGAGCCCGCGTGCGCGGAACGCCTCGGTCAGCTTCGCGACGTCCTGCGCGGTGGGCTTCCCGCCGTTGTCGGGGATCGCGTAGTTGAGGAACATGTGGTCGTTCCCGGTGGTGAAGGTGGCCAGGAACGGCCCGATCCGCTCGGTTTCGCGGAAGTTCGCCGCGGTGGTGCGGATGTAGGACTGCAGAGCATCGATCGTGTCTGAACGCACTGGTGGAAAGCCTTTCGGGCAGGAGAAAGAGACGCACGGGAGATCCGCGTGCGTGGTGGAGCTGGCGTGAGCGCCGGCTAGCTCGTGCCGACGCCGCTGAAGGCGTCAGGCATGAGGCATCCCTCTTTCTGAACGGACACTGCCTGGTACGAAGGCTTTCGCGATCACTTTCGCACGGCGGTCAACCGGATTACCGCCGCTGCGGATGCGCGATGCTCGAATAGCGCTCGTCCCACACCGACCTCGGGACCCGCAGCCGGACGGGGGCGTCGCACACCCGCCGGACCTGCGCCGGGATCTTCACCGGTGGCCGGACGTCCAGCCGGTGCCAGAGACGTTTGCTCAACGCGGCGCCGATCACGGCGCCCAGCGTGTTCAGGAGGATGTCGTCGGCGGAGGTCACCCTGCCCGCCTGGATCAGATATTGCGTGCCCTCCACCAGCACCGAGACGGCCAGCGCGCCCAGCGCGATCCGGCCCAGTGACCGCAGACGGCGGGACCGCAAGGGAAGCAGCGCGCCGAGCGGGCTCAGCATGAGGACGTTGCCCAGTGCCTGCCAAAGGTTGGCGCCGTCGCTCAACGCGAGGCGCAGGTCGGTGCCGGGTTCGAGGCTCAGTCTGCTGCCCTGCGCGCCGGTCACCGGCATCGTGACCAGGCACAACACCAGGAAGCAGGCCAGCGCGAGCGTCATGTCCACGGCGGCTGTCGCCGACGCGGAGAAGCGGTCAGCTTGTCTTCGCCGTCGATGCGCCGCGAGCAGCGGCCACCCGAGCAAAGCGTAAGGAATCGCGGTGATCGTCAACGGGATCATCGCGCCGAAAGCGCGGAGCAGCTCGCCCATGGCCCTTCCTTTCCGGAGCGCTCAAAGATCACCTTCGCATCACAAGATCGACTCGGCATGGCGGGGCGACCGCACTAAAAGGTGATCTTTTCCGGTAGCGGAAAGGGCTTTGCCGTGCTGGGGACCGGGCGGCGACCGTCCACTTTGGAGCCTGTGGACAAACCTGTGGACGGCCGCGGCGCAACCGGAAGAAGGTGTTATCTCACAAGGAAAAGCCTTGTGAGTGACCTGTGTACTACTTGGCGTGTCCAGCGAGTTCGCGCGCGCGTTCGATCAGCTTCTGCAGGTGCAGTCCGCGTCGCACGTCGCACGGATGCGACGTCGTCCCGCTCGCGGCCATCGCGGCGAAATCGTCGAGAAGCGCGGTGTACGACTCGCCCGCCGAACCCGGTTTGCGCCCCAGCGTGCGGTAACCGTGCTCGCCGTAAACGGCCACTTCGACGACCGTCGGCTGGATCGGCAGCCGCAACGACAGGGTCGCCGTACTGGTCACGCCACCCGCGTGGGCGAACAGGAGCTGCCACAGATCGTCCTCGCTCCGGTGGGCGGCGAGCACTTCGGTGATCTCACCGAGCGCCGCGTCCAGCAGATCGAAGGCGTGCGGACCGATGTCGGCGAGCGCGCCGGAGTCGTGCCGCCACGCCGAATCCTGGTACTGCCCGCCGAGCAGCGCGCCCGAAAGCCAGCGCGCCCCACCGCCGCGCCAGCCGCCCGCTTCCTTGATCCCGTCGAGCCAGTCGCGGGTCATCGGCGAGAAACGCAAGGTCAGGACCACGAGAGCGGCCACTTCGGCGGCCTCGACCGCGTCTACGAGGCGTCGCGCGCCGTCGAGATCCGCGGCGATCGGCTTCTCCAGGATGAGGTGCTTGCCCGCCTCGGCGGCCTTGACCGCCAGCTCCGCCTGAACGGCGGGCGGCACGGCGAACGCGACCGCGTCGACCTGGTCGAGCAGTTCGTCGAAACTGCCGACGGCCTCGGCGCCGTGCGCCTCGGCCAGTTCCGTGGCGGCTTCGGGACGCCTGGTCCAGACCGCGCACAAGCTCGTCCCGGGATGATCGGCGAGGCCCGGCGCGTGCACCGTCTTCGCCCACGGACCGGCACCGACCAGACCTGCACGCAGCTGTCCCTGTCCCACGGCACCAAGTCTAGGTGTGCCGTCGCGCAAGCTGAACGCACCATCGAGTTGCGTTTATTGCGTTTATTGCGAATAATTCGTTGAGAGCCGATACTGGGACCACGCTGAACACGGGAGCAGTGATGACTGCGCTGACCATTGACCAGATCGTCCCTGGACGCCACGACATCGATGTGGCGCTCGAGGCGCTCCCGCACGTCGAGGCCTATCTGGCCCGGCGCCACGAGCGGGACACCGTGAGCGTCGTCGTTGACGAGAACGAAGAATCCTTGGTCGTTCCCCGTGGGGTCGTCGACCTGATGGCTCGGGTGCTGACCTTGGTGGCCGCGGGCGAGAGCGTGTCCATCGTCCCGTCGCGCGCCGAGCTGACCACTCAGCAGGCCGCCGACCTGCTCAACGTTTCCCGGCCCTTCCTCATCGGGCTGCTCGAGACGGGACAGATCGAGTACCGGACGGTCGGTAAGCATCGCCGCGTGAAGGCGGGTTCGCTGCACGACTACCTCCGCCAGGACGATCGACGGCGTCATGAGGCAGCGGACGAGCTTTCCCGGCTGAACCAGGAGATGGGGCTGACTTAGCAAGTGGCCTTTGTGGTCCTTCTCGACGCGAACGTGCTGTACCCCAACGCTCTGCGCGATCTCCTGATCCGGATCGCGCAGAGCGGGCTCGTTCAGGCCAAGTGGACGGACGAGATTCTCGACGAGGTCTTCCGGAACCTCAAGGAGAACCGCCCGGATCTCGATCCGGGAAAACTCGACCGGACGCGGGAACTGATGAATCGCTCGGTCCGTGACTGTTTGGTCACCGGCTATGAGCCGCTCGTTCCGGCGCTCGCTCTTCCGGATCCGGACGACCGCCACGTGCTCGCCGCGGCCATCAAGGCGCGGGCTCAGGTCATCGTGACCGAGAACCTGCGGGACTTTCCGGACCACGCCCTGAGGCGCTGGGACATCGAGGCTCAAGGCTCGGACGATTTCGTGCTCGACCGGATCGCTCTCAACCGGAGGCTGGTCGTCGAGGCGGTGCTTCGGATCGCGGATTCCCGGCGCTCCCCGCCGACGAGTTTCGCCGAGATCCTCGACGCGCTCGAGCGCGCTGGGCTCAAGAAGTCTGTCGCGGAGCTGCGTTCATAGCGCGCGGGCCAGCCGGTCGTAGAGGTCCAGGAGTTCGCCGAGCTTGGCCGAAGTGGGGACGTGCGCGGTGTCGAGGTCGAAGACCCGGAACCGGTTGCGCGGGGTGCGCCGGTCCGCCTCCCGGATCATCCGGTCCTGCAACGCGAGCGGGTTGATGTTGTCGCGCAGGTGCCGGACGTAGACGCGCGGGATGCGGCCCCAAGTACGCAGGTCACCGCGGGAGTCGACGGCGCCTTTCCCGGCCAGCTCGTCCGGCATCATCGAGTTCAGGAACGCGTGGAACTCGGCTTCGGTGCTGTCGCTCATGAAGGCCTCTTTCGCCTTCGCCAGGCGCGCCGGGTCGGCGATGCGCCAGTTCGAGCGGAACGCTCCGACCACCGCCGGGTCGCCCGCCATGAACTCCAGCAGCACCGCAGCGTGTGTCGCCTTCCCCTCGTCGGTCGAGAGGTACTCGTCGGGGGTGCGGAGTTCGCCGCAGCAGAACGCGGTGTCGTAGACCAGCAGGTCGATCAGCCGCGGCACCTGGTTCGCGACCAGGCTGATCGCCGCGCCGCCGATACTGGCGCCGACGAGGACGACCGGGCCGTGCGCGGCCGCCCGGCGGACGGTCTCCACGGTCGCGGCGATGTGGTCGGCCACGGTCACCCCGGCCAGCGGCGACGGCTCGGTCGCGAACGCCGCGAGATCCTGCGGAGCCTGGTACGAAAGCCGGAACTGGGCGTCGGTCGGCCGTTGTCCGGGCAGATCGACGCCGACGCAGCGATAGCCGCGCAGCACGAGTTCGTTCGGGACGCCGGAGACGCCGTTCGCGCCCGCGGCGAAGACGAACGTCGGGACGCCGCGGCGGTCACGCGCGGAAGCCGAGCCGGCGGTGGCGAGTCCGGTGAGGCCGGTCAGACCGGCGACGGTGAGTGCCTTACGACGCGTGTGCTCGTTCATGCCGTCCATGCAACCGGGCGAGCCGGTCGCATGGACAGCCGAAGAAGTGGTCGTCCGCCGCTACGAAAGTTGCGGATCAGGAGTAGCTGTAGAACCCGCGGCCGGTCTTCTTGCCGAGCAGGCCGGCGTCGACCATGCGCAGCAGCAGCGGCGGCGAGGAGTACAGCGGCTCCTTGAACTCGGCGTACATCGAGTCCGCGATCGCCTTGATGGTGTCCAGGCCGATCAGGTCCGACAGCCGCAGCGGGCCCATCGGGTGCGCGGTGCCCAGCTCCATGCCGCGGTCGATGTCCTCCGCCGACGCGAAGCCCGACTCGATCATCCGGATCGCCGAAAGCAGATACGGCACGAGCAGCGAGTTCACGATGAACCCGGCGCGGTCCTGCGACCGGATCACCGTCTTGTTCAACGCCGTCGTCGCGTGCTCCTCCGCGCGACGGGCGGTGTCGTCGCTGGTCAGCAGCGAAGGCACCAGCTCGACGAGCGGCAGCACCGGGACCGGGTTGAAGAAGTGGATACCGACCACCTGCTGCGGGCGGTTGGTCGCCATCCCGAGCTTCATGATCGGGATGGACGAGGTGTTGGACGCGAACACCGCGTCCTCGCGTTCGACGATCTTGTCCAGCGACCGGAACACCTCGACCTTGGCCTGCTCCTGTTCCAGGATGGCCTCGATGACGAGGTCGCGGTCGGCGAACTCGCCGATCTCGGTGGTGAAGCGGAGTCGTCCGAGTGCCGCGTCGGCGTCTTCCTGCGAGAGCTTCCCGCTCTTGACGCCGCGTTGCAGCGACTTCTCGATCCGCGCCCGTCCGGAGTCCAGCGCCGGCTGGCTCACCTCGGTGATGATCACGTCCAGTCCGGCACGTGCGTGCACCTCGGCGATACCGGAACCCATGAGCCCGGCTCCGATGACACCTACCCGCGTTACGTCAGACACGGAACCCTCCTCGTATTTTGGGCAGCACGCGACACGCGAGGGTGGACCACGGGGTTCAGCCCGTCCCACCCTCGCGTGTCACGCCTGCTCAGCGGCGGTATTCGTCGTACCCGTCGTACGGGTCGTCGTCGTCCCGCTTGTCGTCCTCGTGCCCGTAATCCGAGGAACTACTGGACAGCTCGCGCTGCAAAGCATCGAAGTCGGTTTCGTGCGAGCTGTACTTGAGCTCGCGCGCCACCTTCGTCTGCTTGGCCTTAGCCCGGCCGCGCCCCATGGCTCGACCCCCTCGCACAGGGGCGGGGCGGCCGGGGGAATCGGCGGCCCCGCATCGTCTCGACAATTATTTCCTGCTGACACCGTACCGTGTCCGGGGGGTTGGATGCGACGTGGCACGGTGTGCCGGTGGCGACAGTGTTCACCGAACGCCGGTTACCGGCCGGTCGGTGGCGATAGTCGCAGGTCGGCGTGCCACGATGCTCGTGTGCCCCGTCCGTTCGCGGCTTATCTCCGCGTCTATGAGCCCCTGCTCGCGCTGGGTGATCCACCGGACGAACGCCTGCTCGAGGCCGTCGAAGCGGCCCGGCTCGATCGTTCGGCCGCGGGCGAGCGCGAGCAGACACTGTGGCTCAAGTCACAGCATGTCGGACGGCTGTTGCCCGCCGAGCTCGCGGACGGCAGGGCCGCGCCCAGTCTCGTCACCGACGTCCTCGTCCTGGACCCCGAAGACGTACCGGAGGGTGAGCACGGCGACGCCGGTCCCGGGCCGTTGATCTGCCCGATGGAGATCCGCGCACGCTCGGCCGCCGCGCTGGTGACCTTCCTCGGCGACGCGCATCCGGCGTTGAAGAACGCGGTGCTCGGCGCGGGCGGCGCTTCGCTCGACATGATCCGCTCGCGGGCGAAGTCCGCCATCGGCGACTTGTCGGCCTCGGCCTCGCACACGCTCTCGACGACGTGGACCGTTCCTCTCCCGTGGTTCGTGCTGTTCGATCCCGGGATGCGCCGGGTCAAACTGGGCAAGGGCCGCGACGACCCCGAGCGTGAGGTGTCGTGGCGGGTCTCCATCGCCGACGCGAGGCATCGCGCCCGCGAGGTCGGTGACCTGCTCGAAGCGACCTTCGGCGATTCGGCGCCCGGCCGGGTGCTGACCGAGACGCGGCGCTGGCTCGACAGCTTCCACCCCGGCTCCGCGGTCGAACTCGACTACGGCGGCCTCGTGCAGCTCTTCGCCGACTCGATCCTGCAGGCCGACACGACCGCCGAAGAGGTGCACGACATCCTCGACGCGCTCCGCACCGGCAACGTCGACGAACTGGCGGAACTGTTCGCCGACCTGCGCGACTTCTGGGGCGACCTGGCCGCGCGGGAACGCGCGAACTAGCCGAAGAGACCGGCGGCGACCCGCAGTTCGCCGACCGGCTTCCCGCCGCCGAGGACCGCCGCCTTGGGCAGCTGCTCCGCCTCGGTGCCCGGGTCGATGCCGAGGTGGCGCAGGGTCGCGAGCAGCAGCGGGATCCGTGCCCGCGCGGCACCGTCGTCGATCTTCAACGCCAGCGCGGTGCCGTCCGGCAGCGCGAACGAGTGCACTCCCTCGGCGCCGCCCTTCGAGAACAGGCCGTCGACGTTCTTCATCAGCACGGTGTCCTCGCGTCCGGTGCCCGCGACCTGCCACGGATGCGCGCGGACGGCGTCCGCGACCCGGCGGTCCGGCCCGCCCATCGCGGTGACCAGCCTGCCGAAGGACCGGGCGAGGCCGGTGAGGGAGAACGCGAACAGCGGGGCGCCGCAGCCGTCGACGCCGACCGTCTCGATCGTCTCGCTGGTGAGGTCGGCGATGGTGGCCTGGATGACCTTCTGCAGCGGATGGGTCGCGGCCGCGTAGTCGCCGGTGGACCAGCCGAGCTGGGTGCAGGTCGTGAGCATCGCGGCGTGCTTGCCGGAGCAGTTCATGGCGGCGCGGCGTTTCCCGGCCGCGGCCACGGCGAGCATGCTCGGCTCGTGCAGCGGGAACGCGGGCGGGCAGGCCAGCGCGTCCTCGGTCAGCCTGGCGCGGGAAAGCATCGACAGCGCGCCCTCGACGTGGCCGGGTTCGCCGTTGTGCGATCCGCAGCCCAGCGCGAGATCTTCGTCGCCGATCGTGAGGCCGGCGCGCAGCATCCCGACGGCCTGGAGCGGTTTGTTGGAGGAGCGCGGGTAGATCGGCCGCGCGATGTCGCCGGCGGAGAACCGCACCGACCCGTCCGGGGCCGTGATCACCAGCGCGCCGCGGTGCGTGCTTTCGACGAAACCGGAACGGACGACCTCGACCAGGACGGGATTCGTCACTCGGGGCCGCCGCGTTCGGTGTCGAGCAGGTCGTCGACGGACGCCGTGCCCTTGCGGTAGCGGGTCGCGATCTCGGCGTTGATCGTGTCCATCACGCCCTGCACCTCACGGCGGTACGAGGAGACGGAGACCTCTTCGTCGGCGTACCTGTTGAGGGCGTTGACCAGCTTCTCGTCCGAGAGCGTGCTGACGTCTGAAAGGTCCGTGTCGCCGATGAGCGCCTCGGCGAACCGCCGGTGCTCACCCGCCCGTGACGGCTCCAGCCGCTGATGCCTGCCCGAACCCGTGGCCGGGCCGATCGCGTTGTCCGCCAGGATCGCGGCCAGCCGCTCGACGACGCTGCTCTCACCGCCCGAGCTCCGGCGCTCCTGCTCGGCCCGCACGATGTCGATCCGCGCGTGCAGCAGCCGCCGCAGGTACGACAGGTCGGTCTCCTCCTGCGCGGCCTCGTCACGGCGCTCGCGCAGCACGGAAAGGGCCAGCTCGCCGAGGTCGCTGAGATACCCAGGGCCGAGCACGCGGTCGATACGACGGCGACCACCGGGCCGGACTTCGATCACGCGCGTAGCTTATCGCGCTCCAGCGGAAATGTTCCGCAGGGCGCGATACCACAAGGATCTCCGCCCCTCCCGAAGACCTCCCGCGCGCCGCCGCTCTTTCGGTCCCTTCCAGAGCGCGCCCCCCACCCGTCCCGGGGGCGGCCCCTGGTCCAGTCTACCGGGGGTGGCGGGGGAAAAGTGCTGGTCGGCGGAGTTGTCCACAGGTGGGCAGAGTTGTGGATAAGTGCGAAGGGGACTTTCGCCGCGTGTGATGCGGGGAAAGCGTCCTTCGCGGCGTGAGATGCGGGGAAAGGCCCCTTCAGCCCCGCCGGAGCCAGGAAGCGGGACCGAAGTACGTGAAGGCCCCCTTCCTGTACTTAGGCGCAAGGAAGGGGGCCTTCACGTACTGCCGCAGGGCTGGTGAGGGGAACTTTGAGGGACCCAGAGTCCCCCAAGGAGTCCTTCACGGACCCGCCCCAGCCAGGAGCCTCAAGCCAGAAGCCCAAGCCGTCAGCCTCGCAGCCGCTGGGCTGCTTCCCGCCCGGGTGCCGGGGCCTCGCCCGGCACGGAGTCCGGATCGATGGCCGCCTGCACGACGCGGTCCTCGGCGCCCACCAGCAGTTCGGCACCAGGTTGCGTCGAGCGTTTGACCAGCGCCAGCGCGATCGGTCCCAGTTCGTGGTGCTGCACCACGCTGCCGACGCGCCCGACCGTCCGTTCGCCGAGGACCACCGGGTCCCCGGTCTCCGGCGTGATCTCCGGCGAACCGTCCAGGTGCAGGAGCGCCATGTACCGCGGCGGCCGCCCGACGTTGTGGACCTTCGCGACGGTCTCTTGCCCGCGGTAGCAGCCCTTCGCCACGTGCGCGGCGGAGTCGACCCAGTTCACCTCGTGCGGGATCGTGCGCTCGTCGGTGTCGATCCCCAGCCGCGGCCGCAGCGACTCGACCCGCAGCGCGTCGAACGCCCAGCTGCCCGCCGGCCGGGCGCCCGCGTCGGTCAGGCGGCGCCACCAGTCGGCGAGTTCGGCGCGAGGAATGGCGAGGTCGACGCTGTTCCGTCCCGGCCACGGCATCCGCCGCGCGAAACCGCCGGGAAGGGACACGACCGAGTACGCGTCCGAGGCCGGCGAGACGCCCACGGAGGCCAGCACCCGGTCCGCGTCGGGTCCGAGGACGGTGATCAGCGCCAGCTCGTCCGAGACATCGCGGATGTCCACTTTGGACCAGAACTTCATCGCTTCGAGGTACTCGCGCAGGGTCTGCTTGCCGCCGGAGGGCAACGCACTGGACGCCACCGCGCCCCTGTCGCTGTCCAACCACACCGTTCCGTCCGCGTGCGCGACGACCATGTGGGTGTCGACGCGGCCGTGGGTGTCCAGTACGAGAGCTTCGGTGCCGGTGCCCTCGGCGAGTCCGGTGACGTGCTGCGAGATCACCAAGTGCAGCCAGGACAAGCGTTCTTCCCCGGTCACGGCCAGGATCTCGCGGTGTGAACGGTCGATCACGACCGCGCCGCGCGTCGCCGTCCGTTGTTCGGCGAAGGGATCTCCCCAATGCCACGGGACTCCCTCCTCCGGATGCCCGTCGGGTGCCGCGATCGGTCCGGGGAGGTCGAGCAGGGGGGAGCGGTAGGGCATGAAACCCATGCTAGTGAGTACCGTGTCCGTATGCGCGTGCTTGCCTTTCTCGACGGGACCCTGGCCGACCCCGAAGCCGCCCACCTGCGGGTAGACGATCTCGGACTGCTTCGCGGTGACGGCGTGTTCGAGACGATCCTCGTCGTCGACGGCCGCCCTCGTGAGCTCCGTCCGCACCTCGATCGGCTGGCCCGTTCCGCGGCCATGCTCGACCTGCCGGAGCCGGACCTCGCGGCCTGGGAACGCGCCGCGCAGACGGTCATCGACAACTGGTCCGGACCGGCCGAGATCGCCCTGAAACTGGTGTACACCAGGGGAATCGACGGCGATCCGGAGGCGAAGCCGTTCGGGTTCGCGCTCGGCGTGGAGATCGACGAGAAGGTCCAGCGCGCCCGCGTCGAAGGCGTCGCGGCGATCACCCTCGAGCGCGGTATCGAGCCCGAGCTCGCCGAGCGCGCGCCGTGGCTGCTGCTGGGCGCGAAGTCGATTTCGTACGGCGTCAACATGGCCGCGCTGCGGGAGGCCGCGCGCCGCGGCGCGAGCGATGTGATTTTCACCGCCGCCAACGGTTCGGTCTTCGAAGGGCCGACTTCGACGGTCGTCCTCGCGAAGGACAAGACGCTCTACACGCCTCCGGCGAGCATCGGCATCCTGCCGGGGACGACGCAAGCGGCGCTGTTCCGGGGTGCCGAGCGGGCGGGCTGGTCGATCAAGGTCGAGCCGCTCCAGGTCAAGGATCTCAGCGAGGGCGAGGGGCTGTTCCTCGCCTCGTCGGTCCGCAAGCTGACCAGGGTGCACACTCTCGACGGCGTCGCGCTGAGCGACTCCAGCGCGATCCACGCCGAGCTGGCCGCCGCGTACGAGAGCGAATACGCGATCAGCTGAGCGGACTGATGATCAGCAGGTGCGGCAGGATCGCTTCTTCGCGGTAGGCCGCGATCTTGTGGTGCCCGTCGAGGATCACCGCCGCGTCGATGGTCTCCAGGACGACCGCGACCGGCCGGTGCCCGCTCTTGATCGCCGTCCGGTAGTAGCCGACCCGCGAGACGTCGGCGGGCGGCCAGTCGGCGCTCGGGGTCAGATAGCGGTCCTCGGCCAGTCGTTCGGGGCCGGTGACCTGGTACTCGCCATCGGCGAAGAGATCGAGAAGCGGGCGGAGCGTATCGCCGAGCGGACGCCGCATCTGACCGGTCGCCAGCGCGATCCGCAAGGACTGCGGGAGTTCCGGTTGGGTGGGGACCGAAGTTGTGTCGATGACACCTGTGCCACCGTCGACCTTTACCTGTTCCACACCTTCGTGGACGAGTGAAAGCGGAGAAGGGTTCCGGGACGGGCCTGCGCGAGTGCCGGGAGTGACGCCCGTCTCACCACGGCCGCCACCGGATAACCACCGGTAGTTGGATGATCCGCCAAGAACACGACCGGCAGCCCGTTCGGCGGCACCTGCACGGCGCCGGTCAAGAGACCCTCGCTCGGTAGTTCCTTCTCCGCGTAGTCGTCCCCGCGAGTCAGGGCAGGCCCGTCGAGCCGGAGGCCGACGCGGTTGGATTCCGCCGTCACCGTCCAGGTCTTCGCGAGCCCGGCCGCCAGGTCTTCGAACCAGTGCGCCCGCGGACCCGGCTCGACGGGCACGACCAGCTCCGCCGGAGCGATCGTGGGCAGTACGACATCGGCGCCGCCAGGCAAGGACGGGGTGCCGAGCGGGAGCACGTCGCCCGGCTTCAGCGGAGCGGGCCCGATCTCCGAGAGGACGTCCCGCGAACGGCTGCCGAGTTCGGGGTCGGCCGCGATCCCGCCGGAGACCGCCAGGTAGCACCGCAGGCCGGTGGCGGGCGTACCGATCGCCACGACCTGGCCCTCGGCCAGCCACACCGGCGCGTGCGAGCCGACGGGGCGTCCGTCGACCTCGACGGGGACGACCACGCCGGTCACCGCGATCGTGCAGGACGTCGTCGCGCGCAGCCGCAGCCCGCCGAACAGGCACTCGACACCCGCCGCGGCCTCGTCGTTGCCAACGAGCCGGTTGGCGAGCTTCAGCGCCGGGACGTCCAGCGCGCCGGACGGCGGGACACCGAGATGCGCGTAGCCGGGCCTGCCCAAGTCCTGGACCAGCGCCAGCGGGCCGGTCTCGACCACTTCGAAGGCCCTCATCCGGCACTCCGGAACCGCACGCGATCGCCGGGCGCCAGCACCGCGGGCGGGTCGGCGCGCGGATCGAACAGGACGGTGCGGGTGTGGCCGATCAGCCGCCAGCCGCCCGGCGACACGCGCGGGTAGACCCCGGTGAACTCGCCCGCGATCCCGACCGAACCCGATGGCACGCGCGTGCGGGGAGTCGACAACCGCGGCTGCCGGAGTGGCTCGGGAAGTCCTGTCAGGTAACCGAAACCGGGCGCGAACCCGGTGAACGCGACGGTGTAGACGGCATCGGTGTGCAGCCGTACGACGTCCTCAATGGACACTCCGGCGTCCCGGGCGACGAGTTCGAGGTCTTCGCCGTCGTAGGTGACGTCGAGGGTGATCTCGCGGGGTTCGTCGTCGGGCGGATGTTCGAGATCGGCGCCCGCCAGGAGTTCACGGACGGCCGCGAGGGCGCCCGAGCCGGGGGTTTCCACCACCAGCAGGCTGCGGGCGCCGGGGACGAGTTCGGCGATCCCGGACGGGCGCGCGGCCGAGACCGTGGCGTGCGCCGCGATCGTCTGGGTCAGTGAATCGCAGTCGAGCAGGGCGGCGTGCTCGCCGTAGGCACGCCACCGCACGGGGAGACGGTCAGCCCACCACGCGACGCAGCAGCGCCGACGTGTGCGGCTGCAGTTCCTGGCCCATCATGGCGCGCTCCTCGACGTAGCCGAGCTCGCCGTTGACGATGCCGTAGAGCCGCGAAGAGGCCGTGACGTCCTTGGCCGACGACGTGCGGACGACGGCGTCGGTGCCCAGCTCCCAGGCCGGGACCGAGGCCTTGCCACGCGGCTTGCCGTAGAAGAGTTCCACGATGCCGGTGTTGTGGGTCAGCAGCAGTTCGATCGTGTCGTCGGCCTGCGGGCGCCAGAACCCGGACTCCCGCGCGGCGGGACGGATGACGTTGCCGTCCTCGTCGAGCAGCCAGGCGCGAGCCTCGTGCGTGAGGAAGGGACGGCCGTCGTGCGCGATGGTCAGCTGCATGCCGAACCGGCGCGGGCCTTCGATGGTCGGGTAGTCGACCTCGCCTTCGCCGCGCCAGACGCCGACCAGCGGCAAGAGCGCCAGGCAGGCGTCATTGAGGTTGGGGCCCTCGCGCAGGTTCGCCGTGTCGCCCGGGATGGGCAGGTCAGGAAGGGTGCCGTACGGAGGGAGGTTGCGTTCGCGCGTTTCTTCCGCGCGCTTCTCCGCGGCCTGGATGGCCTCGTCGCCACTCGCAGTCATGGGTCAGCGCTGGTCCGCGTAAAGCCGGTAGACGACGTACACGGCGAACCAGGTGATCGCGACGCCGGCGAGCACCAGCAGGGTCGTAAACAGGATCTCCACGACACGCACTTTAGTCGCTACCTGCCCGGACGGGCCTCCTGAGGGTCCGTGGCAGTGCCCACAGGAGCTGAAGGGGCCCTTCCCCGCATCAGACATGACGAAGGGGCCCTTCACTGCATCACATGCGGTGACGGGCCCCTTCAGCAGCAGTTAGGCGACCGAGACCTGGAGCTGGTGGACGCCGGGACCCTGAGCGGTGACGGAGGCTTCGCCGTTCCCGCTCTTGTGCAGCGCGCGCACCGTCCAGTCGCCGGGGGCCGCGTAGAAGCGGAAGTCGCCGTCAGCCGACGAGACGACCTCGCCGGTGAAGTCGCCGCCGCCGTCCAGCAGCCGCACGAAGGCGCCGCCGACCGGGCCTTCGGCGCCGGTGACCTTGCCCGCCAGCACCACCTGGCCGCGGGTGTCGTAATCGGCGGGCGTGGCCTCCTGGACCGGCGCGCCGCAGCTGTCGTCTGCCGCCATCACTTGGCTCCCAACTCGACCGGCACGCCGACGAGCGAGCCGTATTCCGTCCATGAACCGTCGTAGTTCTTCACGGCGTCGTAGCCGAGAAGCTCGTGCAGCGCGAACCACGCGATGGAGGAGCGCTCACCGATCCGGCAGTACGCGATCGTGGACTTCGCTTCGTCGAGGCCCTCGTCGGAGTACAGCTCCTTGATTTCGCCCTCGGTCTTGAAGGTGCCGTCCTCGTTGGCGACCTTCGCCCACGGGACGTTCAGCGCGCCGGGGATGTGGCCCGGGACCTGGGACTGCTCCTGCGGCAGGTGCGCCGGGGCGAGCAGCTTGCCGGAGAACTCGTCGGGCGAACGCACGTCGACGAAGTTGCTGGCGCCGATGGCCTGGACGACCTCGTCGCGGAACGCGCGGATCGAGAGGTCCTGCTCCTTGGCCTTGTACGCGGTGGCCTCGCGCTTGACCTCTTCCGAGTTCAGCTCACGGCCGTCGAGTTCCCACTTCTTGCGGCCGCCGTCGAGCAGCTGCACGTTCTCGTGGCCGTAGAGCTTGAAGTACCAGTACGCGTACGCGGCGAACCAGTTGTTGTTGCCGCCGTAGAGAACCACGCGGTCGTCGTTCGAGACGCCCTTCTCCGACAGCAGCTTCTCGAAGCCCTCCTTGTTGACGAAGTCGCGGCGGACCCCGTCCTGCAGGTCCTTGCGCCAGTCGAACTTCACCGCACCGCGGATGTGTCCGTTGTCGTACGCGGTCGTGTCCTCGTCGACCTCGATGAACACGACACCCGGGGTGTCCAGGTTCTCCTCGGCCCACTGGGTGGTGACCAGGACGTCTTCACGGCTCATGGAGCTGACTCTCTTTCTGGGTTAGGACGCGCGAGGGCTGGGACTGAAACGCTTGATGAGCAGGTACATCTCGCACCCGAGACAGAAGTTGAACGCCGCGTTGAGGAAGGCCGCGAACAGCGCGAACGCCGTCGCGACGAGCCCGAGCGCGGTCAGATCGGCGGCGAAGCCGACGGTGCCGACGACGGCGAACACGAAGCCGACGGCCTGCGCGAACCGCAGCGGGGCGGCGTCCTCGCGTTCGGTCGTGGGGCCCAGGCGCGGCGCGACGAGGAAGCGGTAGACCAGCGAGTACGGCGCCGGCTTCAGGCCGATGAAGGCACCGATCGCGAACACCACCGCCTGCGCCGCGAGCAGTGGCCACCACTGGGTGATGAGCACGACCGCGAGCACGATCGTCGTCAGGATGGCGGCGAAACGCGGACCACGGGGGTCGACGGCCGGTCCTGCGGACATGGATCCTCCTGCGAACGAGAGGGAAAAGAGGTCCGTGCCGGACGGGCACGGGGCAGCGGCTTCGAAAGCGCGATCAGCAGGCCGGACACAGGCTGCTGCGAACGCGGCACAGATCCACTGCGCGGCGCTGGGTCAGCAAGGTTCGGGGCAGCCTGTTCACGGGCACGAGGGTACGCAGAGCTCCCTCAGGTTGGGAACCGTGTTCACACCTTGGGACGCTTCCCAAAATTCGGGATCAGGCGTTCGCCAGGTGGGGTTTCAGGGCCTCGAGAAGGTCCTGACCTCGGGGAACGCCGCCGACGCGGAAAACCTCGCGGCCGTCGGGCGTCAAGGCCAGCGTCGTCGGAGTCCGCAATATCGAAAGTGCCTGGGCGACTTCCGGGGTCTCGGTGACGTCCAGATCGACGTGGGTGAGGCCGTCGGTCTTCTCCGCGAGCGCGGACAGGATCACGCGGGTGTGGCGGCAAGGCGCGCAAAACGTGGTGGAGATCTGGATCAGGGTGACACCTTCGGGCGCGAGAGCGGCGGAGACGCGCTCCGGCAGTGTGGACGCGCTGGACTTGGCCGCTCGCACGCGGCCGTTCCGTGCCTGGAGCAGCGCGCCCGCCACCCCGCCGAGCACCAGAACGCCCAGCAGCACCCACACTCCGGTCAAATCAGCTCACCCCTGCGTCGGATCAACCTTGTGGTTTGGCTCCACTGAAGGCGACGTTCTTGCCCTCGCCCTTGATGGTCACCGAGCCGCTGCTCACGCGCACCGACGTCGGGGTCACCGAGAACGGCATGGCGCCGGTGTCGATGGTCGCGTTGAAGTTCGGCAGCAGCGCGTCCTGCACCGCTTGGGGAACGACGGTGGTCTCCTTGTCATTCCCGAACTGCAGGCGCTTGGGCTCGATGCTGATCTTCTGGCCCTTCAGTTCGATCATCGCGAAGCAGAAGATCTCCACCTTCTGACCGGCGATCTGCACGTTGCCGGACAGCCGGATGCCCGCGCTGGAGCTGTCGATCGGTTCACCCTGCGCGTTGGTGGTGGGCGGCGTCGTCTCGCCCTGCCCGCTTTCGCCGTTGCGGACGTAGTCCTCGGTGACCGGTTCGATCTTCAGGTTCTGGATCTTGTCGAGCGGAGCCTGCTTCGCGATGTCGGCGGCCTTGATGGTCACCTCGCCCTTGAGCGTCGCGATGGAGATCGCCTTCGTGTTGCCGTTGATCAGATCCGACAGCGGCGCCGTGACGTCGCTCATGTCGGCGTTGAAGTCCACATCGCTCAACTTCGGCGGAACGGCGACGCCCTGGGCGTTGATGGTGATGTGACTGTAGTCACCGGAAAGGGCCTGCGTGAGGAACGGGAAACCGTGCACGGTGACCGCCGGATCGTTCTTCAGGGCGAGCTGTTCACGGGCCTTCTGGGAGATCGTGTGCTCGGCGAACGCCGCCGCCCCGAAATCGGCTCCGACCAGCAGGACCACCAGCACGACGAGGGCGATGAGCCAGCCCCGGCCACGCCGCTTCGGTCGCTTGGCGGACCGGCCGGGGGACGGTCGGTCGTCACGCGCCACGGGCCTGCTCACCATCGCGTCAAATCTCCTTCGTAAACCTCTTTGGCCAGGTGTGATCGATCCAGCACGGGGTAGGTCCCCGGGTGTTCACCCGCTATTCTCACTAAGCACCGGCTGTAGCCACGTTCGAGGCGACTACAAGTGAGGGCGGTGCGGCGATGAGCCTGGACCTTCTGGTGTTGACTGCGGAACCCGACGCGACCGCGGTGCTTCCCGCCCTGGATCTGCTGCCCCACACCGTACGCGTCCGTCCTCCGGAAGTGACCGCGCTGCTCGACGCCGGCCACCGCGACGTCATCGTCCTCGACGCACGCAGCGATCTCGCCTCCGCGAAGAGCCTCTGCCGTCTGCTCAAGGGCGCCGGTGAGGACGAGGCCTCCACGCCGATCGTCGCCGTCGTCGGCGAGGGCGGGCTGGTCGCGGTCAGCGCGGAATGGCGCACCGACGACATCCTGCTCCCGACGGCAGGCCCCGCCGAGGTCGACGCCCGGCTGCGGCTGGTCACCACCCGCGACGGCGCCGCGTCCCAGGTCGACGCCGAGCTCCGGGTCGGTGAACTGGTCATCGACGAAGCGACCTACACCGCGAAGCTCCGCAAGCGCACTCTCGAACTCACGTACAAGGAGTTCGAGCTCCTCAAGTACCTCGCGCAGCACGCCGGCCGGGTGTTCACCCGCGCCCAGCTGCTGCAGGAGGTCTGGGGTTACGACTTCTTCGGTGGCACGCGCACGGTCGACGTCCACGTGCGGCGCCTGCGCGCGAAGCTCGGACCGGAGCACGAGCAGATGATCGGGACCGTGCGCAACGTCGGCTACAAGTTCGAGCGCCCCTCCAAGGGGTCCGCCGCCAAGCAGCAGCAGGCCATCGCCCCGGACGCGAGCGTCTACGAGCCGAGCGAGCTTTCCGCGCACTGAATCCCTTCCTCTCCTGCCTGACAAGACGTCCAGGCGGGTACGGGGTTCCCGGGTAGGGTCGATTTCATGCTTGATCCGACGTGGACCGGTGAACCGGAAACGGAAGAGATCCGCGGCCTGCTCCTCGCCGTGCGCGAGGAGGACGGCCGTCCCGAGGACACCGGTTTCGCCGGTGGCCAGCACCTTCTGGGGCACTCGGACGGCGAGTTGGTCGCGTACGCGCACCTGGACACCGAAGGCGACTCGCACGGCAATCAGGTCGCCGAGCTGTTCGTCCACCCCGCGCACCGCCGCGCCGGTCACGGCAGAGCGCTTATCCGGGCGCTCGTCGAACGAGCCGGCGGGAAGCCGCTGCGCGTCTGGGCGCACGGCGATCACCCCGGCGCCGTCCACCTCGCCGGGACCGAGGGCTTCGAGCGCGCCCGCGAACTGCTGATCCTGCACGCGGACGTCGAAACGGCCGACTGGCCGGAACCCGCGACCCGCGAAGGTGTCACGTTGCGCGCGTTCGTCCCCGGTCAGGACGAGGAAGCGATGGTCCGCGTCAACGCGCGCGCCTTCGACTGGCACCCCGAGCAGGGCGCGCTGACCGCCGACGAGGTCCGCGCGACGGAGAAGGAAGCCTGGTTCGACCCCGAAGGCTTCTTCCTCGCGGAGGAGAACGGCGAGGTCGTCGGCTTCCACTGGACGAAGGTCCACGAGGCGGTCCCCGGCCGGTTCGGCGGCGAGCCCGTGGGCGAGGTCTACGTCGTCGGCATCGATCCGGACGCGCAGGGCGGCGGCCTCGGGAAGGCCCTCACCCTCGCCGGGCTGCGATATCTCCGCGACCGCGGACTGGGCCAGGTGATCTTGTACGTCGAGGGCGACAACGCCCCCGCGCTCGCGGTGTATTCGAAGCTCGGCTTCACCCGATACGAGGTCGACGTCCAATACGCTCGGTAACCGCGTTCACACTTGCGGCACTTGACCGGTCACGGAGAGCAGACGCGCAGGTCACGGCAGGGACACGGACCCCGATCGGACTAGTCACGCTGCTCACATCAGACGCCTTGTTCACTTGTCGTTCACCCTTTGACGGCCACCTGTCCACTGTCGGTGCTTAGTGTCCGGATCCGGCAGGAACGTTCCCGTTCCACCGATCCGGCGAAAGTCTCCCAGTGGAGGAAATGCAGTGAAGATCATGCGGCCCGCGGGCGCGATCGGCATCGTGGCTAGCGCCGCCCTCGTGCTCGGCGCCTGTGGATCCGACCCGGCGGCGACGAAGACCGAGGGCTCGGGCGCCGCGTCCGCGCCCAGCGGGACGGCCGGTGTCGAATGCGGCGGCAAGAACCCGCTTTCGGCTGAGGGCTCGTCCGCGCAGAAGACCGCGATCGACATCTTCGTGCAGCAGTACGCCGCCAAGTGCGCCGGTCAGAAGGTGAACTACAACCCCAGCGGCTCCGGCGCGGGCATCAAGCAGTTCAACGCGAACCAGGTCGACTTCGCCGGTTCGGACTCGCCCCTCAAGGACGGCGAGGAGGCCGAGAAGGCCAAGGCCCGTTGCGCCTCCGACGCGTGGAACCTCCCGCTCGTCATCGGCCCGGTCGCCGTCGCGTACAAGGTCTCCGGCGTCGACAAGCTGACCCTGACCCCCGAGGTCACCGCCAAGATCTTCAACGGCGGCATCACCAAGTGGAACGACACGGCCATCAAGGCGGTCAAGGGCAACGAGTCCGTGAACCTGCCCGACAAGCCGATCCAGGTCATCTCGCGCACCGACGAGTCGGGCACCACCGACAACTTCCAGAAGTACCTGAAGGCGGCCTCGAAGGGCGCCTGGACCCAGGGCGACGGCAAGAAGTTCAACGGTGGCGTCGGTAACGGTGCCGAGAAGTCCAACGGTGTGGCCAGCGCGGTCAAGGCCACCGACGGCGCCATCACCTACGTCGAGTCCGCGTTCGCGAAGGACGGCATCAACGCCGCCCTGATCGACAGCGGCTCCGGCGGTGTCGAGCTCACCGCGGCGAACGTCGCCAAGGCCCTCGACGCGGCGAAGTTCAAGAAGGAAGGCTCCAACGACCTCTCGCTGGACCTGAACGCGATCTACTCCAGCAACGTCGCGGGCTCCTACCCGGTCATCCTCGCCACCTACGAGATCGTCTGCTCCAAGTACGCCGACGCCGAGGTCGCCAAGGCCGTCAAGGCGTTCCTGAACGTCGCCGCCACCGACGGTCAGAAGCCGCTGTCGGACAAGGGCTACGTGCCGATCCCGCAGAGCCTGCAGGACAAGGTCCTGACCGCCGTCAAGGCCATCGCCTGACCCTGTTGCACACTGGCGACTGATCAGTAAAGACAGGCTGGACAGAAGTAGTCGATGAGCGATTCGTCTTCGCCCAGAACGCCCACCGGCGACCCCGGTGGGCGTTCTGGCGTCCGCGAGACCTTCACGGAGGACCCGATTTCGGAGCAACCTGCCGCGTCACCGCCCGAGAAGTCCTCGGTGCAACTCGCGAGCCCCAATTCCAGGACGGTGCGGCCCGGTGACCGCATCTTCCAGTTCCTGACCACCGGAGCCGGCGTCTTCGTCGTCTCGCTGATCGGCCTGATCGGGCTGTTCCTGCTGGTGCAGGCCATCCCGGCGCTCCAGGCCGACAACGTCAACTTCCTGACCAGCCAGACCTGGCAGACCGAACCGAACGACATGAAGTTCGGCATCATGGGCCTGCTGCTGGTCACGGTCTACAGCGCGTTGCTGGCGCTGATCATCGCGATGCCGATCTCGCTCGGCATCGCCCTCTTTCTCACGCAGTACGCGCCGAAGCGGCTGGCGAAGCCCTTCGCCTACGTGATCGACCTGCTCGCCGCCGTCCCGTCGATCATCTACGGCCTCTGGGGCCTGATGGTCTTCGCGCCGACGATCGAGCCCTTCTCCCAGTGGGTCAACGACACCTTCTCGTGGATCCCGATCTTCGCGGCGGGCAACGTCTCGCCGGACATGCGCGGCACGATCTTCACCGCGGGCATCGTGCTCGCCGTGATGATCCTGCCGATCATCACCTCGCTGTCGCGTGAGGTGTTCGAGCGGACCCCGACCCCGCACATCGAAGGCGCGCTGGCGCTGGGCGCCACCCGCTGGGAGGTCATCCGCACCACGGTGCTGCCGTTCGGCAAGGCCGGCTACATCGGTGCTTCGATGCTCGGTCTCGGCCGCGCGCTCGGCGAGACGATCGCACTCGCGATCATCCTGACCGGCGCGGTGGGCCGCGAGTTCACCTGGAGCCTCTTCGACGGCGGCGCCACGTTCGCCTCGAAGATCGCGGCGGACTACGCGGAGCTCAACAACGAGATCTCGGCGGGCGCGTACATCGCGGCGGGCCTGGTGCTGTTCCTGCTGACGTTCATCGTCAACTTCGCCGCGCGGTCCATCATCGCCAAGAAGGGGGACTGAGCATGTCCACCACGCTCGAGAAGACCCCCGCGTCCACTCCCGCCTTCCAACAGGTCAGCCTGGCGCGGAAGACCAAGAACGGCATCGCGACGGTCCTGATCTGGCTGTCGTTCCTGATCGCCGTCGTGCCGCTGGTGTGGCTGCTCGCCACGGTGGTCATCAACGGCGTCAAGCGGATCCCCTACAGCAACTGGTGGACCGAGGACTTCGGCTCGGTGCTGTCGGACGAGGTCGGCGGCGGCGTGCTGCACGCCGTCATCGGTTCGGTGCTGCAGGGCCTGGTCTGCGCGGTCATCGCGGTCCCGATCGGCATGCTGGTCGCGATCTACCTGGTCGAGTACGGCCGCGGCAAGCTCGCGAAGATCACGACGTTCATGGTGGACATCCTCTCCGGTGTCCCCTCGATCGTCGCGGCGCTGTTCATCTACGCGCTGTGGATCACGACGTTCGGCCTCCCGCGCAGCGGTTTCGCCGTGTCGCTCGCGCTGGTGCTGCTGATGATCCCGGTGGTCGTGCGCTCCTCGGAGGAGATGCTGCGGATCGTCCCGGACGACCTGCGCGAGGCCTCCTACGCGCTCGGCGTGCCGAAGTGGAAGACGATCATGAAGATCGTCCTGCCGACCGCGCTGTCCGGCATCATCGGCGGCATCATGATGGCGCTCGCCAGGGTCATGGGCGAGACCGCGCCGCTGCTGGTCCTCGTGGGCTACTCCGCCTACGTGAACTGGGACATCTTCGGTGGCGAACAGGCCGCCTTGCCGCTTCTGATGAACAACGAACGGGTCAGCAACCCGTTCGACGAAGGTACCGTCGCGTTCGACCGGATCTGGGGCGCCGCGCTCACCCTGGTGCTGATCATCGCGATCGTGAACCTCCTCGCCATGCTCTTTGCCCGTCTTGTCGCCCCGAAGAAGAAGTGAGCTGTTTGAGATGGCCAAACGAATCGACGTCAAAGACGTGGACATCTACTACGGCAAATTCCACGCCGTGGACGGCGTCACCCTCTCGGTGCCGCCGCGGAACGTCACCGCGTTCATCGGCCCGTCGGGCTGCGGCAAGTCGACGGTGCTGCGCACGCTGAACCGCATGCACGAGGTCATCCCCGGCGCCCGCGTCGAGGGTGAGGTGCTGCTCGACGGCGAGGACATCTACGGCAACGGTGTCGACCCGGTGCAGGTCCGCCGCACCATCGGCATGGTCTTCCAGCGGCCCAACCCGTTCCCGACGATGTCCATCCGCGACAACGTCGTGGCGGGCCTCCGCCTGGGCGGTACCAAGGGCAAGAAGCAGCTCGACGAGGTCGCCGAGCGCGCGCTGCGCGGCGCGAACCTGTGGAACGAGGTCAAGGACCGGCTGAACAAGCCGGGCGGCGGCCTCTCCGGCGGTCAGCAGCAGCGGCTCTGCATCGCGCGGGCGATCGCCGTGCGGCCGGACGTGCTGCTGATGGACGAACCGTGCTCCGCGCTCGACCCGATCTCGACCCTCGCCATCGAGGACCTGATCGGTGAGCTCAAGAAGGAGTACACGATCGTCATCGTGACGCACAACATGCAGCAGGCGGCGCGGGTCTCGGACCAGACCGCGTTCTTCAACCTGGCGGGCGTCGGCCAGCCGGGTCGCCTGGTGGAGCTGAACGACACCGAGAAGATCTTCTCGAACCCGGACGAGAAGGCGACCGAGGACTACATCTCGGGCAGGTTTGGATAGTCGCGCTGACGTAAACGCGCCGAAGGGGCGTCGTTCCGCATCCACCTCGCGGTGAGTGCGGAGGCGCCCCTTCATCGCGTTTACGTGGGCCTTCGTCCCAAAAGAGGGCGCGCGACGGTGAAGTCTCGCCGTCGCGCTGACGCGCTGACCGGCAAGACCTCTGCCGGTCACCTTGCCGGTTCCGTTGGCAGCCGGCCGTCGCCGACGCGAAGGGGCCCTTCACCGCGTGACATGCGGTGAAGGGCCCCTTCGCTACGTCTTATGCGGGGAAAGTCCCCTTCGGCTCCTAGAGCTCGTCCGGGCCGTAGCCGGGCATCTTGCCGGTCACCACGAAGATCATCCGGCGCGCGACCGAGACGGCGTGGTCGGCGAAGCGCTCGTAGAAGCGGCCCAGCAGGGTGACGTCCACGGCCGCGGCGACGCCGTGGTCCCAGTCCCGGTCCATGATGACGGTGAACAGGTGCTTGTGGATCTCGTCGACCTCGTCGTCGTCCGACTCGATCGTGCGGGCGGCCTCGACGTCCTTGGACTTGATGACCTGCTCGGCCTGCCTGGCCAGCTTGACGGCCACCTCGCCCATCTTGGCGAAGTCGCCTCGCACGGCGTCGGGCAGGACGGGGTCCGGGTGACGGCGGCGCGCGGCCTTGGCCACGTGCAGCGCCAGATCGCCCATCCGCTCCAGGCTTTCCGCCGCGTGGATCGCGGCGAGGACGGTCCGGAGGTCGGTCGCGACGGGTGCCTGCAGGGCCAGCAGCGCGTACGCCTGCTCCTCGCATTCGGCGCGCGCGTCGTCGACCTTCGCGTCGTCGCTGATCACCTGCTCGGCGAGTCCGAGATCGACCTCGAGCAACGCCCGGGTCGCCCGCTCCATCGCGTCGGCGACCTGGAGCGACATGCTCGCTAGGTTCTCGGCGAGCTGTTCGAGTTCGACATGGTAAGCCTCACGCATGGCCCAACCCTACGGGGAACAGGGGCCAAAAGCCGCATCCCAGAGTGAACCTGACGTGAACCCGGACTAACGAATGATCCTCAGCCTGAGCTGCCGCTCTTCTTGGAGCCGCTGGACTTGGCGGAGCCGGTCGGAGCGGTCTCAGTGTCGCCCGCCGGGGGCGCCGGGGCCTTCTCTTCCAGTGGCGTGTTGTTGATCAACGCCTGGAAGAGCGTCTTCGATTTGCTCTGCAACAGCACTTCGTTGCCGCGCTTGTTCGCCTCTTCGGTGGTGGGCACGGTGAGGAACTTGACCTTGTCCGAACCCATCCCCTTCATCGACTTCGCCAGCGTCATCATCTGGTTGATGCCGAGGTTCTCGCCGAAGGTGGCCTTGGCGAACGCGTCGATGAAGCCGCTGAGCTTGCCGGTGTCCAGGATGACGTCCTTCGACATCACCGTCTTCAGCAGCGCGCCGAGGAAGGCTTGCTGCCGTTTGATCCGGCCGTAGTCCGACGTCGGGTCGCCCTTGACGTGCCGCGCCCGGACGTAGTTCAGCGCCTGGTCACCGGAGATCCGCACCTCGCCCGCCTGCGGGATGACCATGCCGAGGGTGTCGTCGTCGATGGGCTTCTCGTTGTAGACGGTGACACCCTGCACGGCGTCGACCATGGACTTGAAGCCGTTGAAGTCGATCCCGACGAAGTGGTTCATCTTCATGCCGGTGATCTGCTGGATGACCTTCGTGACGCACTGCGGGCCACCGACCGCGTAGGCGGTGTTCAGCTTCGTGATCTTCTGCGCGGGCGAGGTCTTGTCCGAGTACGACGACGTCGCCGGGTCCCAGCGCTTGCATTCGGGACGGCTGATCTCGAGGTCGCGCGGGAAGGACACCATGACGACGCGCTGCCGGTCGGCGGGGACGTGCGCGATCATGACCGTGTCCGAACGGGCGCCCGGGTTGCTTTCCGCGTCGCCGACGCCGTCTTCGGCGGCCGCGCCGTCACGGCTGTCGGAGCCGACCATCAGGAAGTTCTCGTCACCGGTCTGGCCCGCGGCGTCCTGGATGTCAGCCGAGTCCTCGTCGAGCGAAGCGACGTTGTTGAACTTCGCGTCGAACCAGGTCTGCGCGCCCCACGCCGAACCGATGGACAGGAAGACGAGCGCGGCGACCACGGCGGCCGCGATCCGGCCAGCCTTGGCGGCCTGCTTGGTCTTGCGTTCCTTCTTCTCCTGCAGGCGGGTCTGCGGAGACGACTGCTCGGCGCTCTCGGCCGGTTCGGCGTCCGTGGTCGTGACCACCCGCTGCAGGGCCGTGCGGGTCTGCTCCAGCAGCGCGGCAGGACGCGAGGCGAGCCGTTCCCTGCGCTCGCGCTTCTTGGCCTCTTCGGCTTCGAGCTCGTCGTGCGCGGCGGAGAACCTGGCGAGCGTGTGGTCGATCTTGCGTTTGGTGATCGTCGCGTCGTCGATCGCTTCGAGCTCGTCGGTCATCGTGAGCCGGTCCATCTCGGACCGCGGCGGGACGCCGGGCGAAAGGGACGGCGACTGCTGGACCGGCGGCTGGGCCGGCGGTGGCTGGACCGGGCGCTGAACAGGGCGGCGAGGACGGCGCGGCGGTGCCGGTACCGCGGGCTGCTGCTGCGCGCCCGGGTTCACTACCGGCGGGCGGCGCTGCGTCGGCGCTTCGGGGCTGGGCGCGGCCTGCGTGGTGCGGCGCGGCTGACGGGCACGAGGCGCGCGCGGGCTCTCGGCGGGCTGGGGGTTCCGCGGCGGCGTCTGTGCCTGCGGCGGAGCGGAATCGGCCGGGCGAGGCGCGGGCTGCTGCGGCTCGACAGGGGCAGCAGGGGCCGGCGGGCGGGGACGACGGGGCGCGGGCGCCTCCGTCCTGGCCGTGCGCGGACGGGGTCTCGGCGGCTCGGGCGTCGGCTCGTCCTGCCGGAGACGGCGCGGAGCGGGCGTCTCGGCGGCGGGGTCGAAGACCGGGCGTTCACCCGTATGACGTGCGACGACGTCGGAAACGCTGATCCCGCCGTGGGTGTCCATCGAGCGGCGGCGGCCGCCGCGGCCGCGCTCACCGGCACTCCTGTCGGTGTGACTGTGGCGACCGGTTCCCGGGTTGTGGTGCTCGTCGGGCACTCGGTCTCCTTTCACAACTGGCGTCGAAGCTCTTTCGTTATCGTACGGACACCTCAGGTTCGTGACGACAACCATCCCGGAATTTTCTTCACCCAAGGTACCGAGAAGCGCCGAACGGTCCATGCGATCGGGTGAGCGGTCCTGGTTAAAGCTGCGTTAAAAGGGAGGAACCGTTACGCAGAGTGCGACGGTTTAACCGAGTGAGTGGCTAGGCGTCCGCGGACTCCGCGGCGTTCATCGTGTGGGGAATCGTCTGCGACGATTCCTTATCGTGATAGGCCACTTTGTTCCGGCCTGCCCGTTTCGCCATATACAACAAAGCGTCGGCGCGGCGCAACTGCCGCTCGGGTTCCACCGTGCGATCCGGTTCCGCGTGAATCTCGTGCGCGAGCCCGACACTGATCGTCACCGAGAGGCCGGGCCGGATCCGCGGCCACGGATGGCGGGCCACCCGGATACGGGCGGTGTCGGCGATGCGCACCGCGCGGGCGGCGTCGACGTCCGGGATGACGAGCGCGAACTCCTCGCCGCCGTAGCGCGCGCAGAACGCCTCGGGCGGAAGTCCCTGTTGCAGCAGGTCGGCCACCTCGCGCAGCACCCGATCGCCCACCAGATGCCCGAAAGTGTCGTTGACGCCCTTGAACAGGTCGAGGTCCACCAGCGCGATCGCGATCCCCGGCGGGCCGCGGTGTTCGACGGCCGGGCCGTGCAGCCATTGGTCGAGGTAACGGCGGTTGTAGCTGGACGTCAGCGTGTCCCGCAGGCTGCCGGCACGGGCGAGGTCGAAGGCGGATTTGAGGTGGTGGTAGGCGCGTCGCCAGTCACCCTGGGTGGCGAGAACCCCGGCGATCGACTCGTGAAGGCTGAGCAGATCGGTACTCGGCGCGCCCGGTGGGAACGCGGCCTCGTCGTCGGCTACCACGTTCACCTCCGCCACGAATTGGTTTTCGTCGTATAGGAGGCGGCTCTTGAGGTATCGGTACGGTCCGAAGTGAATATCGCTCAAGTGGACGACGGTTTCGCGCCATTGTCACGCACCGAAGTGCCGTTCTGTAAGGCCGAAAACGGCTCGACGTCTTTGAGCTGCGAAAACTGATCTTTCGCCCAGTAACTCACGTCTGCCACATCGTCATTCAGCAACAGTGCGTAATCACTCCAGCTCAGCCACCGCCAGTCGCCTACTTCATCCGGATGCGGTTCCGGGTCTTCGTCGACCCAGGCCACGAAGACCGGGCAGAACTCGTTCTCGACCACGCCCTCGAACGGCGGCGTCCGGTAGCGGTACGCCGGAAGGACGCACCGGAGCCCGTCCAGCCGGGGCAGCCCGAGCTCGAAGGCGGCGCGGCGCCGGACGGCCTCCTCGATCGGTTCACCCGGTGCGGGGTGCCCGCAGACACTGTTGGTCCATACCCGCGGCCACACCTTCTTCGACGCGGCGCGGCTGGTGATGAGCAGGGCCTGGTCGCTGCTGCGCAACAGATAGCAGGAGAACGCCAGGTGCAGCCGGGTGTTCTCGTGGTGCGCGGACAGTTTGGGCGCGGTTTCGCCGGTCGGCTCGCCGTCCTCGGTGACATAGACGATGCGTTCGGTGTCCACTTCGGTCGCGTTGTTCACCGGACCCACTGAACCAGCAGGCTCGCTGTAACCGGTACCGCGACCAGAGTTACCCCTGTTAGTGGGACGAGAGGTGCTCCACTAGCAAAGAAGTGACGGCCTCGGGCGCCTCTTCCACCACCCAGTGGGAGGCGTCCTGGATCATCTCGAAGCGGTACGGGCCGGTGACGCGGTTCGCGGTGTCGAGCGCGGCCGTCGAACCGAAGGCGGCGTCCTCGGTGCTCCAGATGTAGAGCGTCGGAACCTCGATCGGCCCGATCTTCCCGCCGGGACGGCCGGCGCGGTACCAGTTGAGCGCCGCTGCCAGCGCGCCCGGTTCGGATAGGCGCCGGACGTACTCGTCGATCTTGCTCGGCGACACCTTCCAGTCGAAGATGCGGCGCAGCGCGTCGGCGTTGTTCTCGAGCATCCGCCGTTCGGTGACGCGGGTCTGCCGCCACTCCGTCATGTACCCCGACCGGAGATGCTGGTCCTCGTCGGTCTTCATGGCCTCCGCCAGCGCCGCCGGATGCGGCGTCGAAACGACGGCGAGACTGCGGAGCCTGCCGGGATGCGCGTCGGCCGTCCACCACGCGACGGCGCCGCCCCAATCGTGCCCGACGAGATCGAATTCGTTCCACCCCAAACGATCCGCGATCGCGAGGACGTCACCGACGAGTTCGTCGATACCGTATGCGGAGGCCTGTTCCGGCCGGACGTCCGGCGAGTAACCGCGCTGATCCGGTGCCACCGCGCGATATCCGAGCACGCCGAGCGTCGCGACCTGGTGCTCCCATTCGACCGCGGCCTCGGGAAAACCGTGCAGCAGCAGGACAGGGCGGCCGTCTTCGGGGCCCGCCGCGATGGCGTCGAAGGTACCGGCCGCGGTCGGGATGCTCAGCTGCTCGATCACGAAGACGACTTTACGGGGGCCGGGCTCTTAGCCGCCGGAGTGCATGTCCTCGGCCTCGGGGACGCAGTCGTCGTCCGGATCGTCGAGCCAGCCGTGCGGCAGTGTGACCTTGCCCGGCGAGCCCTGCCGCCCGCGCGGACCGGTGGCCGCGCTGGGGAACGGCGCGTCGTGGTCGAGCTGGGCGATCAAGTCGTCGAGCTGGTCCAAACTGGACAGCATCGCGAAACCGCGGCGAAGTTCGGAGCCGACCGGGAAACCCATGAAGTACCAGGCCATGTGCTTGCGGATGTCGCGCATGGCCTTGTCGTGGCCGTCGTGTTCGACGAGCAGTTCCGTGTGGCGGCGCAGCACCTTGGCGACCTCGCCGAGATTCGGCGGCGTGGGCTGCGCGCGCCCGGCGAAGGCGGCTTCCAGTTCACCGAACAGCCACGGCCTGCCCAGGCAACCGCGCCCGACCACGACACCGTCGCAGCCGGTCTCGTCGACCATGCGCAGCGCGTCCTCGGCCGAGAAGATGTCGCCGTTGCCGAGCACCGGGATGCTGGTGACCGCTTCTTTGAGGGCGGCGATCTTCGTCCAGTCGGCTTGACCGGAGTAGCGCTGCGCGGCGGTGCGCGCGTGCAGGCTGACCGCCGCCGCGCCCTCGGCCTCGGCGATACGCCCGGCGTCGAGGTACGTCAGGTGGTCGTCGTCGATGCCCACGCGGAACTTGACCGTGAACGGCACGCCCGCCTCGGCCGCGGCCTTCGCCGACTCGCGCACGATGTCGGCGAACAGCTTGCGCTTGAACGGCAACGCCGCGCCGCCGCCCTTGCGCGTCACCTTCGCCACCGGGCAGCCGAAGTTGCTGTCGATGTGGTCGGCGAGGCCTTCGCCGGTGATGATCTTGACGGCTTCGCGCATGGTCTTCGGGTCGACCCCGTAAAGCTGCATGGACCTGGGCTTTTCGTTCTCGCCGAAGGTCATCATGTGCATGGTGCCGGGGTGGCGCTCGACCACCGCGCGGGCGGTGATCATCTCGCAGACGTAGATGCCCGCGCCGTACTCCTGGCACAGCTGCCGGAAGGCGACGTTGGTGATGCCCGCCATGGGAGCGAGCACGACCGGGGGATCGACCTCGTAGGGGCCGATCTTCAGGCTGGGCTTGCTCAGGGTGGCTGTCACGTCCTCCATTGTCGCCTGTGGTGTCGATCACGTCGACCAAGGGCTGCCCTGGCCGTCTACCGCGCCGATGGCGTCCGGCGTTTGCGGGCGGGACTTAAACGACGGTGTCAACTTGAACTTTCAACCTGTAGTCAACCGGGAGTTGGACTGAACTTGTCAGGGTGAACGTCTTGGTCTCATCTGGAGAAAGCTGGTTGACCACGCCGCCGGCGGTCCCGGCAATCTTCCCTTGGTTATCGAAAATGGTTGCCTTCAGGGCGACTGTGTGTTCGCTGGAGTCAACATTGGTTGCCTCACCGTAAACTTCGGTGCCATAAGATGTCGAGGTTGCACTGAAGTTGTCGATCGCAATCTTTGCGTTCTTGCTGGTTGGCTCATCTTGAGTTGATGCTGGAGTCGAAACGGCGATCGGCTTAGTCATTGAAGCGATCATGGCGAGAATCTGTTCTTTGAAAAATCGGGCCGCCCTGTTCCAGGATGTAGTCTTAACTACAATTCCAGAGTCGGACGACAGTCGAACGCTTAACTCGTCAAAGAATTCATCAATTTCAGACTCGCTTCCCAGTATGCCTATGTGCACATCGCCAATTTTCTGTGTTGCTTCTTGCCGTGTTAACGGCGGTACTACTACAGGATATGTGGGCTTCTCGAGGACCCAGGCTCCGCCTAGTTCCATAAGGCACATTGGCCTGCTAAGAAAAGTTTCAGAAACAAGTTCGATGACCAGGCTGGACTTCCGTAACTCCTCGCGGAGGTGGCTACGCACGTCTTGGCCTGATGGAATTCCCGACGAGCGGGCCGAGGAATAGAAGACGCGGTCTTCGGGCACGCCACCTAGAATTAGGGTGTCGCGAAGCAAGTCGGCAAGGGGGCGATCGGATGCGGCGTGGCTGATGAAGACCTTATTTGATTCCGTCAAGTCGACTACCTCTTCGGTCTTGTGGCGTAACGTTGGGTTCAGCACCTTGGCGCGGGCGGACCAATAATCGTTAAGGGTTTCGATGCTTCGAAGCGGTCGTATATGCCTGTTTATCAAAAATTCCCAGTTGCCATTTTTTCGCGTCGAACTACTCCACCACCAGCTGTCTATGGATAGCAGGTGTCCAACCTGTTCTAGCAGGCATGCCTGCCCTGCTGCTGGAAGTTGGAATCGTTTTGGCAGTTCCGAAGTCGCGAGCGTTGGCTCATCCGTGGCCTCGGTTGGCCTTCCGGGCCACTGCTTTTCCAGTTCGGCCGCGAATCGAATGGCCTGAAGGAAGATCGAAATAACTTCTTGGCTGCCGCTGCATGCTGATGCGCCCGCTACGGTGAGTCGAAGCTCGAGATCTGCGCGGAGAGGTTCCCGAACATCGGGAGACAGCATGCCGCTCGGCAAGCTGATGACGGCGTCGTACGCGTCAATCCCGAACTGTTGATCAAGCCTTCTGTCGACTTGACGGAGCGTCGGCCACCTGTTTTGGGCCACGAAGAGGTCCCAAATCGCCTGTAGGAAGCGGCGGTGGTTGTCGTCCACCGGCGATGGCAGCGTCACCCGCAAGATTCTGGCACGGCGGGTTGCATCTTGAGGTGGACGCCGCATGTCGGGAGTGTCGGCTAGCGTAAGTTATCAAAGTGTTGACATCGGGCAGCCGAAGTTGCTGTCGATGTGGTCGGCGAGACCCTCGCCGGTGATGATCTTGACGGCTTCGGGCATGGTCTTCGAGTCAACCCCGTAACGGACCGGCCTTGTGTCGAACCGACTCCCTCTACCCGGACGACCCAAAACCGCCCGTCACGTACCGCCGTTCCTCGGTAGGTCTTCGTTCGGTCCCCTCGGTGAGTCCCGCCTTGACCGTGTGGATTTTGGGACATCTGACGTCCCGAAATCCACACAGTGGCCGGGTTTTCACTTGATCCGGACGATTTTGCGGCAGCGCATCTGTCGCCGTCACCCGATCTCGGGTTCGGAAACTCGATGTTGCGAAGGAGGCACAGACCGTACCGATTGTGCCGGAAGGGGATGCTTAGGCTCGCCGGATGTCCGTGCTGCAGGCCTTCGCAGACGAGTCGTTCAAAGAGGACGACGACGGTGGCTTTTACGTACTCGCAGCCGCGATTCTCCCCATCGAACGGCATGCCGAGCTGCGTGAAGTCATGCTCGGTATGCGAGCCGGGCGAACGGGGAAGCTGCACTGGAACGTGCTGACCGGCGATCAGAAGCGAGCGGTAGTCAAGCGGGTCGCCGACTTCGAAGAGTTGCATCTGGTGGCGGTCGGAACCCCGGTGCCGGCGCGACGCCAGGAACGTGGCCGTTCGCTGTGCCTGCAACGCCTGGTGATGGAATTGCACGCGCTAGATGTCAGCCTCTTGGTCGCTGAAGGCCGCACAGTCCAACTTGACGCCCGCGATGTGCGCACCGTCCAGCAGACCCGTTTTTCACTGCCTCAAGGCGCCGCGTTTCGTGTTCGGCACGTTCGCGGTGCCGACGAGCCGTTGTTGTGGATCTCCGACATCGTCGCCGGGGCTGTTCGCGCTCGCCAGCAAGGAACTTCCGACTACGCCGACCGGTTGGCCGAGTACGTGATCGAGCTACAGGTCGACACCCGTGCCTGACCGCGGATACGCGTAAGGCCAGGGTCCCGGTATTCCCCGGGTGCACCTGGCCTTGCGACTCGTACGACACCCACGGTGCCGCACTCCGTGTCACCGAAATCGCTTTGGGTGACACCTCAAGCGTAGCGCATGTGGGCCAGATCGCGATGATCTTGCAGGTCGCGACCACATCGTCATCACGATTGAGTAGTGCTACGGATCCCGCGGCGGTCCTGAAGCCGCATGCTGTTCGCCATGACCACCGATGGGGATGTGCTCCTCAGGCTCGCCGGGGAGATCGACGACCTTGGGGCCCGCCTCGCGCGGGTCGGTACGGAGCTGCGGACCGCCCGGTCCGGGGCGGAACCGACGCACGAAGAGGCGCCGGAGCAGGCGCCCAAAGAGCAGGCGCCCAAGGAGCAGACGCTCAAGGAGCAGGCCGAGCAGCAGGCTCCGGCGCCGCCCGAGCAGCCCGCCGAGCCGCGAACCTCACCGCAGGCCGCCCAGGCCCAGCACCAACCGCAGGTACCCCTCCAGGCCCAGCCGCACCAGCAGCCTCAGCCCCAGATCCCGCAGCAGCCGTACCCGCGCTACTTCACGCACCCGCAGCACCCTCAGTACCAGGCCCAGTACCAGCAGGCCCAGTACGCGCAGTGGCAGCAGCAGAACCGCCAGCAGTACCCGCAGCCCCCGCAGCAGCCGTACCGCCCGTATCAGCCGGTCCCGCGGACCACGCTGTCCGAGAAGCTGAGCAAGGAGGGCGCCGGCAGCAGGCTGCTGGCCTGGGTCGGCGGCGCGGTCACGTTGCTCGGCATCGTGCTGTTCCTCGTGCTCGCCATCCAGCGCGGCTGGTTCGGACCGCTGCCGCGGGTGATCGGTGGCGCCGTCCTCGGCCTCACACTCGTCGGGATCGGCCTGAAGCTGCACCGCACCCCGGCGGGCCGCACCGGCGCGTTCGCGCTCGCCGCGACCGGGATCGGGGCGTTGTACCTAGACGCCATCGCCGCGACGACGATGTACGAGTACCTCCCGGCCTACGCCGGTCTCGCGATCGGGCTCCTGATCGCGGTCGGCGGGTTGCTGCTGGCCGTGCGGTGGAAGACGTCGCTGCTCGCGACGGCCGTCGTGCTCGGCTGTGTGGTCTGCGCGCCGTTGATCACGCAGGGTTTCACCCCCGAACTGGTCGCGTTCCTGCTGGTGGTCCAGGTCGCCTCGACGCCGGTGCAGCTGCGCCAGTCGTGGCCGTCGGTCGCGGTCGCCGCCGGGATCCCGCCGCTGGTCGCGTCGATCTTCAGCACGGCGTTCACCGGCTTCGGCGGCAGCGTCGCCAACACCGCCGCCGCGCTGGCCGCGGGTGCCGTCGGACTCACGCTCGCCCTGATCGTCACCACCAAGCGTCCGGGTGACGCCGCCGCGCTCGCCCTGCTCGCCGTCGCACCGGCGCCGTCGTTGCTCGCCGCGCTGTTCCTGCCGAAGACGTCGGCCGTGCTCGTCACCGCGTCGGTCGCGCTGGTGCTGCTGGGCGTGTGGGCGGCGGGCCAGTGGCTCAACGGCTGGACCGGCGACCTCGCGGGCGCCGCTGGGCTCCTGGCGGCCCTGCAGACGACGATGACGCTCTTCGACGGCAGTGCCCGCTCGGCGATCCTGATCGGCGAAGGGGTCTTGCTGGCCCTGGTCGCGTTGTGGACGAAGAAGCACGTCGCGCTCTTCGGCGGGCTGGGCTTCGCCGTCATCGGCGGGTTCATCGCGCTGGCCTTCGACGTTCCGCCGACGCTCTTCTTCCTGATCAGGAACCGGCCGGACGCCGACCTCGCCGCCGCCTTGCTGGTCGCCGTCGCGATCCTGGCCGTGTCGATCACGCTTCCGTGGGTCGCGCACCGGCTCGGGCTGTTCAAGGGCGCGTCGGAGAACGTCGTGCCGTGGCTCTTCGCCGGGGTCTGCGCGCTCTACGGCGCCGGCGCGATGGTCCTGTGCGGCGCGCTGCTGGCCGTCCCCGGCCGCTCGGGTTTCCTGGTCGGCCACGTGGTGATCACGGTGTCCTGGACGGTCGCCGCGCTCGTGCTGCTCATCCGCGGCATCGCGGTGGTCGGCCTGCGGGTGACCGGTCTGGTGCTGGTCGGCGCGGCGGTGCTGAAGCTGGTCCTGTTCGACCTCTCCGCGCTCGACGGCCTCGCCAGGGTCGCGGCCTTCCTCCTCGCCGGTCTGGTGCTGCTCGGCGCCGGGACGCGCTACGCCAAGCTCGTCGCGTCTCGCTGAGGCGGACACGGAAGAAATACCGGCGGGTCGTGGTTGGTCGGTTCATGACCTACCAACCCGACCCGCGCCTCGCCGAGCGGGCGAAGGAGAGCGTCGCCTGGCTGACCACCATCAGCCCGAAGGGCAGGCCTTCGCCTCGTCCGGTGTGGTTCGTGCTCGACGGTGAAGACATCGTCATCTTCAGCCGGCCGGACACGGCGAAGACCCGGCACATCGAAGCCAACCCCGAGGTCAGCCTCCACTTCAACAGCGACGAGCACGGCGGCTCGATCCTGGTGATCGGCGGCAAGGCCGAGATCCTGCCGGACGGTGTCGCGTCGGAGCAGCCAGGCTTCCTCGGCAAGTACGAGAAGCACTACCCCGCGATCGACTACGACACCCCGAAGTTCGACAGGGAGTACAACGTCCGGATCAGGATCCGGCCGGAGCGCACCTGGGGGTTTTAGAAAACACGGCTAGAAGTCGACCGTCACGCACGCCAGCCGTGCGCCCGCCGTCCCGGCGTGACCCGGGTCGGTGTGCGTATGCGTTTCGTGGATCACGATCGAATGGGCCCGCCGGGCGTCGAACGTCCAGTCCACTTTGGACACGGAGGCGCCGCGGCCGGCGGCATCGGTGGTGAGGTCGAGCCAGATCTCGTTGCGGGGGTTGGCATAGGCGGGATCCACCGACGGCTTCACCGGGTCTTCGACGTTCTGGTGGTGCGGGCCCGCGAGGTCTCCGGTGGCACCGCACGGCTTCGTGTGCGCGTGCGCGCCGTATTCGCGGTTGGGCAGCAGGCCGGTCACGAGGACCGCGGTCGAGGTGCCGTAAGCCTTCGAGGTCAACCCGAAGACGTGCGCGCGGGCACCGGGCGGGACCAATTCCGGTTTGTAGACCGTGAGGCCGCTCTTGGCGGTGATGACGTGCACCCGGGAACCGGGGGCGGCGGCGGTGGCGGGCCCGGCGCCGGAGGTGAAGGCCAAGGCGGCGGTGGACAGGACAAGGGCGACTAAGGGGACGGGGCGCATGCGCCCTGCTTAGTCCGCAAGACATCGGGCACGCCAGAGCGGTCACTCGGTCGGGCGATCATTCTCAAACTATGGGCAGGGTAAGTGAGTACTAATCCTCCGGATCGCACCTGGCTGGTCGCGGTCGCGGCCGCGCTTTGGGGCACTGACGGACTTCTGCGGCTTCCGCTCGCCGAAGCGCTCCCCGCGGCCACCGTCGTCTTCTGGGAGCACTTGCTGGTGGTGCTCGTGTTGAGCCCTCTCATCCCGGGCGCCTTCCGCGCGCTGCGCCGGGTCGGACCGCGGGAGTGGCTGGCCGTGCTCGCCATCGGTGGCGGTTCTTCCGCGCTCGCGACGGCGATGTTCACCGCCGCCTTCAAACTGGGCGACCCCGTGACGCCGTTGGTGCTGCAGAAGCTTCAGCCGGTGTTCGCCGTTCTGGCGGCGTATTTCGTGCTCCGCGAGCGGGTCCGTCCCGGATACGCCTTCTTCGCGATCCCGGCGCTGCTGGGTGCTTGGCTGCTGGCGTTCAAGGATCCGCTGAACATCCAGGTCGCCGCGGCGAAGGCGGCGCTGCTGGCGATCGGCGCGGCGGCGTTGTGGGCGGCGGGAACGGTGCTCGGCAGGCTGCTCTCCACCGAGCTGGCGCCGAAGGAGGTCACCACGCTGCGCTTCACCGTCGGGCTCCCGGTCGCGGCGGGGATCGTGGCGGTCCAGGGCGGTGGGTTCGCGGTCGGCTGGGACAACGCGGTCGGTCTCGTCCTGCTCGCGCTGGTTCCCGGTCTGCTGGCGCTGAGCCTGTACTACGTGGGCCTGCGGTCGACCCCCGCCGCGAGGGCAACGTTGGCGGAGCTGGCTTTCCCTGTCACCGCGGCTGTTATCGGCGTATCGTTCCTGAACGCGCATTTGTCCGGTACGCAGTGGTTCGGCCTCGCCGTCGTGGTCGTATCGGTGACTTCGCTCGGCTGGCACGAAAAAGTCAGGCGTCAACCGATGGTCTTGGAGCCGCCGCATGGTCGAGCACACCGAAGAGACGAAGAACGAGCGCCTGACCCGCAACGTCAGTGAACTCCTGCAGGAGCTCCGGGTCGCGCAGGCCGGTGTCCAGATCCTCTTCGGGTTCCTGCTCACTGTGGTGTTCACCGACGAGTTCCACGAGGCGAGCGGATTCGAGAAGTCCGTTCACCTGGTGGCCGTCCTGCTCACGGTGTGCTCGACGGTGCTGCTGACGGCGCCGGCCGCGTGGCACCGGCTGCTGTTCCGCACCGGGAACCGTGAGCGGATCCTCGTCTTCGGCAACCGGTCCGTCCTGGTCGGGCTCGGCTGCCTCGCGGCCGCGATCACCACGACCGTCGCGCTCATCGCCAAGGTCGTCTTCGGCCCGATCGCGATGACGATCCTCGGCGTGGTGACGGCGGTGCTGTTCGTCGTCCTGTGGTTCGTCGTGCCGAAGCTGATCGACCGGAACGGCGACTGATCAGCTCCGCGTGCGGACCGGGGTGCCGTCCGGCAGGCCGAACGCGGCGGGCGACACGGTCTTCGGGTCGTCCGGGCTCGCGCCGTGGATCACCCGGCGCGCGCCGACCCACGAGAACATCGCCTTGACCGAAGGCGAGTAGCCTGCCCCGTCCTCCGCGAGTTTCCGGTCGAGCACGCGGTATCCGGACGGTGTGCGCTCGACGAGGTAGACCATCGGCTGCCGGCGGAATCCGCTGCCGACGACGAGCCCGCCGCCTTCTTTCATGACCTCGTCGCAGCTCGCGACCAGGCCGATCTTGACACGCTCGCCGTCCGGCCGGGTCTCGATCACCTTCTGCGTGCACACCCAGCGGACGTCCGGGAAGCCGGTGCCCGCGAGCGTCCCCGCCCAGAGCTTCGCGCGCAGATGCTCGTCGATCGGAGGCAGCGCCTCCCTGGCGACGGCGTCGTCCACCGCCGGCATCTCGTCCACGATCCACCAGGTCGCCGCGGCCACCACCACACCGACCCCGGCGAGCACGGGCCAGCGTTTGACGTTCCCCATGTGACGAAGCTACCGAGCGGAGCAAGTGTTCATCCGCGGTTCGGGACGCGTTGCCCGCGGATCCGTAGGTTGCGGCCGTGAACGACTCCTCCAGACGGACCTTCCTGCGCGGCGCGGGCCTGCTCGGCGCCGGTGCGGCGGTGTCCGCGTTGCCTGCTCTCGGTGCCCCGGCGGCTTCAGCGACCTTCGGCCATCACGGCCCGGACACCGAAGACGCTTGCTTCACCCTCGCGGTCCTTCCCGACACCCAGTACCTCTTCGACGCCGACCGCGGCGACCCCGCGCCGCTGGACGCCACGCTGCGCCACGTCACGGGCGGCGACGAGAACATCGTGTTCCTGGCGCATCTCGGCGACCTCACCGAGAACGGGCAGCAGGGCGAGTTCGACCAGATCAGCCGGTCTTTCCAGCATCTCGACCGTCGCCGGTTCCCGTACAGCACGCTGGCGGGCAACCACGACATCAAGTCCTCGACCGACGACCAGCGCGGCCGCACGCCGTACCTCGACGCGTTCGGTCCGCAGCGGCAACGCGGCTCGCGGACCTTCCGCGGCGCGAGCCCGGACGGCTACAACAGCCACCACGTCTTCCGGGCCGGCGGTCGCGAGTGGCTGTTGCTCGCGCTCGACTGGCGGCCGTCGGCGGGCGGGCTGGAGTGGGCGCGGTCGGTGCTCCGCCGGAACCCGCGGCTTCCGGCCATCCTGACCATCCATGAATTGGTATGGGCCGACGAGGCGGGTCAGGCTCAGCTTTCGGAGTTCGGGCAGAAGGTCTGGGACGAGCTGATCGACGGGAACGACCAGATCTTCCTGACGCTCAACGGGCATTACTGGCCGCCGGGCCGCGCGGTGAAGCGCAACAAGGCGGGCAACGACGTTCATCTGCACATCACCAACTACCAGGACCGCTACTACGGCGGCAGCGCGATGATCCGGCTCTACCGGTTCGACCTCACGCGGAACGTGATCGACGTCCGCACGGTCTCGCCGTGGCTCGCCGACCAGGCGCCGCGGCTGAACGAGTTGCAGCGGCAGGAGATCGAGCGCACCGGCCCGGCGGACTACTTCAGCCTGGAGGTCGATTTCGACACGAGGTTCGCCGGTTTCGCGCCGGTCCCGGTCCCGCCCGCACGGCCCGCCGAACGGCAGCTGATCCGCGGGACCGTGGCGTACTGGCGGTTCGAAGGCCGCGACGGCGCACCGGTCAGCGCTGTCGATGGTGTCCGCGACCTGTCCGGCAGGGGCAACGACCTGGTCCGGGTGACCCTGCCCGGCAGCGCCGCGGGCGCGCTGCGGTTCTCCGGTGAGTTCTCCGGGCGGCAGCCGTCGAGGTCGAGCCTCCGGTTCGACGGCGGCAAGAAACCGGCTCGCGGGGCGTATCTGCGCACGGCGGACTCCGCGCCGATGAACGCGGAGGCGTTCGCTCGCGGCTACACCGTCGAGGCGTTCGTGAAGCTGCCCGAGGATTTCAAGGACGGCGGCCACGCGTGGGCCGCGATCTTCGGCAGGCAGGGCTCCGGCGGCAAGGCGGGGAAGACCGGCGACGATCCCGGCGAGCCCGCGGCCACACTGTCCCTTTCGGACGGTGCGGCGTTCCAGTGGGCGGTGTTCCCGGTGAACCAGAACGGGATCTCCACCTGCTGGGGCCACGAACTGGCGTTGAAGGAATGGATCCACGTCGCCGCTGTCAACGACGGCAGGCGGACGATGCTTTACGTCGACGGGTGCCCGGTGTTGCGGAATCCGAAGACGACGGCGGCGGGGATCGCGAATCCCGGCGGCTCCTGGCTGATCGGCGCCTACGCCTACGACTCGATCGTCGAGCAGGCGTTCCACGGCTGGCTGGGCGACGTCCGCGTGGTGGGGCGGGCGCTGGAACCCCGCGAGTTCATGCTCGGCTGAGCAGTTCGGGGCGGGCGGTTCAGGGCGGCGCGGATCGTGCGCGGTAATGGCGGGCTGTGGTCCCCATTATCGCGCACGATCATTTCCGGAGTGATACCGGGTCCCTCTTGACAAGGGGTGGACAATAAAAAATCGGCGCCCAAATCAGGAATGCTGATCTGAGCGCCGATTACCTGAGTAGTCTAAACGCTGTGAGGGGAACTTGTCAAATCAGGGGTACGACGAGGAATTGCGATCCGAACGGGAGTACATCGCGTCGCTCTACGAGCGGCTGGACACCGAACGTACGCGGGTGGGCGAAGCGTATGCCGGTGCGCTGAGGGGAGAAGGCTTCGCGCTGTCCGACCGGGAAGTCTCCGTCGGCACGAAAGCCCGCGAGATGGCCAGGCTGAAGATCGCCGACGAGGGCCTTTGTTTCGGCCGTTTGGACGCCCTTTCGGGAGGGCGGACGTACGTCGGGCGGGTCGGCCTTTTCGACGAACGGAACGACTACGAACCTTTGGTGCTGGATTGGCGGGCACCGGCGTCGCGCGCGTTCTACTGCGCGACCGGCGCGTCCCCCGAAGGAATGGCGCGACGCCGCCAGTTCCGCACCCTCGGCCGTAAGGTCCTCGATTTCACCGACGAGGTCTTCGGCCGTCCGGATCGGGCGGGGGAACGGGGTGACGTCGCGCTGCTGGCCGCGGTCAACGCGCCGCGCGGCGAGGGGATGCGGGACATCGTCGCGACCATCCAGGCGGAGCAGGACGAGATCATCCGGCTGGACCACCCGGGTGTCGTCGTGGTGGAGGGCGGCCCCGGCACCGGCAAGACCGCGGTGGCGCTGCACCGGGTGGCGTACCTGCTGTACACGAAGCGGGAGCGCATGGAACGCCGCGGCGTGCTCGTCGTCGGGCCGAGCAGTGGCTTCCTCGACCACATCGGCCGCGTCCTGCCGTCGCTCGGCGAGACCAGTGCCGTCTTCGCGACGCCGGGGGGCCTCGTCCCCGGCCTTCGCACCGAACGTGAGGACCCGCCGCCGGTGCAGCGGCTCAAGGGCTCGCTGGCGATCCTGGACGTGCTCGCGGCGGCGGTGCGGGACCGGCAGGAACTGCCCTCCGGACCGGAGCCGATCGAACTCGACGACGTCACCGTGCCGCTCGACGCCGAAATCGCGGCGGCCGCGCGCGAGGTGGCCAGGGACAGCGGCCTGTTGCACAACGAGGCGAAGGCCGTCTTCGAACGCGAGGTGATCACCGCGCTCACGGCCCGGGCGGTCGACCGGATCGGGGCGGGCTGGCTGCCGGTGGACGACAAGCACACCCGACCGGAGATGCTGAAGAACGTCCGGCGCGATCTGGAAGGCAGCGTGGGGCTCGGCACGGTGCTCGACCGCCTGTGGCCGGTGCTGACGCCGCAACGGCTGCTCGCCGGCCTCTACGCCTCGCCGGAGCGGTTGCGGGCGGCCGGGGCCGATCCGGCGCTGTTCCGCGAGGACGCGGCCGCGTGGACGGTGTCCGACGTGCCTCTGCTGGACGAGGCCGTCGAGCTGCTCGGCTGGGACCACACGGCCGAGCGGCGAGCGGAGGAGCGACGGCAGCTGGCACAGAAGGAGTACGCCGAGCGGGTGCTGGAACTCATCGAGGTCGAAGAGGATCACGACGACTACGAGTTCGCGCTCCGGCCGACCGATGTGCTGAAGGCCGAGGATCTGGCGGAGCGGTTCGCGAAACGCGACGATCGGGACCTGGCCGAACGCGCCGCCGCCGACCGGGACTGGACCTATGGCCACGTCGTCGTCGACGAGGCACAGGAACTGTCCGAAATGGACTGGCGGGTTCTGATGCGGCGTTGCCCCAGCCGGTCTTTCACCGTGGTCGGGGATCTCGCGCAGCGCCGGTCGCCGTCCGGCGCGCGGTCGTGGGACGCGATGCTCTCCCGGTACGTCGCCGACCGCTGGGTGTACCGGAAGCTGACCGTCAACTACCGGACGCCGTCGGAGATCATGGCGGTGGCGGCTTCACTGCTGGCGAGTTTCGCCCCCGACGTCGTTCCGCCGGAATCCGTGCGTTCGTGCGGCGTCCGGCCGTGGGCCCGTCGACTGTCCGAAGTGGACATGGAAGACGCCGTCGCGGAGTTCACCCGTGAAGAATCGGGGCGAGAGGGGACGTCGGTGGTCATCGGGCCGCCGGGGGTGCCGGGAGCGATCGCGCCGTCCGCGGCCAAGGGGCTGGAGTACGACGCCGTCCTGGTGGTGGAGCCGGAGCGGATCCTCGCGGAAGGCCCGAGCGGCGAGGCGGAACTGTACGTCGCGCTGACGCGGGCGACGCAGCGGCTCGGGGTGCTGCACAGCGGTCCGCTGCCGAAGGTCCTCCGCGGTCTCGAATCCGGACGGCGGACTCCGGACGCGTATCTGCGTTGCGTCTAGCCTCCCGCGCGTGCAATGAAAGGCCCGTTACTTGCAAATTTTGCAAGTAACGGGCCTTTCATTGCACTGAGCCGCGGGCTACCGGGTCAGGTTGCCCCAGGCGTATGTCTGTTTTGCGAGTTTCAGGTAGATCAGGGTCTCGGTGCTGACGACACCCGGGATGGGCCGGATGTCGTCGTTCAGCACACTCAAGAGGTGTTCGTCGTCCCGGCAGGCGACCTCGGCGAGCAGGTCGAAGCTTCCGGCCGTGAGCACGACGTAATGGACGTCCGGCAATCCGGAGAGCTGATCGGAAACAGCTCGCGGATCGCCTTGGACTCTGATCCCGACCATCGCCTGACGGCCGAGCCCGACATTCGCCGGATCCGTGACCGCGACGATCTGCATCGTCTCGTCCCGCAGCAGCCGTTGGACGCGCTGCCGTACGGCGCCCTCCGACAGTCCGACGGCCTTGGCCAGCGCTGTGAACGAGGCCCGCCCGTCGACTTGCAGTAGAGCGATCAGAGTGCGATCGGTATTGTCCAAACCTCTAGGTGTGCGCTGCTCCATCTGCGCGCGTGGTTCGTCACCCATGCCGTCCCTCCCTTTGTTTCGGCATGCGATTCTTGTCGCGCAGCGTATCGATCAATGTCTAGAATGCTACCGCCGTTAAGTTGTTTGTCGCGATTCTCTTTCTCGGAGCCGTCGTGCGAAGGATTCTGTCGCACGACCGGGAGGGCGCCGAGGTTTTCGGAAGGCGAGTCAGCCGAGATCGCGTTTCAGCAGGTCTTCCTCGGTTTCGCGCCGGACGAGCAGGGTCGCGGTGCCGTTCGAGACGCCGACGACCGGCGGCCTGCCGACGAGGTTGTAATTCGAGGCGAGCGAGTGGTGGTATGCCCCGGTGCACGGGACGGCCAGCAGGTCGCCGGGGTGGACGTCGTCGGGCAGGGAGAGCCCGTCGGCGAGGATGTCGCCCGATTCGCAGTGCCGCCCGACCACCGTCATCGGCCGCCTGGCCGCCCGGCTGCGCCTGCCGACCAGGCGTGCGGTGTACGCCGCCCCGTAGAGCGCGGGCCGCGCGTTGTCGCTCATCCCGCCGTCGACGGCGACGAACGTGCGCGAACCGCGTTTCACCGCGCAGACCCGGTACACGGTGATGCCCGCCGGGCCGACGATCGCGCGGCCGGGTTCGATCGTCAGTTTCGGCAGCGGGAAGGCGCGCGACGTGCATTCGTAGGCGAGTGCGACACGCAGACGCCGGACATAACCGTCGATGTCGAAACCGGTGTCCCCCGGCAGATAGCGGACGGCGTGCCCGCCGCCGAGGTCCAGTTCCCGCAGGGTGACGCCGTGGGTCTCGCGGAGCCCGGCGAGCACCCCGATCATCTTGCGGGCGGCCTGTTCGTAGAAGTCCACACGCGACACCTGCGAACCGATGTGGCAGTGCAGTCCGGCCAGGCGGAGCCCCGGCTGCGCGAGGACGGCGGAGACGGCTCGTCCGAGGTTGTCGCGGACCTCTTCGCGCAGTGAGAAGCCGAACTTCTGCCCTTCGGTGCCGGTGGTGATCGCCGCGTGCGTGCCGGCGGCGACGTCGGGTGTCACGCGGATCAGCACCTGCTGCGCGCCGGTGGCGAGGGCTCCGAGCTGCTCGATCTCGTCGAGCGAGTCCACCACGATCCGGCGGACGCCGTAGGACAGCGCGGCCTTGAGGTCTTCGGGGGTTTTCGCGTTGCCGTGCAGCAGGATCCGTTCGGCGGGGAAGCCGACCGACCGCGCGACGGCGATCTCGCCCGCCGAGCAGGTGTCGAGTGAAAGCCCTTCCTCGGCGACCCAGCGCAGGACCGCGCGGGTGCAGAGCGCCTTGCTCGCGTACGCCACCTCGGCGTCCGGCAGCGCCCGGCGGTAGGCGCGGGCGTTCTGCCGGACCTCGTCCTCGTCGAGCAGATACGCCGGTGTCCCGAACCTCGCGGCGAGGTGGGACACCGGCGCGCCGGCGAACAGCAGTTCCCCGCCGGGCCCGAGCCGGGTGCTCCGCGGCCAGACCCCCGGTTCGAGGTGGTCGGCGGCCTCGCAGCCGAGGCTGGGAAGGAGCTCGCTGAGCGTCACGGTTACCTCCGCGTCGATCGGTCAGTGCTCCGTCAGCACAACTCCGATCGGCCCGGCCCGGCCGCTTCGCCAACACCTCCCTGACGCCTTCCGGCGTGTCACTGACGCGTTGTTAACGCGCGAGTAACCCCGGCCACAGTGTTCAGGAGGCCGGTGTCAGCGAACCGGCTCCGGCACGGTGTCGAGCGCCCGCACCATGTGCACGGCCAGCGAGAACGCCGCCTCGTTGTCGAGTTCGGTGTGCTCGTTGACGATCTTCTTCACGGTGTCGACCCGGATCTCGTAGCGGGAGACGGGGACGGTGTCGGCGTTCATGGCGATCCTCTATTCGGTTGTTTCGGGTTTCGTGGCGCAGGTGCAACCGCGGCTGAACCCGCCTGCCGCGGTCGCGGTGCAGAAGCGCCGGGCGATCGCGTCGTGCGCGGACATCGGGTGCGGGCAGTTCGGGCAGCGGTCGTCGGCGGCGGGTTCCGCCACGTCGCCGAGGGAGCGGGAGGCGGTCATCGCGCGACCGCCGTCGCCGGGGCGCGCAACGGGGCGCCGACCTCGTGCAGATGTTTGAGGACGTATCCGTAGGACGCGGCCCAGCCGCATTGCGCGTAGTCGATGCCGTGCTTCGCGCAGAACTCCCGCACGATCACCTGCGCGTGCTTGAGGTTCGGCCGCGCCATGCTCGGGAAGAGGTGGTGCTCGATCTGGTAGTTGAGCCCGCCGAGGGCGAAGTCCACGACCGGCCCGCCGCGCACGTTGCGCGAGGTGAGCACCTGCTTGCGCAGGAAGTCGAGCTTGTGACCGGCCGACAGCGTCGGCATGCCCTTGTGGTTCGGGGCGAACGAGCAGCCCATGTACACACCCCAGAGGCCTTGGTGCACGGCGATGAAGACGAAGCCGACGCCCGGCGAGAGGACCACGAACACGGCTGTCAGGTACGCGGCGACGTGGGCGAGCATCAGCGCCGCCTCGAGCTTCCGGCGTTTGAAGCCGCGCTGGAACATCGCGGTCACGCTCGACGCGTGCAGGTTCAGGCCTTCCAGCAACAGCAGCGGGAAGAACAGGAACGCCTGGTACTTCGCCATCCAGCGCAGGAAGCCACGCCGCTCGGTGCCCTGCGCCTTGGTGAAGATGAGCGCGGCGAGGTTGACGTCCGGATCCTCGTCCTCGTGGTTGGGGTTGGCGTGGTGGCGGGTGTGCGTGCCGATCCACCAGCCGTAGCTGAGCCCGGTCAGTCCGCCGTGGACGAAGCCGGTGACGTCGTTCGCCTTGCGGCCGCGGAAGATCTGCTTGTGTCCCGCGTCGTGGCCGATGAAGGACAGCTGCGTGAACATCATCGCGAAGAACGCGGCGAGGAACAGCTGCCACCACGAGTCGCCCAAGTGCGCGAACGCGACCCAGCCGCCCGCGAAAGCGAGGAGGTTCAAGGAGATCTTCACCGCGTAGTACACGCGCCTGCGTTTGAGCAGGCCGGCGTCGATGACCAATTTGGACAGTTCGGCGAAGTCGCTGCCCTGCCTCGTCTGTGTGGAGGTCATGGGAGATCACACCGTTCTGGTCTCGTGAAAGTGGGCAAAATCCAGCAACGGGTTCAGAACACCGAAGGGGTCCGGTTCGGCCGAGAAGGGCACTGGTACCACAACACGCCACGGACGCTCCGTGGTCTTCTTCAAGCGTCCCACGCGAGCGGGGCGGAAGCAATTCACCAAATCAGCACGATCTGGCGTACAGTCAAGGACATCGAGGGAAACTTCCCCCGGTTCCGTCCGGTCGCGAGGTTCGACCGGAGACAGGAGCACCGGCCAGACATCGTTTCCCTCGCGTTCATGGTCCCGCCGGCTTTGACCGGTGAGCAGCCGCCCGCCGCGCTCCACCGCGCGCCCCGAGGCGCCCATAAGGGCCAAGCCGCGATCGTCGATGGCCACGACCCCTGACCTGTCGCCGTGTGCGCGCCCGCTTTTGCCGGGCGCGCACACGGTCTTTAATTTTTCAGCGCAGACAACATTTTCGAGCCCTTACGAATTCGCCGCCGGTCAGTGGGCGGACGTCCGGGCGGCGGAACCCAGCTTTGCCAAGGCTTCCTCGGCCCGACGAGCGCGACCGGGCCGGGTGTCCTGAAGAGTGGGACGGGTGTCCGGAGATCGCCCGGTCTCGGGTGCAACCGACCGGCCCGTTCCGCCCGTCTTCCTCGCATGCGAAGACAGTGGCTCTGGGGCACTCCGGCGAAACTGCTCCTCTTCGGCGCGGCGATCTTGTTCCTGAACGCCTCGTGTGGCCCGCCCGCGCTGGGCGACTCGTTCACGGTCCGCCTCGGCAGCTGGATCGTGCTCCCGAAGGAAGATCTCCGTCTCGGCTATCTCGCGGTACTGGACGAGCGGTGTGCGCCGGACGCCATGTGCGCGTCTGCCGGACGCGCGATCGTGACGATGTCCTACGCCCGACCGTCGACGGGCCCGAGGCTGTCCTTCACGATGGACGTGGTCGACCCGCGGCAGAAGACGTTCGGCGGCTATCGGGCCGACCGCGTGTCCCTCTCGCCCAACGCCGCCTTCCTCACCTTGCGGCTCGATCGGAGCGCGACGTCCACTTAGGACAGTGTGGCGAGGAACACTTCCAGCTGCTCGACGACGAACGCGTGGTCGTCGGCCTGAGGCAGTCCCGAGACGCCCACCGTGCCCACGGGCCCCACGCCGTCGACGATCACCGGGAAGACGCCGCCGTGCGCGGCGTACAGGTCCGGGTCCAGGCGCGAGTCGGCCTCGAACGTCGTGCCCTTCGCACGGAACCGCTCGCCGACGAGGAACGAGCTGTGCCCGTAGCGGTCGACGACGCGGCTCTTGCGGTCGATCCACGCGTCGTTGTCGGCCGAGGTGCCCGGCAACGCCGCGTGGAACAGCCGCTGGCCGCCGCGGCGGACGGAGACCGTCACCGGGAGGGCGTGGTCCCGTGCCGCCGTGAGCAGGTGGATGCCCAGCTTCAGCGCGGTCTCGTTGTCGAACCGGCTGAAGACCAGGCGCTCCTCCTGCGCGGCCAGGACGGCCAGGGTGTCATCGCTCATGCCACCCATTAAATCAACACTGTTGTGTAATAGCTACCGGAGTGCGTCCAGGGCGAAGGCGGCGTACATCGCGACGCCGTTGGCCATGGCGTCCTCGTCGAAGACCACGCGGTTCGAGTGGTTCGCCTCGACCGTGGCCAGGTCGGCATCGGGCGGGCAGGCGCCGAGGAAGGCGAAGGCGCCCGGAACGCGTTGCAGGACATAGGAGAAGTCTTCCGCGCCCATCACCGGGTTCTCCATGACCTCGGCGTTGCGGGCGCCGAGGACCTCGGCCGCCAGCTCCAGCACCCGTCCCGCGACCTGCGGATCGTTGACGGTGACCGGGTAGCCGGGGACGACTTCGGCACTCACGCGGACGCCGTGCGCGGCACCGATCGCCTCGCACACCTTCGGCAGTTCCTCGCGCACGAACGCCAGCGTCCGCTCGGACAGCGTCCGGATCGTGCCCTCCAGGAACGCCGTCTCCGGGATGATGTTCGTCGTCGTCCCGGCCTCGATGCGCGTCACCGAAACCACCGCGGGCTCGAACACGCTGACCTTGCGGGTCACCATCGTCTGCAGCGCGGTGACGATCGCCGCCGCCGCGGGCACCGGGTCGATCGCCTGATGCGGCGCCGAACCGTGGCCGCCCCGCCCGGTGACCTTCACGTGGAAGCTGTTCGCCGACGCCATGATCGGACCCGGTCGCGTCTGCACGATGCCGGACTCGACCTGGGTGAAGATGTGCAGGCCGAACGCCTTTTCGACGCGTTCGCCCGCGGCTTCGAGCACGCCCTCGTGAATCATGTGGCGCGCGCCGTGCTGGCCCTCTTCGCCCGGCTGGAACATGAACACCACCGAACCGGCCAGTTCGGCGGCGTGCTCGCTGAGCAGCCGCGCCGCGGACGCGAGCATCGCCACGTGGGTGTCGTGCCCGCAGGCGTGCATCACGCCGTCGTCGTCGGAGGCGAAGTCGAGGCCGGTGTCCTCCTGAAGCGGCAGCGCGTCCATGTCGCCGCGCAGAAGGATCGCCGGACCGGGCTTCCCGCCCCGGAGGACGGCGGTCAGCGAGGTGGTCGATTTGCCCTCGGTGATCTCCAGCGGCAGGCCCTCGAGGGCCTGCCTGATCGAGGCCTGGGTCTTCGGCAGTTGGAGGCCGAGCTCCGGATTCCGGTGGATCTCCCGGCGGAGCTCTACGGTTTTCGCTTGGAGCGCGCGGGCTTCGGCCAGCAAACCGGCGAAGCGCGCGTCGGGGAGGGTGGGCAGGTCGGTGGGTCCGGTCATGTCTCGATAGTGGCGCATGCGGCGCTTCAGGTGCACCGTGCGTGCGTTCCGAATGCGGGCGGAATACGGTGTGCGCATGGCGGTGCAAGAGCCGATCACGGGGTTCGCGGTGGCCGTGGTGCGGGAGGACGGTCGGTGGCGGTGCAGCTCTCTTGATCCAGGGGCACTCGCCGAACTCGACGCTGCGATCACCGAGCTCGGCAAACTGCGTTCCACCGGTGCCGCCTTCGGGCTGCTGGCGATCGACGACGAGTTCTTCGTGATCGTCCGGCCGAGTCCCAGAGGGCCCTCACTGCTGCTGTCCGACGCCGCGGCGGCGCTCGACTACGACATCGCCGCGGACGTCCTCGACGTGCTGAGAGTCGATCCACCGGACGAGGACGACGACGCGGTCTGGCCCGAAGGCGACCTGGAGATCCTGTCCGATCTCGGCTTGCCGGGGGCCGAGCTCCAGGTGATCGTCGGCGAGGTCGACCTCTATCCCGACGAACAACTCCAGATGGTCGCGCAGCGGTGTGGATTCGCCGCCGAGTTCACCAAGATCCTGGACGAGATCTGAGCCCCTCCGCCTCCGCCGCCGACATCGCCGCCGTCCAGGCGGCGATCGCGGCGGCGCGGGGTGCGGGCGACGACGTGCCGATCGGCGCCGTCGTCCTGTCCCCGGACGGGACCCCGCTCGCCTCCGCGCGCAACGCCCGTGAAGAACTGGGTGACCCGACGGCGCACGCGGAGATCCTCGCGCTGCGGGCCGCGTCCGAGATCTACGGTGACGGCTGGCGGCTCGAGGGCTGCACGCTCGCGGTGACGCTGGAGCCGTGCACGATGTGCGCCGGCGCCCTCGTGATGGCCCGGGTCGCGAAGCTCGTCTTCGGCGCCTGGGAGCCTAAGACGGGGGCCGTGGGGTCGCTGTGGGACGTCGTCCGAGACCGGCGGCTCAGCCACCGCGCGGAAGTCGTCGGCGGCGTGCTGGAGCCCGAGTGCGCGGCCCTGCTCGAAGACTTCTTCCACGGGCGCCGGGGTAACCGCACCGGGTGACAGATGTGTCGGTTCCGGCTCTCCGGGTACTCCAAGATCACGCGGCCGCAAACGGTGGCCGCAGTCGAAGGAGGAACGTCCGCCATGAGCGTTTTCGACAAGGCGAAGGACAAGGCCGAGCAGGCCATCGGCGCCGCCAAGGAGAAGCTCGGCGAGAAGACCGGCAACCAGGACCTCGAGAACTCCGGTCGCGCCGACCAGACCGAAGGTCAGGTCAAGGAGACCGGGCACGATCTTCGCGACCGCGCGGAAGGCGGCGTGCAGGACCTCAAGGACAAGTTCAACAAGTAGGCCACACGCAGAAGAGCCGGTCTCCGTGGAGACCGGCTCTTCGCTGCGGTGGCGGTGGGATTTGAACCCACGGACGGTTATTAGCCGTCACACGATTTCGAGTCGTGCTCCTTCGGCCGCTCGGACACGCCACCGCCGAGAACAATACCGGAGGGCCTTCCCGCCCTCGCAGGGGGTCAAGGAAGCTGCGCGGTGATCTCGTCGATCGCCGCCGTCTGGTTCTCGACGATCTCCTGTGCCAGCGCTTTCGTCTCGGCGTGCTCGCCCGACGACAGCACGGTTTTGGCCATCGTGACGCCGTTGCGCAGGTGTTCGGCCATCAGCGGGAGCCACGTCTTGTCGAACTCGGCGCCGGTCAGGTTCTGCAGCGAGGCGACCTGCCCGGCGGTGATCATCCCCGGCATCGAGTGTCCCGCGTGGCCCGCGGCGGGCAGTACGGCCGCGTTCCACGACTGCAGCCAGCCGGTCATCGTCTGGACCTCGGCCGACTCGGCCTTGATGATCTTGGCCGCGGTGGCCTTCACGTACTCGGAAGCCGACCGTTCCGAGGCCAGGTTCGCGACCTGGATCGACTGCTGGTGATGCGGGACCATCTGCTGGGAGAAGGTGATGTCGGCCTGGTTGGCGCCAGGGGTGTTCGGTGCCGCCGGTGCGGCGCCCGTGGCCGTCGAGCAGCCCGCGAGCACCCAGACGACCAGCCCGAACAGTGCCATCGGCAGTCGCCGTCGCATCGATACCTCCGTAGTCGTGGGGAATCCGGCCCTCCGCTCTGTGATACGGCTGTGACCTTCCGGCGGTTCAAAATCGGATTAGCCTCGGTAGGCATGACGGATCCGAAGACCGTGGTGACCGGTTTCCTTCAGGCTCTCGAAGAGCTCGACATCGATCGCGCGCTGAGCTTCGTGGCGATCGACATCGTCTACCAGAACGTCCCGCTGCCCCCGGCCCGTGGCCTCTCGGCGGTGGAGAAGCAGCTGCGCACCATGGCCCGCTACGGCAGCGGGTTCGAGGCGCGCACCCACCACATCGCCGCCGACGGCCCGATCGTGCTCACCGAGCGCACCGACGTCCTCCGGCGTGGTTCGTGGGAGGCGGAGTTCTGGGTGTGCGGCACGTTCGAAGTGCGCGACGGCCGGATCGTGCTGTGGCGCGACTACTTCGACTGGACGACGTTCCTGGCCGCGAGCGCGAAGGGCGCGGGCAAGGCCGCCGTCGCCGGGGCGAAGTCGCTCATCGGCAAGTACCGGGCGCGGCAGGAGCTCGAGCGCTGACCGGCGGCGGAAACGACACACCGCCGGTGTACGGGCTCCGTCCTCCCCAGACGGGTCCCGTGCACCGGCGGTGCACCCCCAGTTCCCCCCGCTCGCCCTCCCCGGCGAGCGTCTGAAAGCTCTGGCGATGTGAGGGAGGATTGTGCCCTCGCTCACATGGCCAAAGGTAACTCCGGAATTGCCGGGTTGTACCCGGACTTGAGGTTCATTTAAGGCAGGGGAACCCCAATGGGCTATTTGCGCGGCGTTCCCACCACATAAATGTCACCGTCGGCCACGGAGACGTCACGCGCGCTGGACGCGCCGGTCGCCAGAATGCGAGCGGGGTCCCGGAAACCGGTGATCACCTCGACGCGCTGGACCGGTTTCGGTGTGGTGATCAAGGTTTCCGGCTTCCAGACGCGTCCGTTCTCGAGCAAGAACGTTTCGATGTCCGGCTGTCCGTCCCGGGTTCCGTAAACGCGCCAAGTGCCGCCATTGAGCTGTTCGATCTCGCGCAATCGGAGTCCGTTCGCGACTTCGCGCACTTCCCACTCCCGGCCGTTCCACGCGCCCGCGAAATCGCGCGGCGAGCCCGCGGCGTCGAACTGGAACCAGGTGACGAACGGCTTGCCGTCGCGCTGCGTGCCGACCTGCAGGATGTAGTCCGGCGACTTGAGCCCGCCGGGGAGTTCGAGCGGGGTTTCGGCGACCTTGAGGTACCGCTCCTGCTCGGCGTCGTCGACCTGGGTGCCGAGGTCGCGGCCCGCCGCGGAGTGGAAGCGCAGGGTGCGGACGTCGAACGACAGGTAGTAGACGTTCCGGTGGTAGACGTCGTGCTTGTGCTGCGTCGGCCCGCCGCCCGCGAGCGTGTAGACGAACTGGATCCGCCCGGACGACGGCAGGTACCGCAGCTGGCCGACGTAGATCTCGTCCATGTGGTCGGCCCGGCCCAGCGAGCCGAACGCCCACTGCTTCCCGGTCAGCTGCACGGAGTTCTTCCACGTCTTCCCGTTGTCACGGGACACGATGTACTTCATCGGGCGGAAGTCGGTGTTCGCGGTGGGATCGAGTTCGTTCGTCGTCTCGCGGTAGAACAGGAACAAGGTGCCGTCGGTGGTCTTGACCGGCATCGGGTAGCTCGCCGAGGCGCCCTGGGGCACCTCGGTGTCGGTCCAGGTGCCTTCGAGGGAATGGGCGAGCGGCGCGCGGCTGATCACGGTGCGCGTGTTGTGCATGCCGCGGAAGATCAGCAGGTGGCCGTCGCCGGCGAGCAGCATCGTCGGGTAGTTGTGCGGATCGGACTCGCCGTCGGCGATCTTCTTCGGCGCGGTCCAGCCGCCGGTCCGGTGGTCGTAGGCCTGGACGTAGGTGTCCGCGGCCTTGCCCGACCACGAGATGAAGGTCTTGCGCGCGACGGGGTCGTACACACCGCCCGCGTTCGGCCGCCGGTCGGTACGGGACGCGACCGTGCTCGCCGGGGTCATCACCTCGAACGCCGCCTTCTCCGGTGGCTTCGCGGCCTGGGCGGGCGGGGTCACGAGACCTGCCGCGAGGAGTGGGATGAGCGCGCAAAGAAGTCTGCGCATGAAGACGCCTCCTGTGTGTGGCAGGCGGCGGATCTTGATCCTCTCACGGGGGAACACGGCAAAACCAGCCCTGAAAACGACGAAGGGGTTGGTGCGACCGGCCCAGCGGTCACGAATCGTTGTCTCGTCGTCTTCCTCATTTCACTTGTTCGGGGGAGTATTCCTCGACCGATCTTGCGAAGAGGGGACTCAGCGTGACCACATCCCGCCGTGCTGCCAGGAGACGGGCCCTGACCGTGGCCGTCACCTCCGGCCTGGTCGTGAGCGGTGCTGCCATCACAGCCGCTCCGGCCGCGCTCGCCGCGCCCAGCGCCGACGCCGTGATCGCCGAGGTCTACGGCGGTGGCGGCAACTCGGGTGCGACGCTGAGCAACGACTTCATCGAACTCGCCAACCGCGGCGCGGCGGCCGTGAGCCTGGACGGCTTCAGCGTCCAGTACGCGCCCGCGTCGGGGAACAGCTGGCAGGTCACGCCGCTGACCGGCGGTGTCGCGCCGGGCGCGCGGTACCTGGTCGCGGAGGCCAAGGGCGCGGGCGGCACCGTCGCCCTGCCGACGCCGGACGCCACGGGCTCGATCCCGCTGTCCGCCACGGCGTGCACCATCGCGCTCGTCCAGGGCACCACGGCGCTGACCTGCAAGACCGCCGCCGACTGCGCGGCCGACCCCCGGATCAAGGACCTGGTCGGCTTCGGCCCGGCCGCGGTCATCCGCGAGGGGGCCGCGGCACCCGCGCCGTCCAACACCGCGTCGGTCGCCAGGGGCTCGGCGCTCGCGGACACCGACGACAACGCCGCCGACTTCACCTCCGGTGCGCCCACCCCGACGAACAGCAAGGGTGAGACGCCGGGTGAGACCGGCCCGCCGCCGGTGACCGCCAAGATCCACGAAATCCAGGGCACCACCCGGATCTCGCCGTTCAAGGACCGGAAGGTCGCCGGGGTCACCGGTGTCGTGACCGCGATCCGGAGCTTCGGTTCGGCCCGCGGGTTCTGGGTCACCGACCCCGCTCCCGACGCCGACCCGCGCACCAGCGAGGGCCTGTTCGTCTTCACCGGTTCGACCACGCCCGCCGTGGCCGTGGGTGACGCCGTGACCGCCACCGGCACCATCCGCGAGTTCTACCCGGACGCGCCGGCGACCTCGCCGTACCAGTCGCTCACCGAGCTGACGAGTGCACAGTGGACGGTCGATTCGAGCGGGAACGCCCTGCCCGCACCGACCGTCGTCACGCCGGACTCGGTCCCGGACACCGTCGCCCCCGCGCCGGGCGGCAGCATCGAGCCGCTTCCGCTGGAGCCCGCGAAGTACTCGCTGGACTTCTGGGAGACGCACGAAAGCGAGATCGTCAGCGTCTCCGACGCGCGCGTCGTCGGCCCGACGTCGTCGTTCAACGAGCTTTACGTGACCACCAAGCCGAAGCAGAACCCGAGCGTCCGCGGCGGCGCGGTGTACCTGGACTACGACCGGCTCAACACCGGCGTGCTCAAGGTCGCGTCGCTGATCCCGTTCGCCGAGGTGCCGTTCCCGAAGGTCAACACCGGCGACGTGCTCACCGGCGAGACCTCCGGCCCGGTCGAGTACAGCAACTTCGGCGGCTACACACTGTTCGCGACGAAGCTGGGCGCCACCAAGGACAACGGGCTCAAGCGTGAGAGCACCCGCGCGCAGCGCAGCGGTGAGCTTTCGGTGGCCACCTACAACGTCGAGAACCTGTCCGCTTTGGACAGTGCGGAGAAGTTCGGCGAGCTGGCCAAGGCGATCGCCACCAACCTGGCGAAGCCGGACATCCTGAACCTGGAGGAGATCCAGGACAACAACGGCCCGGCCAACGACGGCACCGTCGTGGCGGACCAGACGCTGCAGAAGTTCGTCGACGCGATCGTCGCCGCCGGTGGCCCGCGCTACGAGTGGCGTCAGATCGACCCGGAGAACGGCAAGGACGGCGGCCAGCCGGGCGGCAACATCCGCGTCGGCTTCCTGTTCAACCCGGCTCGTGTGTCCTTTGTGGATCGTCCGGCCGGCACCGCGACCACCCCGGTCGACGTCGTCAAGGAGCGCGGCAAGACCCACCTGACCGTCTCTCCCGGCCGCGTCGACCCGGCCAACGAGGCGTGGGAGGCCAGCCGCAAGCCGCTCGTCGGCGAGTTCGTCTTCCAGGGCCGCACCGTGTTCGTCATCGCGAACCACTTCAACTCCAAGGGCGGCGACCAGCCGACCCACGGCCGCAACCAGCCGCCGGTCCGGAGCTCCGAGGTGCAGCGGGCCAAGCAGGCGACCGTGCTGCGGGGGTTCATCGACAAGGTGCTCGCGTCGGACAAGAACGCGAACATCGTCGTGGCCGGTGACCTGAACGACTACCCGTTCTCGCCCGCGGTGAAGACCCTGACGGCGGGCGGCGTGCTGAAGGACCTCATCGCGTCGCTGCCGGAGAACGAGCGGTACAGCTACGTTTTCGAGGGCCAGTCGCAGGTGCTCGACCACATCCTGGCGTCGAAGGCGCCGCGCGGGACCGACTACGACGTCGTCCACCTGAACGCGGAGTTCGCCCAGCAGGCGAGCGACCACGACCCGCAGGTGCTGCGGTTCCGGCCGAGCGCGGGCAACCCGGTCCAGGACGCGTTCTACGACCTGGCGGACTACCTCGAGAAGGTCCTCGGCCCTTACCTCCCGAAACCATAGTTTCCTGTTAAAGGCCTTGTCCTTGCAAATTTGCAAGGACAAGGCCTTTAAGGCACAGTTAATGCAGTCCGCGTTGGCGCTTCAGTGACTTGGTGGCGGAATAGCAGCAATAGTCGCATCAAAGATGTCAGTAGCCCTGTTCTAGGCGTCCTGGTTCACCGTCATCTATGTGATTCTCTGGATCACTGCCGCCTGCCATCAGTATCTCGGCCGTGGGGAGTGTGCGCAACGGGTCTATGTTCCGGGCAGGAACCGGCTCAAAAGAAAGAGGTTTACCCTTTAAGTAGGAGTCTAGAGCGACCTGTCGAGTGCGCCTGCTGCTAAGGTCGCTGGAATTGCGAATGGCACGCGAGTACGAAGTTATGGATGGATCCAAATCGAGGCCACGTGCAGGCTTTTTGTCGACCATTGACACCAGACTGTCTACCTGAGACGAGAACTCAACTAGCCTCTTTGAGATTTCTTCGCGCTCGTCTCGATTAAAGGGAATTTCGGAAGCCCTGGCAGCCAGCACAATAAATAGTGAATAAAAGTCAACTTTCCTTGACCAGCGTAGTCGATTCGGCCACGTAAGTAGCTTAGCTAGCTCGCCGAGTACTGCGTTAAATGTCTGCTCAACCCTAGTTCGATCAGGAAATTCCTCTTCAAAGGCGGCGTAAAACTTGTCTAAGTTAGACTTCTTGTTTTGCGGCCCGAAAAGCATTCCGGTAGCTAGTTCGCTAACGTATTCAACATCAATCATCCTGCGAAAGTCGTTGGAGCTGAATATTCCCGAGCTTACCCAAAAGTCAATCTGACTAAGATTCTTCATGCAGGTGATAAACTCGCCCCAATATGTTGCATGTCGCAGTTCTTGCTTGTTAAGTACAATATTATTCCTGTTCAGTCGAGTAAAGATGTCTCGGATTAGCTCGGTTGAGAGGCCGGGGAGTGCTCGAACTACGAACTTGTACTCGAAGATCCTGCGACGTTCAGTCTCGGGGAGCTGATCGAATTTGAGTCCGGCAAGGTTCTCCGATTCTTCGCCGAGGGCAAACTTGTTGGAGATGAACTCAAGACAGGCGCGAACTCTTTGCTGACCGTCTACTACCGTGTGTATCTCCTCGCCGCTACCGGTCACGGTTGTTTGAAGGTAAAGTTCGGGAACAGGAAGCCCTCGCAAAATGGAATCAATTAGGTAAGCCTTTTGTCGATCTTGCCAGACCGGATTCCTCTGGAAGGGAGGCCGCATATCCAGTTCCTGGTTTTGAAGTCTCCCCCAGAACCAAGAAACAGTCTGGTGTGCAACCTCCAAGAACTGCTGGGGATGTCCTGATTCAACTGCTCTAGTTGTGTTAGTCATTGAAACTTTCTCCTGCGGATATCAAGTTGGTCCTGATTCTGCGCAAATTATTTACTTGATATTCACGCAAGGACTGACAGTCTCGGTAAATTCGCCCGTTTATCTCGCGTCCTGTTGTCGGTTCGCGGTTTGATGCTCGTGAAAAGGCTCTTGTCCACTTTGCTCCGAACGGAAGCATGCCGAGGATCTTGTCCGTTGCAATTGCCCCATCGAATATGAGGCGGCCCCTGTGCCAATCGAGCACCTCAGCTTCGGAGCTTCCTGGCTTCAAGCGATCTAGCGGGCCAAGGCTTCGAAGTTGCAACCATGCTTCTTCAAAATGCCTGTTGCTAATTATGGCAACGTCGATGTCTGAATCTTGGTGAAATTCCGAGAATTTCTTTCCTGGAGACAGGCTGAAGCCTAATCCAGCGCTGCCGACGATGGACATCGGCAGTGGGTCGACATCTAGATCGTAGGCGAGTTGAAATTTCCATTCAGCATATTTGGTTCGAGATTCAAAGATCCAGGGTGTTCTATCTAACACGTGGCGATTGATGAAAGTTTCCGGGCTGAGTTGGATAATAGTTCTGAGCAGATCCTTTGTGGTTTGAGGATGCCCAGACCTGGATTCGCCAAACTCTGTTTGGTTTATTGCATGGGAGAGGGAGCCCATGATTTCGGCGCGGGTTAAACTGGCACCTAATTCATCTGAAGGCAATAAGTCACCGCTATTTATTGATAAGCTAGGTACGTGGTTTCAGGGCGCTGTGGAACTATTGGCTCACAGAAGCCACGTACCTAGAACTCGTTAGAACGCTAAATCGGCTGAGGATAGGTGTCGACATCCCAAGGCTGACTCGATGCGGGCATTCGAATCAGCTTAACGGGCTTTCGCTCACGCCACTTGTTCCAGGATTGAATTGTCATGCCTATGACGATGTTCCTCTTAGTGTGGCCGTAGCGATCATTGCGCATCCGAAGGAGCTGTCGACGTAGGACCAAACACGGATCGTTTTCGTATTCGGAAATGCAGTGCACAAGATTATAGAGGAATCTCTTGGCATCATCTGGGTCGATGCGGGAAAAGAGCCACATTAAAAAGGCGCAATTGTTTCGCTTCATGAGTGCGCTGACTTCTTCGTTGCCGAACCTAGCGGCAACCTTGGTTAAATCATTGGCTTCAGGGTTTGATAGCAAGTATTCGTGCACTTCAAGTGGGTCTACCTGGCGGAATGAGACGTGAGATATCCATCCGGTCTCATTCCATTCGAAGATTAAGCGTATGATGGTGCTCAGATCTCCGGTGTTGGTGTAGTTGTACGCCACGCGAAGCTGATCTCCCAGTGATCGAGCCCTGCCGATATCAATCGTGGCAATGGACGACCGTGAAACATTGAATACAACATATATTTTGACTGGCTGTCCATGTGCAACTATCGCCGCACAGCGGTGCTGTCCGTCGATAAGTTTCCCATTTTCATCGATCTTAATTGTTTCACCATTTAAGTGAAAGTCGCCATTGGTCATCAGTCTTGCGTAGTGCTTAACGCGCTTTGCGCTAATTCGGCGATTTGTTGCCATATTTGCGAGCCATGCCTTCGCCATTGCGGGAGTTACCGCAACGACATGTCCATATTGATCGGCTCGAGGGTCCTCCGTCGAACCCTCATTTGACTTTTCGTTCACATGTAGATTGTTGCGGTCGTGCAGGCGACTGGCTGGTAACGACTCTCGGAATCGAGACGTGACGACGAGAAGTTCACCCGTTCAGGGATAAGTTCTGTCATCAATAGTAGTCAGTTGCTGTTGTGATCGCTTCGGCTTGCGTCGAAGAAACTAGGAGCGTTTCGCGCGCCATCCCAGGGAAAGGACGGCCTGCACGAGTTCCTGGTAGCTCGGCTTGACCTCTTCCAGGTACTTCTCCAGGTACCCGGCCCGCGCGGTCGGCACCGGCTGCGGGTCTTCGTCGTCCGGCAGCCAGGTGAGACCCTCGACGTTGTGCTGGGCCATCTTCCACCACCGGGAAGCCCTGTCGACCGCGCGCTGCTCGCGTTCGGCGGCGTCCGCGACGGACTGGTGCGCCTCGGCGAGGCGGGCTTCCAGTTCGTCCGCGCGGGCGACCTCCCAGCCTCGGAGGTTCTCCGCCGAGGCACGCGCGAGGCCGACGATCTCCTTGTACCGCATGGCCGCGGTGATGCCGTCATCCATCGAGAAGCCCTTCCGGACGCTGGAACGGGATGATCACCTCGGGGGCGCCGTGGGTGGTGCGGTCGAAGAACAGCGCGCGACCCGGTCGCGGCGACCAGTGCACGACCTGCCCCGCGGCGAACGGCGACAGTTCGTTGCCCTGGACGTCCAGGGCGGCCCAACTGCCGATGTCGTCGGTGCCCGCGAAACCGAGCGTGTCCTTCAGCCGCGCGATGCTGCGCCACCAGCCGATGGTGTGGACGCCGTGCCCCGGACCCTGCTTCAGCAGCACCCGCAGCTGGTCCAAGCCGCTCTTGAGCTGGCCGGGCGCCTTGGCCTCCAGCGCGGGGATCGAGGCGTCGACGCCGTAAAGCAGGAGCACGTGAGCTTTGTCCAAAGAGGACAAATTTTCTGCGATATCGATTACCCGGCCGGGCAAATCGTCGACCAGTGTCGCCTCGTGGCCCTCCGCGCGCAAGCGCTCGGCCAACTCGGACACCGCCGGGTAGGACGCTTCGATGGGGCACGAGAGCACGAACTCCACCGCGCCGTCGTGATGCTGGCGAGCCAAGGAACGTGCGGCGGAGTCCATGATGGACAGTGCTTCCGCCGTCGCGGCGCCCAAGACCGCGACGTTCCGTCCCGGCGCCTTCGGCAGTTCGACCCCGCAGGCGGCTTCGTCGACGTCGATGGACTGACCGAGCAGCGCTCGCGGCTTCTTCGTGGGCTTCAGATCGTTGAAAGCCGGGAACTGTTCCAGCACCGGGGAATGCGCCCCGTCGAACAGCCGCGGCCGTTTGAACGACTCCGAGTACCGCTCCCACAACCGGTGCTGCAGCTTGACGAAGACGTCCTTGCTGCTCGCGTCCGGGACGTGGGCGAGCTGGTTCCCGTGCGCCACACCGGAATCGTGGTTGATCACCGCATGCCACTTCGGCGCCGAGACCGCCGCGTTGTTGGTCTCGGAGAGCACGCGCCGCGCCTTCGGCATCGCGATCCGCAGCGTGCACTGCTCGAACACCGCTGGCTTGCCCCAGAACGCCTCGATCCCGGCGACGTCCTGGCTCGCCAGCACCAGGTGGATGCCCTGGGAGCGGCCTCGCCGCGCGATGTCCTCCAGCAGCTGGGTCGCGGTCGCCGTCACGCCGTCGCGGCCGGCGAACAGGTACTGGAACTCGTCGATCACCGCGACGATCCGGGGCCAGTGCCCGCCGGGGTCCTGCTCGCGCAGGTCCGCGAGGTTGGTGACCTCGTGCAGTTTCGCCGCGGCGGACCGGCGCCGCAGCTCGTCGGCGAGGTAGCGCAGCAGCGCCAGGCCGAACTCGCGGTCGGTGTTGACGTTGACCCCGATGAGCTTGGCGTGCGGCAGCCAGCTGGCGTCCCGCCGTCCCGGCGCGAGCCCGGCGAACGACACGCCTTCCTTGAAGTCCAGCAGGTACAGCGCGAGCTCGTCCGGCGAGTACCGCGCCGCGAAGCTGCCGAGCAGCGAGTACAGGAAGTTCGTCTTCCCCGAACCACTCGGCCCGCCGATGAGCACGTGCGGGCTGGCGTCGCCGATGACGACCTCCACCGCCTCGCCCTCGAAGAAGCCGACCGGCGCCCGCAGCTCCCGCGCCGAACTCTCCTTGCCCAGTTCGGTGGGCAGCAGATCGGCGAACGCGCGGGGACCGCCCTGTTTGGCGATCAGGGCCTCGGCGATCCGCCCGGCGGCCCGGATGACCTGCCCGGACGGCATCGGCGGGTCGAGGTCGACGATCAGGTCGGGGCCGGTCATGCTGCTGATCGCGTGCCGGTCGTCGGTCAGGCTCAGCGATTCGACCGACGTCGACAGCATGGTCGGCACGTCGATCAGGATCAGGCAGATCCCGGCCGCGAGCGCCCCGGTGGCGACGCGTTTCAGCTCGCGGGCCCGCTCCGGTTCGAGGGTCTCCCCGTTGCCGTAGAGCACCGCGACGCGGAACGGTTCGACGCGCTGTCCGCTCGCCCGCCGGATTTCCCGCAGCGACGTGTGCCCCGCCTGCATCCCGGTCGCGTGGATGCGGCGGATGTGCCCGGCCAGTTCGTCGAGGAGGTCCTCGAGCCGCCCCGGGTCGTACAGCGTGAGCGCGCTCGTGCGGCTCAGCGGGTAGAGGTCGGGCAGGATCGCGGTCAGCTGCCCGACGTCCCACAGGTGGACGCGCACCGCGCCGGGTTCGAACGTGCTCAGCACTCGCATCAGCAGGTTCTGCACGATGCCGTCCACGGCGGCCCTGGTCTTCGGCGCCGACCTGATGGACAGATGCGACTCGTCGAGCAGGGGTATCGCGACGTCGAAAGTCCGTTGGATGTCCTGGCCCGGCACGGTCGCCGAGCCGACGCGCCACAGGCCCGGCGCGGTGATGCCGGGGTTCCCGCCGACGCGGCCGAGCCAGTTGCCCGGCTGCTGACCGGCGGGACCCGGCGCGTTGTTCGTGACCAGGTCGCGCAGGGCGCCCGGCCCGGCTTCCCAGTCCGCGTAGAACTGGCCGCGCACGCTGCCGAGCATGCCGAACACCTCGTTCGCGGCGGGATGCTGTGACCACTCGGCGTACTGGTCCGAAGTGGAGTTGTTCATCCCCACCCGGACTATGCGCTGTTCCAGCTCCAGCTTGGCCAGCTCCGCCTCGGCGGCCTGGCGGGCACCGGCGGCGGCGCCGAGGACGAGCCCGATCTGGTGACGGACTCGCTCCAGCGCCGTAACGACGCGATTGCGCTGTTCACTCGCTTTGCTGCCCATACCGGCTCGCCGATCTCAGAGGCGTGATTGGTAACCGCTGACCAGGTCGTCAGCGGCGGAAAGGCGCGTCAGGAGATTTTCCAGGCCCTCGTCGGCCTGCGCCAGCTGCGGCGGCACCCATGGCACGGCTTGGGCCTGCGGTTCGACCAGGGCGCGCCGGGACTCCTCCAGCAGGCTTCGGGCCCGCTCGGCATGGGCACGTCCGTCGGCGAGGCCGGTTTGGACGGCCGTCAGCAGCTGATGCAGTTCTTCGAGGTACATGGTTTAGAGGCGGGTCGAGTACGACTCGGCCGACGAAATGCCCGCCTGGATGGTGCTCTGCATGCCGGTGATGCCCTGCAGGGCCTCGGCGAGAAGCCCCTGTGCCTGGCTCACCTCGTGCTGGGTGCTGCCCTGGGTGGCCTGTGAAAGGGAAAGCTGGGCTTCTTCAAGAGACTGCGCTGCCTGCTGAAGTGCGGCGATGCTCGCAGATGCCTTCTCGTTCGCGAGCGCGATACCAGCGCGGATCTCTTCGACTCCGGCCATTTTGGCGGACTCCTTGGGACGTCGGGGGCTGGAACGACCACGTCTAAACTTAGCGTGATCAACTGACTCTGTTAAGTGAAGGTCCTGCTGTGTAATCAACAAGGCCCCGGACGTCGGAACGTCCGGGGCCTTGCTGATGGCGGAGGATACAGGATTCGAACCTGCGAGGGCGTGAACCCAACACGCTTTCCAAGCGTGCGCCTTAGGCCGCTCGGCCAATCCTCCGTGGGGAACTTTACCGGATGCCCTTCCGGCCTTTCGAAGGTGGGTCTGACCTGCCTTTCCGGCCGGAACGCCTCACGGGTGCGCGGGCGTGAGAACGTCGGCTACGACGCAGGTGATGTTGTCCGGTCCGCCGCCTTCGTTGGCCAGGTGGATCAGCCTCGGGACGGTCTCGGCGGGATCTTGGAAGGCACCGAGGACGTCCTTGATAACGGTTTCGACAACCGTTGCCGTTAACCCATCCGAGCACAGGAGAAGACGGTCGCCGGGGGCCGCGTCGAAGGTCCAGATGTCCGCTTCGCCGCTTCCGGTGCTCAGGAGTGCCTTCATGAGCAGTGAGCCGCGAGGGTGCCCCTCGACTTCCGAGGCGTCGATGCGCCCGTCGTCCGCGAGGGCCTGCGCGAGCGTGTGATCGCGCGTGAAGCGCTGAAGCGTGCCTTCGCGCAGGAGATACCCGCGGGAGTCTCCGATGTGCGCGGCGGCGAAATGGGCGCCGTCGAACAGCAGCGCGGTCAGGGTGGTGCCCATGCCGCGGGTCTCCGGTTCGCGCTCGGCCGTCGCGATCAGCCGGTCGTCGATCGCGCGGACACCGCCGGAGAGGACCTCGATCAGGTCGACGTCCGCGAGGTCGAAGCCGCTGAGGTCCGCGTCGAGCCGGGACAGGACGCCGACCGCTTCGGCGCTCGCGACCTCGCCGTGCGGCTGGCCGCCGATGCCGTCGGCGACCGCCAGCATCCGGGCGCTGGTGTAGAGCGAGTCCTGGTTGACCTGACGGCGTCGCCCGACGTCCGAGCCGGCGGCGTACCGAAGGGTGTACGTCATGTGACCCAGTAAAGCAGTTGTGTACTGAGTTCACAAACATAGGTCTGGAATGGTCAGCTTTCGGTTACGATGCGCCGATGGAGGAGCAAGCCACCGTCAGCGCGGCGGACATCGCGCACATCGCCGGCGTCGGCCGCGCCGCGGTGAGCAACTGGCGTCGACGGTACGGAGATTTTCCGCCGCCCGTCGGCGGGACGGCGTCGAGCCCCCTCTTTTCGCTGCTCGACGTCGAAAACTGGCTGCGTGAGCGCGGGAAGCCGTTCGAGCTGTCGCTCGGGGACCGGATCTGGCAACGGCTGCGGAACCTCGGCGACGACCTGTGGCTGAGCTCGCGGGTCGGCAGGGTGGGCACGTTCCTGTCGCGGCGGGCCTCCGGGGAGGAGTGGGATTTTTCGCCCCGCTACGACGATCCCGAGTTGCTCGAACTCCTGGACCGCTTCGCCGTCGAGGTGGGGGCGCGCGAGGCCTTCGAGTTCCTGTGCGAACGCTACGTCGAGGCGCACTCCCGCCAGCTGTCCGTCACGCCGGAACCGGTGGCCGCGTTGATGTCCCGGCTCATCGGTCCCGAACCCGGCGTCGTGCTCGATCCCGCGTGCGGGCTCGGGACGCTGTTGCTCGCCTCGGGCGGCACCCGGCTGCTCGGGCAGACCGACGATCCGGCGATCTCGTGCATCGCGGCGCACCGGCTGCTGCTCGCGGGCGCGGACATGGAGATGTACGGCGCGGACGCCCTGCCGATGGACTCCTACGAAGGACTTCTCGCGGACACCGTCGTCTGCGATCCACCGTTCAACGACCGGGAATGGGGTCACGACGAACTCGTCGGCGACCCGCGCTGGGAGTACGGCCAGCCGCCGCGCGGCGAACCGGAACTGGCGTGGGTCCAGCACTGTCTCGCGCACGTCAAACCCGGCGGGCTGGTCGCGATCCGCATGCCGCCCGCCGCCGCCGGGCGCCGGACCGGCCGCCGGATCCGCGGGAACCTGTTGCGGGCCGGGGCTTTGCGCGCGGTGGTGACGGTCGGCGGCGCGGACCTCTGGCTGCTGCGGCGCCCGGAGCCCGGCGAGCGGCCGCCGTCCCGGTTGCTCCTGCTGGCCGATCCGTCCACTGTGGAGGAACAGTGGCGGGAGCACCTGCGCGGCGCCGAGGTGCCGGGCGCGGTCCGGATCATCGACCTGCTCGACGAGGAGATCGACCTTTCCCCTGCCCGGCATCAGGCGCGGGACGAACACGTGGGCGAGGCGTTCCTCGAAGTCCGGAAGCATTTCGAGGGGATCCGGCCGGAACCGCCGTCACTGGCGGTGGCCGATGAGAACCCGCAGTTCACCACGATCGGCGAACTGCTGAAGTCCGGAGTGCTCACGGTGCCGGAATCGGTGGAGGAGGGGGACGTCGTCGCGTCGCCCGCCGTGCCCGCGTATGTCCACAGTGGAGCACCGGTCGCGGTGGAGTCGCCGATGTCGAAGTACCGCACCGATCCCGAACGACTGGACGCCGCGTTCCTCGCCGGCTGCCTGCGCGCGGCCGGGCAGATCGCGCCGACCTCGTCGACCAGGATCGACCTCAAGCGCACCCGGATCCCGCGGCTGCCGATCGAAACGCAACGTGCCCACGGGGAGGCGTTCACCCGGCTCGCCGCCTTCGAGGACGCCCTGCGCGAGGCGGCGGAATCGGGCCTGGAGCTGGTGAGGCTAGGCTTGGCAGGGCTAACGGAAGGTCAACTGAGGCCAGGGAACTAAGTGCTGATCGCGGACCGCTACGAACTCGACGAGCTGCCGCTCGGCCGGGGTGGGATGGGCGCGGTCTACGCGGGCCACGACCGGCATCTCGGCCGCCGCGTGGCGGTGAAGTTCCTCGGGCTCCCCGGTGGTCCGGACGCCGAACTCGAACAGAGGTTCATCCGCGAGGCACGGATCCTCGCCACCCTGGAACACGCGGGTGCGCCGACGCTGTACGACTTCGGCACCTACGACGAGCGGTTGTTCCAGGTCATGCAGTTCATCGAGGGCGTGACCGTCGCCGATCTCGCCGCCGAACACGGTCCGCTGCCGGTGCCGTGGGCGGCCGCGATCGCGGCGCAGGCGTGCGCCGTGCTGTCCGCCGCGCACGCGCTCTCCATCTGTCACCGCGATCTCAAGCCCACCAACCTGATGCTGTGTCCCGACGGCAGTGTGAAGGTGCTCGACTTCGGGCTCGCGATGCTGCGCGAGACCGACGTCGCCCAGTTCACCCGCGCGGGGCAGATCCTGGGCACGCCCGCGTACATGGCGCCCGAGCAGATCCAGCGCGGGATCGCCGGGCCGCGCAGCGATCTGTACGCGCTGGGCTGTGTCCTGCACGAAATGCTGACCGGCAGGCAGCTGTTCACCGGCCCGACAGCGTACGCGGTGTTCGAGAAGCAGGTCAAGGAGAGTCCGGCCGAAGTGGACGGTGTCCCGGGTGGACTGAACGTCCTGCTCGCGGATCTGCTCGAGAAGGATCCGGAGCGCCGCCCCTCGGACGCGAACGAGCTGTTCGGACGGTTGGCCGTGTTCGCGCGGGACCTGCCGCCGCTGCCCGGATATCTGGACGAAGGCGCCAATCCGGGCCGGATGTACGCGCGGGTCGTCGGCCGAGTTCCCTGATTTCCGCAGGTCAGCGGCCTTGAGACAGGATCGTGACCTTCCGGCCAACAACCCCTTACGGGTGAGCTCCGTCTTTACCCATGTCAGACGCACTACGGACAATCGGGGGTAAGGGTCGTGAAGAAGTTCCTGGTGGGGGTGACCGCACTGGCCACCGCGCTGGTGTTGACCGCGTGTTCCGGCGACGCCGGGGGCGGCTCGCCCGGTGGCGGCGCCGTCGCGCAAGGCGATCCGGTGGGCGGGACGACGACCACGTCGGTGCCATCGACGTCCTCCGCCGCGCCGACCACGTCCTCCCGGACGCCGAGCAGCAGCAGTTCCGCGCCGAAGCCGTCCACGTCGTCGAAGCCCAAGCCGACACCGAAGCCCACGCCGAAACCGGCGGCCAAGCCCGCCGCGAACGCCGCCGACGTGCCTTGCAAGGCCGCGCTGGCCTCGCCGGGTGTGAGCGCCTGTGTGGACCTCTCCGCGCTGAAGACGTGGCTGCTGCAGGACGGCAAGGTCATCTACGGTCCGGTCAAGCAGCTGCCCGGCAAGAAGGGGCACGCGACGCCGACCGGTGTCTTCCACGTTTCGGCCAAGGTCAAGAACTACCACTCGAAGCAGTTCGACGCGCCGATGCCGAACTCGGTGTTCTTCCTGCCGGGGATCGCGTTCCACACCGGCAGCCTCTCGGTGTACTCGCACGGCTGCATCCACCTGGCCGCGGCGGCTTCGCAGAAGTACTTCACGACGCTGCAGAGCGGCGACGTGGTGCAGGTCGTGGCCTGACCCTTTTTGTCCGTGAAGGCCCCCTTTCCTACCCTGAGGGTGGGGAAGGGGGCCTTCACGTAATAAGAGGAGACCCGCCCCGCGCCCTCGCTACGTCGTTGGTCTGATGTGCCGTGGTGGTCGGCCGCTCGACGTGGGCTGACCAGCGCGAGGTGTACGCAGAGCGAGGGGTGTGTGGAAATAGGGACACTGAACGTCCCTATTTCCACACACCCCTCGCGTCTCCGGCAGTCTGGATCGCTCCCTTGCTACGTGAAGGGAGCCTTCCCCGCGTCACATGCGGCGAAGGCTCCCTTCACCGCATGTGACGCGGGGAAAGTCCCCATCAGCCTCCAGCACCCGAAGGAACCTCACGCGGATCATTGCGGTTCGGTTGCTTTGAGATAAATGAAAGCTCCAGGCGGCAATGCCTGACCCGCTCCCGGCGACGTGCCATGACACGCCGGAAATGGGGAAGTGCCGATGAACCGGAGCCGGGTCCTCACTCGCACACTCGTCGCACTGTCTGTTTCCCTCCTGCTTTTCCCGGGATGGGTGGGCGCTCCGGAAGCGACCGGAGCGCCCACTCTGCCGTCCGGCTTCGTCCTCCGTGACCAGCCGAGCGGTCAGGCCGCCTTCGAGCTGACCGATTTCGCTTATCTGCCGGACGGTTCGGTGCTCAGCACCGGCAAGAGCGGCAAGGTCGCCTGGGTGTCCACCGCCGGCCAGACGCGGACGATCGCGACACTGCCCGTGCACGGCAACGGCGATCTCGGCCTCGTCGGTCTCGCCGTCGCCCCGGATTTCGCGACGTCGCGCCAGATCTACCTCGCGTGGTCGTTCGACACGGACGGTGGCGCGTTCACCATGCGGGTGGCGCGCTGGACGGTGACCGGTGCGGACGGTCCCACCGGCCTCACGGCCGAGCGGGTGCTCGTCGACCTTCCCGGTTTCCACGACGTCCACGGCATCACCGGGCTCATCGCGGCCGACGACGGGACGGTGTGGATCTCGATCGGCGACGCCGCCGACTTCACCAGGATGGATCCGGGCGCGCTGCGTTCACTGGACCTCGATCAGTTGTACGGCAAGATCCTTCACGTCACTCCGGACGGCGCCGGTGTGCCGGGCAACCCGTACTACTCCGCCGCGGCGCCGGACGCGAACCGCTCCAAGATCTTCTCCAGCGGTTACCGCAGCCCGTTCCGGTTCTCGCTCGACCCGCGTCTCGGCCTGCCGGTCGTCGGCGACGTCGGCTGGAACACCTGGGAAGAGGTGAACGTCGTGCGGCCGGGGGCGAACCACGGCTGGCCGTGCTGGGAGGCGAACGTCCCGACGCCGGGGTACGCCGGGCTCGCGGGCTGCGCCGGTGTCGTCAACACTCCGCCGATCACCGCCTACCACCACGGTTCCGGGGTGGACGAAGGAAACAGCGTGACCGCCGGGATCGTCTACAGTGGATCGTCCTATCCGGACGAATACCGGGGCGCGTTCTTCTTCGGCGACTACGTCACGCAGAAGATCTGGACGATGACCTACGACAGTCGGGGCAGGCTCGTCCAGGCGCCTCAACGGCCGCCGAAGTTCACCGGTGTCGGCGGTCCGGTCAAGTTCGCGGCCGCGGCCAACGGCGACCTCGTGTACGCCGACATCTACAGCGGGAACCTGCGGCGGCTCAGCTATCCGGGCACGAACGCGGAACCGGTCGCGGTGGCGACGTCGGGCACCGAGCCGTCGACGAGGACGGTGACCTTCGACGGCACCGGTTCCTACGACTTCGACGGCGACCCGCTGACCCATCACTGGGACTTCGGGGACGGCACGAGCCAGACCGGCGCCCTGGTGACCCATACCTACGCGGCGGGCCTGGTGAGGGCCACCGCACGGCTGACCGTCACCGACCGGCTCGGCGCCACCGGCGGCACGGACGTCGCCGTGGTGCCGGGAAACCACTCGCCGGAACCGGCGATGACGGATCCCGGGGCGCGGACCTTCGCGGTCGGGGAACCGGTCGTCGTCGGCGCGACGGCGACCGACGCGGAGGACGGCGTGCTGCCGGTGACCTGGACCACGCTGATCCGGCACTGTCCGGAGGAGGCGACCTGTCACGCGCATCCCGGCTCGCCGGGCAGCGGCCCGGTCCTCACCTTGCCCTTCACCGGCCATCAGGACTCGCGGGTCGAGATCACCGCGACGGTGACCGACAGCGCCGGGGTGACCGCGAGCAGGACCTATGTGGCCAGACCGCGTGAACACCGGCTGACGTTGACCGGCAACACCCCCGCCGCGCTGATCATCCCGGCGGAGGGCGGCGTCAACACCGCGATGGTGACCGAGGGCGCGACGTTCGAGGTCGTGGCGGAGGAGGTCGCCGCGGACGGCGTCGCGACGTTCGCGAACTGGTCCGACGGCAGGACCACGCGGACGGTCGCCGTCACCGTCCCGGCGCACGACCTGACGCTGACCGCGACCTATCTCACCCCGATCGACCGGCGCTACCAGGCGGAACCCGCGCTGCGGCAACGACTCGGCGCGCCGACCGGGCCGGAGGTCGTCGACGGGCCCGTGCGGTATCGGCCGTACACGGGCGGCAGGCTCTACTGGAGCGCCGAGACGGGCGTGAAGCAGATCGAGGGCCAGCTCCTGGCGAAGTACCTCGCGCTCGGCGGGCACGGGAAGTTCGGTCCACCCGCGACCGACGAGACCGCCACCCCGGACGGCGCCGGCCGGTTCAACCACTTCCCGAACCGGCCCGGCACGCTGCAGTCCTCCTTCTACTGGACACCGTCGACGGGCGCGCATCCGGTGTACGGGCGGATCAGGGTCAAATGGGCCGCGCTGGGCTGGGAGGCCGGGCCGATGGGCTACCCGACGACGGACGAGCTCCCCGCCCCCGACGGGACCGGCCGGTTCAACCACTTCAGCAAGAACGCGTCGATCTACTACACGGTGCAGACCGACGCCAAGGCGATCTGGGGCCGCATCCGCGTCCGGTGGGCGGCGCTCGGCTGGGAGGCAGGCCCACTCGGCTACCCGGCGACGGACGAGACCGCGACCCCGGACGGCGCCGGCCGGTTCAACCACTTCACGAAGGCGGGCTCCGTCTACTGGTCGATGGCGACGGACTCGCACGCGATCTACGGGGCGATCCGGCAGCGCTGGGCCGCGCTCGGCTGGGAGCGGTCGTACCTGCGCTACCCGGCGACGGACGAGTTCACCGTCCCCATCGGACGGCAGAACAGCTTCCAGACCGGCTACATCACCTGGAACCGGAGCACGGGGCAGGTGATCGACCGACGGTGGTGATCACAGTTCGATAAAGCCACTCGAAAGTGTGAAATGTCCACCTAGACCCCGTCGATGAGACGTTCGACTGGGGAAAGGGGCTTCTGCATGCCTTCGAGATTCCGTGCGCTCTGTCACGCCCTCGTGACACTGCTGATAGTGACCTTGCTGGTGCCGTTGACGTCCACTGTGGCGTCCGCGGCGCCCGTGTTGCCACCCGGCTTCGTCCTTCGTGACCAGCCGAGCGGTCAGGCTCCGTACGACCTGACCGACTTCGCCTACCTGCCCGACGGCTCGATCCTGACCACCGGAAAGGGCGGCAACGTCGCCTGGGTGTCCACCACCGGACAGGCGCAGAACATCGCCAGCCTGCCCGTCCGCAGCACCGGTGACCTCGGCCTGGTCGGGATCGCGATCGCCCCCGACTTCGCGACCTCCCGCGCGGTCTACACCGCCCGCGCGGTCGACGTCGCCGGTGGCGGCATCGCCCTGCGCGCCTCGCGCTGGACGGCCACCGGCACCGCCGAGCCGACCGGGCTGACCGCGGAGAAGGTCCTCGTCGAGGGCGCGGCCAACACCGACATCCACGGCATCACCGGTGTCGTCGCCGCCCCCGACGGCACGGTGTGGGTCTCGACCGGCGACAGCTCCCGGTTCCAGGGGAAGGCCGACCCGTTCGCGCTGAACGTGTACGACCTCGACAAGGTCTTCGGCAAGATCTTCCACGTCACCGCGGACGGCGCCGGCGTGCCGGACAACCCCTACTACGTCGCGGCGAACCCGAACTCGCTGCGTTCCAAGGTGTTCGCGAGCGGCTTCCGCAGCCCGTTCCGGTTCAGCCTCGACGCCAGCACCGGTCTCCCGGTGGTCGGCGACGTCGGCTGGGGCACCTGGGAAGAGATCAACTTCGTCCAGAAGGGCGCGAACCACGGCTGGCCGTGCTTCGAAGGCAACCAGCCCGCTGACGGTTTCTCCACGATGGCGGAATGCGCCTCGGCCGTGAACACCCCGCCGATGCTGGTGGTCCAGCACGGCCAGGGCCCCGACAACGGCAACAGCATCACCGGCGGCATTGTCTACAATGGAGAGTCGTACCCGGAGGAGTACCGGGGCGCCTACTTCTTCGGCGACTACGCCACGCAGAAGCTGTGGACGGCCAAGTACGACACGCAGGGCCGGGTCGTCCGCGCGCAGGAGAAGCCGCCGAAGTTCACCGGTATCGGCGGTCCGGTCAAGTTCGCGGCCGCGGCCAACGGCGACCTCGTCTACGCCGACATCTACACCGGCATGCTGAAGCGGCTCAGCTACACCACCGGGAACAAGGCACCGGTCGCGGTCGCCACTTCCGAGACGAACCCCGAAACCCGCACGGTTTCGTTCGACGGCAGCGCTTCCTACGACTTCGACAACGACCCCCTGACCTACGAGTGGGACTTCGGCGACGGCACCACCGGCACCGGGGCGAAGGTCAGCCACATCTACGCGGCGGGGACCGAGAAGTTCACCGCCAAGCTGACGGTGAAGGACGGCCTGCAGGCGGCCGGCAGCACGGACATCGCCGTGGCGCCGGGGAACCACTCGCCGAAGCTGACCATGACCGACCCCGGTGACCGCCTGTTCGCGGTCGGCGAGGAGGTCAAGGTCGGCGCGACCGTCACCGACACCGAGGACGGCGCCCTGCCGGTCACCTGGACCACGCTGGTCCGGCACTGCCCGGAGAACGCGGTCTGCCACGCGCATCCGGACCACGGCGCCACCGGCCCCGAGTTCACCATGCCGTTCACCGACCACACGGACTCGAACCTGGAGTTCACCGCGTCGGCGACCGACAGCGCCGGTGTCACGGTCTCGAAGACCTACGTCGCGAAGCCGAAGGAACACCGCCTCACGCTGACCAGCAACGTCGCCGCCGCGCTCGGCATCACGCCGGAAGGCGGGGCTGCTTCGGCGATGGTGGTCGAAGGCGCGACCGTCGAGATCCAGGCGGCCGAGGTCGCTTCGGACGGTTCGTCGACCTTCACCGGCTGGTCCAACGGGGCCACCGGGCGGCTGACGAACGTCACCATGGGCACCACGGATCTGACGCTCACGGCGAACTACATCACGCCGATCGACAAGCGCTACCGCGACGAACCCGCGGTGGCGCAACGACTCGGCGCGCCGACGGCGCCCGAGGCCGTCGACGGCACGGTCCGCTTCCGCACCTACGAGCGCGGACGGCTGTACTGGTCCAAGGAAACGGGCGTCAAGCAGATCGAGGGCGAGATCCTCAAGAAGTACCTCGCTCTGGGCGGCCACAAGGAGTTCGGCCCGCCCGCGACCGACGAGCAGACCACTCCGGACACCATCGGGCGCTTCAACGACTTCCCGGTGTGGCCCGGCAAGATGCAGTCGTCGATCTACTACACGGTGAACACGGGCGCGCATCCGGTGTTCGGCCGGATCCGGGTGAAGTGGAAGGCGCTGGGCGCGGAGGCCGGTGAACTCGGCTACCCGAGCACGGACGAGCACATCACGCCGGACAAGGCCGGTCGCTACAACCACTTCAGCAAGAACGCGTCGATCTACTACACGGTGCAGACCGACGCCAGGGCGATCTGGGGCCGGATCCGTGCGAAGTGGGAGGAGCTCGGCTGGGAAGCGGGGCCCCTCGGATACCCGTCGACCGACGAGTCGGCGACTCCGGACGGCGTCGGCCGGTACAACCACTTCACCAAGGCCGGGTCGGTCTACTGGACGATGCAGACCGACGCGCACGCGATCTACGGTGCGATCCGGCAGCGCTGGGCCGCGCTCGGCTGGGAAACCTCGTACCTGAGGTACCCGACGTCCGACGAGATCTCGGTCACCGGCGGACGGCAGAACAACTTCCAGGGCGGCTACGTGTTCTGGAACGCCTCCAACGGCGCGGTGACCGACCGCCGCTGGTAAGGCCGTAAGTACGTGAAGGCCCCCTTCACTGCGCCTAGCGCGGTGAAGGGGGCCTTCACGTATCTAGCGGAGAAGGTCGTCCGGTGAGGTGCCCGCCGAGGTGAGTGGGAGGCCGAGCGCGACCCGTTCGGTGAGCCAGCCGCTCGGCCGGTAGCGCTGGTCGCCGGTGCTCGCGACGAGTCCGCGCAGGACCCGCAGCACGAGGTCCGCGCCCGCCTCCTCGCCCCAGGTCAGCGGTCCGCGCGGGTAGCCGAGGCCGAGCCGGACGGCGGTGTCGATGTCCTCCGGCGTCGCGAGCCGTTGCCCGGCGATGAAGCAGGCGGTGTTGACGATCGACGCCAGCAGCCGTTGCGCGATCGGCGCGGGGCCGTCGCGGACCACGGTCACCGGCAGCCCGGTCGCGGCGAGCGCGCCCCAGGCGGTGCGGCCGGCGGCGGGGTCGAGCGCGGGATGGACCGAAAGGGTCAGGCGTTTCCCGTAGCCGCCGAGCGGATCGACCCCGACGACCCGGTCCGCCGGGAGACCCGCGGCCAGCGCGGCGTCCACAGTGGACGATCCGATCGGGCTGACGATCAGGACGGTGTCCGGGTAGGCGGAGTGCACGACCTGGATCCCCGCCGACGAGAGCAGCGTGCCGAGGCGTTCGTCCTCGACCCAGACCGGTGTCGCCGGCGCTTCCGGGGCGGGCGGCTCCGGGGCGACCTGCTGCGCGCCGTCGACGTAGCGGTAGAAGCCCTCGCCGTTCTTGCGCCCGAACAGCCCGGCGGCGACCCGGGGCCGCGTCTGCCACGACGGCCGCAGCCGCGGTTCGCCGTGGAAACCGCTCCAGATGCTTTCGAGCACGGCGTGCGAGACGTCGAGACCGGTGAGGTCGAGCAGTTCGAACGGGCCGAGTTTCAGGCCCAGCACGTCACGCGCGACGCGGTCCACTTCGGCCGGGCTCGCGATCCCCTCGGAGAGGATCTGCAATGCCTCGGTGCCCAGTCCGCGGCCGGCGTGGTTGACCAGGAAGCCCGGCGCGTCGCGGGCGAGGACGGGTTCGTGTCCCCAGCCGCGGACGAGTTCGGTCATCGCGGGCGGCAGCCAGGCCGCGGTCCGCGCGCCGGGGACGACCTCGACCAGCCGCATCAGCGGGACCGGGTTGAAGAAGTGGAGGCCGAGCAACCGGCCGGGATCGGTCAGCGCGGCGCCGATCTCGGTGACCGAAAGCGAACTGGTGTTGGTGGCGAACACGGTGTCCGGGCCGCAGACGCGTTCCAGCTCGGCGAACAGCGCGCGTTTGATCTCGAGATCCTCGCGGACGGCTTCGATGACGAGGTCCACGCCGTCGGCGGGCGCCAGCGGTCCGTCGGCCGCGATCAGCCGCCCTTTCGCGGACGCGGCGGCTTCTTCGGTGATCTTGCCCTTCGAGGCGAGTTTGCCGAGCATCGCGCCGACGTGGTCGATGGCCTCGCCGACCGCGTCGGGCCGGGCGTCGGCGAGCTCGACTTCGAGCCCCGCCGTCACGGCGAGCTGGACGATGCCCCGGCCCATCACCCCGGTTCCGATGACCCGGATCCTGCCGACCTGCTCCGCCCACTTCTCCACCGCGAGCCGCCTTTCCCTCGATGCCGTCCCCGGCGTGACGTTAGCCGTCACGCCGATATCTCGCCCGGAAGGGTGATCCGTGCCCCACCCGGCGTAAGGCCACCGAACCGGCGCGGTCCCATCCGCGAAAACCGAGTGTTCCGCGCACCACCCTCGAAGGGAAAGCTCCCATGGCCACCGTCCCCGCCGCCGCAGCCGTCCGGACCACGCCGTTGCTCCTCGTCGCCGTTCTCTTCGGGGCCGTCGGCGCCTTCTTCGCGAGCCAGGCGTTGTGGCCGCTCACCGCGCTGGCCGTCGTGGTCGCCGTCGCCGTCCTCGCGGGCGGGGTCTGGCTGACCGGCCGGCAGGGAAGCCGCGAACTCTAAGATCGCCATGTGACGGCGAAACGCTTGACGCGGGAAGAAAGCCGCGAGCAGACCAAACAGCGCCTGCTCGCGGCGGCCGCCGAGCTGTTCGCCGAACGCGGGGTCAACGGCACGTCGGTCGAGCAGATCGCCGAACGCGCCGGCTTCACGCGCGGAGCCTTCTACGGCAACTTCGACGGCAAGCACGAACTGGTCGTCGAGCTGCTGCGCCGCCGGACCCAGCGCGAGGCCGAGGAGGTGGCCGCGCTGAGCTCGAGCGTGGATTCCTTCGCCGAGCTGATGGACCGGCTGCGCGCTTGGAACGTCGAGCGCGCCGAACACCTCGAAGGCTGGCTGATCCTGCGCACCGAGCTGGCCCTGTACGCGCTGAGGAATCCCGAGGCGCGGCCGCTCGTCGGCGAAGGCGAGAAGTCGACAAGGGCACTGCTGGAGACCTCCGTCCGGACCGAGCTCGCCGCCCGGGGCGCGGCGCCGCCCGCCGACCCGGCCTTTCTCGCGCTGATCCTGCACGCGCTCGAGGACGGTCTTTTGCTGCAGCGATTCCTCAGTCCCGAGGGGACCGGCGACGAGGACGCGGTGGACGCCGTCCAGCTGTTGATGCGGTCTTGGACCGCGCTCAGCCGGTCATCTTGATCCCGGTGAACTCGGCCATCTGACGGATTCCGTGCGCGAAGAAGGCGTCCGACGGGTCGACGGAGCCGACGTACTGGCCGAACAGTTCGAAGTTGATCATCCCGAACAGCTGGGTCCACGCCATGATCAGCCGGGAAGCCGTCTCGGGGGCCAGGTTGATCTTGAGGATTCCGGCGACGGCGTCGAGCTGGTGCAGGAGCTCGACAGGCATCTCGCCGACCTCGGTCTCGACCCGGAGGTTTGCGTCGCGCAACACCGCGACCAGTGCGAACGCCACCCGGCCCGCGGGCGCGATGGTGTCCTGCGGGGCCTGGTAGCCGGGAATCGGCGAGCCGTAGATCAGCGCGTACTCGTGCGGATGCGCCTTCGCCCAGGCGCGGACCGCGTGCCAGATCGCTTCCCACCGTTCCAATGAGGACTTCTTCGTGTCGTCGGCGGCCTCCGCGGCCTCGCCGACGGCGTTGTAGGCGTCGAGGATCAGGTCGGTCAGCAGCTGCTCGCGACTGGAGAAGTACCGATAGAGCGCCGACGAGACCATGCCCAGCTCGCGCGCGACGGCGCGGAGTGAAAGGCCGAGCGCGCCGACTTCGGCGAGCTGGCGGCGGGCTTCGTCCTTGATCTCGCGGGTGAGCTCGGCACGGGCGCGTTCGCGCGCGGTCTGGGTGGCGGCCATGCTCTCACTGTAGAGCATCGCACCTAAAAGAGAGCGCTGCTCTTGACGCGAGGCGCCGCTCTGGTGTTCACTGCTCTTAACAGAGAGCACTGCTCTCGCAGAGTTTGATTCAGCAGAGCGAGATCCAGCAGAGTCCGAGGAGACGAGATGACCACCGCAGCCACCGCCACCCGCTACCTGAAGCCGGCCAAGGCGACCAACGCGTTCAACGAGTTCGTGCTCAAGCTGACGAAGCTCGGCGTCAGCGTCCTGGGCAGCCGGGTCCTCTCGGTCCGCGGTCGCAAGAGCGGTGAGCTGCGCTCGGTCCCGGTCAACCTGCTGAAGCTCGACGGCGAGCGCTACCTGGTCGCGCCGCGCGGCGTCACGCAGTGGGTCCGCAACCTGCGCGTCGCGGGCGAAGGGCAGCTCAGCGTCGGGCGGCGCACGGAGACGTTCACCTACACCGAACTCGCCGACGACGAGAAGCCCGAGATCCTGCGCGCCTACCTCAAGCGCTGGAAGTTCGAGGTCGGCGTGTTCTTCGACGGTGTCGACGCGAAGGCGTCCGACGAAACGCTCCTGGCGATCGCGCCCGGGTACCCGATCTTCAAGATCGCCTAGCCGGTGAGAGGTAGGGCGGTGAGAGGTGAGGCGTGAGGGTCTGGCGACTCGGGGTCCTGGTCACCCTGAAGTACGTGATGGCCCCCTTCCTTGCGTCTAGCGCAAGGAAGGGGGCCATCACGTACTTGGGGAAGGCGTGAGGGTCGAGTTTCTTCGGCTGAGCCGAGGCAAGGGGCCCTTCATGGCCGGGACTGTGAGCGACCGCAGTCAGAAGGCGTTAGGACCAAAGACCCCCTTGGTCCTAACCCGAATCGCCACTCACGACCAACCCGCGCCTATCGCCACCCCATCCCCGGTGTTGCGAAAGCCACTTTCGCAACCTTCAGCGTTGCGAACGGCACTTTCGCAACACCCGCCCTGAGGCCGACACCGAGGGACGGCACGAGCACGACCACCCGCACCGATCGCCTAGTCCTCGGACCGTGCCCGCCGGGAGCGACGAGCGGTGGCCGCCACCAGCACCACCCCGACCAGGAAAGCGACGAGCCCGATCAGGAACCACAGTTTCTGCCCGGTCATGAAGCTGCCGGTCAGCACGCCGGCGCCCTGGAGCACCCAGACACCGCCGACCAGCAGGAAGACCAGTCCGATCGTGAGCGTGACCCAGCGTTTCATGCGCAGCTCCCCGCCTCGACGTGCCTTGGGGCGATTCTGACACCGCGAGCCCAGTCCGGCGAACCGATCACCGACCGCCGACGAGGCCGTTGCGGTAGGCGTAGACGACGGCGTGCACCCGGTCGCGCAGCCCGAGTTTCGCCAGGATCCGGGAGACGTGGGTCTTCACCGTCTCTTCGCCCACGTGCAGGCGCACGGCGATCTCCGCGTTGCTGGAAGCGTCGGCGACCAGCATGAGGACTTCGCGTTCGCGTGAGGTGAGCCGCTCCAGCTCCGCCGGTTCGGCGGCGACGGGTTCGATGCTGGTGGCGAAGGTCGACACCAGCCGCCGGGTCACCGTCGGATCGATCAGCGCGTCACCGCGCGCGGCCACCCGCATGGCCGAGACGAGCTCTTCGGGGGCGAGGCTCTTCAACAGGAACCCGCTCGCCCCGGCCCGCAGCGCGCGGTAGACGTACTCGTCGGAGTCGTAGGTCGTCAGCACGAGGACGCGGGTGTCGTTGCCCGGCGCGGACATGATCGCCTCGGTCGCGGCCAGGCCGTCCAATTTGGGCATCCGGACGTCGAGCACCGCGACGTCCGGGCGCAGCGCGGCCGCCTGCGTGACGGCCTCGCGCCCGTCCGCGGCCTCACCGACGCATTCGAAATCCGCCTGGGTGTCCAGTACCGCGCGCATCCCGGACCGGAACATCGCGTGGTCGTCCGCCAGCAGAACCCGGATCACTCCGCCTCCAAAGGAAATCCGACTCGAACCCGCCAGTGCCGCCCGTCGTCGAGCGGTCCGCATTCCGCTTCCCCGCCGAACAACGCGACCCGCTGCCTGATCCCGGCGAGACCGCGTTTCGTCGATTCGGCGGCCGAGTTCCGGCTCGTGCGGCCGATTCCGTTCGTGATGGTGAGGACGACCTCGGTCTGCCGGTAGGCGAGGTCGATCTCCACGGTCTTGCCGGAGCCGTGCCGGAGCGCGTTCGTCAGCGCCTCCTGCGCGATGCGGTACAGCGCGATGTCCACCGACCCCGGCAGTTCCCGCTGCCCGCCGTGGCTGGTCAGCCGCGCGGGAAGTCCGGCGGTGCGGAGGTTGTCGAGCAGCTCATCGAGGTTGTCCAGCCCCGGTTGCCGCTGCGCGTCCCCGTTCTCCTTGCCGTGCAACAGATCCAGCAGACGCCGCAGATCGGCCATCGCGGCCCGGCTCGACGATTCGACGGCGGAGAGCGAACGCCGCACGGCGGGTTCGCCCTCCGGCAGCCCGAGCCGCGCGGCGCCGGCGTGCACGCCGATCGCGCTGACATGATGCGAGATCACGTCGTGCAGGTCGCGGGCGATCGTCGTGCGCTCTTCGATGACGGCACGGCGCACCGCCTCGGTTTCGTGTTGTCGCCGTTGGTCCTCCGCGCGCTGGAGATCGGCGATGTACGCGCGCCGCGCGGTCGTGTAGCGGCCGACCATCCACGGCAGCAGCCCGCTCACGCCGACGTCGATGAGCAGCAGCCGCCAATCCCGGTCGCCCCGGTCGACCGGGATGACGTTGCAGGCGACCAGCCCGGCGAGCATCGCGCCGAGGGCGGCCAGCGCGGGTTTCGTCGAAAGCCAGGCGCCCGCGCGGTAGCCCGCGATCAGCACGCCCGCGTTCGTGGCCTGCAGATAGTGGTCGTAGGGGAACAGCAGGAGCGGCGCGGCGGTGAGCAGCACGCCGTGCGCGGCCGAAACCCAGCCGGAGTACCGCGACGGTCCGGCGAGCGCGGCGTTGGCGAGGATCCCGCCTGCCAGCACCACCCACGCCTGCCAGCCGAGCGAGAGCGGCGGCCCGGCGATGAGGAACAGCCCGGCGTCGGCCACCAGGCAGACGGCCGCGACCGCACACGCCTGTCTCGCCAGCGAACCACTGATGTCCCGCACGCGCCCAACTCTGCCCTATTTCGGTGGACAGGGGTTCCTAAGATCAAAAGCCATGACGGCCGTGAAGACGCCCGTGCTCTGGACGACCGGGGCACCGGGAGCGGGAAAATCCACCACCGCCTGGGGTTTGTACACGCGCATCGCGGAATCGGGCGGCAACGTCGCTTACGTCGACATCGATCAGCTCGGCCTGATCGGCCCGCCCCCGGGAGGTGGCGAAGCTTCGCACGCGATCAAGGCGGCCAATCTGCTGCGGGTGCTGGAGATCCTGCGCGGCCGGGGCGCCAGGCAACTCGTCGTGTCGGGGATCGTGGACCCCGAAAACGGTATCGAGGCGTACTTCGAGGGCCGCGACTTCGAGCTCACGCTCATCCGGCTCACTTGTGCTCGCGACGAACTCCGGAGCCGGTTCCTCGAACGCGGTTCGCCCGCCGCCGCCCTGCCCGATCTCTTCGCGGTGGCGGAAGCCTACGACCGCACCGGCTTCGGCGAGCGGCTGGACACGACCGGACAGCGGCCCGACGAGACCGTGGACGTCCTGTGCCGCCGCTGCGTCGTCGAAGACGGGCCGGTCCTGCCACCTGCCGCTGTGGAGCCACTGCCCGGGCCGGTGACCGTGGTGACCGGCCCGACGGCGGTCGGCAAGTCGACGGCCGCGTTCAGCGCGCTGCGGGACTTCTGGGCGCAGGGGGAGCCGGTCGCCTACGTCGATCTCGCGCAGTTCGGGTTCGTGCACCCCGGCCCGGATCCGGCCGTGGAGGCGGCGATCCTCGCGGCCGTCTGGCGCGGTTACCGCGACGCTGGAGCGCGGCGATTGCTCGTCGTGGCCAGGGAATTCCGCTCGGAGCACCGGCAAGTCTTCGACGAGATCAAGGTCGTCCACCTCGACGCCGACGCCGCGACCCTCACCGAACGCGTCCGCCGCCGGGCCGAGGGCGAATCCGCGCTGCTGGCAGGCGACGAACTCCGCGGCGTGCCCTCCGGCGTGCGGGACGGGGTGGTCGCCCGCGCCCTCGACGAGGCCGCTCGGATGCGGCATTCTCGCGACGACCGCGTCGTCCTCGACACCTCCGGACAGGAACCCGCCGAGACGGCCGCCGCGCTGCTCGCCGCCGTGCGTCAGTAGCCGGGCGGCGGTCCGTCCTGGCCAGGCTGGCCTTGACCACGCTGGCCCTGCCCCGGCTGGCCGCCGTTCTGGCCGCGCTGGTTCTGCCCGGCCTTGCCGAGGGTCGTCGCCGTCGCGGTGTTCCCGGAGACCTTGGCGGTCACCGTCACCGTCTCGCCGATCTTGGGATCGCCGGTCTTCCGTGTCGACGAATCGACCGTGTAGACCTGCTTGTAGCCGTCCTTGCTGGTCAGGCTGACGGACGTCGCGCTGATCTCGGTGATCTCCCCGGTCTGCAGCCGTTCGGTGCTGTAGCCGCCTTTCCCGTCGGAGACGACGAAGTCGCCGTGCAGCGCGTCGCGCGGCATCCCTCCGCCTGGGCCGACGAGCACCCGGCCGCCCGGGCCGCCCATCCCGCCCTGGCTCTGTTCGGCGCCGTTCGCGGCGGTCCCGGCCCAGATCGCGGCGCCGCCACCGGCGGCGATCACCACCGCCACCCCGGCCGCGATCGCGGTCTTGCGGCCCGACCAGGCCTTCTTCGGTTCGCCCGCCGGAGCAGGTGCGCCCCAGGCGGCTGTCTCACCCGCCGGGGGTTCGGCGGGTTTGGTCGGTTCGGTCATCTGGTCGCCTCCGTGTACTCGGTTGCGGCCATCGTGTTCGCCGTCGCTGTGCGGAAGCTGTGCCGTCGGTGGGCACGCGCTGTGTTTCCTTCCCCTGCCGGGTGATCGTTCACAGGAAACGCACAGGCGGGACACAGGGAAGGCTCACCGGCGCCGCCCAGGATGGCAGCATGACCAGTGTGAACGTCCCTTCGTCCGGTTCCGCGAAGGCGGGCCTGCGCCGCGCCGACGGCAGCCCCGTGCGGGTGCTGGTCGTCGACGACGAGGCGACCTTGTCCGAACTCGTGTCGATGGCCCTGCGGATGGAGGGCTGGGACATCCGCACCGCCGCCGACGGCACCGAGGCGGTCCGCGTCGCCAGGGAATTCCGGCCGGACGCGGTGGTGCTGGACGTCATGCTGCCGGACATGAGCGGCCTGGACGTCCTGCGCCGCCTGCGTTCCGAGGTGCCGAACCTGCCGGTGCTGTTCCTGACCGCGAAGGACGCGGTGGAGGACCGCATCGCCGGGCTCACCGCGGGCGGCGACGACTACGTCACCAAACCGTTCAGCCTGGAGGAAGTCGCCCTGCGGCTGCGCGCGCTGCTCCGGCGCGCGGGCGGGGTCGCCGGGCCGAGCGGTTCGACGCTGGTCGTCGGCGACCTGACCCTGGACGAGGACAGCCGCGAGGTGCACCGCGGCGGCGATCCGGTGCCGCTGACCGCGACCGAGTTCGAACTGCTGCGCTATCTCATGCGCAACCCGAAGCGCGTGCTGTCGAAGGCGCAGATCCTCGACCGCGTGTGGAGCTACGACTTCGGCGGCCAGGCCAACATCGTCGAGCTGTACATCTCCTACCTCCGCAAGAAGATCGACGCCGACAGGGAACCGATGATCCACACGATGCGCGGCGCCGGATATGTCCTCAAGCCCGCGGGCTAGGCGGCCGTGGTCCCTGCGGCGGCGGCTGATCGCGCAGGTCGCGGGGCTGCTCGCGCTCGTCTGCCTGGTGGTGGGCGTGGTGACCGAACTGGCGTTGCGGGACATCCTGATCGACCAGCTCGACGCCCGGCTCGACGAGACCAGCCAGCGTGCCGGCCGCCCGCCGCCCTCGGGCCGTCCCGGCGGGGAAAGGGTTCCCGAAGGTTTGCGCGCCTACGGCCAGAGCACGGGTTCGTTGTTCGTGAGCGTGTTCCCGGACGGACGTGTGCTCGCCGCGGTGCTGCGGTCCAGTTACGACGCGAAGGTCCTCGACCCGTTCCCGCACGACGAGATCACCCGGGCCCAGATCGACACCCTGCTGCGGTCGGGGCCGGGCAGCGAGCCCAGTGATGTGGACCTCGGGCCGCTCGGTGAGTACCGCGTGGTGGCGAAGCCGCTTTCCAACGGCGGCATCTCGATCACCGGACTGCCCACCAAGGACGTCACGGACACGTTGTGGAACCTGGGTTTCATCTTCGGCGGGGTCGCCGTCGGCGGCATCGTGCTGGCGGGCGCGCTCGGCGCGGTGACCGTGCGGCGCACCATGAAACCCCTCGACCGGCTGGCCGCCACCGCGACCAGGGTCGCCGAACTCCCGCTGGACCGCGGCGAGGTCGCGCTGTCCGAACGAGTGTCCGAAGTGGACACCGACCCGCGGACCGAGGTCGGCAAGGTCGGCTTCGCGCTCAATCGCATGCTCGGCCACATTTCCCACGCGCTGTCCGCCCGTCAGGCCAGCGAGAGCCGGGTGCGCCGGTTCGTCGCGGACGCCAGCCACGAACTGCGGACCCCGCTCGCGGCCATCCGCGGCTACGCGGAACTCACCCGGCGGTCCGGCTCCGAGGTGCCGCCGGACATCGCCTTTGCGATGGGACGGGTGGAATCGGAATCGACGCGGATGACCGGGCTGGTCGAGGATCTGCTGCTGCTCGCGCGGCTCGACTCCGGTCGTCCGGTGGTGCACGAACCGGTGGATCTCTCCCGGCTGGTCGCGGACGCCGTCGCCGACGCGCACGTCGCCGGGCCGGAGCACCGGTGGCTGCTGGAGGTCCCGCCCGAACCGATCACCGTCCTCGGTGACGCGGATCAGCTGCACCAGGTGGTGATCAACCTGCTGGGCAACGCCCGTACGCACACCCCGGCCGGCACCGAGGTCACCACCTCTCTGTCCATAGTGGATTCCGTGGTGACACTGTCCATTGTCGACGGAGGGCCGGGGATCCCGCCGGAGATCCTCCCGGACGTCTTCGAGCGGTTCGCCCGCGGTGACGATTCGCGTTCGCGGGCGGCGGGCAGCACCGGACTCGGCCTGGCCATCGTCGCGGCCGTCGTCGGCGCGCACGGCGGGCAGGTCGGGGTCACCAGCCGTCCGGGGCGGACGGAGTTCCAGGTCCGGTTGCGGGCCGCCTGATTCAGGGGGTCCATTCGCTGTTGGCGCCGCACAGGATGACGCAGGGCAGCTCGCCCTCGGTCCGCCCGGCCAGCCACGCGGCGAACGGCACCGCGGCGGCCGGTTCGACGGCGAGGCGGAACTCCTCCCAGAGCCGGTCGCGCGCGGCCAGCAGTTCCGCGTCGCTGACCAGCACCGACGTCACCCTGTCCCGGAGCACCCCGAAGGGCACGCTCCCGATCCTGGTCGCGCCCAGCGCGGACGCCGCCACCGAGTCGATCTCCACGTCCACCGGCTCGCCCGCCTCCAGTGCCGCGCCGAGCGCGCGGCACCGCTCCGGCTCGACGGCGAACGTCGACAACCCGGCCAGCGACGTCCCGGCGACCAGACCCCCACCGCCGACCGCGACCAGGAACGCGTCGACGTCCGGCGCGTCCTGGATCACTTCGGCCGCCACAGTGCCCTGACCGGCGATAACGGTGGGATCGTCGTACGCGTGCAGGTACCGAGTACCAGGCTCGGAGGCGGCTTCGAGCGCCTTCGCGGCCGCCTCGGCGTACGTCGCTCCGTGACGGATGAGCTTCGCGCCCGCCGCCTCGATCCGGTCTGTCTTCGCCTGCGGAGCCGACTCCGGCACGTACACCGTCGCGGGCAGATTCAGCAGCGAAGCCGCCGTCGCCACGCCCAGCCCGTGGTTACCGCCGGACGCCGTCAGCACCCGCTCCGGCAACGGCCCGCTCACCAGCGCGTTCACCGCGCCCCGCAGTTTGAACGACCCGCTCCGCTGCAGATGCTCCAGTTTGAGGACCAGCGGACGCCCGTCGACCTCGGCGCGCAACACCGGCGTGCGTCGCACGAACGGGTGGACGGCTTCGGCGGCTTGGAGGACATCGGCCCAGGTCGGAGTACTCATACCCCCCACTGTCCTCCATGCCGGGGCGGGAGTGACTACACTGGTCCCCGGACCCCGCGCGGCGTCCATCTTGTGAACCTCCCCAGGGCCGGAAGGCAGCAAGGATAAGCAAGCTCTGACGGGTGCGCGGGGTCCCCTTGATTTTTGGGGTGCGACCCCAAACCCGCCCGGCGGGGCTTCGCCCCCCGGACCCCCCACGGTTGGTCGCTCAGGTGACCAAGGTGCGGTGGACCAAGGTGCGGTGGACCAAGGTGCGGTGATCAGTGTGCGGTGAGCAGCGGGGCTCAGAAGATTCCGAAGACGTCTTTTGGCGGGATCGGCGACGGCAGGGCTTCCGCGTCGGTGATGGGGCGCGCTTTGCCTTGCAGGTCGCGGAGGTCGTTTCCCGCCACGCAGCGGGCCGGGTAGGCGGACGAGGCGGCCCGGCGGGTCAGGTCCGTGACCGGGAGTTCCGTGCGGGACGCGGCGACCACGACGTTGCCGAAGCGGCGGCCCCGGAGGACGCCGGGTTCTGCGAGCAGGACCAGGTGCGGGAACGACGTCGCCAGTGTCGCCAGGAACCGGCGAAGGAACGGCAGGTTCGGGCCGTCGGACACGTTGGCGACGTAGGTTCCCGACGGCCGGAGGACCCGCGCGACCTCGTTCGTGAACTCCACGGTCGCGAGCCCGCCGGCGAGGACCCCGCGTTCGAAGGCGTCCACGATGACCAGGTCGGCCGAAGCGTCATACCGGCCGGAGACACCTTCGCGGCCGTCGCCGACACGCACCTTCAGCCCCTTCAGGCCCAACTGCTCGCGGACGAGCGTGACGAGTTCGCCGTCGGCGTCGAAGACCAGTTGCCGTGAGCGTGGCCGTGCGGCGGCGATGTACCGGGGGAGCGTGCAGGCCGCCCCGCCGACGTGCAGCACGTCGAGCGGGCCTTCGCCGAGGCAGTCGACGACGTCGGCGATCCGGCGGATGTAGTCGAACTCCAGATCCGTGGGGTCGTCGAGGTCGACGTGCGACTGGGCGACACCGTCGACCGAGATCGTCCAGGCGTTGGCGCGGTCGGCGTCACGGATCAGTTCGGCGGTGCCGAAGCGGACCGGATACGTGCCTGGGGTCGGTGCTGGTCTCACCCTGTCGGCCCTTCCCGGTATCCATCCATGCCCCCGCCGCCGCCCTCAATCGAGACGCTACGCGCCACTGTTAGATTCAACGCGTGGCTCTAGCTCTATACCGAAAGTACCGTCCGGCTACCTTCGCCGAGGTCGTCGGGCAGGAGCATGTGACCGATCCGCTGCGCATCGCGCTGGCGGCAGGCCGGATCAACCACGCCTACCTCTTCTCCGGCCCGCGCGGCTGCGGAAAGACGTCGAGTGCGCGCATCATGGCGCGTTCGCTGAACTGTGCCAAGGGCCCGACGCCGGATCCGTGCGGCGAGTGCAACTCGTGCCGCAACCTCGCGCCCGAAGGCCCCGGCAGCGTCGACGTCACCGAGCTCGACGCGGCCAGTCACGGTGGCGTCGACGACGCCCGTGAGCTGCGGGACAGGGCCTTCTACGCCCCGGCGGACTCGCGCTACCGCGTCTTCATCATCGACGAGGCGCACATGGTCACCACGCAGGGCTTCAACGCCCTGCTGAAGATCGTGGAAGAGCCGCCGGAGCACCTGATCTTCATCTTCGCGACCACCGAACCGGACAAGGTGCTGCCCACCATCCGGTCGCGGACGCACCACTACCCCTTCCGCCTGATCCCGCCCAAGTCGATGCGGGAACTGCTCGAACGCAACGTCGCCGCCGAGGGCGCGCAGGTCGAGCCCGCGGTGTACCCACTGGTCATCCGCGCGGGCGGTGGTTCCGCGCGGGACACGCAGTCGGTGCTGGACCAGTTGCTCGCGGGCGCCGGGCCGGACGGCGTCGACTACCCGCGTGCGGTGTCCCTGCTCGGCGTCACCGACGTCGCGCTCATCGACGGCATGGTCGACGCGCTGGCCGCGGACGACGCGTCCGCGGTGTTCGGCACCGTCGAGAGCCTTGCCGAGGCCGGGCACGACCCGCGCCGGTTCGCCACCGACCTGCTCGACCGCCTGCGCGACCTGGTGATGCTGCGTTCGGTGCCGGACGCGGGTGAGCGCGGTCTGGTCTCCGCGCCGGACGACGAGCTCAAGAAAATGAAGGAGCAGGCGGGCAAACTGGAGCCCGCCACGCTCTCGCGCTACGCCGACATCGTCCACAGTGGACTCCTGGAGATGCGGGGCGCGACCTCGCCGCGGCTGGTGCTGGAACTGCTGACGGCACGGATGTTGCTGCCGTCGGTCGCCGAGGGCACCGACGCGCTGCTCGCCCGGCTCGAACGACTCGAGCGCCGCGCCGCTTCGGCGCCGGCCCCCGTCGCAGGTGCCGTCCAAGCTGTCCAAGCCGCGCCTGCCGCGCCGGTTGCTCAGTCCGCGCCGGTCGCGCAATCCGCTCCGGCACCGGCGCCCGCGGCGCCCGCGGGTGAGCCCGTGCGCGAGTTCCAGCGGCCGTCGCAACGGTCCGCCGCTCCCGCCCAGCAGCCCGAGCCCGCCCGGCAACCCGCACCGGCGCCCCAGCCCGTGGCGCGTCCCGAGCCTGCCGCCGAACGCCCTGCCCCGCAGCGTCCTTCCGCGCCCACCCCGCCTCCTGCCGCGCCCGCGGCAGCGGCAGCGGCAGCGGCAGCGGTGTCGTCGCCGTCGGCGGGCGGGACGGACACGGAAGGGATCCGCGGCCGCTGGCCGAACGTGCTGACCGCGATCCGCAAGGCCCCCGGCGGCACCGTGACGGCGTCGATGCTGACGCAGGCCAGTGTGGCGAACGTCGAAGGCAACGCCGTCACGCTCACGCACAACGCCGAACCCCTGGCGCGGCGGCTTTCCGAGCCGCACAACGCGGAGCGCATCGCGGCCGCGTTCAAGGAGGTCTTCGGCGGCGACTGGCAGGTGCGGTGCGTCCACGGCGCCGCGCAGGCCCGGCAGGCCTCGGCCCCCAAGGCCGCTGCGGCGCCGCCGCCGTCCGGGCCCGAGCGGTCCTTCACCCGCCGGTCCGCCGAGGCGCCCGGTGCCGCTCCGGCGCCTCCGCCGCCGAAGCCGGAGCCCCAGCGGCCGAAGGTGGCGACAACCGAGCCGGACATCCCGCTCCCGCCCGAGCCGGTCGAGGACGACGAAGAGCTCTACTCCGAGGACGCGAGCCCCGCGCCGCCTCCTCCGCCGCTCCCGCCCGACAAGGACCCGGAAGAGATCGCCAGGAAGCTGCTGACCGACCACCTCAACGCGCGCCCGCTCGAAGAACGCAATTAGTCCTCTAAATGCGGTAGTTGCGCGTGCAAGGACCGCAACCAGAGGACTAAACGCGAGGGGTCAGCCCGCGAGGTAGTCCGCGATGGCCTTCGCGATGACGGCGGCGTACTGCTGGCGGCCCTCTTCGCTCGACATCGTCGCGGCCTCGGCGGCGTTGCGCATGTTCCCGCATTCGACGAGCGCGACGGGCCGGGTCGAGAGGTTGAGCCCGCCGAGGTCGGCGCGCGGCGCGAGACCGTTCGTGCCCAGGTAGGTCGACGTCGGGAAGCCGCCGGCGCGGATGCCGTCTCGCAACGCCGTCGCGAGTCTCATCGAGGGCTCGCCCTGCTGGGCGTTCAGCGGCGGGGCCGAATACGCGACGTGGAAGCCGTGCGCGCCCGCGGAATTCGAGCCGTCGGCGTGGATCGACACGACCGCGTCCGCCCCGGCGTCGTTCCCGATGGCGGCACGCTCGTTGACGCACGGCCCGACGCCGGTGTCGTTCTGCCGGGTGAGGGTGACCCGGATCCCCTTGGCGCTCAAGGCTTCCGAGATCCGCTGCGAGACGTCCCAGGTGAACGCGTGCTCGGAATAGCCGGAGTTCGTCGCCGTTCCGGTGGTGTTGCACGGTTTCGTCTTGCCGCGCCCGGCCGGGACCTGCTTGTTGATCTCACCGGGCCTGCCGGAGTTGCCGCCGTTGTGACCGGGATCCAGCACGACGACCTTGCCCGTCTTCGGCTGCGACGTGGCGGGAGGCGGCTGGGGCGCGCTCGAAGGCGGCACGCTCGGCGCGGAGCTCGGCTGCGGGAGGGTGGTGAGGACGGTCGTCGTCCCCGGGGCGGCCGGAGTCGGCGGCGGTGCCGCGGGGGTCTCCACGCCGCACGCCGTGAACAGCGCCAATCCGATCGCCACCACAAGACCCATCCGTCGTCGCACGGCGCCAACGGTGCCACACGAGTGACGGCTAGGCTGGTAGGCGGCACAGGATTTTCCAGGAGAGGACCGATCGGATCATGGTGCAACCCGGTGGCGGCTTCGACCTGTCGCAGATCATGCAGCAGGCCCAGCAGATGCAGCAGAAGCTGGTCGAGGCCCAGGAAGAGCTGGCCAACACGGAGGTGACCGGCACCTCCGGTGGCGGCCTCGTCACCGCGACCGTGTCCGGCGACAGCCAGCTCAAGTCGTTGGCCATCGACCCCAAGGTGGTCGACCCCGAAGACGTCGAGACCCTGTCCGACCTGGTCGTCGCGGCCGTGCGGGACGCCTCGGCCAACGCGCAGAAGCTCACGGAACAGAAGCTCGGCCCGCTCGCCGGCGGCCTCGGCGGCGGGATGCCGGACCTCGGCGGCTTCCCCGGGCTCGGCGGCTAGCTTGTACGAGGGTGTCGTCCAGGATCTGATCGACGAGCTCGGGCGACTGCCCGGCGTCGGTCCCAAAAGCGCACAGCGGATCGCCTTCCACCTGCTGGCGGCCGATCCCGCGGACATCGCGCGGTTGCAGGAAGTACTCGGCAAGGTCAAGGAAGGCGTGCAGTTCTGCGAGATCTGCGGCAACGTCTCGGAACAGGAGACCTGCCGGATCTGCCGCGACACCCGCCGCGACCTCACGGTCATCTGCGTGGTCGAGGAACCGAAGGACGTGCTCGCCGTCGAACGGACGCGCGAGTTCAAGGGCCGCTACCACGTACTCGGCGGCGCGCTGGACCCGTTGTCCGGCATCGGGCCAGAGCAGCTGCGCATGCGTGAGCTGCTCGCGCGGATCGGTGGCGCGGAGATCAGCGAGATCATCATCGCGACCGACCCGAACACCGAAGGCGAGGCGACCGCGACGTACCTCGTGCGGATGCTCCGCGACTTCCCCGGCCTGTCGGTGACCCGGCTCGCTTCGGGCCTGCCGATGGGCGGTGACCTGGAGTTCGCGGACGAGCTGACGCTGGGCCGCGCGCTTTCGGGGCGGCGGGCGCTCTAGGTTCCGGATGCTATGAAAGGCCCGTTACTTGCAAATTTTGCAAGTAACGGGCCTTTCATAGCGCGCGCGGAGCGCGAAAAGCGAAGGCGTCAGCAGTAGCCGAGGCGCGCCAGCGTGTCGACGATGATCTCCGACGGGTGGAACTTCTCGACCCAGGACTCACCGCGGCGGTTCTGGTAGGTGTCGAGGAAGTTCTGCAGCTTGTCCCCGCGCATCTCGGTCAGCACGACGGTCTCGCCGAGGTGCTGCGGCGTCTCGGTGCGCTCGCGGTGCACGGCGCACGGCAGGCCGAGGTAGTAGCACTCGGCCGACAGGCCGCCCGAGTCGGTGACGACGTACTCGGCGCGCGCGACCAGCGGCAGGAACTTCAGGTACCGCATCTTCGGCTGGATGATGAAGTTCTTCTCGTCGAAGAGGTTCGCCAGGCCCAGCGCGCGGATCTTCTCGCGCTCGGGCGCGCCCGCCATGTAGAGGATCGGCATCTGCTTGCTCTGCTCGCGCAGGATCTCCAGCGCCTCGCGGTACTTGTCCGCGCGCGAGACCAGCTCGAAGCGGTGCAGGGTGGCGAGGCCGAACTTCTCCGGCAGCCCCTCGAGGTCGAGCGGCCCGTTGATGGCCAGCCGCATCGCGTCGATCGCGGTGTTCGCCTCGGTGTCGACGACGACGCCGCGGGCGTTGCGGAGGTTGTTCACCTCACGCGCGCTCGGCGCGAAGTGCATGTCGACGATCTTCGCGGCGATCTTCCGGTTCAGCTCCTCCGGCAGCGGCGACATGATGCTGCCCGACCGCGCGCCCGCCTCGACGTGCCCGACCCGCGACTTGAGGATCCGCCTCCCGATGAGCGAGCCGTACGGCGTGGTGAAGGTGTCGCCGTGCACCAGCACCAGCGGGGGACGGCCGTCCTCGACCAGCGCGGCCTTCAGCTCGGCGCGGCGGCTCCACGCGGTGCGCAGCACCTGCGCGGCCCAGCCCGGCACCTGCGCGGGCGACTCCAGGTTGTGCGCCTTCTCCTTCGGGACCAGCCAGACGTCGGGCTCCGGGAGGTTCAGGTCGGCGAGAACGTCCGAGACCTCGTCGACGTGCTGAGCGGTGAACCAGATCTTCGGCCGGACCCCGCGTTCGAGGATGCCGTGGTAGACCGGCGCGATTTTGATCAGTTCCGCCGTGGTGCCGAGAATGAAGGAAATCACCGGAAGAGCCATTCTGTCGGGGTCTGCGGTGCCCGAAGGATACTGGTGGGCCGCGCAAGGTAGCCTCGCCGGGGTGAGTGCGAATTCGCTCCTCCCGGCCCTGTCCGTCGTGATCCCGGTCTACAACGAGCAGGACTGGATCGACCGCAGTGTGGGCGCGCTGATCGCGTCGGCACAGGCGGCGAACTGGCCGGTCGAGGTCGTCGTGGTCGACGACGGTAGCACCGACGGCACCGGCGACAAGCTGGCCCGGCTGCAGGAGCTGTACGGCATCACCGTCCTCACCCAGCCGAACAGCGGCCGGTTCGAGGCGCGCCGGGCGGGCATCGCGAAGGCGTCCGGGACGCAGATCCTGCTGCTCGACAGCCGCGTGATCGTGGATTCCTCCTCGCTCGTCTTCCTGCGGGACCAGCTCGTCGACCACCCCGAGCGCGCGGTGTGGAACGGTCACATCAACGTCGCGTCCGAACACAATCCGTATGCGGGATTCATGGCCGGGCTGGTCAAGATCCCGTGGCGCCGTTATTGCGCGAACCCGCGGTTGATGTCGTTCGGTATCGAAGAGTTCGACGTCTTCCCGAAAGGCACCGGATTCTTTTCCGCGCCGAAGGACGTTCTCGAGGATTCGTCCAACGCGTTCGAGTCGCTCTTCGAAGACGTCCGTTTCGCCAGTGACGACACGGGTGTTCTGCGCTGGATCGCCGAACGCCACCGTATCTTCCTCGCCCCGGAGTTCTCCGCGACCTACCACGGTCGCGATTCGTTCAAGAAGTTCGTCGGGCAGTCGTATTTCCGCGGCACCACGTTCGTCGATTCGTATCTCGCGTCGCCCGGGCCCGCGCGCAACGGCCTGTTCGCCGCGATGGCCGTCGGCGTGCTCGGACTCGGTGTCGCCGCGAAGCGCCCGAAGACCGCCGTCACGCTGGCCGCCGTCGGATCGACGGCCGCCGGTTTCGCGGTGACGAAGTTCGGCGCGACCAAGGCCGAGGCCAAGGCGGTCGCCCAGCTCACGCCCGTGTTCGCCGCCGGATTCGGGGCGGGCGCGTTGCGCGGCCTCTTCCTGGCGCTGCGGGCCCGGCTGCGTAAATGAGCACCGCGGTGACTGGCGAGAAACTGGCGAAGGACACCGGCAAGTCCGCCGGGCGGATCGGCGTCTACCTGCTGATCGCGATCGCGCTCGGCTATGTCTTGACCGTCGTCTGGGGCCGGACGCTGTCCAAGGCTGACAACGCTGTCCTGCTCTCCTTCTGGGGAATGTTGATGGGGCTGGGCGCCGCCCTGTCCCCGCTTGAGCAGGAGATCTCGCGCCAGTCCGCGCACGCCGCGCTCGAAGGCCGCAAGGCCGGACGGCCGGCGGTCCTCGCCTTCGTCACCAGCGCGATCGCCGTGGTGGTCGTCGGCCTGGTCACCCTGCTCCCGCCGATCACGGACAAGGTCTACGGCGGCCAGTTCGCGCTCGCCGTGATCGTGCTGGCGGGCGGCCTTTCGTTCGCCTTCCAGTTCGCCGCGCGCGGCCTGCTCATCGGCCAGGACCACGTCCGGTCCTACTCCTGGCTGATCCTCGTCGAAGCGGCCGTGCGGATCCTCGTGGTCGGCGCGCTGGTGGTCGCCGGGCTCACCCAGCTGTACTGGTTCGCCATCGCCGCCGCGACCGGCTCGTTCGCCTGGCTGCTGTTCGCCCGCGGCGCCGCCCGCCTGGTCGACCCGAAGCTGGACGCCGACGAGCCCGCGAAGCCGATCGTCACGAACATGCTCATGCTGCTCGCGGGCGCCGGGCTCACCGCGAGCGTCATCACCGGCTATCCGGCGCTGGTCAGCCTGCTCGCGCCCGGCGGTGACAAGGACAAGCTCGGCGTGCTCTTCCTCGCCCTGTTCGTGGCCAGGACTCCGCTCACGCTGATGGCGCCGGTCCAGGCGCTCGCCGTCCCGACCGTGGTGCGCCTGTCCAGCACCGAGGAGGGCAAGCACCGGCTGCGGCGGCTGCTCGCGCTCGGCTCGATGGCCGCGCTCGCGCTCGCTGCCCTCGGCGCGCTGATCGGCTGGCTGATCGGCCCGTGGGTGGTCCGCCTGGTCTACGGCGCCAAGAACGATCCCGAGGCCTGGTGGATGGCCGGGCTGGTCTGGTCTTCGGTGCTGCTGGCCACGATGCAGCTGCTCGCCGCCGTCCTCGTCGCGCAGGCGAAGGCCAAGAAAGTACTGGTCACCTGGGCCGCCGTCGTCGTCGCGACCGCGCTGGTCCTGCTGTTCTTCCCCGGCGACACCGTCGTGCGTGCCGTCGTGGGTCTCGCCGCGGGTCCGACGGTCGGGCTCCTGGTGGTCATGGCGTTCGTGGTGAGAGGCACCCCCGGGACGGGCAACGCACAGCCGTCCGAAACGTCTCGATAGTGTGGCCGCGCCATCGCGCGCCGCGAACGGGGTGGCGTTTCTTAACGCCGAATAGGGTTGGACAGCGAATTCGATGAACGTTCTTTTGGTGTTGCTGGCGTTCTGGCTGCCGGGGCTCGTCTTCGGCGCCGCGATCAGGCTGCGCGGCTGGACCCTCGCCGCCGCGGCCCCGCTGCTGACCTTCGGCCTCGTCGCCATCGGCATCCCGATCCTCGGCGGTTTCGGCATCCGCTGGAACATGCTGAACGTCGGCCTGTGGGTCCTGCTGCTGTCGGTCGTCGGTTTCGGCCTCTCGTTCCTCGTGCTCCGCTTCACCGCGAAGCGTCACCCCGACTGGGACGAAGACGACGAGGACGCGCCGAGCCGTTCCCCGCGCGACCACCTGCTGATCGGCGCCGGTGTCCTGGTCGGGCTCGGCGTCGGCACGGTGACCTTCCTGCGCGGTTCGCACACCCTGGAGAACGTCCAGCAGGGCTGGGACGCCCCGTTCCACGGCAACCTCGTGCGCTGGATCGCCGAACACGGCGACGCGCGCGCGTCGACGGTCGGCACCATCGCGAACCTGCCGAACCAGACCGACTACTTCTACCCGGACACCTATCACGCGCTGCTCGCCCTGGTCTTCGGCAAGGGCGGCCTGACGATGATGCCGACGCTGAACCTGGCGGCGCTCATGGTCGTCCTGACCGTCCCGCTCGGTGTCGCGGCGATGTGCCGCGCCTGGCGCATGCCGGTCCTCGCGACCGCCGCCGCCGCGGCCGTGTCCACCTGGTTCACCGCGTTCCCGTACGACTCGCTGTGGCGCGGCCCGCTGTGGCCGTACGTCGCGGGCGTGGCGCTCGTGCCCGCGATGCTCGCGCTCGCCCGTCTGCTGCTCAAGCCGCACGGCATCGCCGGGCCGGTCGCGATCGGCGTCGGCGTCGCCGGGCTGGCCGGCCTGCACACCAGCCTGATCTTCGTGATCATGGTCTACTTCCTGCTGATCCTGCTCGCGGTGCTGTTCCGCCTGGAGAAGATCGGCTGGCGCCGCAGCGCCGCCTCGCTGGTGGCGACGATCGCGATGGCGGCCGTCCTCGGCGTGCCGCAGGTCCTGCCCGCGCTCTACAACGCGGGCGGCGTGACCAGCGCGTACTGGGCGTCGGAAACCAGCGTGTCCGGCGCGCTCGGGCAGACCATCACGTTCTCGCCGATGGCGGCCTTCCCGCAGTGGTGGATCGGCATCCCGGCGATCATCGGGGTGTTCTTCCTGGTCCGGCACCGGCGGATGCTCTGGATGGTCGGCGCGTACGTGGTCCTCGGCGGCCTGTTCGCCGCGACGATCTCGCTGGAGACCCCGCTCATCCACACCCTGACCGGGCCGTTCTACAACGACCACTGGCGGCTCGGCGCGCTCGTGCCGCTGGCGGGCGCCGTCGCGTTCGGCGAGTTCGTGCACACCGCGTCGGGCAAGTTCGCCGACAAGGTCCGCGAGCGCAAGCCGAACCTGAACCCGGTCACCGCGGCCATCGCGGGCGCGCTGGTGATCGGGCTGGTCGTCACGGTGCTGAGCCGCGGTGGCTACATCGGCCGCAACTCCGCGCGGCTCGCGCTGAACTACGGCGCGGACGGCCCCTCGGTCAGCAAGGGCGAGGAAGAGGCCTACGCCTGGCTCGGGAAGCACGTCGTACCGGGCGAGCGCGTCATGAACGACAAGGCCGACGGCTCGGTGTGGATGTACGCCCTTTCCGGGGCCCAGCCGGTCGAGTGGACCAACTACGGCGCCGAGTTCACCACCAAGGCGGGCTGGCTCAGCGTGTTCCTGAACGACATCAACCGCGAGCCGCGCGTGCGCGCCGCGCTCACCGATCTCAAGGTGCGCTACGTGCTCGTCGGCAAGGGCAAGGTGGCCCCCAACGCGCAGTCCGCGGTGGGCCTCCAGCGCCTCGACATCACTCCGGGTTTCAAGCGCGTCTTCCACAACCCCGACGCGTCGGTTTACGAAATCGAAGGTCAGCAAGGTGTGGTCGCCGCCGGCGCCACCACCGGGTCCGACACCGCTCACGGCCAGTAAGAAGATAGAGTGATCCAGTGTCCAGTACGTCCGTGACCACGCGTCGCGTACTCATCGTGATGCCTGCCTTGAACGAGCAGGCCACTGTCGGCGCGGTCATTTCCCAGGTCAAGCAGTCCTTGCCGGGCATGGACGTGCTGGTGGTGGACGACGGTTCGTCCGACGACACGGCCAAGCTCGCCCGTGCGGCGGGCGCGGAGGTGGCCCGCCTGTCGGTCAACCTCGGCGTCGGCGGGGCGATGCGCACCGGCTTCCGGTACGCGGCCGCCCGCGGCTACGACGTCGTCGTCCAGGTGGACGCCGACGGCCAGCACGACCCCGACGAGGTCGCCGCCCTGCTCGACGCGCTCGACGACGCCGACATCGCGATCGGTTCGCGGTTCGCGGGCAAGGGTTCGTACAAGGCGAGCGGCCCGCGGAAATACGCGATGGTCGTCCTCTCGCTCGTTTTCTCCCGGCTCGGGAAGACCAGGCTCACCGACGTGACCTCCGGGTTCAAAGCGATGGGCCCGAAGGCGATCAAACTTTTCGCGGGGTACTACCCGGCCGAATATCTCGGCGACACGGTCGAGTCGCTGGTGATGGCGATCCGTGCCGAACTGAAGATCAAGGAAATCCCGGTGATCATGCGGGAACGGATCGGCGGGACGCCGAGCCATTCCCCGGTGAAATCGGCCGTCTACCTCGGCCGAGCCGGACTCGCCCTGCTGCTGGCGCTGGTGCGCCGCCGCCCCGCCGTCGACTCGTCGGATTCGGCGTAAAAGGAGCTGATTATGGCTGGCTGGCGCATTCTCAGCATCGTTGTCGCCTGTCTTGTGCTGTTCGTCGTCCTCGAGATGATGCGACGGCGGAAACTGCGGGAAAAGTACGCGGGTGTTTGGCTCGTCCTCGCCATCGGCGTGGTGGTGCTCGCCCTCGTTCCGCAGGCCGCCGACTTCATGGCCCGCATAACCGGCGTCCAAACGCCGTCGAACTTCGTATTCCTCTTGGCCGGTGTGGTGCTGGCGCTGGTCGCGCTGCATCTGTCGACCGAGGTCGGGCATCTCGAAGAAGAGGTCCGGACCTCTGTCGAGGAGATCGCGCTGCTCCGCTGCGAACTCGCCGACGCCCAGCGTGACCTGGAAGAACGCGTCGCCGCGCTCGAAGCCAGGACCGCTACGCCCGACAACGTCAAAGGGCTCCCCGAAGTGAGCCCCGCACGCGCACGCTGATCGACGCGATCCTGGCGGCCCCGCCCCGGCTAGGCGCCGTTCGCGTGCTCGCCATCGACGGGCCTTCCGGAGCCGGGAAGTCCACACTGGCCGGAAAGATCGTCGCGGAGCTCGGCGGCCGCGGAATCCGTGCCGCCCTGGTCAGTACCGACGAATTCGCCACCTGGGAAGAGCCCGTTTCGTGGTGGCCGCGGCTGGAAACCGGTGTCCTGGAGCCATTGCGCGCGGGCGAGCCGGGCGGCTACCGGCGGGTGGACTGGTCCAGCGGCGTCCCTCTGCCAGGTGAAGAAGTCGAGCTCGACGTCCCCGACGTCCTGGTGCTGGAAGGCGTTTCCAGTGGCAGGGCGCGGATCCGGCCGTCGTTGTCCCTGCTGGTCTGGCTGGACGGCGGGAGCGAAGCCGAGCTCCTCGACCGCGGCGCGGGCCGGGACGGCGAGGCCTCGCGGGCGGAACTACGGCGGTGGCAGCTGTTCGAGCGCGGCTGGTTCGCCGTCGACGGGACCAAGGCCGCGGCGGATCACGTGGTCACGCCATGGTCGTGAGTGGCGATCTCGCTACCCGGCCGGGGGTTGTCCACTTCTGTCAGTGAACCATTGAGCCTAGTGGCGGACACCCATTTGTGTTAGTGACCCGGCACTCTGCGCGTTAGTGGTGCTGAATTGATTACGCTCCGTCCGGAATTGCCGACACTTTGCTGTCGTATTGGCCTTCGTGTAGCGCGATCGTAACCTCGCGTGCTTAAGTGCGGGCCGAGTTCCCGCTAGTGTCGGCGGGCACACCGATCGTCCGCGGAGTTCGAGTTTTCCGACCGACGCCGACGGTGACTAAACACCGAAATTCTCCTCAAGGGGTGCCAGATGCAGCAACTGCGGGTGACCCGAGCACGCCGTGTGGCCCTGATCGGGCTTGCCGGCGCACTCGCGGTCTCCATTTCCGCCTGTGCCGATTCGAAGCGTGAAGAAGGCGCAGGGGGTGGCTCGGGAGGCACCATGGTCTTCGGCGCCGCCGGTAACCCGAAGACTTTCGACCCGCTCTTCAACGACGACGGTGAGACCTTCCGCATCATCCGCCAGATGATGGACACGCTGATCATGAACAAGCCGGGCACCGCGGATCTCGAGCCCGGCCTTGCCGAGAAGTGGGAAGGCAGCAACGAAGGCAAGACGTGGACCTTCACCCTGAAGAAGGGCGTGAAGTTCCACGACGGCACCCCGTTCAACGCCGAAGCGGTCTGCTTCAACTTCAACCGCATGTTCAACATGAAGGGCGCCGCGGCCCAGAGCCAGATGATCTACTACGGCGACGTCTTCGAGGGCTTCGCCAAGAACGAGGGCGACGCCTCCGGCGACCCCGTGTTCAAGGACTGCCAGGCCAAGGACGAGTCGACCGCGATCCTCAACCTGAACAAGGCCAAGGGCGCGTTCCCCGCCGCCTTCACGCTGCCGTCGCTGTCGATCCAGAGCCCGGACGCGCTGAAGAAGTACAACGCGGACAACGTCACCCAGAGCGGTGACTCGTTCTCCTACCCGGAGTACGCCACGGCGCACCCGACCGGCACCGGCCCGTTCAAGTTCGAGAGCTGGGACCAGGCCAAGGGTGAGATCACGCTGTCGAAGGCGACCGACTCGCCGACCCAGACGGCCAAGCTCGACAAGCTGGTCTTCAAGGTCATCCCGGACGAGAACGCCCGCAAGCAGGCGCTGAAGGCCGGCGACATCCAGGGCTTCGACTACCCGTCGCCCGCGGACTACGGCCTGCTGCGCAACGACGGCGAGCAGGTGCTCATCCGCCCGTCGTTCAACATCCTGTACCTGGGCATCAACCAGAAGAACAACCCGAAGCTGAAGGACCTCAAGGTCCGGCAGGCGCTGGCCTACGGCCTCAACCGCGACCAGTTCGTGAAGTCGAAGCTCCCCGAGGGCGCCGAGACCGCGACCCAGTTCGTGCCGAAGGCGATCGACGGCTACAACGACGGCGTCACCAAGTACCCGTTCGACCGCGAGCGCGCCAAGCAGCTTCTCAAGGAAGCCGGCGCCGAGGGCATGACGCTGAAGTTCTACTACCCGACCGAGGTCACCCGGCCGTACATGCCGAACCCCGCCGACATCTTCACCTCGCTGTCCGAGGACATGAAGGCCATCGGCATCAAGGTCGAGGCGATCGCCAAGCCGTGGAACGGTGGCTACAAGGACGACGTCCAGAAGGCAGGCAAGCAGGACGTCCACCTGCTCGGCTGGACCGGTGACTACAACGACGCCGGTAACTTCGTCGGCACGTTCTTCGGCCGCGAGAAGGCGGAGTTCGGGTTCACCAACCCCGAGCTGTTCAGCGCCCTCTCCGCCGCGGACGCCGCCCCCGCCGGTGAGGCGCACACCAAGGCGTACCAGGAAGTCAACAAGCAGATCATGGACTACCTGCCCGCCATCCCCATCTCCTACGGCCCCCCGGCGATCGTCGTCGGCCCGAAGGTGAAGGGCCTGGTCGCCAGCCCGCTGACCGACGAGCGCTTCTACACCGTCACGGTCAACTGATCCACCACCACTGAGTCGCAGGGGGTGGGTGCTACCGCACCCGCCCCCTTCGGCCCATTCCCGGGCTGGCAACAAAGGAACGCACGTGCTCCGTTTTCTCGTGCGTCGGCTGCTACAAGCGATACCGACGCTCTTGATCCTGTCCATTTTGATCTTCGCCTGGCTCCGGTCACTGCCCGGTGGTCCCGCCGGCGCCCTCCTGGGTGACAAGGCGACCCCGGAGAAGATCGCCGACCTCAACCGGATTCTCGGCCTCGACGATCCGATCTTCGTCCAGTACTTCAAATTCCTCGGCCGGGCCATCACCGGCGACTTCGGCAACTCGCTGGTATCCGCCCAGCCGGTCATGTCGGAGATCGGGAACTTCCTTCCCGCCACTCTCGAACTCGGCTTCTGCGCGATGCTGATCGCGGTGGGCCTCGGTATCCCGTTCGGTTACCTGGCCGCCCGGTTCCGCGGCGGGGCCGTCGACAACGTCATCATCGTGCTTTCGCTGGTCGGCGTCGCCGTGCCGGTGTTCTTCCTCGGTTACATGATGCAGGACGTGCTCGCCGCCCCGCTGGGACTTCCTTCGCAGGGCCGCCAGATGGCCGGGCTCGACGCCACCACGGTCACCGGCTTCGCGATCTTCGACGGCATCATCACCCAGGAATGGGACGCCGCCTGGGACGCGATCACCCACTTGATCCTTCCCGCGTTCGCGCTCGCCACCATCCCGCTCGCGGTGATCGTCCGGATCACCCGCGCGTCGGTGCTGGACGTGCTTAACGAGGACTTCATCCGCACGGCCAACTCGAAGGGCCTGACCCAGCCGGTCGTCCGGCGCCGTCACGTGCTCCGCAACGGTCTGCTGCCGGTGGTCACCGTCATCGGCCTCCAGACCGGCGCGCTGCTCGGTGGCGCCGTGCTGACCGAGCGGGTGTTCAACTTCCGCGGCCTCGGTTTCCTGCTCGCCGAAGGCATCGAGCGGCGTGACTACCCGCGTCTGCAGGCGCTGCTGCTGTTCGGCGCGCTGGTCTACGTGCTGGTGAACATGCTGGTCGACGTCTCGTACGGGCTCATCGACCCGAGGGTGCGTGTCCGATGAACACATTGCTGAACAAGAAGAAAGAGCCCATCGACAGGCTCGCCGAGTCTTCGGCGAAGGGGCACAGCCTCGGCGGTGAGGCGCTGCGCCGGATGCTGCGGAGCCCGGTGGCCATCACCGGCGGCGTGATCACCGGCCTGTTCATCCTGGTGGCGATCCTGGCGCCGTTCATCGCGCCGAAGGACCCCTACGAGCGGTACCTGCAGAGCGAGGTCATCCTCGGCCAGGGCATCATCCCGGGCGCGCAGGCCGGTTTCCCGCTCGGTGTCGACGACTTCGGCCGCGACTATCTCTCGCGTCTGCTGGTCGGTGCCCAGAACACCCTGCTCGTCGGTGTGCTCGCCACGATCATCGGCGTCGTGGTCGGCATGATCATCGGCGGGCTCGCCGGTGCGTTCGGCGGCTGGGTCGACACGGTGCTGATGCGCCTGGTCGACGTCATGCTGTCGGTGCCTTCGCTGCTGCTGGCGATCTCGGTCGCCGCGCTGTTCCAGAAGCCGAGCCAGTGGACCGTGATCGTGGCGGTGTCGATGGTCGGCGTGCCGATCTTCGCGCGGTTGCTGCGCGGTTCGATGCTCGCGCAAAGACACAGCGACCACGTGCTCGCGGCGACGTCGCTCGGCGTCAAACGCGGTTCGATCGTGTTGCGGCACATGCTGCCGAACTCGCTCGGCCCGGTCATCGTGCAGGCCACGCTGACCCTGGCGACCGCGATCCTCGAGGCGGCCGCGCTGTCGTTCCTCGGTCTCGGCGACCCGGACCCGAACCGGGCGGAATGGGGCATCATGCTGAGCCGCAGCGCTCGGCAGTTCCTCGACATCCGCCCCGAGCTGGCGTACTACCCGGCCATCGCGATCATCATCGTCGCGCTCGGGTTCACGCTGCTCGGCGAGTCCTTGCGGGAAGCCCTCGATCCGAAGAACAGGCGGTGATTTCTGATGGCACTCCTCGAAGTACGCGACCTCAAGGTCGTTTTCCAGCGGCGCGGTGAGAAGCCGTTCACCGCGGTGGACGAGGTCAGTTTCGACGTCGAGCCCGGTCAGACCGTCGGCCTGGTCGGCGAATCCGGCTGTGGCAAGTCCGTGACGTCCCTGGCGATCATGCGGCTGCTCGCGAAACGCGGCAACCACGTCAGTGGTTCGGTGTCGTTCGAAGGCACGGATCTGCTTCGCCTGTCGGACAAGGAAATGCGGGACCGCCGGGGTCGCGACCTCGGCATGGTCTTCCAGGACCCGCTGTCCTCGCTGAACCCGGTCATCCCGATCGGCCTGCAGATCACCGAGGTGCTGGAGCGGCACCGCGGGATGTCGCGCAAGGCGGCGTCGGTGGAAGCGGCGGAACTGCTGGACAAGGTCGGCATCCCCGACCCGTCGCGGCGGCTTTCCGAGTACCCGCACCAGCTTTCCGGCGGAATGCGGCAGCGCGCGCTGATCGCGATCGCGCTGGCGTGCCGTCCGCGGCTGCTCATCGCCGACGAGCCGACCACCGCGCTCGACGTGACGATCCAGGCCCAGATCCTCGCGCTGCTGCGGGAACTGGTGCAGGACACCGGAACCGCGCTGATCATGATCACGCACGACCTCGGTGTCGTCGCCGGTCTCTGCGACGAGGTCAACGTACTCTACGGCGGCAAGATCGTCGAGCGCGCCGAACGGCACGCGCTGTTCGCCGAGCCGCGGCATCCGTACACGCACGGCCTGCTCGCCTCGATCCCGCGTCTCGACGCGGGCCGCGGCGAGAAACTGATCCCCATCAAGGGATCCGTCGCCGACAACATCCCGTGGGACGGCGGTTGCGCCTTCGCGCCCCGCTGCCCGAACGCTCTCGGCGTGTGCCGGGAGGTTTCACCGCAGCTGACCCCCGATCGCGGTGGGCTGCTGCGCTGCCACAACCCGGTGATCCCGGCCGTGGCCGCACGAGGAGGGGCACGATGACCTCAGTGGTTCCGCAGCAGGAAGTGCTGCTCGAGGTCAACGACCTCAAGGTGCACTTCCCGATCAAGCGCGGCATCGTCGTCGACAAGACGGTCGGGCACGTGTACGCCGTCGACGGCGTCGACCTGGCCATCCGCAAGGGTGAAACCTACGGCCTGGTCGGCGAATCCGGCTGTGGCAAGTCCACTTTGGGCAGGGCGATCCTCCGGCTGACCGAGCTGACGAACGGCAACGTCGTCTTCGACGGCACGGACGTCGCCGGGCTCAAGGGCGAGGCGCTGCGCAAGGCCCGCCGCCGGATGCAGATGGTGTTCCAGGACCCGATGTCCTCTTTGGACCCCCGGCAGTCGGTGGAATCCATTCTCCGGGAGGGCATGAAGGCGCACGGCCTCGACAAGGACAAGGAAGCGACGGCCAAGCGGCTGCGCGAACTCCTGTCCGCCGTCGGGCTTCCCGAGTCCTCGCTGCGGAAGTACCCGCACGAGTTCTCCGGCGGCCAGCGCCAGCGCATCGGCATCGCGCGGGCGCTCGCCGTCGAGCCGGACCTGATCGTCGCCGACGAACCGGTGTCCGCGCTGGACGTCTCGGTGCAGGCGCAGGTGATCAACCTCCTGGAAGACCTGCAGCAGAAGCTCGGGCTCACCTACCTGGTGATCGCGCACGACCTCGCGGTGGTGCGGCACATCTCCGACCGCATCGGCGTGATGTACCTCGGCTCGCTGGTCGAAGAGGCCGACGCCGACGCGCTGTACGAGAACCCGCTGCACCCGTACACGCGGGCGCTGCTCTCGGCGATCCCCGTGCCGGACCCGGAGGTGGAGGACAACCGGGAGCAGATCCTGCTCGCGGGCGACCTGCCCTCGCCGGCGCGGCCGCCGTCCGGGTGCCGGTTCCACACGCGGTGCCCGTGGAAGCAGCAGAGCCTGTGCGACACCGACCGCCCGCAGCTGCGGGAGATCGGCGCCGGGCACCGGGTGGCCTGCCACTACGCGGAGGACATCCGTGACGGCCGGATCCGGCCGCACGAGGTCAAGGCGGAACTCGTCGAGTCCGGGGACCTGAACCCCGACATCGGCGGTCTGCCGGACGTCGGCTCGGCGGCCGAGATCCTGTAGGTCTTGGGGTCACCGAATGCTAGGAAAGGCCCGTTACTTGCAAATTTTGCAAGTAACGGGCCTTTCATTGCACGGGGGACCGCCACGCACGACCCTCGCGTGACCAGGCACGGGCCGCCGCCATCAGGCAGACTCGGTGTCATGCGGGTCACAGTGCTGGGTGCGTCGGGGCGGACGGGGATTCACGTGGTCCGGCTTCTGCGGGGGCGGGGACATCAGGTGCGGGCGGGCTTGCGCAGCCGTCGCCGGGCCGAGGAGGTCGCCGGGCTCGGCGCCGAAACCGTGGTCGCGGACGTCACCGCCGACGCGGACGACCTCGTCGAGGCCCTCGCCGGTTCCGAGGTGGTGATCAGCGCGATCGGCGCGCCCGATCCGGATCAGGCTTCGGTCGACCTGGTCGACCGCGACGGCGTGATCACCGCGATCCGCGCGGCCGAGAAGGCGGGCGTCGCGCGGTTCGTGCAGCTTTCCGCGCAGTTCGCGGATTCGCCGGATCAGGGCGATCGCCTGGTGCGCTCGATCCTGATGGCGAAGCAGATCTCCGACAGCATCCTCCGCCGCTCCAGCCTGAACTGGACGATCGTCCGTCCCGGCACGCTCACCGACGATCCGCCCACCGGGCACGTCAAGATCGCCGGTCACCTCGAACCGGGCCGGGTCTCCCGCGCCGACGTCGCCGCCGTCATGGTCGCGACCCTCGAGGAACCGCTGGCCGAGAACCAGGGGTTCGACGTCATCGGCGGCGACATCCCGATCCCGTCGGCGCTGTCGTCGTTCAGCTGAGCGCTTTCTTCCGCTCCCGCGACGCCCGCAGGTTCGCGACGTTCCCGCAGGTCTTCACGTCGTGCCAGACCCCGCTGTTGTTGCGCGAGACGTCGTAGAAGGCCGAACGGCAGCCGTCGAGGCGGCACAGTTTCAGCCGCGGCCAGATCCCGGACTGCTGCGCGAGCAGCGTCTCCGTCCACAGTGCCGACGCGAGCCAGTGCCGTCCGGTGCCGGACGGGAACAGCCGGACGACGCCGTCCCTCAGCGCCAGGTCGGCCTTGATCGGCTTCTCGACGGCCGCGTCGTCGCCGTCCAAGAGCGAAACGAACGACTCCCGCAGGTCCCGGAGCGCGCGAAGGTCACCTGAGTCCAGCGTGATCTCGGGTACGTCCGCGTCCCGGGTCCGCGACCATTCCGCCAGCGCTTCGCCGACCCAGGGCCGCGCCAAGTCGGCGTCGCCCAGCAGGTCGAGGCCGTGCGTCTTGATCGCCTTCGTGTTGAGGAAGTCCTGAACGAGCGCCAGCCCCGAGGGGGCGGTGCGCAACCGGTACCGGTCCGTCGCGGTCCATGACATAGGTCAAGCGTACTTGACTCTGTCGGCGCGCGCCTCCATGCTGACGACAGAGGTAAAAGCCGAACACTTCTGTCAAGGGAGCAAGTCATGACCTCCATCGAGGGTGCCGTCGTCCTGGTCACCGGCGGGCAGCGCGGGCTCGGCAAGGCGTTCGTCACCGAACTGCTCGACCGCGGCGCCGCCAAGGTCTACGCGACCGCGAGGACACCGCGCGAGGAGACCGATCCGCGGATCGCCCCGCTCCCGCTCGACGTCACCGACGCGGAGTCCGTCCGCGCGCTGACCGAGAAGGCGGGCGACGCCACGATCGTCTTCAACAACGCCGGCGTCCTCGGCCTCGGCTCGCTGCTGACCGAACACGTCGACGCGCACCGTCCGGTCTTCGAGACGAACGTCTTCGGCGCGCTGCGCATCGCACAAGCGTTTGCGCCGCAGCTCAAGGACGGTGGCGCGCTGGTCAACGTCCACTCCGTCCTGTCGTGGGCCGCCGGTTCTGGTTCGTACGGCGCGTCGAAAGCCGCGTTCTGGTCGATCACCAACTCGCTCCGGATCGAGTTCGCCGAGCAGGGAACGCAGGTCGTCGGCGTCCACCTCGGCTACACCGACACCGACATGACCCAGGGCCTCGAGGTCGAGAAGAACGACCCGCGCGACGTCGCCCGCCAGGTCGTCGACGGCCTCGAAAAGGGCGAGACCGAGGTGCTCACCGACGACGTCACCCGCCGGGTGAAGGGCGCGCTGTCCGGGCCGGTCGAACACCTCGGCACCAGCCGGATCGGCGCGTAGAAAACCGTTGGCGGAAGCACTCCCGCCCAGGTAGCTTCGCCGCCATGTGTGCTTCCGCCTTCACCAGGACCCGCCGCGCCTAGCGGCGGATCCACGCGTCCAGCAAGGAACCGCCGCCCGAGCGAGTCATCGCCGGGCCTGCTCCAGGCTGCCCGGCTCACCTCGAAGCCGCGGAGATCCCTTGCGCACACATCGTCCTGGCCGTCATGAGCTCGGCCAGAACTTCCTCATCGACCTGAACACCGTCGAAACCGTCGTGAAGCTCGTCGCCGGAACCGACGGGCCGATCATCGAATTCGGCACCGGCGACGGCGCGCTCACCCTGCCACTGGAACGGCTCGGCAGGCCGCTGACGGGCGTCGAAATCGACGCCCGCCGTGCCGCCCGGCTGGCGGGACGCGTCCGGCCGTCCACGGAGATCGTCACCGCGGACTTCCTGCGGTTCCCTCTGCCGAAGACGTCTTACGTCCTGGTCGGCAACCTGCCGTTCCATCTGACCACCGCGACGCTTCGCCATGTCCTCGCCGCGCCTGGCTGGACCGACGCCGTGCTGCTCGTGCAGTGGGAGGTGGCGCGCCGCCGGGCGGGGGTCGGCGGCGCGACCATGATGACCGCGCAGTGGTGGCCGTGGTTCGACTTCCAGCTGGCCGGACGGGTCCCCGCGGCGGCGTTCCGTCCCCGGCCCGGCGTCGACGGCGGCCTGCTGACCATGACCCGCCGCGAGCGTCCGCTCGTCGACGACGCGGATCGTGCGCGCTACCAGGACTTCGTACGGCGGGTGTTCACCGGGAACGGCAGGGAAATCGCGTCGGGCGCGCTGCCCAAGAGGCTCACCGCACGCCAGTGGGCTGAGGCGTTTCGGCTTCGGCGAGGAAGTCCGGCTCGCGCGCGCGGCGCTTGGTCGAACCGAACAGCACCCCGCCGATGACGACGGCCGCCGCGACGACTTCGAGCAGCGTCGGCCGCTCGTCGAGCACGAGGAACGCCATCGACAGCCCGACCACCGGCACCAGCAGGGAGAACGGCGCGACCACGCCCGCCGGGTTGCGGCGCATCAGCGACGTCCAGATCCCGGAGCCGATGATCGTGCCGAACACCACGACGTAGGCGAGACCGCCGAGGCCGATCAGCCCGGTGGGGGTGCCGAGCGTGCTCAGCGAGTGGCCGATCTCCGCCGGGCCTTCCATCGCCAGCGACAGCGCGAACATCGGCAGCGGGGGCACCACGGACATCCAGAGGACGAAGTTCAGTGGGTTGTCCGGTGCCGCCTGCCGCGTGCTCAAGTTCCCGAAGGCCCAGCTCAGCGCGCCGAGCAGGGTCAGGATCACCGGCAGCAGGGCGGCGTTCCCGGCCTGCTGCCAGGCGATCGTCGCCATCCCGGCGACGGCGAGCAAGATCCCGGCCAGTTGCCGTCCGGAGACACGTTCCCGCAGGAAGACGGCGCCGAGCAGGACGGTGAACGGGGCCGAAGCCTGCAGCACCAGCGACGCGAGGCCGGTCGGCATGCCGGTGTCCATCGCGATGAAGAGGAACGCGAACTGGCCGGTGCCGAAGCCGAGCCCGTAGCCGAGCAGGTGGCGGATCTTCACCTTCGGCCACGGCACGAACAGGATGGTCGGGATCGCGATGACCGCGAAGCGCAGCCCGCCGGCGAAGACGGGAGGGAACTGCCCGAGGGTGGCGTGGATGGCGAGGAAGTTGCAGCCCCAGAGGACGACGACGAGCAGGGCGAGCAAACGGTCGCGAGCGGGCATGCCTTCACTCTTACGGGGGCATATCGTGAAGGACAAGCGCTAATATTTTCAGTGACCGTTCAGTTTCGCTTCACATATGCTGGCGGCATGGACATCGGCCGGTTGCGGACCCTGCGGGAGTTCGCCGATCGCGGCAGCGTGACGGCGGCCGCGAAGGCGCTGCACTGCACGCCGTCCGCGGTCTCCCAGCAACTCCGCGCCCTGCAGAGCGACGTCGGGCTCGCGCTGACGGAACCGGCCGGTCGTGGCCTCCGGCTGACCGACGCCGGCCGCGCGCTGGTCGCCCGCGCGGACGACGTGCTCGCCGCGCTCGACCGCGCGGAGTCCGAATTGGACACTTACCGCCGGGCCCCGCGCGGCCGGGTCCGGGTGGCGATCTTCCAGTCGGCCGGGTTGATGCTGCTCCCCGGCCTGCTGCGCCGGACGGCGGAATTCGAAGGGCTGGACGTCATCGTGCGTGACGTCGACATGACGCCGCCGGAGGTCCCCGGGCTCGTCGCGGATTACGACATCGTGGTGGCGCACCGGGACGAGCACGCGCCGTCGCTCGGCTCGGAACGACTGGAGACGCGGCACCTGCTGCGCGAACCGCTCGACGTCGCGCTTCCTGTCGGGCATCGGCTGGCCAAACGGCGCCGCATCGAACTCGCCGAACTGGCCGACGAACGCTGGATCAGCGTCAACGCCGGATTCCCGGTGGACGACATCCTCCAGTCGCTGATCATCCGCACCGGCGTCCGCCCGCAGGTCGTCCAGCGCATCAACGACTTCCGCATCACCGAACGGCTCGTCGCCGCCGGGCACGGAATCGCGCTGCTGCCCCGGTACACCATGGACACCCGGCGGGGCAGCGGCCTGGTCTGCCGTCCGCTGGCCGGGATCAAGGCGGCGCGGCACGTGGAGGCTGTCTGCCGGCTCGGCGCGTCTTCGCGGCCCGCCGTGGCGAAGATCCTCGACGCGCTCGCGGACGAGGTCGCCGCGCTCACGGGCGAGCGTGACTCCGCAGGTGGTCCAGCGCGAGTTTGAGCGCGTCCTCGATCGGGGTGACGTCGTGGCGCAGGTGGGCCATCAGCAGCCCGCCCTGGACGCACGCCATCGCTGTCTGGGCGAGTCTCGCCGGGTCGGCGTCTTCGGCGAGTTTTCCCTGATCCCGCAAGGATTTCAGGCCGCTTTCGAGATGTGACTCCCACTCGCGGTACGCCTTGTCCAGCAGCGGCGCGATCTTCGGGTCGTCCCCGAGTTCGCCGGCGAGGTTGCCGAGCGGGCAGGCGATCGGCCCCTTGGGGGTGGCCTGGATGGCGAGGATCTCCTGTGACCACTGCTCGAAATCGGCCCAGCTGTGCAGCGCGAAGATCGTCGGCTGGTTGCCGAGGATGTTCTCCAGGAAGCGCGCGATGACCGCTTCGACGAGCTGTTCCTTGTTCTTGAAGTAGTGGTACATCTGCGATTTCCCGGCCCCGCTCGCCGCGAGCACCTTGTCGACGCTCGTCCCGGCGACGCCGTTGACGTACATCAGCTCCGCCGCCGCGTCGACGATCGCGTCCCGCGTCAGCCGTCCACGAGGTGTTTTCGCCGGTTGACCATCCATGTACCGGATAGTACAGTCGGCTGCACTGTACCGATCAGTACAACCCAGGGAGCTGATGATGGGGGATCTCAACACCGACCTCGCCGAGCTGCGAGGCTCCGTCGCGAGCCAGGTTCCGGCCGAGATCGCGGAGGTGCTCAAGGCCGACCACGCGACGTTCGTCGGGAAGGTCGCGGAGACGGCCGCGAAGCCGGGGACGGCGATGCCGGATCTCACGCTGCCGGACGCGAGCGGCGGCAGGGCGCCGGTCAAGGACGGACCGGCCGTCGTGGTGTTCTACCGCGGCGCGTGGTGCCCGTACTGCAATCTGGCGCTGCGCACGTATCAGCAGGAAGTCTTGCCGGAGTTGGAGAGCCTGGGGGTGAAGCTGATCGCGGTCAGCCCGCAGCTCCCGGACGACTCGTTGTCCACGAAGGATCTCGAATTCACCGTTCTGTCCGATGTGGACAACGAACTCGGGCGCGCGCTCGGCATCACGTTCCGGCTGGCCCCGGAGACGAAGCCGGCTTTCGACACGCTCATCGGCGACGTCGAGAAGATCAACGGGGCGGCGGAGTGGGAGCTGCCGTATCCGACCGTCCTGGTCGTGGACCGCGAAGGCGTCATCCGGTTCATCGACGTCCACCCGGACTACACCACCCGCACCGACCCGGCCGACATCCTGGCCGCGGTGAAGGCTCTGTAGGAGCAGCTCACTCCGGTCGGGGCCCTTCCCCGCATCAGATGCAGCGAAGGGGCCCTTCACCGCATCGCATGCGGTGAAGGGCCCCTTCGGCTGAGCGCTAGCGGTTCGCCCGGTTCACCGCCGAGACGACGGCCCGCAGCGAGGCGGTCACGATCGACGGGTCGATCCCGATGCCCCAGTACACCCGGTCGGAAATCGCGCACTCGATGTACGAAGCCGCCCGCGCGTCGTCGCCCGGCGAGAGCGTGTGCTCGCTGTAGTCCAGCAGCCGCAGGTCGAACCCGACCGTCGACAGCGAGTCGAAGAAGGCCGCGATCGGGCCGTTCCCGCGTCCGGTGACCTCGTGCTCGTCACCCTCGACCCGCACGGTGGCGGTGATGTCGTACTCGCCGTCGCCGTTGTCCCTGACGTGCTGGCGCACCAGCTCCAGCGGCGTCTTCAGCTCCAGGTACTCGGCCGAGAACGCGTTCCACATCGTGGTCGGGTCGACCTCGCCGCCCTCGGTGTCGGTGTGGCGCTGGACGACCTTCGAGAACTCGATCTGCAGGCGCCGCGGCAGGTCGAGCTGGTGCTCGGCCTTCATGATGTAGGCGACGCCGCCCTTGCCGGACTGCGAGTTCACCCGGATCACGGCCTCGTAGTTGCGGCCGATGTCCTTCGGGTCGATCGGCAGGTACGGGACCTCCCACGGGTGCTCGTCGACCGGCGTCCCCGCCTTGTCGGCGGCGGCCTTCATCGCGTCGAGACCCTTGTTGATCGCGTCCTGGTGGCTGCCGGAGAACGCGGTGAACACCAGGTCGCCCGCCCACGGGCTGCGTTCGTGCACCGGCAGCTGGTTGCAGTATTCGACGGTCCGCTTGATCTCGTCCATGTCGGAGAAGTCGATCTGCGGGTCGACGCCCTGGCTGTAGAGGTTCATGCCCAGCGCGACCAGGTCGACGTTGCCGGTGCGCTCGCCGTTGCCGAACAGGCAGCCTTCGATCCGGTCCGCGCCGGCCTGGAAGCCCAGTTCGGCGGCGGCGATACCGGTGCCGCGGTCGTTGTGCGGGTGCAGCGACAGGATCACCGAATCACGGCGCTCCAGGTTGCGGTGCATCCACTCGATCGAGTCGGCGTAGATGTTCGGCGAAGCCATCTCGACGGTGGCGGGCAGGTTCAGGATGACCGGCTTCTCCGGCGTCGGCTGCCAGATCTCGGTGACCGTGTTGCAGACCTCGAGCGCGTAGGACAGCTCGGTGCCGGTGTAGGACTCCGGCGAGTACTGGAAGCGGAAGTCGGTGTCCGGCTGCTTCGCCGCGTAGTCGACGACCAGCTCGGCCGCCTGCGAAGCGATCTTCGTGATGCCGATGCGCTCCTCGCGGAACACCACGCGGCGCTGCAGGATCGACGTCGAGTTGTAGATGTGGACGATCGCGCGCGGCGCCCCTTCGAGCGCCTTGAAGGTGCGCTCGATCAGCTCGGGACGGCACTGGGTCAGTACCTGGATGCTGACGTCGTCCGGGATGGCGCCTTCGTCGATGATCTCGCGGACGAAGTCGAAGTCGGTCTGCGAAGCCGCCGGGAAGCCGACCTCGATCTCCTTGTAGCCCATGCGGACCAGCAGGTCGAAGAACTTGCGCTTGCGCGCGGGAGACATCGGGTCGATCAGGGCCTGGTTGCCGTCACGCAGGTCGACCGCGCACCACAGCGGCGCGGTGTCGATGCGCTTGTCCGGCCAGGTGCGGTCGGGCAGGTCGATGTCCTCGACCAGCTCGGACCAGGGACGATAGCGATGGACGGGCATCGAAGTGCCGCGCTGGGTGTTCCACGGGGCCTGCTCGGAAGGGGCCGGGCGCGTGGGCTTACGGATGCTCATGAGGGGACGGTTCTCCTGAAGAATCGGGTGCGACGACCGGCACCACGAAGCCCCGCGACGGGGAGCCGGTCAGATCAGGCCCCGTCGCGGCAGCGAAGCAGGAGAGCTCGAGCCACGACGCCACCTTAACCGCGAGATCTCCCGAAAGGAAACCCGGGCCGCGATCTAACCGTGACCAGAGTGGCGCCCATTCGGGTTACTCGCGGGTAGCAATCGGACCAGGCGGCGTGCCACACTGCCCGGCATGGGCGAGCACGCTGAAGAGAAGGAAACCGCTGATCAGAAGACCCGGCGCAAGGTCGACTGGCGAGCGGGCGGCGGTCGTGCGGCCGGGATACTGGCGAGCGTCGTCCGCTGGGTCGGCCTGATCTTCGCCGCGATCCTGGTGCTGCACGTCGTCTTCGTGATCGGCGAGGCGAACGCCGACAACGGCATCGTGTCGTTCGTCCGCGGCTGGGCCGACGGGCTGCTGCTGGGCTTCAAGGACCTCTTCATGCCCGAGGACGCCAAGCTCCGGGTGCTGATCAACTACGGCATCGCCGCGGTCTTCTGGATGGTGGTCACCGGCATTCTCGCCAAGATCATCCGGCGCATCGGCGGTTCCGCCTAGCCTCGGGCCACTACGATCGGAAGATGCTCGGCTCCAGCCGTCTGCAGGCGGCGGCATACGAGATCGTCGCCATCGGATCTTCGGCGGGCGGAGTCAAGGCACTGCTCGAGGTGCTCGGCGCCCTGCCCGCCGGTTTCCCCGTGCCCTTGGTCATCGTCCAGCACCTCGATCCGCGCCACGACACCATCCTCGCCGACATCCTCGACCGCCGGTCCGGGCTGAGGATCAAGCTGGCCGAGCCCGACGACGTCATCGGTCCGGGCGTCGTCCACCTCGCGCCGCCGGACCGTCATCTGCTGGTGAATCCCGGTGGCAGGCTCAGTCTGTCCACGGTGGACAGGGTGAAGTTCGTCCGGCCGTCGGCTGATCTGCTCTTCGAATCCGTCGCCGCGGTTTACGGCCCGTCCGCGCTCGTCTGTGTGCTGACCGGGACGGGTTCCGATGGCGCGGCGGGGGCCGGAATGGTGAAGTCACGGGGCGGTACCGTTGTCTCCGAAGATCCGGAGACCGCCGAATTCAAGGGCATGCCCCAGGCCGTGACGAAGTCCGTATCGGTCGATCTGGTGCTCCCGCTGGACCAAATCGCCGGTGCGCTCGTCGGTCTGGTCGAGGGAACGAGGACGTTATGAGCACGCCGGAAGGCGAAGTCGACCACGGTGAGGAACTCGAGGTCTTACTGACCTTCATCAGGGATTCCCGCGGTTTCGATTTCACCGGCTACAAACGGACTTCGCTGGCCCGCCGGATCCAAAAGCGGATGCAGACCGTGAAGATCGCCGGGTACGCCGAGTACCGGGATTTCCTGGAGCTCAACGCCGAAGAGTTCCCGGAACTCTTCAACACCATCCTGATCAACGTCACCAGCTTCTTCCGGGATCCCGAAGCCTGGACCTTCCTGCAGAAGACCGTCGTGCCCGAACTCGTCGCGAAGGTGGCCGCCACCGACGAGATCCGGATCTGGAGCGCGGGCTGTTCGAGTGGCGAGGAGGCCTACTCCCTCGCGATGATCTTCGCGGAGCACCTCGGCATCGAGGAGAGCACCCAGCGGGTCAAGATCTACGGGACCGACGTCGACGAAGAAGCCCTGCGTGAAGCGAGGACGGGCCTGTATTCCTCGAGGGTGCTGGAGCGGCTGCCCGAAGATTTGCGGGTGAAGTATTTCGAGCCGAGTGGAAATCTGTTCGCTTTCCGGCGCGACCTCCGCCGCCGGGTGATCTTCGGCAGGCACGACATCACGCGCGACGCCCCCATTTCCCGCGTCGACCTGCTCGCCTGCCGCAACACCTTGATGTATTTCAACGTCGAAGCCCAGGCGAAGATCATCGAACGCTTCCATTTCGCGCTCAACGAAGGTGGCCACCTGTTGCTCGGAAAGGCCGAAATGCTGCTTTCCGACGGTGTCCGGTTCGACGTCGCGGATATCCGGAACAGGGTGTTCAAACTGCGGACGGGGGGTACCACCGTGCGGGCCCCGCGCTTCGACGTCCGGGCCGGAGCGGGAGTGCGGGACGCGAATCGAAGGCGTCACGTGAGCGAACTGGCCTTGGCGTCTTCGCCGGATTCGGTACTGGGCGTCGAACGCGACGGCACGGTCGCCCTGATCAACGGCTCGGCGAGGTTGCAGTTCGGGCTTTCCTCCCACGACGTGGGCAGGCCGTTCCATGATCTGGAGATCTCGTACCGGCCGATCGAGCTCCGCTCCGTCATCGACCAGGCGCACAGTGATCGCCGCAGTGTCCGGGTCGATTCCGTGCGACGGCAGAAGAACGGCGAGGAGACGCAGTACTTCGACATCATCGTCCGGCCTCTCCTCACCATCGAAGGTGAGGACATCGGTGTGGCGATCACGTTCGTCGACACCACCGAGGCCACCAGGCTGCAGCACGAGGTGAAGCGCGTGCAGGAGGACCTGGCCACGGCTTACGCGGAGCTCCAATCGACCAACGCCGAACTCGAAACGGTCAACGAAGAGCTCCAGTCGAGCATCGAGGAGCTCGAGACGACGAACGAGGAACTCCAGTCCACGAACGAGGAACTCGAGACCACCAACGAGGAACTCCAGTCGGGCAACGAGGAACTCGAGACGATGAACGAGGAGATGCGCATCCGCACCGCGGAACTCGACGAGACGCGCATGTTCTTCGAAGGCGTGCTGTCCAGCGTCGAGGCCGGGGTGGTCGTACTGGACGGCGACCTCCGGGTACGCAGCTGGAATCGCGGCGCCGAGGAACTGTGGGGCCTGCGGGCCGGCGAGGTCTACCTGGAGGGGTTCTTCGCCCTCGACTTCGGCCTGCCGACAGCCGGGTTCCGCGACGTCGTCGAACTCTGCAACGAGACCGGGCAGCGGGCCGCCCAGGTCGAGATCGACGCGGTGGACCGGAAAGGCAGGCCGCTGCTCGCTTCGGTCAGTTGCTCGCCGTTGAGCGGTCCGGGCGGCGGAGTCGTCTTGATGACGGAAAAGCGACCGGCAGGCTGAGTCAGCGCCTGGTACTCGGTCGCAGCGCGCGTTTGGGGACCGAACCCACGAGATCGGCCACCGTCATGCGGCGGTTGACCAGTTGTTCGCAAAGGTCGCTGATCCGGCGGTTGTGGCTGCGCGCGTAGTGACGTAACACGAGGAACGCGTCGGTCGGGTCGATTTCCAGCCGGGCGGAGACCAGGCCCTTCGCCTGCTCGATGATCACCCGGCTGGCCAGCGCTCCCTGCAGTTGCTCGGAGGTCCTGGTCAGGCCGGCGATCGCGCGGTGGTTGAGCATGCCGATCGCCGCCGCGTCGGCGAAGGCGATCGCGATCCGCAGGTCGGCCACCGGCAGTGACGAGGCTTCCGTGGTCAGGATCGTGACCTCGCCGAGGACGTTTTCGCGTCGGCTGATCGGGAACGCGTGCACCGATCGGAAGCCGAGTTCGAGGGCGGCCGGGGCCAGCCGGTTCCAGCGTGCTTCCGCCCCGTCGAGGGGTACGTTGACGACCGGCTCGTCGTCGTCATGACAGTCGATGCCAGGGCCCTCTTCGGCGAGGACGTCACCGAGCGGCGGAAGTTCGAGCCGTTCGTCGGTGCACACCACGATCGGCCGGTCGGCGCGGTCGCCGGCCGCGGCCAGCCGGACGGCTGACGAGGCGATCAGCTGTGCGTAGCGGTTCGCCACACAGAGCCAATAATCCTTCGGGTCGAGCGCGGGTGCCAAGGTGTCGGCCAGCTCCACCAACGTGTCGGCGACCCATCTTTCGCGATCCTGCATGAGAATCCGGCCTCCTGCGGACTTGCAGTGTCGAGAGCGCTGGGTAATCAACGCTAGTCCTCCGCATGACGAGGGGAAACCCGTAATGGCTCAGCCGTTCGGGTCACTTCGGCGCGCCCGGCGCGGGCGTACGCTCAGCCCATGTGGGACGGCACCGGTGGTCGATACGACCCCCCGGCCCTGCGCAGGCTGATCGAAACCGAGCGCGGGCGGGCGGATCGCGCGGCGGCAGTGGCCCGGCGGCACGAATGCCTGACGGAGACGGCTTCCGCGTCGATGCGGCCCTTCCACATGCGGATGGCGGAACTGCACCGCGCCACCGAACACAAGCACCGGGCAGCGGCGGATCTGCACACCGGCTACCTCGACGCCGTCGGGCGCTGGGCGGACCGGCCGCAGGAGTCGGCCGTCCTGCCCCCGGCGTTCATGACGGCGGCCGCCGAGACGTCCGGCATCCGGAGTCTGGCGGTGGCCTTGTTCGTCACGGACGGGAGCGAGGCGTCGGTCGTGGTGTCCGATCCCATCGCCGCCAGGGCGCACGACCTCGAATACAGCCTCGGCGAAGGACCTTCCCGGGGAACGCCCCTGAAACCGGGGGTCTGCGGCGAACCGGAACTCGTGAGCCGGTGGCCGCAGTTCGGGCCCGCGGTGCGGGAAATCGGGGTCCGGGCGGTGGTTTCGGCGCCGCTGGGCCTGGACGGGGTGCCGATGGGCAGCCTCACCGCGTACCGGTCCGAGCCCGCACCGGACGCCGAGGTGGCCCGGTCGCTGGAGGTCCTCGCCGGAGCGCTGACCGGCACCGCGTTGGACCCGGGTATCCGGCTCGACGGTGACGACGGCTTGCCGGTGCATCCCCTGTTCGGCGACGTCGACGTCTGCGTCGTGACACACCAGGCCACCGGGGTGGTGATGGCCAACCACGACTGCTCGGCGGCCGACGCCCTGGCGCTCATCCGCGCCCACGCCTTCGCCCGGAACGAGACCGTCACCGAACTCGCCCGTGCCATCGTGGCCAGGACGTACCGGCTCAGCTGACCGCGAGACGTTCGTATGCCTCGACGGCGGCCTTCGGGTCGTCCGCGGTGAACTTCACGACACGGACGGTCTCGGTCTTCCCCAACGGCCTGGTCACCGTGATCGGCTCGCGTAGCTCCGCGACCAGATTCGTCTCGTAGGAATTGTCATGGCTGAGCCAGGTTCCGTCGCGGAACGCCTTGGCCTTGGCGGGATCGTGGCTTTCCTTCGAATGCCGCAGGCCGACGATGTTCTCCCTCGGAATTCTCACGTCGTAGAACGAGCTGTAGCGCACTCGCACTTCATACGAAGAAATCACGTGAGGCCTTACCACGGTGCCCGCGTAGACGCCGAAGACCAGTAGTGCCGAGTACACGCCCAGAACGAGCAGCAGCAGGTCGACGACCAGGCCGAAGTCGAGTAGCCAGAAAAGACCCGCTTCGAAGGCGCTCACCACGGCGAGAACGATGAAGATCGGTTTGCCGTCGGAGCCGTACGGCACCGCCACGGCGTCCTCGGTGACTCCGTCTTTGAGGCCTCTCACATACAGCCAGAGGCCTTTCATCGTGCGTGATTCGTTGCGGACGAGACTGCGTAAAGCCCCCATGACCCCAGATTAGCGATCGAATTGGGTCAGGATCTTCAGCGCGTCGGCGGAGCCCGGGTCCTTCGGCGTGTAGATCTCGAGCCGGTGGTCGGGGCTGTCGGGCTGGAGCCACACCTGGTAGTCGACGCTCACCGCACCGACCGTGGGGTGCTGGAGGTGCATGGCGCCGACGGTGCAGTCGGCGACGTCACCGGTCGCCCAGAGCGTCGCGAACTCGTCGCTGCGCATCGAAAGTTCGCCGATGAGCCCGGCGAGACGGGCGTCCGTGGGGTAGCGGCCGGCGGTGAGCCGCAGGTAGGCGACGTGGATGGGCGCGAGTTCGGCGCGGTTGCGGTGCAGGTCGCGGGTGAGCGGGTCGAGGAAGAACAGGCGCGGGAGGGACGGCCGCCGGTCCGGATCGCCCGGCGCGTCGAAGTCGAGGTGCTCGGCCATGAGCGTGTGCCCGGCGTGGTTCCACGCGAGGACGTCGCCGCGACGGCCGAAAACGAGCGCGGGCACGGCCTCGCCGAGGTTCTCCAGCAGCGCGAGGACCCGGGGGTGCGGGTCCTCCGGACCGGGGTCGGTCAACTTCGGCAGCGCGGCCTGCCGGGCGAGGTTGTGCAGGTGACCGGTCTCGACGTCGTCGAGCCGGAGCGCGCGGGCGAGCGCGTCGAGCACCTGCCGTGAAGCGGTCTCGGCCAGACCCTGTTCGAGCCGCGTGTAGTACCCGGCGCTCACTCCGGCGAGCTGGGCGAGTTCCTCGCGGCGCAGTCCGGGCACGCGGCGGGAGGTGCCGTAGGTGCGCAGGCCGATCTCGGCGGGAGTCACCCGGTCACGACGGCTCTTGAGGTAAACGCCGAGGCTTTCCATGACCCCGAGCCTAGGTTTTCGCGCGGCCGCGTGGGTGTACCCGCTGGGTGTACCCACGGCACGGGGATGGCTGCCCGCCCGAAGCCGGTGCAGCGTCGAGGGCATGACACGACCGCACACCCGGGCCTGGTTCGGCCTGCTGGTGATCCTCTGCCCGGTGTTCCTGGTTTCCATGGACGGGTCGATCCTGTTCCTCGCGATGCCCAGGATCAGCCAGGCGCTCGCCCCGACGGCCGACCAGGCGTTGTGGATCCTGGACGTCTACGGCTTCGCGGTCGGCTCGCTGCTGATCGCGTTCGGCAACCTCGGCGACCGGTACGGCCGCCTGAAGCTGCTGATGATCGGTTCCGCCGTCTTCGGTGCGGCCTCGACCGCCGCGGCGTTCGCCCCGGGCCCGGAGCTGCTGATCGCGTTCCGCGCGCTGATGGGGCTGGCAGGCGCGACTCTGCTGCCTTCGGCGCTGGCGGTGTTGAGCGAACTGTTCCCCGATCCGCGGCGACGCGCGCAGGCCATCGGTGTCTTCGCGGCCGCGTTCGCCGCCGGTTTCGCGATCGGGCCGGTCGTCGGCGGGGTCCTGCTGGAGCGGTTCTGGTGGGGTTCGGTCTTCCTGGTCAACCTGCCGGTGATCGCGGTGTTCCTATTGTTCGCGCCGGTGCTGCTCCGCGAGGTGCGGGCCACCGGGAAGGGGCGCGTCGACACGCTGAGCGTGGTGCTCTCCGCCGCCGGTCTCCTGCTCGCGATCTACGGGATCAAGCACGTGGCGGCCGACGGCCTGTCCGCCGTCGCGGTCTCCGCGGGAATCGCAGGCGCCCTGCTGCTGGTGTGGTTCGCCCGGCGTCAGCGAGGTCTCGACCATCCGCTCATCGACTTCTCCCTGTTCCGCGACCGTGTCTTCACGATCGCGATCGTCACCGGATTCCTGCCGCTGGCGGCCTGGTCGGCGGCCGCGTACCTGTCCGGGATCCACCTGCAGTCCGTGCTGGGGCTGCCCGTCCTGCACGCGGCGCTCCTGGCGCTGCCCGGGGCGGCCGTCCTCACGATCATGTGCGTGGTCACCCCGGCTCTGGTCGAGCGGATCGGCAAGCGCGCGGCGCTGGTCGGCTGCCACTTCTCCATCGCCGCAGGGCTGGCGCTTCTGCTCATGACCGGCGTCACGGGCGGGGTGGGCTGGTACGTCGCTTCGACGGTGGTCGCCGGTGTCGGCTACGGCATCTCGTTCAGCGTCGTGGCCGACACGGCCGTCGCCGCGGTGCCCGCCGAACGGGCCGGAGCGGCGGGCGCCATCGCCGAAACCGGCAACGAGATCGGCAACGCGCTGGGGATCGCGCTCATGGGGTCACTCGCCGCGCTGGTGTTCCGCCTGGCCGGTCCGGATCTCGCGCCCACCCTCGACGGAACCCTCCAGCTGCCCGGTATCGCGCCCGCCGCCGCCACTGACGCGAAGGAGGCCTTCGTCTCGGGCCTGCACACCGCCGTCGCGGTGCTGAGCCTGCTGCACGTCGCGCTGGGAGGTCTCGCTCTGCGATGGCTCCCTCACTCGGAGAAAGCGCTCGCACCCCAGGTGTCGGTGTAGGCGAATTCCGCCAGCGAGACCCGCTCACGTGGCGCCTTCTCGCGCTCGATCCGCCAGTCCTCTTCGAGTACCGACGGGTCGGCGGGGGAGCCGACGGCGATGGCGACCTTCGGGACGACGTCGTCGGGGAGCCCGAAGAAGTCCTTCGCCGCTTCGGCGGAGAAGCCCGCCATCTGGTGCGCGATCAGGCCGAGTTCGACGGCCTGGAGCACGAGGTTCTCGCTCGCGAGACCCAGTCCGTACTCGGCGTACGGGACGTCGCCCTTGTCGTTCGTGGTCACCATCACGCCGATCAGCAGCAGACCGGCGCGATGGGCCCAGTCGCGGTTGCCCGAGTTGAGCGTCGAGAGGATCCGGTCGAACGACGGCGTGCCCCGCAGGCCGACCAGGTAGCGGGCGGGCTGGGTGTTGCCGAAGGACGGTGCCCAGCGGGCCGCCTCGAGCAGTGCGCGGAGCTGGTCTTCGGTGACGACGGCGGCCTCGTCGTAGGCGCGAGGACTCCACCTGGCGGCCATGATCGACGCGATCGGGGTACTTGTTTCGGCGGGCTTGTGCACCGCCGGACCTTAACAAGGGGGTGCTCTCCGTCACTAAAGTGAAAGCCCTCCGACTATTTCGTTGGTGTTAAGGAAGATTTACTTCGAGAAGTCCTCGAAGTAGTGGTCAGGCCCACTTACGACGGTGGCGGGCGTGCGTGTCCCCGGTAGGCTTTCGCTCAAATAAGGGACGCGGGGGCTCCTTCGGTGCCCACCATGGAGCCGCCCGGCCCGTCGAGGAGGTTCGGGCGTGGCCCTCGTGGTCCAGAAGTACGGCGGTTCGTCGCTGGAAAGTGCCGACCGGATCAAACGCGTCGCGGAACGCATCGTCGCCACCAAGAAGGCGGGCAACGACGTCGTCGTCGTCTGCTCCGCCATGGGCGACACGACGGACGAGCTGCTCGACCTGGCTCAGCAGGTCAACCCGGCCCCGCCGGAGCGTGAGATGGACATGCTGCTCACCGCGGGTGAGCGCATCTCGAACTCGCTCGTCGCCATGGCGATCTCCGCGCAGGGCGCGGAGGCGTGGTCGTTCACCGGTTCGCAGGCAGGGGTGGTGACGACGTCGGTGCACGGCAACGCGCGGATCATCGATGTCAGCCCCAGCCGCGTGACGGAAGCCCTCGACCAGGGCTACATCGCGCTGGTGGCGGGGTTCCAGGGCGTGTCGCAGGACACCAAGGACATCACCACCCTCGGCCGCGGCGGTTCGGACACCACCGCCGTCGCACTGGCCGCGGCGCTGAACGCCGACGTCTGCGAGATCTATTCCGATGTGGACGGTGTGTACACCGCCGATCCCCGCGTCGTGCCCGACGCCCGCAAGCTCGACACCATCGCCTACGAGGAGATGCTGGAGCTGGCCGCGAGCGGCTCGAAGATCCTGCACCTGCGCTCGGTGGAGTACGCGCGCCGCTACGGCGTCCCGATCCGAGTCCGTTCTTCCTACAGTGACAAGCCGGGCACCACGGTGACCGGTTCTATCGAGGAGATCCCCGTGGAACAAGCGTTGATCACCGGTGTGGCGCACGACCGCTCCGAAGCCAAGATCACGGTGACCGGCGTGCCCGACACCGCCGGTGCCGCGGCCAGGATCTTCCGGGTGATCGCCGACAACGAGATCGACATCGACATGGTGCTGCAGAACGTGTCCAGCACGTCGTCCGGCCGCACCGACATCACCTTCACGCTGTCGAAGGCCAACGGTGCCAAGGCCGTGCAGTCGCTGGAGAAGATCAAGGACGAGATCGGCTTCGAGTCGGTCCTCTACGACGACCACGTCGGCAAGGTGTCGCTCGTCGGCGCGGGGATGCGTTCGCACCCCGGTGTCACGGCGACGTTCTGCGAGGCGCTCGCGCAGTCGGGCGTGAACATCGAAATCATCAACACCTCGGAGATCCGGATCTCGGTACTGATCCGGGACTCGCAGCTCGACGACGCGGTGCGAGCGATCCACGAGGCATTCGAACTCGGCGGCGACGAAGAAGCCGTCGTCTACGCGGGGAGTGGTCGCTGATGTCGAACGGTTTGCGGGTAGGGGTCGTCGGGGCGACCGGCCAGGTCGGCGCGGTCATGCGCCGTCTGCTGGCCGAACGGGGTTTCCCGGTCGCCGAGATGCGGTACTTCGCTTCGGCGCGGTCCGCCGGTTCCAAGCTTTCTTGGCAGGATCAGGAAATCGTCATCGAGGACGCGACGACCGCCGATCCGTCCGGTTTGGACATCGCGCTGTTCTCCGCCGGTGGCTCGACCTCCAAGGCGCAGGCGGAGCGGTTCGCCGCGGCGGGCGCGACGGTGATCGACAACTCGTCGGCCTGGCGGATGGACCCCGAGGTCCCGCTGGTCGTCAGCGAGGTCAACCCGGAGGCGATCAAGGAAGCGCGCAAGGGGATCATCGCGAACCCCAACTGCACCACGATGGCCGCGATGCCGGTGCTCAAGCCGCTGCACGCCGAAGCCGGACTGGTACGGCTGGTCGCCAGCACCTACCAGGCGGTGTCCGGCAGCGGGCTCGCCGGTGTCGAGGAACTGGAAGGCCAGCTCGCCGCGGCGGCGCCGAACGCGGGCGCGCTGACCCACGACGGCGCGGCGGTGACCTTCCCCGAGCCGAAGAAGTACGCGCGGACCATCGCGCACAATGTCCTCCCGCTCGCCGGGTCCATTGTGGACGACGGCTTGTTCGAGACGGACGAAGAGAAGAAGTTCCGCAACGAGAGCCGCAAGATCCTGAGCATCCCGGAGCTGCGCGTTTCCTGCACCTGTGTGCGGGTGCCGGTGTTCTCGGGGCACTCGATCTCGATCAACGCGGAGTTCTCGCAGGCGCTTTCGGTCGCCCGCGCGACCGAACTGCTGACCGGCGCCCCCGGCGTGGAGCTGTCCGAGATCCCGACCCCGCTGCAGGCCGCGGGCCAGGACCCGTCCTACGTCGGGCGACTGCGGACGGACCCGGGCGTCGACGGCGGTCGCGGTCTGGCGTTGTTCCTGTCGAACGACAACCTGCGGAAGGGCGCGGCGCTCAACGCGGTACAGATCGCGGAACTGATCGCGAACTCCTGACGTACCGAACGCTATGAAAGGCCCGTTACTTGCAAATTTTGCAAGTAACGGGCCTTTCATAGCACGCGCGACCGGAAGACCAACCGCAACTAGAGGACTAAACGCGCGCGAGGGTGGTCAGGGCTTCGTAGCCCCGGCGCAGGCCGCGTACCGCGTCGCCAGGAACTCGCCCCGCGCGTCCCCGCTGTAGGTCCACACCCCGCTGTCGGCCCGGGTCCCCAAGAACCGGAACTGCTCGACGGCCTCGTCGAAGCGCCCGTTCTCCACGAGCGCCTTCGCCGCGTACGCCCGGTCTCCGCGCGTCGCCGGGTGATCGCGCCCTTCGCCGTTCAGCCAGGCCACGATCCCGTCGAGCGCGCCGGCGACCCGCGGGTCACGCCACGCGGGAGTGTCCTGGAACTCGGATTCGTGCGCGGCGATCAGTAGCAGCGGAGCCAGCTTCGGCGACTTCGCCGCGGCGGTCTCGGCGAACTCCCACATCCGCTCGTTCGAGCCGAACCACTTCGCGCACCAGTACTGCAGTGCCCGCGTGTGTGCCCCGCGGTGCTGAGGGTCGCGTTCGGCGAGCTCCGCCCAGATCTCCAGGTACTGGTCGTTCTCGTACTGCCGTCCCATCGCGATCGCGAGCGCGGTCACCCACGGCGTCGGGTCCTCGGGGGCGAGCGCGGACGCTTCGCGCACGGCCTCCTCGGCCTGCTCCAGCACCCGGAAGAACGCGGCGAACTGCTCCTCGGTGACGTGTTTCGCCTGCAGGCCGCTGCGCACCTCCCACGCCACGTGCACCAGCGATTCCGCGTTGACGAGCGCGGCGCCCGGGTCGCCGGGGCGGGCCTTGCGCCACGCCCGCAGCCATTCGTCGTCCTGCGCGGCGGCCTCGCCGAGCGCGCCGTTCACCAGGTTGCGGCGGTCCCAGTTCCCCCAGGTCGACGCGAGCAGTGCGGCGGCGCCTTCCCATTCGCCCCGCGCGGTCGACTCCTGAACAGCGAGCACTTCTTCGTCGGTCCAGTACTCCTTGGTCGACACCTCGCCGTCGGCCGGGAGCCCCCAGCGCGTGACGTCCGGGATCCTGCCCTTGAACTTGGGCTTCTCCTGCGGCAAGAGCGCGGCGAACTCTTCCGGCGTCAGCACGTTCTTGAGTTCGTCGATCTCGACGCCGCGTCGTTTCGCCTCCTTCATCATCGCGAAGACGGCCTTGCGTTCACGGGATTTGAGCAGCCAAAGCATTGAAACTCCTTAGGAACGAACAAGAATGGGAGACGGCCGGTAGCCGGCGGACACCCCGGCGGCCGTCAGCAGCGCGCGCAGCGGCGCGGTGTCGGCTTCGGCGGCGGTGGCCTTGTCGAGCGCGGACGGCAGCCGCTCGTCCAGCGGCTCGTCCACGGTGAACGGCGCCGGTCCGGACCACGAAAGCGACCATCGCGCCACGCCGACGTCGGTGAGGGCCGCGTGGACCACGATCCCCACCCGCCTGCGGACGGAGACGGCGGCGAACTCCCGGCGGGCGCGGGGCCCGGCACCGGCGGGCGGCTTCGCAGCGGTGTCGGCGGGGTCGGCGAGTTCCTCATGCCTGCCCGCGTCGAGCAGGTCCAGCGCCATGTCCAGGGTGCGTTCGCCCAGAATCTCGGCGGCCGCTTCGGCCGCGACGTGACGGCGGCCGATGGCGACCAAGGACTGCCAGTCGGTCCGCCGCATCGCGAGCGCCTCGTCGGAGAAGACGGTGAACAGCGCCCTGTCGAGCATCTTCTCGGCGCTGGTCAGCAGGTCGGCTGCCGGATGCTCGCCGCCGGGGCGGACCGGGATCCGGGCCCCGGCCTCGAGCGTCGCGACGCGGTCCCGGGTCGCCGGGTGCGTGTCCCACCGCGAGGTCTTGTCCTCCGGCGGGTTCCGCCGCATCTCCTCCATCTGCTCCGCCCTTTTCGGGTCGGTGAGCAGCGCGCGGTAGCCCTCGCCGAACCGGTCCGGGAGGTAGCCCGCGTCCCAGCCGATGGCGGCGTAGTTGTTCATGAAGAACCGCCAGGTGACGGCCAGCGCTTCGATCTCACGCAGGGCCGAGGTCGCCGCGTCGGTCCCGGCGAGCCGCGCGGAGACGGCGTCGGCCGCGAGTTCCTGCGCTCGGCAGACACTCATCGAGACGACGAAGTACAGCTTCGCGTACTGCTTGAAGAGCCAGCCGACGAAGCGCTCGAAGTAGCCTTCGCGGCCGAGGCCACTGACGACTCTCGCGATGGATTTGCGCCCGCGATAGGTCAGCGCGGAGAACCGCGTGTCCTTGTTGCCGTAGTGGCCCAGCTCATGCGCGAGCACCGCCCGGAACTGGTCCTGGCGCAGGCCCATGATCAGCGGGACCCCGATGATCATCCGGCGGCGCAGCACCCGCAGCCCGAGCCACGAGGTCCGCTCGGTGACCGCGGCGTTGACGTCCGCGTCGAGATAGATCTCGTCCGGCGGCCGGGTGCCCGCCTCGTCCGCCAGCTCCCGGACCAGCGCCCAGAGCGCGGGCTGGTCCTCCGGTGTCACCGCGACGCCGGGCAGGTCGTCGCCGGTCGCCCGCTCGACCGTGAGCAGGGTCTTGAGCAGGATCCAGCCGACCGGGACGGTGACGATGCCGAGCTTCACCGCCGCGAAAACGTTGTGGCGCAGCGCCAGCACCTCGAGCGTCACGATCCCGCCCACGAACGCCAGCACGAGCAGCGGGAATCCCGCCAGCAGGACGGCAGCGAGCAGCCCACGTAAAGACTTCACTGTGAAACGGACCTTCCCCAGAGTTGGTGTACCCCCGACACCGAGCGCTCATTGTGCCCGAAGCGGCAGTAAGAGCCGAGCACTTTTCGAACACGATCTACGACTTCGCGATGAACATCAGCCCACGCAAACGCACGTGACAGTCCACTGTGGATGGCGGTAATTGCCTTGTCCGGTTCGTCCGGCCCGTGCATCCTCAAGGGTGACAAAACGTTTTCCACGAAGGGAAAGTCATGTACACGGCGGTCGAAGGCTCGCGGGTTCCGATCCGGATGTGGGCCGACCCCACGTCGGTCGAGGACCAAGCCATGCGACAGCTGCACAACGTCGCCAACCTGCCGTGGGTGCACGGCGTCGCGGTCATGCCCGACGTCCACTACGGCAAGGGTGCGACCGTCGGCAGCGTGATCGCGATGCGCGACGCCGTGTCCCCGGCCGCCGTCGGCGTGGACATCGGCTGCGGGATGAGCGCGGTGCGGACCTCGCTCACCGCCGCCGATCTGCCCGACGACCTGCTGAAGCTCCGCCGCCGGATCGAGTCGGCCGTCCCGGTCGGCTTCGGCCTGCACAAGACCCCGGTGAACCCGGCGAAGGTGCACGGTGTCGGTGGCTGGGACGCGTTCTGGAAGTCCTTCGGCGATTTGCACACCGGCGTCCAGGACCTGCACGACCGCGCCGCCCGTCAGATCGGGAGCCTCGGTGGTGGCAACCACTTCATCGAGGTCTGCCTCGAACAGGACGGCGACGACGAAGGCCGCGTCTGGCTGATGCTGCATTCGGGTTCGCGCAACATCGGCAAGGAACTCGCCGAACGGCACATGGCCGTCGCGCGGAAGCTGCCGCACAACGCGGACCTGCCGGATCCGGACCTCGCGGTGTTCGTCGCGGGTACGCCGGAAATGCAGGCGTACCGGCGCGACCTGTTCTGGGCGCAGGACTACGCGGCGCGTAACCGCGCCACCATGGTCGCGCTCGTCAAGCAGGCGCTGAAGGACGTCGTCCCGCAGACGACGTTCGACGACGCGATCAGCTGCCACCACAACTACGTCGCCGAAGAGACCTACGACGGTGTCGAACTGCTGGTGACCCGCAAGGGCGCGATCCGCGCGGGTTCGGGTGACCTCGGGATCATCCCGGGCAGCATGGGCACCGGTTCGTACATCGTGCGCGGTCTCGGGAACACGTCGTCCTTCCAGTCCGCGTCGCACGGCGCGGGCCGCCGGATGTCGCGGAACAAGGCCAAGAAGCTGTTCACCGCCGAAGACCTCGCCGCGCAGACCGCCGGGGTGGAATGCCGCAAGGACTCCGGTGTGGTGGACGAGATCCCGGCCGCGTACAAGGACATCGAAACGGTGATCAAGGCGCAGACCGACCTCGTCGAGGTGGTCGCGCATCTGAAGCAGGTCGTCTGCGTGAAGGGCTGAATTACCGGGCGGTTCGTGGGTGGTGGTCAGGGGAACCCGACGTACCACCCACGAAATCGCTACCCTGGATCTCATGAAGAGGTTGGGAATCGCGGCGCTCATGGCGGCCGCCGGACTAGCGCTGGCCGGCTGCAGCGAGGTCACGAACGCCATCGATCAGACGAACAAGGCCGCGACGAAGGTCGGCGCGTGCGCCGAGGCGCTCAGCCTCACCGACCTCAATCCGGACCCGGCGACGCTCAAGGAGCGGGCCGCGGACAAGGAGAAGCGCCTGCGTGAGCTGGCGTCCAGCGTCGGCGAGCAGGACGTGGCGGGCGCGCTCACCGGCATGGCCGACTCGTACCTGCAGGCCCAGAAGGAGAACATCCAGGACGCGGGCAAGATCGCGGACTGGACCAAACGCAACATCGACCGGGTCGACGCCCTGCGCAAGGTCTGCGCTTAACCCCCTCTCCGCAATTCGTCCTCTGGTTGCGGTAGTTCGCTCTCGAACCACCGCAACCAGAGGACGAAACGCGTCAGGAGGAGGTGAGCGCGGGCACCGGGGCGGCCGGGGTGCGGGACCGCCGCCAGAACAGGCCGAGCGAAGCGATCGCCAGTGCTCCGATCGCCGAGGCCGCGAATCCCCAGCCCGGGCTGGAGTGATCGATCACATACCCGATGATCGGGCTCCCGATCGCCAGCCCGATCCGGCTGGCCGCGTCCAGCAGCCCCATCGCCTCGCCGCGCACCCGCGGTGGCGCCGCCGCGCTGACCGTCTCGGTGCTCGCCGCGAGCGTCGGCGCGCACAGCACGTTGCTCGGGAAGAGCACGATCGCCAGCAGCCACCACGGGTGGTCGACCAGCCCGACCGGCAGCGTGAGCACCGCGAGCAGCACCATCAGCGTGCCCTGCGAAAGCGACCGCCGGACGGCCCCGTGTATCGCCCCGCCGAGCACGGAAGCGATGCACATCAACGTGATCAGCAGCCCGGACCAGGCGATGTCGCCGCTCGCGCGCACCGTCGCCAGCGCGGCGAGCTCCATCCCGACCAGGCAGAACAGCGCGCCGGCTGCGATGAACATCGCCATCACGAGCCGTCCGGTGAGCCAGCTCCGCACGGGCGGCCGCTCGCCGGTGAGCACCTCGGCGTCGGCCTCGGCGCGGATCGGCGGGTTCTGCCGGTAGATCAGCGTCGCCGAAAGCGCGAAGCAGATCCCGATGCCGGTGAGCGCGTAGACCGCGGGCAGTTGCGTGATCGCCATGATCCCGGCCGACGGCCCGATCATGAACGACGCTTCCACCAGGATCGTGTCCAGCGAGTACGCCGCCCGCCGCTGCTCGAGCGGCACGAGCGCGGTGAGCACCAGCCGCGCGAGCGTCCCGGCGGGCACCGACAGCACGCCCGCGGGGAGCGCGACCGCCAGCAGCATTTGATAGGGCAGATGCGGCGCGCTGATCCAGAACGTCGTCGAGGCCAGGCCGCAGATCGCGACCACCGGCCGCAGCCCGTAGCGGTCGACGTACCGGCCGACGAGCGGCGCCCCGATCGCGCTGCCGAGCGTGGTGGCCGCGCCGACCAGCCCGGCCTCGCCGTAGCCGCGGCCGAGGTCGTTGACCACGTAGAGCGTCATCGTCACGCCCATGGCCGTCATCGGGAGCCGGGCCAGGAACATCAGCATCATCGAGCTGGGAACCCCGGGCACGGCTAACACACGACGGTACGGAGCGAGGGCCATACGTCCGATGAGAACTTAACCTGGTACGCGCGTGCAAGTTTTTTTCCCGCCGCCGGTCACCCGGTCCGGGGTGTTTTCTTGACTGATTCCAGAATAAGCGAGAGGGTGGCGGTACCACCACGAAACAGGAGGCACCGGCGTGACCTTGCCGACCACGAACAACGTGGGTATCCCCGTCGCGAGCGACAACGACTCGCTGACGCTGGGTGCCAACGGTCCGATCCTGCTCCAGGACCACTACCTGATCGAGAAGAACGCCCAGTTCAACCGTGAGCGCGTGCCCGAACGCGTCGTCCACGCCAAGGGCGGCGGCGCGCACGGCTTCCTCGAGGTCACCGAGGACATCAGCCAGTTCACGAAGGCCGCCCTCTTCCAGCCCGGTGTGCGCACCGAGAGCCTGGTCCGCTTCTCGTCGGTCGCGGGGGAGAACGGCTCGCCCGACACGTGGCGCGACCCGCGCGGGTTCGCGGTGAAGTTCTACACCTCCGAGGGCAACTACGACCTCGTCGGCAACAACACGCCGGTGTTCTTCATCCGCGACCCGATCAAGTTCCCGGACTTCATCCACTCGCAGAAGCGCCGCGCCGACAACCACCTGCGCGACCACGACATCCAGTGGGACTTCTGGACGCTGCGGCCCGAGTCCGCGCACCAGGTCACCTGGCTGATGGGCGACCGCGGCATCCCGTCGAACTGGCGCGAGATGGACGGCTTCGGCTCGCACACCTACCTGTGGGAGAACGCGGGCGGCGAGAAGTTCTGGGTCAAGTACCACTTCAAGACCGACCAGGGCATCGGCTACCTGCCCCAGGCCGACGCGGACCGTATCGCGGGCGAGGACTCGGACTACTACATCCGCGACCTGTTCAAGAACATCGAGAAGGGCAATCACCCCAGCTGGACGCTGTACGTCCAGGTGATGCCCTACGCCGAGGCCGCGGACTACCGCTTCAACCCGTTCGACCTGACCAAGGTGTGGCCGAAGGGCGACTACCCGCTGATCAAGGTCGGCCGCTGGGTGCTCGACCGCAATCCGGCGAACTACTTCGCGGAGATCGAGCAGGCCGCGTTCGAGCCGTCCAACCTGGTGCCGGGCATCGGCCCGTCGCCGGACAAGATGCTGCAGGGCCGCCTGTTCGCGTACCCGGACGCGCACCGCTACCGGATCGGCGCCAACTACACGCAGCTGCCGGTCAACGCGCCGAAGTCCCCGGTGAACAGCTACTCGCGCGACGGCGCGATGCGCTACAACAACCCGGGCGACCCGGTGTACGCGCCGAACTCCAAGGGCGGCCCGCACGCGAACGCGGAGATCGCTTCCGAGACCGCGTCGGGCTACGGCGTCGAGGACGAGGTCATCCGGTCGGCGTACAAGCTCCACGCCGAGGACGACGACTTCGGCCAGCCGGGCACCCTCGTGCGCGAGGTGATGGACGACGCGCAGCGTGAGCGGCTCGCGAACAACATCATCGGGCACGCTTCGAACGACGTCTCGCAGCCGGTGCTCGAGCGCGTCTTCGAGTACTGGCGGAACGTCGACAAGGACCTCGGCGACAAGGTCGCGGACGCCTTCCGCAAGTAGAACGACCTCTTCGAGAGGCTGCTCCCACCACCGAACGCACCCGGCGCGCGTCATCCCCCGCGCACCGGGTGCGTTTCCATGTCCCCACTCGCATGTGAAACCAGAAGGTGGCGTGGCGTGCGTGGGGGACAACCCGAGTGGAGCAGTGCGACACGCTTGTCCGACGGAGTGATGAAGCCAAACGATCACCGGTTACACCGCTGTGGGTGAACGAACCGTTCTCCCGTGTCGACCGGTCACAGGTGGTCATAAAATTGTCGGAAAAGGATGATCTTCAGGGGGACGCACAAGATTTCGTCGTTAATCAATTGCGGGGTTCTTCACCGGGAATGAATCCGGCACGTAAGGGTTAGAAAACGGTTCAAACCGGTGATCGGGTGGTGTTCGGCCGATACGGCGGGTATCGATTTACCTCGTCAGGTCCCAGAGGCCAGGAGGTAAGGGAATGAAAGGCAACATTGCCCGGACGATTGCCGCGGTCGCCGCAGGCAGTCTGTTGGCGGTGGCCTCAGCCGGCGCCGCAACGGCTAGTACCGATGGTGGAAAGGGTTCGTCCAACACGCAGGCACTCGCCGCGCAGGTGTTGCAGATGCGGGACGGGCTCACCAAGGTGGCCTACGCCGGTGACGTCTCCAAGACGCGGGCGGACTTGGACAAGCTGAGCCCCGTCCTCGGTGACATCGCCGCAGGCAAGCGCTACCAGATCCAGACCGAAACACAGAAGCTCGGCGACCTGGCCAAGGGTCGTTCCGACGAATCCAGCAGGCTGCTGGCCGACCCGAAGGCCAAGGCACGCCAGCTCCCGCCGCTGCCGGTACCGATCCCCTCGCTCCCGGACCTGCCCGGACCGTTGAAGATCGTCAGTGACCTGGTGAAAGCCCTGTTGACCGCGGTGACCGGCATCCTCGCCGGCCTGCTCGGCGGACTCCCTGTCCCGCCGCTGCCGGTACCGCCGGTGCCGCTCCCCACGCCCTAGACCGTCAGGAGTCGTCTGGTTTCGCCGTGCAGGGCGGCGGGCCACGAAATGGGGGCCGGAGCCCGAGTGGGGACATTTCTCCTCACTCGGGCTCTGGCCGTGTCAGTCTGTCGCGCGCGACGGAAACACTCCGCAGGGCGAAGTCCTGCCTGATCGGCAAGACTTCAGGTAGTCGCCCTGCAAAGTGTTTCCGTGGCCTTCGGCCAAAAGAGGCGCGCGACGGTGAAGTCTCCATCGGGCGCAGAGCGCCCTCTGGAGACCTCGCGGTGCTGCTACTTCGGGGCGAGGCCCAAGCGAAGGGCGCCTGCCGCTTCGGCGGTCGCCTCGCGGAACCGCTGACCGACCCCGAGAAAGTTGATGTACCCGTGGATCAGGTCCGGCTGACGGCTGAGCGCCACCGGAACCCCGGCCTTCCGCAATTTCTCCGCGTAAGCCTCGCCCTCGTCGCGCAGCGGGTCGAAACCGGCGGTCGCGATATACGCGGGCGGCAATCCGGAAACGTCGCCGTGCAGCGGCGACAGTTTCGGGTTGTACAGATCGGTGCCCTTCGGCACGTAATGCCCTTCGAACCAGGTCATATCCGAGTCGGTGAGGAACAGGTCCTCGGCGAACAATTCCCGGGAACGGCGGCGCACGGTGAAATCGGTCGCCGGGTAGAACAGCAGCTGGAACGCCGGGACCCCGCCGCCGCGTTTCACCGCCTGCTGCGCCGTCACCGCCGCGAGGTTCCCGCCCGCACTGTCGCCGCCGACGGCGATACGGGCCGGGTCTGCGCCCAGGTCCCGCGCCTTCGCGAAGGCGTACTCGAAGGCCGCGATCGCGTCTTCGGTGGCGCCGGGGAACTGCGTTTCCGGCGCGAGCCGGTACTCCACCGAAAGCACCCGCACGCCGGCCTGTTTCGCCAGGTAGCGGACCGTGTTGTCGTGGGAGACGCGGCTGCCCACCACCCAGCCGCCGCCGTGGAAGAACACCAGCAGCGCGGACGGATCCGGCAGCCCGGCCGGGGTGTAGAGCGTGGCGGGGACGTCGCCGTCACCCGTCGGGATGAGCAGCTCCCTGGTGGCGACCGGCTCGATGATCTTCCCGCTGACCAGGTGCCTGCTCGCCAGGAGCAGGCTGCGCGACTCTTCGACGCTCCCTCGCACCAGCGATGCCTTCGCCAGCTTCTGCAGGCGAAGCAGGAGCTGGGCGTCCAGCGCGAGCTCCTGCCCGTCCAAGCGGAGCGGCGGTCCGGCGATGGCCCTCCTGGCCGGCCTCGGGAGCCAGAACGCCAGCTGCGAAAACGCGGCCTCGGCACGGATCTGGAGCGGTATCGCCATGCTTCCTCCTGGGGGCTTCCCGTCAGGTTACTTTCGAGTAGGTATGCCGTCCAGCGGGAACCGGGCCTTTGCGGCGAACGGGTGTGACGCAGACCTCCGTTCCAGATCCTGGTCCTCCACTTAAGTAGAGGGGTTAGCCTCGAAAGCGTGACTTCGACGAACGCGGTTCATGTCCTCGGCATCGGCGGCTCTCTGCGGGAGGGCTCGCAATCCGAGCGCGCGCTGCGCATCGCGCTGGGCGGCGCGGCGGAAGCCGGGGTCACCACCGAGCTCATCTCGGGGCCGGAGCTGGTTTTGCCGTTCTACGACACCGCGTTGGAAGAGCGACACGAACAGGCCGTGCGGCTGGTCGAGGCGATCCGCCGCGCCGACGGGATCATCGTGGTCTCGCCCGGCTATCACGGCGCGTTGTCCGGTCTGGTCAAGAACGCCCTAGACTACGTCGAGGACCTGCGCGAAGACGCCCGCCCGTACCTCGACGGCCGCGCGGTCGGCCTCGCCGCCGTCGCGTACGGCTGGCAGGCCGCGGTCACCACGCTGGAGCAGCTGCGCACGATCACGCACGCGCTGCGCGGCTGGGCCACCCCTTTGGGTGGTTCGATCAACACCGCGGAGACCAAGTTCGACGAAGGCGGCGGCGCCTCCGACGACAAGTCCGTCCGCACCCTCCGCCTGATCGGCACCCAGGTCGCCGAGTTCGCGCTGAGTCGCGCCGGTCACTGATTCGTTTGCTTCGGTCTTCTTCCGGGTAATTCCCGGAAGTGATGCCTGCCATGGGGTGGCAAGGTTTCGCGGTTGCGGGACGTTGGCACCACAGAGACGCTCAACGGGGCGTGTCTTGAGACCAGGAGGTAGGCGAAGAATGGCTGAGGCTCTGTACACCGCTGTGGCCACTGCTCGCGGCGACGGCCGCAACGGTGAGGTCACGTCCTCTGACGGCGTCATCGACGAATCGCTGGCGATCCCGAAGGAGATGGGCGGACCCGGTGGTGACAAGACCAACCCCGAGCAGCTCTTCGCCGCCGGATACTCCGCCTGCTTCCACTCCGCGCTGCAGCTCGTCGCGCGCCAGGCGAAGGTGAAACTGGACGGCTCGACCGTCACCGCCGAGGTCAGCGTGCTCAAGCAGGGCGAGGGCTTCGGCCTGGGCGTCGCACTCAACGTTTCTCTTCCCGGCCTGGAGCAGGCGCAGGCCGATCAGCTCGTCGAGCAGGCGCACCAGGTGTGCCCCTACTCGAACGCGACCCGCGGGAACATCGAGGTCGCGCTGTCCGCGTCGGTCTGATCCCGGACGCGGCAGGTCCACTCCCGAACCGGCTATTTTCTGAAAGGAACACCGAAGATGGGCAAGTCTCCGATCAAGAGTCCGCTGAGCGAAGCCGACAAGGAGATCACCGGTAACGCCTTGCAGGCCACGCTGGTCGATCTGGTGGATCTGTCGCTGATCGCGAAGCAGGCCCACTGGAACGTCGTCGGCTCGAACTTCCGCAGCGCGCACCTGCAGCTCGACGAGCTGGTCGCCACCGCGCGCCAGTACGTCGACGAGGTCGCCGAGCGCGCCAACGCCATCGGCGTCTCGCCGAACGGCCAGGCGAAGGCCGTCGTGGAGAGCTCTGGCCTCCCGTCGTATCCCGACAACTGGCAGTCCGTCGAGTCCACGGTCGCCGCGATCGTGGACATCCTCGCGGCGCTGATCGAGCGTCTGCGCAAGCGCATCGACGAGACCGACAAGAGCGACCTGGTGACCCAGGACCTCCTGATCGCGATCACCCAGGAGCTCGAGAAGGCGCACTGGATGTGGCAGGCGCAGCAGGCCTGACCCTCCCTGTCACGCCTCACTCGCGCGCTATGAAAGGCCCGTTACTTGCAAATTTTGCAAGTAACGGGCCTTTCATAGCATTGGCCGAGGGTGAGTCCGCGTGCCGGTTCCACGCCGCCGGGCTACGTTCGGTCCATGGTGCTGCACAAGGGGAAAGCGACCGACCCGGACCGCGAGGGCGGGACCAACCCGCTGTACGCCGGCGCGTACCCCGCGCTCGCCGCGAGCATCCGCCTCCCGCACGACAGCCTCGCCGAGGATCCGCTGCCACCCGACACCGCGCTCCAGCTGGTGCGCGACGAGCTGATGCTCGACGGCAACGCCCGGCTCAACCTCGCCACGTTCGTCACCACGTGGATGGAGCCGCAGGCCCGCGAGCTGATGGCCGAATGCGTCGACAAGAACATGATCGACAAGGACGAGTACCCGCAGACGGCGGAGCTCGAGCGACGCTGCGTGAACATCCTCGCCGACCTCTGGCACGCACCCGATCCGAGCGCGATCATGGGCTGCTCCACGACCGGTTCCTCGGAAGCCTGCATGCTCGCCGGGATGGCGCTGAAGCGCCGCTGGTCGAAGCTCGGGCGCACCGGCAAACCGAATCTGGTGATGGGCGCGAACGTCCAGATCTGCTGGGAGAAGTTCTGCGAGTACTGGGAGGTCGAGCCGCGGCTGGTGCCGATGGAAGGCGACCGCTTCCACCTCACCGCCGACGAGGCGATCGCCCGGTGCGACGAGAACACCATCGGCGTCGTCGCGATCCTCGGGTCCACTTTCGACGGCAGTTACGAGCCCGTCGCCGAGATCGTGGCCGCGCTCGACGGGCTCCAGGAACGGTCCGGCTGGGACATTCCGGTGCACGTCGACGGTGCTTCGGGCGCGATGATCGCGCCGTTCCTCGATCCGGAGCTGGTCTGGGACTTCCGGCTGCCGAGGGTGGCGTCGATCAACACCTCCGGGCACAAGTACGGGCTGGTCTATCCCGGCGTCGGCTGGGTGGTGTGGCGCGACAAGGCGGCGTTGCCGGAGGAGCTCGTCTTCAACGTCAACTACCTCGGTGGCGACATGCCGACTTTCGCGCTGAACTTCTCGCGTCCCGGCGCCGAGGTGGCCGCGCAGTACTACACGTTCGTCCGGCTCGGACGCGAAGGTTTCCGTGCTGTGCAACAGGCTTCGCGTGACGTGGCGACCCAGCTGGCCGACGGGATCGCCGGATTGGGGCCCTTCGAGCTGCTCACCCGCGGCGATCAGCTGCCCGTGTTCGCCTTCACGACGAAGGCGAATGTCGAGGGCTTCGACGTCTTCGATGTGTCACGGCGCCTTCGCGAGCGTGGCTGGCTCGTCCCGGCGTACACGTTCCCGGAGAACAGGACCGATCTCGCGGTGCTGAGGATCGTGGTGCGCAACGGTTTCACCCACGACCTCGCGGATCTGCTGCTCGCCGACCTCCGGCGCCTGCTGCCCGAGCTCGACCACGGTCCGCGACGGCGGACGGCGTTCCATCACTGAGCCGGGTGCCCTGCGTCACGCCGGATTTCCCCGGGCCCTACCGGCGCGTAACGTCGGGGGGTATGGGAGTCGCCGGAGACGAACGTCAAGCGTTGAGCGAGCTTTTCGAAGAGGTCGGCCCGGACGCGCCGACCCTGTGCACGGGCTGGAAGACGCGGGATCTCGCGGCGCATCTGCTGGTGCGTGAGCGCAGGCCGGACGCGATGCCCGGGATCCTGGTGCCCGCGCTGGCGTCGTACACGCAGCGGGTGCAGGACTCCTACGCCGCGCGGCCGTGGGCCGACGTCGTGGGCAAGGTCCGGTCCGGCCCCGCCTGGTACTGGCCGACGTCGATCGGCGCCGTCGACGAGCTGACGAACAGCGCGGAATTCCTGATCCACCACGAGGACGTCCGTCGCGGACAGCCCGGCTGGGAACCGCGTCCCGCGGACCCCGCGCGGGACGCGGCGGCGTGGAAGTCGGCGAAACAGACGTCGAAGCTGAACCTGCGGAAATCCCCGGTCGGCGTGATCCTGAAGACGCCCGAAGGCCGCGAAGCGCAGGTCAAGGAAGGCCCCGACACGGTGACCGTGGTCGGTGCGCCGATCGAGCTGCTGCTGTTCGTCTTCGGCCGCGACGCCGCCCGGATCACCTTCGAAGGTGACGCCTACGCGGTGGACAGGCTCCGGAAGCACGACCGCGGGCTCTAGAGTTCGGCCATGCCGATGATCAGTGTTTCGATGTTCCCCGGCCGGACGGCCGAACAGAAGCAGGCCCTCGTGCGTGAGGTGACCGACGCCTTCGTCCGCACCTGCGGAGGCAAGGCCGAAGGTATCTGGGTGACGATCAACGAGATTCCCGCCGAACACTGGGCGTCCGGCGGGACTCTCTTCTCCGAGCGCTGACCCCGCTCGCCGGGGTCAGCGAAGCCCGACGGCCCTCAGCGCGAAGAACACCTCGATCGCCGTCTGCTTGATCGTCTCGGCGATCACCAGCGACCCGTGGCCCGCGTCGAAACGGTAGAACTCGAACGAGATCTCCCGCTTCTCGAGCCTGTCGAGGTAGTTCTCGACCTGCCGGATCGGGCAGCGCGGGTCGTTGTCCCCGGCGAGTACCAGCACCGGCGCCGTCACGGCCTCGACGTAGGTGATCGGCGAGCATTCCCGGTACACCGCGGGCACCGTCTCCGGCGAACCGCCGAACAGTGCCCTGTCGAACGAGCGAAGCTGCTCCATCTCGTCCTCGTACGCGGCGACGTAGTCCGCGACGGGAACCCCGGCGATCCCCGCGGCCCAGCGCGCGGGCTGGGTGCCCAGCGCCAGCAGGCTCAGGTAGCCACCCCACGAAGCGCCGTTCACCACGCACTTCGCCGGATCCGCGAGTCCACTTTGGACCGCCCAGTCGTGCACGGCGGCGACGTCTTCGAGTTCGGTCAGCCCGGGACGTCCTTCGATCGCGTCGCGCCAGGCGGAACCGTAGCCCGTCGAGCCGCGGTAATTGACCTCGACGACGGCGAATCCGGCGTCGAGCCAGACGGCGCGATAGGCGGAGAATCGGTCCTCGTCGGCCGAATGCGGCCCGCCGTGCAGGGAGAAGACCGTCGGGAGCGGGCCTTCGGGCGCGTCGGCGGGACGGGACACGAGCGCGTGGATCTGCCCGCCGATCCCGTCGACGAACGCGTCGGTGACCGGCGCGGACTCCGGAGCCCGCTCGCCCGGCGGTTCGAGGAGGACCGAGTCGGTGCCGTCCGCGGTCCTGGCGCGGACGGCGGTCGGCCGCGCGGCACTGGACCACGAGTACTCGACGGTGCCGTCGGGCCGCACCCCGGCGCCGCCGATCCGGCCCGGCGGGGTGTCCAAAGAGGACAATCCGCCGCTCGCGAGGTCGTAGCGGTGCAGGGAACTGCGGCCCTGGTGGAAGTGGACGACGAGGAGCGCGTGCGCGTCCGGGTACCAGCCCGCGATCACTTCGCCCGGCAGATCGAGCTCGATCTCCAGCTCGGTGTCCGCGGCGGTGTCCCAGATCAGCAGTTCTTCGCGACCGCGCCGCTCGTGCAGCACCAGCAACCGCTGGTCGCCCGCGACCGGCGAGAACTCCAGCGCGCCGAGGCCCTTGCCTTCGCCGTCCCATTTGTCGGCAATCGTGGCGAAGCCGTCGGTCGACAGGACGCGCAGCGCGGGGTGGCGCGAATCACCGTGCTCGGAATGCGAGATCACGAGCCGCGACTCGTCGCGGGAAAGCGAAGAGATCCCGGCGTCGTCGTCATGACGGTAGAAGCTGGTGGTCTTGCCGTCGATATGGGCGAAGAGTTCGCTGCCGTCGTCGGTCGAGACGCCGACCGCGATCACGCGGGTGCCGATCTCGAGCCCGGCGGGGTAGCCGTCGTGGACGTCCGGCACCGCGCGCTCGGCGGCGGCTCCCGGTGCGAACGGTTCGCGGACCCAGGAACCGAATTCGTCGCCGTCGGTGTCGTTGAACCACCAGATCCAGCGGCCGTCGGGGGACGGGGTCGCGTGCATGGTGCCGGCGGGGCGGTCGGTGACGCGGCGGTGCTCGCCGGTCGACCGGTCCCAGGAATAGACCTCCCAGACGCCGCTGGCGTTGGAGACGTAGATGTTCGCGTCCGGGGCGTCGATGGCCCACTCGGGGACCGAGATGCGCGGTGCGTGGAAGCGGGCCCGCCACCTGGCCTCGGCTTCGGCGTCGTCGAACAGGCGGTCCGGGACCGCCGCGGACGGATATTTGTTGCCTGGCTGCGTGCTCACCCCTCGATCCTGCCACCCCGGAGCCGTACTGTGTGCGGGGTGCTGGAGGGAAACACGCCGCGCGCCGCGGTGTCCGCGCGGTCAGCGCGCCAAGCGGTCGAACGGGCCGTGTTCGCGCAACCGCTGTTCGGGCCGGGGATGGGGGTCGTCGACGTCGGCTGCGGCCCGGGTTCGATCACCCTCGGTATCGGCGACGGGCACAGAAAGTCCACAGTGGACTTTCTGTGGGCCGACGCTCGCGCGCTGCCGTTCGCCGAGGCTTCGGTCGACGTGGTGTTCGCGCATGCCGTCTTCGAGCACCTGAGGGAACCGGGTGCCGCCCTGGCGGAGCTGCGGCGGGTGCTCAAACCCGGTGGCGCCCTCGCACTGTCCACATCGGACTGGAGTCGCGCGCGGCTTCGGCCGAAGACGGCGAACGTCGACGCCGCCCTCCGCGGGCACTACCTGCTGTGCCGTCGCGCCGGTGGCGATCCGTTCGCCGGACGCTCGATTCCCGCCGCGGTCACGGCCGCCGGTTTTACCGACGTGCGAACGAAAATCCGCTACCGCGCGGACGCGACGTACCGGGCGCTGGCGACGTCGGTGGAGGCGCGCCTGGTGACGGCGCTGGAAACCGCGACGACCCCGGATCGCGACCAACTCGCCTCGGCCGCCCGCTCGGCGTGGTCATGGGCGCGCTCCGGTGACGGCGATTTCGCCCAATGCTGGACGGAACTCCTAGCCACCCGCTGACGCCCTCTCTCGGGAGTGTCTCTGCTCTCCGGTGTCCCCAATGCCGCATCGGGGACACTCAGCGACTCAAATGCGACATTGGGAACCCCCGCGGCCAGTTGTCCACACCCGCCCCCCGTTGTGGACAACCGACCCCGCCACCCCCGCTTTCGCCCGGTCCCGACGCCCCTCGCCGATACGCTGGGTCCGGGGTCGCCCCCCTGGGAGCGGCGGGGGCTGCCCGCGCGGGTTCGGTGGGGAGGGGTGCCCGCGTTTAGTCCTCTGGATGCGGTTGGGAGCTGAAGGGGACCATGCCCGCATGGCATGCGGGGAAAGCGCCCTTCGCCGCATGCGACGTGGGGTAGGGGCCCTTCAGCCCGTAAGCACGACCTGGACGCAACGCAAGAAGGCCCCGTTCGCGTGTTCTGCGAGCGGGACCTTCTTGATCTAGCGTCGGGGTGGCGGGATTCGAACCCACGACCTCCTCGACCCGAACGAGGCACGCTACCAAGCTGCGCCACACCCCGGATACTTCTTAGCGGGTCGTGGAGAAGTTTAGCGGACGGTGTTTCGCGCTTTGCGGGGGGCTGCTTTCCGGTGATCGCCGCTGGTCGTACCCCGTGGGACGAGGGTCAGCAGGCTGGCCTCGGGAGGGCACGCGAAGCGCGCGGGGGCGTACGGCGAGGTGCCCAGTCCGGCGGAGACGTGGAGCCACATCTGGGCGCCCCAGCGGGACGCGCCGCGGGCGCGGGTGCGGTCGAGTTCGCAGTTGGTGACGAGCGCGCCGTAGCCGGGGACGCGGAGCTGCCCGCCGTGCGTGTGGCCCGCGAGGACGAGGTCGTAGCCGTCGCCGGCGAACTCGTCGAGGACGCGCGGTTCCGGGGAGTGCGTGACACCGATGCGGACGGCGGCGCCGCGGTCGGCCGGGCCCGCGATGTCGGCGTACCGGTCGCGCCGGAGGTGGGCGTCGTCGACGCCGGCGGTGAACACGTACTGGTCGGCGACCTCGATGGTGCGGCGGACGTGCGTGAGGTCGTCCCAGCCGTGTTCGACGAAGGCCGCGCGGAGGTCGCGCCAGGGCAGGTGCTCGCCGTGGATCCGCTTCTTCTTGCCCTTCGGCATGAGGTAGCGCGCCGGGTTCTTCGGTTTCGGCGCGTAGTAGTCGTTGCTCCCGAAAATGAACACGCCGGGCCGGTCGAGCAGGGGGCCGAGTGCGCGCAGCACCGACGGGACGGCCTGCTGATGTGACAGGTTGTCACCGGTGTTGACGACGAGATCCGGTTCGAGCTCGTCGAGCGCGGCTACCCAGCGTTGCTTGCTCACGTGCCCGGGCAGCATGTGCAGGTCCGAGATGTGGAGGATCGTGAAGGGCTTCGCCCCTGCGGCGAGGACCGGGAGCTCCGCGGTGCGAAGCGTCCACCGGCGCCTTTCGATGCCGACCGCGTAACCGAGGGTCGCGGCTCCCAGGGCGACGGTTCCCACGGCCAAGCGCCGTACCGTCGCCCTCGAGGTGTTGCTGTTACTGAGCGTGCTCACGATGTCCAGTTTACGTGCTCATCGGTGGTGATCGTCCGCCCCCATTCCGGCGATCCCGAAGAATCGCTGGAATGGCCTCTTTTCTTCACTTTCCGTGGTCGGCGCGGGGTGTGGTGATCAGCCGACATGATCCCGTCGACCAGTGTTCCCCGTTAGGCCGCCAGCTACTCACTCAAAGTTAGATTCATGTGACTCATCGTGATTTGCGCTGGTGAACACGGCCCTGGTCGGTCAGCGTCCGCCGCCCATGTACTTCGGGTCCGGCTGCGGCAACGGCAGCGGTTCCTGGCCTTCGAGGATCTTCGACATCGCCCCGAACCAGGTCTGCGCCGGCGTCTTCCCGCCGAACATGTTTTCGCAGCGGGTGTTCACGTTACCCGGGCCGAGGTAGCACAGACCGCCGTTTCCACCCTTCGGGCGGAACACCATCGCCGCACCCGCGAGCTGCGGGGTGGCCCCGAGGTACGTCCCCGAGCCGTTGCTCTGCGTGGTCCCGGTCTTGCCCATCACCGGGCGGGTCCACTTGGCGCCGTTCGCGGCGCCGAACGACGTCCCGCCGGGCTGGCTGTCCCTGCTCAGGCCGACCGCGAGGGTGTTGGCGAGACCTTCGGGGACCACCTGCTCGCAAGCGGCTTCCTTGACGGACACCGGCTTTCCGTCCCGGTCGGTGACACCGGCCAGCGGGGTCGGCGGGCACCAGACGCCGCCGCTCATGATCGTGGCGCCGACGTTCGCCAGTTCCAGGCCGCTCAGCGGGGCGGGGCCGAGGGTGAACGAGGCGTTCCCGGCCCAGCCGGGCCGCGGGCCGAAGGCCTGGAGCTGGCTGGCGTTGGCGCCGGGATTGGTGGAGTTCGGGTCGACGGCGCCACCACCGAGGTTGCTGGCCATGGTGTCGCGCATGCCGAGCTTGCGCGCCATCTCCACGATCGGCCCGGTGCTCCCGACCTTCTCTTCGAGGTTCACGAACGCGGTGTTCGGCGAGGTCGCCAGCGCCTGCTGCATCGACATGGCCCCGCCGGCGGGGTTGTAGTCACCCGCGTTGCCGAGGCAGTACCACTTCCCGCCGGGTCCGGCGGGAGGACGCGGAGCCGGTCCGCACTTGCTGCCACCGCCGCCGAACACACTGGAGGTGTAGAAGTCGGGCACCGGAAGGGAACTGTTGATCCCGGCGACGCCCGCTTCCAAGGCCGCGGCGGCGGTGAAGACCTTGTACGCCGAGCCCGCGCCGCCGGTGTTGTAGACGCCGGAAGGCAACGCGAAGGTCGTCTGGCCCTGGTCTTCGTGCAGCCCGTAGTCACGGTTCGCCGCCAGCGCCACGACTTCGTGCCGGTCCTTGCCCGGCTTCACCAGCGACAGCGTGTTCGCGACGTTGTCCTGCGTCTTCTTGACCTGCGCCTCGGCCGACATCTTGGCTTCGTGGTTCGCCCGTTCGTCCAAAGTGGTCTTGATCTGGTAGCCGCCGGTGTAGAGGTCGTCCTTCGTCATGCCGTTCTTGAGGAGATAGTCCTCGACGTACTGGCAGAAGAAACCGTTTTCCGTTCCGGCGCCGGTGCAGTTCGACGCGGGCTTCTGCGGACCGCCCTCGACGACGCCGAGCGGCTCGCCCTTGAACCGGTCCGCGTCCACCTTCGCGAGCTTGTGGTTGTCGACCATGCGGTCCAGCACCAGGTTGCGGCGCTCGGTCGCCTTCGCCGGGGCCTTCCACGGGTCGTTGACGATCGGGTTGTTCACCAGGCCGGCCAGCAGCGCGGCCTGCGGCACCGTCAGCTTCTCGACGGGGGTGTTGAAGTACGCCTGCGCGGCCGCGCCGACGCCGAAGATCTCCCGCGAGAATTCGACGACGTTCAGATAGCCGGTCAGGATCTGCATCTTGTTCAGCTTGGTTTCCAGCTGGATCGCGATCCGGGCTTCCTTCAGCTTCCGGGCGACCGACTGTTCCTGTGCGCGCTTCTGGCCCGGCTTGTCGTCCCGGTAGACGACGTTGATCAGGTAGTTCTTGACGTACTGCTGGGTCAGCGTCGACGCGCCCTGCGTGTCCCCGCCGGTGCTGTTGCTGACCGCGGCGCGCAGCGTGCCCTTCCAGTCCACCCCGTTGTGCTCGTAGAAGCGCTTGTCCTCGACCGAGATCAGCGCCCACTTCATGGCGTCGTTGATCTGCGTCTCGGCGGTGGGGATGCGGAACTGCTTGTACAGCGTCGCGATCTGCTTGCCGGTGTTGTCGGTGATCGTGGTCACCAGGGGCGGCGGAATGTCCGCAAGGTCCGAAGATGTCTTGTCGACGGTCTCGCTCGCCTGGTTGGAGATCACGCCCGCGGCGCCCGCCACCGGGAACAACATTCCCGCGACCAGCACCCCCGCGAGCACACACAGGCCAATGAGCTTCAGCAGACCGTCCGTTTTGCGCACGCGGACCAGGGTACGCGGATCCCGTTAGCCCACCGTGACGTCACCTCGCTGTCGGTGCGGATTCGGTCACGAAATCGACCCCATGTGGTGACGTCCGGTAACGGGAGGCATTCTAGGGCTTGGCGGAGGGAACCGAGGGCCCTTACAGTCCGTCAACGTCTCACGTATGAAAAAGCCGACAGACGGGTGAGTGCGAGCGGCAGTCGCATTCGACCGAACGGAGGCACCGGCACCGGGGAGGTGCCGGCTCAACCGACGTGAGCACAAGGGAGACACGCTCATGGGGGCAGGAGCGCAGGCTTTTCGTCCCCCCGTGGTGTGTCGAACACCAGGGTAGGGAGCTGGGGGTATGGAAACCAACCAGTCGAGCTGGCGAGTCAATGCGTCGTGCCGCGACACCGATCCGGACGGTTTGTTCGTCCGGGGGGCGGAACAGAACCGGGCCAAGGCGGTCTGCCTCGGTTGCCCGGTCAGGACGGAATGCCTCGCGGAAGCGCTCGATGGCCGGATCAACTTCGGTATCTGGGGAGGTATGACCGAACGGGAACGGCGGGCGCTGCTGCGACGGCGGCCGGACGTGACCAGCTGGGCGGATCTGCTTGAAGCCGCGAAGCGCAGTTTCACCGGGATCGACGAAGAGGAAGACGTACGCGTCCGAGTCTCGTGATCAGGAGTCCGTGGAGGGCCCCTTCCCTGAGTCCAAGGTAGGGAAGGAGTCCTTCACGGACTTTCAGGACTGGGTACCCAACCTGGTTCCGATGTCGCGCAGGCCTTCGAGATCGTGCACGTCACTGGGGAGCGCGGGCACCCGCACCAGCGGGACCTCGGGATGAGCCCGCGTGAACCTGGCGAGCAGCCGCGTCTCTCGTTCGGCCAGCGCGACCCGGTCCGCGTGCAGGCGGAGGACGGCTTCGGCCAGCGGCGCGCCGGCCTCGCCCTTCGCCAGCTGCTCGGCGGCCGCGATGGCCTCCGCGCCGGTCAGCGCCGCGAGCACCGGATGCGTCCGGTTCGCGACCAGTCCGGCCAGCGGCATGCTCTCTTCCGAAAGCCGCTCCACGAAGTAGGACGCCTCCCGCAGCGCGTCCGGCTCCGGCGCGGCGACCACGAGGAACGACGTCCCGCCGGACCGCAACAGCTCGGAGGTCTTGCGCGCGCGTTCGCGGAAGCCGCCGAACATGCTGTCGAAGGCCTGCATGAACGCCGAAGCGTCGGTCAGCAGCTGGCCGCCGATGATCGTCGAGACGGCCTTCGCGAACATCGAGAACCCGGCGTTGACGACCTTGCGCAGTCCCCAGCCGCCCGCTTTGGCCGGACCGGTGAGCAGCCGGATCATCCGGCCGTCGAGCGCGCTGGAAAGCCGCGTCGGCGCGTCGAGGAAGTCCAGCGCGGACCGGCTCGGCGGGGTGTCGACGATGATCAGGTCCCACTCGTCGGTGGCCGCGAGCTGCCCCAGCTTCTCCATCGCCATGTACTCCTGCGTTCCGGAGAACGACGTGGAAATGGTCTGGTAGAAGGGGTTCTGCAACAGCTGCTCGGAGCGTTCCGGGCCGGCGTGCACCCGCACCATGTCGTCGAAGGTGCGGCGCATGTCGAGCATCATCGCCCAGAGTTCGCCCTTGGGCTCGAAGCCTTCGACGTGCACCTGCTTCGGGTGATTGCCCAGTTCACGCAGGCCGAGCGCCTGCGCCAGCCGCCGCGCCGGGTCGATGGTGAGCACCACCGTCTGCCGTCCGCGTTCGGCCGCGCGCAGCGCCAGCGCCGCCGCGGTGGTCGTCTTGCCGACCCCGCCGGACCCGCAGCAGACGATGACCCGGCTCTCCGGATCGTCGATCAGCTTGTCGATCTCCAGGATGTCCGACATCAGCGCACTCCCTGCTCGGTCAGCGCTTCGGCGAGGTCGTAGAGCGCCGCGACGTCGACCCCGTCGGTCAGATCCGGCAGTTCGAGGCCGGGAAGGTCCGCTTCGGACAGTTGCTCGCGGGCGCGTTGTTCGGCCGCGACCCGGACGGCGTGCTCGACGGTCTCCTCGACCAGCGCGTCGAGGGTGCTGTCGGGCAGGTTCAGCCCGGCCGACTCGAGCCCGGCGCGGACGCGTGAGGCGTCGACGCGGCCGTCCGCGGCGGCCGTCACCGATCGCGCGGGCAGCCTCGGCGGGCGGACCCGGTTGACCAGCACCGCGCCGGGGCGCAGATCCGCGCCGTCGAGTTCGGCGACCGCTTCGACGGTCTCCCGCACCGGCATCTCTTCCAGCAGCGTGACCAGGTGGATGGCGGTCTCGCCGGAATGCATCAGGCGGACGACGCCGTCGGCCTGACCGCGGATCGGGCCGGTTTTGGCGAGATCGGTCAGCGCCTTGGTGACGTCGAGGAACTTCACGACCCGGCCGGTGGGCGGCGAGTCGACGACGACGGCGTCGTAGGTGTGGCGGCCGTCCGATTCGGTCCGGCCGACGCATTCCTTGATCTTGCCGGTCAGCAGGACGTCGCGAAGCCCCGGCGCGAGCGTCGTGGCGAACTCGATCGCGCCCATCCGCCGCAGCGTCCGCCCCGCGAAGCCGAGGTTGTAGAACATTTCGAAGTATTCGAGGAGCGCGGCCTCGACGTCGATGTGCAGCGCGCGCAGCTCACCGCCGCCGGGCACGGCCGCGATGCGCTGCTCGGCGTACGGCAGCGGCTCGGTGTCGAAGAGCTGGGCGATGCCCTGGCGGCCTTCGACCTCGATCAGCAGCACGCGGCGCCCGCCCTTGGCGAGCGCGAGGCCCAGCGAGGCGGCGAGCGTGGTCTTGCCCGTCCCGCCCTTGCCGGTGACGAAATGCAGCCTGGCTCTCGCGAGTTCGTCGGTCCAGCCGGCAAGGGATGTGCTCACCGGTCCCACCCTAATTGAGGGTTCAGCCCGCCAGCAGCATGACGCCGAGCGCAGCGGCGACCATCGCGACGATGCCCCAGGTCAGGACGCCGGGCAGCACCGTGAGCATCACCACACCGAGCAACAGGAGGACCACGAAGGCCACCGCGCCGGTGATCGCGACCGTCCCCGAGCTGTCGGTGCGGTCCCGTGCCTTCGCCATCAGGACGAGCACCAGCGGCAGCCCGGCCGCGGCGAGCAGGACGGTCGCGACCACGCGCCAGGTCTCCACCCGGCCACGTTAGCTCCCGATCGGCGTCGCGGGCACACACGGGACGGGCTTCGCGTGCGCCGGGTCGAGGGCGTTGAGGACGTGCCCGGCCGCGTTGCGGTCGGCGGCGACCCCGGCGTGCTCCGCCAGGTCCAGCAGGCAGCCGTCCTGCAGGACGATGTTCTTCACGTTCGGGCCCTTGCCCATGCCGCTCGTGTACGGGACGACGGCCTCGTCGTAGCGGGTCATGATGTTCGTGTACGTCACGCCCGGCTGGAAGACGCCGTTCCCGGAGCGCAGGTTCGTGAGGAACTCCGAACCGCGGAGGAACTGGCGGCACGAGCCGCAGGCCGGGTCGAGGATGCCGTTGATCCCGGGTGCGAGCCCCAGCGCGCCCGCGAGCGCGTAGAGATGCGAGGCGCCGAACAGGGTCGTGCCGTCCCACAGCGGGGTCAGGCTGACGTACTTGTCCACTTTGGATGCTCCGCCGAGGAACTTCACGTAATAGGAAGGCATCAGCGTGCCCTCGGAGTGTCCGAGGATGTCCACCTTGGACGCTCCGGTCGCACCGAGGACCTTGTCGACGAACGCCGACAGTTCCTTCGCGCTCTGTTCCATCGGAAGGAGCCCGCCGGGCTGGTAGATCGGCAGCGGCTTGCCGGGGATCCCGTAGGTCAGGGAGAAGACGCAGTACCCGTTGTTCTTGAGCAGCGGGCCGAACGTCTGCCAGTTCACCGTCTGGTTGGCGCCGAGACCGTGCGTCAGCACCACGGGGTTCGGGTGGGCGGTACTCGGACTGCAGTCGAAATCATTCGACCCGGGTGGCGGGCCGCCGGGATTCGCCGCCTGCGCGGGCAGGGCCGCGGCGAGCGTCCACGGAACGGGAAGTTTCTGGGCGGCGTTCGCCGGTGCGGCGCAGATCAGGGCAAGGGCCGCGGCCGCGCAGGCGGCGGCAAGGGACTTCGTCGTCCGCATGTCAACGTCCTATCTACTGACGAGTAGGTGTGAAGTGAACCACATCGGCGGGAAATCGGCGAACCGGTCGCGAGAGGGTTTTCCGCATGTGTGTCGGGCGCTCTTGCCGGTTTGGCTACGCTCCCCGACATGAGCGCCACCAAGTGGGAGTACGCGACCGTCCCCCTGTTGATCCACGCCACCAAGCAGATCCTCGACCAGTGGGGCGAGGACGGCTGGGAGCTCGTCACCGTGCTCCCGAACCCGACCGGCGAGCAGCACGTCGCCTACCTCAAACGAGCCAAGAACTGAGGGATTGAAGCCATGACCTGGAGCGATCGACTCGCCGAGCTCGGTATCGAACTTCCCGGCGTCGCCGCCCCGCTGGCGGCCTACGTGCCCGCCGTCCGCACCGGTTCGCACGTCTACACGTCGGGGCAGCTGCCCTTCGTCAAGGGTGAGCTCGAAGCGACCGGCAAGGTCGGCGCCGAGGTCAGCCCCGAAGAGGCGAAGCAGTACGCGCGGACTTCGATCCTCAACGCGCTCGCCGCGGTCGACTCGATCGCCGGTGTCGACAACATCGTGCGCGTGGTCAAGGTCGTCGGGTTCGTGGCGTCCGCGGAGGGCTTCACCGGTCAGCCCGCGGTGATCAACGGGGCGTCCGAGCTGCTCGGCGAGATCTTCGGCGACGCGGGCATCCACGCCCGCTCGGCCGTCGGGGTCGCCGAGCTGCCGATCGGGGCGCCGGTCGAGATCGAACTGATCGTGGAGGTGAAGTGATGGACCCGGACATCGAAAAGTCCTCGCACGAGCTTCTGCTCCGGCTGGCCGGACGGCTGCCGGATCAGCTCTTGTGGCGGTTCCGCGACTGGCTGGGCGAAGGCGCGATGGGGACGCTCGCGCGGACGCTCCCCAGGTCTTTGCTTAAGCACAGGATCGATCTGGACCAAACCGAGTATCGCCTGCTAGTCGCCGGGCTCATTCCTCACGGGGCGGACTGGCATCAGGTGAGTTCCACCCTGGGGGTAGACGACGTCACCGAGACCAGGTACACATTCACGCAGAGTGCGCCCGAATGGGTGAACTCCGTCGACTCTGTGTCCGTATTGATCCACGCAACGTTGCGGGGGCGGCCGGATGTGGGTGAGGTGCGGCAAAGCTGGCGACACCTTGGTGTGGTCGGCGAGGGTGGGGCGAAACGAGTCCTCCTGGTCACGGCGCTCAACGGGCTGCCGAGGCTGACGGGCGAACTGCAGCGCGTCCTGCGCGTGCTGGGGGACGAGGAGCCCGGCGTCGAGGTCCTCCCGCCGAGCATCGATCTCACCGGCTATCACCGCACCGCGCTCGCCAGCTCCGAACTGGTCTGTGTGGGCGCGGTGGACACCGGAAGTCGGCTGGTCGCCGCTTAACGCTCGCACCACCAGGCGAGCCGGGAGGGAGCAGAGCAATGGTGGAGGTCCACGACGGCCCGCCCATGGACGGGTTCTCGGTGCCCCTGCGCCTGCACAACCTGTTACTGGCCCTGGCGGGTCGTATCGACGACAGTGCTTTGACCGAAGCGCGTGAGCTGATCGCGCGTGCGCACATCGACGAAGCGGTGGAGCTCACCACCGGCACCCTGATCGCGGGGAAGATCCCGGTGAGCTCGTCCGAACAACGTGAACTCGCGCTCGTCCTAGAGATGAGCCGGTCGGACGCCACACTGGCGAACGACCTGCTCGTCGAGGAGGACGAGTCGGTGCTCACCCACCGGTTCACCGGTGAGAACACGCCCGAATTCGGTCTCGCCGAGGCGCTCGACCGCACCCTTCAGGTGCTGCCGGACGTCCGGTCGGTGCACGCGGTGTGGCGGAACACGCCCGCCGGCAGCGTGCCCGGCGCGTTGCCGCAGCGGGTGGTCCTGGTCGAGATCGGCCCGGAGGGCAACCCGCCCGCGGTCGCGTTCCGCGTGGACACCGCGCTTCGCCGCGCGGGGATCCGTTCGGTCGTCGAGGTCGCGGGACCCGGTGTCGCCCGGTCCGCCTACCACCAGGCCGCTTCGTCGGCCGCGAGTCCTGTCTGGGTCACCGGGAGTACCCATTCCAGTGACTTTCGGTCAGAGCCGGTGACCCCACCGGCCGCTCCGGCCCCGGCTCCCGAGCCGGCCAAGGAGCAGCCGAGCAGGCACGGGCTGCGCCCGGTGGGCAGCGGTGGTCACGAACCGGCCGAGCCGATCGCACCGGTGGTGCCGATCGTGCAGCAGGTGCCCGCGCCGGTTTCGCCGCCGCCTTCACCGGAGCCGGCGCCGCCGCGCAAGTCGCGGGCGGAGACCCGCGCCGAGCGCACGGCGGACCTGACCCCGGCCGAAGTCGCGCAGCTGCGGCAGGCGCTCAAAGAGGACCCCGAAAAGGGCCGTGAGATCGCCTCGGGCAAGCCGAGCATGCACGAGGTCGTCGAGCTGCCCGCTCTCGACCTCGACGACCCCAGCCTGAGCGAGCGCGATCGTGCGCTCCTTCGCGAGCTGCACGCCGAGCTCGCCGAACGGGAGCGCGCCGAAGCGGCGAAGATCCGGCTGAACGGGGCTTCGCGCAGCAGCGGCTGGTCCTCTTAAAGAGTTCCACGCGTTTCGTCCTCTGGACGCGGTGGTTGCACGCGCAACTATCGCAACCAGAGGACGAAACGCGATGTTAGGTTGCGGGTGTGGCTGAAGAACTGACATTCGACATCCCGGTGGGGGCCGGGGTGGGCACCCGCGCCAACGCCGACGGCGAGCCGGTGACGCCCAAGGACGCGGCGACCGTGATCCTCCTCCGTGACGGCGCGCAAGGCGTCGAGGTCTTCCTGCAGCACCGCGTGAAGGGCATGCCGTTCGCGGGCGGGATGACCGTTTTCCCCGGCGGTGGCGTGGATTCCCGCGATGTCGACGCTTCGGTGAGCTGGGCGGGCCCGGAGCCCGCTTGGTGGGCGGAGCGCTTCGGCTGCGAAGAATCGCTCGCCCGCGCCCTGGTGTGCGCGGCCGTGCGGGAGACGTTCGAGGAGTCGGGCGTGCTGCTCGCGAGCATCGGGGACGCGGTCGTCGCCGACGCGACGCCGTATCACGACGCTCGCGAAAAACTGGTCTCCCGCGAACTCTCGCTCGCCGCGTTCCTCGAGGCGAACGGCCTGACGCTGCGCGCGGATCTCCTGCGCCCGTGGGCGAACTGGGTCACTCCGCCCCAAGAACCTCGCCGCTACGACACCTGCTTCTTCGTCGCCGTGCTTCCCGAGGGTCAGCAGGCCGACAGCGCCACCTCCGAGGCCGTCGGCTCCGGCTGGCAGCGGCCGGAGGAAGCCATCGCCGACGCCAAGGAAGGGCGCCGCATGCTCATGCCCCCGACCTGGATCACCCTTGCGGAACTGGGCGCTTTCGACTCCGCGGCCGCCGCGCAGGCGGTCGAGCGCGAGATCAAGAAGATCATGCCGACGCTGGTGCGCGACGGCGACAAGGTCCGCGTCGTACTGGATCCGGCGTGAGCGCCCCCGCGTACGGCGTGCTGCGCCGGGTCACGCCGACGGCTTCCGTGCTGCTGGAGCACAATCCGTCGTCGATGACGTTGGAGGGCACCAATTCCTGGGTGCTCCGCGGTCCCGGCGCGACCGGTTCGGTGGTCGTCGATCCCGGCCACGAGGACGTCGAACACCTGACGCTGCTGGCGGAAACCGGCGACGTCGAGCTGATCATCCTGACCCACCACCATCCCGACCACGCCGAGGGTGCGCCCTGGTTCGCCGAACGCGTCGGCGCACCGGTGCGGGCGTTCGACGAATCGCTCTGCGTCGGCGGAAAGTCCCTTGTGGACGGTGAAGTGGTCGAGGCGGCCGGGCTGGCGCTCTCGGTGCTGCACACACCCGGGCACACCGGCGACTCGATCTGCCTGGTGTCCGACGGGCAGATCCTGACCGGTGACACCATCCTCGGCCGCGGCACCACCGTGCTGCACGACCTCGGTGACTACCTGCGCTCGCTGCGGAAACTCATCGAGCTGCCCGGCGGCACCACCGGCCTGCCGGGGCACGGCCCCGAACTGCCCGACCTGGCCGCGACGGCGCGCGAATACCTGGCGCACCGGGAAGAACGGCTGGACCAGGTGCGTTCGGCACTGAAGATCCTCGGCGCGGAAGCCACTCCGCGCCAGGTGGTCGAGGTCGTCTACGCCGACGTCGACAAGGCTTTGTGGGCGCCCGCCGAGTGGAGTGTGCGGGCGCAGTTGGACTACCTGAGGTCGGAGGACGGCGAATGAGTGACGTCGAGGTCGAGTTCTACTGGCGCCCCGGATGCGGGTTCTGCGCCGCGCTGGAGCGGCCGCTCTCGAAGAGCGGTTTCAAGGTGAAGCGGGTCAACATCTGGGAGGACCCGGAGGCGGCCGCGCGCGTGCGCTCGGTGGCGGACGGGAACGAGGTCGTGCCGACGGTGTTCGTGGGCTCGACGGCGATGGTGAACCCTTCGTTCGGCGAGATCGAGGCCGCGGTGAAGGCCGCTTCCGCCTGACCTGTTTCGCGCTCGCGAGAGTGCTATGAAAGGCCCGTTACTTGCAAATTTTGCAAGTAACGGGCCTTTCATAGCATTTTTGGGGGCCACTCACAGACCCCGGAGCTCACGGCACGGACCCGGGAGTCAGCGCGGGAGCATCGGCATCACGTAGTACGTCAGGTCCACTTCGCTCGGCTCAACGGAGCGGATGACGCAAGCCCGCATCCCGGGCTGGATGTCGAGCCGCACCCGCTCCCCGGCGAAACCCTGCAGCGCGTCCAGCAGGTAGCGCGCCTGGAACGAGGGCGACGTCCGGCCGCCGGACACTTCGGCCTTCAAGGTCTGCTCGGCCTCGCCGGTGTCCTGCTTGGAACTGGCGAGCCGCAGGTGCGAATCGCCGACCTCCAGCGTCAGCACCCGGCGCTCGTCCGCGTAGACGCCCACCCGGCGCACGGCGGCGGCCAGCGCGTCGGCGGCGACCTCGACCGTCGTGTCCACAGTGGACGATTCGATCAGCTTCTCCGACAGGAATCCCGCGTCGAGTACGGCGGTGGTGACCGCGACGCCCTCCCAGCTCATCCCGAACCGGGTTCCGTCGCCGTGCAGGCCGACGGGGCCCCGCGCTTGCTTGGCCGTCTCGGCGAGCAGGCCAGCCGGGACGAGCGCGTCGATCGGGTCGCCTCCGGCGCGCAGCGGCAGGGTGGCCACGGCCATCCGGTACCGGTCGGACGCGGTCAGCCGCAGTTCACGGCTGAAACTCTGCACGCGGACGCCGGTGAACATCGGCAGCGCGTCGTCCTTGGCCGCGGTGCCCGCGACCGTGCGCAACGCCGTCACCAGCGCGGAACCGTCCACTTCGGACACCAGGGGCGGCATGTCCGGCAAGCGCAGTTCGCGGCTCAGCAGCGGCAGCGCGAACCGGCCGCCCTCGACCCGCACGGCCAGCCGTGAACCTTCGACGACCAGGCGCACCTGATCGTCGTCGAGCATGCGCAGGGTTTCGGCGAGCGGCCCGGCGGGGACGACCACCTCACCGTCGGTGTGCGAGACGGCGTCGCAGGTCAGGCGGACTGCTCGTTCGCTGTCGTTGCCGCCGACGGTCAGGCCTTCCCGCCCGGCTCGCAGGAGCAGGCCGGAACGGGCGGAAAGCAGGCGGGCGGCGGCGGAAACGGCGGACGAGAGGGAGCGGGTGGCGGCAGTCAGGTCCATGCCCGCAAGTTAGCGGGCGGCACCGACAAGTTCGGGGGCTTCGGCGACGGCTCCGGACGGCTGCGGGCGGAAGGTGCCGCGCAGCAGCCAGACCACCGCGGCGAGCGCGAAGCCGACGACGCCGGCGGCGAGGAACGCCGCTTCGTACCCCGCGTGCTCGACGAGGTAGCCGCTGATCGACTGGCCGAACGCGAGACCAAGGGTCACCGCGGTGAGCACCCAGCCGAACGCCTCGGCCGCCGTGCCCTTCGGCGCGGCGATCTCGATGGCCGCGGAGTGCGTCGTCGACTGCGGCGTGATGAGGGCACCCGCGGCGAGCATGGCGAGCGCGAGGCCCCAGAGCGACCCCGGCAGCGCGAGCAGCGCCACCAGCGCGCCGAATCCGGCGAGCAGGACCGGCAGCCGCAGGCCCATCTGACGCGGCCACGGGCGCAGGCTGTACGCGACGCCGAACGCGACCGAGCTGACCGACCAAGCCGAGAGCAGCAGTCCGCCGATGGAGGTGTTGCCCGCTTCGGTGGCGGCCGCTGGGACGGCGACCTCGACGAAGCCGATCACGGCGCCGAAGCCCAGCGCGGCGATCGCGAGGGTGCGCATGCCGGGGCTGGCCAGCGCGCCGAGCAGTTTGCCGCCCGAAGACGGTGACGGTCCCCAGGCCCGCACGGTCGGGCTCAGCGCGAACACCACCGCGCCCGCGATCATGGTCAGCGAGCCCACGACGATTCCGGTGCCCGCCCACGGCGCGGCGATCAGCAGCCCGGCGAACCCCGGGCCGAGGATGAAGAAGACCTCCATGCTGATCGCTTCGTAGGAGAACGCCGCGTTCCGCGTCGGCCCGGCGGGCAGCAACCGTGTCCACAGTGCCCGCGAGGCCGAGCCGACCATCGGTTCGGTGATCCCGGTGCCGAAGGCGAGCGGGACCAGCACGAGCGTCGGCGCGTGCGCCTCGATCGCGAATACCAGCCCGGTCATCGCCAGCGCGAAGAACACCGTCGTGGTCAGCAGCGGCCGCGTCGGCCCGAAACGGTCGATGAGCCGTCCCTGCACCACCGCGCCGACGGAGACACCGACCAGCGACCCGGCCGACACCAGCCCGGCCGAGGCGAAGGAGCCCGTCTCGCGCTGGACGTAGAGCAGCGCGGAAATGCCGATCATGGCGATCGGCAGGCGGGCGAGCAGGGACGCGATGACCGCCCCGCGGGATCCGGGCGCCGTCAGCGCGGCTCGGTAGTCGGCGAGGGAGGTGCGGTGGTTCTCGGCGGAAGCGGACACAGACTGGGACACGCGTACCAGTATGAACTACTTTGGTACGCGAGTACCAGATCTCGGGCGGTAAGTTTGGTCACCACCGGATTCGGGTACTACGAGCCCTGAAGCCCACAGGTTCGTCACGATCGGGTAACAGTCGGTCAAATCTGAGTCATTCGGGGCAACAAATCGACGCAGATGGCGTCCTTGAGAGTGAAAGAACTTGAATCCACGGCCGACGGCCGTGGATGGTTGTACGACAACACACAATCTCCAACTCCCTCCGGCGTACGGGTCGGGGCCTGAATCCGGAGGGCGGGGAGCGCGGATCGTCGGGGGATGGTCCGCGCACAGCGAAGAGCCGGTGCGCCACGTCGGGGGTGGCGCCCGGCTCTTCGTTGTCTCTCCGCAAGTAGTCCTCTAGTCGCGGTACTTGAACGCACAACTGCCGCAAGTAGAGGACTACTTGCGGCAGTTGAGGAGTGCTGTCGGTTACCGGGCGCGTCGGGCCAGGCGCTCCGGGTCCAGGATCAGGACGCTCTTGCCCTCGAGCCGCAGCCAGCCGCGGTGCGCGAAGTCGGCGAGAGCCTTGTTGACGGTCTCGCGCGAAGCGCCCACGTACTGGGCGATCTCTTCCTGCGTCAGGTCGTGCGTGACCCGCAGCAGGCCTGCTTCCTGGCTGCCGAACCGCTGCGCGAGCTGCAGCAGCGCGCGCGCCACACGTCCGGGGACGTCGGTGAAGATCAGCTCGGCGACCATGTTGTTCGTCCGGCGCAGCCTACGGGCGACCACGCGCAGTAACTGCTCGGCGATCTCCGGGCGGGTGGAGATCCACTGCCGCAGCGCCGGGCGGTCCATCGTCACCGCGCGGACCTCGGTCACGGTCGTCGCGCTGGACGTCCGGGGGCCGGGGTCGAAGATGGACAGCTCGCCGAACATGTCGGACGGACCGAAGATGCCCAGCAGGTTCTCGCGGCCGTCGGGTGACTTGCGGCCGATCTTCACCTTGCCGGACTGGATGATGTAAAGCTTGTCGCCGGGTTCACCCTCGTTGAAGATGACATGCCCGCGAGGGAACTCCACGGATTCCAAGGTCTGTGCCAGCGCCTCGGCGGCTGCCGGCTCAACACCCTGGAAAATGCCCGCTCGGGCCAGGGTTTCGTCCACCTCGGGTGCCTCCTCATCGAGATACGACGTCGATCCCCCACTGCCGGGGACCGTGTCGCCGCTCACTTTTGCGTCAGTCTAGGTCGTGCGCGCGAGATCGCTCGTCGGCACGCCGCAGGCGCGTCGGTGCCGGGAACGATCTCGCTCGAACGTGGAGCCTAACTCCGCACGCGCCGCGCGCGAAGCCTGGCCGCCTTCCCGCCCAGCCTGCGCAGCCGGAACAGCTCGAGCGCGCGCCCGATGCCGTGCCCGTACAGGGCTCGGACCTCGTTGGGCTGCGCCTGCTCGAGGAACTCCTCGACTTCGTTCTCCTGCACCGCGACGTGCTTGAGCCTGGTCTCCACGCGTTCCATGAACAGCGCGAAGAACATGATCACCAAGGGGACGAGGATGACGAACCAGACTGTCATGAGCCCTGCCCTGGGAATTCCGAAAAATTGTGCATTACTCCAGATCCTCGCTCATGGCGTCCTCGATCGAAGCGCCGAGGTGGTGCTCTGGCGTGTCGGACGACGACCGGCGGGTGCTCCCCACTGGCTCGTCCGATGGCGCCCGTAGGCTATCGGGGTGCCTCCTGCTCCCACCAATGCCCCCCGCGCGGGGGGCAAGGGTGAAAGCCGGCTCGCATTGGTGAGACGCGCCAGGCGGATGAAGCGTTGCCTCGACGACGAGTTCCCGGACGCGCACTGTGAGCTTGACTTCACCACTCCGCTCGAACTGCTGGTCGCGGTCGTGCTTTCGGCGCAGACCACCGACGTCCGCGTGAATCAGGTCACCCCCGCGCTCTTCGCGCGCTATCGAAGTGCCGCCGACTACGCCGGCGCCGACCGAACCGAACTCGAGGAATACCTCCGGTCGACGGGCTTTTTCCGGGCCAAGGCGAACTCGGTGATGGGACTCGGCGCCGCGCTGGTGGAGCGCTACGACGGTGAAGTGCCCGGCAAGCTGAAGGACCTCGTCACGCTGCCCGGTGTCGGCCGCAAAACGGCCAACGTCGTGCTCGGCGACGCCTTCGGAGTGCCGGGGATAACCGTCGACACCCACTTCGGCCGCCTGGTCCGCCGCTGGGGCTGGACCGAGGAGGAAGACCCGGTCAAGGTCGAGCACGCCGTCGGCGAGCTGATCCCGCGCAAGGAGTGGACGCTCCTGTCGCACCGGACGATCTTCCACGGCCGCCGCGTCTGCCACGCCCGCAAACCCGCCTGTGGCGCCTGTCCGCTGGCCAAGATGTGCCCCTCGTACGGAACCGGCCCGACGGACTTCGAAGAGGCCGCGAAGCTGGTCAAGGGCGAAGAACGCGAGCACATCCTGGATCTGGCGGCCGCGCGGTGACCAGGGTCACCAAACTGGCCCTCGGCGCCGCCGTGCTGGTGGTGGCCCTGATCGTCGCGTTGCTCACGACTCGTGACAGTCAGGGGCCGGTGAAGACCTCCGGCGACCTGACAGCCGCCCGCGCGAAGGCCGGGCTGGCCGCGTGCCCGCCGCCTGGCCCCGGCGAGGTGGCGAAGCTGCGCGGGGTCGATGTCGAATGCCTCGGCGACGGCTCCCGGGTCGATCTCGCCCGGGCGCTTTCGGACGGTCCCGTGCTGGTCAACCTGTGGGCGTCGTGGTGCCAGCCGTGCCGCTCCGAGCTGCCGCTGCTGCAGGAGTACGCCGCGCAGCCCGGTGCCGCGCGCGTGCTCCTCGTCCAGGTCGCGAGCTCCGGGGCCGACGGTCTGGCGTTGCTGGCCGAGCTCGGTATCCGGCTGCCGTCGGTGTTCGACGGTGACGGTCAGTCGGGGCCGGCGCGGACGGCACTGAAGGTCCCTCCCTCTCTTCCGGCGACGTACCTGGTCACGAAGGGGGGAGACGTCCGGCTCATCGAGAACCCACGCGTCTTCCTGAACACTGAGCAGGTGCGCGCCGCAGTGGAAGGGACACCATGACCGGCCCTCTCGTGCACCCGGAGGCCGTGCCCGCCTGGCTGCAACCGCTCGTCAAGATCAGCGGGGACGTCGACGCGGCCGCCTTCAGCCGGTTCAGCGTGCCACCGGACGCGAGCTACCGGTCCGCGTCCGTCCTGATGCTCTTCGGCGAGGGCCCGCAGGGGCCGGACGTCCTGCTCCAGCGCCGCGCCGACACGCTCGGCTCGCACGCGGGCCAGGTCTCCTTCCCCGGCGGTGGCGCCGAGTCCGGTGACGACGGGCCGGTCGGCACCGCGCTGCGCGAGGCGGAAGAAGAGACCGGCGTCGAGCCTTCCGGCGTGCTGCCGGTCGCCGTCTTCCCCGAACTGTTCGTGCCGGTTTCCGCCTTCGCCGTGACGCCGGTGCTCGCCTACTGGCGGACGCCGTCCCCGGTGCACGCCGTCGATCCCGGCGAGACGGCGGCGGTGGCGCGGGTGCCGGTCGCCGAACTGACCGACCCGGCCAACCGGTTCCAGGTCAGGCGCGAGGGATTCGACTGGAAGGGCCCGGCGTTCGACGTCGGCGGGTTGTTCGTCTGGGGCTTCACGGCCGGTCTGCTGGCGATGACGTTGTCGCTCGGCGGCTGGGAACGGGACTGGGACCACGGCGACGTCCGGGACCTTGACGTAGCGTTGGCCGAACATCAGGCGCGGGTCGACGGGCGGCAAGTGCCGGAGAAGGAGTAGGCGCCGGTGAACTGGGTTGACGTACTGGTGATCCTGCTCGCGCTGCTGGCGGGCGTGTCCGGCGCGTTCCAGGGGGTGATCATCGCTCTCCCCTCGTTGGTCGGGGTGGTGCTGGGCGCGCTCGCGGGGATCAAGATCGCGCCGCTGGTCGTCGAACTTTTCGAGCATCCGGCGGCGAAGGTCGCCTTCGCGGTGGCGACCGTGGTGTTCCTGGTCGCGCTCGGCGAGACCCTCGGCGTCTGGGTGGGGCGGAAACTGCGCCAGAAGATCAACCCGGACAAGCTTTCCGGCGTCGACAAGACGCTCGGCGCGGTGGTGCAGGCCGCCGTGGTGTTCGTGGTCGCCTGGCTGATCGCGACGCCGCTCACGGCCGTCTCGGGAGTGCCCGGGCTGGCGAAATCGATCAACAGCTCCGTCGTGCTCGGCGGCGTCAACGACGTCATGCCGGACGCGGCACAGGGATTCCCGAGCGAACTGCGCAAACTGCTGGACGCGTCGGGCTTCCCGTCCATTGTGGACCCGTTCCAGAAGCCGAACGTCCAGGACACCAGCCCGCCGGACACCGCGCTGCAGGCGAGCGCGATCGTCAAGCAGGTGCACGGCAGCGTCGTGAAGATCCGCGGCAACGCGACTTCGTGCTCGCGGGCGCTGGAAGGCAGCGGTTTCGTCATCGCGCCGCAGCGCGTGATGACGAACGCGCACGTCGTCGCCGGCACCGACGAGGTCGCCATCGAAGCGACTTCGGGCAAGTTCGCGGCCAGGGTCGTCTACTTCGACCCCGAGGCCGACGTGGCCGTGCTCGCGGTGCCGAGGTTGCAGGCGCCGGTGCTCCCGTTCACGCCGAAGGTCGCTCGGGCGGGCGACAACGCGATCGTGCTCGGCTACCCGCTCGACGGCCCGTACACCGCGACGCCCGCCAGAGTGCGCGGCCGGATCAACCTGCGCGGGCCGGACATCTACGAGTCCAACACCGTGCAGCGCGACGTGTTCACCGTGCGCGGGCAGGTCCGCAGCGGGAACTCGGGCGGGCCGATGATCAATCCCGAGGGTGAGGTCATCGGGGTCGTCTTCGGCGCGGCCGTCGAGGATCCGGAGACCGGCTTCACGCTGACGTCCGAACAGGTCAAACCGGTGGTGGACACGGCTCCGGCGCTGAGCGCGAACACTTCCACCGGTCCCTGCGCCAACTGAGCGTTCCGCCGCCGGCCGGTGCTATGAAAGGCCCGTTACTTGCAAATTTTGCAAGTAACGGGCCTTTCATAGCGCGCGCGAAGCGGGTCAGGAGCCCGAAGAGCGGCCCTCGCGCCACGAAGCCACGGTCTCCTCGACGTCCAGCGGCCGTGCCCGCAGTACCGGCCCGCCCGCCGGACGCCGGTGCTCGGTCCGGATCCGTTCGTTCAGTTCCTCGACGATCTCCCGCACCCGTGCCTCCCGGCGCACCCGCGCCAGTGTGTCCGGCAGGTCGTCGAGTTCCTTGGCGATCGCCAGCGACGGCGGCAGCAACGCCGAAACGTCGTGCCCTTCGCTGCGGACCTTGTTCACCACCCAGGCGAGCGCGGTGTCCTTGCCGTCGGTCTTCGGCAGCGGTTTCCCCGCGCCGGGAAGGTCGTCGAAGTCGCCCTTCGCCTGTGCGGCACTGACCTGCCGGTCCACCCAGGACTCGAACGACACGCCCGTCGGTTTGCGCTCGGTCATGCTTCCAAGATACGGAGGAAGTCCACCAGCGCGGCCGAAGTGCGCTCCGGGGCCTCCAGATGCGGGAAGTGCCCGATGCCGGGCCAGCGTTCGAGTCGCGCGTCCGGGGCCCAGCGGCGCGACGCGGCCGCGGTGTCCGGCAGGACGCACCGGTCGTCCTCGCCGTGCAGTTGCAGCACTCGGGCGGCATAGCGGCCTCGCAGTGCTTCGCTGAACCGGCGGCCTTCGCCGCGGAACTGCGCGCGGAACGCCCATCGGTAGTACTCGAGCGCGCTGTGCGGCACTCCCGGCACGAGCATCGCCTGCCGGAACGTCCGGACGGTTTCGGCGAAGTCCGAAGTATCCGTCCATTGTGGACCGGACCAGCTCCGGAAAAGCTCCTCGACGGCGAACGCGTCGTCCTTGACCAGCCATTTCTCCGGCGCCATCGGCACCTGGAAGCGAAACAGATGTCCCGAAGCGCGCAGCTGCCCCGGCCGCCGGACGGCCCGGCGCAACGCCAGCGGATGCGCGCCGCCCAGCACGCTGACCGACGAGACCAGCCGGGGGTGCAGCGCGCCGACCGTCCACGCGAGCATGCCGCCCCAGGCATGTCCGACGAGATGGGCCTTGCGCGCGCCGAGTGACTTGATCAGCCCGCCGACGTCGCCCGCGAGGGTCCAGGCGTCGTAGCCGCGCGGGGGTTTGTCCGAGTCTCCGTAGCCGCGCAGATCCACCGCGACCGCGCGGAAACCGGCGTCGGCGAGCGCGGTCAGCTGGTGGTGCCAGGTCCACCAGAACTCGGCGAACCCGTGCAGCAGCAGGACCACCGGGCCGTCGCCGAGTTCGGCGACGTGCAGTCGGATGCCATTTGCTGAGACGTCACGATGGGTCCACGGACCGTCGGTCCGGACGATCGACGGGTCCGGTGTCGCCTGCACCGATTCGAAGACTTCTCAGCCGCGATCCGCGGGCACGTCGTCCGCGTCGTGCTTCGGCTTGAACGCGGCGGCGGTGTCCTTGAAGCTGTTGATCGTGCGCTCCGGCGCCTTGATCTTCTTCACCTTCAGGTAGCCGAGGAAGCCCGCGGCGATGGTCGTGACGAGCATCAACCCGAACACGATCGCGAACGCCGCCCAGCGCTGCAGCCACTCCGACAGCAGTTCGCCGAGGAAGAAAAAGAAGAAGAACGAGCTGTACAGCCCGATGACCAGCGCGATCAGGAAGAAGAGGGCTCCCTTGAGGCCCTTCTTCGCCTCCGCGACGACCTCGGATTTGGCCAGCTCGACCTCGGCGCGGATCAGCGTCGAGACGTGCTGTGTGGCATCGCCGACGAGTTTCCCGAGGGACTGCTCGCTCGCTACCACGTCGTCATCGCTCGACAGGGGGAGGTAGGGCACGGCCCCCACGCCGTCGGGGCCGGTGCGTTCGTGCTTGGGGCTGCTCACACCGGTCATCGTGCCACGTGCCCTCATCCTGGGCGCGGCGGACCGGCGAGTGTCGCGCTAGAGATCCTCGCGCGCGTGCACGCGGCTGCGGTGCACGAGCATCGCGGCGGCCGAAAGCGAGGCGATGGCCGAAGCGATCAAGACCGCCGTCTTCGCCAGTTCGACGGACTCGCCGTCGAGCGCGAGGTCGGCGATCAGCAGGCTCACGGTGAACCCGACGCCGCCGAGCATCGACAGCGCGCCGATGTCCCGCCAGCCCATGCCCCTGGGTTTCTCCGCGAGCTTGAACTTCACCGCGAGCAGGCTGGCGCCGAAGATCCCGACGAGCTTCCCGCCGACCAGCCCGACCAGGACGGCCAGCGGCAACGCCGTGGTGAAGACGGCGCCGAGCGACTCGGCGTTCACGGTGATCCCCGCGGCGAACAGCGCGAACAACGGCACGGCGACCGCGGCCGACCACGGCTGCAGTCGGTGTTCGAGCCGGATCGCTGGTGCGTGCTCCTCGCCTTCGTCAGAGCGGACGCGGGTGAGCAGGCCGAGCGCGACGCCGGCGATGGTGGCGTGGATGCCCGCCGAGTGCACCGCGACCCAGGTGATCAGCGCGAGCGGCACGTAGATCCAGGCGCTGCGGACGCGACGGTGCTGCAGATAGGCGTACAGCGCGAGAGCGACGACGGCGACACCCGCGGCGACGAGGTCGAACTTCGCGGTGAACAGGATCGCGATGACGAGGATCGCGCCGAGGTCGTCGACCACCGCCAGCGAGAGCAGGAAGACCCGCGCGCTGCTCGGCAGGTTGGACGCGGTGATGGCGAGCACGCCCAGCGCGAAGGCGATGTCCGTGGCGACCGGGATGGCCCACGCGCGATCGATGCCCGGCGCCCCCCAGCCGACGGCGAGGGCGACCAGCGCCGGGACGATCATGCCGCCGATCGCGGCCACCACCGGCAGGATCGCCTGCTTGAACCGGGAGAGTTCGCCGACCACGAGTTCGCGTTTGAGTTCGAGTCCCGCGACGAAGAAGAACAGTGCGAGCAGGCCGTCCTTGGCCCAATCGCCGATCGTCAGATTCAGGTGCAGGAATTCGGGGCCGAGCCGGAAATCGCGGATCGCGCGGTAAAGGTCGTCGATGGGCGAATTAGCCCAGAGCAGGGCGATGGCGGTGGCACCGAGCAGGATCAGCCCGCCGGTGGTCTCGGTGCGGAGATAGCGGGCGAAGTCGGCGACGACGGCTTTCGCGGGACGGTTGGGGCCGGACAAGGCATCCTCCGGTTTTCGGCGACACGAATACTGTTGCCGACCAGACTTCCCGGCGCACCTTGACTCGATTTTAACGCCTTGAGCTGCGAATTTCATCTCTTCATGACGGTTGCCACAAGATCATCCGGACGTCGGTGTCCCGTCCACATGCTGGGCTTCTAGCATGTCAAGTGAAAACCGACAACGATGTCTTCGATAAGGACGGCATGGTGAGTACCTCTACCGAGGTCCAGCACGACACGAGGTTCTTCGGGCACCCACGAGGGCTGGCGAACCTCTTCGGCGTCGAGATGTGGGAGCGGTTCTCCTATTACGGGATGCTCGGCATCCTCCCCATCTACCTCTACTACGAAGTCAGTCAGGGTGGCCTCGCGCTGCCGAAGGCCTCCGCGCTCGGCATCGTCGGCGCGTACGGCGGCATGGTCTACCTGTCGGCGGTGATCGGCGCCTGGGTCGCGGACCGCGTGCTCGGCTCCGAACGGACGCTGTTCTACAGCGCGATCCTGATCATGATCGGCCACATCAGCCTGGCGATCCTGCCCGGGCTGGCCGGTATCGCCGTGGGTCTCTTCTGCGTCGCCGTCGGCAGTGGCGGGCTGAAGTCCAACGCCACGGCCATCGTCGGGACGCTGTACGCGAAGGACGACGAGCGCCGCGACGGTGGTTTCACGATCTTCTACATGGGCGTGAACATCGGTGGTTTCGTCGGACCGCTGCTGACCGGCCTCGCGCAGAGCGAACTCGGCTTCCACATCGGCTTCGGGCTCGCCGCGGTCGGGATGGCGCTCGGCCTGACCCAGTACACGATCGGCCGCAAGAACCTCGGCGAGAAGGCGAGCGAGATCCCCAACCCGCTGCCCGCGTCGCAGCGTCCGCTGGTCTTCATCGGTACCGCGGCCGGTGTCGCGGCGATCGTGCTCCTGATCGTCTTCGGGGTGATCAACCCGGCGAACCTGGTCGACATCGTCGTCTGGACCGTCGCGGTCATCTCGGTGATCTACTTCGTGGTGATCATCAGCAGCAAGAAGATCACCTCCGAGGAACGCAGCCGGGTGTACTCGTTCATCCCGATGTTCATCGCGAGCGCGGCGTTCTTCTCGCTGTACCAGCAACAGTTCACCGTCGTCGCGGCCTACACCGACGAGCGGCTGAACCGCACCATCTTCGGCTGGGAGATGCCGGTGGCGTGGGTCAACTCGATCAACCCGGTGTTCATCATCCTGTTCGCGCCGGTGATCGCGGCGATCTGGACGAAACTCGGCTCGCGGCAGCCGTCCTCGCCGGTCAAGTTCGTGCTCGGCACGGTGACCATGGGCTTGGCGTTCCTGTTGTTCCTCCCGATGGTCGGCAGCGGCAAGAACGCCAGCCCGCTGCTCGCGCTGGCGGGCATCCTGTTCGTGTTCACCATGGCGGAACTGATGCTTTCGCCGGTCGGTCTTTCGCTTTCGACCAAACTCGCGCCGGAGGCCTTCCGGACGCAGATGGTGGCGCTGAACTTCCTGTCCATCTCACTCGGTACGGCGATGTCCGGAAAGCTCGCCGAGTACTACTCGGTGGACGACGAAGCGCCGTACTTCAGCATCGTCGGCGGGGTCGCCATCGTGGTCGGTGTGGCCCTTCTGGTGGCGACGCCGATGATCCGCAAGCTGATGAAGGGCGTCCACTAGACGCTCCGATTCGAAAGTGAAGGCCTCCTTCCCGCGCACAACGCGAGGAAGGGGGCCTTCACGCATTTCGGGCCTTTCGGGAACCCGTCGTCATTGTTCTGCGTCCGAGGGGACGAACTGAGACGATCATCACGGACGACGCAAACCGGACCAACAGGGTTGACAAGATGACGAGTCCCGAAAACGCACAGTCGGACGGCAAACCGATCCCGCGGGAATTCCCGCCGGTCGTGTACCTGCCCTGCGTGGAAGCCGTGGCCGACGCCAGTGAAGCCCGCGTCGCCATGCGCACCACGAGAGACGGCCGGGTCGCGCTCCTCGCGTATTCCGCGCTCGACCGTCTGCATGACTGCTGCGGCCCGAACCAGCCATGGATCGTCATGCCGACGCCGGGACTCGACGCGCTCCAGAAAGCGCAGTCCTTCCAGCTCTTGCTGCTCGATGTCGTGATTCCCGAGGACAAGCGCCAGGAGGGGGCGGCATGACCGGGCCGAAGGTCGATCACGACGTCCTGGACGGCATCGCGAAAACACTGCGCGACGCCGGCTCCGACGTAGACAATCTGGGGAATTCGGTCCCGGGAACCCCTGACGCGGGTGATGGCACGCCCGCGGTGACCGGCATCCTCGCGCATTTCGTCGAGAACGCGAGTTCGTTCGTACTGGGGGCGGCGGGGGCCGGTGACGACGTCGCCACGGCGAACAAGGGATACCGCGAGCAAGACCATGCCGCGGGTGAAGACGTACAGAAGGCGGCCGGGGGGCGCTGACCATGGGAATCGACACCAAGATCGAGGGAAATCCGGAAAGCGTCCGCGGCGCGGGCCATTGGCTGCGGGACTCGCTGGCGAAAAGCGTTTCGGAAGCGGCGACGCAGATCTACAACGCCCGGAACAGCGCCGACGCCGGATGGGGTGGCGAGGGCGGCCAGGCCTTCCGCGCCAAGATGACCACCGGCGCCGAGAAGACCGATCAGTTGTCGGCCGCCGCGAAAGCGGCCGCGCAGAACTTCGACACCTACGCCGCGGACCTGCACCGTGCCCAGGAGGACATGCGCAAGGTCCGGGAACGCGCGGCGGGCGCCGGGCTCACGGTGAACGGCGAAGTGATCGTGGATCCGGGCAAGGGGCCGTCCGCACCCGGCGCGGCTCCCACCGGCGAGGCCGCGACGCCGGAGGCGGTGAAGTCGCACAACGACGCCGTCACCGCTTCCAACGCGCACGCGGCCAAGGTCACCGCCTACAACACCGCCAAAACCGAATCCGACGCCGCGCGGCACATCGCGAAGCTCGCGGGTGACACGTTGAAGAACGTCTGGCAGGACGTCACGCAGAAGTGGTTCCTCGTGGTCGGTGATCTCACCAGTGGCGCCGCCGGGACGCTCGCCGCGAAGCATTCGTCGATTCTCGGCAAGCAGGCGAAGTTCCTTTCCGAAGAATCCGCGAAGTTCCTGGAACGAGCGCGAACCGCGCCGGCGGGGACACCGGCGTCGCAGATTTATCGCGATGTCGACCTCGGCCGGACGGCGGCCGCGCAGGCCGACGACGTCGCCGCGGCGGCCAAGAGCACCGACGCCAACGCGGCGAAATGGGGGCTTCGCGCGGGTGGCGCGCTGGCCGTCGCCGGGGTCGTCTACGACATCGCGAACGGCAAACCGGCCGCACAGGCGATCGTCTCCGGCGGGGTCGGCTTCGGTGCGTCGGTGGCCGCGGGCGCGGCGATCGGCACCCTGATCCCGGTGCCCGTCGTCGGAACGGCGGTCGGTGCGATCGGCGGTGCTGTGGTAGGTGTATTCGCGTCGGGCATGGTCGATTCCCTGTGGACGAACGGGATCGGCGACGTGGGCGGAGCGATCGAGGACGGGGCCGAAGCCGTGGGCAATGCGGGCAAGGCCATCGGCGGACTGGCCAAGGACGCGTGGGATGCCATCTTCTGACCCGAACGGACGCCCCGCGGAATGGCCGCCCGGCGACGGCGCGAAGTACAAGGCGGCGCTGGTCTTCGTGGTGCTCCTCGGGGGCGCGTGCGTGCCCGTCGGGTTCGGTTTCGTCGCGATCGGCAAGGCGGGCGCGCTCAAGTACGCACTGCTGTTCGCGGCGTTGTTCCTGCTGACGGCGGCCTACGGGCTGGTGACCAGGGTCCGGCCGGGCCATCGTCAGGGCGACATCGCGATCACCACCTACGAGGGGCGGCCCGCGACCGAAATCCGGTACTCGCAGGCGGCCTTCACGATCCTGGCCGCGCTGATGGCCTGCGTGACGGCGATCTGCGCGCTGGGCGCGTGGGACTTCCTGTCCGCGGGCGAAGACGTCCCCGCGGCGCCGGTCGGGGCCGCGCTACTCGGGATCGCCGCCTTGTTCTTCCTCAGTTTCTTCGGCTTCGTGCTGGCTGGGCGGCTGCAACGCGGCAGGGTCGTGCTGGCGCAGCAGGGCATTTTCCAGCGCGGCAGGGCTTTCTCGTCGTTCCTGCCGTGGGAGGCGTTCGCCGGGGCGAAGGCCGCGTACAACGGGACACCCGAGGTCCTGGTGATCGCGTACACGAACGCGCCGTGGGACAAACGGCAGCTCAGCGGGTTCTGGAAGCTCGACAAGCTGCCGCCCGCGCCGATGATCGAAATCGACACGACTTCGTTCGCCGTCGATCCGAACGTCGTCTATCACCTGGTGCGGTTCTACGTGGAGAACCCCGCCGCCCGCGCGGAACTGGGCACGGACGCCTCTTTGCGCCGGTTCAGTCGACACTGACGCCGAACAGCACGCCGACGTAGTAGGTCACCACCATCGTCAGCGCGCCGACACCGACGTTCCTCGCGATCGCGCGGCCGACGTGCGCGTCGCCGAGTTTCGCGCTGAGGAAGCCGGTCAGGACCAGCCCGACCACGACCGCCGACGCGCAGGCCCAGACCCGCGCCGAGGTCGACGTCCACACGATCGACAGCAGTGGCAGCAGCGCGCCGACGGTGAACGCCACCAGCGACGCCCACGCCGCCTGCCACGGACTGGTCAGATTGTCCGGATCGATGCCGAGTTCGGCCTCGGCGTGCGCTTGCAGCGCGTCCTTTTCGGTCAGTTCGCGGGCGACCTCGGCGGCGAGTTCCGGGGAAAGGCCCTTCGCCTCGTAGATTCCCGCGAGTTCCCGTTCTTCGGCTTCGGGCATCTCTTTCAGTTCGCGTTTTTCCAGCCGCAACTGCGCGCGTTCGGTGTCGCGCTGGGTGCTCACCGAGACGTATTCGCCGCCCGCCATGGAAAGCGCGCCCGCGACCAGTCCCGCGATTCCCGCGGTCGCGATCGCGGTGGAGTCGGTGGTCGCGCCCGCGACGCCGACCACGATGCCCGCCACCGACACGATCCCGTCGTTCGCGCCGAGAACCCCGGCACGCAGCCAGTTCAGCTTGCCGCCGAGGTCCTCATGAGGTTCGTGAGGATGGGCTGTCGACACGGTATCGGTCACCGTTTCAGTGAAACACGAAGAACGGGAATCGGCGAGAGGAAACTGTTTCGGTCAATGCGGGCAAACCCGGAACCGTCGCGAAAGCCAGCGTGCGGGCGAGCGACAGAAAACGCCACTCACGACCCACCTGTACCGGGCTAAGTTGTGCCTGTGGCCGAAGTGGTGATCCTGATCGGGCTCCAAGCGTCCGGGAAGACGACGTTCTTCCGGCGGGAGTTCGCGGACACGCACGTCCACGTCAGCAAGGACACCTTCCCCAACGCCCGCCGTCCGCAGGTCCGCCAGCTGCGGATGCTCACCGAGGCGCTCGAAGACGGTCGTTCGGTGGTCGTGGACAACACCAACCCGTCGGCCGAGGAGTGGGTGCCGCTGATCGAGGTCGCCAAAAAGTACGGTGCGAAGGTTGCCGGGTACTGGTTCCCGCCGGACTTCGTCGGTTCGCAGGAGCGCAACGCACGCCGGCAAGGCAAAACCCGGGTGCCGGACGTCGGTCTGTATGCGACGCTCAAACGCCTCAGGCGACCTGGCGCCGAGGACGGTTTCGACGAGCTGTACACCGTCGGTTTCGACGGCGAGGGCGGTTTCGTCGTGGAACGGGGGTGATCGTGGAGTCCGGCGGTTTCGAAGCACGGCAACGGGAACGCGAGTGGTTCCACGGTCTGACGGTGCCGCCTGGCTCCTGGACGGTGCTCCGCGTCGACGGCAGGGGATTCTCCAAGTTCACCGAAGCGCGGTTCGAGAAGCCGTTCGATCCGCGGTTCGGCGAGTGCATGGTCGAAACCGCGAACGCCTTGCTCGCGGAGTTCGCTTCGCCTTACGTCTACACGGAAAGCGACGAGATCTCGGTCCTGCTCGACCCCGCCGCCGACCTCTTCGGCCGGGGTGTCGAGAAGCTCGTGTCGATCTCCGCGGGGGTCGCGTCGGCCGCGTTCACCCACGCGGCGGGGACGCCCGCGCACTTCGACGGCCGGGTCTGGCTCGGCACGACGGCCGACGACGTCGTCGACTACTTCTCGTGGCGTCAGGCGGACGCGACCCGCTGCGCGCTCAACGGCTGGTGCTACTGGATCCTGCGCAAGGCGGGGAAGTCGGCGAGTGAGGCCGGGGCCGCCATCGAAGGCGCGGGTACCGCGGAAAAGAACGAACTGCTCTTCGCGCACGGCGTCAATTTCGCCGAAGTGCCCACCTGGCAGCGACGCGGCGTCGGGCTGTACTGGGAGACCTATGAACGCACGGGTTTCGACCCGGTGCGCGAGATCGAGGTCTCCGCGACCCGCCGCCGCGTCCGCGTCGAGCGCGAGTTGCCGATGAAGGCCGAGTACCGCGCCTTCCTCGGCGAGCTGCTTCAGCCGATCGGTTCGGGCAGCCGCCGCACGGTGTAGGCGAGGTCGATCGTCTCGCCGGTCGCCGGGTCGCCCAGTTCCACGCGCCAGGAGTCGGCGAACTGGTCGACGCCGTGCACCATCGGGATCGTGCCCGAGATCAGCACCGTGCCCGGCGCGTGCAGACCGCGTTCGCGCAGCACGTCCAGCCAGTACGACGGCGGCAGCAGTTCCGCGAGTTTTCCTTGCTGGATCAGGGTTTCCCCGGCCCAGGCGGACAGCGTGAGCTCGTCGAGCCGGTCTTGGACGTCGACGAGCCGCCACGCCTTGGCGGCGAGGACGTCGGGGCCGGCGTTCTTGCTCCACGCGACGCCATGGGCTTCGAGCGCGCGGTCGGTGTGGTCGCAGGCGGCGGTCAGCAGGACGTCCTCGGGGGCCGGACCGGTGATGACGAGGGCCCATTCCGCCTCGCCGGAGGTCCGTTCGTGCTGCACGGGGACCTCTTCGGTCTGGCTCGCCAGGTACGGCGCGACCGGGTAGAGCGCCGGGATCACCGAGGGCGCCGGGACACCGAGTTCGGCCAGTTCGGCCACGTGGGCGGCGACGTCTTCCTGGCTGCGACCGGCGTATCCGGCGTTCAGCAGCGTGTGGACCTCGGTCCGCCGCTCCTGGCCGTCGGGAAGGGTGAAACGCAGCTCAGGCATCTGTCCTCCGAAATTGGGGGTTGCGCATACAGCTTGTATACAAGGAGTATATCCGCAATTCAACCCCTCCCGGCGGGGTTGAGGGACCTCGAACGGACGGGAAGTGGACATGACCGCACCAGCCGGTGACCGGCGCTCGCTGCACAAGGCCTTCGCGGCCAGCCTCTCGGGAACAGCGCTCGAGTGGTACGACTTCGCGGCCTACTCGGTGGCGGCCGCGACGATCTTCGGGCATCTCTTCTTCCCCTCGGAAGACCAGCTCGCGAGCACGATGGCGGCGTTCTCCACCTACGCCGTCGGCTACCTCGCCCGGCCGCTCGGCGGGTTCATCTTCGGCCGCCTCGGCGACGTGCTCGGCCGCAAGCGCATCCTGGTCATGACGCTCGTGCTCACCGGGGTCGCGACGTTCCTCATCGGCGTCCTGCCCACGTACGAGAGCATCGGCGGCTTCGCGGCGATCCTGCTCGTGGCGCTGCGCTTCGCACAGGGTGTCGGCATCGGCGGCGAATGGGGTGGCGCCGTCCTGCTGTCGAGTGAGTTCGGGGATCCGGGCAAACGCGGGTTCTGGGCGTCGGCCGCGCAGATCGGCCCGCCCGCGGGCAACCTGCTCGCGAACGGCGTCCTCGCCGTATTGGCCGCGCTGCTGACCGAGGACCAGTTCAACAGCTGGGGCTGGCGGATCGCGTTCCTGTTGTCGGGAGTGCTGGTCGTGTTCGGCCTGTGGATCCGCCTCAAGCTGGAGGAAACGCCGGTCTTCAAGCAGCTCCAGGAGCGTGGCGAACGTTCGTCGGCGCCGATCTCCGAGGTCTTCCGCACCGAACGCCGCGCGCTGATCGCGGCCGTGCTGATCCGTGTCTGCCCGGACGTCCTCTACGCGCTGTTCACCGTTTTCGTGCTGACCTACGTCACCACGCACACCGGCCTCTCGCGCGGCGCCGGGCTGGCCGCGGTGATGATCGGCTCGGCGTTCCAGCTGGTACTGATGCCCCTGTTCGGCGCGCTGTCGGACCGGGTCTCGCGCCGCAAGATGTACCTGTTCGCGACCATCGCCGCCGGGATCTGGCCGTTCGTGTTCTTCCCGATGGTCAGCGGTGGTTCGTTCGCGATGCTGGCGATCGGCATCGTGCTCGCGCTCGTCATCCACGCGGCGCTCTACGGGCCGCAGGCCGCGCTCGTCACCGAGCAGTTCTCGCCGCGACTGCGCTACACCGGCAGCTCGCTGGCGTACACCCTCGCCGGGGTCATCGGCGGAGCGCCCGCGCCGTTGCTGTTCACGGCGCTGCTCGCCGGCTTCGACAGCTGGCTCGCGATCGGGGTCTACCTGCTGGCGACCGCGGTCGTGACCGTCATCGGGGTCCTGCTCGCCCGTGACCCGGACCGCGAGGAAGAGGCCGCGGCCCTGGAGGCCGCTCGATGACCTGGACGCCGATGTCCACAGTGGAGGGTCTGTCGCTGATCGGCGGACAGGGCCGGTTCCGGACGGCCGCCACGGCGGAAGGCGGTCTGGTGTACGAGATCTTCTACCCGGCGGGCGTCGCCTCTCCCGTGCACAGCCACGATCACGACAGCATCGTGTACCTGGTTTCGGGTTCGCTGCGCGGCACGCTCGACGGCCGGGAGGTGACGCTCGAGGTGGGCGAGACGATCGTCCACCCGCGCGGTGTCCCGCACAGCGTCGAGGCCATTGTGGACAGTCAGTGGATCGAGTTCAAAACGCCACTGCCGTCGCGGCCGCCGATCAGCGGATAAAAGAAACCGGGGCGGACACTGAAGTTCCAGCGTCCGCCCCGGTCGGGAGGAAAGTCTTACGCGTCCAGCTCGGCCAGGGCCAGCTTCGCCTTCTCCAGCTCGGCTTCGAGCTGGGCGACCTTCGCGGCCTGAAGCTCGCGAGCGGCGTTGATGACCTCGTCGATCGGGCCCGACAGGTCCGCGTGCAGTTCCTTGGCGGCGCGGGACACGGCGGCGGCCGGGATCTCCAGGCCCTTCGCGACCCACTTGGCGCCGTTCTTGAGCTCGGCCTGCCACTCGCCGTCGGCGGTGCCGGTGACCGTGAGCGTCAGCTCGACGGTGCGGGTCTTCTTCGCCGTCGTGGCGACCTTGGGGCGGCCACGCTTGGGCTTGGGGGACTCCGCCGCGGCTTCTCCGGCGGGGGTCTCCGTCTTGTCTTCGGCCGGGGAGTCCCCGGTCTCGGTGGCCGTCGCGTTCTCGGCCGTCTCGGTGGACTCTGCCTGCGGCTTCGAGTCGACGGGCGCTTCAGTAGCCGCTTCTTCGGACACGGCGTCAGTGCGTGTCAAGGCATCCACGGTCATCGTCGGTGTCGTCTCCTTGCCCGGGTATGGGGTGGTACCCGGCACATCCTAGAACAGGCGTTCGACTGTCGCGCGGCAGGGTGTGCTAAGCGTGTCGCATGATCGGATCGGTCCGCGACGATCGGGCGCGGTCCGGTCGCGCTCCGTCAGAGTCGACGGCGAAGGGAGGCCTCGTGATCTCGGCACTCAACCGGCTCGTCGACCTGGTCGATGAGCACCTCACCGACGAGCTCGACGTCATCGGGCTGGCCGGTGCGCTCGGCACGACCGAGTACCACCTGCGCCGGATGTTCTCGTCGCTGGCGGGAATGCCGCTGTCGGAGTACATCCGCCGTCGCCGCATGACCGCCGCCGTCGCCGACGTCGTCCGTGGCGAGGACGATCTGCTGACCATCGCCGTCCGGTACGGCTACGGCTCGGCAGAGGCGTTCGGCAGGGCGTTCCGGGCGGTCCACGGCGCCGGTCCCGGTGACGTCCGCCGCGACGGAGGCCCCCTTCGCACACAACCGCGGCTCAGGTTCCGCCTGAGCGTCGAAGGGAGCATCCCCATGGAAACCCGCATCGTCGACCGCCCCGCTTTCCGGCTCGTCGGGCACGCGACCCGCGTCCCGCTGGTCCACGAGGGCGTCAATCCGCACATCCAACGGCACATCACCGCGCTGCCGCCGGAAGCGCACGCCCGGCTGAAAGCGCTCAGCGACACCGAGCCGCCGGGGCTGCTGCAGGTCAGCGACGCTCTCGACCCGGACGGCGCCGAGCTGACCTACCTGCACGGGGTCGCCATCACCGGGGAAGCGCCCGGCGATCTCGACGTCATCGAGGTGCCGTCCGGGCGGTGGGCGGTCTTCCGTACCGACGGCCCGCATCCGGAGGCGCTGCAGAAGGTGTGGGCGGCGACGGCGACCGAGTGGTTCCCGTCCAACCCGTGGCGGCTGCGGCCGGGGCCGTCGATCGTCACGATCCTGGAGCACTCGGACGACTTCGGGACCGCCACTTGTGAGCTTTGGCTGGCTGTCGAGCCTGCCTGACCGATGCTATGAAAGGCCCGTTACTTGCAAAATTTGCAAGTAACGGGCCTTTCATAGCGCTCTCGGGAGCTACTCCTCGGACTTGCCCGACTTCAGGCCCGAAGAGATCAGGTCCATCACGGACGAGTCGGCCAGCGTGGTGACGTCGCCGACCTGGCGGTTCTCGGCGACGTCGCGCAGCAGGCGGCGCATGATCTTGCCGGACCGCGTCTTCGGCAGTTCCTGCACGACCAGGATCTGCCGCGGCTTCGCGATCGGGCCGATCTCCTTGGCGACGTGGTTGCGCAGTTCCTGCACGGCCTTGTCACCACCGTCGACGGCGTTGCCGCGCAGGATGACGAACGCGACGATGCCCTGTCCGGTGGTCGGGTCGGACGCGCCGACGACGGCGGCCTCGGCGACCGTCGGGTGCGAGACCAGCGCGGACTCGACCTCGGTGGTCGAGATGCGGTGCCCGGACACGTTCATCACGTCGTCGACCCGGCCCAGCAGCCAGATGTCGCCGTCGGCGTCGTACTTCGCGCCGTCACCGGCGAAGTAGTAGCCCTGGTCGCGGAAGCGCGACCAGTAGGTGTCGCGGAACCGCTCCTCGTCGCCCCAGATGCCGCGCAACATGCCCGGCCACGGCTTGTCGAGCACCAGGTAGCCGCCGCCACCCTTGCCGACCTCGACGCCCTGGTCGTCGACGACCTTCGCCGAGATGCCCGGCAGCGCCTTCTGCGCGGAGCCCGGCTTCGTGGAGGTGACGCCCGGAAGCGGCGAGATCATGATCCCGCCGGTCTCGGTCTGCCACCAGGTGTCGACGATCGGCGCCGAGTTCGCGCCGACGTTCTCGCGGTACCAGATCCACGCTTCGGGGTTGATCGGCTCGCCGACGCTGCCCAGCACGCGCAGCGAGGAGAGGTCGTACTTCTCCGGGATCTCGTTGCCCCACTTCATGAACGTGCGGATCAACGTGGGCGCGGTGTAGTAGATGGAGACCTTGTGCTGCTGGACGATCTCCCAGTGGCGGCCCTCGTGCGGCGTGTTCGGCGTGCCTTCGTAGACGACCTGCGTCGTCCGGTTCGCCAGCGGCCCGTACACGATGTAGGTGTGCCCGGTGATCCAGCCGATGTCGGCGGTGCACCAGTAGACGTCTTCGCCGGCCTTGTGGTCGAAGACGTTGTGGTGCGTGTACGCCGCCTGGGTCAGGTAACCGCCGGAGGTGTGCAGGATGCCCTTCGGCTTCCCGGTGGTGCCGGAGGTGTAGAGGATGAAGAGCGGGTGCTCGGAGTCGAACGCCTGCGGCGCGTGCTCCGCGGACTGGCCGTCGACCAGTTCGTGCCACCAGAGGTCGCGGCCTTCGGTGATGGGCACCTCGTCGCCGGTGCGGCGGACGACGATGACCTTCTCGACCGATTCGGCGCCTTCGAGCGCTTCGTCGACGTTGACCTTCATCGGCGCGGCCTTGCCGCGGCGGTACTGGCCGTCGGTGGTGATGACGATCCTCGCCGCCTGGTCGTCCACCCGGGATCGCAGCGCTGTCGGGGAAAAACCACCGAAGACGACACTGTGCAGAACACCGATGCGGGCGCACGCGAGCATCGCGAAGATCGCTTCGGGCACCATCGGCATCTGGATGGCGACGCGGTCGCCCGCGGTGAGGCCGAGGGACTCGAAGGCGTTCGCCGCCCGGGAGACCTCGTCCTTCAGCTGCGCGTACGTGATGTCACGGCTGTCGCCGGGCTCGCCGACCCAGTGGATGGCGACCTGGTCTCCGTGTCCGCCGTCTACGTGGCGGTCGACACAGTTGTAGGCGACGTTCAGCTTCCCGCCCACGAACCACTTCGCGACCGGCGCATTGGTCCAGTCCAATACCTGCGACCACTTCGTGTCCCAGTGGAGGCGCTCGGCCTGCTTGGCCCAGAAAGCTTCCCGGTCCGCGTCGGCTTCGGCGTAGAAGTCGGCGGTGGCATTCGCTTGCGCGCTGAAAGCCTCACTCGGGGGGAAGGTCCTGCTCTCCGTGAGCAAATTGTCCAGCGCCGGCGACTGCTCGGTCATGGTGCGATGCCTCCTGTGATTCGCGTGTCTTCACGCCCGTTGGCACGCTATCGACGTTACGACGCGAAGTAAAAGGTTGCATCGTGGTTGCGCGCGGCATTCATCCGCTTGAGGACAAAGCGGAACGGACCGCGGGCCATTCTGGTCCGGTGAGGGAGTAGACAACGGTGTCACGGACGGTTCCGTCGGGCCGGACGCGATGCGCGCGCAGCACCCCTTCCCGCTGTGCGCCGAGGCGTTCGATCGCCTTCTGTGACTTCAGGTTGTTGATGTCGGTCTCCCACGAGACACGGTTCGCGCCGAGGTCGTCGAAAGCGTGGCGCAGCAACAGGAGTTTCGACTCGCGGTTGAGCCCGGTCCGCTGCCACGCGGAGCCGATCCAGGTGTAGCCGAGGGAAATGATCTTGTGGCGCGCGTTCATCGCGTAGAACGACGTCGTGCCCGCGACCTCGCCGGTGTGCGCGTCGAGCTGTACCCAGGCGCGGCGGTCCGGGTCGGCGAGGATGTCTTCGACCATCGCTTCGGCCGCGGCGAGGTCCCGGGGCTGCCGGAGGCTGAGCCAGGTCCAGATCGCGGGGTCGGATCCGGCTTCGAAGAGTCCTTTGGCGTGGTCGCGGGTGAGCGGTTCGAGGCGGACGCGTTCGCCCGCCAGGGTCGCGTGGTCGTTCCAGTCGTTCACGATCTTGACGTTACGTCCCGGCATTGGCCCTGCTGGATAGCCAGTTTCGAAGCATTCGAGAAGGCCACTGAGGCGTTGCCTATGCTCGCGGGAACGATCGAGAAGGCGAGGCGCGCATGGCCGAGGAGCGGGAAGAGCTCACCTGGGAGTTGTTCGGAACGGCCAGCAGGGAGCTGGCGCAGGCCGTCGCCGACGACGGGTTCGAGCCGGACCTGATCCTGTCGATCGCGCGCGGCGGGCTGTTCGTCGCCGGCGCGCTCGGCTACGCACTGGACGTGAAGAACCTGCACGTGATGAACGTCGAGTTCTACACCGGCGTCGATCAGCGTCTCGACCTGCCGGTGATGCTGCCGCCGGTACCGAACGTCGTCGACCTGACGAAGAAGAAGGTGCTCGTCGCCGACGACGTGGCGGATACCGGCGCGACGTTGAAGCTGGTCCGCGACTTCTGCGCCGACCACGTCGCCGAGGTGCGCTGCGCGGTCGTCTACGAGAAGCCGCGCTCCGACGTGAAATGCGAGTACGTCTGGAAGCACACGGATCGGTGGATCAACTTCCCGTGGTCGGTGCAGGCGCCGGTCGTGCGCCGCGAGGGTCAGGTGCTGGACGCGTGACGGATCCACTGAAGCCGCTGCTGGACCTAGAAGGTGTCGCGGCGGCCGCGAAATCGGCGCAGGACGCGGTGTTCGCCGTCCACCGGCTGCCCGCCAACCTGCGCGGCGGCGCGGCGACGGCCGCCGAAGCGTCCGTGCGGTCGGCGCGCGCGTCGGCCGGGATCGAGGGCGCGGCGCCCGAACTGCCGGAATCCGGCGAAGTGACCGATCCGGTGCTGGCGGGTGCGTTGCGCGTCGCGGAAGCGCTGGAGGGGCTGCTCCCGGTGTGGCGGCGTGCGCCGCTGCAGGCGTTGGCGCGCTTGCACGTCCTCGCCGCGTCGGATCTGGTGACGGACCTCGACGCGCTGGGACGACCGCGGTCGTCCGGTGACGTCGGGCCGCGGCTGGAGATGCTGGCGCAACTCGTCACCGGCGCGACGTCGGTCCCCGGACCGGTGCTCACCGCCGTCGTGCACGGGGAACTGTTGGCGCTGAAGCCTTTCGGGTCGGCGGACGGGATCGTCGCGCGGGCGGCGGCCCGGCTTTCGGCGGTGGCGACGGGGCTGGACCCGAAGGCGCTGACGGTGCCTGAGGTCGCGTACTTCCGGCGCGTGCCGAAGTACCTCGAAGCCGCTTCGGCTTTTACGGACGGGACTCCCGAGGGCGTCCGGTCCTGGCTGCTCTTCTCCTGCGAAGCCTTCGAGGCGGGCGCCCGCGAGGCGAAGTCCATCTCGGACGCCGCCGGCTGACTCCCTCCGCCCGCGTTTCGTCCTCTAGTTGCGGTACTTGCACGCGCAACTACCGCAACAAGAGGACGAAACGCGCGACTTGAGACACCCTCCCCCCCGGCTGCCCCCTCGCGCCCCTCCGGCCACCGGCCCCGGCTGGCCCCTCGCGCCCCCCGGGCTACCGCCCCCGGCTGACCCCGGACCCCCTCCGCCTCCCCCCGGACCGCCTCCGGCAGACGCTAGGAACGGGCCTTTCCTTGCAAAATTTGCAAGGAAAGGCCCGTTCATTGCGGGGCTCGAGGGGCACCGGGGCGACCCGACGTGCGGGACGCGACCGGACACCCCGGGCGTTTAGTCCTCTAGTGGCGGTAGTTGGCGGGACGAACGACCGCAACTAGAGGACGAAACGCGGGGGTGTGGTGTGCCGACAGGGGATCTTGAGCAGGTGTAGCGAGTAGCCACATGGCTTAAGTGCCTGCAGCGACCTAACGTCGTCGGGCATGAGTGGTGCGTATCACAGCGATCTGGCGGGTAAGTCCGCGCTGGTCACGGGCGCGGCGAGCGGGATCGGCCTGGCCTGCGCCGAAGCGCTCGCCCAGGCCGGGGCCAAGGTCCACCTCGTCGACATCGACGATGCCGTCGAGAAGGCTGCGGCCGAGGTCGACGGCATCGCGCACGTCGCCGACCTCACCGACGCCCGGGCCATCGAGACCCTCCCGGCCGAGGTCGACATCCTCGTCAACAACGCCGGCTTCCAGCACATCGCGCCGATCCACGAGTTCCCGCCGGAGACGTTCACCCGCCTCCAGACGCTCATGGTCACCGCGCCGTTCCTGCTCATCCGCCGCGTGCTGCCGCGGATGTACGACCGAGGCTGGGGTCGTGTGGTCAACATGTCCAGCGTCCACGGCCTCCGCGCGAGCCCGTTCAAATCCGCGTACGTCACCGCGAAGCACGCGCTCGAAGGACTCTCCAAGGTCACCGCGCTCGAAGGCGCCGAACACGGGGTGACCAGCAACTGCGTCAGCCCCGGCTACGTCCGGACCCCGTTGGTCACCGGTCAGCTCGAAGCGCAGGCCGAAGAACACGGCCTCGAACGCGACGCCGTCATCGAGCAGGTCCTGCTGCGGCGTTCGGCGATCAAGCGGCTCATCGAACCCGCGGACGTCGCCGCGTGCGTGCTCTGGCTCTCCGGCGACCACGCCGCCCATGTCACCGGTACCTCGATCCCCCTCGACGGCGGCTGGACCGCCGCGTGAACCCTCCAGAAAGGACGTCCCCGGTGACCACGCAACCCCGTGGCTCGATCGCGAAGGTGGTCAGTGCCAGCCTGATCGGAACGACGATCGAGTGGTACGACTTCTTCCTCTACACCTCCGCCGCGGCGCTGGTGTTCGGCAAATTGTTCTTCCCCACCAACGATCCGCTGACCGGCACGCTGCTCGCGTTCCTGACCTACGCCGTCGGCTTCCTCGCGCGGCCGATCGGCGGGCTGGTGTTCGGGCACTTCGGGGACCGGGTCGGCCGCAAGAAGCTGCTGGTGCTGAGCCTGCTGCTGATGGGCGGTTCGACCTGCGCGATGGGCATCCTCCCGACGTATGCGACCGTCGGCGTGCTGGCGCCGATCCTGCTGACGTTGCTGCGGCTGGTCCAAGGGTTCGCCCTCGGCGGCGAATGGGGCGGCGCGGTGCTGATCGTCTCCGAACACGGTGACGACAAGCGCCGTGGGTTCTGGGCGTCGTGGCCGCAGTGCGGCGCCCCCGGCGGGAACCTGCTCGCGACGGCGGTCCTGGCGATCCTCGCCGCGACCCAGTCCGACGAGGCGTTCCTCAGCTGGGGCTGGCGGATCCCGTTCCTGCTTTCCGGGGTCCTCGTGGTGATCGGGCTCTGGATCCGGCTCGCGGTCAGCGAATCGCCCGTCTTCCTGGCGGCACAAGAAAAGAGCGCGCCCGAGCACGCGCCGGTCGTCGAGGTGTTCCGGAACAACTGGCGCGCGGTGCTGATCACGATCGGTTCGCGCATGGCGGAGAACGTTTCGTACTACGTGATCACCGCGTTCATTCTGGTTTACGTCACCACCGGATTGAGTTTGCCGAAATCCGCGGGACTCAACGCGGTGCTCATCGGTTCGGCCGTGCATTTCCTGACCATTCCCTTGTGGGGCATTCTTTCCGACCGGATCGGCCGCCGCCCGGTCTATCTGTTCGGCGCGATCGGTATGGCGGTGTGGAGCTTCGCGTTCTTCGCGATGCTCGACACGAAGAATTCCGGTGTCATCATTCTCGCGGCGACCGTCGGGCTGGTGCTGCACGGTGCGATGTACGGTCCGCAGGCCGCGTTCTTCTCCGAGCAGTTCCCGACGCGGGTCCGCTACACCGGCCTTTCGGTCGGCGGGCAGCTGTCGTCGATCGCGGCGGGCGCGGTGGCGCCGCTCATCGCGGTCGCGCTGTTCAAGGAGTTCGGCAGCACGGTCCCGGTCTCGCTCTACGTCGTCGCGATGTGCGTGCTGACGGTGATCGCGCTGCTCGCCGCCCGCGAGACCAAGGGGGAATCCCTGCACTCCGAAGTTCTCACGGAGCGCGGTCACGTGTCAGCATGACCGTTGTGGACGGTGCGGAAACGACGAGGGCTTTGCGCCGGCTGCTCGAACTGCTCGCCTCCGGGGCGGGCAGTGAGCAGCTGGCGCACGTCCCCGTCGACCCGAAGGCCACCGAGCTGGCGCTGCGGATCCGCGACACCGTCGCCGAGCACCGGCGGCGCGAGGCGGAGCTGGCCGCGCTGTTCGACACGGCCAGCGACCTCGCCAGGCTGGACGATCCGGACGCCGTCCTCCGGTCGATCGTGCGGCGGGCGCGGGCACTGCTCGGCGTGGACGTCTCGTACCTCAGCCTCAACGACGAGACCGAGGGCAACACCTACGTCCGCGTGACCGACGGCTCGGTTTCCGCGCTGTTCCAGGACATCGTGCTGGGGATGGGCGAGGGGCTCGGCGGGCTGGTCGCGCAGACCGCGCGGCCGTACGCGACGGCGGACTACTTCAACGACAAGCGGTTCCGCCACACTTCGTCGATCGACACCGGCGTGCTCGACGAGGGGCTGACAGCGATCCTCGGGGTGCCGCTGGCGATCGGAAGCAAGGTCATCGGGGTGCTGTTCGCCTCGGATCGGACCACGCGCGAGTTCTCGCCGGAAGAGGTCGCGCTGCTGTCGTCGCTGGCCGACCACGCGGCGATCGCGCTGGACAACGCGCATCTGCTCGACGAGACGCGGCGCGCGGTCGCCGAGCTGAACGCCGCCAACGCGACGATCAGCGCGCACAACGACGCGATGCGCCGCGCCGAAGACGCGCATGACCGGCTGATGGATCTCGTGCTGCGCGGCGGTGACCTGGCCGAGGTCGCCGCGGCGGTCGCGGACGTGCTCGGCGGCGGGATCGCCGTCTACGACGCGGACGGCGCTGTGCTGGCCAGGACCGGTGGGGAGCTGAGCCTCTCGCGTGCCGCCGTGTCCGTGTCCCGCGCGAGTGGACGGGCGGTGTCCACTGAGGACGGTTGGCTGTGCGCGGTCCAGGCCGGGCAGGAGTTCCTCGGCAGCCTGGTGCTGGGTGGCGGGCGGTCGCTCGGCGAGGCCGACAGGCGGCTGTTCGAGCGGGCGGGCGTGGTCACCGCGGTACTGCTGATGCAGCGGCGGTCCGTCGCGCGTGCCGAGGACGAGGTGCGCGGAGAACTGCTGTCGGACCTGCTCACCGCGCCGGGCCGCAATCCCGCCGCGCTGCTGGCACGAGGTCGCCGCCTGGGAGTCGATCTGTCGACATCGCACGCGGTGCTGATCGCCCACTCCGACGACGTCTCCCGGCGGCGGCTGGCCATGGCCGCCGCCCGGCACGCGGATCTGGTCGGTGTCCACGCCGACGAGGTCGTCCTGCTGGTCCGCGGCGAGGACGCCGGCGCGCTGGCCCGGTCCGTCGCCGCCGAACTCGCGTCCACAATGGACTGCCCGGTGACGGTGGGCGCGGCGGGACCGGCCACCTCGCCACGGGCCCTGGCCGAGGCGCACGCGGAGGCCGCGCGGTGTGTCGCGTCGTTGCTCGCCCTCGGCCGGGTGGGTGAAGGCGCGAGCATGGCCGACCTCGGGTTCGTCGGGCTGCTCCTCGGCGAACACGCCGATCTCGACGCGTACGTGACGGCCACGATCGGCCCGGTCCTCGACTACGACGAACGCCGCGGCACGGATCTGATCGGCACTTTACGGGCGTATTTCGCCTGTGGCGGCAACTTGACGCGGGCGAAGGACCTGCTTCACGTGCACGTCAACACCGTCGTGCAGCGGCTGGACCGCATCGCGTCGTTGCTGGGCGAGCAGTGGCAGACGCCCGAGCGCGCGCTGGAACTCCAGCTCGCGCTCAGGCTGCACCGTCTCACCAATGACCGAACCGGATGACGTCGGAGAAGTCGCGTCGAGCGACCGTCGTCGCCGACGAGCCGGGCGATGGGCCGGGCTCGTCGCCGTGGCCGAGGGCCACGACGCCGATCGGATCGTGATCCTCCGGCACGCCGAACTCGCCGTGGAGGCGCTCCACACTCTCGGGGGCGAGGCCGAAGAACACCGCGCCCAGCCCCTCGTCGACGGCGGTCTGCAGGATCAGCAGCGCCGCCATCCCGGTGTCGACGTCCCAGTACGGCACGCGCCACCAGGAGTCGTCACCTTCGGCGAAACCCTTGTCGGGCTTGGCGTAGCGGTCGAGGTAGGCGTTCTTGACCGAGAGCGGCACGATCGCGACCGGTGCCGTGGTGACGGATTCCGGCGCCCAGCTGGCTCCGAACTCCCAGAACTTGGCGAGTTCTTCACCGGTCAGGACGAGAAATCCTTGTCCTTGTGAGAATCCGGCCGAGGGACCTTTCAGCGCGTTGCGCAGGATGCGCTGAAGGCTCGCCTGGGCGACGGGCTCGTCGGTGAACTTCCGGACCATGCGACGGCGTCGTACGACGTCCTGGAATTCCATGAGATCAGTTTAGTGCGCAAGAGCTCGCGAGGTCGCCGCTCGCGCGCGGGATCGTCGCCGAGGGCGGCGGGCGGACGCCGCCGAGCCAGCCTTCGAGCGCGGTGAACGCCGTCCGGAAGCACGGGCCGATCGGGCGCAGTTTGTCCGGGTAGGCGTCGTACAGTCCGTCGACATGGTTGCCGTCCACGATCCGGTAGTAGCGCTGGAGCCTTGCGCGGCCCTGATCGGCGATCATCCGCTGGTAGACGTCGGAATCGCGGGTGATCGGCAGGAGCGTGTCGAGGGTGCCGTGGAGGGTGATCAGCGGTTTGCCGATCCGGCCGGTCAGCGAGATCCGTTCGACCGCGCGATGCACCGACGGTGGGCGAGCGGTGTAGTCGTAGTCGGTCCCGGTGAACGACGGGTCGAATTCGGCCTGGTAGATGCGCTGGGTCAGCCCCCAGTAGACGTCGTTGTGGTACTGCCACAGGAATTCCGAGCTCGGCGCGAAACCGGCGTCGAGAATCCGTTGGTGTGCCTGGGCGGAACCGGCGACGTACGCGGGATAGGCCTTGATCGCGGGCGGGAGGAAGGTGAACAGGTTCGGGCCGTCCTCGTGCCAAAGCGTGCCCTCCCAGTCGATGCCGCCGTCGTAGAGCCACGGCCGGTTCTCGAGCTGCCAGCGGACGAGGTAGCCGCCGTTCGACATCCCGGCCGCGAGTGTGCGGTTCGGCAGGCGCCCGTAACGGTGGGCGACGGCGGCCTTCGCGGCGAGGGTCAGCTGCGTCACGCGCGAGTTCCATTCGGCGAGCGCGTCGCCGGGCCGCCGTCCGTCGGTGTGGAAGTCGGCGCCGGTGTTGCCCTTGTCGGTCGCGGCGAACGCGTACCCGGCGGCGAGGACCTGGTCGCCGATCGCGCGGTCGTTCGCGTACTGCCGTCGCACGCCGGGCGAACCCGAGACCACGAGCCCGCCGTTCCAGCGATCGGGCAGCCGCAGCACGAACTGCGCGTCGTGGTTCCAGCCGTGCGTGGTGTTGGCCGTCGAGGTGTCCGGGAAGTAGCCGTCGATCTGGATCCCGGGGACGCCGTGGGGGACGGGGAACCCGGCCGAGGTCAGCCCGGCCCAGTCGGCCTGGACGGTGTGCCCGGTGGCCAGGGTGCCGGTGGTCGTCAGATCGTCCAAACAGGACAGTTGTTGTTTCGCGGCCCCCGGAACGCGCACGTTCGCGCATCCGCTCGCCGCCGCTTCGGCGGGCGAGATCAGGGCCAGCATCATCGCGAGGACCAGAATGAGCCGCATCGGCCGACGGTAAACGCGTCCCTTCCGGATCGGTACCCGGCGCGACCACACAAAACGGGCCGTCGCTGTGGTGGTCGTCCACGTGGGAACCGGGCCGTGGCGGTTTTAGCCTGAAATGATGCGAAAACTCCTCATCGGCGCGGTGGTTTCGACATTGGTCCTTCTCTTCGCGACTCCGGCACAGGCGGCGGCGATCCGTCCCGTGACCGGGTTCGGGAGCAATCCCGGTGCGTTGCAGATGTTCGAGTACGTTCCCGACGGGTTGCCGTCCGGACGTCCGGCGGTGGTCGTGCTGCACGGCTGCACCCAGGACGCGGCCGGATATGCCCGTGGCTCCGGCTGGATCGGCCTCGCGGACAAGCTGCGGTTCAAACTCGTTCTGCCACAACAGGTTTCGGCGAACAACTTCAGTAAATGCTTCAACTGGTTCCAAGCGGCCGACATCAAGCGCGGCGTCGGTGAAGCCGAATCGATCGCGCAGATGGCGCGGTTCGCGGCCGGAAGCCGGACTTATGTGACCGGTCTGTCGGCGGGCGGGGCGATGACCTCGGTGATGCTGGCGGCGTATCCGGAACTGTTCGCGGGCGGTGGTGTCGTCGCGGGCCTGCCGTACGGCTGCGCGGCTTCGATGATCGACGCCTACTCGTGCATGAATCCCGGCAAGGATCTGACCCCGAAGCAGTGGGGTGACAAGGTGCGGGCCGCGGGCACGGGCGCGCGTTCCCCGGTCAGCGTCTGGCACGGGACCGCGGACTACACGGTCGCTTCGATGAATCTGCGTGAGCTCTCCGAGCAGTGGACGGACGTCGGCGCCACCGTCGACACGCACGCCGTCACCGGGATGGGGCACGGTCAGCCGATCGCGCCGGCGGCCGGTTGCGGGCAGGCCGGGCCGTATCTGCTGGACGTCGGCGTGTGCGCGGCGGCGGAACTCGCGGCGAAGTGGCGGTTAGGCGAGAACGGCGTCCAGTAGCCCGGGGAACCGCTCGTGGATGTCCTCGGTCCGTAGCTCGACCCAGCGGGTCCGGCCCTCGACGAAGGTGGTCGTGAGGCCGGCCTCGCGCAGGACCTTCCAGTGGTGGGAGAGCGTCGGCGCGCTGATCTCGACGTCGTACTCGGTGATGGCGCAGCTTCGCGGCGAAGGATTGCTTCGCAGGGCGCGGATCAGCTCCAGGCGCACGGGATCCGCGAGCGCCTGGAGCACCGGCACGATCTCGATTTCGCCGGTCGGCGGCTGCGGCAGCGTGCTGGTCACTTCGCTCCAACTGTTTGACAGTCATCGAATAGTCCGGCCACTATACCTCCCATGACGATTCGACGATCATCAAATGATCGGCTCGCCTTGGGGGCTCTGCTGGTACTCGCCGTCGGGACGTTCACCGTCGGCACCGACGGGTTCGTCTTGAACGGGCTGCTGCCCACCATCGCCGCCGACCTGCGTGTTTCCGAAGCCACCGCGGGACAGCTGACCACCGTCTTCGCGGTGACATACGCGATTTCTTCGCCGCTCATCGCGGCGTTCACCGGACGGCTCGACCGGCGCTGGGTGCTCGGCGCCGGGATGGTGCTGTTCACGATCGGCATGGCCGGGCAGGCGCTCGGCGAGTCCTTCGCCGTGGTCGCCATCGCCCGCGTGCTGGCCGCCCTCGGCGCCGCGGCGTTCCAGTCCAACGCGTATGTGCTCGCCGGCGCCCTGGCGTCGGACGAGCGGCGTGGCCGCGCCTTGGCGACGGTCTCCGCCGGGATGAGCGTGTCGATGGTGGTCGGTGTGCCGATCGGGGTGCTGGCGGGCACCTGGTTCGGCTGGCGCGCGGTGATGTGGGGGATCGGTGCGGTGGCGGTGGTCGTGGCGCTGCTCGTGCCGTTGCTGCCCGGTGTCCGGATGCCGACGGTGTCCCTGCGCGACAGGCTCGCCGTCGTCGCGCGGCCGCCGATCGCGCGCGTGCTCGGCGTCAGCGTTCTCGGCACCGCGGCGGGCTTCGCGGCCTTCGTGTACCTGCCCGTTCTGGTCGCTCCGGTCGCCGCGGGCGCGATGATCTCGTGGCTGCTCATCGGTTTCGGGATCGGGCAGATCGCGGGCAACGCCTTCGCGGGCCGGGCCACCGACTCGCTCGGGCCCGCACGCGTTCGCGCGATTTCGCTCGTCGGTACGGTCGTGACACTCGCGCTGGTGGACGTCGCCGTGCTGAGCCTGCCCGGCGCGCTGGTCCTCGCGCTGGCTTCGGGGATCTTCGGCGGGATGCTGATGGTGCCGCAGCAACACCGGCTGTTCTCGCTGGCACCCGACGCGCCGACGGTCGCCTTGGGGCTCAACGGTTCCGCGATCTACGCCGGTGGTGCCCTCGGTGCCGCGCTGGGTGGCGTCGTCCTGTCGTCGGCGGGCGTCTGGTGGGTCGGCCCCGTTGCCGCCTTCATCGCACTGCTCGCCTTCGCGCTTTCGCTCCCTTCGCGCACGCGGGTGGCCCAGCCCGCCTGATCGAAAGTGGGAGCAAGGGACCTTTGCTATCGTTAGCGTGGGTACGCTAAGTAAGCGACAGCAAAGGTCCCTTGCTCTCTTTCCACAGGTCAGAGGGCTACTTGACCGGGATCCTGGCCGACCAACGCTCCTCGATACGCGCGAAGCGCCACACGAAGAGCGCGAGGGCCCAAGTAAGCACGAAGAGCGCTACGACCGCGTAACCGACGTAGTCCAGGCTCAGGGACCCGATCGCCGCGAGCGGTCCGGTCGTGATGCCCAGGCGCTCGGTAAGGATCGAGATCAGCTCGATCGTCCCGATGAGCAGCGCGACCGCGACGGAAAGCGCCGTCACGGTGAGGTTGTAGTAGATCTTCCGCACAGGCTTCGCGAAGGCCCAGCCGTACGCGAAGTTCATGAAGCAGCCGTCGGCGGTGTCGAACAGCGTCATCCCCGCGGCGAACAGGATCGGCAGCACCAGGATCGCGTACCAGGGCAGGGAGAACGCGGCCGCGCCGCCGGCGAGCACCAGCAGGCTGATCTCGGTCGCGGTGTCGAAGCCGAGGCCGAACAGCACGCCGATCGGGTAGATGTGCCACGGCTTGCGCACCGCCTTGGTGGCACCCCGCAGCAGTCGGTTCATGAAGCCGCGGTTGTCGAGTTGCCGTTCCAGCGCCGCTTCGTCGAACTCGCCCCGCCGCATGCGCCGGAACACCTTCACGATGCCGACCAGTACGACCAGGTTCATGATGCCGATGAGGTACAGGAACACCGCCGAAACGGACGTACCGATCAGCCCGGTCGCCTCGTGCAACGTCGACGAGTCGTCCTCGACGGCGCCGGCGAGCGCGCGGACGCCGAGCGACAACAGCAGGCACAGGACGAAAACGATCGTCGAATGGCCGAGGGAGAACCAGAAGCCGACCGAAAGCGGCCGTTGCCCGTCGGCCATCAGCTTGCGGGTGGTGTTGTCGATCGCGGCGATGTGGTCCGCGTCGAAGGCGTGCCGCATCCCGAGCACGAAGGCGGTGACGCCGAGGCCGATCCCGAACACGCCCGTGGCGCCGAGCTCGTACTGGCGCGGCGCCACGAAAAGCGTCAGGACCCCCCAGCCCACGACGTTGAGCAGCAGGATGAACCCGGCCATCCCGGCGACGGACGCCCGTTCGCGTCGCGTGAGCGCGAGGCGTCGGGATGAACGGGGCTGTCCGCCGGTGCTCATGACCACCCGACCTCTCAGTCGCGAATACCTGAGAGCCTAAGCAGATGAGCAGGTGATGGGCAATCGGTGATGTTTCAGCTCGCGCGCACCCGCAGGGAGTCGAGAGCCTTGCGTACGTGGCCATCACTGTTCGCCAGCGCCTTCGCCGCGTTCGCGACGTCTTCGCCGGACAGCAGATGGACCAGCGCGACCTTGAGGTCGCCGTCGGCCTCGGTGAGCGCGTCGGAGCAGTCCGCCATGCTCATTCCCGTGGCCTCGCGCAGGATCCTGATGGTCCTTCCGCGCAGCTTCGCGTTGGTCGCGCGCATGCTGACCATCAGGTTCGAGTAGGTCCGGCCGAGTTTGATCATCGTCGCGGTGGAAAACGCGGTGAGGATGATCTTCTGGGCCGTGCCCGCCTTCATCCGGGTCGACCCGGCGATCGCCTCGGGGCCGGTGTCCACGGCGATGAGGACATCGACACCCGGCGGCATCACCGCGGCCGGATTGCCCGAGACCAGCGCGGTCCGGGCGCCGCGGCGGCTGGCCGCGGCCAGCGCGCCGAGAACGTAGGGCGTCCGGCCGGAAGCCGTCAGCCCGAGCACGAAGTCGCCGGGTGCGACGGTCTCGGCCACCTCGGCGGCTCCGGCCTTCGCGTCGTCCTCGGCGTCTTCGACGGCTTGGCGCAGAGCGCGCGCACCGCCCGCGTGATGCGCGATGAACCAGTCGGACGGCACGTTGAACGTCGGCACGAGCTCCGCCGCGTCCAACGTCGCCAGCCTGCCGGAGGTACCGGCCCCGAAGTAGTGCACGCGGTGTCCCGACCGCAGCGCTTCCACGGCGAAGTCGACCGCCCGCGCCACCTGCGGCAGCACCGCGGCGACGGCTTCGGGGACCCGGCGGTCCTCGGCGTTGATCGCGCCGAGGATGCCCATGGTCGACATCAGGTCGATGTCGGTCGTCCGTGGATTGCGCTGTTCGGTTGGCGAATCGACGTGCACCACCTGGCGTGGGACGGTCATCATGCGCCTCACTTTTTCGCTCATTTGCCGGTTTCCCGCGGCCGTCGCCTGCCGTCGGGCCGAACGCCCAGCCGGTGCGAACCCACCGCGTCCCTGGTCGCGTCGAGCGCGTTGACCGACGCGTCCATGTGCCGCTGCGCGACACCGATGAACAGGCAGTCGATGACGGTCAGCTGCGCGATGCGACTGGCGGTCGCACCCGAGCGGAACGTCGTTTCCCGCGCGGCCGTGGTCAGCACGTGGTCGGAGACCTCGGTGATCGGCGAACGCGGGAAGTTCGTCACGGCGACGGTGATCGCGCCGTGCTCACGGGCCACACGCAGCGCCTCGACGGTGTCCGTGGTCGCGCCCGTGTGGGAGATGCCGATGGCGACGTCTCCGGGGCTCAGCACGGCGGCCGAGGTCAGCATGATGTGCGTGTCGGACCAGGCGAAGCTGACCCGGCCGATGCGGTGCAGCTTCTGCTGCAGATCCGCGGCCACGAACGCGCTCGCGCCGACGCCGTAGACGTCCACACGGCCCGCGCCCGCCAGGACGTCGATCACGCGCTGTAGCGACGGGATGTCGAGCTGGTCGGCGGTCTCCTCCACGGCACGAGCGTCCGCGAAGCTGACCTTGCCGATGACCGCGGCCAGGTCGTCTTCCGGCCCGATCTCGCCGCCGAGATTGCGGCTGGACCGCGCCTCGGACCGGGCGGTGTCGGCCGCCAAAGCGATCCTGAGCTGCGGATATCCACCGACGCCGACCGCCTTGCAGAAGCGCGTGACGGTGGTTTCGCTGGTGTTCGCCGCGAGCGCGACCTCGGTGATGCTGCGCCGCGCGACCGTCGCCGGGTCGTCGAGGACGACCTTCGCGACACGCTGTTCGGCCCGGGCGAGCCCGGGCAGCAGTGAGCGGATCCGGACAAGCGGGCTCGCGTCAGCGTCCCGTGTCGGCTGGGCCGGCACGGACTCGGACGGTGCGACCGCGATTACGGATTCGGTATCGCCCACCGTGGGAAAGTTACTAACCGTTGGCATCTGCGACAAGGCTACCCACACCCTTCGGGAAGATCGCAACCTATCCGTGTCTGCGGATTCGATTTGCGATTAATCGTTGACCAGAAAGTCGCTAACCAGGTCGAGGCCGTTAACGAGGTCGAGCTAACGACTTGGCAACTTAGTGTCGCGACGCAAGGGGCTGTGTCCCGGTCAACGGGGCGGTTCGGTCTGCGAAACGGAACCGCTCAACTACCTAGCGCTCAACTTCCATCCGGTAGCTACAAAAGTAGGGGGATTATGCTCACTGTCCAGCAGTATCCGGCCTCGTTCAGTGACTTTCACACTGTCCAGGGAAATTCCGCGTCCCGTGTAACGGGCATCGGTCGTGTAACGCCACCGGAGGGTGATTTGTGAGCTTTGTGACACCTCGGCGGCGGCTCGCCACCAAGCCCGGTGTCCGTGCCCGCCGAGGCCGGCCAGGTCCCCCGCGGGAGCGCCTGGCCCGCTCGCACGCAGAGTAATCGTTTTCCAGGTGGCGCCACCGTCGGTACTTATTTCCAGGAAGAGCGAATCGGAGGGTCCTTCGGTGTCCACGAACGTGTCGAAGGAGACCTTCAGAGGGCCGCCACGGGTCCGCAACGGCGGGGTCGTGAGCGTGGCCGTGGAGACGTCCCCTGCGCCGCTGAACCACGCGTCACGGCCATGTGCCGGGCGGACGGCCATCGCCTTCGCGAGCGAACTCGCCCACGCCTCCCTGGCGAGGTTGATCGAGCCCCAGTTCCGCGTCGGGTGCACGCGGTTGGTGAGCAGGATCGCGAACGACCTCGAGAGCGGGTCGATCACCAGCGAGGTCCCGGTGAACCCGGTGTGGCCGGCGGTCGAGGGCGCCGACAGCGCGCCCATGTACCAGGGCTGGTCGAGTTCGAAGCCGAGTCCGTGGGAGTTGTCGGGGAACTTCTGGTTGTAGTTCGTCAGCATCGATCGCACGGTTTCCGGCCGCAGGATCCGCTGACCGCGGTACGCGCCGCCGTTGAGGATCGTCTGCGCCAGCACGGCCATGTCGGAGGCCGTGGAGAACACGCCCGCGTGCCCGGCGACGCCGCCCAGCGACCAGGCGTTCTCGTCGTGGACCTGCCCGCGTACGAGGCCCCGAGGCGGCTTCACCGCGTACTCGGTCGCCGCGACCCTGGCCAGTTTCGACGCCGGCGGGTTGTAGCCGGTGTCGGCCAGGCGAAGCGGAGCCGCGATGCGATCCTGGACCACCTTGTCCAACGGCGCCCCGGCCAGCTTCTCGACCAGGAGGCCGAGCGTCAGCAGATTGATGTCGGAGTAGAGGTACGTACTGCCAGGCGGGTTCTTCAGCGGGCTGTCGAGGATGGCCTTCCGGCGCGACGGGATGTCCGGATAGCCCTCCCACAGCGACGGGAGCGGTGTCGCGGCGAAGCCCGAAACGTGGGTGAGGAGCTGCTGGACGGTGACGGCTTCCTTGCCGTTCACCCCGAACTCCGGCAGGTACCGCACCACCGGCGCCGAGATGTCCAGCTTGCCCGTCTCGGCCAGCTGCATCACCGCGATGGAGGTGAACAGCTTCGAGATCGAGGCCATGTCGAAGATGGTGTCCGCGCGCATCGGCACCTGCTGCTCCGGTGGCAGTTCCGTGCCGTTCGCGTCGGCGTAGCGGACGGCACCGCCGACGGCCTGGCGCTCGACGACGACGCCGTCGTGCGCGAGCAGGCCGACGGCGCCGGAGAAGTGCGGATGCCCGGTGGCGTCCGGTTTCGTCCAGCTGTCGATGAACCGCTCGGCCGCTTTGATCGGCTCCGGGTCGAGGCCGACGTCGCCGGGCGCGCCGTCACGGAGCACCGTGGACGCGGGCGCGAAACCCTCACGCGGCTTGTCGAACCGGCCCGCCACGCGGTCTCGCTGTTGTTCCGAACCCGGAATCGCCTGTGCTCCCGCCGTCGACAGCGTGGTCGCCGCGACCAGAACGGAAACGGTCGCGATCAGGATCTTCCTAGCACGGTGTCGACGCGGCTCCGCGCGCGACCGCGATCGCATCGCCAGGGCGTCCGTTGGCACCGGCGGTGCGGTGGCCGGTGTGGACGCCCTGCCGCTGCGATAGCGGGGCCTGCCGGCTGAAGCGCGCTCTTGGCTCCTGTCGGGTGCCGCGCCTTGCGTTCCCATCGCTTCGCTCCCTTCAGCGATAGATGAGATGGCGACGGCGTTTCCGGTCGAACTCGGCGAGCTCGGCCTGCCAGGAGCCGACGATCTCGTCGACTCCGGCGCCCTTGTCGACCATCGTGCGCAACCTGTCCGAGCCCGAGAGCTTGTCGAGGAAGTTGTCGGGCCGCCACTTGAACTTGTCCGGGTGCACCTGCTTCGCGGTGACGAACATGGTGACCGCGGTGCGGATGGCGTCGAACGCCCGCGGATCCGTGATCGTCACCTGCACGCCGCCGCAAGGCTCGTTGACGAACTTGCCGAACGTCGGCACGAAGTACGCCTCACGGAACTTCACGCCGGGAAGCCGTAGTTCGCCGAGCTTCTCGCGCCAGCGCCAATCGAGGCCCGGCGCGCCGATGATCTCGAACGGCCTGGTGGTGCCGCGGCCTTCGGAGAAGACGGTGCCCTCGAACATCCCGGTGCCGGGATAGACGAGCGCCGTGTCCGGCGTCGGCATGTTCGGGCTCGGCGGGATCCAGGTCAGCCCGGTGCGCTCGAAGAGCTGATCACGCCGCCAGTCACGTACTTCGACGATCTCGAGCCTGCCGGGGGTGACCCCTTCGGCGGGCAGGAACTCGGCGGCGAAGTACCGCGCGAGTTCCCCGACGGTCATGCCGTGCTGCTGCACGATCGGCTTCCGCCCGATGCCCGACGCGTACGCCGGGTCCAGCATCGGCCCGGCGGCCCTGCCGCCCAGCGGGTTCGGCCGGTCCAGCACGACCACCGCCGCGCCGACCTTCGCCGCCGCGACCATCGCCGTGTACAGCGACCAGATGTAGGTGTAGAACCGCGCGCCGACGTCGGCGATGTCGAAGACGACCGTGTCGACGCCCGCCTTCGTGAACATCCCGGCGAGCTTCGTCGCGTCGGCGCCGTACGCGTCGTACACGGGGACGCCGGTGCGGGGATCGGTGTAGTCGCCCTCGGAGCCGCCCGCTTGCGCGCTGCCGCGGAAGCCGTGTTCCGGCCCGAACGCGGCGAGCGGGCGGACACCGGCGGCGACCATCGAATCGACGATGTGGTCGCCGCTCGCCAGGACGCCCGTCGGATTCGACAGCACGCCGAGCTTGCGGCCGGACAGCGGCGCCCAGCCACGGGCGGCGAGCACGTCCGCTCCGGTGCGGGTGAGCGAGGGACCTTTGCTCTCGCTTTCCGCCGTGGCCTCGGGCCCTGCCTGCGCGACCGAGGATCCGGCCGTCAGCGCGGGGACCGCGAGCGCCCCGGCGGCGAGGAGGTGGCGGCGATTGAGCGTCACCAGGTCAGCCCGTGGCCGAAGGGGTACTTCACCGTGCCCACGTCCTTGCCCGCGGGGACGTCCACCGGCAGCTTGCCCTGCGGCTTCACCTTCCCGAGGATCACCTTCGCCAGCGCCTCGACCGACGGCGTGATGTAGCCGTACGTCGCGAGCCAGGTCTTGACCGGGTTCTCGTAACCGGCGTCGTAGGGGATCTGCGCGGCGACCGCGACGACGGCCTTCCCGGTGTCCGTCAGGGCCTGCAACAGCTTGCCCTGCAACGGATACGTGCCGACGTTGTTGGTCAGCACCACGACGAGGTCGACGTTCTTCGCGGCCGCGACGGCCTGGGCGATCTGCGCGTCGGTCGGGGTCTGGCCGGTCTGCAGCGCGGTCGCCTGCGTTCCGTGCGCGGTGAGTTTCGAGGCCAGCGCGGTCGTCGTGCTCACGCCCCAGCCGGTCACGAGCGTCTTCGCGGGCTGCTGCTTGAGCGGAAGGACGCCGCCGTCGTTGCGGATCGCGGTGACCGACCGGTCGGCGATGCCCTGCGCGGTCGCGAGGTTGGCCGGGATGCCGACCTTCGAAGCGACCTTGGCCGGGTCGACGAACGGCGAGGTCAGGATGCCCCGGTTCAGTTTGAGCTTGAGCACCCGTAGGACGCTTTCGTCGATGCGCCGCTCGGTCAGTTCTCCCTTGCGGACCGCGTCGAGTACCGAGTTGATCGCGAGGTCGAGGTTCACCGGCATGAGCAGCTGGTCGATGCCGGCCTTGAGCGCCAGCACCGGGATCTCCGCGTCGGTGTGCATCTCGCGCACGGCGTCCATCGAGAGCGAGTCCGTGATGACGACGCCGCGATAGCCCAGCTCACCGCGCAGTTTGCCGGTGAGGATCGGCTTCGACAGCGTGGCGGGCTCACCCGACGGGTCGAGGCTGGGGAACTGGATGTGCGCGCTCATGATCGAGTCGATGCCGGCCTTGATGGCGGCCTTGAACGGCGGCACGTCGGTCTCACGCCAGCTGGCTTCGCTCCGGTCGATCCTGGGCAGTTCCAGGTGACTGTCCGTGGCCGCGTCACCGTGGCCGGGGAAGTGCTTCGCGGCGGCGGACACCGTCTCGGAGCGACGTCCGGAGTCCTGGAAGCCCTTGACCTGGGCTCCGACGAACTGGCTCGCCAGCTCCGGGCGGCCGGAGAAGGAACGGACGCCGATCACCGGGTTCGCCGGGTTCGAGTTCACGTCGGCGTCGGGGGCGAAGTCCTGGTTGATGCCGACGGCGCGCAGTTCGTGCCCGAGGATCCGGGCGGCCTCCTGCGCGGCCTTGGGATCGCGGCCAGCCGAGATCGCCATCGCGTTCGGCAGTTCGGTGGCGGGGGCACCCATGCGGGTGACCGTGCCGCCCTCCTGGTCGGTCGCGATCTGCAGCGGGATGTGCGCGCCGCTGCGGATGGCGGCCCGCTGGAGCCCGTTCGACAGCTTGGCCACCTGGACCGGGTCGTCGAAGTTGTCGCGGCTGTCGTTGTTGAAGTAGATGACGCCGCCCAGGTGGTACTTCTCGATCACCTGCGCGGGGGTCTCCACGCCGAAGTCGGCCTTGTTCTTGGCGTTGACCTCGTCGGCGGACTTGCCGTTCACCCACGTGACGAACAGCTGGCCGACCTTCTGCTCCAGAGTCAGCCCGCGCAGCGTCCGCTGGGCCTCCGCGTCGGCGGTCACCGGCTGCGCGGCGGCCGGAACGCCCGCGACCGCGAGGGTGAGCAGACCCGCGAGGGGCACGGCGAGCGCATGGATCCTCCGATGACGGGCGTGCGCGGTTCGGGTCGTCACCTCAAGCCTCCCAGATTCGTGCCTGACTCTCAGATGGAAAGAAGTCCACCTGGAAGCACTGATATCCGGAAGCTACCCACGAGCACTTTGCTTGTCCATCGGCCACCCGCACGAACGGTCCGTTCATACACAAAGGGACGCGAAGGGGCCTGTCACGCTTGAAAACAAGGCGTCATCGATGCGTGACCGGGCCGGTCACGACGGGAAAGGCGGGCAAAACACTGGCGGCGCCCGTCGGCCTGAGCCGGCGGGCGCCGCCAATCAGTGCGAACGACTCGGGCGACCAAGCGTGCAACTCTGGTCGTACCTTCATGGACTCGGCGTCCGGCGTCCCGGTACGCAGTCCCTAGACGACGAGCCTCCCGCGGCGCGCTGCGCGTGGGTACCCGGTGTCCGCACACGGAGATTCGCCGGGGTGGAACAGGCTTCTCTTCTACCTGTTCCCTGGCCGACCGAACGTCCGCACCTTCTTTCTACGCCGTGAGCCGGGTCACTTCAAGTGCGCAGACGGGTGCACCGGTACAGAGGCTCGATCTAGTGACACGGGCACCCTCCGCGACGGACAATTCGCCGCTCTGTCTGCGAAAACCGGTTCCGTACCGCCGACCGGGTGCGGGCTCAGCGGGTGCGTTTGCGCCGGTTGTAGCCGTACCAGGTGGCACCCGCGGCGACGGCGCCGAGCGCGACCAGGCCCGCCGACCTGGCCGGGATCCTGGTCCGCAGTGACATCGGGTGATCGAACGCGAGGATGTCCCAGCCCTGCTCGGTCGCGTGCTTGCGCAGGACGCGGTCGGGGTTGACCGCGTGGGGCCTTCCGACGACCTCGAGGAGCGGGATGTCGGTGCTCGAGTCGGTGTACGCGTGGCATTGGGTGAGGTCGTAGCCGTAGGTGGCCGCGAGCTCTTTCGCGGCGATGGCCTTGTTCTCGCCGTAGCAATAGAAATCGACTTCGCCCGAGTAGCGGCCGTCCACGATCTGCATCCGCGTGGCCACACTGCGCGTCGCGCCGAGCATTTCGGCGACCGGGGCGACGACCTCTTCGCCGGTCGCCGACAGCACCACGACGTCGTGACCGTCCGCGAGATGCGAGGAGATCAGTTCCGCGGCCTCCGCGTAGACGAGCGGGTCGACGACGTCGTGCAGCGTTTCGCGGACGATCGCGGACACCTGCGCCACGTCCCATCCGGTGCACAGCGCGGAAACCTCGGCCCGCATCCGTTCGGTCTTCGCCGCGTCCGCGCCCGCGAGCGAGAAGACGAGCTGGGCGTACGCGCTGCGAAGCGCGGCTCGCCGGTTGATCAGGCCTTCGCGCAAAAGAGGCTTGCTGAAGGCCAGCGCGCTCGAAGACGCGATGATCGTCTTGTCGAGATCGAAGAACGCCGCGACCGGGCTCGGTGTCGTGCTGGGGTGGGCCACTCGCCAAGGATAGGAGAGCCGGACGGCGGCGCGCCCGTTGGTCGACCACGATCGGGATACGGCGGTGGAAAATTCACGACCGCACACCGGATCGGGCGCGTCGTGCCGTTATCGAATTGTGGGTGCCGCCGCCCACCGCAACGGGCCGGTATCGGAGTTACAGTGACATTGTCCGGTGTTGCACCGGGCCCAGGTTCAGTCCGACCCCCCGGGGCTGAACCCCAGGCGGTCCCCGTCCCTCCCCCCTGGCGGGGACCGCCCTCTAACTTCCCGCCCCGCCAATGGTTCAGACCTTGTTGGCCGCGGAAAACCTCACCGTGACAAGGCCGAATCGGCCGATGTTCGTTGCTTTTCTTTGCCCTCAACCCTTTTCGTGTTCGAATTCGACCGGGAAACGGATCGGGCGCATTCGATGTGGAAAAACCCGGGAGTGTGCCAGAAAGGCCCGACGGAAACGCAGGAAACCGGTTTCCTGCGGCGGAGTTGTCCACAACACCCCGGTTGTCCACAGGCGGAGCGGAATGGCGTTGTGCGGGACCGGGGCCGGGCGCGACCGTGGAGTCACAGCCCGAGTCCGACCGAAACCCCGGGGGAGTCATGATCGAGGAACATCCGCTCGTCGTCGCCGGAGACGACATCCTGCTCGACGAGATCTTGCGCGTGGCGGCCGCCGCGGGCTGCGAGGTCGAACGCGCGCCCGATCTGGACGCCGCTCGCGGGAGATGGGCACGCGCGCCGCTCGTGGTGCTCGACGAAGAAGCCGCGAGCGTGCCGAACCGCCTGCTGCGGCGGAACAAGGTCCTGCTCGTCTGCAAGGGCGCGCCGACACCGGTGACGTGGGAGCGCGCCTTCAACACCGGTTCGGAGAAGGTCCTTTCGCTGCCGGACGAGGAAGGCGACCTCATCGGCGCGTTCGCCGACGTGGTCGACGGGCCCGCCCGTGACGACGGGCTCGTCATCGGGATCATCGGCGGACGGGGTGGGGCCGGCGCCTCCGTACTGGCGGCCGCCGTCGCGTACCAGGCGGAGAAATCCGGGAGTGGCGGGCTGCTCGTCGACTGCGATCCGCTCGGCGGCGGAATCGACGTCCTCCTCGCCGCCGAACGCGATCGCGGGCCGCGCTGGCCGGAACTCGACCTCGGCGGCAGGGTGTCGATGACGGCGTTGAGCGAAGCCCTGCCGCGGAAGAGATATGCGTCCGGGTCACTGTCCTTTGTGTCCTACGGCAGGGAAGGACGCGGTCCCGGGCCGGACGCGATCGAGGGCGTGTTGTGCGCCGGAAGGCGGGCGGGGCGGACGGTCGTCTGCGATCTGCCGAGGTATTTCGGCGCCGAAACGGCCACCGTCGTCGGGCTGGCCGATCTGGTCGTGGTCGTCGTCCCCGCGGAACTGCGTGCCTGCGCGGCGGCGAAACAGGTCCTCGCCAGGCTCGAACCCCACGCGAACCGGATCGGTGTCGCGGTCCGGGGTCCGTCGCCCGCCGGGCTGATCCCGCGAGAGATCGCCGACGCCGTGGGCTTCCCGCTCATCACGTCGATGGGCCGCGAACGTTCCTTGTCCACGGCCCTCGATCGCGGCGAGTTCGTCCCGAGACATCGCGGGCATCTGGCCACCGCCGCCACCGAAGTCCTCGCCGCCGCGCGCGGAAATCTGGCCGGTGCCGTGCGATGACCGACGATCTGGTCGAGCGGGTCCGGCGGCGGCTGGCCGGATCGGCCGTCCCGGCGGATCCGGTGAGCGTGGCGCGGGCGGTCCGCGCCGAAGCCGGTGGCGCGCTCGGTCAGGAAGCCGTCCTCGGGGCGGTCCGGCTGGCCCGCGACGAGTTCGTCGGCGCCGGTCCGCTCACGCCGCTTCTCGGGAAGCCCGGTATCACCGACATTCTCGTCACCGCTCCGGACGAGGTCTGGGTCGATACCGGTGAAGGCCCGGAAAAGACCGACATCCGTTTCCCGGACGAGGAGGCCGTCCGCAGGCTGGCCCAGCGGCTCGCCCTCGCCGGCGGGCGGCGGCTGGACGACGCGCAACCGTTCGCGGACTGCTGGCTGCCGGGAGTGGGGCCGCAGGGGCGGATCCGGCTGCACGCGATCCTCCCGCCGATGGCGCCCGCCGGGACCTCCCTCTCGCTCCGCGTCCTGCGGCCCGCCACCCATGACCTCGCGGAGTTGCGTTCGCGCGGGGTGTTCGGCACCAGCGGCGCGGACCTGCTCGATTCGATCATCCGGCGGCGGCTCGCGTTCCTGGTCTCCGGCGGGACCGGGGCGGGGAAGACGACCTTGCTTTCCGCGCTGCTCGGCGCGGTTTCCCCGGCCGAACGCATCGTGTGCGTCGAGGACGCAGGCGAACTGCAACCGGACCATCCGCAGTTCGTCAGCCTGATCGCACGTCCGGCCAACGTCGAGGGAGCAGGGGAGGTCGGGCTCGGTGAACTGGTGCGGCAGGCGTTGCGCATGCGCCCGGACCGCCTGGTCGTCGGCGAAGTGCGCGGCGGCGAGGTCTGCGCGCTGCTCAACGCGATGAACACCGGGCACGAGGGCGGAGCCTGCACGCTGCACGCCAATTCGCCGTCGGACGTCCCGGCACGGATGGAGGCCCTGGCCGCGCTCGGCGGGTTGAAGCGGGACGCGCTGCACAGTCAGCTGACCGCCGCGGTGCGGGTGGTCCTGCACATGCGACGCCTGCCGAGCGGGATCCGGCGGCTGGACGAGGTCGGCGTGCTGCGGTCACTGCGCGGCGAGGCCAAAGTCATCCCGGTCTGGAGCAAGGGCCATTGGATCGGCGACGAGAGCCCGCTCGAGGAGATGGCGGCATGAGTCCTTGGTTCCTCCTCTCCTGCGGCGCCGGGCTGGCGTGCTGGCCGAGACCGACGGTGGGCACTCCGTTCGCCTGGCGCCTCCCTCAGGCCGCTCGCGCGGGCTGGTGGCCGCTGCCCGCGTTGCTCGTCTTGCCGATTCTCGGGATCGGCTGGGCTTTGGCGACGCTGGTGCTCACCATCACCGTCCACCAGGAGCACCGTCGGCGGGCGCAGGCGAAGGCGGCGCTGGCCGAAGCCGAGCTCACCGCGTCCGTGTTGCGGACGATGGTCGGCGAACTCCGGGCGGGCGCCCATCCGGTGACGGCGGCCGAGGCCGTCGCGGAAGCGGTGCCCGCGGCGTCCGGGCGGCTGCGCGGCCTGATCGCGACCGCCCGGCTCGGTGGCGAGACGGCCGATCCGGACGCGCCACCGGCCTTGGCGAACGCGTGGGCGCTCGCGAACCGGTTCGGCCTTCCGATGGCCGACGTCCTCGAAGCCGCGCGGCGGGACGCCGAAGCGGATATCGGGTTCCGCCGTCGTCTCAAAGCCAAGATGGCCGGTCCCCGGGCGAGCGCCGCCGTACTCGCCGTCCTCCCGCTGGTGTGCCTGCTGCTCGGCGAGGCGATGGGCGCGGGCCCGGTCCGTGTCCTCACCGGGACGGGCACGGGCCAGTGGCTGCTCGTCGTGGGCAGCGGACTGATCTGGGCCGGCACCGCCTGGTGCCGGGCACTCACCGGACGGGTGGCGCCGTGCTGACCGGGGCGGCGTTGAGCCTGCTCGGCGGTGCCGTCCTCTGCTGGCCACGCGTCAGACCTGGGGTCGTCACGCGGCCAGGCCGTCTCCTCAAGTGGCTTCGGGAACGGCCGGTCCGGGACAGAAGTGTCTCCGGTGTCTCGGAACTCCTCCGGTCCGCGGCCACCCTCGACCTCTTGGCCGCCTGCCTGGCGGGCGGGTTGCCGGTGTCCGTCGCGCTCGAGGCGGTCGGGCCCGCCGCGTCACCGAAGACCGCGGCGGCCCTGCGTTCGGTGGCGTCGCACCTCGCCGTGGGCGTCGGCCCGGTCGAAGCCTGGGCGCCGGTCCGCGACCGGCCCGGTCTGACCGAGCTGTCCGTCGCCGCCGTTCGCACGGCCAGGGCGGGCACCGCGCTCGCGGCTCATGCGAAGGACCTCGCGCGACGGCTGCGCGAGTCGCTCTCCGCCGAAGCCGAGGAACGCGCCGAACGGGCCGGAGTGCTGCTGGCCGCGCCGATCGGCCTCTGTTTCCTTCCCGCGTTCCTCTGCCTCGGCATCCTGCCCGTCGTGCTCGGCCTTGCCGGTCGCCTCGACGGCCTCCTCTGATCGAAAGGCGATACCCATGAGCAAGCTCCCCACCTTCCGCGACGACGACGGCATGGCGACGGTCGAGTACGCCATCGCGACCTTGGCCGCCGCCGCGCTGGCCGGAGTCCTGTACCTGATCGTCAACGGTGAAGCCGTCTTCGCCGGGCTCACCGCGCTCATCGAGCGGGCCTTGTCGGTGAAGTTCTGATGCCCGGCGGTGATCGCGGGTCCGTCACGGTGGAGGCCGCGCTCGGCATCGGCGCGCTGACCTTCGTCTCGGCCCTGCTGCTGGCCGGGATCGGGGTCGCCGCCGATCAACTCCGCTGCACCGACGCGGCCCGCGAGGCGGCCAGGCTCGTCGCTCGCGGCCAGCCCGCCCGCGCCGAACAGGCGGTGCGGGAGATCGCGCCGCCCGGCGCACGGCTGGACGTCGTCCGCGAGGGCGACGCCATCACCGCCGGCGTCGAGGCCGAACCGGCGGCCGGTCTGCTGCCGGGGATCCGGCTGCGTTCCCGCGCCTTCGCGTTCGCCGAACCGGGCGGTGGCCCATGAGGCGGGATGACCGCGGCGTCGCGACCGTGTGGACCGCGTCGATCGTCGCCGTCCTGATCTGCGTGGCGGCGTTGACCTTCTGGATCGGCGCCGCCGTCACGACCCGGCACCACGCCGAGGCCGCCGCGGATCTGGCGGCGCTCGCGGCGGCCTCGCACGCGACGGCCGGTCCCGGCGCGGCCTGCGAACGGGCGCGGCTGGTGGCCGTCCGGATGTCGGTCACCCTGCTGACCTGCCGGTGGGAACGTGGCGATGCCCTGGTCGAGGTGCGGTCAGAGCTGTCGGGACACCTCACGGCCGCCGGGCGGGCGGAGGCCCGGGCAAGGGCGGGACCGGTCGACCGGCCACCGTGACGGACGTCGCACGGTGAACGGTCACCCCGGCGGCGACCGGCCGGTAGTACGCACGAGTAACCGCCGAGCGCGAGCAGCGGTCGTTGACGAGCGGCGAGCGGTCGAAGGCATGATCAGCGCTCCGCCGAACGGCCCTGCGCCGCTTGTCGTGAGCAGGGTCACCAGGGCGGGATGCCCTGCTCGGCTGCGACGAACGGCGCCGAACCGGTCGTCGAGGCCCGTTAACCGGACGTGCGGCGTTCGGTCCGTCGAGTCGGGCTACCGCGCGTTCATCGCTAAGTAACCGCCGGTTGTCGCGTGAGGTCTTCTCCCGATGTGCAACTTGCCGTTTATTGAGATGTGCGCCACTTCGGAGAGTTCGCCGGGGCGGCGCGGCAGAGACAGACACAGGACAGAGTTGACCTGAGGCAGGGACAGTAATGTTGGACGCGAATTGGCCGGACAGCTGGCGCGGCGCCTTCCGCATCGAAATGCGGGCGGAGGCGATCGGTCTCGCCTGGCGTGGCTGGCCGGTGCTCCCGGGTGCCGAGCCCGCCGCGATCACCGCGGAAGGTGACGACCTCACCTGGCGGCGTCCCGTCCCGGCCCAGGACAACTGGCGTGAACTGATCGAGACCCACCCGCACGAGGTCGCCACCTGGTTCGGCGACGACACGCACAGCCTGCTCGTGGCCACCGGCACCGTGCTGGACGCCATCGAGGTCGACGACGAGCTCGGCAAGGCCGCCGCCCGTCTGCTGCGCGCCACCGGTCACCCCGCCCCGATCGTCGCGATGCCGAACGGCCGCTGGCTGTTCCTCACCACCGTCGCCACGAGCATCCCGCGGGAACTGGCCGACCACGCCTCGATCCAGTGGCACGGCGCGAACGACTACATCCCGCTTCCCCCGTCGCCGTTCCAGCACGGTGTCGTGCACTGGCGGGTCAAGCCCGAGGTCTGGGGCTGGCAGCTGCCCGAGGCCGCCGAGGTGCACGACGTGCTCGTTCGTGCGCTGGCCGGTGACAAGGCCGTCGCTCCCGTGGCGACCCTGACCACCGCCGCCTGACCAACCCACAACTTCAAGCCAACAAGTGGCCCGACCTCGGCCCGTGCTGACGCAACGCCCCGAGCACGGTGTCGAGAACGGCCACTGCCCCCGCCTTGTCCAGCGGATCGTTGCCGTTCCCGCACTTCGGCGACTGGACGCAGGACGGGCAGCCGGCCGGGCATTCGCAGGAAACGATCGCCTCCCGCGTTGCGGCCAGCCAAGGGACAATTGCGGCAAACCCGCGATCGGCGAATCCCGCACCCCCGGGATGGCCATCGTGCACGAACACCGTCGCCTCCCCGGTGTCCTCGTGCCACGCGGTAGACACCCCGCCAATGTCCCAGCGGTCGCAAGTAGCGAACAGCGGTAGCAGGCCGATCGCCGCGTGCTCGGCGGCATGCAGGGCACCGGGGACGCGCGCCGGATCCAACTCGGCGCTCGTCCCCGGTGCTCCGCCAAGATCCTCGGTCCCCACCTTGGAGCCTCCGGTCCCCACCGGCTCCAGAACCTCGGTCTCCGGCCGATGGCCCCCGGTCCCCGCCAAGCCATCGGAAACCCCGGAGCCATCGGAACAGCCGAGCAACCCGGCCGAGATCGTGTACCAGACGGCGCGGGTGTCGAGTCTCTGCTCCGGCAGATCCAGCGGAGTCTGGTCCAGCACCTCACCCGACGGACGCCTTCGCAAGTAGCCGACCACTTGCGAAGTCACCGACACCTCGCCGAGGTTCACCGTGATCCCGCCGTGCACCCTGCTCTCCTCGACGCGCAGCACGCTGATGTCGACGATCTCGCGCGGTGACGTGCTCCAGTCCGGATCCTCCGCGTGCACCAGGGCGAGCCCGGTCTCCAGATCCAGTTCGTCGACCACGTAGGACGAACCCTGGTGCAGGTACACCGCACCGGGATGGACCGCGTAGCAGGCGGAACCCGGGTCGACCGTGCCGAGCATCCGACCGGAATCGGCTTCCACCACGGCGATCTGCTCGCCGCCGGAACCGCGGATGCCGACGTCGGCGTGCGGCCGGTCGCGGGAGGTCCAGTACCAGCCGCTCGTGCGGCGACGGATGATCTTCTCCTTGACCAGATCGGCGAGCACCGCACGCGCCGCGTCACCGCCGAAGGCCGCGACCTCCGGTTCGGTCAGCGGGAGTTCGGCGATGGCGCAGGCCAGCTGCGGTCCCAGCACATACGGGTTCGACGGGTCGAGGACGGCGGCCTCGACCGGCCGGTCCAGGATCGCGGCCGGATGGTGCACGAGATAGGTGTCCAGCGGATCGTCGCGGGCCACGAACACGACCAGTGCCGCGTCTCCCGCGCGCCCGGCCCGGCCTGCCTGCTGCCAGAACGACGCGAGCGTCCCCGGGTAACCGGCCAGCACCACCGCGTCCAGCCCCGCGATGTCGACACCGAGTTCGAGCGCGTTCGTCGTCGCCACCCCGAGCAATCGCCCGGACAGCAACGCCGCTTCGAGGGCGCGCCGCTCCTCGGGCAGGTACCCGGATCGGTACGCGGCAACGGAATCCGCCAAGGTACCGTCCACTTCGGACAGAATTCGCCGTGCGCCGAGGGCGGTCAGTTCCGCGCCTCGCCGCGACCGGACGAACGCCAGCGAGCGGGCGCCCTCGATGACCAGTTCGGCGAGGATCCGCGAAGCCTCGGCGCCTGCCGAGCGCCGCACCGGAGCACCGTTCTCACCGGAAAGTTCCGACAGCAGCGGGGGTTCCCACAACGCGACCGTGCGGGCGCCGCGCGGTGAGCCGTCTTCGGTGACCGGGACACAGTCCTGCCCGGAGAGTTTCGAAGCGAACGCCGCCGGGTCCGCCGTCGTCGCGGACGCGAGGACGAAGACCGGCGAAGCGCCGTAGTACGCCGCGACCCGGCGCAGCCTGCGCAGCAGCAACGCCACATGGGAACCGAAGACGCCGCGATAGCTGTGGCATTCGTCGACGACGACGAACGAGAGCCGCCGGAAGAACCGGGACCAGCGCGCGTGCGACGAGAGGATCCCGCGGTGCAGCATGTCCGGGTTCGTGAACACCCAGTTGGCGTGCGCGCGGACCCAGTCCCGCTCCTCCAGCGGAGTGTCACCGTCGAACGACGCGGCACGTGCCTTCTTGATGTCCAAAGAGGAAACCGCGCGCAACTGGTCGGCGCCGAGCGCCTTGGTCGGGGACAGGTACAGCGCCGAAGCCCGCTCGTCCTCGACCAGCGCCGAGAGCACCGGCAACTGGTACGCGAGCGACTTGCCCGACGCGGTGCCGGTGGAGATCACGACGTGCATGCCGTCGCGGACCAGCGACGCGGCCTCGGCCTGATGCCGCCACGGCGCCTTGACGCCGCTCGCCGTCAGCGCCTCGACGACCGGAGCCGCCGCCCACTCCGGCCAGTCCACCGAATCCGCCGAGCGTGCGGGCAGTTCGGCCACATGGGTGACCGGGTACAGCGAAGCCGGGATCCCCGCCGTCGCGCGGTCGAGAAGTCGCCGCCCCTTACCGGATTCCGCCGTGCCGTCCACCTTCGGAAGCTTCGCACAGCGCACCGACAGAAAACGGCCGCCGCCGAACGGAACGGACGCCGGAACGGCCCGCGGATGATCGATAAAGTGATCAGCCTCACAAGGTAACGGAACGTGCGGTGGCGGGGACGCCTTGCCGTCCTCCATCCCACTACCAATACACTCCCGCAATCCACACCGTCTGTGGCGAGCGTCATGTGAGACGTGCCTTGCAGTGCGACTAGCGTGACGTTCGGCTCAGATCCCCATGCCAGCGCGCGTGCCGCCGGTTCCATCGGCGGATCGTCGTTGGTCAACGGCGACGTCTCCAGGAGGACGAATGTCCCGGCAGTTCCTCGCGGAGGGCGAAATCACGCTCTCCGGAGGTGGTTACACCATCGTCGGTGTAATCGCCGCGGTCGCCCTTGTTGCACTGGTCATCGGCTACGTCCTGCTCAAGGAGGTGCTGGCCGCCGGCCAGGGCACCTCGAAGATGCAGGACATCGCGAAGGCAGTGCAGGAAGGTGCGGCTGCCTATCTGAAACGGCAGCGCAACACCCTCGTGATCTTCGGGGGTCTCGTGTTCTTGCTGCTCTTCGCTTTGCCGGCCGAAGACTGGAACGAGAAGATCGGCAGGTCCATTTTCTTCCTGGTCGGCGCGGGGTTCTCCTTCGCGATCGGCTACCTAGGCATGTGGCTGGCGACGCAGGCGAACCTGCGCGTCGCGGCCGCTTCGCGTGAATCCGGCGGTCGCGAAAAAGCGATGCGCCTGGCCTTCCGTACCGGTGGCGTCGTCGGCATGATCACCGTCGGCCTCGGTCTCTTCGGTGCCGCGGTCGTCGTCCTCGTCTACACCGGACAGGCTCCGAAGGTCTTGGAGGGCTTCGGTTTCGGTGCCGCGCTGATCGCGATGTTCATGCGTGTCGGCGGCGGTATCTTCACCAAGGCCGCCGACGTCGGCGCCGACCTGGTCGGCAAGGTCGAGCAGGGCATCCCCGAGGACGACCCGCGCAACGCGGCCACCATCGCCGACAACGTCGGTGACAACGTGGGTGACTGTGCCGGCATGGCGGCCGACCTCTTCGAGTCGTACGCGGTCATGCTCGTGGCGGCGTTGATCCTGGGCAGCACCGCCTTCGGTGTGCACGGCCTGATCTTCCCGCTCATCGTCCCCGCCATCGGCGTGATCACCGCGGTCATCGGTGTCTACATCACCAAGGCCAAGGCGGGCGAAGGCGGTCTGGTCACGATCAACCGCTCGTTCTACATCTCCGCGGCGATTTCCGCGGTCCTGTCGACGATCGCGGCGTTCGTCTACCTGCCCGGTTCGTTCTCCGAGTTCGGCGAGGCCTTCGCCGGCAAGTCGGGTAACCCGGCGCTGATCGCGACCCTTTCGGTGATCATCGGCATCGTGCTCGCCGCGATCATCCTCAAGATCACCGGCTACTACACCGGCACCGAGTACAAGCCGGTCAAGGAGGTCGGCAAGTCCTCGGAAACCGGTGCGGCGACGGTGATCCTGGCCGGTATCTCGGTCGGGTTCGAGTCCGCCGTGTACACCGCGCTGGTCATCGCCGCGGCCGTGTTCGGCGCTTTCCTGGTCGGTGGCGGCGTCGCGCTGTTCGCCGTGGCGCTGGCCGGTACCGGGCTGCTGACCACCGTCGGCGTCATCGTCGCGATGGACACCTTCGGCCCGATTTCGGACAACGCGCAGGGCATCGCCGAGATGTCGGGTGACGTCGACGAGGACGCGGCGCAGATCCTCACCGAGCTCGACGCGGTCGGCAACACCACCAAGGCCATCACCAAGGGCATCGCGATCGCCACGGCGGTCCTCGCGGCGACGGCGCTGTTCGGGTCCTACCAGGACGCGATCACCAAGGCGGTCGGCGATGGCAAGGAGTTCATCGCGAACATCGTCGGCCCGGAGACGCTCGTCGGGGTGATCATCGGCGCGGCGGTCGTGTTCCTGTTCTCCGGTCTCGCGGTCAACGCGGTGTCGCGTGCCGCCGGCGCGGTCGTCTACGAAGTGCGCCGCCAGTTCCGCGACATCCCGGGGATCATGGAGGGCACCACGCGGCCCGAGTACGGCCGAGTCGTCGACATCGTCACGCGTGACTCGCTGCGCGAGCTGACCACTCCCGGTCTGCTCGCGGTCTTCGCCCCGATCGCGGTCGGTTTCGGCCTCGGCACCGGCGCGCTCGCCGGATACCTGGGTGGTGCGATCGCGACCGGGACCCTGATGGCGATCTTCCTCGCCAACTCCGGTGGCGCCTGGGACAACGCGAAGAAGCTCGTCGAGGACGGAAGCCACGGCGGCAAGGGTTCGGACGCGCACGAGGCCACCATCATCGGTGACACCGTGGGTGACCCGTTCAAGGACACCGCCGGTCCGGCGATCAACCCGCTGATCAAGGTGATGAACCTGGTGTCGGTGCTGATCGCCCCGGCGGTCGTGCAGTTCTCGATCGGCGCGGACGCCAACGTCGGCGCCCGGATCGGGATCTCGCTGGTCGCCGTCGCGATCATCGTCGCGGCGATCGTGGTTTCCAAGCGCCGCGAGTCGGTTCTCTCCGACACGCCCGCGGAAGCCAAGGCGTAACACCGAAAAGCTCGACCCGCCGGGCCCGCCACGTTTCCCGTGGCGGGCCCGGCGGCTGTCCGGGGCAGGCTAATCTCTGCGCGTCACGCTGATCCCGATCCGGGGGAGTCCCTGCCATGAGGCGTTCGCTCATCTTGTTCGCCGCCGCTTTCCTGCTGGCGGGCTGTGGCGGCGCCGAAACCCCCGCCGCGGCACCTTCGTCTCCCGCTCCCGCCGCCGGAACGTCCTGGATGGACGGTTTCTGCGGTTCGCTGATCGACTTCGCCAAGATCGGCGAGTTCAGGATGCCCGACTTCGAGCAGGGCGACGTCGCGAACGCCCGGAACGCGATGGACGAAGCCTTCCGCGTGTTCGCCCCGGGTTTCGACAACGCCGTCACCGGCCTCAACGGACTCGCTCAGGCGCCGAGCCCGGAAGCCGAGGCCGCGCGCAAGAGCATCGTCGACGCGCTGACGCCGATCCGCGACCAGGTCGTCTCCGCGAAGGCCGAATTGGACGCCGCGCCGAAGGACGACAAAGCCGCCACGGCGGAGGCAGGGCTCGCTTTCCGGCAGATCGGGTCGAACATCAACGACATGCCCGACCCGTTCCAGCAGCTGGAAACGAACGCATCGCTGAAAGCACTGGCCGAACAGGCCCCGAACTGCAAGAAGTTGCCCTCCTGACCATTCTTTTCGTCGTGTTGATCGCCCGGCGATTTGCAATGCCCCCCGGTATCGGTACCGTCGGGGTCCAGCCGGGAAGTCGTCAGGTCGGGAGGTGTTTTGTGCGGCCGCGGTTCACCGTCCTTGCCGCGCTAGCAACAGGTATCGGGCTCGGCCTCGCCGGGTGCGGGCAGCAGCCCGCGGTGACTTCCCACGCCAGACAAGAAGGTCTCGCGACGGTCAGCGCGTCGCAGGCCGACCCCACCTCCGCCTGGGCGGAGGGATACTGCGGCGCGGCGGGCGGCCTCGTGCGGACGCTGGCCACGTTGCCCAGCGTCGACCCGAGCACGCCCCAGCAGGCGTCCCGGACCTCCAGCGAGCTCATGGTCTCGGTGGTCGAGGGGCTGAACCGCACCTCGTCCGCGCTCAAGGGCCTCGGCCCGTCCCCGGTCGCCGGCGGTGACGCCTCGCGCGCGGCCGCCGTCGCCCAGCTCGACGGCATCCGCGTGCGCGCCGACGACGTCCGGCACCGCCTCGACTCCTCAACCGACGCCGAAGCGACGAAGACGGCGCTTCGCGATGCTAGGACGTCGCTCGACGAACTCGACCGTCTCGACCTTCTCAGGGGCCTTAACGACGTGCCTCAGCTCGCTTCGGCGAGCAGCCGGATCCCGGTTTGCCAGGAATTGGTCAAGCAACCGCGCTGAGTCACCGCGCTATCACTGGCCATGACTCGAACTTGTGTTCTATTGTGTCGGGGTGGACGGGACGATCTCGCTCTTCTCGGCGGAGGCGAGCGGGCCGGGGCTCGCCGACCTCGCCGGTGTGCTGTGCGGGCCCGGGCGGATGGCGGGCTTCGGGCGGACGGCGGCACGGCTGTCCGCCGTGGTCGACGAGCCGTGGCGGGCCGGTGCCCTCGCCAGGGAATGCCGCCGCCGTGGCGCCGAGGCGCAGGTCTCGGCCGCCGAATGCGGGCGCCCGCTCGTGAGAACGCCCTTCCGGGTCGATCTGCTGCCGTTGGAGCAGCGGTGGAGCAGTGGTGAGAAGAAGGTCTTGCCGGACGGGTTCCGGCTCGACGGGGCGATGCTGAGGATGTGGGCGCTGGCGGCGGGCAGCCCTCAGGGCAACGGCTACCTGCTCGCGCTCGATCCGGAGGCGCCGGAGACGCACGAACGCCTGATCACGGCGCTGGCCCAGCTGGGCGTCCCGGCGAAGGCGCTGCGCGGTGACGAGGCGTTGCTGCGGGTCACCGGACGCCGGCGGCTGGCGCACGTGCTGGAGCTGATCGGGGACGCGCCTGTGGGGGCGGAACCGGCTTGGCCCAGCTTGGTGCCCGTGGTGCGCGCCGGTTGAGCCTCCCCAAAAACGCTATGAAAGGCCCGTTACTTGCAAATTTTGCAAGTAACGGGCCTTTCATAGCACTCGGGAGACACGCGCGATCAGGGCTTCGGCGCCTTGCAGTTCGGGTTCGACAGGTCCAGCTCACTACGCGAAAGGCAGGAGGTCAGCTGGTAGGTCTGCTCCCCGTAGTTGATACCCTTTCGCACGGTGACATTCCCCGCGGCGTCGACCTCGCACGGGTTGTTCATCGTGCACCGCTGACCGCTTTCGTTGCCGGTGTTGTTGACGCCGACGACCTTGCCCGTCGAGGTCTCGATGATCGGCGACCCCGAGGTCCCGCCGATCGTCTTGCACGCCGGGGTGTACCTGATCGAGTCCTTCCAGACCCAGTTCGCCTCGCGCAGCTCGTGGACGAAGCCGTCGATGTTGCAGGAGTAGATCTTCTTCCAGTATCCCGAGACCACGTCCATCGCGACGCCCGCCGACGGACGGGTCGGCGAGAGGGTCAGCGGGGCGATACCGTAGGTCGCCTGGATCTTGGCGTAGCTGGTGTTGAGCTGGTAGAGCGACACATCCGTGTCGGTCATCGTCGCGTAGAGCAGCTTCTTCGCCTTGAGGGTGCCCAGGGACGAACGACCGTCCTTGGACAGCAGGCTGAAGGTCCGTGACGAAGGCTGGTTGACGACTACTTCTCCTGGGTCTGGGAAACCTTCTTGGAGGCAGTGCCCGTTGGACATGACGAGGGCGGGGTCGTCGAGGCTCGCCGCGGGCGGTTTGACCACCGACCCGGAGCAGTTCGACAGCGCCACGGTTCCGGCGAAAGTGGTCGTCGCCGCTTCCGCCGGGGCGGTTCCGACCAGGGCGGATGCGGTCAGCATGGCGAACAGTGTGCCGAGGAGTCGTCGGGTCACGTGGAGTCCTTTCGGGTCGGCGTGGGTATCAAGTGAAGCGTTGGCGGAGGGGGAGACACCACCGTCGAACGGAGGGTGTTCACCCCGTCACGCGGTACCCCAGGCGGACGTGTCCGACATCACGTGCTAGGTGTTGAAAGGAAACATCGGCGAGGTCAGCGGCGATGCGCTGGACACACGATCGGCGGCGTGTTGTGCCACCTAGACGTGGTCCAGGCGGTGCGAGCGTGCACACTGACGGGTCGAGAGGCGGCGCGAAGGCGCCGAAGATGAGCGGAGAGCAGGACAGCGTGGCAGGAGCACGGACGAAGAAGACCGCGGCGTCGGACGACGGCGCGGGCCGTCGTCGGCTGGTGATCGTCGAGTCGCCGACCAAGGCCCGCAAGATCGCCCCGTACCTCGGCGTCAACTACGTCGTGGAGTCCTCCGTCGGGCACATCCGCGACCTTCCCCGCGGCGCGGCCGACGTGCCCGCCCAGTACAAGGGTGAGTCGTGGGCGCGGCTGGGTGTCGACGTCGACAACGACTTCAAGGCGCTGTACGTCGTCACGCCGGACAAGAAGTCCAAGGTCACCGAGCTGAAGAGCCTGTTGAAGGACGTCGACGAGCTCTACCTCGCGACGGACCCCGACCGCGAGGGCGAAGCCATCGCGTGGCATCTGCTGGAGACCCTCAAACCGAAGGTCCCGGTCCGCCGGATGGTCTTCCACGAGGTCACCGAGCAGGCGATCCGCGCCGCGGCCGACAGCACCCGTGAGCTCGACGGCGACCTGGTCGACGCGCAGGAGACCCGCCGCATCCTGGACCGGCTCTACGGCTACGAGGTCTCACCCGTGCTGTGGAAGAAGGTCATGCCGAAGCTTTCGGCGGGCCGCGTGCAGTCCGTGGCGACCCGGATCGTGGTCGAGCGGGAGCGCGAGCGCATGCGCTTCACCTCGGCGTCGTACTGGGACATCTCCGCGACGATGGACGCGGGCGCCGAGGCGTCGCCCCGGAACTTCCCGGCCCGGATGATCGCCGTCGACGGCGCGCGCCTGGCCACCGGCCGTGACTTCGGCTCGGACGGGCAGCTGAAGGCCTCGAACAACGAGATCCGCGTGCTGGCCGAGGCCGACGCGGTCCGGCTGGCCGAGGGGCTGAAGAACCGTGACTTCAAGGTCGCGAGCGTCGAAGAGAAGCCGTACACGCGGAAGCCGTACGCGCCCTTCATGACTTCGACCCTGCAGCAGGAGGCGGGCCGCAAGCTGCGGTTCACCTCCGAGCGCACCATGCGGATCGCGCAGAAGCTGTACGAGAACGGTTACATCACTTATATGCGTACCGACTCCACGACGCTGTCGGAGTCGGCGATCTCGGCGGCGCGCAGCCAGGCGACGCAGCTGTACGGCAAGGAATACGTCTCGCCGTCGCCGCGCCAGTACACGCGCAAGGTGAAGAACGCGCAGGAAGCCCACGAGGCGATCCGTCCCTCAGGCGAGGTCTTCCGCACGCCGGGCCAGGTCGCGAAGGATCTGGACACCGACGAGTACCGCCTCTACGAGATGATCTGGCAGCGCACGATCGCGTCGCAGATGGCGGACGCGAAGGGCACCACGATGTCGGTGCGCATCGTCGGCACCGCCACCAGCGGCGAAGAGGTCACTTTCGCCTCTTCGGGCCGCACGATCACCTTCGCCGGGTTCCTCAAGGCGTACGTCGAGGCCGTCGACACCGAGAGCGGTGGTGAGGCGGACGACAAGCAGAGCCGTCTCCCGCAGCTGGTCAAGGACCAGGCGCTGACCGCGACCGAGCTGAGCCCGGACGGGCACACCACGTCGCCGCCGGCGCGGTACTCGGAGCCGAGCCTGGTCAGCAAGATGGAAGAGCTGGGCATCGGCCGCCCGTCGACGTACGCGTCGATCATCAAGACCATCCAGGACCGCGGCTACGTGTGGAAGAAGGGTTCCGCACTGGTGCCCTCCTGGGTCGCCTTCGCGGTGATCGGCCTGATGGAGCGGCACTTCGAGCGGCTGGTCGACTACGACTTCACCGCCGGCATGGAGGACGAACTCGACCGCATCGCCGCCGGTGACGAGCACCGCACGCAGTGGCTGTCGAAGTTCTACTTCGGCGGCGACATGGGCGTCGACGGTTCCGTCGGCCGCCTCGGCGGGCTGAAGAAACTGGTCGGTTCCGGCGTCGAGGACATCGACGCCCGCGAGATCAACTCGATCCCGCTGTTCAGCGACCCCGACGGCCACACCGTCGTCGTGCGCGTCGGCCGCTACGGCCCGTACCTCGAGCGCGAGGTCGACGGCACGTCGCAGCGGGCGAACCTGCCCGAGGACCTGCCGCCGGACGAGCTGACCCTGGAACTCGCCGAGAAGCTGTTCGCGACTCCGCAGGAAGGCCGTGTCCTCGGCAAGGACCCGGTCAGCGGACACGAGATCGTGGCGAAGGAAGGCCGCTTCGGCCCGTACGTCACCGAGCTCCTGCCCGAGCCGGAGCCGCTGCCCGAAGGCGCGACAGCCGCGCAGAAGAAGGCCGCGAAGGCGAAGCAGCCGAAGCCGCGTACGGGTTCGCTGTTCAAGTCCATGTCGATCGAGACGATGAACCTCGAAGACGCGCTGAAGCTGCTTTCGCTTCCGCGCGTGGTCGGCAAGGACCCGGAATCCGGCGACGAGATCACCGCGCAGAACGGGCGCTACGGGCCGTACCTGAAAAAGGGCACGGACTCGCGTTCGCTCACCACCGAGGACCAGCTGTTCTCGGTCACGCTCGAAGAGGCGCTGAAGATCTATTCGGAGCCGAAGCAGCGTGGCCGGTCCGCGACCGCGAAGCCGCCGCTCAAGGAACTGGGCGACGACCCGGTGTCGGGTAAGCCGATGGTGGTCAAGGACGGCCGCTTCGGTCCGTACGTGACCGACGGCGAGTACAACGCGACGCTGCGGAAGTCGGACAGCATCGAGGAGCTGACCGCCGAACGCGGTGCCGAACTGCTGGCGGAGAAGCGCGCGAAGGGCCCCGCGCCCAAGCGCAAGGCTCCGGCGCGGAAGCCCGCGGCCGCCAAGACGACCGCGGCCAAGAAGACCACCGCGACCAAGTCGACGGCGGCGAAGACGACTGCGGCCAAGAAGCCCGCTGCGCGCTCGACGGCCACGAAGACGAAGTAGCGCGCCCAGGTCACCACGAACGGCCCGTTTCCTGCGATGAGCAGGGGGCGGGCCGTTCTCGTGTCCGGCCCCGAAAAGTTTTCCGAAGAAATCAGGGGCGAGGTTGTCGGATCGGGGCGAAGGCGTTCGTAGCAGGGGTGAGGCCGCCCGCGAGGGGCGGCGCCGAGGCGAAGGAACCGCTCATGAAGCTGACGACCATCACCCAGATCACCCTCGACGGAGTCACGCAGGGAAACGGCGGTGCGTCGGACGAGGACCGCGGGAACGGCTTCGAGCGCGGCGGCTGGGCAAGGGGGAAGGGTGACGCCGAGACCGTGGCGTTCATCAACCGGACCTACGAGCGCGCCGACGCGTTCCTGTTCGGCCGCCGGACCTACGAGCTGTTCGCCGGCTCGTGGGGAACCATGACGGCCCAGGACATCCCTGGCTGGGAGCCCGTCCTGCGGGCGTTGAACGCGAGGCCGAAGTACGTGGCGTCGACCACCCTCACCGAGCCGGCGTGGTCGGGCACCACCCTCCTGTCCGGCGACCTCGCGAACGCCATCGCGGACCTGAAGGCCAAGCCGGGCGGTGAGCTGCAGGTGCACGGCAGCAGCACCCTGATCCGGTGGCTGCTGGAGCACGAGCTGGTCGACGAGCTCACCCTGATCGTCATCCCGGTGATCGTCGGTCAGGGCGCGCGCCTGTTCCCGGAGAACGGCCCGGATCTCGCGCTCGACCTGGCCGAGTCGCGAACCGACTCGAAGGGCGTGACGATCCAGGTCTACCGGCCGGCCGGGCGTCCGCGGTATGCAACTGCCTGAAGCGCGCCGTCCCGACACCACAGGAGGTGATCCCCGGAATGCAGTACCTGGTTTCCGTGATCGACGACAAGAGCAACCCCGGCAGCACGGACCGGGGACCCGCCATCAGCGAGTTCAACGAACGGCTGATCGCCGAGGGCCATTGGGTTTTCGCGGGCGGACTCGCCGACACCGATTCGGCGACGGTCGTCGACAACCGGGGCGAGCAGGCGTTGCTCACCGACGGGCCGTTCGTGGAGTCGAAGGAGTACCTCGCCGGCGTCTGGGTGTGGGAGGCCCCCGATCTGGACGTGGCGCTCAAGCTCGCCACCGAGGCGTCGAAGGTCTGCGATCGGAAGATCGAGGTGCGGCCGTTCCGGTGAGCGACGTCGACGAGGCGATCACCCGGGCCCACCACGGCGAGTGGGCACGGGTGGTGGCGGCCCTGACCAGGCGCTTCGGCGACCTCGACATCGCCGAGGAGGCGGCGGCCGAGGCGTTCGCGACCGCCGTCGAGCGGTGGCCCGCCGACGGCGTGCCCCCGAACCCCGGCGCCTGGCTGACCACCACCGCCAACCGCAAGGCCATCGACCGGATCCGGCGCGAGAACAAACGCGACGACAAGCAGAAGGAGGCCCGGATGATGCACGACGACGACCCGCCCGGGCCTCCCGTCGCCATCGACGACGACCGGCTCCGGCTGATCTTCACCTGCTGCCACCCGGCGCTGTCGACGGAAGCCCGCGTGGCGTTGACGCTGCGCCTGGTCGGCGGGCTGACCGTGCCCGAGATCGCCCGCGCGTTCCTGGTGGCCGAGAGCGCCATGGGGCAGCGGATCACCCGCGCCAAGGCCAAGATCAAGGCGGCCCGCATCCCCTATCGCGTGCCGTCCGCCGAGGATCTGCCTGCCCGCGTCTCCAGCGTGCTCACCGCGCTGTTCCTCGTGTTCAACGAGGGCTACCTGGCCACCGGCCCCGGCACCGATCCGCTGCGCCACGACCTGACCGCCGAGGCCATCCGGCTCACCCGCCTGATCCGTGCCCTCCTGCCGGACGACGGCGAGGTGGCCGGGCTGCTGGCGCTGATGCTGCTGACCGAGGCCCGCCGCGCCGCCCGGGTCTCGGACGGCGGCGAACTGATCGCCCTCGACGAGCAGGACCGCGGCGTCTGGGACACGGCGCTCATCGCCGAGGGCCACCGGCTGGTGCGCGAACGCCTCGCCGCGGCCGCCGCCGGGGTGGCCCCGGGGCGCTACCAGATCCTCGCTGCGATCAACGCCGTGCACACTTCCGCCCGCGACATGCGTGACACCGACTGGTCGCAGGTCCTCGCCCTCTACGACCAGCTCGTCCGCCTCGATCCCTCACCCGCCATCGCGCTCAACCGGGCCATCGCGGTCGCAGAACTCGACGGTCCGGAAGTGGCGCTGGCGGCTGTCGACCGCCTCGGGGACAGGCTGGCCGGTTACCACGCCTATCACGCGACCCGCGCCGATTTGCTGCGCCGGCTGGGCCGCGGCGGGGAAGCGCGCGAGGCCTACGACAAGGCCATCGATCTGGCGGGCAACACCGCCGAGACAGCCTCCCTGACCCGGCGCCGCGACCGGCTCTAACCGATCGCGGAACACCGCCTCGGGACCGTTCGCCGACCGCTCACCGACCGACCTCACCCGTTCGAACAAAAGTTCTAAAAATTGTCGGTACCAGGGTGTTCAATGGTCAGGTGAGCACTTCAACGACCGCTGTCTTCGACGTCATCGACGAGGTCATCGCCCCGCTGGCAGCCGAGGTTCCGGAGCGTCCCTCGGTGATGGAGTTCTACGATCCCGAACTCGCCGTGCCGCCGGTGCTGGCCGGCGAGGAGCCGACTCCAGGGCTCACCCTGGCCGAGGAGGTGGAGCAGTACACCCGGTTCGTGAGCGGGATGGCGACGATCGGGCTTGCCCCCGGTGGTGAGGTCACGCCCGAGGCCGTCGGGCTGTATCGCGCGCTGCGCGGCGGGTTCATCCGCGGTGTGGTGACCGGGGTCTTCCCGTCGCGGGCGGAGCCGTGGGAGGTCCGGTTCTTCGGCGACGAGGACTACACCACGGTGCTGAACAAGCTCGGCAGGCGAGCGCGGCTGCGGTCCGGTTTCCTCAGCGCGCTGCCGGGCTGGGTGTTCGACGGGCTGCCCGACCATCCGCCGGGTCCCGGCGAGACCGTGCGCATCCAGACGGACGCGGGCGGGCTGATCCCGCTGCGGGCACGAGAAGCCGTCGAGGTGATCCGTGCGGGCGCTTCGCGGCCGAGGCACGGCACGGTCCTCGTCGATCTCGCGGTGCGGAACTCCATCCTCGCCGAGTACCCGCACGGCGCGTTCGGCCTGGTGGACAACGACCTCGGCCGGTACCAGTTCAGCGCGGCGATGGACACCGATGGCCGCTGGACGCTCACCTGGGGTCCGGCCAGCCGGTCGATGGCCGAACAGTGGATCGTGAAGGCGGTGCAGAACCATGCGTGAACCGGCGACGGTGAAGGAACTGATGAAGCGCGCCGCCGAGCCGGTGCTGCGCGCGGTGCCCGAGCGGCGGAGCGTGTACCTGGGCTACGACCCGGAGATCACCGACGACGAGATCCGCCGCCTGTGCCCGTCGTACGACGAGCCCGCGGATCTCGTCACCCAGGCCGAGCGGTACGCGGCCAAGGCGGCGATGCTCGAAGAGGCCGGGCTGATGGAGAACGGCGAGATCCATCCCGCCGCGGTCCAGATGCACGGCGTGATGCTGCGGGGTTCGGTGCGAGGCGTCCTCACCGGCGTCTTCGCGTCGGCGCCCCGCTCGGTGCGGGTCGATTGCTACGGCGACGGGCATCAGGCGGTCGTCTGGCGGATGCGGTCCGGGCGGCGGACCACGTTCAGCCTGAGCGACTTCGGCGAGCTGGGCGCCCGCGTCTTCGGCGGGCTCCCGCACGTCCCGGCCGGTGAAGTGGCCCCGATGCGCATCCGGATCGACGAGCACGGCGTGCCGCTGGCCGGTCAGGACGAGGAGGTCGGCCTGGTCGGGGACACGCTGAACCGGCCGCGGACCGGCACGGCGATCCTCGACCTGGTCGCTTTCGGCGGGTTGAACGCCGAGTACCCGGACTACGGATTCGTGATCGTCGACAACGATCTGGGGAGGTTCGTGTTGTACGCCGCCCCTTCCGAAGGGTGGCTGATGTTCGGTGGAATGGACCGCCGCGCACTGGCGGGCTGGCTGCACGAGGCGGTGGACTTGAGCCGGACGTAGCCGTCTTGGGCGATGAACGAGGGGGAGGGCGGCATGGACCTGGACCGGCCGGCGGCCGACGCGTGGTTCCGGCGGCGAGGGCTGCCGATGGTCATCCACCGGCGCAGGCGAGGGGCGGGCATGCTGCGCCGCTCGACCCCGGGCCTGATGTTCCTGTGCCTGCTCGACCTGCTGCTCGCCGGGCTGGTGCGGCTGCTCGACGTTCCCGAGGAAGTGCTCGAAGCCCGGATGCGCGAGACCGGTCTCGCCTACGTCCTCGGCGTGCTGGCGCTGACGTTCGCCGTGGTCGTGGTGCCGCTGGTCGGCGGCCGTTTGATGGCGAAGCTGCTCCGGACGCTGCGGCGCACCCGGGTCCGGTTGGCCGTCATGGCGGCGACGATCGGTTTCTGGGTGCTGGTGCTGCCGCTCGGCGAGCGGGTCACCGGGCTGGTGTCGTGGGAAGACCCGCTGTGGGCCGCCGTGCTCGTCAACCTCGCCGCGCTGGCCGTGCTGATGCTGCTGGTGCGGATCGGTGTCGGCTCGATCCTGACCTGGGCGGCGCGGAGCGCCGTCGCGCAGGTGAGGGCGATCGGCTCTCTGGCGTCGCGGGCGTTGCCGCTGCTTCTGCTGGTGGTGATGTTCAGCTTCTTCACCGCGGAGCTGTGGCAGGCCGTGGAACGGCTCACCCCGGGGCGGTTGTGGCTGGTGGCGGGCTTCCTCGTGCTGATCGGCGCGGTGTTCCTGGCGTCGATGCTGTCCGACGAGATGAAGGAGCTGAAGTCCTGGACCGTGGACCCCGGGGCGGCGGTTCTGCGCGGCACGCCGTTCGACGACGGTGACGCGGCACCGCCGGTGCGCCGTGCGCTGTCGAAGACGGAGCGGCTGAACATCGCCCTGGTGCTGTTCTTCGCCCAGGCCGTGCAGATCGTGGCGTTCGGAGTATTGGTGTTCGTCTTCTTCATCGTGTTCGGGGTGCTGATCCTCCAGCCGGAGGTCGTCACGGAGTTCGCCGGCCGGGAATCGGCGCCCGGAACACTGCTGGGTGTCCCCCTTCCGGTCAGTTCCGCACTGGTCAATGTCTCCCTTTTCCTTGCGGTTTTCTCCGGTTTGTACTTCGCCGCTTCAACCGCGACAGATGCCCGGTACCGGCGTTCTTTCTTCGAGCCTTTGCTGGAAGATGTGAAGATCAGCCTCGCTGCGCGTGATATTTATCTGGCCCATTGGGCGGATGTGCGCCGGGCCGAGGTGGTTACCCTGGAAGCAGAGGACATTCCTTAGTGAGGTGGTCACCATGAGCGGGAAGGGCGGAACTCCCTTCTTCGATGCCCCGGACGTCGTGAAAGGCGATGGCACTCAGGCAGATCCTCCGGGCGACACATTCGCCGACCCATTGTCCGGGCTGGTCACGACCGGCACGGCCGCGCAAGCGAACTCGTCGGCGGAGTCCGACGACATCCGCGTGCAGGTGCCGGGACCGGTCCAGCACGACCCCGAAGTCGTGAGCAGGATGGTCAACGCGGCCATGCTCGCGGACGACCAGCCCGCCGACGGCCAGGGCGCCGAGCACTCGGCCGGCCTGCCGCCGGGAAAGATCGTGAGCACGGTCGGTGAGCAAGGCCCTACTCCGATCGGGATCCTGCCCCAGCAGCGCACGTGGCCCTCGAGGCCGCCTCAGCTGCTTCGCCAGCCCCGTCGTTTGAAGCAGGAAGAGCCCGTCGAGGTCGACGAAGAGGCCGAGTTCGAAATACGGCGTGCCAAGCGTTCCAAGCAGCTTCCGAAGCTCGGCAAGCCGTCGTCGAACACCACCGGTGTGATGATCGCGATCGCACTTCTGATCGTCTTCGCGATCCTCGCGATTCAGCTGCTGGCCAGCCTGTTCAACAGCATCGCGGGGATCTTCGGGTAACCCGTCCGGCGGTAGCGCCGGACGGGGCCGTCCGCCCGCACGTCACCCATCGGGATACCCTGGCCATACGGTCGGGGGACTCGGCGTTGACCCGGGTCGCGCCCGGCGTCGCGGTGACTAGTGGGGTGGGCGTATCAGCGAGGGCGTGCAGTCGGTGCCCGAAGCGGGCACGGATGGTTCGGCGGGCCGTGACACTTCCACCATGCACCGCGTGCGGCGGGTGCTGGCGATCAAGCCGTTCCGCCGGATCTGGGGTGTCTCGTATCTGTGCAGCGTCGCGGACTGGCTGAACCTGCTGACGCTGACCGGTCTGGTCACCAAACTGACCGACAACTACGCCGCGCAGAACTTCGCGTTCGTCGGCGTCGTGCTGACTTCGCTGCTGCCCGGCCTGCTGTTCGCGCCGCTCGGCGGGCTGCTCGCCGACCGGTTCGACCGGCGCAAGGTGATGGTGCTCTGCGACCTCGGCCGGTGCGGTTTCCTGCTGTCGATCGCGTTCGTCGGCACGCCGTGGTGGGTGTTCGTCGGCAACTTCCTGGTCGGCTGCTGCGCGATGATGTGGATCCCGTCGAAGGACGCGGCGGTGCCGAACCTGCTGCGCCGCCCGGACCAGGTCGAGACGGCCAACCAGCTCGGCATGGTGATGACCTACGGCCTCGCGGTGATCACCGCGGCCGGGGCGAACGCCGTGCTCACCGGCAGCAACACCACGTTCCACTTCTTCCAGGGTGACGCGCAGCTCGGCATCGCGAAGGTCGCCGTCGTCATCACCGGCCTGCTGTACCTGACCAGCGCGATCGTGATCGCCACCCGGATCCCCGAACTTTCGCTGCGCAACGTCCACTCGGTCGAGAAACCCAAGGTCAAGGCCGCCGACGAGGAGAAGTTCGGCTTCCGCCAGATGATCTCCGACGGCGCCCGCTTCGTGCGGACGACGCCGTTGGTGCGCGGGCTGATGATCGGCGCGTTCGGTGCGTTCGCCGCCGGCGGCGCGGTGATCGGTTCGGCCAAGCCGTATTCGTCCAGCCTGCTGGCCGGTGATGCGGCATTCAACCTCCTCGTGCTCGCAGTCTTCCTCGGGCTCGCCACCGGGATGGCCGTGGCCCCGAAGCTCGCGCGGCGGCTCGCGCACGACAGGCTGTTCGGGATCTCGATCGTCGCCGCGGGCCTGTGCCTCATCGTCGTCGCGCTGTCGCCGCATCTCGCGGTCTCGCTGGTGGCTGTCGCCGCGGTCGGTGTCTGGGCGGGGACGGCGTTCCTGACCGGTGTCACGATCATCGGTTCGCGGATCGAGGACTCCATCCGCGGCCGGATCAACGCGATCTACCAGTCGCTGATGAAGATCGTGCTGTTCGGCTCGACGATCCTGGTGCCGGTGCTGATCAGTGCGGTCCAGACGACCGAGATCAACCTGTGGGGCGGCACGATCTCGATCGACGGCACGCGGCCGGTGATGGTCGGCGGCGGTGTCCTCGCGCTGCTCGCCGGGATCTTCGCGTACCGGCAGATGGACGACAGGCGCGCCGAGCCGATCCTCGCCGATCTCCGCAACGCCCTGCGCCGCAGCCCGCGCCGCGTCAACGGGCTGCTGATCGCGCTCGAAGGCACGCGGGCGATCAACACCGAGACCCAGGCCGAGCGGCTGGCCGAATGGCTGCGCGCGGGTACGCGTCCGGTCGTGCTGGCGGCCGACCCGGCGCTGGACGACCAGCGGCTCGCGAAGCTGCTCTCCGGCGCTTCGCTGACCGGTGCACGAGCGCAGGCGCTCGCCGCCGCCGCGGTGCGGGCGGACATCGTGGAACGGGACATCCAGCCCGCGCTCGACGCCGGTTCCGTCGTGGTGATGGAACGGTTCGTGGATTCGCCGCTGGCGCATCTGTCGGCGGTCGCCGGGCTGGACAGCCAGGAACTCGAAGGGCTCGCCGACTGGGCGACCGGCAGGTTGCGGCCCGACATCACCGTCCTGCTCGACGCCGATCCCGGCACGGTGATGCGGAAGTCGGCGTCGCTGGACGCGCAGTGGCGGGTGCAGCATCTGCTCACGGAGATGGCCGCCGCCGACCCGGACCGGTACGTGGTGGTCGACGCGGAGGGCACCGAAGACGAAGTGAGTGACCGGATCCGGACCGCGATTCGCGCGGTGCTCGTCGGCAGGCTCGCCGGACTCGCTCCGGCGGAGGAAAAGGTCGAGGTCAGATGACGGAAGCCCCGGTGCTGATCGGTGTCTGGAAGCAGCTCGTCGGCCAGGAGCCCGGCGCGCGCACGCTTTCCACGGCGTCGGCGGCGGCCGCGCGGATCATCGAGAACCAGCCTGTCGCGCCGGGGGCGATGACCCACGCGTGGCTGGTGACCGGTCCGCCGGGTTCGGGTCGCTCGACCGCCGCCAGGGTGTTCGCGGCGGCGTTGCAGTGCAGCACCGGCACCGGCTGCGGGGCCTGCCCCGGTTGCCGCACCGTGCTCGCGGGCACGCACGCCGACGTCAAGCTCGTCGCGCCGGAAGGCCTTTCGATCTCCGTCGCCGAAATGCGTTCGCTGGTCCAGTCCGCCGCTCGCCGTCCGACCACCGGGCGGTGGCAGGTGGTGATCATCGAAGACGCCGACAGGCTGACCGAAGGCGCGTCGAACGCGCTGCTGAAGGCCGTCGAGGAGCCGCCGGACCGCACGGTGTTCCTGCTGTGCGCGCCGTCCGATCACCCGGACGACGTCTCGGTGACGATCCGCTCGCGCTGCCGTCTGGTCACCCTGCGGACTCCGCCCGCCGAGGCGATCGCGCAGGTGCTCGTGGAACGGGACGGCATCGATCCCGAACGCGCGCAGTGGGCCGCGTCCGTCTCGAGTGGACACGTCGGCCGCGCGAGGCGGCTCGCCACCGACGAGGCCGCGCGGCAGCGGCGGGCGACGGTGCTGCGGATCCCGCTCGGCCTGCGGCGTCCGTCCGATGTGTTCACCTGCGCGGATCAGCTGATCAGCGCGGCCGAGGCCGACGCGGGCGAGGAGAGCAAGGTCCGCGACGAGGCCGAGCGCTCCGAACTCCGCACCGCGATGGGCGGTGACGGCATCGGAAAGGGCGTCTCGGGCGCGAAACGAGCCGCCGAAGCCGCAGTGAAACAACTCGAGAAACGCCAGAAGTCACGCGCGACCCGGACCCAGCGGGACACCCTCGACCTCGCGCTGGTGGACCTCGCCGCGTTCTACCGGGACGTCCTCGTGACCGCGAGCGGCGCGGGCGCGACACTGAACCACCCCGACCACGCGTCGGAAATCTCGCAGGCCGCCTCCGCCTGGGCGCCGGACTCGATCCTGCGCCGCCTCGAAGCGGTCCTGGAATGCCGCGAAGCCATCGACCTGAACGTGAAGCCGCGCATCGCCGTCGAAGCCATGGTCACCACCCTGCGCCAAGGCTGAACCCGCGTAACCCCACCCCCCGCCCGTCCCAGGGGGGCGACCCCGAGTCCAGTTTACCGGGGTTGAGGGCGGAAAAGTGCTGGTCGGGCGAGTTGTCCACAGGTAGGGGTGGTTGTGGACAACTGCTGTGGGTAAGTGAAGCGGCTTCGGGTTTCGGATGCCTCGGGTGGTGCCCCCAATGTGGCATTGGAGACGCTCAACGTCCCCAATGCCACATTGGGGGCAGCTTGCGGAAGCGGTCCGAGAGAAGCGAAAGCGGGGAAGGCCCCTTCAGCTTCCTCGGGAGGAACCCGGGCCATGGAGCGCCGGAAGTACATGAAGGCCCCCTTCACTGCGTCTAGCGCAATGAAGGGGGCCTTCATGTACTTGAGGGTCGAAACCCACAGTGGATACCCAGGCGACCGGTACGAACGGGCCTCTCACGCGGGGGCAAGGCGCGAAAGGACCGTTCATCACCCTCCTCGCCCCGTCTCAGTCCAGAGAGTCCTCGGAACGCGGACGCGGCGAAGGCTTGAAGCCCGGCACGTCCTTGCGGGAGATCGGAACCATCGCGAGCCGGCGCCGTCCCGGCATGGCGGCCACGAGGACCACGCCGATCAGCAGCATCGTGGTACCCATCCAGAACATCGGCACCGTGTCGTAGGCGGCGTTGGTGTAGGCCAGGTTCTTGACCGGGCCCTTCGGCGCAGCGCCGCCGTTGTTGCCCGCGGGCGGCGGAGTCGTCGTGCCGCACTCGACACCGCCGGTCGGCGCGTACGCCCGGGCGATCTGCTCGCCGAGCGACACCTGGGCCAGCGACGAGGGCAGCTTCTTCGCGGCGTCCGGCGGCAGTGCCTTCTGCAGCGCCGTCGTCGGCAGGATCTGCAGGTCCAGCAGTCGCGCCGAGGCGCCCATCTGGAAGCCCTTGAACGGCGACGTCATGTCGCTCGACTTCTGGTTCAGCCCGGCGATCGACAGCTTCAGCACCCCGAGGTCGAGGGTGAGCCCGTTCCCGGCCTCGCCGCCCGGAAGCTGTTTGGTGGCACCGTCGAGCATCTCGGCGAGGCCGCCGATGACCGGCACGTTCTTCAGCTGCTCGAAGCCGGGGACCTGCTTGAGCGACGGCAGCGGAATGCCGATCGGGATGTCCTTGGCCGGGTTGTTCGCGTCGAGGGTGAACAGCACCTTGTCGCCGCGGACGACCTGCAGCACCGGCGCGGTGTACTCGACCTTCGACGTCTTCTTGTCGCCGGTCGAGGTGACCCGCAGCGTCGGCTGGCTGGCGACCCTGATCGTCAGGCCGAGCGGCGTGCCCTTCAGCAGTTCGATGCTGGCCGCCTGCAGGGTCGACGTCGATTCGACGGCCTTGTTCTTCGTGCCGGGGATGTCGACCAGCCGCACGGTCGAGCGCGACGACAGCGTGTTCGGCAGGCTCAGTACCGCGCCCTTGCCGTCACTGTTGGCGCTGGTGCCCGAAAGCAGCCCGCCCAGACTCGCCAGCGGACCCGGAAGCCCGGCGAGCCCCGCCTTGAGCTGGTCGCTCGCCGCGGTCAGCTGGTCGGCGCCCGGGATGTTCGGGATCGACGGCAGCAGTGCGAGGTTCGCGATCGACGTGCTCGAGTCGGCGATCGTGCCGACGCACGGCCCGAGCGTCGGGCTCCAGCGCGCGTGCGCCTCGCCGTTCAGCAGGCCGAGATTGAACAGCGGGTTCTTCGGCGCGTTGAGGCCGCCGCTGATCGGCTTCGGGTTGTCCGGCAGCGCGGTCTGCACGAGGCTGCCGGGCGTCTGCGGCGCGTTGCCCGCGGCGGACAGGCCGAACGGTGACGACTGTGCGATCGACCGCTCGTAGCTCAGGTAGGCCTCGGAGTTGGCCTGCGCGCTGGAAAGTCCCATCCCGGCTTCGAGCGCGGACTGCTTCGGAAGCTGGTCACTGACGCCGGGCAGGATCGCGCTCGTCGGCACGGCGTTGGGCAGCAGCCGCAGCACGCCGAGCGCCGCTCCCGCGTCGCCGACGGCCTTGCCCAGCGGCTGCGGGCCGATCGGAGACGACATGGGCGGCTGTCCCGGGTTGGCCGGTTCGGGGATCGGCGTGGTCGGGATCGTCTGGGCGGTCGCCGGGGCCGCGGTCAGCAAGAGCAGAGCCGCGGCGGCCGGAAGCGCCAGCACACGGGGCAGTCGTCGCCGCATGAACAGGTCCTCCAGTGGGGATGGGCCGGTCTTGGGGGACTGAGACCGGCGTCATAGGACCCTAACGACGGTGGCCCCGGAAGGTGACGTTCAAGCCTCCGCTACACTTGTCTCCGTCATCGGGTGCGAGTCCGATGTACGCCGCCTTAGCTCAGTCGGCCAGAGCGATTCACTCGTAATGAATAGGTCAGGGGTTCGATTCCCCTAGGCGGCTCAAGCGTTTGACCAGGGACTTTCCGGATTCCGGAAGGTCCCTGGTTGCTTTCTGTGTAGCCATTCGTGTAGCCAGCCGGTCGTAGACTGGCTTCATGACCAGCGCAAACGGCCCCCGGAAGCGCATTCGCGGCGAGATCATCAAGCTCCCCAGCGGGTCACTCAGAGTGAAGGTCTACGCGGGTATCGACCCTGTCACGAAGAAGCGGTACTACCTCGACGAGGTGGTGTCCGCAGGACCTAAAGCCGCAGGCCAGGCTGAGAAACTGCGGACGAAGTTCCTCAACCAGGTCGACGAGAAACGCAGCTCACGCACGAGCGCGACCGTGGATCAGTTGATGGACCGGTACTTCGAACTGGTGAAGATCGAGGAAACCACCCGAACGGGGTATGAATCTCTCGTCCGAATCCATGTTCGGCCATTGCTCGGCGGCTCGAAGCTGAGCCGACTCGACGGCGAGATCCTCGACTCCTTCTACAAGCAGCTCCGGACTTGCCGCGCCCATTGCCAGGGCCGCAAGTTCGTCCAGCACCGGACTGAGCGGGCACATGAATGTGATGACCGCTGCGGGCCGCACAAGTGCAAGCCGCTGGCAGGCAGCTCGATCCGGAAGATTCAGGCGATCCTGTCCGGCGCCGGACAGCGTGCCGTTCGTTGGGGGTGGCTCGGCGTCAACCCGTTCGACCTGGCTGAGTCGGTCCCCGTGTCACGCCCGGAGCCGAAACCGCCTACATCCGAGCAGGCGGCGGCCATCGCGAACGCGGCATGGCAGGACGTCGATTGGGGAATGCTCGTCTGGCTCGCGCTGATGACCGGTATCCGGCGCGGTGAGCTGTGCGCGCTGAAATGGGATCGGCTCGACGTCGGCAAGGGCGTTCTGACGATCCGTTCGAGCATTGCCCAGGAAGGTCGCCGGACGTGGGAGAAGGACACGAAGACCCATCAGCAACGCCGGATCACGCTCGACGCTGACACGGTCGCGTTGCTTAGGGCTTACCGCCAGCGCTGTGCGGAGCGCGCCGGAATCGGCTCCGAGATGCCCGCTAGCGCCCGAATCTTCTCCCTGTCGCCAGATGGGAGCACGTGGCTCAAGCCGGACTCTGTGAGCCAGCGGTATGCGCGCATGTGCGAGCGGCTCGGCTGGGACATGAACATTCACCAGCTCCGCCACTACACGGCGACGGAGTTGATCGCGGCCGGAGTCGACGTGCGAACGGTCGCCGGGCGGCTCGGCCACGGTGGAGGTGGCTCGACGACGCTCAAGGTCTACTCGGCTTGGGTCGCCGAGGCGGACCAGCGCGCGGCCGGAACGCTCGCGGGACGGATGCCGGAGTTACCGGTGGCGCTGAGCGCTGACGGTGAGTTCCCGGCGGCCGTGGTCCCGGATGACGACGCGGCACCGTATCGGCGGATCGCTGCTGATCTCCGCGGGGCGATCGTGAGCGGCATTCTTGCGCCGGGTTCGCAGCTTCCGACCGTCGCAGCTCTGGCCGAACGCTATGGCGTCTCGTTCGGCACGGCTCAACGCGCAATCGCTCAGCTCCGAGCGGCGTCGCTCGTGACCGTGAGCCGTGGCAAGCGGGCCGTCGTCGCCAACGCTGAAGCCGCCGCCGACGCTAAGCCCGCGAAGGTGATCGGCTTGCGCGCTGTCCGTGAGAAATAGTTCGCCCTCCTCACCTGCACGCGAGGAGGGCGGTAGATCCGACTTGCGACGTCCGTCTGTAGGCAGAACCGCAGGTCAGCCACCGTGGTGCAAAGGTGCACCAGGGGACGTGACAACTGTAGTAGAAAGGCGGACCACGCTTGGGATGTTGGGCCTCTCGGCGTGGCGAGATGTTTTTGTCGGAACTTTGGGGCAGCATCAATGAGCACAGGGGCTGCACCCCGAAAAATTTCCGTCTGTAGGCCAAACCGGAAGGTGATCAATTTGGCAGTATGTTGTGGCGTGTTGGGCCACCGTGTGATCTGGCAACGGCTAGTGATTCTCGTGGTGGTCATCCTAGTGGCCGCATCCTTGACTTGGTTTGGAATGTCCGTTGCAGGTGCTGTGTCCATCGTGGGCGCGGCTTCGATAGTCGTTCACCGTATCTCGACCGTTTCGGCTCCCCGGCCCAAGTTGGGTTAGCTTCATGCTGTCTGACCTGCAGTTGGACGCCAGTGGCGCTGACTGCAGGTCAGCCATTTTGGGCCCATGAACTCGTTCGCAGACTCGCGGGTTACGGAGATTCAATGACGCACATGGTCATCAAGTGTGCGCTTGTAATCGTTCGTCCAGGGTTTGCAATACGGGCCCGTAAACCTGCATCAGCGGAATGAAGCGAGCTAAATTCACGTGGCTGACCCATGTAGCTGCAACGTTTTCGACAACGTCCAGGTTTTGCGCTTCGCCAGCAACGTAGTCACACAGGATGTAGTCGCAAAGCACCCCAGTAGTTGGGTGTAATCGTTCTCCGATCTTGTGTCGCGCTATGCAGTGAACGCCCGTCTCGGCGAGCGTTTCGTGGACGGCGACGACGGCAGGTTGGCTGCCTGGTTTGACTACACCGGCCGGGAACTGCCAGGAGATCCCGGCTGCGTCATCTCCTCGGCGACACACGATCAGGACGTCATCGCCGCGTACCACCACCGCAACGGCGACGCGCAGCGGTTGAATCTGGGTTGGTGCTGGCCGGTTATGCGGTGCAAGCAACTCCGAGATGCTCAACCCGAAGATCCGTTCAAGCAGTCGCGCCGTGGCTGGCCGCACGGGGCCGAGCGGCCTGCCGTCCGGGTGTGCGCCCGCGACCAGACGTGCAAGATGCCGAACGCTGAGCGTGCCTGGCTCGCCGTGCTCCCTCGCGAACCCCTCGGCGAACTCAACGAACTCTTCGTAGGTCTGCCGTCGCTCCCAGAGCATCTGCTCAAGCAGGGTGCGGGGTCCTGCTGTCCCGTCCGCATCTCGCATTCGTCCACTCCTGAAAGCTTTGTCCTGCTCATGGCGGCCACAAGTCATGCGCGCGTCATGGGTTGCACCCCCGCAGCGACCTGAGACTTATTTCATTCTCTCATAAGGGTCGATTTAGTCCCAGAATGAAAGGCTTGCGGGTGAGCTACGAACGGCCGGGGAAGGTCGCCGGGTTGTTTCTCAGTTGGTACCGCTGCATGTCCGACGAGCACGACCACGCGGTTACAGATGAGCAGTTTCTAGCGGGGATGCAGGCGCGGCGTGGTCGCTACCGCGCTGTCTGCGGCCACATCGTCGAAGTGGCCTCGGTCATGTCCGTACCTGGCGTTCCCTGCCGACGATGCCACGCGTTCCTTGCTGCGCTTGCTGGTGTCAGAGACGTCAGGCGGTCTGAGCCCCACCGGCATCGCAAACGAGGCGTCTGGACTCGGCTCCTTCGGTGTGCGCCTGCTTCAACCAAGTTCGAGAAGGGCAGCAAATCTTGAAGTCCCACAGCACCATGTTCGAGCGCGACTCGGACGACGACGCGGAAGCCATGGCGGAAGTAACCAAGGCACAGCATCAGCTCGGCAAGATCCGAAAGGCGCGTGGGTGGACTTGTGCCTATGTCGCCAAACAGTTGGACGTGCACCCCGCGTCTGTGTGGAAGTGGGAGAACCACCCCGCATGCGCTCGGGTCCTGGACCATCTCCAGATGTATGCCCGGTTCCTCGGGTACACCTTGCGCGTCGTCCTGGTCGAGTCAGATGAAGACGACGCGCCGATGGTCGAATCCTGACCAGAGCGACCAGCAGCGGCGTCCAATATCGGCGGATAGGCCGATTTCTGGCCGTCGAGACAGGCTCCGGCGAACCCGTCTCACTTGTCACAACCATCGTTTCCGCTGGTCAAGCGCACGCGGACCCGTCACGCCGCCTGTGACGGCGTGACGGGTTCGCGAGACGGGTTGTGACAGGTTACGGATCGTCGTCGAGCCCTCTGGCATCGCCAATGGCTTCGACGGCGGCCCGGATTTCGGCCGTGGCGTAGCCGCGTATCTGCCGCATCCGGCCGCCCTCACCCGGGACGCGGAACCTCTCTGGCCGACACCCGAAGTCCCCCATCTGGCGACCGAATGCGGTCGGCTCGAAGTTGAGCGCTTCGACAAGCTCCGCCGTGGGAACGAACTCCCGACCGCCCTCGTCGAGATCTTCTCCGAGGTAGTCGGCGACGGACGCCAGTGGTTCAGGCAGTTGGATCGGTGCGGCTGGTGACGCAACCGGACCGCTCGCGCCGAGGGCGCGAGCAACGGCCGCGTGGTCGAGCGTCGGTCGGGTGTCCTGCCCGGCCGCATGACCGGTCAGCGTCCCGGCTGCCTCCCGCAAAGCACGGCCTTGCTGGCAGATCGTCTGCCAATCCTCGTTCGGCATGTAGTAGGTCCGGACCGTCATGGCGAGTACATCGGCCCCGGCCGCCGTGTCGCCATCCGGACGAAGGATGCCGACGCCCTTGTGCGACGGAAGCAGACGGCTGCTGTCGTATCCGCGTGTGTTCATCTGCTCGCCCAACACGATGTTGGAGTCGCGCCAGTCCATCACCCGCAGGGCGAACCGCGACCCGAGGACTGCCCGCAGCCCGGACGGGATCGTCTTCGAGTCAGGCCGTTGCGTTGCCAGCACGAGCACGATCCCGGCGGCCGGTCCCTTCTTCGCCAGCCACGTGAGCAACTCGCCGATGTACTCGCCAACCGTGAGCTTCTTCCCCTGCACCACGAGCGGCGTCCGGTCTTCGAGCGGTACTTGGACCTCATCGATGAAGATCGCCGTGACCGGCATGTCCAACGCCTTGTCACGAGACATCTCCGGCGTGACCTTCGACTCGGGACATGTCAGGTCATCCAGGTCGCGCATGCGCCGGTAGCGTCCCTGAACTTCGGCCACCAGTTCGACGAGCCAGTCTTTCAGCGCCAACACGTGTTTGGTCTCGTCGCCGGCCATGAACCGGTGCGCCACCTGGCCGGCGGCGTCCCAGTCCTTACCGGCCTTGAAGTCCGCCACGTAGAGGCGCACCCATGCGTCCAGGATGAGCCCCGCGGCCGCGAGCCTGGCAGCGAACGTCTTGCCCTGCCTTGGAATGGCGCCCACCAGAAGCGACGTCCACACCAAGGGCAAGTCGATACGCCGGTCTCGTGCATCCCGCCCGAACGGCACCGGTCGCCACGCATCCCACCGTGTCACGCTGAGAAGGGGCGTCCGGAGTGGAGGTCCGCCGTAGGGGTCCTCGTCGGCGACCCACATGGACACCCGCCCGGCATGACCGCCGTTGCCCCGAACTCGCTCCACGATGAGCTGAACCTCATCGACTGCCAGCGCCGACGCGAGCGCATCCCGGTTTTTGACGACGTCGGCGGCCTTGCGGGTCGCCGGTAGGTCGACCGTGATCGCCCAGCCGTCACCGATCCGGGTTGCCCGCTCCACCAGTCGCAGCGTTTCATCCTTGCCGATGAGCTTGGCGTCTCGGAACGCATCGACGAGCACTTGAGGGTCCATCGTCCATGTGAGCGTGCGCGGCCCGGCTAATGCAGGCTTCCGACCAGGGCTGCCGTCCTTCCGTCGGCCGAGGATTGCCAGGGCGGCTGACGTGACGGCCCCGGCGATCCACAGCGGATCGGCGCCATACACGAGATGCACGACCGCGACAGCCAAGGTGACAACGGCCAGCACCGCGCCCGTGACCTTCCACCGGAACAACGTGAGTTCACGGATCTCCGTGAACTTGTCCGCGAGCTTCTCCGACTCCTCGGCCGCCGCGCGGTAGTCCCGGACGGTGACCCAGTTGCGCCACCACCGGACACCGACCACCACACCGCGCATGACCGAACCCAGGTAGCGCCACGGCGACTTGAGCACAGCAGCGGCGGCGTCCTTCGCTGCCTGTACCGCTTGCGCCTTGCTCTTCAGTGCTCGCGGAACCCGAGGTGAGTGCTGCCACCACTGAGCGAACCGGCGACGTACCTTCTTCCGCCGGGGCTGCGGCAACGTGTCGTCGATCAACTCGCCGTCGAGTACCGGCCCGACGTGCTCGACGTCCTGCGACCTCGCCCGCTCGGCGAGCGTTCCAGTGTTGTCGTTGGCGTTCATGACCGGTCCTCCTCTCCTGGCACTGTGGTGTCTTGGCTGCCTTCGAGTTCTGCCGTCAGCGCCGAGGCAAGCCGGGGCGACAGGCCGCGCGAGCACCTGGTCACGTTCCGGACCCAAGCTGGTGTCACCGTCACGTCCGGCGTCCACGCCTGCCGTGCCTCGTGGAGGTAGTCAGCGAACAACTTCCGCCGGGTCGACTGCGTCCGCCGAGGCGCTCGGTGTGGCTTGCTGGGCTGCGATTCGTGAACGCCGTCCGTCGCTTGGGATGGCATCGGCGGTTCGGCCCGTTCGGCCGCATCCATGAACGCCACCGCAACCGCCTCGGTGAGCTTGTCGCGTAGATCCGTGATCGCCTCGGCAGCCGCGAACACGATCAGCGGCGGAACAGAGTGGAGAACAACCCCGGACAGTGAACCGGCCGCGAACGATGCCCAGGTGTTCATGACGTAGGTCGCGCCGAGCGCGGACCACTTGGCCGCGCGCACCCAACGACCGGTGTGCACCTGGTACCGCGCGGTCACCTGCTCGGCCCGCAGGATTGCCAGCAGCACCAGAGACACTGTCGGATCAAGCAACCACGCGGCCAACCACGGCAGGGACCACGGAGCCGATCCAGCCGCCGCGAACCATTGGACGTTGGCCATCGTGAACGCGAGGCCGAGCACGATTCCCGCCCAGCACAGTCGGTCCACTTGCGACCGGACCCGCTCCACGCGGAGCGCGACAACGTCGGGGTGGCCCTGCCATCGTCGAACTTCTGCCGCGTTGGCAGCGTCTCGTGCGAGCCTCTCCGCTCGCGTCGGCCGGGCGGCGGGTGGCCGCCCGAAGGCGGCCACCCCTTCCAGCCCGTTCTGATCGGTTGGCGCGTTCATCGCCGACCACCGCCCCGGCGGTTCGTGGTGTCCAGTGACGTGACCGTCAGCGCGCGTGTCAGCACGTGCGCTGCGATCAGGTCCGGAACCGAGAGCACCACCACCAGGAGAGTCGGGTTCCCAGGGTGGCTGATCACCAGCCACTGGACGCCCACGAACGCGGCGCCCGTGAACAAGACTCGCCCGGCCAGCGACACCACCCGCGCCGACGCGCGGGCTGCGTCGGCGGCACGGCGCGCCTTGCGTGCACCGAACCGCCACACCACGATCAAGGCGAGCAGTACGCCGATCCCCGCGAGGATCTGTGTCGGAGTCAGGTTGACCGTCATCCCTGCTCGCCCCCTTCCAAACGCATCCGGCGTTCTCGCCACGCGCGGTAGACCCGGCGTCGGTCGGTGTCTGGGAGCGCGCCCCACACGCCGACCGTGTCTTCACCGGCCGACCGGAGTTCCAGTTCCAAGCACTCATCGATGACCGGGCATCCGGCGCACATCCGAGCGGCCAGTTCGCGATCAGGCGTGTCCATTCCGGACAGTTCTGGAATCTCGCTACGGTCGAAGGCCCAGAAGCAAAGGCCGTCACGGGTCACGACCTCGGCCAACACCTCATCAGGCACGTCGGCGTACCGGTCCAGGTGGGCGGCCGTCTCCTCGTACTTGTCTCGGTTCATCACGACGCACCCCCGGTTGCCCGGCCTGCCTCGCGCGCCGTTCGCCGGTCGGCGATCAGGTCGGCGAGATCGATGCAGCCGCCCGATGCCGTGACCTCGGCAATCAGGTCTTTGAGGGCGGCGGCAGGAACGACGTAGCGGGTACGAATGCGGACCGCGGGGAAGGCGTCGTCTCGGATGGCGCGGTACAGCGTCACCGGATTCACACGGAGAATTTCCGCTGCTTCCCCGACTGTGTAGAACGCCGGAGCGACGTTCAGTTCGGTATCCATTGAGGTAATCCCTTGACAGAAGAACTATTTAAATCTCAATTTAGGGATGATTTCATCCCGAATGAGCACGGAAGTGTCCGAATGTGTCGGCACGGGCACGGAAGGCGGGCTGCGGAAACGCAAGCCGCGCTAGTCTCGTCGTTGAGGCGGAGCGCGGAGGGATACGTGTCGGAGGACTGGGCGGCAGTCGCGAGAGCGATCAATCAGCGCATGACTGAACTCGGTCTCAGTCAGCGCGAGCTCATCGCGCGATCGCAGGTCTCCAAGGCGACTGTCCGCGAAATCCAGCACAACCGGGCGCAACGCCGTCGCAGCGATCGCACCCTTGAGGCGCTTTCGCTTGCCCTTGACCTGCACGCCGGCCACCTTGCGGCCGTGCTCGCGGGTCGCCGTCCGCCGGAGCCAGGCGAACCGGCGCCGAAGGGGGATGACGACATTCCTGGTCGGCTTGCGGTCATTGAGCACCAGTTGCGCGAAATTACGGATCGGCTCCGCGGAATGGGTGCGCTTAACGATCGGCTCGACGAGGTCAACGCGAACGTTGAGTCGGTGCTCAAACACGTTTCCGACGACCGCGGAATTAACCGCCGCTGAGGGGTTCGGATGACTGTTTTTCATGCCTCTCAGTCAACGCCGAACCTTCGTCGCAAACGATGCACAAGCAGTGCAGTTCCAGCGCGCAACCAGTGCAGTAGCAGTGCACATCGGGGCCTTTGGGGGTGCGGTGAGTGGAGTTCGTAAGCAACTGGACCGGCCAGTCGGCGTGCGCACTTCAAGCTGCACTCCGCATGAGCAACGAAGCATTCGCCGACCATCTAGGTGTCGCCGTGCGGACCGTCGCAGGCTGGCACTCGAAGCCTGACGTCACGCCTAGGTCCGAGATGCAAGACGCTCTCGATACGGCGTTGGAACGAGCATCGGACCGAGCGAAGGCGCGATTTGCGCAGCTTGTCGTGCCACCGGTGGCGACCGAGGCTGATAGCGCGCAAGCCTTACGGGTCGCGATCGCCGTGGTTGTCAACGACTCCGACGAAGTGCTCATCGTCTGTCGCAGGGGCGAGGACGGGGCAGGGATCTCCTGGCAGTTCCCGGCCGGGATGGTCAAGCCGGGCGTCTCACCGGAGACGGTAGCTGTGCGAGAAACCCTTGGTGAGACAGGCGTTCACTGTGTGGTCACCCGCAGTCTCGGCAGTCGATTGCACCCGATCACCAAGGTCTTCTGTGAGTACGTCCTATGTGAGTACTTGACAGGAGAGGCACAGAACATGGACGTGGTCGAGAATGTTAGCGTGGTTTGGATCGACAAGACCAAATTGACGCGTTTCATCCCGGCTCAGCAGATTTTCCCGCCGATATTGGAAGCTTTGGAGGTTCCAGGTGAGTGACGAGGTGCGGCCGCCGATCGCCGCTGCGGTCATCGTGCGCGACGGCAAGGTGTTGCTCGTCAAGCGTCGCGTCAAGGAAGGAAGCCTGTCGTGGCAATTCCCGGCAGGCGAGGTCGAGGCAGGGGAGACCGGAAGTCAGGCAGCAGTCCGCGAGGCCAAGGAAGAAACTGGTCTGACGGTGGCCGAGGTCAAGGTCCTCGGTGAGCGGGTCCACCCGAACACTGGTCGCACGATGATCTACGTGGCGTGCGACGTCGTCGAAGGCGAAGCGAGCGTCGTTGACGACGAAGAGCTTGTCGAGGTCGCATGGTCGGACGGCAAGCAGATCACGGAGTATGTGCCGTACCCCTTCTACGGCCCGGTGCAAGAACACCTGGACGCGACGCTGTCTTCGTAACCTGAAACGAACGGGCCTCGATCGCTGGTCGGCGATCGAGGCCCGTTGTCGTCTATTCGCTAGATCAGCACGTCGGCGAGCCTCTCGCGCACAACGTCGGCATGCAGCAGCGTGGGCAGCTCGACGCCACCGACTGACGTCCGGGTGCTGGCCACCTGGTCAAGCGTGTCTGCGGGCAGCGCGTCGAGCAGTTCGATCGCTCGTGTTGCCCACAACTTGGCAGCGTCGAACCGTCGGGTCCCGTCGACGTCCTCGTTCCGGTAGCGGAACGCCAGGGCGTACGCCGTCTCAGCGGCGGCCCGTCTGTTGGTGCTGACCTCCAGCTCGAACACGGCGCGAAGCTCGTCGAGCGAGCCGTGACCTTCGGTCATGCTGGCTCCGCTCAGTAGGCGAGCTTCTCAGCCAGCGTCTCGTACTCGAACTGCTCGGTCCCGTCGAACCAGAGGCCGACTTCGTACTTGGCTTCCTCGGAGTTGCCGGAGGCGTGGACGAGGTTCATGACAGCCTTGCCGCTGACCTCGGACGACGCCTTCGTCTGGTGCGCGAAGTCGCCACGGACCGTGCCTGGCGCGGCTTCGTTCGGAAAGGTGGGGCCGATGATCTTCCTGACCTTGGCCACGGCGTCCACGCCTTCGAGCGCTAGCGCGATGACCGGGCCGGTCTGCATGAACGCGGCCGTCGTGTTGTAGATGTCGGCTCCGGCGCGTTCTTCCAGGTCGAAGTAGTGCTTCCTGGTGAACTCGGGGTCGAGCTGCTTCATCTTGACCCCCACAATTTTAAGTGCAGCGTCCTCGAATCGAGTGAGTATTCGTCCCGCTAGTCCACGAGCAACGGCGTCCGGCTTGAGCAGGATGAGAGTGCGCTCAACTCCCAGTTCAGATGAGTCACTCATAGTTTTCCCCTTCCGGTTGGTGGCTGCCGGATTCTATCGCGGGTGCATCGATCTGTTCCGAGCGTTGCGGATCCTGTTGACCGAGGGTTACTGTCGCAGCCACTAGACCCCTTGGAAGGTCATCGGCAGAGCGTGTCCATGTCTCTGGCCCGCCTAGTTCGAGGATTAACAGACGCCTACAAGCTCTACGTAAGACATTGACAATAGGGTCAAAATCTCCTTCCTTATCCGATGAAAGAATGGAAGTGATCATGACAGTGCCGGGGAACCTGTCGGTTCCAAACAGTGTGCCGTCGTGGGCGGTTCGCGAGCGATAATTGTATGCGTCGCCGATGTGGCTAATTTCTTTCTTGTGTAGAACTCGTGCTAGCGTCTTTCGAAACCTTCGTGCGTAACCGAATTCTTCCGTGCAGTGCTCGCAAGTCTTGCAGGACGTCAAGCTGACTGTGCGTGAACCGATAGCCTCAATAGCTGTAACAAGCGCCACTAAAGCTATTGATGGGTGGCGCTTCTGCAGGAGAAGCGCTTCATGGAAGGCGGTGAGTGCATCGCTAAGCTTCACGTCTTCATCAAGTCGATTAATGCTCTCCGATAACCATTCTGGAACCTCTAGTCTAGGCGATTCGCCAAAGGGGCCAAGGTTGGAATCGGATCTCATTATTTCTGGATCAGTAACGGGAAAACGCATTTCTGACGCGTACTCGCCCACCTCGGGGCCTTGTCGAACGATCCAGCAGTCTCGCGATATGACGGATAGTAGAGAACAGATTCGCCGAACCTTTAGGGCGGCATCGCGCCTGGCTTTCCTGTGGTCCGTTCCGGTAACGTGGCCAAAGGCGCGTGCTGGCCAGGTTACCGACAGCTCCCTATCGTGAACTTTTGGATATACCTGAACCCATTCTAAAAGTCTGTCGGTGCTAGGAAGCAGGTCGATTTCAGCAAGTCTGGCGGGTTCCGCAATTTTTGGACTAGTATAAGTGCTATTTTCTGGATCTGGGCCAATAATTGCTGACCAGGGAAGAGTCTTGGCTGGCTGGCTAAGCCTGGCGGTCGCGGTGGCTATCGCTGTCGTGTAGGTCTCTAGGTGACTCTCGTTCGCCAGTTCAATTATTTTTATTTTTGCAAAATCGCTGTTTCCTTTCTGAATTTGCAGAACTGTCGAAGATTCCGATCCGCGTACTCGTGATTCGAAGAGGCCTACCTCTTCGTCGACGCTATTGATCTCGTAGCCAGCTGCGCCGATCATCTGATAGAGGAATCGTAGCCATTCGTCAAGTCGCTCGATGGGGATCTGATATTCGACACTAGAAAGATTTTTATCGTCTTGATGCCTCATGTCGCCTATTCATGTCTGTGATGGCTGCAAGTTCTTTCCGGTTGGAATATTTCCAATAGCTCATAAGAGTGGTTCTAGTGTAAATTTTACGCGGATCCGCATGCGATACTGAACCGGCATTTGGGAAAGGATCTTGGCGCGGGTACGCGGATAGCTGGAAGCCTGCAAATCGGTGTGAGACGCGAGCTGACGGGTGTCACTCTCGGTAGTTGGCACGCGGTGACTTCTTGGGGGCGATACTCCGCCTTCGAGCGCGGGCGCATGTAGCTAGCTGTGTTGCGAACTGGGGTTGATTGGGGTTGTCAGAGTGCGTGTAGCTAGTGGCGATTGAAGCAAAGTGCCAGCTAGAAGCCATAGTGGCCAGCATCACAGACACTCGTAATGAATAGGTCAGGGGTTCGATTCCCCTAGGCGGCTCCGCAGGTCAGGGCCCCATTCGGACACTCCGGATGGGGCCCTGACCTTTTGGCGGGGTGACCGGCCGAGTGACGAGGCCGACGGAGCATCTGCTTGGTCAAGTTCACCCGATCCGGGGAACCGGCCGTGGCGCGTCCATCGCGGCCTGGAGGCCCGCTATCCGCGGGAACCAGCCGGTCTCGATCTCGCGTTCCGTCCTGGCGGACGCCTCATGGAGCGGCTCCAGGTATCCGTCCACCCAGTAGACGACATAGCGCTCGAAGAGCTTCTTGTACAACCTCAAATCGATGGCGCCGACTTCGAGAAGCGCGCCGCACTCTTCGAAGAAATGCAGAATTCTCGTCAGCGCGAACTGGTCGTCGGCCGCCAAGGGGGAATCGCCACCGTCATCCATCAGCGCCATGAATCCCAGTGGATTCGGTGCGGCCATGTTGTCGCGCAGGACATGGACCGCCTTGACGCGGTGGACCAGGCTTTCCGCGGATTGCCAGGTCTCGTACAGCCGATGTGTCCTGCTCACGCGGGTGACCCGGTGTGACTCCAGTCGTTGGACCGTGAACGAGATCGCGCCTCCGGCGATCACGCCGATCAGTGCCGAAATGACCTGCATTCAGTTCCCCCCTGAATGTTCACTGGCGCGCTCCCGCCCCTCAGTGAACACTCCGGGCCGAACTGCTTCAATCCGCCGGATTTTCCCCATCGGCGGAGCTTTTGAGGAACGTCCGCGACAGCGAAGTCCCCACTCCCGTGAGGTGATCGACGAGGGTGGCCGCGTCCGCGTCGAGTAGCCCGGAGCGCCACGCGAGCATGATCTCCACGAAGCCGCCGATCCCCAGCAGGACGTTGACCCGGAACTCCAGACCGTCCACACCGGGCTTCAGATGCGGCCGGGCCAGCTCGATGAGCAGGCCGGTGGTCTCCTGCACGGTCTGCCGCCGCAGCTGTTCCAGCACGGCGCTGCCCGAGTGGTCGCCGAACAGGATCTGCGCCCGCGCCGGCTCCTCCTGCACGTGGTGCACGACGACGTCGACAGCGGCCCGGAGCTGGTCCAGCGCGGGTTGCTCGATCCGGGAGGCGACGGCGTCCAGGACCATGCGAAGGGTTTCGTCGCGGACCTGTTCCCAGGCGGTGGCGAGCAGCGCGTCGCGGTTGGCGAAGTTCTCGTAGAAGTACCGGTCGGTCAGGTTCGCCCGCGCGCAGACGCCCCGCATGGTGACCGCCGCCCAGCCCTGTTCCTGCCAGATGTCCAAGGCGGCGCCGAGCAGGGCGAGCCGTCGTTCGGCTCGGCGCTCGTCGGCGGTTTTGCCGCTGTAGCGGCGGGACGCGGTCACCTCTCCATCTTGACAGCAGATGCCCTCGGATTCATTCTGAGGGCATGCGACCGCAGAATGGCCTGCGACCCGGTTTGGCCGCCGCGCTGACGTCCGCTTTCGTGCGGCCGATCGCCAACGCGATCCCCGCCACCCCGGCCGGGATCAGGTTCTCCCGCGCCTTCATCGCGAGCAGTCTGTGGCTGGCTTCCCCGCCGTTGAAGGGAAGTCGCGTCGAGCCCGGCATCCGCGGCGAGTGGGTCCGTGGTCCCGGGGTGACCGACGGCGACGGCGTCGTCCTCTACGTCCACGGCAGCGGGTACGCGCTTTGTTCGGCGCGGACGCATCGCGGGCTGACCACGCGGGTCTCCGACGGCACCGGCCTGCCGGTCTTCGCCTGCGAGTACCGGCTCGCGCCCCGGCATCGCTTCCCGAACGCCGCCGACGACGTACGCGCGGCATACGACCGGCTCGTCGGTCAGGGGTACCGCCGGATCCTCGTCGCGGGTGACTCCGCGGGCGGGCATCTCGCGGTCGACCTCGCCGCGCAGCTGATCCGGGAGAACCGCGAACCGCCCGCCGCGCTGGCGCTTTTCTCGCCGCTGTTCGACGTGACCTTTTCCTTGGCCTCCGAGCGGGAACGCATGCGGCGCGACCCGATGATCTCCGCTGCGGCGGCCGCGCGGCTGGTCGGTCTGTACACGGTGGACGCAGACCTCGCGTCCGCGCGGCTGCGGTTCGCCTTCGACGACATCAAGGGGTTCCCGCCGACGATCATCCAGGCCGGTGGCCTCGAAATGCTCGCCGCGGACGCCATCGAGCTGGCCAGGGCGCTGCGCCGCACCGGGGCGGACTGCGAACTGGACGTCGTCCCCGGTCAGATGCACGTCTTCCAGGCCTTGACCCGGTTCATCCCGGAAGCGCGGCCCGCGATGGAGCGGGCTTGCCGGTTCCTCACCGAGAATCTCCCGGCGATCGAGAAGGCGGCGTGATGACGAAGCGGACCCAAGGAGCGCACGCCGTCGTCACCGGGGCGGGCAGCGGCATCGGGAGGGCGATCGCCACCGAACTCGTCCGTCGCGGGAGCCGGGTCGTGTGTGCCGACATCGACCTCGAAGCGGCCGAAGAAACCGCCGCGATGCTCAAGAGCAAGGGCGAAGCGGTCGCCATCGCCTGTGACGTGTCCACTGTGGACGAAGTCGCCGAGCTCGCGAACCAGGCCCGTTCCTGGCTCGGCCGCGAGCCGGACCTCGTCGTCAACAACGCCGGGATCGGCGCCGGCGGCAAGGTCGTCGGGGAGAGCCCGCTGTCCGATTGGCAGCGGACCCTCGGTGTGAACCTCTGGGGAGTGATCCACGGTTGCCACACCTTCGTGCCCGCCATGCGGGCGGCGAGGGCGGGCGGCGTCATCAACGTCGCGTCGGCCGCGGGATTCACCGCCGCGCCGAGGATGGCCGCCTACAACGTCAGCAAGGCCGGGGTCGTCAGCCTTTCCGAGACCCTTTCCGCCGAGCTGTCCGGCACCGGCGTCGCGGTCACCGTGCTGTGCCCGACCTTCGTCCGCACCAACATCTTCGACGGCGAACTCATCGACGCCGAGGCGCGCGGCCTCGCCCGGCGGGTCTCCGACGTGGTCGGGTTCTCCGCCGAAAAGGTCGCGAGGATGACGCTCGACGCGCACGATCGCGGCCGCCTTTACGTGGTGCCGCAGCCCGACGCCCAGCTTCTTTGGCACGCCAAGCGTTTCGTGCCCGTCCCGTACACGCGGATCGCCGGTCTCCTCGGCCGGTTCCTGCCCGCCGAAAAGGAGAAGTGATGGCCTACGACTTCGCCGCGATGCTCCAGACCATCAAGGACAAGCAGTGGTCGCTGGCCGACATCGACTGGGACGCGCCCGGCGCGGACACGATGACCGACGAACTCCGCGCCAAGATGCGGCCGTTCATGGCCGACCTGGTGTGGATCGAGCACGTCGGCGCGCGCGGGTTCGCGTCGCTGGCCAAGAAGGCGCCGACGCCGGTGATCCAGGAGATCTACCGGTACTTCCACGCCGAGGAACAGAAACACGCCAACGCCGAACTGGCGCTGATGAAGCGCTGGGGCATGCTCGACGAGCACGGTTCGATGCCGGAGCCGAACATCAACGTCAAGCTGGCCATCAAGGTCCTCGACGACTACGGCGACTCGCTGCCGTTGACCGCGCTCGCCACGCTCATCCCGCTGCTGGAATGCGCGCTGGACGGCGCACTGGTGAAGTTCCTGCTGGAAGAGGTCTCCGATCCGGTGTGCCACCAGGTGTTCCGGCATATCAACTCCGACGAGTCCCGGCACATCGCGGCCGACTTCGAAGTACTGGAGCTGATCGGCGCCGGATCGACGACCAAGATCATCACGGAATCGGTCGGCTCGCTCAAACCGCAGATCGTCCTCGGCCTGATCGTGGTGTTCGTCCCGCTGATCAACAAGATGCGCGACAACATCGTCGCGATGGGCCTGCCGGAGAAGAAGCTGTACAACGCGGTGAAACGGTTCTCCACCATCGGCGGCCGTGGCGAGTACACCAAGCGCATCCCGGCGTACCACGTGCTCAAGGCGCAGGCGGCGATGATCGTCGACCGCTCGCACGTCTACCACCGGCTGCTGGCCGACCCGATGGTCAAGGCGACCCGCCTGATCCCCGCGCGGCTGCTCGGCAAACCGCAGTCGTGGACCGAGGAGATCACGCACGAACCGGTCGCCTCATGACCTTGGGCGAATTCCGGGGCGAGGTGCTGCGCGGTACCGAATGGTTCGGGCACGACTTCGCCGGGCAGCGGGTCGCCGTCGTCGCGCCCGGCCGTGAAGCGGCGCAGATCGTGCCCGAGGTGGTGGCCACCGCGCGGTCGGTGAAGGTGTTCCAGGAGGAACCCGACTGGGTGGTGCCGATGCCGGTGCCGGGGCCGAACGTCCTCGGGATCGCCGTCGCCCGCGTGTTCCTGCGCTGGCAGGTGAAAGACCCCTGGGTCCGCAGGCTCCTGACACCGGACCGCCGCTTCGGCTCGCGGCGGACGGCGCCGGGCCTCGGCTACTACGGAGCGCTGCGAAAGCCCGGCTGCAAGCTCATCACCTGGCCTGTCTACGCCTTCGTGCCCCACGGAATCCGTACCGCCGAAGGCATCGAGCACCAGGCCGACGTCGTCGTGCTCGGCGCCAGTTCACTTTTCGCCCTGGAAGGACGTCCCGCATGACCCCGGACCACGAGATCGCGATCATCGGCGGCGGCTTCTCCGGAATCGGCGCCGCGATCCTGCTGCACAAAGCGGGTTTCGAAGACTTCCTCATGCTGGAGGAGGGCGACGGCGTCGGCGGTGCCTGGCACTGGAACACCTATCCCGGTGTCGCCGTCGACATCCCGTCGTTCAGCTACCAGTTCTCGTTCGAGCAGATCTCCGGCTGGTCGCGGGTCTACGCGCCGGGCCGCGAACTCAAGGCCTACGCCGACTACTGCGTCGACAAGTACGACGTCCGCCGCCGCACCCGCCTCGGCAGCAAGGTCGTCTCGGCGACCTTCGACGACGAAACGCATTTGTGGCGCCTCGAAACCGCCGACGGCTGGTCGATGACGGCACGGTTCGTCGTCGGCGCCACCGGCGTGCTCACCCAGCCGAAGCCGCCGGAGATCGACGGGCTCGCCGATTTCCGCGGCACGGTGATGCACACCGCGCGCTGGGACCACACCGTCGACCTGCGCGGGAAACGCGTCGCGGTCGTCGGCACCGGGGCTTCGGCCGTGCAGGTGATCCCGTCCATCGCGCCGGAAGCCGGGCATCTGACGGTGTTCCAGCGGACGCCGATCTGGTGCCTGCCCAAGCCCGACGCCGCCCTGCCGGGGCCGGTGCGGCTCGCGATGCGACGGCTGCCCGGAGCCAAACGGCTGTCACGGCTGGCCAGCCAGGCACTCGTCGAACTGACCTTCCCGCTGGCCGCGCACTTCCACAAACTCCTGCCGACCGCCGGGGCGGGCGAGCGGATCGGGCTCGCGCACCTGCGCCGCGCGGTCAAGGATCCCGAGACCCGGGAGAAGCTCACTCCGCGCTATGCCTTGGGCTGCAAGCGCCCGAGCTTCTCCAACGAGTACCTCCAGACGTTCAACCGCGAAGACGTCACGCTGGAGACCACGGGCATCGACACGATCACCGAACACGGCGTGCGCACCGCGGACGGCACGGCGCATCCGGTCGACGTGCTGGTGCTGGCGACCGGGTTCAAGGTGTTCGAGAAGGGCAACATGCCCGCGTTCACCGTGCGCGGGGCGGGCGGCACCGATCTCGAGAAGTTCTGGGAGGAGAACCGGTTCCAGGCCTACCAGGGCGTCAGCGTGCCCGGTTTCCCGAACCTGTTCACCATTCTCGGGCCCTACGGCTACAACGGTTCCTCGTACTTCAACCTGATCGAGACGCAGACGGCGCACATCGTCCGGTGCCTGCGCAACGCCCGCAAGACCGGGGCGACCCGGGTGGAGGTCACGAACGAGGCCAACGACCGGTACTTCCAGAGCATGCTGGACCGCCGCAAACACCAGGTGTTCTTCCAGGACAGCTGTTCGCTCGCCAACAGCTACTACTTCGACGTGAACGGGGACGTGCCGTTCCGTGCCTCGCCGACGCTGGAAACGATGGTGACGAGCCGGTTCTTCGACCTCGACGACTACGCCTTCGCGGACGGCCGGTGAACACTGGCTGAAGTCCGCCGTCGCCGCCCTGGCTGAGCCTTAAGTTCGGTTCCCCGAACCGACCTGGAGGCTGGCCGTGGAAGGCTTTCCGTGGGACGTCCTGCTCGCGGTGGTCGGGATCGCCGTCCCGGCCGTCGCGTTCCTGTGGGAGTTCGTGCTCGTCGGCCGCAAACGGCTCGGCTACCGCGTGCAGATGGACACCCCGACGGCGTCCGAGCGCGGGTTCGCGCCGACGGCCGACGCGCTCGCGCAGTTGCAGCACGAGAACGGCGAGCGGCTCGTCGACCCGTCGTTCGTGCTGCTGCGCATCGAGAACAGCGGCACCACCGACATCGACACCGACGACTACGCGGTCAACGCGGACGACCGGGTCGGCGTCCGCGTGAAGTTCCCCGGCCGCACCGTGGCCGGGATGGTGGTGACCGAGCTCAGCTCGCCGCATCTGCACGAATGTTTCGGCGACGACTCCGGTTTCGGCGCGCGCGACGAGAATCCCGAGCGGCCGGTCGGCGTGATCGACCTGCCGAGGGTGCCGCTGAACCGCGGCGCGCACTACAAGATCCTCGCCGTGCTCGACCGGATCCCGAACGGTTCGACCGAGGACTTCGACGACCCCCAGGTCATCGGCGAGATCAAGGGCGGCAGCCTCCGCGAGACCAAGAGCCGCACCGGGCCGACCGGATCGGTGATGGCGCTGATCCTCTTCCTGGTGGTGGTCAGCATCTTCCAGCTCACCCGTTCGCTGGTCTTCGACGAGAAGCCGCCGCCGCTGGACTGCGCGTCCGGGAAGCTCACGGTCACCGGGTCGACGGCGTTCGCGCCGGTGTTGAAGGAAGCGACGGCGTCGTACGCGAAGACGTGCCCGGGAGCGTCCTTCGCCTTCGACAGCCGGGGGAGCGCGGAAGGGCTCGGCAGCCTGAACCAGGCCGGGAACGACAGCGTGCTGGCCTTCTCCGACGGCGCCAAGGGCGAGGGCTTCCCGCAACTGCTGCCGCGGCCGGTCGCCTTCTCGCTGTTCACGCTCGTGGCCAACAAGGAAGCCGGCGTCCAGGACCTCTCGCTCGCGCAGATCCGCGACGTCTACGACGGCAAGATCGCGAACTGGCGGGAGATCGGCGGCAAGGACCAGCCCGTCCGGCTCGTCGACCGGCATTCCGACTCCGGTACGCGGCGGACGTTCGAGCTCCAGGTCCTGGCGGGCAAACGGGAACCGGGCGACAACTCCGACGACTGCCTCAAACCGGCGCCGGGGGCCCAGCCGGGGGTGGTGCGCTGCGCGCGGCCGTCCACGAACGACGTCCTCGAGGCCGTCTCGCGCGTGCCCGGCGCGCTCGGCTACAGCGAACTGGGCGCGGCCACGAAACGCGAGGACGTGCTGCCGGTCCGGATCGACGGCCACCAGGCGACCCTGGAGGGCGCGATCCACGCGGCCTACCCGTTCTGGGAGACCGAGTACGCGTACACGTTCGGCGAGCCGAAGGCCGACTCGCTCGTCGCGAGCTTCCTGCGGTACCTGACCAACCAGGTCGGCAAGGACATCGTCCGGTCCCACGGGCACCGGCCGTGTGCCGAGCTGGTGAATCCGGTCCTCTGCCGTCCAGGCGCGTGAAGGCCCCCTTGCCGCGGCAAGGGGGCCTTCACGCGCGAAAGGTCAGGCAGGCGGCTTCAGGGTGACGACGGTGGCACTGGTCTCGCCGCGCGGCGTCCGGTACTTGATCTCGTCACCCTCCTTGGCGCCCACGAGCGCGAGGCCGAGCGGGCTGTCCGAGGTGACCGTGAAGGCGTCGGCGTCCTCGCCCGGGATCATGACGATGTGGAGCTCCTCCTCGTCACCGTCCGAGTACCTGATGGTGACGGTGGTGCCGTCGGGGAGCAGGCCCTTGCTGTTGCGGCCGCCGTGCTCGAGTTTCGCGGCGACATCCGAGATGCGCCGCTCGAGGTAGGCGGCGGCTTCCGCGCGGTCCAGCACCTCCGCTTGGTCGGCCGCGTCGCCGGTCCGTTCCTGTTCGCCGACGAGCGGCGCCATCGCGTCGCGCTGCGCACGCAGATCGGCGAGTTCCTTTTCCAGCTGCCGGCGTGCCGCCGGGCTGAACCCGTTGTCCCCTGTGGTCACCATGCCGCGCATTGTCCGCTACAGATCGGCCGCTAGCCACCTCGATTTTTCACCCGCTGTGATCGTCCGGGACGCTTGCCCTAAGCTTCAGGGCTCCCGTCCTGACTACTTGGTGTAAGGAACTTCGTGACCGCCGTTCCCGGCCGCAGCGTGCGGCTCTCCCCCAATCAGCTGCAGAAACAGGAGCAGATCGTCGAAGCGGCGCGTGTCGTGCTCGCCAGGGACGGGCTCGCGGGCTGCACCGTTCGCGCGATCGCGGAGGCCGGACCGCTCACGAAGAGTGCGATTCATTACTACTTCGCGGACATCGACGTCCTGATCGACCGCGCGATGGCGGCGCACATCACAACGTTCACCGCCGATTTGCGCAAAATTTCGGAGAAACACGATCACCCGGACGAGCGGCTCTTCGCCGCCCTCGAGGCCTTCCTGTCCGAGTTCTCCGGCCGCCCGAACGCGGCCTTCCTCTGGTTCGAGTACTGGATCGCCGCGGGCCGCGCGCAGCATCCGCAGGCGATCGACGTCATGCTCACGTCGATCACCGAACTGCTCGCCGAGTTGCTCGCCCCGCTCGACGTCGAAGACCCCCGCGCGCGGGCGCGGGCCCTACTGTCCTATCTGCTCGGTGCGATCGTCCAGCAGCGCGTCCGGCGGCGGCCGTTCGCCGCACTGCGTGGCGACATCGAAGCGCTCTGTTTCGCGAACTACGGGTAGAAATACGCATTAGATCCGTACCGTTACGGATTGTTCGGTCCTGTCGGCTCCCGCCATGGTGAGGTTCCCTTCCCTTGCCTGAGAGCTAGGAGACGACGATGCGCATAAGACGGTGCATGGCCGTGGCGATCGCGGCCGTCGCTGCGTTCACCATCCCGGTCGCCGCGAGTCCGGCGACCGCCGACCAGCAGGCCGAAGACGCGCAGGTCCAGATCTACGAGGTCTTCGGTACCGGTACTTCGCAGCAGCGCACCCAGATCTCCCGGCTGGGCGTCGACGTCCTCGGTTCCGCGGGCGGTACGACCACCTTCATCGGCGAGGCGCGCGACGCGGCGAAGGTGCGCTCACTCGGCTTCCGCGTCGAGCAGCGCGGCGTCGTCGACAGGTCGGAGAAGGTCGGCACGAACGCGATCAACGACTTCCCGCCGTCGGACTCCGGCTTCCACAACTACGCCGAGGTCACCACGGAACTGCGCAACGCGCAGGCGAACTACGGGTCGATCGCGCGGCTGAGCAGCGTCGGCAACTCGTTCCAGAACCGCGCGCTGAACATGCTCAAGATCAGCGACAACGTCGGCACCGACGAGAACGAGCCCGAAGTCCTCTTCACCTGCAACCAGCACGCGCGCGAGCACCTCACCACCGAGATGTGCCTGCGGATCGTGAACCGGTTCACCCAGGGCTACGCCTCCGACCCGGCGATCAAGCGCTTCGTCGACAGCACCGAGATCTACGTGATCCCGAACGTCAACCCGGACGGTTCGGAGTACGACATCTCCGGCGGCAGCTACAAGTACTGGCGCAAGAACCGCCAGGGCAACGGCACCGACCCCAACCGCAACTGGGGCTACAACTGGGGCTGCTGCGGCGGTTCGTCGGGTTCGACGACCAGCGAGACCTACCGCGGTCCCTCGGCGTTCTCCGCCCCGGAGACCAGGGCGGTGTCCAACTTCGTCAACTCGCGCAAGATCGGCGGCGTCCAGCAGATCAAGGCGAGCATCGACTTCCACACCTATTCGGAGCTCGTCCTGTGGCCGTTCGGCTTCACGTACAACGACACCGCGCCGGGTATGACGGCGGCCGAGGCGCAGCGTTTCCAGACGCTGGGCAGGCAGCTGGCGGCGACCAACGGCTACACGCCGCAGCAGTCGAGCGACCTGTACATCACGGACGGGACGATCGACGACTGGATGTGGGGCACCCACAAGATCCTGAGCTTCACCTTCGAGATGTACCCGCGGGGTTCCAACCCCGGTTTCTACCCGCCCGACGAGGTGATCGTCCGGGAGACCACGCGTAACGACAAGGCCGTGGACCTCCTGCTGAATACCGCCATCGGCTGACGGCGCTGAGCTGAAGGGGCCCTTCACCGCATCCCACGCGGTGAAGGGCCCCTTCGTCGCATCAGATGCGGGCATGGTCCCCTTCAGCTCCCGCGCATAGGGTGCGGGACATGCCGATGTTCGAATTCGAGGGGCAGCGTCCCCAGGTGGATCCCGAAGCGTGGATCGCCCCCACCGCCACCCTGATCGGCGACGTCGTCGTCGAAAAGGGCGCCTCCGTCTGGTACGGCGCCGTGCTGCGCGCCGACTTCGGGCGGATCCTCATCCGCGAGGGCGCCAACATCCAGGACAACTCGGTCATCCACGTCAACGGCGGCGTGACCGAGGTCGGCAAGAACGTCACCGTCGGGCACCAGTGCCTCGTGCACGACTGCACGATCGGCGAGCAGGCGCTGATCGGGAACGGCTCGATCGTGCTCGACAAGGCGCAGATCGGCGCGAAGGCCCTGGTCGCGGCCGGTGCCACGGTGACGCCCGGGATGGTCATCCCGCCGGAGACCGTCGCCATGGGCAGCCCGGCGAAGAAGCACGTCCCGCTCGACGGCACCGCCCGCGGCTGGGTCGAGCACAACGCGGCGATCTACCAGGAGCTGGCGCGCAGGCACTCGGAAGGCATCAAGCCGATCGATTGACTCTGTTCGTCTGTCGAGCGCTGACGGAAACCTTCCGCGGGGCACAAGGCCGTAGGTACGTCGCGCAGGTGCGAAGGGCGCCCCGCAAAAGGTTTCCGGTGTCGCGATCGAAGAACCGTGACCCGCGAACACGTGATCGTCCCGCCTTGCCGCGATCTCGACCCGGAACTCGGGATCGCGGAAAGGCTGCTGGCGCAAAGGAATCCGTGGCTCGCCGGGGCGGAACTGGTCGCGTTCGGCGGCCGGCGGCGGATCAAATGCTGCGCCGTCTGCGCGGAGGCGTTCTGCGATCGGACGGCAGGCTGCAGCCGCCGTTGGTGTGCCGGACATCGTCCGCATGCCGACTCCCGCCCCGGCGGAGTGCACTAGGCTCCGGAGGCACCAGCGACTGGCGCATTTGAGGTGGAGCACCACCGGGAAGCGAATCGGGCCGGCACCGCGCGCCTGGGTGAAGGCCACTCCTGAGCCGGAGTACGCCATGACACACCAGCCAGAACTGTCCGCGCTCGCCGCCGCGGACCCGCAGATCGCCGGGCTCGTCGAGGACGAGGCGAAGCGCCAGCACGACAAGATCCGCTTGATCGCCTCCGAGAACTACGTCTCCCAGGCGGTGCTCGAAGCGACCGGCACCGTCCTCACCAACAAGTACTCCGAGGGCTACGCCGGCAAGCGGTACTACGAGGGCCAGCAGCTCATCGACCAGGTCGAGAACCTCGCCATCGAGCGGGCCAAGGCCGTCTTCGGCGCCGACCACGCCAACGTCCAGCCGTACTCGGGTTCCCCGGCGAACCTGGCGGTGTACCTCGCCTTCGCGAAGCCCGGCGACACCGTGCTCGGCATGGCGCTGCCCGACGGCGGCCACCTCACGCACGGCTGGAGCGTGTCCGCGACCGGCAAGTGGTTCACCCCGGTGCGCTACGGCGTCCGCAAGGAGACCGGCCGCGTCGACCTCGACCAGGTGCGCGAACTCGCGCTGCAGCACCGGCCGAAGCTGATCTTCGCGGGCGGCACCGCGATCCCGCGCACCATCGACTTCCCGGCGTTCGCGGAGATCGCCCGCGAGGTCGACGCCGTCCTGGTCGCCGACATCGCGCACATCGCCGGTCTCGTCGCCGGTGGCGCGCATCCGTCGCCGGTCGGGCACGCGCAGGTCATCACCACGACCACGCACAAGACGCTGCGCGGCCCGCGTGGCGCGATGATCCTTTCCGACGCCGACCACGCGAAGGCCGTCGACAAGGCGGTGTTCCCCGGTCTGCAGGGCGGGCCGCACAACCACACGACCGCCGCGATCGCCGTCGCGCTGGGCGAAGCGCAGAAGCCGGAGTTCCGCGACTACGCGCACGCGATCGTCGCCAACGCCCGGGCGCTGGCGGAGGCGCTGGTGGAGCGCGGGTACGACCTCGTGTCCGGCGGCACCGACAACCACCTGCTGCTGATCGACCTGACGAACAAGAACGTGCCGGGCAAGCCTGCCGCGCAGGCGCTGGACCGGGCCGGGATCGAGCTGAACTACAACACCGTGCCGTTCGACCCGCGCAAGCCGTTCGACCCGTCCGGCATCCGGCTCGGCACCTCCGCGATCACCACCCGCGGGCTCCAGCCGGAGCACCAGGTCAAGGTGGCGGAGTGGATCGACCGCACGATCACCGCCGCGGCGGCCGAGGAACAGGCCGCGCTGGACACCATCGCCGCCGAGATCCGCGAGTTCCTGGCGCCGTTCCCGATCCCGGGTTACTCGGCCTAGCCGAGCTGAAGGACGCTTTCCCCGCATAAGACGCAGCGAAGGGGCCCTTCACCGCATGACATGCGGTGAAAGGCCCCTTCAGCTCTGCTCTGCGAACTAGTGAGCGGCCGGACCGTCGACGGCTTCCTTGGCCAGCCGGTCGGTCTCACGCTCGTACGAACGCTTGATCTCGGCCTCGGCTTCGGTACGCCCGACCCAGGACGAGCCCTCGACGCTCTTGCCCGGCTCCAGGTCCTTGTACACCTCGAAGAAGTGCTGGATCTCGAGCTTGTGGAACTCGTTCAGGTGGTGGATGTCGCGCAGGTGCTCGAGGCGCGGGTCGTTCGTCGGGACGGCGAGGACCTTGTCGTCCGGGCCCTTCTCGTCGGTCATCCGGAACATGCCGATCGCGCGGCAGCGGATCAGGCAGCCCGGGAAGGTCGGCTCCTGGACGAGCACCAGCACGTCGAGCGGGTCGCCGTCCTGGCCGAGGGTGTCGTCGATGAACCCGTAGTCAGCGGGGTACTGGGTGGCGGTGAACAGGGTCCGGTCGAGCTTGATCCGACCGGTCTTGTGGTCCACCTCGTACTTGTTGCGCTCCCCCTTGGGGATTTCGATAGTGACGTCGAATTCCACGCCGGCCTCGCTGCTCTCGTCTTTGGTACGCCCCGCCTCGCGGACGGCTCACCGAAATCATCGTCTTGTCTTCACTAGTGTGGACCACGGGGGCTCGGGCGGTCGCATCGATGTGGTCGTATGTGAGCTTGGCCCCTTCCCCGGACGGTGGATGAAGGAGCGTTACGTGCCGGAAAACGATGACCCGAGGTGGCCGTCGGACGACAAGGACACCTCATCCGCCGAGCCCAAGGGCACCAAGGGGGACGGTGAAGCCACCGTCTGGCTGCCCATGTCGGGTCTGGCGAACGGCAAGACCGAAGAGCTTTCAGTGCCGAAGGTCACACCCGAAAGTGGCTCGTGGTTCTCGCCGGTCGTCGAGGTCGAGGACGAACCCGAGATTCCGGAGACGCCCACCCCGCAGTGGTCCGCGTTCGCGCCGGTGACGCCGGTCGAGCCGGAGAAGCCCGAGGCGCCCAAGACGCTCTTCGTCCAGCCCGTCCAGCCGCGGCAGACGGACGAACCGGACTGGGACCAGTTCGACCGGGGCGCCGCCACTCCGACGCGTGAACACGAGCTCGCGAGACCCGAGCCCCGTCAAGAGCCCCAGCGCCCAGAACCCCAGCGTCAAGAGCCTCCGCGCCAGGAACGCCCGGAACCCTCGCTCCAGGAGCCGCCGCCGCAGGAGCCGTCGCGACGACCCGAGCAGAACCGGGTCGAGCCGCCGCGTCCCGCGGAGGTCCCGTCCGCGACCATGCACGCGCGCCCGGTCCGCATCGAGCCCGCCGAAGAGCGTTTCGACCCCGAAGCCACCGTCGGGATCCAGCAGCCCCAGCCGCCGTCCGAGGAACCTCCGGCCGCCGAGGCCGCGCCCGCGCCGAAGCCGAAGAAGCGCAAGCGCAAGGTCCTGCTGATCACGGGGCTGGTCGTCGTCCTGCTGCTCGCCGGGGTGGGCGGCGCCGCCGCGATGCCCAAGGTGTCGAACCGGCTCGGCCTGCCCTGGGCGCCGAACGCGCCGAAGGGCGACATCCCCCAGCCCGCCGGGGTCACCCGCGTCCTGCACGGGCCGGACATCAACGGCGTCGCGCCGACGAAAGCGGGTCTCACGGCCGCGCTGGCGGGCCCCGCCGGTGCCGCGGACCTCGGCACGCTCACCGGCACCGTGGTGGACGCGGCGACCGGCGACGTCCTCTGGGACAAGAACTCCGGCACCCCGCTGACCCCGGCGTCGACCACGAAGATCCTCGTCGTGGCGGCCGCGCTGCTGTCGCTGGACCACGGGACGCAGATCTCGACGAAGATCGTCCAGGGCGCCGATCCGGGCACGGTCATCCTCGTCGCGGGCGGCGATCCCTCGCTGACCTCGCTCCCGTTGGGCACGGACTCGCCGCTGTACCCGGGCGCCGCCCACGTCGACGATCTCGTCGCCCAGGTCAAGAAGGCGAGCGGCGGCAAGATCTCCAAGGTCCAGCTGGACGTCAGCCTGTTCAAGGGGCCGACGTCCGCGAAGGGCTGGGACCCGGAGGACACCATCGCCGGGAACACCTACATGGCCCCGGTCGTCCCCGTGATGGCCGACGGCGGCCGCAACGACCCGAAGAGCGACCACGCGCCCCGCATCGCCAATCCCGCGACCGCGCTGACCCAGAAGATCGCGGGGAAGCTCGAAGCCCAAGCGGGCGGCACGACGACGGCGCCGAAGGACGCGAAGGTGCTCGGCGAGGTCAAGTCGCAACCGCTGGCGGAGTTCGCCAACTCGCTGCTCCAGCTTTCGGACAACATGCTCGCCGACGTCCTCGCCCGCCAGATCGCGCTCGCCAAGGGCGCCGAGCCGTCGTTCACCGGCGGCGCGGCCGCGACGCTGGACGTGCTCAAGCAGGCCGGATTCGACCTGACCGGCGTCCAGATCAACGACGGCAGCGGGTTGTCCGACCAGAACAAGATCCCGGCCAAGGTGCTCAGCGAGATCCTCGCGGTCGCGGCGGCGCCGGACGGCAAGGATCCGAGGACGGCCAAACTGCGGCCGCTGCTGGCGGGCCTTCCCGTCGCGGGCGGCAGCGGGACGCTGGAGAAGCGCTACGGCGATCCGGCGTCGGCGGCCGGCCGGGGCTGGGTCCGGGGCAAGACCGGGACGCTGTCCGGGGTGAACACCCTGGCCGGCGTGGTGCTGGACACCGACGGCCGCATGCTGGTGTTCGCGCTCATGTCGTCCGGTTCGGACCAGAACAAGGGCCGGGCCGCACTCGACGTCGTCGCGGCGACCCTGCACAAATGCGGTTGTCGCTGAATCCGGTGAGCGACCGGAATCGGAGCGTGAGGAAGTCGAGGCGGAATTCGGTCTTCCAGCGGGTAGCGTCATAAGAGTGAGTGAGGAAACGCCGACCAAGACGCGTTCGATGGTCGACTGGTCCCTGGCCGCCTCGACGGGCGCGCTCCTGGTGCGCGGCGGACCGGTGGTCGACCGCGAAGTGGCCGATGAAGCCGTCGCCGATCTGCGCGAGCTGACCGGCGAGGCGGAGGGGCACGTCCGTGAGCTGACCGGGCTCGGCCTCGACCTGCCACTGCTGCCCGCCGAAGTCGTCGACAGGCCCGGCTGGGTCCGTTCGGCCGCCGCGGGGCTCGACGCGCTCACCGGCCGCGCGCTGCCGGAGGCCCAAGGCGGCCCGCTGGCGCCCGTGCTGGCCGGTGGCGCCGGTGTGCAGACCGGTCTGGTGCTCGCGTTCCTGGCGTCGCGGGTCCTCGGCCAGTACGACCCGTTCGGCGGGCCGGAACGCCGGGGCCAGCTGGTGCTCGTCGCGCCGAACGTGGTCGCCGCCCAGCGCGCGATGGACGTGCCCGGCCACGACTTCCGGCTGTGGGTCTGCCTGCACGAATGCACCCACCGGCTGCAGTTCACCGCGGTCACCTGGCTGCGCGACTACTTCGCCGACGAAGTCGAGCGCCTGATCGGCGGGCTCGCCGGCCGCGACGCGGACGGGCTGAGCGATCTGGTCGGCCGCCTGCCGGACACCATCAAGCAGATCGGCAAGGGCAAGGCGAGCGGCGCCGGTCTCGCCGAACTCCTGCAGTCGCCGGGCGAACGCGCGGTGTTCGACCGGCTGCTCGCGCTCTCCACCCTGCTGGAGGGGCACGCCGACTTCGTGATGGACGCCGTCGGGCCGCAGGTCGTGCCCAGTGTCGAGCTGATCCGGTCGCGGTTCACCGCGCGGCGCAAGGGCGGCGGCCTGATCGACCGCGTGCTGCGCGGCCTGCTCGGCGTGGACGCGAAGATGCGCCAGTACGAACAGGGCGCGAAGTTCACCAAGCACGTCGTCGACGCCGTCGGCATGGACGGCTTCAACGCGGTGTGGACGTCGCCGAACACGTTGCCGACCAGGGCCGAGATCACCGATCCGGCGGCCTGGGTGCGGCGCCTGCACGGGTGAGCGGGCCGGATCCGGCGATCGCGGCCGTGCGGGCGGCCGTGCGGGAGTTCCTCGCGTCGGCGAAGGTCACCGACGAGGTGTGCGTCGCCGTCTCCGGCGGCGCGGATTCGCTCGCGCTCGCCGAGGCGGCCGCGTTCACCGGTACCCGAGCGGGCCTGAAGGTGCGGGCGCTCGTCGTCGATCACGGGCTCCAGGACGGTTCCGCCGGGATCGCGGCGAAGGCGGCGGACACGGCCCGGAAACTGGGCGCCGACACCGCCGAGGTGCTGACGGTGAAGGTCGAGGGCCCGGGCGGACCGGAAGCGGCCGCCCGCCGGGCCCGTTACGGCGCCCTGCGCTCGGCACTTCCCGGCGGACACGGCCTCGTCCTCCTCGGCCACACCCTCGACGACCAGGCCGAAACCGTCCTGCTCGGCCTCGGCCGGGGTTCGGGACCGCGCTCGCTGGCCGGGATGCGGCCGCACGACCCGCCGTGGGGACGGCCGCTGCTCGGCGTCACCCGCGCCACCACCCGGCGGGCTTGCCGGGCGCTCGGCGTCGACCCGTGGCAGGACCCGCACAACGAGGACCCGAGGTTCACGCGTGTCCGATTACGAACGGAAGTAGTGCCCCTTCTGGAGGATGTGCTGTCCGGCGGTGTCGCGGCTTCGCTCGCCCGGACGGCGGCACAACTGCGCGAGGACACCGAGGCGTTGGACACACTCGCGGGTGAGGTCCACCTGCGCGCTTTCACCGAGGAGGGGCTCGACGTCGCGGTGCTCGCCACCGAGCCGCCCGCGCTGCGGCGGCGCGTCCTCCGCAGGTGGCTGCTGGACTCCGGGGTCCGCGAACTGACCGACGCCCATCTCCGTTCGGTCGATGCCCTGGTGGGTAATTGGCGGGGTCAGGGGGGCGTTTGGCTACCCGGCGACTTGGTGGCCACCCGGGCGCATGGCAGGCTCTCGGTCGAAGCACCCCAATCCACCACCTAGAGGGGATCGTCCTGTGTACGAAGGCGAGATCGCCTCCGTGCTCGTCACCGAGCAGCAGATCAACGACAAGATCGCCGAGCTGGCCGCGAAGGTCGCCGCGGACTATCCGGCCGACGGCCCCGGTTCGGGGCAGGGAGACCTCCTGCTCGTCGGGGTGCTCAAGGGCGCGGTGATGTTCATGACCGACTTCGCCAGGGCACTTCCTCTTCCTTCACAGCTCGAGTTCATGGCGGTCTCCTCCTACGGCTCGGCGACCTCGTCGTCCGGCGTGGTGCGGATCCTCAAGGACCTCGATCGCGACATCGCCGGCCGCGACGTGCTCATCGTCGAGGACATCGTCGACTCCGGGCTCACGCTGTCCTGGTTGCTGAAGAACCTCGCCAGCCGCAACCCGGCCTCGCTCGAGGTCGTCTCGCTCCTGCGCAAGCCGGAAGCGGTCAAGGTCGATGTACCGGTCAAGTACATCGGGTTCGACATTCCCAACGAATTCGTAGTCGGATACGGCCTCGACTACGCGGAGCGTTACCGGGACCTGCCCTACATCGGCACCCTGGATCCGCACGTTTACACGTCCTGAGAACCGCTTGCCCGCATCGGCGGAAATGCGGAACCCTGAGCACGGTGAACGCGTCATAGGCTGCGATCAAGTGCGTTAACCTATGCGAAGACCTTCGTCACGAATCGGTCGTGACCTGGCCCGGGGGAAACGGAGAGAGCTCAGATGGGGAACAGCAGCTTGGCGGACGCGAACGCGTTCAAGAACGCCGCGGCCCAGGGCCAGGTCGGGATCGACCCGGACGCGGCCCAGACCGCACTGAACAAGATCCGGACCGGCAAGGACGCCGTCGAGGCGCTGCTCCAGCGTGCCGGTGACCTCGGGCAGGCGCCGAAGCTGGGCAACAACCCGGTCGGCAACGCCATCGCCGCGAAGGTCGCGAACCGCGCCGACGGCGGCGGCGACTCGTACGCCGCCGCTCTCCAGAACCTGTACCAGCAGTACGAGGCTGCCGAGTCCGGCATCGTCACCGCGATGGCCCGCTACCACGAGATCGACCAGGCCGCGGCCGAGCCGTTCCGGAACGTCTGAGGGGGAGTCAGAAAGCCATGCCACCGAAGCACAGTGCCGACTCTTTCGGCGAGAACACCAGCAGCACCCCGGTCCAGCTCGGCGACAACTCGCAGGCCGCGGGCATCGTCTCGTCCGCTCGCGGGCGTTCGGACGGGTTCGACATCGGCGCCGACCGCGCCATCACCAACCCGCCGAACTGGGAGAGCGCCCCGACCAGCCAGGAGCTGTGGGACCAGGCCAACGTCGGCAACGACCCCAGCACCGCGACGTCGATCAGCCAGTCGTGGACCTCGCACGGCTCCAAGCTGAGCCAGGCGTCGAACGACCTCTACAACGCGATCTCCGAACTGGGCGCAGCCTGGATCGGACAGGGTGCGGCGAGCGCGCAGGGTTCGCTGGTCGCCATCGCGAACTCCGGCTCGCAGGCCTCCGAGGCCGCGCACACGATGTCGGACAGGCTGCAGAAGCAGGCCGACGCGGCCACCAAGGTCAAGCTCATGCCGAAGCCGACCAGCTACACCCCCGAGGGTGCGCTGGGCGCGGCTCTCGCGGCGGGCCCGGTCGGCATGATCACCGACCAGAAGCCCCTCGCCGACCAGGACAAGGAAGTGCGGGCGGAGCAGGCCAGGTTCCTCGAGGCCTACACCAAGGAGATGAGCGAGGTCGACAGCTCGACCCCGAGCTTCGGCCCCGAATCCCTCGGCATGAAGCCGACCGCCTCGCACAACAGCGCTTCGTTCAGCGGTGTCGGCAACGTCGGCGGCGGTGGCCTCAACTCGGGCGCCGTCTCCGGCACCCCCGTCCTCGCCGGCACGCACGGCTACGGCGGCGTGCAGGGCGGTTCGCCCGCGGCGGCCGTCCACGGCGGTCCGGACTCGGGTGTGTTCTCGCAGGCCGGCTACAACGCCGCCACCGGGAACCTTCCGGCTTCGGGTGTCGCTCCCGGCCCTGGCGCCGGTATGGCGTCCGGCGCCGGTGCGCCGATGGCCCCGCACGCCCCGGCGAACGGTGGCAACGGCCTCGGACAGGCGCTCACGGCGGCCGCGCTCGGTGGCGGCCTCGGTTACGCAGGTGCCAAGGCGCTCGGACAGGGCAACAAGTCCGGCGCGAAGGACACCGACAGCACCGACGCCGCGGCCACCGACAACGCGCCCGCGCAGAGCGCCGCGTCCCAGGCCGTGCCGCAGCAGGGCATCGTGTCCTCCAGCGGCACCATCGGTGGCGGTGCCACCCCGCCGATGCAGGGCATGGGCGGCGGCATGGGCATGGGCGCCCACGGTGCGCAGGCCGAGCAGGAAGAGGAGCACACGCACGCGTCGTTCCTCATCGAGCCGGACCCGGACGACGCCTTCGGCGCCAACGAGGCGACCCCGCCGCCGGTCATCGGTGCCTGGACCGAAGACGACGATCGCTAAAGCGGTTCTCACCGGGCGCGCGGCCGAACCGGCCGCGCGCCCGCTGACTTGTTTGGGGGCTGATGATGGCGAACGGTGAGCTGCTCACCACGGTCGAGCTGGACTTCCTGTGGGAGACCGCGAACGCCGGAGAGCTGCCGTACCCGCTACGGCTTCGTTCGCACGGGGCGACCGTGGACGAGCGGGCAGCCCTGCGGGCGCAGACGTTCCAGTCACTGAGCCAGCGCCGTCTCGCCGACGACCGGGGGCGTCCCGAACCCCACATCGAGGACTTCTTCGGTGTCCTCGCGAGGCCGGATCTGAGCCTGGACTGCGTCCAGCTCAACAATCCCAACACCGAACCGCTGCTCGCGGTCGCGTCGCTGCTCGGCGGGCAAGGCCTCCTGACGGTGCAGGACCCGCGCGGTTTCCACTTCCACCCCATCGCCCCGGACGGCCTCGCGAGCGCGATCGTCTCCCTCCTGCCGCCGGGATCGCGCGGCACGGAGAAGTCGATCACCCTCCCGCTGGACGGGCTCGTCGGCGCTTCGGGGGCGGACTTCCTCCAGCGCCGCCAGCCGCAGGTCGACGGTACGGCGACGTCCGACGAGGACCGCAAGGCACTCTCGCGACTCCAGGCGCAGCCGCGGCTGCGCGGGGGCCAGTTCGGCGCCAACGCGCGCAGCAAGCACGGCACGCGGAGCCGGTCTTCGGTGCTGAGCTGGTTCGACACGCAGTCGGGCCGCTACTTCACCCAGGCCACCCGCGGTTCCGACGGCCGCGACTGGATCACCATCGCACCCGCGGATCCGGCGACGCTGCGGCACCGGCTCACGGAAATGCTGGGGAAGATCGCGGCCGAGGCATCTGTCGCGCGCTGACGGAAACTCGCCGAAGGGGCGCCGAACCGCTGCCAACTCAGGTTGAGAGCGAAGGCGCCCCTTCATCGAGTTTCCGTGGGCCTTCGGCCCAAGAGAGGGCGCGCGACGGTGAAGTCTCCGCCGGGCGCGGGGCGCCCTTGGGGAGACTCGTCTCGGTCGCCTTGCAGTCTCGCGAGCGCCACTTGGCCGATCCGGCCGACGACTGTCGTACCCCTTCGCTATCGTGAACCCCCTGGGCGTCCCGAGGCCCAGGAGCCAAGGTGCCGGGAGGGCACGGAGCAATGCATCAGGAACACTTCACGCCGCTGGCGTTCGACTTCCTCTGGGAGTCCGCCGAACTCGGCGACCTGCCTTATCCGCTGCGCGTGCGTTCGCACGGCGCGACCGAGGCCGAGCGCCGGGCGCTGCGCAGCCGTGCCGAAGTCGAGCTCCAGGCCCGCGGCCTCCGCGACAACAGGGGAAGGCTCGAGTCGAAGATCGAGGACTGGCTGTACCTCCTCGCCCGCGGCTCGCTGACCATCGACGCGCTGCACATCCCCGAATTCCAGGCTCCGACGATCGCCGTCCTCGGCGCCACCGACGGCCGCGACGGGGTGCTCGCGATCCAGGACCAGTCCGGGATCTGGCTGCGCGAGGCGCCCGCGGACGGGCTTCCGACAGCGGTCGTCGACGTGCTGCCGCCGGGGCAGCGCGGCTCCGAGGCGTCCGTCACGCTGCCGATCGACGACGCCCGCCGCACCCAGCCGATCCGTGCCGCCGTCAACCCGACGAAGCAGGCCGAAGAGACCGAAGCCGCCAAGAACCGTCGTAAGGACAAGTCCCGCGTCTCACTCAGTGAACGCGTCACCGCGGACCCGCGCGAGGCGTTCGGCAAGCTCACCGGCCAGCCCCGGCTGCGCGGCGGTCAGCTCGCAGCGAACAGCCGGTCCCAGGTCGGCGCCAAACAGCGCTCCCGCGTCCTCGGCTGGTTCGACACCGTCAGCGGGCGCTACCTCAGCACGTCACAGGCCGGACCGGACGGCCGCGAATGGGTCACCGTCTCGCCCGCCGACGTCAAGACACTCCGCACGCGACTCGGTGAAATGGCCGCCGGTGTGGCGGTCGACACACGCTAGGGTGACTGGCGCGTTCACGCTCCGGGAACCCTCACGAGGCGTCCGCCGTTTACGTCCGAGAGGCTCACCACCCTCGTCCGTCCAGGCGGGCGGTATCCTGAGGGGCGGGTGTCGGAGCACCATGGGTCGTCAAGATCGTGATGGCGGGTATCACAGGAGCCGCCCAACCAGGAAGGGTCGAGGCCACCAGGGCCGAGTCGTATGAACCGGAAGAGCGTGCTCAAGAACCCAGTGCTCTGGATTCTCGCGGCGGTACTGGCGTTTCTCGCCTACAACACGATCTTCGACAGTGATCGTGGCTACACCCAGGTGCCGATCTCGATCGCGAATCAGCAGATCACCGCGAACAACGTCAAGGAAGCCTCGCAAGAGGACAAGGAGCAGCAGATCAAGCTGCTGCTGACCAAGAAGATCGAGGTCGAAGGCCAGCAGGTCGACCAGATCATCGCGCAGTACCCGGCGAACGTCGCGGGCAACATCTACGGCCAGCTCATCGGCCTCAAGAACGGCGACAACCCGGTCAAGTTCACCACCAAGGTCACCCAGCAGAACGTCCTCACCCAGATCCTGATCTTCGCCATTCCGCTGGCGCTGGTGCTGGGCCTGCTGATGTGGATGATGAACAACGCGCAGGGCGGCGGGAACCGCGTCCTCAACTTCGGCAAGTCGAAGGCCAAACAGCTCAACAAGGACATGCCCAAGACGACCTTCGGCGACGTCGCGGGCGCAGACGAGGCCGTCGAAGAGCTGTACGAGATCAAGGACTTCCTGCAGAACCCGGCGCGCTACCAGGCACTCGGCGCGAAGATCCCCAAGGGCGTGCTGCTCTACGGGCCGCCCGGCACCGGTAAGACGCTGCTCGCGCGAGCCGTCGCCGGCGAGGCGGGCGTGCCGTTCTACACGATCTCCGGTTCCGACTTCGTCGAGATGTTCGTCGGTGTCGGCGCCTCGCGGGTCCGCGACCTGTTCGAGCAGGCCAAGCAGAACGCGCCCTGCATCATCTTCGTCGACGAGATCGACGCGGTCGGCCGCCAGCGCGGCGCCGGCCTCGGCGGCGGCCACGACGAACGCGAGCAGACGCTGAACCAGCTCCTCGTCGAGATGGACGGCTTCGACGCGCGCGGCGGCATCATCCTGATCGCCGCGACCAACCGTCCCGACATCCTCGACCCGGCGCTCCTGCGCCCCGGCCGGTTCGACCGCCAGATCCCGGTGTCCGCACCGGACATGCGCGGCCGCAAGGCGATCCTCGAGGTGCACGCCAAGGGCAAGCCGATCGCGCAGGGCACCGACCTGAGCAGCCTCGCCAAGCGGACCGTCGGCATGTCCGGCGCCGACCTGGCGAACGTGCTCAACGAGGCCGCGCTGCTCACCGCCCGCCAGAACGGGCACGTGATCACCGACGAGGCACTGGAGGAGTCGGTCGACCGCGTCGTCGGCGGCCCCGCCCGCAAGAGCCGGATCATCTCCGAGAAGGAGAAGAAGATCACGGCCTACCACGAGGGCGGGCACGCGCTCGCCGCGTGGGCGATGCCGGACATCGAGCCGGTCTACAAGCTGACGATCCTGCCGCGCGGGCGCACCGGCGGTCACGCCCTGCTCGTCCCGGAGGATGACAAGGAGTTGATGACCCGTTCGGAGATGATCGGGCGCCTGGTCTTCGCGATGGGCGGCCGGACGGCGGAGGAGCTCGTCTTCCACGAGCCCACCACCGGTGCCTCCTCCGACATCGAGCAGGCGACCAAGATCGCCCGCGCGATGGTCACCGAATACGGCATGAGCGCCCGTCTCGGCGCCGTCAAGTACGGCCAGGAGCAGGGTGACCCGTTCCTCGGCCGCTCGGCGGGCCGCCAGGCGGACTACTCGCTCGAGGTCGCGCACGAGATCGACGAGGAGGTGCGCAAGCTCATCGAGACCGCGCACACCGAGGCGTGGCACGTGCTGAGCACCTACCGCGACGTGCTGGACGAGCTGGTCATCGAGCTCCTCGAGAAGGAGACGCTGACCCGCAAGGATCTCGAGCGGATCTTCGCGACCGTCGAGAAGCGCCCGCACATCACCATCTTCAACGAGTTCGGCGAGCGGAAGCCGTCGGACAAGCCGCCGATCAAGACCCCCGGCGAGCTGGCGATGGAGCGCGGCGAGCCGTGGCCCCCGCCGGAGGAGAAGAAGGAACAGGCGGTGCTGCAGCCGGCGCCGACCCCGGTCGGCACCGCGCAGGGTGGCGGCGACCTTCCCGGTGGCCCGCCGTACGCGGCCCCGGTCCCGCCGCCGGACCCGAACGCCAACCCCTACGCTCCGCCGCAGCCGGGCGCCTACCCCAACGGTGGCCGCCCGAACGGTGGGCCGAACGGCACCGGCCACTGGCCCCAGGCATATGGTGGGCAGCAGCCGGGCGGTCCGGCAGGCGGTTATCAGGGTGGGCCCGTTGGCGGTCCGCCGAACTACGGGGCTCCTCCCGGATGGACCCCGGCGACTCAGCCGGGCGGACAGCCGAACCAGCCCTGGCGTCCCGCCGAAGACCGTCCGCGCGACACCTGGTTCGGCGGCGAGCCGGGCCAGCCTGGCGGTCAGCAGGACGAAGGACAGCAACGGCGTGACGACGGACAGGACGACACCAAGCGTTAACGGCGAAAGCCCGGTCTTCGACCAAGAACGGGCCGAGAAAGCCGTACGCGAACTCCTGCTCGCCTGTGGTGAGGACCCGGACCGGGACGGTCTCTTGGAGACCCCGGCCCGGGTCGCTCGCGCTTACCGGGAAATGTTCGCCGGGCTCTACACCGAGCCGGACCACGTGCTGGACCGCACGTTCGACGAGGCGCACGAAGAACTCGTCCTGGTGACGGACATCCCGATGTTTTCGACCTGCGTGCCCAGCAAGCAGACGGTGAACGCTGTCGGTGGCCGTAAGCAGGCTGCCGAGGTCGAAGTCGGCGACAAGCTGTGGACTCTCGCAGGCGGCCAGGTCGAAGAGACCACGGTGACCGAGATCAGTTCGCACCAGACTCGCGAGCTGGTGGAGGTCAAGACCTCGGGCGGAAGCTTCAAGGTGACACCCGACCATCCTTTGGCGACGCCGAAGGGATGGATGGAAGCCAAGGACGTCGAAGGCTCGTTCATCGAGTGGACTCACGCGCGCAAGCTCAGCCGGGATCGGTGGAAGCCGGTGTTCGGGTACGACTTCGGCTATGTGATCGGCACCGTCTGTTCGGATGGGACTGTCGCTGAGCGGTATGTCTCGCTGGTGGTGAACGACCGCGACTTCGCGAAGAAGTACGCCGAGTCGCTCTACCGTGCCTTCGGAATCGAGGCGAAGCTCGAACCGGTCACACGGCCATCGGGCTACCTAGGTCGTGATGTGCCGGGATTCCGGGTGCGCGTCGTCTCGTCGTTCCTGGCGGACCTGATGCGCCAGTATGTCGGCGGCGACGCTCACCACCAGCGCCAGCGCTTCCCGATGGTCGTGCTCAACGACTTGAGCACGTTCAACGGATTTCTCGACGGGTACGTGGACGGGGACGGTTTCCGGCACAAGAAGATCGCCGGCCGTACCGTCGTCAGCGCGAATATCCCTTTCTTGGAAGATCTGGCCACGGTCATCGGGGCTCGTTTCACCCCCCGGAGCGGCGGGATCGCATCCCACCTCTATATCGCCGACAGCTGGTTCCGGCGACATGGCTTCCCTCAAGACGACTACACAACCGACCTGATCGAGTCGGAGTACGTCGAGGTCGAGTCCGTCCGGCCGGTGAAGGCGACAGGAACCAAGCCCTACACGGTGTACAGCTTCAAATGCGAGCCGCACCCGACCTTCCTGATCGCCGGGCACCTGACGCACAACTGTGAACACCATCTGGTCCCCTTCCATGGTGTCGCCCACGTCGGCTACATCCCGAACGGCCACGGCAAGGTCACCGGTCTGTCCAAACTGGCCAGGCTCGTCGACCTCTACGCCAAGCGCCCGCAGGTCCAGGAGCGTCTCACCTCGCAGGTGGCCGACGCGCTCATGCGCAAACTCGCCCCCCGCGGCGCGATCGTCGTGGTCGAGGCCGAGCATCTCTGCATGGCCATGCGCGGGATCCGCAAGCCCGGCGCCCGGACGACGACGTCGGCCGTGCGCGGTCTGCTGAAGTCTTCGGCGTCCTCGCGGGCGGAGGCGCTGGACCTCATCAAGGGCCGTCGATGACCGCCCTGCCCCGGCCCGGCCGCTGCGCGGTGATGGGCATCCTCAACGTCACCCCCGATTCCTTCTCCGACGGCGGCCGCTACCTCGGGGTCGAGCAGGCGCTGGAGCATGCGCACGAGATGTGGGCGCGCGGCGCGGACCTGATCGACGTCGGCGGCGAGTCGACCCGGCCCGGGGCGTCCCGAGTGGACGCCGAAACCGAGATTTCCCGGATCATGCCGGTGATCCGCACCCTCGCGGCCGACGGTGTCGCGATGTCCGTGGACACCACGCGGGCCGAGGTGGCCCTCGCCGCCGTCGACGCGGGCGCGTCGGTCATCAACGACGTCTCCGGTGGGCTGGCCGATCCGAACATGGCGAAGGTCGCCGCGGAGACCGGGGTCCCGTGGGTGCTCATGCACTGGCGCGGGCACAGCAAGGACATGAACGCGCTGGCGTCCTATGCGGACGTCGTCGCGGACGTGCGCGCCGAACTGCTGTCCCGAGTGGACGAAGCGGTCGCCGCGGGGGTCGACCAGAGTGCGATCGTGCTCGACCCGGGGCTCGGTTTCGCGAAGGACGCCGAACACGACTGGGCGCTGCTGAACGGTCTGGATTCCTTCCTGTCACTGGGTTTCCCGGTGCTCGTCGGCGCCTCGCGCAAACGGTTCCTCGGGCGCCTTTTGTCCGGAAAGGACGGAAAGCCCGCTCCGCCGGACGGCCGGGAGAACGCGACCGCGGCCGTGTCCGCGCTCGCCGCGGCGTCGGGCGCTTGGGGTGTGCGGGTGCACGAGGTCGGCGCGAGTATCGACGCCGTGACCGTCGCGGCGGCTTGGCGGAAGGGGAGTCCCGTTGTCTGACCGGATCACGTTGACCGGCTTGAGGGTCTTCGGCAGGCACGGGGTCTTCGACCACGAGAAGCGCGACGGGCAGGAGTTCGTCGTCGACATCGTGGTGTGGCTGGACCTCGGACCGGCCGCCGCGTCCGACGACCTGACCAAGACGCTGCACTACGGCGAACTGGCCGAACTCGCCGCCGGGATCGTGGCGGGCGAGCCGTACGACCTCATCGAGAGTGTCGCCGGGAAGATCGCCGACGAGGTCCTGCGCGACGAGCGGCCGACCGCCGTCGAGGTGACCGTGCACAAGCCGTCCGCGCCGATCCCGCTGAACTTCGACGACGTCGCCGTGAGTGTGCGGCGGGAGCGATGAGCCGCGCGCTACTTTCGCTCGGTTCGAATCTGGGGGACCGGCTCGCGTTCCTTCAGTCGGCCGTGGACGCGGTGCGGCCCGCGGTGGTCGCGGTTTCGTCGGTGTACGAGACGAAGGCGTGGGGTGTCGAGGACCAGCCGGACTTCCTCAACGCCCTCGTCCTGGTCGACGACCCGGCTCGCGACCACTGGGACTGGCTGCGTGCCGGGCAGGCGGCCGAGCGGGAGGCCGAGCGCGTGCGCGAGGTCCGCTGGGGGCCGCGCACGCTGGACGTCGACATCGTGACCGTGGACGGGGTGCGCTCCGACGACCCCCAGTTGCTGCTTCCTCATCCCGGCACGCCGGAGCGCGCGAGCGTGCTGATCCCCTGGCTGGAGATCGAGCCCGACGCGGTACTCCCCGGCCACGGTCCCGTCGCCGCCCTCCTCGCCGCCCGCCCCGCTTCCGACGTCGACTCGGTGCGCCGGACCCCGCTCACGCTCACCCTCGCCTGACCCCCGCGTTTCGTCCTCTAGTTGCGGTAGTGCGTGGTGCGAACCACCGCAACTAGAGGACGAAACGCGGGAGAGGGCAGGGCGATAGCAAAGGTCCCTTGCTATCCCAGGGCGGAGCGCATGGCGGCGATGATCCACTCGGCCTGAGGCATCTGCGAGGGGAACGACGGCCAGCCGTTCATCCTCCCCAGCAGCACCCAGTAGTGCTCGGCGCGCGGATCGGAGCTGACCGCCATCCCGTCGGTCAGCCGTTTCCGCCAAGCCGGGTCGGCCGCGTCCCGCCCGTTCCGCGAAGACTCCGCGAAGATCGTCTCCGCCAGTTCCCGGCCCTCGGCCGAGTCCGGCGCGAGGCCGGCTTCGAGCGCTTCGGACGCCTTCGCGCTCCAGGCCATCCACAGTTCTTGCTGCTGTGAGCCGAAGTCCGCCCCGTCCTGCTTCCGGAGCTTTGAGTGCCACTCGCTCATCCGGCGGATGGACGCGCGGAACTCGTCGTCCTGCACGAGTTCGGCGAACTCGATCCACGCCTCCAGCTGCTCGGGCGTCGGGTCGTCGGGCAGTTCCGGTTTCGCCGAGCGCATCCGCTCGTAGAACTGCGGATCCAGCTCCAGCCCCTCGACCATGTCCTGCCAGAACTCGTCGAGCAAGCGTTTGCGGTCTTCGTCCGACATCGACGCGAGTTTGTTCATCAGTTCGACCTCCTCCAGTGGTGAGTCCCGTTTGGCCACCGCTCGCAGGACCGCGCGGCGCAGCTCCAGCCGCCGGATCTGCTCGTCCAGGGCGGCGACGTGCTGGACCGCGAGGTCCCCGATGGTCGCTTCCCTGGTCAGCGCCCGCTCCACGTCCGCGAGACCCAGCCCGAGTTCCCGCAGCGTCCGGACCAGCTCCAGGCGCGCCATCGCGGTGGCGTCGTAGAGGCGGTAGCCGGAATCGGTGCGGTCGGTCGGCGGAAGGAGCCCTTCGTCGGAGTAGAAGCGGATGGTCTTCACCGGCAGGCCGGTCCGTTTGGCCAGCTCCCCGATGGTGAAAACCGCTGCGGTGCCCATGTGCTTCATCGTCGACTCTCCAGTTGGTGGAGAGTCAAGCCTCCCAGGTAGCGTTGGACCATGCACTTCACCCGGCCACGTGAGCTGGCAGTGGCCGGCCTCCTGGGTTTGGTCCTGGCCTATCTGCTCTTCCAGGTCGCCTACGGATCCTTCCCCGCGCTCCCGCTCTTCGCCGGGATCACGCTGCTCGTCCTCGCGCTCTGCGAGACCGTGCTCGCCTTCATCGTCCGTTCGCGGATCAAAGAAGGCCGGGTGCTGTCCGCGATCTCCGTCGCCCGATCGGTGGCTCTCGCCAAGGCGTCGTCACTCGCCGGATCCGTCATGACGGGGGTCTGGCTGGCGGCTTTCGCGTATCTTTTTCCGCGACGTGACGAACTCCTCGCGGCGAGCGGCGACCTCCGTTCGGCGACGGTCGGGATCGTCAGCTCGGTGGCGCTGGTAGCTGCGGCTTTGTGGCTCGAACACTGCTGCCGGACCCCCGAAGGCAGCGATCGGGAGCGCGATCCCGAGCCGACCGGTTAACGCTCGAGAGCCACCGCTCGAAGTACCGACTAGGTCTCGTTCGGATTACTAGAAGGTACGGTGTTGGGCATGACCGGGGTGGGTGACGACTCGCGCGGCCGCCTTGCGGGTAGGCCGTGGCTTGTCGTCGGCTTGGTTCTCGCCGTCGGCGCGACTCTCGCATTGGTGCTTTCCGACGACCTCCGCTACTTGCGGCTGGGAATCGTCGCGGCGCTGTGGGCCGCCTTGATCGGCGCGTTCCTGGCGGTCCGCTCGCGTAAGCACGTGTCACAGAGCGAAGAAGCCGTCGCCGAGGCGCAGGCCGTCTACGAGCTGGAGCTGGAACGCGAGATCGCCGCCCGCCGCGAGTTCGAGCTGGAGATGGAAGCGGAGACCCGGCAAGCCGCCGACAGCCGTTCCCAAGAGGAGCTCGAAGCGCTCAGGGCCGAGGTCACCGCCCTGCGTGAGAGCCTCCAGTCGCTCTTCGGCGGTGGCGAGGTCCTCCTCGAACGTGTCGCGCTCACCGCGCAGGCCACCCGGATGCGGTCCCTCGACAACAAGCAGCTGATGAGCGCGGGGTCCGAGAACGGCAACGGCAAACCCCAGCTCATGGCGGCCAAGAGCACCACGATCGACGTCGGCGAGCGTGAACACGGGCGGGAACGCCCGACAGAGATGATCGACCGCGTCCTCGAACCGGCGTCGGTGCGGGCCGGTGCGCCGCCCGCCGCCCGGCGAAAACCGGCGAACGGCCAGGTCAACGGTACCAACGGTGCCAACGGCTACGGCCAGAGCAATCAGGTCCCGCGGCCGAAACCGGTCGACGAGTCGACTCGCCGCAGCATGCGCAAGGCGGACGCCCGCGCGTCGAAGGCGGCCGAGGCGCTCGCCGCCGAAGCCGCCCGCCGCGAGCGGCTCGAAATGTCCAACCCCGGGATGTCGCCCGCCGAGGTCTCCCGGCCGATGCCGAGGGTCGACCCCAAGCGCAAGACCCCGCCGCCGGTGACCCCGGCCGAGGTGTCCCGCCCGTCCATGCCGGGGATCTCGCGTGCCGAGGTCTCGCAGCCGTCGATGCCCGCCGTCGCCCGGCAGCCCCAGCGCCCGGAGCCGCCGCGTCAGGAACCGCAGCGCCCGGAGCCCCAGCGCAACGAACCGCCCCGCCGTCCGCAGCAGCCTTCGCTGCAGCAGCGCCTCGACGCCGGCACCGTGCAGCGCCCGCCCGCGCCGCGGCCGGAGGAGCAGACCCGCAAGCAGACGCCGCCGGTGAAGCCCGCCGCGCAGGCGAAGCCGGTCAAGAAGGTCGAGCCGGACCGTCCCCGGCCGAACCGCGAGCTCGGCCTGACCCGGCCCGGGATGAAGCCGGTCGAACGGCCTCGTCCGGCCGGTGGCACGCCGCCGCCCGCGAACAAGCCCGCCGCCACGCCGGAGCCGATGGAGGCCACCGGCGAGTGGAAGCCGTCGTGGACGCAGGAGCGCCCGGTCTCCGACCTGAGCGCCGCGTTCCCCCGGAAGGACGACTTCCAGGACCGGCTGCGCCCCGCGCCGCCGTCGAAGCCCCAGCAGTCGGCCTCCCTGCCGCGGCCCCAGTCCAGCCCTCAGCCTCGTCGTGATCCGGAGCCCCCGACCCCGCTGTCGATCCCGGTCGTGTCCGAGCCTCCCCGCCGTGCCGAGCCCGTCCGGCCGCCGGAGCCCGAACCGGTGCGCCGTCCGGCCGCCGAGGCGCCGTCGCGGCACAGCCCGCCCGTCGAGGAGCCGCCCGCGGTGAACCCGACGCTGCCCGAAGAGGTCCGCATGACGCAGAACGGGAGCGGCGGACGCCGTCGCCGGGCGGCCGAGGACTCCTCGGTGTCGCTCACCCCGGCCCCCAACGTCCCGGAGCCCACCGGTGGCGGCCGTCGCCGCCGTCCGGACGGCGAGCCCCCGGCCTGGCAGAGCCAAGAGTCGTCAGGCGGCCGTCACGGCGGCAGGCGGGCGAAGCCGGAGGAAGAGGAACCGTCTCGCAACGGGTCGTCGCACAGCCGTCCGGAGACCCCCGCCGCCGGCTCCCACGCATCCGGCCGATCGGTGATGGACCTGCTCGCGGCCAACGGCGCGAACGAGTCCACTCCGCGGCGCAGGCGGCGTGCGGAGGATTGAGTCGCGTCCGACCAGGTGAACCCGCGACCGCGATCGACGTCGGCAGGGCGCTGGTGGGTTGATTCGGTCGCGTTCTCGAGGCTGGGCGCCCTGCCACCGCGATGGCGGGGCCTTCGGCCGGGCGGGTTCACACGTGTGGCCCGTCCTGTCCCGAACTTCAGCTCCACGTCCCGCTCCTGTCCCGTACCGACGGTAGGGTGACCCGCTGTGAGCGAGCCTTCCTCCCCGGCGCCCGGTCCCGACCGGGCCCGCCGGTCTCGGTCGATCACCGTGCTGCTGCCGGTGCTCGGGCTGATCGCCGTCGCGTTGTGCGGGCTGTTCGTCTTCGGCACGGTGACCGAGAAGGTCGGCCTGCCCGCGGTGACGATCGGCGTGCTCGCGGCCCTCGTGCCGGTCGGCGTGGTGGTCACCGCGTTCCTGTGGGTCGACCGCTGGGAACCGGAACCGCCCAAGCTCCTGCTGCTGTCGTTCGTCTGGGGCGCGTGCGTCGCGACGATCATCGCGCTGCTGCTCAACAGCGGTGCCGAGGCCGTCGGTGACCTGCTGCTCGGCAGTGGCGGCGGCGGCAAGATCAGCGGCCTGGTCTCCGCGCCGCTGGTCGAGGAGGCCGCGAAGGCCGCGTTCATCCTGCTGCTGTGGTGGCGCCGCCCGAGCGAGTTCGACGGCGTCGTGGACGGCATCGTCTACGCCGGGTTCACCGCGGCCGGGTTCGCGTTCACCGAGAACATCTACTACTTCGGCCGCGCCTTCGCCGAACACGGCTTCGGCGACGGCACCAGCGCCGGCGTGCTCGCGGCGTTCTTCCTCCGCGGAGTGCTTTCGCCGTTCACGCATCCGCTGTTCGCCGTGATGACCGGAATCGGGCTCGGCGTCGCCGCGAGCAGCAAAGTGCGCTCACTGCGGATCCTGGCGCCGATCGGCGGCTACGTCGTCGCCGTGCTGCTGCACGCGCTGTGGAACGGCGCCGCGCTGCTCGGCGGGGCCAAGACCTTCCTGAACGTCTACTTCCTGATCATGGTGCCGCTGTTCATCGGCGTCTTCTCGGTGGTGGTCATGCAGCGGCGCCGCGAGCAGCGGATCGTCGCGGCCGCGTTGCCGATGATGGTCGACGCGCGCTGGATCGCGCCGTCCGAGGTGACGCTGCTGGCCAGTCTGTCGGGGCGGCGCTCGTGGCGGAAACAGGCGCGGAAGCAGTCGGGACGGGATGCGGCGAAGGCCGTCGGCCGCTATCAGGCCAGCGTGACCGAGCTGGCCTTCCTGCGGCGCGGCAGGAAGCTCACCGACGAGGGAAAACAGCGGCAGCGTGAACTGCTGCACGTGCTCAAGACGTCGCGGGCCGACGCCGTGAGGCTGGCGGACGGTGCTCCGCGCGGGTGACCCGTATCAGGTGAAGCTGGTCACGAGGACCAGTTCGGACGCGCGCCCGAGGGTTACTCTCGCGCCGTCGTCCGGTACCCGCGACCACAGAGCGGGACTGGAACGAATTGAGGAGTTTTCGACCATGAGCGTCCACAGGCGCACGCCATGATGAGGCCCGCTCGCTTGGCCGTGGGCGTCGTTTCCGCCGGCCGGGTAGGCAGCGTCGTCGGCGCCGCACTCGCGAGGGCCGGGCACACGGTCGTCGCCGCTTCGGGCCTTTCCAACGCTTCGGTACGCCGGGCGGAGCAACTGCTCCCCGACGTGCCCCTCCTGCCGCCCGACGAAGTCGCCCGCCGCGCCGATCTGGTCCTGCTGGCCCTGCCGGACGACGCGCTCGCCGGGATGGTGCGCGGTTTCGTCGCGACCGGCTCCCTGCGACCGGGTCAGATCGTCGTGCACACCTCCGGGTCGCACGGCATCGACGTCCTCGCGCCCGCCGCCGAGGCGGGCGCCCTGCCGCTGGCCCTGCACCCCGTGATGACCTTCACCGGCCGCACGGAGGACCTCGACAGACTGGCCACCTGCAGCGTCGGCGTCACCGCCACAGAGGGTGACGAAGCGGCGTGGAACGTCGGCGAGGCGCTGACCGTGGAGATGGGCGCGGAGCCCGTCCGGGTCCCTGACGAGGCGCGAGCGCTCTATCACGCGGCGTTGGCACATGGCGCGAACCACCTGATGACACTGGTCGCCGACTGCGCGGAACTGTTGCGGGAAGCGGGAATCGGCCAGCCCGAACGCCTGGTGGCTCCGTTGCTGTCGGCGGCGTTGGATAATGTTCTGCGACACGGGGACCGGGCACTGACCGGGCCGGTGGCCCGTGGTGATCTCGGCACCGTGCGTAAGCACCTCGCGGTGCTGGCCGAACGTGGCCCCGACATCGCCCCGAGCTATCGCGCGCTGGCCAAGCGCACGCTGGCACGCGGCGACGCCGCCGGGCTCCTGGACCCCTCGGCCGCCGCCGAGCTCACCGAACTCCTCAGTGATCCCGCAGATCCCGCAGACCCCGCCGAAGGGCAGCAAAACCAGTGACCACACCCAAATTCGCCCGAGGCACGCTGCACACCTTCCAGCCGCCGGAGCAGGTGAGCCAGGTGACGCGTGCCCTGCACGGGGTCGGCCGCAAGGTCGCGCTGGTGCCCACCATGGGCGCCCTGCACGCGGGGCACCGCGAGCTGATCCGCCGGGCGAAGCGGCTGCCGAACACGGTCGTCGCGACGTCGATCTTCGTGAACCCCCTGCAGTTCGGGGAGGGCGAGGACTTCGAGGCGTACCCGCGTCCGCTGGACAAGGATCTCGAGGTGCTGAAGGAGGACGGCGTCGAACTGGGCTTCCTGCCCAAGGCGTCGGATCTGTACCCCGACGGGGCCACCGTCACGGTGCACCCCGGTCCGCTCGGCGACGAGCTCGAAGGCGCGGTGCGGCCGGGGCATTTCGCCGGCGTGCTCACCGTGGTGGCGAAACTGTTCAACATCGTGCGGCCGGACTACGCCTTCTTCGGGGAGAAGGACTACCAGCAGCTGGTGCTGATCAAGAAGATGGTGCGTGACCTGAACATCGAAACCCGGGTCATCGGGGTGCCGACGGTCAGGGAACGCGACGGGCTGGCGTTGTCCTCGCGCAACGTCTACCTGACTCCTGAACAGCGTGAGGACGCGATCGTGTTGTCGGCGGCACTCACCGCGGGTGCCTTCGTCGGGCGCGACGGCGCGGACGCCGTGCTGGCGACCGCCAGGAAGACCCTCGCCGCGCGGCCCGCGGTCGAGATCGACTATCTGGAGTTGAGGGGAACCGACCTCGGGCCCGCGCCCGTCGACGGTGAAGCGCGGTTGCTGATCGCGGCCAGGGTGGGGAGTACCCGGCTGATCGACAACGTGGGTGTGGTGCTCGGCGCTGCCGCGGACCATCCCCAGCACGCGCTGGACGCAGGGGAATAGGGAGAGTCCACGATGTACCGCACGATGCTGAAATCGAAGATCCACCGGGCCACCGTGACCCAGGCGGATCTGCACTACGTCGGTTCGGTGACGGTCGACGAAGATCTGATGGACGCGGCGGATCTGCTGCCGGGCGAACAGGTGTCCATTGTGGACGTCACCAACGGCGCGCGCCTCGAGACGTACGTGATCGCGGGCGAACGCGGCAGCGGGGTGCTCGGCATCAACGGCGCCGCCGCGCATCTGGTGCACCCCGGCGATCTGGTGATCCTGATTTCGTACGCGCAGATGGAGAACGCCGAAGCGGCCTCGTTCCGGCCGCGGGTCGTCTTCGTCGACGCGGACAACCGGATCGTCGAAAAGGGTGGCAACCCGGGGCACGCGCCGGAGGGCTCCGGGCTGATGAGCGGCACCGTGACACTGGCCGACGACGACACGATGACCTTCCCGGTCGCCGAAACCGCCGACGCCCGCCGTCTCGACGCGCTGCTGCACGCCGAAAGCTGAGCCCTTGCTGCTCACGGTCGACGTCGGCAACACCAACATCGTGCTCGGTCTCTACAACGGGCAACAGCTGGTGGGTGACTGGCGCATGCGCACCGACGCGCGGATCACCGCCGACGAGCTCGCGCTCACCATGCGCGGGCTCCTCGGCCCGCACGCGGACGCGATCACCGGGATCAGCGCGCTGTCCACGGTGCCCGCCGTCCTGCGGGAGCTGCGCGTCATGCTCACGCGGTATTACGGGCGGTTGCCGAAGATCGTCATCGAGCCGGGAGTGCGCACCGGGGTGCCGCTCCTGGTCGACAACCCCAAGGAGGTGGGCGCGGACAGGCTGGTGAACACCCTGGCCGCGCACCATCTGCACCCCACCACCGCCTGTGTGGTGGTGGATTTCGGGACTTCGACCAATGTGGACGCCATCTCCGCGAAGGGCGAGTTCCTCGGCGGCGCGTTCGCGCCAGGTATCGAGATCTCGGTCGACGCGCTGGCCGCGCGGGCCGCGGCGCTGCGCAAGGTCGAGCTGGTGCCGCCGCGGTCGGTGATCGGGAAGAACACCGTGGAATGCCTGCAATCCGGCATCCTCTACGGCTTCGCGGGCCAGGTCGACGGCCTGGTGAAGCGGATCAAACGCGAGCTTTCGCCGGGCGGGACGGATCCGGTCGCGGTGATCGCGACCGGCGGCCTCGCGCCCCTGGTGCTGGAGGAGTCGGAGACGATCACCGAGCACGCGCCGGATCTGACGCTGCTGGGCCTGCGGCTGGTCTACGAGCGCAACCACCACTCCCGCGTTTAGTCCTCTAAATGCGGTTTCTCCTCGGTGCGGCGTGCAATGAAAGGCCCGTTACTTGCAAATTTTGCAAGTAACGGGCCTTTCATTGCACGCGCGACACGGAGAAGGAGGCGGAGAAGGAGGCGGAGGCGGCTGGAGAGGGGAGCGCGGGGTGTTAGCGGCGCGAAGCGACCAGGAGTACCCGCCGCGTCATCAGGTCCTGGTTCCGCAGCGCCTGCTCAAGGCTCGCGCGCAGCCTGGACGGGTCGTCGCCCGACTCCGCCGCCAGGTCCTCCACACGCTCCAGCGACAGTTCCATGGTCCGCTGCTGCCGCGCCCGCCAGTCCGGCGTCTCTTCATAGGAGAGAACGTCGAATCCGGCCGATTCCAGCAGCGGCCGGTGGTCGGCGACCTGCGGCGGCCGGTTCTGGGGCTGCCCGTCGAAGTCCCAGGTCGTGACGACCAGCCGCCCGCCCGGCACGAGGATCCGCGCGAACTCCGCGCAGGCGAGTGCCTTGTCGGGCGCGAACAGCAACGCGTCGACGCTCATCACCGCCTCGGACGACGCGTCGTCCAGACCGGTGTCCGCGAAGGTGCCGACCCGGAAATCGGTCGCTTCGACGTCCGAGAGGGGCAGAGCCTCGGCGCGACGCCGCGCCGAAGCCAGCGCCGTCTCCGCGATGTCGATGCCGGTGAGCGTCGCGTAGGTGCGGGCGGCGACCCACAGGCCAGGCCCGCCGCGTCCGCAGCCGAGGTCGGCCAGCCGCTCGCCCGGCTCCAGCTGGGCTTCCTCCGCGATGCGGTGCAGGTCGGTGCGGGTCACGAAGCTGTAGGTGTCGAGCTCGGCGGGGTACTCGTCGCCGTACACCTCGGTCCAGATCCGCGCGGACACCGCGGAGGCCGGCGCGCCGAACGTCGCGGTGAACGTCGCCTTCCAGTCGGCGTTCACCGGCGGCGCGCCCGGAAGACGGTGGTGGTGATCGGCAGGTCGAATTCCCCCGAGGCGGTTTCCGGGTTCCGGTCGAGGAATTCCCGTGCCGTGCGAAGTTTGGCTTCGCGTTCCTCCGTGTCCGCCACCAGCATGTGCGAATGGGTGGCGAGAGTCGCCACCAGGGTTTCCGCCGTCCTGGGTTGTTTGTGACCGAAAGTCTTCTTCTCGAACGGTTCGAAGGCCTCGTGTTCCGGAAGCGATTCGTAGTCGCTCAGCCAGCGCCTGCTCGCCGAGGTCTTGATCAGCGCGTTGAGCTCCGCCAGCCAGCCCGTCGACTCGTCGTCGTGGTTCCACAGCGCGGCGACGATCCCGCCCGGCTTCAGCACCCTGGCCATCTCCGGATAGGCCCGGTCGAGGTCGAACCAGTGGAAGGCCTGGCCCGCGACCACGGCGTCCACGGAGGCGTCCGGCAGCGGGATCCGCTCGGCCGTCCCGATGAGCGGGGTCACGGAAGGGAAGGTCTTGGTGAGCTCTTCGAGCATCTTGGCGTCCGGTTCGACCGCGGTGACCGTGACGCCCAGCGCGAGGAGCCCTTCGCTGACCTTGCCGGTACCCGCGGCGAGATCGAGGACCTCCACCGGCCTTTCCTCGGCACCCGCCAGCCCCCAGGCCAGTGCCTTTTCCGGATAGTCCGGCCGATGTGCGGCATAGGCGGCGGCCTTGGCGCCGAACGAGGCGGCGCGGCGTGCGTGAAGTTCCGGTTCGATGCCAGGAGTGGATGCGTTCACGCGACCGGAGGTTAATGGAGAGAAAACCGGCCGGTCCCGAGTGCCGGAAAAGGTAATCCGGTTGGCGTAGGGAAGGAGCGGGTTCGTACGCTGTGCGCCATGACTGAAATCCCCGCATCCGAGGGCGCTGGCCCCGACGAAGACCTGCCGGAACAGATGCGGGTGCGCCGGGACAAGCGCGACCGGATAATCGCGGAGGGTATCGATCCGTATCCGGTCGAGGTTCCCCGGACGCACTCACTGGCCGAAGTGCGAGCGAAGCATTCCGGCCTTCCGGTCGACACCGCCACGGGCGACATCGTGGGCATCACCGGCCGGGTCATGTTCATGCGCAATACCGGCAAACTGTGTTTCGCGAGTCTCCGTGAAGGCGACGGCACCGAGTTGCAGGCGATGATCAGCCTCGCGAAGGTGGGTGAAGGCGCGCTCGCGGCGTGGAAGTCCGATGTCGATCTCGGTGATCACGTATTCGTCGAGGGCGAGGTCATCACCTCCAAGCGCGGTGAGCTTTCCGTGATGGCCGACTCTTGGCGGATCACGTCGAAAGCATTGCGCCCGTTGCCGGTGATGTACAAAGACCTCGCCGAGGAAACGCGGATCCGGCAGCGTTATGTCGATCTGATCGTGCGTCCCAAGGCCCGGGACGTGGTCCGTACCCGCGCCGGTGTGCTGCGTTCCCTGCGTGACTCGTTTCACGGCCGCGGATTCCTCGAGGTCGAGACCCCGATGCTGCAGACGCTCCACGGCGGCGCGGCGGCACGGCCATTCGTCACGCATTCGAATGCCTTCGACCTCGATCTGTACCTGAGGATCGCGCCTGAGCTGTACCTCAAGCGTTGCGTGGTCGGCGGTATCGAGAAGGTCTTCGAGATCAACCGGAACTTCCGGAACGAAGGCAGCGACTCGTCCCACTCGCCCGAGTTCGCCATGCTCGAGTACTACGAAGCGTATGCGACCTACGACTCCAACGCGGTGATGACGCGTCAGCTCATCCAGGAGGCGGCGCAGAACGTTCTCGGTACTCAGGTGGTCACTCTCGTCGACGGTTCGGAGTACGACCTGTCCGGCGAGTGGACCACACTCGGAATGTACGAGTCGTTGTCCGAGGCGTTGTCGGAAGAGGTCACTCCCGAGACATCGGCGGACAAGCTGCGTTCCTATGCCGAAGGGCGAGAGCTGGAGCTCGACCCAAAGTTAGGGCACGGCAAACTCATCGAAGAACTTTGGGAACACCTCGTCGGCGATCATCTCCACGAACCTACTTTTGTCCGTGATTTTCCGGTCGAGACATCCCCGCTGACCAGGCAACACCGCAGCAAGCCGGGGGTGGCCGAGAAGTGGGATCTGTACGTACGCGGATTCGAACTGGCCACCGGATACTCCGAGCTGGTGGATCCCGTGGTAGAGCGTCAGCGTCTGGTGGAACAGGCTCGGCTGGGTGCGCAGGGCGATAGTGAGGCCATGAACCTGGATGAGGATTTCCTCCGTGCGCTGGAGTACGGAATGCCGCCGAGCGGTGGTGTCGGAATGGGGATCGACCGGTTGCTGATGGCGCTGACCGGCCTTGGTATCCGGGAGACCATCCTGTTCCCGCTCGTCCGACCTGAATAACCCGTCCGCGTGACAGATACCTCGATCGTTCTCGTAAACAAGATTTGCGTTATGTCTCGGTTGCGGGTATTAATGTCGCTAGACAAAGTCTTCTGTCCGGGGCATGCCCCGTACCAGATCATTCGTGTAAGCCCCCAGCAGGAGGAAACAGATGGCACAGAAGGTGCTCGTCTCGCTCGTCGACGACCTCGACGGCACTGAGGCGGAAGAGACCGTCGAGTTCGGTTTGGACGGTGTCAGCTACCAGATCGACCTTTCCGCGGAAAACGCGGAAGAGCTTCGTGACGCGTTGGCCCAGTATGTGGAGCACGCCCGCCGCGCGGGTGGCCGTAAGCGCACCGCCATTCGTCCGGTCGCAGGCGTGAAGGCCGCCGCCCGCCCCGCGACCGTGGACCGCGAGCAGAACCAGGCCATTCGCGCCTGGGCCCGCAAGAACGGCTTCCAGGTTTCCGACCGTGGACGTATCCCGTCCGAGGTCGTGGAGGCCTACCACAAGAAGAACTGAGGTCTTTCAGACCTTCGAGCCGCCGGGAAACCTTTCCCGGCGGCTTTCTTGTTCTTGTACACGGTTCAAGCGGGCGTACTCGGTGGGCGCCCATCCGGTCACGGAGCGGAAATCCCGGATGAAGTGCGCTTGGTCGCTATAGCCCAGTGCCGTCGCCAGTTCCGCGTAGTCCGGTCGTTCCTCGGCCGCGATCCGTGCCGCCGCTTCGTTCAACCGGTATACCTGAATCGCCCATTTGGGGGCGGTGCCGACATGTTCGGCGAACAGGCGTTGCAGACTTCGCTGAGACAGGCCCGTTCGGCTTGACAGCTCCCCGACCCTGGTAATGGCCGGTTCGGCCGCGATTGTTTCCACCGCTTCGATGGCCGTCCTGGCCGCGGCGGTGAGCACGGGGTGTTTCGTGAGGAGCAGTTCCTCGCATCGGCGGACCATTTCGAAGTCGTCCGTCGCATTGCGTACCGATTCCGTCACTCCCGCGGCTTCCGGGAAGAGATCGGTGAGTGGAACGGAACGGCCGGAGATCATCGTGACCGGCCCGGTGAGGAATGTCCGGAAAGCCCCGGGCCTGAATCGAACGCCGATACCGTGGTCCTTGCCCTCGACGAGGTAGCGGAAAGGCCGTTTCCCGGGCCCGGACGCGCCCGCCGCGTCGCGGAAGAAGGTGACGTTGACCGCGAGATTGGGCAGTACCACTTGTTCGTGGGCCGGACGGCCGCTCAGATCCCAGCGCAGCACCCAGTGATGATCGACGAACGGCCGCAGTTCCGGCGACGGCCGATGCCGCACGAGGCCGAACTTCGCGCTCGCCTCACGCGCGTTGACGATCCCCGCGGGGATCCGGTGCCCACTCACCGGTTCAACTTAGCCCTGTCCTGAAACCTGTCGCGTTTCTTCAAGACGGCGCAACCGTTCCCGTGAACTCATGCCCCCATGTCCGAACACGCTGCCCTGATCGCCCCCGCCGCCGCGGAATTCGCCGGAATCCTGCGCGGGATCGGCGAGACCGAACTCGCCGCCCGCACCCCGTGCGCCGACTACGACGTCCGCGCGCTGCTGAACCACCTTCTCTACTGGGGCCCTTGGCTCGAAGCCGCCGGGCGCAAGACGCCGCCGCCCGAGGTGGCCACGGGCGAGGCGGAGGCGGGTCTCGTCGGCGCCGATTGGCTCGACGCCGTCGAGAAGCAGGCCGCACGGCTCGTGGACGTCTTCGGGGCGCCCGAAGCGTGGCAGGGCATGACGGCGCTCGGCACGGCGGAGATGCCCGCCTCGATCGTCGGCGACATGGTGCTCGGCGAGTTCGTCCTCCACGGCTGGGATCTGGCCCGCGCGACCGGCCGCACCGTCGACGTCGCGCCCGAAGCGGCCGAGGCCGTGTTCACGTCCGCCTCGGCGATGGGTGATCAGGCCCGGGCGATGAAGGTGTACGGCGAAGAAGTCGTCGTTGCGGACGGCGCAACGACTTTCGAGCGCGCCTTGGGTGCCACTGGAAGGAATCCGGACTGGCGTTCCTGACCCGCTCCGCGGTTTCTCGTCCACTCGCGACCCCGGCGCCCTCGGCCGCCGGGGTGCCGGCGAGCCCGGCCTGTCATTAGGTATGCCTAACCTTACACACGGTCCGTGACTACTCCGGACGGGTGTCCACCCTCTGGGCAGTCTCTGTCCGCGCGTCGTGTTCGCGCTCAGCGGACAACGCGCATCCGACGGAATCCGGACGGCCGTTCGCACGTTGGGCTTGACGTAAAGGTGCAGGGCAACCGGAAGATGAAACAGCGCACGGCCGGAGAACGGCACGGGCGCGAACGGGCCGCAATCAGCCGTAGTGGTACGCCAGCGCGACCGCATGGCTACTAGAGTGGTCTCACGGTGCTGAATCCATCGCGGTGAAAGCACGATGGAAACGGGCCGCCGTCGCAGCAGTCGAGGGAGTGCACATGTTTGAGAGGTTCACCGACCGCGCGAGGCGGGTGGTCGTCCTGGCCCAAGAAGAGGCCAGGATGCTCAACCACAACTACATCGGCACCGAGCACATCCTCCTGGGTCTGATCCACGAGGGTGAAGGTGTCGCCGCCAAGGCGCTGGAATCGCTGGGCATCGCGCTGGAGGGCGTCCGCCAGCAGGTCGAGGAGATCATCGGCCAGGGGCAGCAGGCCCCGAGCGGGCACATCCCCTTCACCCCGCGGGCCAAGAAGGTGCTTGAGCTGTCGCTGCGCGAAGCGCTGCAGCTCGGCCACAACTACATCGGCACCGAGCACATCCTGCTCGGGCTGATCCGCGAAGGAGAAGGCGTCGCCGCACAGGTGCTCGTCAAGCTCGGCGCGGACCTCAACCGGGTGCGTCAGCAGGTCCTGCAGCTGCTGTCGGGCTACCAGGGTGGCAAGGAGTCGACCGAGACCGGCTCCGGACGCGGTGAAGGCACCCCGTCGTCGTCGCTGGTGCTCGACCAGTTCGGCCGCAACCTGACCGTCCAGGCCCGCGAAGGCAAGCTCGACCCGGTCATCGGCCGTGGCAAGGAAATCGAGCGGGTCATGCAGGTGCTGTCGCGGCGCACCAAGAACAACCCGGTCCTGATCGGTGAGCCCGGCGTCGGCAAGACCGCCGTCGTCGAGGGGCTCGCGCAGAACATCGTCAAGGGCGAGGTGCCCGAGACGCTGAAGGACAAGCAGCTCTACACCCTCGACCTCGGCTCCCTGGTCGCCGGTTCCCGGTACCGCGGTGACTTCGAAGAGCGCCTCAAGAAGGTGCTCAAGGAGATCAAGACCCGCGGCGACATCATCCTGTTCATCGACGAGCTGCACACGCTCGTCGGCGCGGGTGCCGCCGAGGGCGCGATCGACGCCGCGTCGATCCTGAAGCCGATGCTGGCCCGTGGCGAGCTGCAGACGATCGGCGCGACCACGCTCGAGGAGTACCGCAAGTACATCGAGAAGGACGCCGCGCTGGAACGCCGGTTCCAGCCGATCCAGGTCGGCGAGCCGTCGCTCGAGCACACGATCGAGATCCTCAAGGGTCTGCGCGACCGGTACGAGGCGCACCACCGCGTCTCGATCACCGACGGCGCGCTGGTGCAGGCTGCCACCCTGGCGGACCGCTACATCAACGACCGGTTCCTGCCGGACAAGGCGATCGACCTGATCGACGAGGCAGGCGCCCGGATGCGTATCCGCCGGATGACCGCGCCGCCGGACCTGCGCGAGTTCGACGAGAAGATCGCCGACGTGCGCAGGGACAAGGAGTCCGCGATAGACGCGCAGGACTTCGAGCGCGCCGCCCGCCTCCGTGACGAGGAGAAGACCCTCCTCGGCCAGAAGGGTGAGCGGGAGAAGCAGTGGAAGGACGGCGACCTCGACGTCGTCGCCGAGGTCGACGAGGAGCAGATCGCCGAGGTCCTCGCCAACTGGACCGGTATCCCGGTGTTCAAGCTCACCGAGGAGGAGACCACGCGTCTGCTCCGCATGGAGGACGAGCTGCACAAGCGGATCATCGGCCAGGAGGACGCGGTCAAGGCCGTCTCCCAGGCGATCCGCCGTACCCGCGCCGGTCTGAAGGACCCGAAGCGCCCCTCCGGCTCGTTCATCTTCGCCGGCCCGTCCGGTGTCGGTAAGACCGAGCTGTCCAAGGCGCTGGCGGCGTTCCTCTTCGGCGAGGACGACGCGCTCATCCAGATCGACATGGGCGAGTTCCACGACCGCTACACCGCTTCGCGGCTCTTCGGTGCCCCTCCGGGCTACGTCGGCTACGAAGAGGGCGGTCAGCTGACCGAGAAGGTGCGGCGCAAGCCGTTCTCGGTGGTGCTGTTCGACGAGATCGAGAAGGCCCACCAGGAGATCTACAACACGCTCCTGCAGGTCCTCGAAGACGGCCGTCTCACCGACGGTCAGGGTCGTACGGTCGACTTCAAGAACACCGTGCTCATCTTCACCTCGAACCTGGGTACCTCGGACATCTCCAAGTCCGTCTCGCTCGGTTTCTCCCAGGGCGGGGACACCGCGAACCGGTACGAGAAGATGAAGCAAAAGGTCAACGAGGAAATGAAGAAGCATTTCCGGCCTGAGTTCCTGAACCGGATCGACGACATCATCGTCTTCCACCAGCTGACCAAGGACCAGATCATCCAGATGGTCGATCTGATGATCGCCCGGGTGGAGAAGCAGCTCAAGGCCAAGGACATGGAGCTCGAGCTCACGCCCAAGGCCAAGGCGCTGCTCGCCAAGCGCGGCTTCGACCCGGTGCTGGGCGCGCGGCCGCTGCGTCGCACGATCCAGCGCGAGATCGAGGACCAGCTGTCGGAGAAGATCCTGTTCGGCGAGGTCCAGGCCGGCCAGATCATCCTGGTCGACGTCGAAGGCTGGAACGACGAAGAGGGCGAGAAGGACGACAAGGCGCACTTCGTCTTCCGTGGCGAAGCCCGTCCCTCGTCGGTCCCGGACGCCCCGCCGGTCAGCATCGGTGCCGGTACGAGCGAAGAGAACGGTGAAGCCGAGGCGGAGTAAGTTCTCGGTGGTTCCGGAAGTGCCCGTCGCGGGTTTGCCGCGGCGGGCACTTTCGCGTGTGGGGGCGACCAGAGTGCCGGAGCTTCCAGACCGGAGCACTCCTCGACGATGAACGAATTGGGACACTCAACGTCCCGATTCCTTCACGCTCGACGGTGCCGCCGCTGCCACGTCACGTTCACGCTGGTCAGGCGTAGTTAGGCGAATGCTGGCCCGATCTGACCCGAATCGCCACTCACGACCACCTGGACCGATACCTCGTGAACCACCCGTTGGTGTCCGGCGACGGAAAGCGCGCTTTCGTGGGAACCCTGGCCTTGGCGCACCAATCGATATAAGGTCTACATTATGGTCGCCTGATGAAGTGGGAGATCGAACTTCACGACGAAGTGGATCGCTGGTTCGGAGCGCTGTGCCGGGAAGATCCGGGTTCGGCCGATCGCGTCGAGGAGGCGATCGACATGCTGGCGAGTGAGGGGCCGCAGCTCGGTCGGCCGTTGGTCGACCGGATCAGCGGTTCGCGGAGACACAACTTGAAAGAGCTGCGTCCGGCGTCGGCCGGGCGTTCCGAGATCAGGATCTTGTTCGTCTTCGATCCGGCGCGGAAAGCCGTGCTCCTGGTGGCCGGTGACAAAGCCGGGAACTGGAAACGGTGGTATGACGTCAACATCCCGATCGCGGAGGAGCGATACCGGCGGCATCTGGACGCGATGGAGGAGCTGAAATGAGTCGGTCCTGGAAAGAGGTCAAGGCCGAAAAGCTCGCTGCTGATCGCGAGGCAGGCCGAGATGTCGAAGCCGCTCGGGTCGAGGCGAAGGAAGCCACGCAGGCTTACATTCTCGGCTTTCGGCTGTCGAAACTTCGCGAGGACGTCGGGCTGAGTCAGGCCGAGGTCGCCAAGCGAATGGGAGTGAGCCAGCCGCGGATCAGCCAGCTCGAGCAGGGCGATCCGAGCCAGATGGAATTGGACACCCTCCGCAGGTACATCGTCGCCTTGGGCGGCCGCATGCGAGTGGTCGCCGATTTCGACGATCATGACGTGATCATCTCCACCGCCGTCTGACCGCTCCCGGCCGCGCGATCTCCGCGTGAGACGATGCCCTCGGGTCCGGGAGGGGGTCAGGTGGACGTTCTGGCGATCGATTTCGGTACCTCCAGCACGGTCGGGGTGCTCTCGATCCACGGCAGGGGGACGCAGGTCGTCGAGATCGACGGGTCGGTGACGATGTCGTCCGCGATCTACGTCGACAAGGACGGAACCGTCTTCGTCGGCCGCGACGCCGAACGCCGGGCCAGGCTGGATCCGAGCCGGTTCGAAGCGAATCCGAAGCGGCGCATCGACGAGGGCGCCCTCCAACTCGGCGACGTCACGCTGCCCATCGCGGACGCCTTCGCCGCGGTCCTGCGCCGCGTCGGCGAGGAGGCGGAGCTGCTGCTCCAGCGCCCGCCCGCGCAGGTGCGCATCTCCCATCCCGCGGGCTGGGGTCCCGATCGCAAGCAGGTCCTCCGCGACGCCGCGCTCAAGGCCGGTTTCGGCACGACGCTGCTCATCCCCGAGCCGGTCGCCGCCGCGGCGCATTACGCCTCCCTGAACCACGGTCACCGGCCGCCGGGTCCGATCGCGGTGTACGACCTCGGGGCGGGCACTTTCGATTGCGCCGTCGTCGGTGTCAGCGCCCACGGGTTCGCCGTGCTGGCCGAGGACGGCCTGCCCGATCTCGGCAGTCTCGACATCGATCAGGCGCTGCTGGTGCACATCGGCCGCGAGGTTTCGCATTCCGATCCCGCGCAGTGGCAGCGAATCCTGCGCCCGCAGGCGGTCAGCGACCGCCGGACGCGCCGTTCGTTGCTGCAGGATGTCCGTGACGCCAAGGAAAGCCTGTCCCGGCACCAGCAGACCGAGATCCCGATGCCGGAGCCGTTCGGCGACGTGCGGGTGTCGCGGATGGAGCTCGAGGCGCTCGTCCGGCCGAGTTTCCTGCGCAGTGCCGAACTGCTGGCCGCCACCATCCATCGCGCCGGACTCGGCCCGGCCCATCTCGGCGGGGTTTACCTCGTCGGCGGGCCGAGCCGGATGCCGTTGCTGGCGAGCCTGCTGGCGAACCAGCTCAGGATCACGCCGACGACGCAGGACCAGCCGGAGACGGCGGTCGCGTTCGGGCTGCACCACGTGCCCGCGGGCGGCGAGGACTCGCAGCTGACCGTGCCCGCGTTCGCGCCGGTCGCGGCGCCGGTGCGGCAGCCGCCCGTCCAGCAGCCGGTTCAGCAGCAGCCACCTCGGCGCCCGCAGCCTCCGCGCTGGACGCCGCCCCCGCCTCCGCCGGGCCGGAGCTGGCAGAAGCCCACGACGTACGGCGTCATCGTGCTCGCCCTCGCGGCGATCGTGACGACGATCGTCCTGCTCAGCGGCGGTAAGGACGAACCGGTCGCTGCCCCGGCCCCGGCGCCGAAGCCGGCTTGCGATCAGCCGGGAGTGAAGGACGCGCAGGGATTCACGGACTGCCTCCGCCGGATCGCGGCCGTCATCCCGCAGCGGGACGAGTGCCGGGACGCCCCGGACGCGGCCGCCGCGATGAGGGCGGCCTCCGCGGTCACCTGCGTGTTCAAGAACGACGAGGCGTCGAACGCGATCAACTACTACCAGGGCGTCGCGATGACCGGCCTGGAGGGCGACGCCCGGCGGCAGATGACCAAGGGCAAGCCCGTCGAGGGCACCTGGGCGACCGACGGCCTGCGCGGGCGCTACCTGGCGGGCGTGGGCAAGCGAAGCGGCATCGTGCTCTTCGGGACCGAGGACGCGCCGTTGAGCGCGATGCTCGTGTCGACCCGTCGCGACGGTACGGCGCGGACGACCCAGGAGATGGTCGACTTCTTCACCGCGCAGCTCAAACCCTGATTTAGGTAGCCTGACCCCATGGAAGCCATCTGTGACCTGGCCGAACTGGAGCGGGTCGTGGGGAGCAGGCAGCTGCCGGTGATGATGAAATCCATCGACAGGCTCGACCCTCACTGCGTCGCGCTGCTCGGCCGTGCTCCCGTGGCCGTCCTCGGCTACACCGGAGCCGGGCCGAGGGCTGCGGTGGTCGGTGGCGCTCCCGGGTTCGCGGTCCCGGAAGACCCCCGGCGCCTGCGGCTGCCGATTCCGCCGGACGCCGTGTCCGGCACCGGCGCCGCGTTGCTCGTCCTGCTTCCAGGCTGGCGCGAGACGCTGCGGATCAACGGAACGGTGGACGACGGCGCCCTCGTCGTCGAGGAGGCTTTCCTGCACTGCGGCAAGGCCGTGATCCGCTCCGGCGTCTGGGGCCCGGCGACGGCGTCCGAGATCACCGACACCGAGGACGGTCCCGGACTCGGCCCCGCGGCGGCCGCCTTCCTGGGCACCGCGCCGCTCGCGGTGATCACCTCACGGGACGGCGACGGCCAGGCCGACGCCAGTCCCAAGGGCGATCCGCCCGGCGTCATCCGGCAGGTCGGGCCGAAGACCGTCGCGATCGCCGACCGGCCCGGAAACCGGCGCACCGACACGTTCCACAACGTGCTCGAACGGCCGCACGTGGCGATCGTGGCCCTCGCCCCCGGCGACGACCGCGTCCTCGAACTCACCGGCACCGCGAGCATCAGTGCCGACGCCGAGCTTCGCGAGCCGATGGCCGAACGCGGCCGCACTCCCAAGGCGGTGTTGCTGGTCGAGGTGGAACACACGCGGCTCACGCACAGCGCGGCTGTCCGCGACGCCCGTCTCTGGGACGCCGAGCAGCACGTCGACCCGGAAGAACTGCCCAAACCCGCCGTGATCTGGACCGACCACGTCAAGCTCAACGAGACCGCGGGCATCGCCGCGAAACTCCTGCGGAAGGCGGCGGGCGAGCGGATGATGCGCGCCGCGATCTCCGTGGACTACCGGCAGAACCTGTACTGACTCAGTGCAGCGTGCCCGCGGGTGTCGAAAGATCCTCGGTCACCGAAAGCGCGGTGTCCACGATGATCCCCAGCGCTTCCGCCGCCCGGTGCACGGCCAGGCTCGGCGCCGTCGTCCGCGCGGCCTGCTCCGGCGTGTAGGGAACGTGCACGAAACCGCCCCGCACGCCGGGAAAGTCGTTGTCCAGCAAGTGCATCAGCCCGTAGAAGACCTGGTTGCACACGTAGGTCCCGGCCGAATACGAGACCGACGCCGGAAGTCCCGCGTCCTTGATCCCCGCGACACACGCCTTCACCGGCAGGGTCGTGAAGTACGCGTTGGGACCGCCGGGGATCACCGGGACGTCTACGGGCTGCGAGCCCGCGTTGTCCGGGATGCGGGCGTCGATCAGGTTGATCGCGACCCGCTCCGGGGTCACACCGGCGCGGCCGCCCGCCTGGCCGACACAGATCACCAGTTCCGGCCGGTACTCGTCGATCGCGTCGCGCAAGGTGACCAGCGACCGCGAGAACACACACGGCAGTTCGACGGCCACCGCGTCACGCCGTCGGCCGGTGAGCAGGGAAACCGCCTGCCACGACGGGTTCACCCGCTCACCGCCGAACGGTTCGAAACCGGTGAGGAGCACTGACGTCATGCCACTCACCCTAACGTGTGACGCGAGGCGACCCATGCGGTCCGGAAGTACGTGAAGGCCTTCTTCCCTGCGCTAGGCGCCAGGGTTCCGGCAAAGTCGGCTAACCGCTGGTCGCAGGGGTGACGGAGTGGGCTCGTCACTTGTGGCCTGACACGCTCCTCGAATGTCCACTGAGGACGGTCTTGGCGCATTTTTGCCGATTTGGGTGGTTTGCAGGGCGGTCGTGAGTGGTAAGTGTCGTTCTAACGCTTCTTATCGCTCACGACCCCGCTGAAAACCCTCGAAACCTGACACATGCGGATAGCCGACTTTGCCGAGACTCTGGCGCTAGACGCGATGAGGGGGGCCTTCACGTACTGGGGAAGGTGTGAAGGCCTCCTTCCCTACCTTGAGAGTAGGGAAGGAGGCCTTCACGGACCTGCGATCCGATGTTGCCTAGCCGCTCACGAGCGGTGAGGTCAGGCGGCCGGCTTGAGGTCCCCCGGGTACAGGAACTCGGGCGCCGGTTTGGTGTTGCCGTAGAACCACGCGTCGAAGAAGCCCTGGAGGTTCCGGTGCGCGATGCGCTCGGCGAACTTCTGGAACTCCGGCAGGCTCGCGTTGCCGTCGCGGTGCAGGGCCGGCCACGTCCGCAGGACGCGGTCGAAGGGCGCCGCGCCGATGTAGTTCTTCAGCGCGTGCAGTGCCACCGGGCCCTTCGAGTACACGTACGTGAACTCGTTGCCGGGTCCCATGTCGTACAGCTTTCCCGCCCAGAACCGGTCCGTCGCCTTCTGTACGGCGGTCAGGTAGCGCGCCTTGAGGTCCTGGCCCGACTTCGCCTCGGACCACAGCCACTCCGCGTAGGAGGCGAAGCATTCGTTGAGGCAGACGTCCTTCCACTTGTCGACGGCGACCGAGTCGCCCCACCACTGGTGGGCGTTCTCGTGCACGATCGTCGGGACGTTGCCCGCGGCGCCCGAGTAGATCGGCCTGCTCAGCGTCTCCAGCGAGAACCCGATCGGCTCGGCGAGGAAGATGCCGCCCGCCGCGTCCACCGGGTACCGCCCGAACTTCGACGCCAGGAAGTCGATGATCTCCGGCAGCCGCGCTTCGGCCTGCTTGGTCGAGGCGGGCGTACCGGGGGCGTAGGCGTTGACGACCGGGGTGCCGTCGGACAGCTTCGTCCGCTCGAACTCCCATTTGTCGATCGCGACCGTCGTCATGTACGGCACGGCCGGGGTCTCTTCGGCCCAGGTGTAGGTGGTCTTCCCGCCGTTCTCGACCTGCCCGCGCTCCTGGCCGACCGCGATGACGCTCCATTCCGACGGCACGGTGACCGCGAGGTGGAAGGTCGCCTTGTCCCGCGGGGTGTCGTTGACCGGATACCAGGTCGTGGCGGACTTCGGCTCGCCCGCGACGAACGCGCCGCCGGATTTCGCGTACTGCCAGCCGTTCTCGCCCAGCAGCGGATCCTCGATCGGCTGCGGGACGCCGTGGTAGGCGACCTCGGTGGTGAACCGCTCGTGGTTCCGCAGCGAACGGGCCGGGGTGATCACCAGTTCGTGGTCACCGGTCCGTGTGAACGCCGCCTTCCGCCCGTTGACCTTGACCGAGTCGACGGTCAGCCCGCGCAGGTCGAGGTTGAACGAGCTCAGCGCCTGTGTCGCCCGGCCGGTGATCGTCTGCAGGCCGGTGAGCTGCTTGGTGGCGGGCTCGTAGCCGATTTTCAGGTTGTAGTCGCCGACCTCGTAGCCGCCGTTGCCGTCCTGCGGGTAGTAGCTGTCGCCTGCCCCGTCGGCACCGGGTTTCCCGATGTCGGCGACGGCGGTCCCGCCGCCGAGGACACTCGCGGCCAGAACGGCGGCGATGACGGCCGCACTCCGGTACCTCATTCACGCTCCCAGTCGATCGGCTGTCACTTGGCCAAGAACGTAACGCCGTGACCTCGGCCGTCCGCCCGGAAAGCTCCCCGGTGCCCGGATAATCCCCACTTCCGTCGCCTGGTAGAGCTAAGCGTTTGCGGGTTCTGGAAAGCTGGGGTCCGTGCGTGTGACGCTGCTGGGCCCGGTCGGAGCGGAGGCCGCTGACGGCACCCCGGTCGACATCGGCGGTGTCCGCCTCCGCATGCTCTTGGCCAGGCTCGCGCTGGACCCCGGCCGCGGTGTCCCGGCGACGGCCCTCATCGACGGTCTCTGGGGCGCGGAACCGCCCGCCGACGCGGCGAACGCGCTGCAATCCCTGGTCTCGCGCCTGCGCAAGGTCCTGCGTGCCGACGACGTCGGTCTCGACTCGGGCCCGGGCGGCTACCGGCTGGACGTCGCCCGCGAGGACGTCGACGTGTTCCGCTTCGAGCGGCTGGCCGCCCAAGGGCGTGCCGAGTTGGCGGCGGGCCGGGACGCCGGTGCGGCGGCCGTCCTCGCCGAAGCGCTCGGCCTCTGGCGTGGTCAAGCGCTGTCCGACGTGCTCGAGGCCCCTTTCGCACAGGCGCCGGCGACCCGGCTGGAGGATCTGCGTCTCGAGGCCGCCGAAGATCGCTTCGAGGCGGAGATCCGGCTCGGCGGGCACGACGAGGTCCTCGCGGACCTCAAGGAGGCGGCCGCGCGGAATCCGCTGCGCGAACGGCTCGCCGGGCTGTGGATCCGGGCGTTGTGCGCCGCGGACCGGCAGTCCGACGCCCTCGCCGTCTACGAGGAGGTCCGGGCGGCCCTGGCCGATCAGCTGGGGGTCGACCCCTCGGCCGAACTCCGGGAGCTCCACCTCGCCGCGCTGCGCGGCGAACTCGGCCCGCCGCCCGCGGCCGCCGACCGGCTCCCGGTCCGGCTCACCAGCTTCGTCGGCCGTGACGACGAGTTGAAACTGGTCGCCGAGCTCCTGTCCGGCGCGCGGCTGGTGACGCTGGTCGGTCCCGGTGGTGCCGGGAAGACGCGGCTGGCCACCGAGGTCGCGACGCGGCATCCGGCGCACGCGCGGGGGCGGGTCTGGTTCGTGCCGCTCGCCGGTGTCCGCGATCCGGGTGACCTGCCCGGCGCGGTCTTCGCGGCGCTGGAGCTGTGGGACCTCGGTCTCTCGCACGGCGCAGACCCGATGCGCCGCCCGGTGGACGCGCTGGCCCGCGTCGTGGAAACGCTCGGCGCCGGCGAATCGGTGCTGGTGCTGGACAACTGCGAGCATCTGGTCGACACGGCCGCGGAGCTGACGAACACCCTGCTGCGCCGCGTGCCGACCCTGCGGATCCTCGCGACGAGCCGCGAGGCGCTGGCCATCGACGGCGAGACGTTGTGCCCGCTCGGCCCGTTGTCCGTCCCGGACGGGAGGCCGACCGTTCCGGAGGCCGCCGAGGCGGGTGCGATCCGGCTGTTCGTCGACCGTGCGCTGGCCGTGCGCCCGGACTTCGTCCTGGACGAGTCCACCGTGGACGAAGTCGCGCAGATCTGCCGTCGGCTGGACGGGATGCCGCTGGCGCTGGAACTGGCCGCCGCACGGCTGCGTTCGATGACCGTCGCGCAGATCTCGCAACGCCTCGACGACCGGTTCCGCCTGCTGACCTCGGGCAGCCGGACGGCCTTGCCCAGGCAGCGGACGCTGCGCGCCGTCGTCGAGTGGAGCTGGGATCTGCTCGACGACGCCGAACACGTTCTCGCCAGGCGGCTCTCGGTGTTCGGGGCCGGTGCCGAGGTCGAAGCGATCGAAAGTGTCTGTGCCGGGGAAGGCTTGCCCGTCGAAGACGTCCTGTACGTCCTCGGTTCGCTGGTCGAGAAGTCCATTGTGGACGCGATCGCGGGCGATCACGGCGAGCCGCGCTACCGCATGCTGGAGACGATCCGGGCGTACGCGGCGGAACGTCTCGACGAGGCCGAAGAACGAGAACGGCTGACGAAGGCGTATCACCGCTACTACGCCGAACTCGCCGAGCGGCTGGAGCCGTTGCTGCGGACGCGGGACCAGCTCGTCGCCATCTCGCGGTACGACGCCGAGCACGGCAACATCGTGACGGCGCTCCGTCAGGCCATCGACGTCGGTGACGCGGAGATGGCGATGCACCTGTTCGGCGGCGTCTTCTGGTACTGGCTGATCAAGGGGGACAGCAACCGGGTCGAATCCTTCGTCTCCGAGGTCCTCGCGTTCGGCGATCGCCTGCGGGAGGACTTCGCGGCCGCCTTCCAGGCGATGCGGGAGATCACCACGATGGTGCCGGGCGTCGGCGACCCCGAAGCCGTGCGGGCGCTCATCGACGAATGCGTGCGGACCGACGCGTACACCCGGTTCGCAGGGCTGGCCATCGGCCTGCCCATGCTGGCCTTCTTCAGCCAGGACAAGGAACTCGCGCACCGCGAGGTGGAAAGGTCGCTGTCGAGCCAGGACCCGTGGGCCAAGGCGGCGGGATCTTGGGCGCACAGCTTCGTTCTCACCGACGATGGTGACACCGACGGCGCCGAACGGGCCAGGGACCAGGCCTATGAAGGATTTCTGGCGCTGGGCGACCGGTGGGGCATCGCGATGGCGGTGGGCATGAAGGCGAGCGACATCTCGATGACGGGCGATCACGAAGCCGCGCTCGCGCTGTACCGGAGAGGGCTCGCGCTCGCGCTCGAACTGGGTTCGCAGGACGACGTGATCCAGCAGCGCTGGCGGCTCGCGACGGAGTACGCACGGGCAGGCGATCCGGACACGGCGATGCGCGAGATACTCGACGCCGAGCGCTACGCGGCCGAAACGGGCAACGATCAGCTCGCGGTGATGGTCCTGGTGGGGAAGGCCGATCTGCTCTGCCGCTCCGGGCGCGTGGACGAGGCGCGCGAGGTCGCCGCGCGATTCCGGGAGAAAATGGCCTCGGTCGCGGCTCCGGGCATGTTCGGCGAGGAGTTCGGCGGGTACATCGACACCGAGATCGCGCTGGCCGCCGGGGATCTGGACGCGGCCGGACGTGGGGCCGCAGTTGTCGTGAAGTCCACCGCGGACCGCGGCGACATCGCAGACCTCGGGCGGATCGTCGAGGTCACGGGCCTGATCCGGTTCCGGCAGAGGCGCCCCGAAATCGCCATCCGCCTGCTCGGCGCGGCGAAGCTCCTGCGCGGCAGGCTGGATCTCGGCGAGCCCGGTATCCGGGGCCTGATCGTCGACCTCCGCGAGCACTTCGGCGAGGAGCGCTACGAAGCGCTGCTCGTCCAGGACGCAGGCCTGTCCCGAGCCGAACTGATCTCCTGGATCATCCAGGAAGTGGGCACATGAAGAACTCCTCCTCCCGGCGGGAGAAGGAGTCCTTCACGCGCGTTCCCCCTGACCCCCGTCAGACGCGCTTGCGGTAAGCCCAGGTGGCGAGCGGGAAGAAGACCGCGATCGCGGCCGCCATCCAGATCAGCGAGCCGGTCAGCGGCCCGGCGATCGGCCCGCCGTTCATCAGGCCGCGGAGGACGTCGGACATCTGCGTCACCGGGCTGATGTCGGCCCACGCCTTCAGCCAGCCGGGCATGGTGCCGGTCGGGACGAAGACGTTGCTGCCGAAGGTCAGCGGCATGAGCACCACGAACATCAGGCCCTGCACCGCGCCGGGGCTCTTCACCAGCATCCCGACGAACACCGACGCCCAGCAGAACGCCAGCGCGAACGCGATCGCCAGCACGACGGCCAGCGCGAACTCCGCCGGACCGGTCTGGATCCGGTAGCCCATGATCGTCGCGACGATCATCAGCACGGTGATGCACACCAGGTACCGCACGACGTCGGCCAGCACGGCGCCGATCAGTGGCGCGGACCGGGCGATCGGCATCGCCCGGAACCGGTCGAACACGCCCTTCGTGACGTCGGTGTTGAGCTGGACGCCGACGGTCATGCTGGCCTGCAGGATGTTGAACACCATGATGCCGGGCACGATCATCTGGAGGTAGCCCTCGGTGCTGCCCATGATCGCGCCACCGAACAGGTAGACGAACATGACCAGGAAGATGATCGGCGCGATGGTGACGTCGGCCAGTTGTTCCGGGTTCTTGCGGATCTTCAGGATGCCGCGCCAGGCAAGGGAAAGCCCGTGCTGGACGCTGCTGGAGAGGGAAACGTGCCGTGGTGCCGCGGGCACTGCGATGGTCGTCATACCAGGCTCCCTTCCGGAGTCGTGTCCTTTGTGGACTCTTCGGGCCGCTTGCCGGTGAGCGCGAGGAACACCTCGTCGAGGCTGGGCAGCCGCAGTGCCAGTTCGTCCGCGGTGATCCCGGCTTCGTCCAGCTTGCGGACCAAGGTGGACAGCAGGACGGGGTCGGCGACGGGCGCGGTGAGCAGCCCCGTGTCGTCGTCCCGGTTCGGCTTGACCCCGGTGAGCCCGGCCAGGATGCGCTCGACGGCGTCGAGATCGGCGAGCGCGGTCGGCCGGACCTGCAGCGTCTGGCCGCCGGTCCGGCGCTTGAGCTCGTCGGCCCGCCCGTTCGCCACGACCAGCCCGCGGTCGAACACGGTGATCGTGTCGGCCAGTTGGTCGGCCTCCTCCAGGTACTGCGTGGTGAGCAGCACCGTCGTCCCGTCCGCGACCAGCGTCCGGACCACGGCCCAGACCTCGTTGCGGGCGTGCGGGTCGAGTCCGGTGGTCGGCTCGTCCAGGTAGAGCACCTTCGGACGGCCGACCAGGCTCGCGGCGAGGTCGAGCCGCCGCCGCATGCCGCCCGAGTAGGTCTTGATCGCGCGTCCGGCGGCGTCGGTCAGCTCGAACCGCTCCAGCAGGTCGGCCGCGCGCTTCTTCGCGTCGGCCCTGGAGAACTCCAGCAGCCTGCCGATCAGCACGAGGTTCTCCGTGCCGGAGAGGTCCTCGTCGACCGACGCGTACTGCCCGGTCAGCCCGATCATGCCGCGGACCGCCATCGGGTTCTTGACGACGTCGTACCCGAAGACGCTCGCGTGGCCGCGGTCCGGCCGGATCAAGGTGGCCAGGATCCGGACGGCGGTCGTCTTCCCCGCGCCGTTCGGCCCCAGCACCCCGACCACCTTGCCCGCCGGGACCTCCAGATCGACCCCGTCGAGCGCCTTCGTCTCCCCATAGTGCTTGACCAGGCCCTCGGCCCTGATCGCGTGCGTCATGTTTCCTCCTGTGGATCTCGCCCCGCGGACAAAGGTGCCCGCTGCGCCTGGCAGGCCGCGCACAGCGGGCTGACAGCGGCTGGCAAAACCTGATAAGCGCTGGTAGCCGCGGCGTGAGGAGGTTGTGGAGGTGTTGTGGAGACCGCCGCCACATCGGGCGTCGATCGGCATACTCGATGTCATGGTGATCGAAGAACGGGCGGTTCCCCGGACCCGCGGGAGTGCCCGGGGGAAGCTGGTCAGCGGGCTGCTCATCGGGGCGGTCGTGCCGTTCGCGGTGCTGACGGCGATGCGGCTGGTGGGCTACGACGGCAACACGTACACGATCGCGGCGCTCGCGCTGACGCCGTACGCCGGGATCGCGACGCTGGTGCTCGCCGTTCTCGCGCTGGGACTCCGCCGCTGGTGGGTCGCGGCCGTCGCCCTGGTCCTGACCTTCACGATCGCCGCCCTGGTGCTGCCGCGCGCGTTCGCGAACGAGCAGAAGGCGCTCGGCGGGAAGCACGTCCGCGTGCTGGCGTCGAACATGCTCGGCGGACAGGCGGATCCGGCCAGGATCGTCGGCTATGTGAAGGAACACCAGGTCGACGTCCTGAGCCTGACCGAGCTGACGCCCGAGGCGATCACCGGGCTCGACCGGGCCGGGTTGTTCCGGCTCCTGCCGTTCCACGTGCTGCATCCGGCGGAGTGGGCGTCCGGTTCCGGGCTGGTGTCGAAGTACCCGCTGACGCCGCTGACGCTGAGCGGCGACTCGACCTACAAACAGCCGAGCGCGGGTGTGGACCTCGGCGACGGTGTCCGGATCGAGGTCGTCGCGGTCCATCCCGCCGCGCCGATGTGGGACAGGCACGCGTGGGTCGACGAGGCCAAGGACCTGCCGTACGCCGACGCGGAGCACTACATCCGGATCCTGGCGGGCGACTTCAACGCCAGCCTCGACCACTCGGTCTTCCGTGAGCTGCTGACCAGGGGATACGTGGACGCGGCCGATCAGCTGGGGAAGGCGCTGCAGGGGACCTGGACGAACGGGGCGGTGCCGCCGGTGCCGATCGACCACGTGCTGGCGGACAAACGGGCGGCCATCGCGGACTTCAAGGTGCTGGAGACGCCCGGCAGCGATCACGATGCCGTGTACGCCGAGGTCGTGCTGCCCGGAAAGTGACCTCCCGCTGGAAAGCTCCCCGCTCATGAGGAAGCTCTGGGGACTTCTCGCGCTGCTGCCGGTCGCGGCCTGTGTGCCGGGACAGCTGCCGCCGGGTGATCCGGCCGGCGCGCTGGGCTTCGCCGCCCGGCCCGGCGAGGGACAGTCCCTCGCCCGTCAGGACCCCGCCGTCGAGATCGAGCGGCTGTTCCCGCTGGGACCCGACCGTCGGGCGGCGGCGCTGGCCCGGACGGGCCGGAACGTGATCGGTGTCGGGTACCGGGAGTACACCGGCGAGGAACGGTCGGTTCCGGTCGCCTGGGTGTCCGAGAACGAAGGGCGCGGCGCGCGCGAGATCGTGTTGCCGCAGGACAGGCCGGGGTACTGGGCGCCGAGGGCGATCGCGGCCGACGGTGATCAGGTCCTCGTCGCCGGTGCCCTCGGCGCGGATGTGCGGGTGTGGGCTTCCGGTGACGCGGGCGCGACCTGGACGGTGTCGCCGGTTCCGGTGCGATCGGGCGACCCCTGGCTCTCCACCGTGCTCCGGGTGGACGAGAAATGGCTGCTGGCCGGGGGTTCCTCGGCCGGAGCGCTGGTCATGACCGGTGGACCCGGCGCCTGGGAGCTCGTTTCGCTCGGCGAGGGCCGGATCCTCGGCGGGACGGCCGACAAGGCGGGCAAGGCGGTGCTCTTCGGGGACCGGACCGAGTGGAACCGGTCCCAGACCTCGAACCGGTCCTGTGCGGTGGTGTGGGCGTCCGGCGGCGGCTGGCAGCGAGGTGAGCTGGGCTGCCCGGCCGAGGGGATCACCACCGCGGTGACCCTCGAAGACGGGCGGGTGCTGCTGGCGAGCAACCGGGATCTGTGGGTCCGGCCTAGCTGAGCAGGGCGTCCAGCGCCTTGAGGGTTTCGAGGCCGTTGCTCGCCAGTGAGACGCCGCGGTCGTGCCGGATCTGCGGTTCGCGCGGGTTGATCCGGACCAGGGCGCCGGTCGCGGCACTGGCCAGCTCCGAGTAGCGCCGCACGGTCGGCACGGCCTGCCCGGCGCCGAGTTCCACCACCACGAGATCGCGATGCGCGCGGCGCCACGCGGTCAGCTCGTCGAGCTGGGCCTGGCCGCGCTGCCCGAGCCAGTCGTAGTCGCCGAACATCAGGATGTTGGGGCGCGCGAGGCCGCCGCAGCGCGGGCACGACGGCAGCGGGTCCAGCGCGCGCATCGTGTCCTCGTCGACCGGGACCTCGACGTCGTCCGACGGCCAGATCTCGGTGGTGCACCGGGAAAGGCACTGCAGGTGGTGGATCGACCCGTGCGCCTCGGCGACGTGCCGATAGCCGGCCTTCTGGAACTGACCGTCCACATTGGACGTGAACGCGCGCACGCCGCCGGGTTTGCGCGAGCCCCAGGACAGCAGGAGCCGGAACCCCTCGTGCGGGACGGTGGCGCGGTACAACGCGAGCCGGTGCCCGTAGAAACCCCAGGCCAGCTCGGGATCTTCGGCGAAATGCCGCGGGTCGGCGAGTTCGACGAAGCTGATGCCCAGCCGCTCGTACGGGGGATACGCCTTCCAGAAACCTTCGTCGCCCCGGAAATCGGGCAGGCCGGAGTCGACGCCCATCCCGGCGCCGGCGCAGACGAGCAGCGCGCCGGCGCCGTCGATCAGTTCCGCGGCTCGTTCGAGCTCACTCACCCGGCTTCGAAGCCTGGACGACCTCGAATTCCAGCAGGTTGGCCCCGCTGGAGACCGGCTTCGCGCGCTCGCCCGCGTGCGCCTCACGCGCCGGGCCGGACGCCCACGCCTGGTACGCCTCTTCGGACTCCCACTTCGTGTAGACGAAGTAGCGGCTTTCGCCGGAGACCGGGCGGAGCAGTTCGAAGCCGAGGAAGCCGGGCTGGTTGTCGACGGCGTGCAGCCGTGCGGCGAACCGCTTCTCCAGCTCGGGGCCTGCGCCCTCGGGGACCTCGATCGCGTTGATCTTCACGACAGCCATGCCGTCCACCCTACGGTGAAACTCTTTTGCGCCGCGATGTGATGCGTGGGACCTTCCGGGGAATGGCTGACACGAAGATCCTCATCTCCGGTGCGAGCGTCGCGGGCCCCGCGCTGGCGTTCTGGCTGACGCGGTACGGATTCGACGTGACCATCGTGGAGCGCGCGCCTTCGCCGCGCCCCGGCGGTCAGGCCGTCGACCTGCGCGGAACGGCCAGGGAGGTCGCCCGCCGCATGGGCCTGGAGGACCGCATCCGCGCGGCGTGCACGGACACCGTTGGCGAGACGCTCGTCGACCGGAAGAACCGGACGAAGGCCACCCTCCGCGCCGACGACTTCGGCGGCGACGGGGTCCTCGCCGAGATCGAGATCCTCCGCGGCGACCTGACCGAAGTGCTGTACGAGGCGACCAGGGAGCAGACGGAATACGTCTTCGGCGACCGGATCACCGCGCTGGACGAGCGGGCCGACGGCGTCGACGTCACCTTCGCCAGTGGCACGCGGAGGACGTTCGACGTGGTCATCGGGGCGGACGGGCTGCACTCCGGAGTGCGGGCGCTGGCCTTCGGTGAAGAGTCCCGGTTCGTCCGGCATCTGGGCTCGTACCTGGCGTTCTTCACCGTGCCGAACCGGCTGGGGCTGCGGAACTGGGCGATCGGCTTCGACGACGTCGGCCGGTCCGCCGGGATCCGCGCGATTCGCGACGGTGACGAGGCGATGGCCTACTTCGGGTTCGCCTCGGACAAGGTCGACTACGACCACCGCGACATCGAGGCGCAGAAGGCGCTGGTCCGCGGGTTCGCCGCCGGGATGGAATGGGAGGCGCCCTGGCTGCTGGAACGGCTGGACGACGCCCCCGACTTCTACTTCGACTCGTGCTCCCAGGTGATCATGGAATCGTGGTCGCGCGGCCGGATCGGGCTGCTGGGCGACGCCGCGTTCTGCCCGTCGCCGCTCTCCGGACAGGGCACGAGCCTGGCGTTCGTCGGCGCGTACGTCCTCGCCGGGGAACTCGCCGCCGACCTCGACACCGGCCTCAAGCGGTACGAGACGGTGATGCGCGAGTTCGTCGAAAACACGCAGGCGATGGGACGGGCCAACGCCGAGACGATCTTCGCGAAGTCGCGGACGGCCCTGCGGACGAGGTACCTGATGATGCGGGCGATGCGGCTCAAACCGGTCGCCGCGCTGGCGTCACGGAAGATGCGGGACGTGGTGAACGGGATCGACCTGCCCGACTACCGCAACTAGAGGACTACTCGCGACAGGCACCTAGCCCCGCAGGGTGCCTGGCAGCAGTTCGGCGTCCGGGGGGATCACCGTGTCGTGGAACCAGGCGTCGAAGAACGGCCGCAGATCCTGCTCCGAGAGCTTGATCGTGAACGCCTCGAAATCCGCCCAGGACGCGTTGGCGTTCCGATACGCCGCCGGCCATTCCTTCAGCAGCCGTGCGAACGCGCCTTCGCCGATCTTGCGCCGGAGCGCGTGGATGGCGAGGATCCCCTTGTCGTAGACGCCGTGGAATTCCTTTCCCACCCCCATGCCGACCAGCTTCGGCGTCCAGAAATCCGGGCTGCCCCGCATGATCTCGAGGGCGGCGCGATAGCGGTCGTCGAGGTTCTGGCCGTCCCGCGATTCCTGCCACAGCCATTGCGCGTACGACGCGAGACATTCGTTGAGGCAGATGTCGGACCACGAATTCAGCGTCACCGAATCGCCGAACCACTGGTGTGCGGTTTCGTGCACCACGGTGATCAGGTCGGCCCATTTCGCGTAGGTCGGCCTGGTCTGGGTCTCCAACGAGAAGTGGATGTCCTCGTCGAGATAGATCCCGCCCGCCGCGTCCACCGGATACGGCCCGAACTTCGAGGTCAGGAAGCCGATGATCTCCGGCAGCCGCCTGCCGGTGTCGCGCCTGTCTTCCGCGCCCGGCGCGTACGCGTTGACCAGCGGCGTGCCGTCCGGGAGCGACATCCGGTCGACGGTGAACTTGTCGATCGCCACCGTGGTCAGGTAGGCCGCCACGGGCGTGCGCTCCTGCCAGGACGTCGTGGACCAGCCGTTCGCCGAGGTCTTCTGGATCTCGCGGCCGTTCGAGATGACGGTCCAGCCGTCCGGCACCCGGGCGGTGAGGTTGAACATCGCCTTGTCGCGCGGGGTTTCGTTGACGGGATACCAGAACGACGCCGAATGCGGCTCGCCGACGATGAACGCGCCGCCGTCCTTCGACTTCTGCCAGCCGTTCTCGCTGCCGCCCGCCTTGGGGGTCGCCGACGGGTCGCCGCCGTAGACGACCTTCGTGCGGAAAGCGGTCCCGTTCCGGATCGGTTCGGCGGGCGTCACCACCAGCTCGAATTCGCCCTCCCTGGCGAACTTCGCCGGTTTTCCCTCCACTTCAACGGATTGGACCGTCAAGCCGCGTAAGTCCAAGTTGTACCGATTGAGGTCTTGGGTCGCTTTCGCGGTCACCGTGGTGTCGCCGTCGAGACGCCCTTTCGCGGGGTCGTAAGTGATCCCGACCTGGTATTCGACCGCGTCGTAGCCGCCGTTTCCGTCCATCGGGTAATACGGATCGCCCGCGCCCGCGGCACCCGGCGCCGGGTTCATCGGCGGCGGCGGTGGGGGCGCCGCCGGGGGAGGATCGGCACTGCACCCGATAATCAGGGCGCAGATGACCCCCAGGACCAGACCGGCGGCGGGGACACGGCTGCGCATGGAGGGGAGCTTAGTGGTGATTCAGCGCGACGGGTTGATCACTTTCGGCGGTGACGGGCCGCCGATCGTCCTCCTGCACGGGCTGATGGGCAGGGCCACGACGTGGTGGCGGGTCGCGCGAAGGCTCGAACCGTACGGGCGTGTCCACGGTCTCGACGCGCGCGGGCACGGACGCGGACCACGTGGCGGCCCCTGGCACACCGAGCGGTTCGCCGACGACGTCGCCGCGGTCCTGAAGACCTTCGACGAGCCCGCGGTCCTGATCGGACATTCGATGGGCGGCCTGCACGCGTGGGTCACCGCGGCGACGCATCCCGGGCTCGTCCGCGCGGTGGTCTGCGAGGACTTCGCGCCGGACCAGCGCGGGCGGACCGTCGACGACTGGCGCGGCCACTTCGAATCCTGGCCGGTCCCGTTCCGGTCACTGGCTCACGTGCGCGAATTCTTCGGCGACACCGGCGACTATTTCATCGAATGCGTCGAGGAACGCGAAGACGGCTATCACCTGATCGCCGCGCTCCCCGATCTTTACGAGATCGCGGCGGAATGGGGACGGCGGGACTTCTGGGAGTACGTCGAACGCCTCCGATGCCCGCTGCTGGCGATCGAAGGCGAACGGACGGCGATGCCGCACGGGCAGCAGGCCGAACTCGCGGCCCGCGTACCCGGCGGCCTCGGCCGGCACATCGTCGTCGAGGGCGCCGGGCACGTCGTGCACGAAGAGGCCCCGGAGACCTACCTCGGTGCCGTCGAAGCGTTTCTCTCCGACGTCATCGGGTAGGCCCCGGAGCCGCACGCTCAGCCCTTCGCCAACTGAGCGTCGATCCAGGCGCGCAGCTTCGTCTCGCCGGGGTAGCCGATGTTCCGGGAGGACGGCAGCTCCGCGCTGTTGCGGACCCCGACCAGCGTCGGGAGGTAGCGGATGTTGTAGCGGCTGGAGAGGTCCCGGCTCTGGTCGACGTCGACCTCGCCGAGCAGGAACTTGCCGCCGTACTCACCGGCGAGCCGTTCGATGACCGGCTTCATCTGGCGGCACGGCGGGCACCAGGTCGCGCCGAAGTCCATGATGACCAGCTTCTGCTTCGAGATGTTCATGACCTCGGCGTAGTTGGCGGACGTCACCACCATCACGTTCTCGGCCATCGGTGACGGCGCGGCCGAAGCGACGCCGGAACCGAAACCGGTGATGAGCGCCAGCACGCCGGCCAGCACGCAGACGAACCGTTTGCATTTGGACAAGACGTTCTCCTTAGATGCGGGGTGTGTCCACTCAGGACGAAGAACCGGTCGGCAAACCGTTCGAGACCCAGTCTTCGATGCCTTCGCGGTACTTGCGGACGTTCGTGTACCCGAGCTCCAGCAGCCGCCGTCCGACGAATTCACTGTTGCGGCACGGCGTGTTCGCGCAATAGACGACGATCGCGGCGGTCTTGTCCGGGAGCACCGTCGGTGCCAGGTGATCGGTGAATTCGGCGGCCTGTTCGTACGGGAATCCCGGAATGTTGCGCGCTTCCGGGAGATGCTCCTTTTCGAAATAGGCGGCCGGCATCGTGTCGACCACCACCACAGACCCGGCCTCCATTCGGGAGAGCAGTTCCGTACGAGAGATCAACGGCAGCATGGTGCCCCTTCTCTTCACGACCGTGATTGACGATTCCCATCGTCGGCCGTCTTCCGGGACGCGCTCTAGTGCCGCCTCGACATGCCGGAGGGTTATCGACCGGAGGGACCTGCGCGATGGGGCGGGCCGCCGCGGTCCCTCAGCCCCCGCCCTCGGTGGCCGCGACAGTCCGTGAAGGCCTCCTTGAGGGACCCTGGGTCCCTCAAAGTTCCCTTCACACCGCCCCTAAGTACATGAAGGCCCCCTTCACGGCGCTAGGCGCAATGAAGGGGACCTTCATGTACTTGGGGGCGGCCAGCCACGCCACCCGCGACCGCAGCCCGGCTGTCCTGAGGCTGCCCCGCCCCTGGTAGCGAAAGTCCGTGAAGGCCTCCTTCCCTACCCTCAAGGTAGGCAAGGAGGCCTTCACGGACCGGTCAGCCGGCGGCCAGCCGCCCGTGCCGGTGCAGCCAGGTCCGGTACGGCGCCGTCCGTTCGGCCAGCTGCCAGTACCCCGCCGTCGCCTCGCCCGCGAGTTCCTGGACGCGGGGCGCGCACGGGCCGTCCTCCCGCCAGGCCAGCACGTGCCGCACGCACATCGGCGCCCCCGCCAGCGGCCGGATGACCAGGCCGTCCGACGGCGGCCGGGTCGGCTGGACCAGCCCGACGCCGTATCCGCCGCTGACCAGGTCTTCCCGCGCGGTGTCGATGTCCACGTCGTGGGTGATCCTGGGGTCGAAACCGTGCGCGAGACACATTTCGCGGAACACCACCCGGCAGCCGTCGCCCCCGCTCGACACGATCCAGTCCTCGCCCGCCAGTTCGGTGAGTTCGATCTCCTCGGCGTCGGCGAGCGGATGCCCGGACGGGACCGCGACGAACGACGGTTCCCTGACCAGGGTCATGGTCCGCACCTCCGGCGGCACCGGCAGCCCGCGTCCGCCGCAGATCATGATCAGCGCGAGGTCGATGCCGCGGTTCGCGACCTGCGCGAGCAGCCGGGTGCGGGAGGTGTCCGCGCGCGTGCGGAACGGTTCGCCCGGACGCAGGTCGCGCAGCCCGCCGAGCAGCGAACCCGTGATGGCGCTGTCGTTCCAGCCGATTCTGACCGATTCGCCGACCTCCGGTTCCTGGCGGTGGAAGTCGAGCTCCAGTTCGTCGAAGGTGAGCACGATCGCGCGCGCCCGCCGCAGGATCAGGGAGCCGAGTTCGGTGGGCCGCACCCCGTGCTGGTCGCGGTGGAACAGTGAGCCGCCGACCATCCGCTCGATCCGGCGCAACTGGTGGCTGAGCGCGGGCTGCCCGAGGCCCAGCCCGGCCGCGGCACGGTTGAGACTGCCCGAGGAAGCGATTTCACAGATCACGCGAAGATGCCGAACCTGAATCTCCATGACTTCGTATACCGCGCTCCGCCCGCGTCCGGCACCCCCGAAGGTCGCGCCGATTCAACCGTTGTCCCGCAGGCACGAAAGATCGTCGAATTCCTATAACGCGATGACAGCCACGATCGGCAATACCGCGGATTACCCGCCGTGGCTACGTTCGGTCGACGCCTCAACTCCGGCGCATATCACGCGAATCAGGAGCCGTCTTGCTGCGACCACAGCCGCTCACCGAGCATTGTACCGATCCGCTGGCGCGCGCCGAGCACGTTTGCATCGGCGTCAGCCCGTTCAACAGCTATTTCACGGTGGACCGGATCGCCGATCTCGCCCGCTGGGCCATGTCGGCCTTTCAGGGCTTTCATTTCTTCGTGCCGGACGGGCCGTCCGCGTTCACCCTCGAAGCCCTCGGCTACGACCCGGTTCGCGCGGCGCAGAAGGCGCAGCGTCAAGGCAACTACACGCGTAACAAGATCGTCCGGGCGTTGCAGCAGGTCTGCCCGTCGGATCCGCACACCCTGATCCTGGACGCCGAGGTGCTCGAAACCGATCGCGCGTACCTCGGCCTGCTTTCCGAGGCACACCAGCGGTTCGCGACCGACCCGGAGTTCTCCGAGCAGTGCCTCGGCGCCACCGGCTGGGTGCTGGACCGGCGGCTGCCCGAAGGCGAACACCCCAGCCGTGACCAGCTGCGCAGCGCGGTCCGGTACTTCCTGGCCGAGTTGCCGATGTTCGTCGGCACCGTCGCGGTCGCCGGGGTCGAAAGCTCCGTTTTCGCCTATCACCAGCGGGTCGGGTTCCTCGAACGGCTGTACCGCGGCGAACTCTCCTGGCGGCCACTGCCGGGTCAGGGATTCGTCGTCCTCGAACAAGCCGTCCCGGAACGGGCGGAGTGACCGTGGAACACGACGACTTCTCCCTGCGCCGGGTACCCGCCGAACGCCGCTACTCCTGGGTTTCCGTCGCGCTGCAACGGTTCGGGCAGGTCTCCTCGTTCCACCAGTTCCTGCTCGGGGCGGTACTCGGGTTCGGCATGACCTTCTGGAACGCGGTACTGGCCATCACGATCGGTTCGGTACTGCTGGAGATCATCACCATCCTGATGGGCATCGCCGGCACCCGGGAAGGGCTGTCCACGTCGGTGCTCGCGCGCTGGACCGGATTCGGCACCGGCGGATCCTCGCTGGTCGGGCTGCTCATGACGCTGAGCCTGGCAGGCTGGTTCGGGGTGCAGAACGACGTGTTCGCCCACGGTCTCCACGCCTTGATGGGCGGCCCGCCGGTCTGGGTGTGGGCGCTCGCGGGCGGCGCGCTGGTCACCGCGATCGTCGTGTTCGGCTTCCACGCGATGGCCTGGACGGCGTACCTGACGGTGCCCGCTTTCCTCGCGCTGGCAGGGTATTCGATCGTCACCGCGCTCGACGACCATTCGCTGCCCGCGTTGATGGCCGAGCCGCCGCCGGGGCCCGCCATGTCGCTGGCGCAGGGCACCACGCTGGTGGCGGGCGCGTTCATCATGGGCGCGATCATGACCCCGGACATGACCCGGTTCAACCGGACCGCGTCCGACGTGGTGAAACAGACCTTGGTCAGCATCACCCTCGGCCAGTACCTGATCGGCCTGATCGGGGTTCTGCTCGCGCACGCGGCGAAAAGCGCCGACGTGGTCGGGATCATCACCTCGTCGTCCGGGGTGCTCGGCACGCTGATCCTGGTCACCGCGATCCTGAAGATCAACGACTGGAACCTCTACTCCTCCTCGCTCGGGCTGGTGAACACCGTGCAGGTGCTGCTGTCCCGGCGGCTCGACCGCACCACCGCGACCCTGCTGCTCGGCGGTCTCGGCACGGTGCTCTCCGCGATCGGCATCCTCGACCATTTCACCACTTTCCTGACCTGGGTCGGCGTGCTCACGCCACCGGTGGCCGGAGTGGTGATCGCCGAGTACTACGTGGTCCGGCGCTGGAAACCGGATCTGGACGCCACCCGCGCGTCCGGGGAACTGCCGTCGTCTTGCCCGTCCTGGGTTCCCGTCGCGCTGATCTGCTGGGTGGCCGGGGCCGCGGTGGGTGCCTGGCTGCCGTGGGGAATTCCCACGGTGAATTCCGTTTTCGGCGCCTTTCTCCTGTATATTCTTCTGGGCAGACGGACCAGGGCCACGGGTGATTCCGTGGCGATGACTTCTTCCGGCGGGGCGAAATCCCGTACGTGACAAAGGAGTTCGACGTCGTACAGCTTGATGTTCACCACCTGCGGGTGATCCGGGCGATCGCGGACACGGGCAGCCTTTCCCGTGCCGCGATCGCGCTCGGCGTCACCCAGCCCGCCGTGTCCGCGCAGCTCAAACGTTTGGAGAACATGCTGGGCTACCAGTTGTTCGATCGGCGGGAAGGCAGCGTGACACCGACGCCGATGGGCGAGCTGCTGTTGCGGCGGACCGCCGCTTTGCTGCCACAGCTGGACAAACTGCTCGAAGACATCGAGCAGCGCGTCTGTCCCAGCGGCCCGCCCGACGTCGTCCGGGTGGCGTCCGTTGCCAGCGCGCTGGTCGCGCATCTGCCGTCGCTGGTGCACCGGTTGTGGCCCGAGGTCTCCGAGGTGCAGGTCGTGCACGACGACCATCCCGAGCGGCTGCTGCCGTTGCTGGCCCAGCGGCGCGCGGAATTGGGGCTGGTCAAGGAATATCCGGGATACGAGCTCGAAATCCCCGCGAGTGTGGACACCGCGGTGGTGGTGACCGAGCCGACCTTCGTCCTGCTGCCGGAAGGACATCCACTGGCCCGCGAGGAGGTCGTCGACCTGCGTGCGCTGCGGGACGAATCCTGGGTGATGGTGTCGGATTCCTCGGCGGCCACGTTCACCAAGTACTTCGCCGACACCTGCGCCCGGTACGGCTTCAGCCCGTCGGTCGCCCATCAGGTGACTTCGCAGCAGGTGGCGCTCATGGTCGTCCGGGCGGGCGCGATCGGCCTGTCACAGCCGATCTGCGATCCGCGGAACCTCGGCGTCGTGACCCGGCCTCTGCTCGGGGATGTGTTGCCGCGCAGGCATGTTCTCGCTTGGAACCGGGAGACCTTCGTGGCGGGGCGCCGGGAGGAACTGCTCGCCGCCGTGGTCGAAACGTACTGGGCCGAGGCGAGGACGGCCCCGGTGTACGCCGGATATCTGGAGTCCCACGGTGACTTGGGGACCCGCCCGGACGACGGATGATCGGGTCACGTCGTCCGGGCGGGGTTCTCATCGCGAGGGGCGCAGCGGCCCGGGATAGAGGAGCTCGTCCGGCGGCCGCACCGTGCCGTCCAGCCACGCGTGGTTGAACGCGCCGAGATCGAGCTGGGTCATCGCGGAGACATAGAGCTCGAAGTCGTGCCAGTTCTGGTTGCCCTGCGGGTTGATCATCGGGAAGCCCGCCATGATCTGGAAGAACCCGTCGTCGCCGATCGTGCGGCGCAGCGCGTGCACCATCAGCACGGCCTTGGTGGTGGGCGCGAATTCGGCTCCCTTGCCGGGATCGGTGATCTTGGGCGTCCAGAAACCGGTGTCACCGCTCACCTTGGCGACCATTTCGCGGTAGCGCCGGTCGAGGTCGACGCCGTTCTTGGCCTCGTCCCACAGCCACACCGCGTACTGCGCGATCGACTCGGGCATCAGCGCGTCGCGCCACATCTTGCCGCTCACCCCGGCTCCCCACCACTGGTACGCGGTGGCGTACACCAGGTCGGCGATGGTGGCCGTGCGGCCGTACACCGGCCGGGTCTGGGCGCCGTGCGTGTAACCGAGAGAGCGGTCGAGGAACAGTCCGCCCGCCGCCGATTGCAGGTAGTCGCCGAACTTCCCGGTGAGGAACTCCAGCACCTCGGGCAGCTGTCCGCCGATCTTCCGCTTGTCGACGGCGCACGGGTGGTAGGCGTTGATCGCGGTCCGGCCACCGGGAAGCGTGATCCGCTCGACCTCCCAGCGCCCGATGCCGAGCATCGCCGTGCTCGGCGCCAGTGCGGTGTCCTCCGACCAGGTGACGGTGTGCCGTCCGAAGCCGGCGGGCACGTCCGAGACCGGTAAACCGTTGCCCAGCACGGAGAATTCGTCCAGGACGGTGACGGAGACACGCAGGGTCGCTTTGTCGACCTCGGTGCCGTTGACGGGGAACCAGGTCATCGCCGAACGCGGCTGGCCGGTGGCGACGGCGGAATCGCCGGGAGTACCCAGCCAGCCGACGCGGCCACGCGCCGTGCCGATCGGCTCCGGGCGCCCGTCGTAACCGACCACCACGGTGAACCGCGCGCCTTCGGCCAGCGGTGTCCGCGGGGTGATCACCAATTCGTGTTCACCCGCCCGCCGGAACGTGGCGGGCACCCCGTCGACGGTCACCGACCGCACGGTGAGGCCGCGCAGGTCGAGGTCGAACCGGCTGAGGTCCTGGGTGGCCGTCGCGGTGATCGTCGCCTTGCCGTTCAACAGCATCGAGTACGGTGAGTAGTCCAGCGCGAGCGCGTACTTGTCGACGTCGTAACCGCCGTTGCCGTCCTTCGGGTAGTAAGGATCGGCGCCGAGGACGGTACCGTCGGGTGAAACGTGCACGTACCCGTCACTGCCGGGTGCCGGCTGAGCCGTGGCCGGAGCCTGGCAGGTGCCGATCATCGTGGTGGCGAGCAGCGCGGTGCACAAGGGCTCCTGCCACCGAATCCGCACGGTCATGAACGAGCCTTCTCTCTACGGGGGAGGATGCCCGGCCATCGTGCGTGCGCCCGCGCCGCGCGCGGCACTGTCAGCCGGTCATGCCGTGGGGTTATCCCCGGCCGATAACCCCACGGCATATCCGCCCGGGACTACCCCGCGCCGCACCGGGGAAGAGATCGTCGGGGCATGCTGCCCATCCCCGCGCTGCTCGCGCTGACGACGACGGTCTTCCTCGGCTGCCTCACCGAAGTGCTGCCCGCCGGGCTGCTGCTGGGCATGTCCGAGGACCTGGGCGTTTCCCCGTCGGCGACCGGGCAGCTGGTGACGGTGTACGCGATCACCACCGCGCTGACCGCCATCCCACTCACCAGCGCGACACTCCGGGTCCCGCGCAAACGGTTGCTCCTGCTGTTGATCGCCGGTTTCCTGGTGACCAACCTGCTGATCGCGGTGTCCTCGTCGTATCCGCTGATCCTGGCCGCGAGGATCGTCTCCGGCGCGCTGACCGGGGTGATGTGGTCTCTCGTCGCCGGTTACGCGATGCGCCTCGCCCCGCCGGGACTCACCGGGCGCGCGCTGGCGGTGGCCATGTCCGGCACTCCGATCGGTTTCGCGCTCGGCGTGCCCGCCGGTACCGCGCTCGGCGAACTGGCCGACTGGCGCTGGGCCTTCGCCGCGATGGCGCTGATCACCGTGCTGCTGCTGGCGTGGGTGATCGCCGTGGTGCCCGCCGTCCCCGCGGATCCGGCGGCGTCCACCCGGCCGCTGGCCGCGTCCAGACTGCCCGGGATGCGGCCCGTGCTGGCGACGGTCGCGCTGTTCTCCTTGGGGCACAACGTGGCCTACACCTACATCGGTCCGGTTCTCGCCGGGCTGGACGTGGCGGGGATGCTGGGCGTGGCGCTGCTGGTGTTCGGCTGCGCGACGGTCGGCGGGCTGGTCGTGGTGGGTACCGCGCTCGACCGCCATCCACGGGCCGTGCTGATGTTCTGCACCGGCGTGACGGCCGCGGCCATCGTCCTGCTGGGGATCAGCGACGGTGTCCACGGCCTGGTGCTGACCGCCGCCGCGTTGTGGGGGCTGGCGTTCGGCGGCGCGCCCACCGCGTTCCAGGCGGTGACCGCGCTGATCGCGGGCCCCACGGCCGACGCCGCCCAGTCGCTCACCATCGCGGCCTGGAACGGCGCCGTCGCCGGGGGTGCGCTCATCGGCGGTCTGCTGCTGCCGCTGGGAACGTCCTCGCTCCCTTGGGTCGCCGCCTTCGTGATCCTCTTGCCGCTGGCGTTCAGCCGGCGAGTCGTGCTTTCAGCGCCCGCAGATCGGTCCCGGGCCCTACGATGAGCGGCCAGACGTCGGAGCCGAGGAACCCGGTCTCGTCGGTCGCCGCTGTCGCGCCGCAGAGGTCGCGCTCCAGCCCGTGCTTCGCCGCCAGCGTGCTGACCGCGTCCTTTGTGGACTGTCCGAACAGGCCGTCGGTGGGGACGGCGAAACCGCGTGCCCGCAGGAGTTCCTGGGCCACCCGCACCCGCGGTCCGGTATCGCCGGGTTTGAGCAGCGGCCACTCGGGCAGGTCGGCCTTCGGCGACGCCGAGCCCAGCAGGTTCCCGACGGCGGTGCGCAGCTCCGGAAGCCGGTTGTACAGCACGGTTCCCGGGCATTCGGTCGAGTTGAAGTCCCGGTGCCCCTTGATGAACTGCGGCGAGATCCCGTACTGCGACGCGATGTACGCGACCATCTTCACCAGCGAGTCCCAGAGCGCCGGTGTGACGTTCTCGGTGCTGTAGAGGCCTTCGTTCTCGATCCCGATGCAGGTGCTGTTGTTGTTGCCCACGTTCGCGCCCAGCACGTGCTTCGTGCCGCCGCGCAGCACTTCCAGGCTGCGGTGGCGGCCTTCGGTGATGTGCCCGCCGCGGCTGTTCGTGAACTGCTGGCCGCTGTCCACCCACCCGCGGGTGTCCATGTGGAAGTTCTGGATCGCCCGCGACGCCCAGAAGGCGTGTTCGAGCGAATAGTCGGTGACGTTGCCGGGATCGACGGTGTGGTGCACGACGATGTACGTCGGCTTGTGGTTCTGCACCTCGATCGTCCCGTTCGGCGGCCGGGCGCCCCAGGCCGCCGTGTCATGGATCTTCGGTTCTGGTGCCCCAGGCGCCGCGACGGCGGCGGCGGAAAACGTTGTCGTCCCCAGTAGCCCGACGGCACTTACCGTCAGGCCGCCCTTGAGCGCGGTACGTCGGTCGAAGTCGGCCACGGGCGTAGCTCCCATCATGCGCGTTGGCCGGAAAACTAACCCGCCATCGCGTCGTTGACAACCATTGACCAACTTTTGTCGTAATGCGTTAGTGTTCCCCGGGGAGGGCGAACAGACCGTCGCCGGTCTGTTCGAGCAGGCCGTCGACCAGCAGGGAGTCGAGGCAACGGTCGCGCTGCCCGGATTCGTCCCAGACGAGATCGAGCCGCGCCTTCTCGACCGGGCCTTCGGTTCCGCGCAGGACGTCGAGCAACAGCCCCCGCACCTGGCGATCGGTCCCCGCGAACTTCTGGACCTGCTTCGCGGGCCCGGCGTAGGCGGGTTTGCCCGCGTGCTGCCAGGCGCAGTCGTCGTAGATCGGGCAGTCCGCGCAGCGCGGCGAGCGGGCGGTGCAGACGAGCGCGCCGAGTTCCATCAGCGCCGCCGAGAGTTTCGCGGCGGGCGCGTCTTCCTTCGGCAGCAGGGCCTCGACGTCGGCCATGTCGCGGGTGTTCGACGGCGGCCCGGCGTCACCCGCGCCGTGCACCGCCCTGGCCACCACGCGCCGGACGTTCGTGTCCACCACCGGTGCCCGCTTGCCGTAGGCGAAGGCCGCGACCGCGCGCGCGGTGTACGCGCCGATACCGGGCAACGCGAGCAGAGTGTCCACATCGGACGGAACGACGTCGCCGTGTTCGGCGGCGATGACGGCCGCCGCCGCGTGCAGCCGCAACGCGCGGCGCGGATAGCCGAGTTTGCCCCAGGCGCGCACGACCTCGCCCTGGGACGACGCCGCCAGCGCCGACGGCACCGGCCAGCGCGCCATCCATTCGAGCCAGATCGGCTGGACCCGCGCGACCGGCGTCTGCTGCAACATGATCTCGCTGACGAGCACGCCCCAGGCGGTGCATTCCGGCTCACGCCAGGGCAGATCGCGCCCCACTTCGTCGAACCATCCGGTCAGCACATCCGCGTCGACGCCCACGGGGCCAGCTTAAAAGGTGAGCCCGCGCGGCCACCCTTGGGGCTGAAGGGGCCATTCCCCTCGTCTCACGTGGTGAAGGGCGCTTTCGCCGCGTCGCATGCGGTGAAAGTCCCCTTCAGCTCACGCGACCTCGGACAACTGCCCTGTCTTCACGTCGTAGACGAAACCGCGGACGTTGTCCCGGTGCGGCAGGAAGTCGCTGCGCCGGACGCGCTGCACCGACCGGCGCACGCTGTCCTCGACCTCGCGGAACGCCTCGACGGCCCAGGTCGGGCGCAGTCCGGTGCTCTCTTCGAGCTCGTCCTTGAAGTCGTCTTCGGTGACCATGGACAGGCCGCATTCGGTGTGCTGGACGATCAGCACCTCGCGCGTGCCCAGTTTCCGCTGGCTCAGCGCGAGCGAACGGATCATGTCGTCGGTGACGACACCGCCGGCGTTGCGCAGGACGTGGGATTCGCCCTGGAGCAGGCCGAAGATCTCGAACACCCGGATACGGGCGTCCATGCAGGTCAGAACCGCCACCTGGAGTGAGGGCCTCGGGGACGAACGGTCACCAGGAGTGACGTCGCCCAGCTCCTGGTTTCGCTTGAGAAGTACGTCTATTGAGGTCACACGACCATTTGAACGGACACGCTCGGTGAGAGCAACGCTTTACGGGCTACATCACGGCCCGAACCAGCGTTCTTCGGCCGTTCGTGGCGGCGCCGACGTGCGGCCGACCCGCAGTTCGGTCTGCAGGGTGATCACCTTCGGCCCGACCCGGTCGGCCGAGCTGAGCAGCAGCTTGCCCGCCGCCTTGCCCTTCTCGAGTACCGGCTGGTGGACCGTGGTGAGCCCGGATCGCTCGGCCTCGGTGATGCCGTCGAAACCGGTGACCGTCAGATCCTGCGGCACCCGCAGCCCACGGCGTTCCGCTTCGGCCAGCGCCCCGAGCGCGAGGATGTCCGAAGTGCAGATCACGGCGGTGACCTGCGGATACGCGTCCAGCAGCTGTCGCGCGGCCGACGCGCCGTCGTCCACGGTGTGGTCGAAGCGTTCGACCACCGGCACGGTCGACCAGTCGACACCGGCCGCGGAGAACGCGGCGGCCAGCGCCTCCAGCCGGATTCGCTGCACGTGGAAGTGCGCGGCGCTCTGCCGCTGGATGGAGACGAAGTCGTCGTTGCGCTCGCGGCCCAGCCGCATGCACAGCACGCCGATCTGCCGGTGGCCCAGCGAGATGAGGTGCTGCGCCATGGCGGTGACCGCGGCCGCGTCGTCCGGGCCGACCCGGTCGACGCCGTCCACGCGCGGCTGGTCGACGATCACCGTCGGCACCGGGCGCTCCAGCACGGCGCCCAGATGCGGGTCGTCGTCGGGCACGGAATAGACGACGAAGCCGTCGACGCCCGCGCGGTGCACGGCCGCGACGTCCTCGCGGCCCGGGCTGGCCGGGACCAGGTGCAGGCCGACGCCCGCGTCCTCGCACGCCAGCGCGAGCCCTTCGAGCACGCCGATGGCTGCCGGGTCGCGGAAGGCGTAGGAGAGGTTCTCGGTGAGTAAAAGACCGACAGCGCCCGCCTTGCGCGTTCGCAGTGATCGGGCCACCGGGTCCGGGCCCGGGTAGCCGAGGCGGCGCGCGGTCTCGAGGACGCGTCGGCGCAGCTCAGGGGACAACTGGTCCGGTCGGTTGTAGGCATTGGAGACGGTGGTCCTCGACACACCGAGCTCTGCGGCCAACGACGCCAGTGTCGCCTGCCTCCTGGTGCGGATAGGACGGCCCATCCGCAAACCGTAACGGTTCAGAACGTTTTGCAGAAGCATCACCCGACGTGTGGCAGGTCTCGATTCAGAGTGACCCTGGGTACAGCTCGTACCTGGACAGGGGGTGGTATCAGCCGGATGGGGTACAGTTGAATCTGACAACGGTTTCCATTACCCGGCATCTGGGACACCTGGCCTGGGCATCCGCAGGAGTGCAGTAAATGAATTCCCGCCGTACTAAGAGTGTTTTCGCGGCCGTGTCGGCCCTGGCCGTCCTCGCGCTCGGCGCGACGGCTTGCGCGTCCGGCGACAAGGCGTCGACGGCGTCCGGTTCGCAGAACGCCGCCGCCGCGAACCCGGGTGGCGGCGAGAAGATCAAGGTCGTCGCTTCGACCGACGTCTGGGGCAGCGTCGTGACCGCCGTCGGCGGCGACAAGGTCGAGGTCACCTCGATCATCCACGACCCCTCGGCCGACCCGCACTCCTACGAGACCACCGCGAGCGACGCCATCGCCGCGAAGAACGCGAAGCTGACCTTGTCCAACGGCGGCGGCTACGACGAGTTCTTCTCGAAGCTCGCGGACCAGGCCGCCGGCGCGCAGAAGCTCGTCGCCGTCGACATCGCCGCGACCGGCAACGAGAACGAGCACGTCTGGTACAGCCTGCCCGGCGTCGAGAAGATCGCCGACCAGGTCGCCGCGAAGCTCGGCGAGATCCAGCCCGCGTCGAAGGACGCCTTCACCGCCAACGCGACCGCGTTCAAGGGCAAGACCCAGGAACTGCTGAAGAAGGTCACCGGGCTGGGTGCCTCGGGCGGCAAGGTCGTCGCGACCGAGCCCGTCGCGCACTACCTGCTCGACAGCGCGAAGGTCGCCGACGCGACGCCGCCCGCCTTCGCCGAGGCCGTGGAAGCCGAGCAGGACGTGCCCGCCGCCGCGCTCAACCAGGTCAAGCAGCTGATTTCCGGCAAGCAGGTCAAGGCGCTGATCAACAACGCGCAGACCACCACCCCGGTCACCGAGCAGGTCGTCGGCGACGCCAAGAGCGCCGGGATCGCGGTCGTCGATGTCACCGAAACACTTCCCCAGGGTGTGACCGACTACATTGCATGGATGACGAAGTCGGTGGACGCGCTGGCGGGGGCACTGAAGTAGTGACCTCCGTACCTGCCGAGGCGCGTCCTGCGGTCCGTGTCCGCGGGGCGAGCCTCGCGTTCGGCACCAGGACCCTCTGGTCCGGGCTCGACCTCGACGTCGAGCCCGGTGAGTTCCTCGCGATCCTGGGGCCGAACGGTTCCGGGAAGAGCAGCCTGCTCAAGGTGCTGCTCGGTCAGCAGGGACTGCCCGAGGGCACGGTCGAGATCGCGGGGCGGCGCCCCGGCGGGCAGAACCGGCGGATCGGTTACATCCCGCAGCAGCGCGCCCTCGACGAGGGCCTGACGATGCGCGGGGTGGACCTGGTCGGCCTCGGCCTGGACGGGCACCGGTGGGGGACCGGGCTCTTCGGGATCGCGAAACGGCGGCAGCTGGTGGCGCGGGCGATCGAGTCCGTCGGCGCCCAGGCGTACGCGAAACAGCCGGTGGGACGGCTTTCCGGCGGCGAGCAGCAGCGGCTCCGCGTCGCGCAGTCGCTCGTCGGCGACCCCGAGGTCCTGCTGTGCGACGAGCCGCTGCTCTCGCTCGACCTCGCCCACCAGCGCGCGGTCAGCGAACTGATCGACGAGCGACGGCGTTCGGCCGACACCGCCGTCCTGTTCGTCACCCACGAGATCAACCCGATCCTGTCCTATGTGGACAGGGTGCTCTATCTGGTGAACGGCCAGTTCCGGGTCGGCAAGCCGGACGAGGTGATGAACTCGGAGACACTGTCCGAGCTGTACGGCACGCGGATCGAGGTGCTCAAGGTCGGCGGGCAGATCCACGTCGCCGGGGCGCAGAGCTCGCTGTGCGAGGACGAACCGCACCACATCGACGAACAGGTCAGCTAGCGCAAGTGGCAGACGAAGTGAGGTTATTCGTGCGGCTTGGACCACACACGGAACCCGCCCCGGCCGGAGGCCCCGCGATCGGGGCGGCAGGGCGCCTGGGTGAATCAACGCGAGCGATGACGCGGAATCGCGCCCTGGCGACGCGATCACGGCCGCGGGTTCTCGGGTAAGCACCGTGGACAAGATGTTCGACTTCGCCCTCACCGGCGAACTTCTCGGTCTCGACTTCGTGCAGACGGCGCTGCTCGCGGCCGCCGTCCTCGGGCTGGTGGCGGGCGTACTCGGCCCGCTGGTCGTCATGCGGCGGATGTCGTTCGCCGTGCACGGCACCGCCGAACTGGCCTTCACCGGCGCGGCGGGCGCGCTGCTGCTCGGCGTCGGCGTCGAACTCGGCGGCCTCGCGGGCGCGGTCATCGCGGCCCTGCTGATCGGGATCCTCGGCGGCCGCGAGTCCGAACGCGACTCCGTGATCGGCGTGATCCTCGCCTTCGGACTCGGCATGGGCGTCCTGCTGCTGTCGTTCTACGAAGGCCGCAGCGCCAACAAGTTCGGCATCCTCGTCGGGCAGATCATCACCATCGACTCCACCAACCTGAACCTGCTCGTCGGCGCGTCGGTCGTCGTCCTGGTGGTGCTCGCGGTGATCTACCGGCCGCTGCTGTTCGCCACGGTCGACCCCGCGGTCGCGACGGCGCGCGGCGTGCCGGTGAAGCTCCTGTCGCTGATCTTCGCGGTGCTGGTCGGGATTTCGAGTGCGCTCGGCGTCCAGATCGTCGGCGCGCTGCTGGTGGTCTCGCTCATGGTGACCCCGGCCGCGGCGGCGGCGCGGGTCACGGCGAGCCCGTGGAAGGCGACCGTGCTGTCGATCGTGTTCGCGGAGGTCGCGGCGCTCGGCGGGATCATCCTTTCGCTCGCGCCCGGGAAGCCGGTGAGCGCGTTCGTCACGACGATCTCGTTCGTGATCTACCTGGTCTGCCGCCTCATCGCGTGGCTGCGCGGCAGGAGCTCGCGGGTCCGCGTCGAACCGACGGCGGCGCCGCAGCCCGCCTTGCGCTAGCGGATCGGGTGCTCGGCGAGCGCCTTCTTGACCGCCGTGAGGAAACCGGGGTCGATGAACGCGAGCTGACCACCGGCCACACTGCGCTCGACCGCCTCCAGGACCACGACGTTCGCGTTGACGAAAGCGTCGACGGCCTCGGCCTGCGACGTCTTCTGGGTGAAGTGCGCCAGCATCGTCAGGTTCGTGAACGCGCCCGAGAGATACCGCGAAGACGCCTTCGTGAACGAGTCGCCGTAGATCAGGATCTTCTCGTCCACGGTCCCGATCAGCGGACTCGCGGTGCGGTAGACCGGCCTGTCGATGTCGCCGTTCGGCTCGCCCGCGCGCTCGACCAAGCCGTCCGGGCGGAGGCTGTAGAGCGTGTTCGTCTTCGTGCCCTGCTTGCTGATCAGCGGCGGCAAGTCGGCGACCGTGTCGTACTGGCCGACGGGAACGCTGACCCAGGTCTGCGTGACACCCGGTTTGATCGCGTTCGCGATGGCGCGCGTCATCACCAGCGCGCCCTCGTCGGCCCAGTGGGTGTCGTTCGGCGGGTAGACCGGCCGCTGCACCCGGCCCTCGGACGCGCGCAGCTCGGGCCGCAGGTCGATCGCGCGGGCGTCCTTGAGCATCCGGTGCCAGGTGGCCGCCTCGGCCGACTGCGAGCAGTCCTTGCCGGGGTAGGTGTCAGGCAGGAATTGCGGCACCATCGTCGACTTGTCCGGCGCGACGACGAGCTCGAACCGCCTCCCGGACTGTTCGACCGCGCGCCGCAGCTCGTTGATCTTGTCGATGGTCTCGGGCAGCGGACGGGACGGATCGCATTTCGCGTCGGCGTCGTAGCCGTAGTACAGCCAGCCGTCCCGGCCCTGCACGACGCGGCGATAGCCGGACGCGGCGTTCGGCGTCGGGCCCTGCGTGGGCGCGGTCTTGGACGGGCTGGGCGCGGGCGGCGCGGGGATCGGGCCCGCCTGCTGCTGCGGTGGCGGCTGGTCGAGCGGGGCGCCCTCGCCGAAGACCCCGCGGCTGATCGCGTCCGCGGCGGCGATCGCGCCCGGCCGGAAGGACAGCTGGTCGATGGCCCAGGTCGGCAGATCGGTGAAGAAGGCCCAGCCCTTGTCCAGGCCGGGGAAGCTCGCGAGCTTGTGGTTCTCGATCTCGCCGGGCCGCACGCCGAACACCCACAGCAGGGCGGGGGTGGTGAAGAACAGAAGCGCGCTGATCAGCGCGGTCAGCTGCCTGCCACCGTGGCGAGGGCGGTGCAGCGCGTGCTCACGCGGAAGCCACGCCTCGTGGACGGCTGGCAGTTGCTGGGGTTCGGACGCCACCCCACCACCGTAATCACCCCGTGTCTCGCGCAGGTGAGAACCGCCCCCAAAGCGCGTTTAGCCCGCTAAACGCGCTCCGACCACCCCGGGCTGGTGCCCCCAATGTGGCATTGGAGACGCTCAGTGTCTCCAATGCCACATTGGGGGCACGCTTCTCCGCCGGGGCGCGCCCCGGCGGGGCGGGGCGCGGTTTGCGGGCTGAACGCGCCCCGGC
>NZ_JAJPWP010000013.1:0-354744 GCF_046549035.1 Amycolatopsis sp. lyj-90
CGGGAATGAGGGCGAGCGCCGGAGCGGCGAGTTTCAGCGAAAACCGCTCCACCGCCGTGAGCGGACCGGTGTTCCACGCCGAGCCCACGACAACGAGACCGGACACGCGCGCGGGAAAACGACGGACGAGTGCCTGCGCGAGGTTCCCGCCGAGCGAGTGCCCGACAAGGACCGGGCGATCGAGACCGAGATGGTCGAGCAGGGCACTCAGATCCTCGAGCGCGCTCGCCGCGGTGAACCGGACACCCGGCGCGAGGCTCGACTCGCCGTGGCCCCGCTGATCCCAGCTGACCACCCGGTGACCAGCCTCGTTCAGCGCCAGTGCCTGCGCATCGAACATCCGGTGGTCCATCCCGGCGCCGTGCGTGAAGACCACAGGACGCCCATCCCCCGCCAGGTCGCCGTACCGCAGCACCCCACCGTCACGACTGAGCACCCCATCTAAATTCATCATATTCTAAATATAGACCACATTATGCTGTGCATAGAACTACCTCAGCACTGGCGGGCTTCCTGCTCGAGCCTGACGGCGACGTCAATGTGAGGGCGGGCGGGCCATAGGGCTGAATCAGATCGCGCGCACAACTGGCCGGCTGAAGACGTGACTTTGTCAGGCGGGATCGCTCTGCGCCGGTCCGCGTCGCGCCTCGACCGCTCCGTCCGGACCGGGCCGGTCGGTGGTGAAGCCGACGGACCGCAGGATCCGCAGGGCTGCCTGGTTGGACTCACGAGTCGACGCACTCAGCGTCGCCACACCGGCCGCCGACGCCTCGTCGACCAGCAGCCGCACCGCCGCGGCGCCGAGGCCGCGACCCCGCGTCGAGCGTGCGAGCCAGATCCCCAGTTCCGCGGCCGTCTCGCCGGCGGGACCGGCTGCGAGGCGCACCGCCCCCACGATCATTCCTTCGGCACGAACAGCCCAGGTACGTTCCCGGCAGGGTCCGGCCAGACCGCCTCGACGGTCCTGATGGTAGGCGCGCAGCCAAGCGATCCGCTCGTCGCTCCACGAGCCGTCCGCCGTCAGCGGCGGCGTCACGTCGTCGGCCGAGGCATCCTCGACCGCGATCCTGACCAGGTCGTCAAGCACGACATCGTCCACCGCGACAAGTTCCACCGAGCCGGAACGGGTCACTGTCATGGGAAATGCTCCTCGTGGTCCAGGCTGGTTCAGCGGCAGCAGCACGCGTGGGGTGATGGCGACGAGGACGGCCTCGGCACGGCGCCGACCATAACGCGGTACGGCAAGACGGTCGAACGAATACCCGCTCTGGTCTCGGCTTGCGCGTCCTTCTCGTCATCACGACAGCGCTGTTCGCCGCCGCCGGCGACGCCATGTCGGCAGCTCAGGGATCCTTCCGGTTCCCGCGCAGGAACACGACCCAGTAGTAGCCACTGCCCAGCAGCAACACCGCGCCGAGGCCGACGTTGGCCCAGTTCTTCCAGTCCATCGGCCCCACATCGGTTACTCCCAGAATGAGCCAGACAGCCCCGAAAAGATCCCAAGTCACCGCCATGCGACGCGCTGACTTCGCATCCATGGTCGTTCTGCCCAGACGTCGTTTCTCGATTACCCGGATCTCTTGTACGACCAAACACTTTCCGTCAGCACCGTCGCAGTGAGGTGGCACCTCGACCCGTCGAGGTCACCAGCCGCGGTCAGCTCGGCAGGCCCGCCGAAAGGGTCGCCGGTGTTCGACCTGGCATCGGCTCCGGCCGTACAGCACGCCGGGTTATGATCCTCTTTCTGTCGCGCCGACGGTCTCACCCCGGCGAGCGCCACGAGCGATCAAGTCCGAGGAGCCGACGTCACCATGTCCCCCACCGGGTCACGCCACTGTCCTGCGCGCACGTCGAGTTCCCGGATCGATCGCAGTTCCCGGATCCCGATGCCACGGGCAGGCTTCGAACAGACGATCTGGCGCGACGACGCACTGGTCGTGGCCCTCCGCGGGGACTTCGACGCTACTAAGAAGACCTCGCTGAGCACCTGCCTCGCCGACGCGATCGCCGCCAAGCCCCGTGCCATCCTCGTCGACGCCACCACGATGACGTTCGGTTCCGCGGGCACCTTCTCGGAACTCCTGACCGCGTGCGCGGACGCACAGCGCGCTGGAGTACCTTTCGCGCTCCACACCGCCGCCTACGCCATCCTTCGCCCGCTGCTCACGCTCCGCCTCGGCTCCGACATGGTTGTGCACCGTCGGCCCTCCGACGCTCGCACGTGGCTCCGAAACGCGGGGCGCACTGATCACCGCGACAGGCCGGTCATGACGTTCACGCCCTGATCGGAACCTGCTGTTCGCACCAGGGTCGAGCACGGCGACCCGTCCCAGCGAGCACCTGGCCACGACGCTGAAAATGAGGATTCCTTTGGTGTGCCCGGATCTACCGAAGGACCGGGGCAACACGGCGAGACCGGTCAGCCGGGGATCTTGCCGAACAGATGCGCAGCGGGGGCGTCCGGGTCGTCGCCGTAGAAGAACTCCGCGAGCGCCCGGTGGAATTCGGTGCGATCCAGCCTTCCTGAGCCGTCCTCGTCCAACGCGTCGAAGACCGCGGCACAGTCCTTCTGGGACACATTGCCCGCCAGGCCGAAGATCTCCCCGAACTCCGCTCGGTCGACCTTGCCGTCGCCGTCGAGATCGATCAGGTCGAAGTAGCAGTCGGCCACCGGCCCGACCTGTTGCGGGTACAAGGCGGGATCGGCCAGCGTCCGCTGGAATCCCTCGGTCATCTCCCGCAGATCGACCTTCCCGTCACCGTCCTGGTCCATCGGCGCGATCACGGCGGTCCAGAACGCGTCCAGCCCCTCGGTCAGCCGGCGGGCGGTCGCGGGATCCGGCACGGCACCACGGGCAGCGATGTAACGCTCGCCCATCAACCGGACGTCCTGACGGGTGATCACCCCGTCGCCGTCGACGTCCGCACCTCTGAACCACTGGCGGTACTTGAGATCCCGAACTCCAGTCATGGCCACGCAAGGTATTCAAGTCTTCACGCGGTGTCCAGGGGTGCGACGAAGGGGGCGGTCGGATCATTCTTTCGGGTGGCAAGGCTTGGTGGTGAAAAGGCGAGTACCTCGGGAAGGGGTCCGTCGTAGGCCTCGACGTCGACCAGTGCGCTGAGAGCACTCGGCCCTTGAGACAGGCGCGAACACGGTCGATCCGCGGTGAGGACGTTCGGATTGCCGTGGCGGTCCAGTGTTCCGCTCAGGCCCGGTTGGACCGGATCCCACCACGCTCCGGTGGACAGTTGTATGACGCCTGGCATGACTTCGTCCGACAGGATCGCGCCCGCTAGACAGCTGCCTCGGTCGTTGTGGACGCGCACGATCATCCCGTTCTCGATGCCGCGCGACGCGGCGTCCGACGGATTGATCGTCACCGGTTCACGATCGCGGATCTTCGAACCGAGGCTGTGGCCACCGTTGTCGTACTGGCTGTGCAGGCGTGAGCCGGGCTGATTCGAGATCAGGTGCAGCGGGAACCGGGCCGACAGACCGGCACGAAGCCACTCTGCCGGTTCGAACCATTTCGGATGCCCGGCGCAGTCGTCGTAGCCGAACGAGTCGATCGTCTCCGAGAAGATCTCGATCCGACCCGACGGCGTCGTCAGGGGGAAACTTCGCGGATCCGAGCGGAGAGCCTCGAAACTGCCCGGAAACGGTCCGGTCAACGCCGGCAGTTCGGCGGTGGAGCTTCGCCAGAATTCGTCGAAGCCCGGCAATCCGGCATCGTCGCCGAGCTTGACCCTCGTCTGCTCGTAAAGATGCCGGACCCATTCGCTCTCCGAGCGCGACTCCGTGAACTCCCGCTCGAATCCGAGCCGAGAAGCCAAGGCGGCGAAAATCTGGTGATCGGTACGCGACTCCCCCGCCGGCTCGCGGACTTTCGGCATCGCGACGAGGTGCGGGTCCGAAAACCCGGCGGCGAAGTCGTCACGTTCCAGGCTGGTGGCGACGGGGAGGACGATGTCCGCGAACTTGGCCGTCGTGTTCCACCAGGCTTCGTGAACCACCACCGTGTCCGGGGTCTGCCAAGCGCGGGTCAACCGATGGAGATCCTGGTGGTGGTGGAACGGGTTCCCTCCGCACCAGTAGATCAGGCGGAGCTCGGGCAAAGTGAGGCGTCTGCCGTCGTAGTCGATCACCTCGCCCGGATGCAGCAGGGTATCGGCGATCCTCGCGACGGGAATGAAGTCCGGAACCGGGTTGGAAACCTCCGGTATCGTCGCCACGGAGGCACGGTCTCGGACAACGCCCGTCGCGTCCATCGTCGCGTAACCCGCGCCCCAGCCGCATCCAGGCCGACCCATCGAGCCCGCCATGGCGGCCAGCACGACAGACATCCAGATCGGTTGTTCGCCGTGGTCTGCCCGCTGCACCGCGTAATTCACCATGATGAGAGAACGCCGGGCGGTGAGGCGCCGAGCGAGGTCGATGATCGTGTCGTGACCGATGCCCGTGATCTTCGCCGCCCAGGAAGCGTCCTTCCGAATGCCGTCGAGTTCGCCGACCAGATAGGAGGCGAAGCGGTCGAACCCGACGCAGCACCGGCGAAGGAAGTCCTCATCGTGCCATCCGTTGACCAGCATCGTGTGTGCGATGCCGAGCATCGCGGCGGTGTCGGTGTTGGGGATGACGGGCAGCCATTCGGCGTCGAGGAAGTCGGCGACATCGCTGCGAAGGGGGCTGATGTTCACGAACCGCACTCCGGCCTCACGGCACCGGCGCTGCAGGTTCCGTGTCCGGTGCTTGGCCAGCCCACCGGGGTTGATTTGGCTGTTCTTCAGGGCCAGCCCGCCGAAAGCCACCACGAGCTCACAGTTTTCGGCTATCTCGTCCCACATCGGCATCCTGCTCTGGTAGCTCCACGGATGACCACCGATCACATGCGGGAGGATGACTTCCAAAGCTGCGGTGCTGTAGGTGTTGCGAGAATCGGTGTATCCCCCGCCCAACGCCAGGAACCGGTGGAGTTGTCCCTGCGCGTGGTGGAACCTGCCCGCACTCGCCCAGCCGTAGGATCCGCCGAACACCGCGTTGTTCCCGTGCTGTGAACGAACTCGGCGGAGTTCATCGCTCACCAGCGTGATCGCCTGCTCCCAGCTCACCTCCACAAAGGCATCGGTGCCTCTGTTCGCGCCGGGGACGCGCGGCTCGCCGTTCAGCCAGCCCTTGCGCACTGCCGGGCGCAACACCCGAGCGCCGTCGTCGGCCGCCGCCACCATTCCGGGGCCGATAGGCGAAGGCGAGGGATCGTCTTGCTTCGGCTCGATTCGCACCAATCGGCCGGAATCGACTACAGCGACGAAACTGCCCCAGTGCGTCGCAACCGACAAGCGCCGTTCCATGATGCATCAACTCCGGCTCTGAAGTTTTTCGATCCGGTGGGGAAAGTCCCCGCACTCCGGCGTGCCGGTGCGGTCCTCGGCCGACGACGTGCATCCACGGTAGCCCCGACCGGCGCGAGATTGAAGACGGTGAGGGACCGTCGCGGTCACGTGTGGATCGCAGGCCCGGGATCCGGAGTGACCCCGGTGGCGGTACTCGTGACCTGCCAGAGCTCGTTCGCGAGCCCCCGGTCCTTGGCGGCCGCCGAACGACGCGCCGGACCGGCCGCGCCGCGGATCTCGAACGGTCCGGCCGGGCCCAGGTAGTCGCCGCCATCGACCGGTCCCGTGGCGGCCATGAGCTGAGGTGCGATACCGGCGGCGACCGGCTGCGAGAGGTAGCGGTCCGGCAGCACGAGAAGGCGGGATCTCCACGTGCTCCCGCGGGCGAGGGCGTTGGTCAGCAGCTGTGACGTCGTCAGTCCCGGGTGAGCGGCGATCGACAGCACCGGGTCTCCGGCGGCGCGCAACCGTCGATCGAGCTCCGCGGCGAACAGGAGGTTCGCCAGTTTGGAGGCTCCGTAGGCGCGGGTCGGCGAGTAACGCCGGCGCTCCCAATGCAGGTCGGCCAGGTCGAGTCCACCGGTGCGGTGGCCGAGGCTCGACGTCGTCACGACCCGCGCGGGCCGCCCGCGGTCTCCGGCCGCTCGCAGCGCGGGCATCAGCAGCCAGGTCAGCGCGGCCGGGCCGAGGTGGTTGGTGCCGATCTGCAACTCGAACCCGTCCCGGGTCCGGCTGTGCGGCCCCAGCGACACCGCGGCGTTGTTGATCAGCACGTCGATCCGGTCCCCGGTGCGCTCCCGGATCTCCGCGGCGGCGGACCGTACCGAGGAAAGGTCGGCCAGGTCGAGCAAAACGGGTTCGGCCGACCCGGCGCCCTCGATCCCGGCTCGCACCTGGTCGACGGCCGCCGCTCCACGTTCGGCGTCGCGAACGGTCATCAGGATCCGGGCACCGGCCGCCGCCAGCGCACCGGAGAGGGCGAGGCCGAGGCCGGAGGTCGTCCCGGTGACGACGATGGTGCGGCCCGTCAGATCGGGCAACTCATATGACACTGTCATATGGATAGCCTGCCCAGTTCGGATGACACTGTCAACTAGAATGGCCGATGTGACACGCACCGAGACCGCCGAGGCCACGCGGCGAGCACTTGTCCGCGCCGCGTCCGAACTGCTCGACCAGGGCGGCCCTGACGCCGTGACCCTGCGCGCGGTCGGAGCCCGGGCCGGAGTCTCGCGAGGTGCGCCCTACGGGCACTTCGAGAACAAAGAACATCTGCTGGCCCAGCTCGCCATCAACACGTGGAGTTCCCTGGCGGACGACGTCGAGCACCTTCGCGCGAACCTCGAGTCCACTTCGGACATCCGGCTGGAGCGGGCCATTCTGGCGTTGATCGACGTCGCTCGCCGTCTACCGCACCGGTACGCGCTGATGTTCAGCGCTCCGGCCGATACGCCTGCCGCACTGGAGGCCGCGGGCCGGCTCGAAGGCGTATTCCTGGCCCTGGTCGCGGATGTTGTCGGCGAGTCCGACGCTCCTCGCTACGGCGCGCTGCTGATGTCGAGTGCGCACGGCATCGCGGGCATGGAACTCAGCGGTCATCTGGCGAAAGACAAGTGGCAGGTCAGCGTGGAGCAACTCGTGCACATGCTGATCGACGCGATCCGACGCGGATGACGGCGTCAGCTGTCTGCGAGATCCTGACCGAGGAGTTGTCCCGCGCGCTCGATGCAGCGCATCCGGGCGGGTGAGAAGTCGTACGGCATCTTGGTGAACGCTTCGAGGGCGCTCATCTGTGTGTCGCCTCCCTCATCCGGGTCTTCGTAGCTCTCGAAGAGCTTCTCCTCGTCCGCGTCCAGCCCGGCAGCCTCGATGGCCTGCCACACGGCCTTGTTATGGGTGTATCGCTGGATGGCAAGGTCTTCGACGCGCGGATCGTCCGGCTCGACACCGTCGTCGAGGGCGGCTTCGGCCAGATCGAGACGGTCTTCCTCGGCCCGCAGGTCGGGGTGGGTGGCCAGCGCGACGAACAGGCCGGCCTGGATGGCGGCGCCCAGCGGGCCGAAGATCCGTTCCGTGACCAGCAGGGCCTCCAGGTCGGAGGGGCGCAGCGCGCCAGGCGGCAGGTGACTGAGCCGGTCCGTCACCAGGTCGGAGAGCAGTCCCAGCGGGCTGCCCACGGCCCGCAGGCGCTGGACGGCCGCGCGCTGACGTCGGATGTTGGCCTCCTGTGCGGCCAGGGTTTCGTCCAGGAGGCCCAGGTTTTCCTCGATGTCCCGGGTTTCGTCGAACGCGGCCCGCATGTCGTCGAGCTTGATGCCGGCCTCTGCCATCTTGCGGATCCACAACAGACGGATCATGTCGTCGTAGCCGTAGCGGCGGCGGCCGTCCCCACCGCGCTCAGGCTCCCGAAGCAGGCCGATCTGGTGGTAGTGGCGGATGGCGCGCGGGGTCGTCCCAGCGAAAGCGGCGGCATCACCGATCTTGACGTGCCGGGGAGACGTGAAGGAAAGGTACATCGCAAACGGCGCCTCTCGTGCTGTGGTGCCTCCAAGGACAGCACATGCCGTAGCGGCATGTGCAATACGCCAAGCCGTCAACAACTTGTTGAAGTCACACGTGTTCCAAGAGAGAGAACTGGCAGTTCCCGCGTCTCAGGGCTAGTTTTCCCGAATGGACAGATCCTGGGGGATTCTCGCCGCGCTCAGTCTGCTGCTCGCGGCCTCGGCCTGCGGCGGTCCGGACGAAAGTCCCACGCCGCCACCTCCGTCGTCGACGAGCAAACCGCCGCCGAGCAAACCGGCCACCAGCAGCCCGCCGCCCACCTTCACCCCGGCGGTTTCCCCTCCGAAGGTGACCGCCGCCTGCCCGTTCCTCGGGGCAGGCGAACTCGCCCAGATCATCGGCACCTCGGGCATCGTCGCCAAGGAAGAACCTCCCGGAACGACCGACACGGCGCCGAAGTTCACCTGTGCCTACGGAACCGGCGATCCGCCGCGCGAATCGGCGCCACGGCTCTACTTCTTCGCTTTCACCAAAGCCGACCCGAACACTCCGGTCTCCACCACGGCCGAGAACTGCCCCGGCCCGAGTACACCGCTTCCCGGAGTCGGAGACGCCGCGATGTACTGCGAACTGGACGACTACTGGACCACGCTCGCCATCGCCAAGCGCGTCCACGGGGAGACGAGGATGGTGGACATCCATCTCCCCCACCATCGCGACGACGTCTACACCCAGGTGGCGAAGCTACTGGGTGAGCGACTGTGATCCCCGAGTCCTCCTTCTCCACCTTAAGAGGAGAAGTCTCGCGTCAGGGCCAGTCCGCCTCGATGCCGCGGGCACGCAACGTCTCCAGAGCCTCCTCGTTGCCCGTGTAGAGCAGAGTCATCGACTTCAGGTGGGGAAAGTGCCGCAGGTCGGCGAACTCGTCGACGTCGAACAGCCCGTCCTCGCCGTCCCAGTTCGGCGCGATCTCCAGGTAGATCTCGTTGCCGCCGTCCATCTCGATCTCGGTGATCTTCTCCGCGAGCTCGACAGGGACCTCGAGCGCCTCGAAGTAGGCCAGAGCCTCAGGTACCGCCTCGACGCTCCCGTCGTCGTAGGTGAAACCCTGCGCGGCGGCGTACTCCCGCAGGTTGAACTTCGGCAGGAGGTCTTGGTTGTACATCAGCTCTTGGACGACGGCGAGCTTGAAGTTGGTGTCGGCGAACGGGATCTGCTGACTCATACCCCGAACCCTATACGGCGTAACGCGGCCTGGTTTTGTCACGCCCGTCATCCCACCTCTCCGGCACCTGCTCACCTGCGTCAAGGTCGCCGGACCACTTTTTCTTCACAGGTAAGGAAAAACGGCCCCGACCCCTACAATCGCGACCATGTCTGAAGTGGAGCGATCGGCGAGGCGAGTGGCTGATTCCGACCGCGAAAGGGTGGCTCAGCTGCTGTACGAGGCCATGGGGGCGGGCCGGATCACCACCGCCGAGCTGGAGGCGAGACTCGACGCCGTCTACTCGGCGAAGACCTTCGCGGACTTCGAGCCGGTCGTCGCGGATCTCTCTCCGGTGAGCACCGACGCCGAGGACACACGAGGCGGGCGGTCCTCCATCGCCGTCATGTCGGGCACGCGGCGACGGTTCGACGGGCCCCTGCCGTCGAAACACGTCAGCCGCGCCTTCTGGGGAAGCGTGCGCCTCGATCTGCGGCACGCCGAGATCACCGCCGATTCCTGCACGATCAGGGCCGTCGCGATCATGGGCGGCGTCACGATCGTGGTCCCGGAGGACTTCGTCGTCGACGTCCGGGGAATCGGGCTCATGGGCGGCTTCGGGACCGGTCGCAGCCGGACACGGCCACGGCCCGCGATCGGTGCGCCGGTGCTGCGCGTCACCGGTTTCGCCTGGTGGGGCTCGGTGAAGGTGATCCGGAAGGCCCGCGATTCGCGGCGCAAGACGATCAGGGGAGTTTCGCGAACGTAGTCGCGCCGGGCAGGTGCGTCCTGCTCTCCGAGCCGGCCGGACGGAATTCGGGATCGATTCAGTGATTCTCTGCTAGTCTCCCGGATGTCTCGCGGCTCACTGGGGTGCCGCGCACCGCAGCCGATACGCCGTGGCCGTCTCGGGCCCGGTGTTCCGGCGCGACTCATCGAGGAGCGAGAAATGACCGTCATCACCCGGGTCCACGGCCGCCAGATCCTCGACAGCCGGGGCAACCCGACCGTCGAGGTCGACGTCGAACTGGCGGACGGCTCGCTCGGCCGGGCTGCCGTTCCGTCGGGCGCCTCCACCGGGACCAAGGAAGCGGTCGAACTCCGCGACGGGGACAAGACCCGCTTCCACGGCAAGGGTGTGCGCAAGGCCGTCGACGCCGTCAACTCCGAGATCGCCGAAGCGATCGTCGGACGCGACGCGGAGGCGCAGGCCGACGTCGACCGCGCGCTGATCGCGCTGGACGGCACCGCGAACAAGGCCCGGCTCGGCGCCAACGCCACCCTCGGCGTCTCGCTCGCCGTGGCCAAAGCCGCAGCGGCTGCCAGGAACCTCCCGCTGTACCGCTATGTCGGTGGCGTGTCCGCGCATCTGCTGCCGATGCCGATGATGAACATCATCAACGGCGGTGCCCACGCGGACAACCCGATCGACTTCCAGGAGTTCATGATCGGCCCGCTCGGCGCCGAGACCTTCACCGACGCCGTCCGGATGGGTTCGGAGGTGTTCCACACCTTGCGCGCCTCGCTCCACGAAGCCGGGCACAGCACCAATGTCGGCGACGAAGGCGGCTTCGCGCCGAACCTCAACTCCGCCGACGAGGCGCTCGAGTTCGTGCTGCGCGCGATCGAGAAGTCCGGTTACACCCCCGGCGAAGACATCGCCCTGCTGCTCGACCCGGCCGCGTCCGAGTTCTACACCGGCGACGTCTACGACTACACCGGGGAAGGCCGCAAGCGCAGCGTCGAGGAGCACGTGGCCTACCTCGCCGACCTGACCTCGCGCTACCCCATCGTGTCCATTGAGGACGGTATCGCCCAGGACGATTTCACCGGCTGGGAGCAGCTCACCGGCGCCATCGGCGACCGCGTTCAGCTCGTCGGCGACGATGTGTTCTGTACCAACGTGAAACTGCTGGAGGACGGTATCGAGCGCGGCATCGCGAACTCGATCCTGGTCAAGGTCAACCAGATCGGGACGCTCACCGAAACCCTCACCACGGTCGAGACCGCGCACAAGGCAGGCTACTCCGTGGTGATGTCCCACCGCTCCGGCGAAACCGAGGACACCACCATCGCCGATCTCGCCGTCGCCACCAACTGCGGCCAGATCAAAACCGGCTCGCTGTCGCGCTCCGACCGCACGGCCAAGTACAACCAGCTCCTCCGCATCGAAGAGGAACTCGGCACCGAGGCCCGCTACGCCGGGGCAACCACCATCAGGGGCCGCCGCCGGTCATGAGGCGGGCTTGTCCCCCAGTTGCTCGAGGCGGGCCATCTCCACGTCCAGGGAGGTTTGCGCGCGGCTCAAGGCCTCCGAGCTGTAGTGGCCGCTCGACCGCGCACGCTGGAGGCGCTCGGACTGCTCGGTGAGGACGCGCAACCGCAGCCGTAGATACTGGAACACGTTTTCGGCCTGATCCGGTTCCGGGCGGCCGGCCCGGGCTCCGGACGGGACGCGCACATCCGACCGCACCCGGTCCAGGACCCGCTCGCTGAACGGCCCGTTGCCAGGGTCTTCCAGCGCCGGATCGTCCAAAAAGGACTTGGCCGCCTCGGTCAGCTCGGTCATGAGACCGACGTACTCCCGGCGCAACCGGTCCGGATCCTCCTCGGGTACTCGTGCCGCGCGGATGACCGCCGGGAGCGTCAAACCCTGGACGAGCAGCGTCGTGGTCGCCACCACGTAGGCGATCAGGACCAGCAGCGCGCGATCCGGCGTGTCCTGCGGAAGGGTCTGCGCCGCGGCCAGGGTGATCGCCCCGCGCATCCCCGCCCAGCCGAGCACCACGCCGCCACGCCAGCCCAGGGTCTCGGTGAGCCGGAACTCGACGTCCGCGGCGGCACGATCGAGCCGTTTCCGGAGGTTCTCCACCCGCCGCGGTGATGCTTTGTCCAGGCGCTCGGTGACGGCGGGATGGGACTCGTCGCCCCGAAGAACCGCTTGGGTCGTTTCCAAGCGAGGCTTGAATCGCGCCGCTCTTCGTTGTTCGCGGTACAGACCCGCGACGAGCGGTCCGACGAAGACGATGCGCGCGACGATGACGAGCGCCGAGGCGGCCAGGCCGATGAGGAGCGCACGCCAAGCGCTCGAGCCGTCCTCGTGCACCTCGTCGACGAGGGTTTTGACGCTGAGTCCCATGAGCAGGAACATCCCGCTCTCCAGCAGGAAGGCCACGGTGCGCCAGTTGACGGTCTCGGCGAGACGATCCGTCGCGCGCAGGTGCCGCGGGGCGAGGTGACCGGTCACCAGTCCGGCGACGACGACGGCGAGGATGCCCGAGGCGCCCGCCTCTTCGGCGGGCAGGAAGGCGATGAACGGGACCACGAAGGAGATAGCGGTGTTGAGCACGGCGTTGCCCAGCAACGCGCGCACCCGGACGTTGACGACTCCGACCAGGAGCCCGATCCCGACCGCCACGGCGACCGCGTAGAAGAACTCCCCCACGATGCCCCAGACGGACACCGACCCGGCGACCGCCGCGACGGCGGACCGCAGCAGCACGAGCGCGGAGGCGTCGTTGACGAGCCCTTCGCCTTCGAGGACGGTCAGAAGCCGGGGCGGCAAGCCGAGCCGCCGTCCCACCGAAGTCGCCGCGACGGCGTCGGTGGGGCTGATGACCGCGCCGAGCGCGAACGCGGCGGGCCAGCCGATATCCGGGATCAGCCAGTGGAACAGCCAGCCCGCGCCCAGTGTCGACCCCACCACGAGCAGGACCGCGAGGCCGGTGATCGGCCGGATGTTCCGCCGGAAGTCGACCATCGGCATGTTCACCGCCGCCGAATACAGCAGCGGGGGCAGCACCCCCGCGAGGATCAGCTCGGGCTCCACCTCCGGGTGCGGGACGCCCGGCAGGAAGCTCAGGCCGATGCCGACCAGCACGAGGCTCAGCGGCGCGGCCAGGTTGAGCCGCTCGGAGAACGCGGCCACGGCCACGATGCTGATGACACCGAGCACGACGACGAGGGTCAGGTCCACAGGCTGTACGGATCCTCTCGCGGCTCAGGACGTCACTGGAGTGGAGCGTGTCCATTGGTGACACGACATCGCCGGGCCCGCAAGTCGGGAACAGCCGCCCCTCCGGTGTCAACCTGAGGTTGACGAAACCGGGCTAGTCAACCTAGGGTTGACGACATGACACAGGCAAACCCGCCGGTCAGGCTCGACGACCTGATCACGGCGATCACCAAGAACCACACCGACGCCCTCGACCAACTTGCCGGAGCGATGCTGATGGCCGATCACATCGGTGAGGTCGCCGACCATCTCATCGGCCACTTCGTCGACCAGGCCCGTCGTTCGGGCGCGTCCTGGACCGACATCGGCCGCAGCATGGGCGTCACCAAACAGGCCGCGCAGAAACGGTTCGTCGGCAAACCCGACGCCAACCCGTCGCACAGTTTCGAGAAGTTCTCCCAGCCCGCCCGCGCCGCGGTCATCTCCAGCATGCAAGAGGCCAAGCTGGCGGGCAACGCCGAGATCATCCCCGCGCATCTCGTCCTCAGCCTGCTCGGCACCGAGGGCACCGCGGCCGATGCCTTGCGGGCGCAGAATGTCGATCTCGACCGCGCACGGGAAACGGTGGTCGCGACCCTGCCGCCACGCACCGACGCCGATCCGGTGATGATTCCGTACGACGCCCGTGCGAAGAAAGCGCTCGAGCTGACCTTCCGGACGGCCTTGCGGCTCGACGACGACGGCGTCGGCACCGGCCATATCCTTTTGGCATTGCTGGAAGTAGAGAACGGCACCGGGTTGCTGTCCTCACTGGGCGTCGACGCGGCGGCCGCCGAGAGGTTCGTCGCGGACGCCGCCGACGAGCCGCCGTCGAACCCCGGCGGAACGGCCTGACCTGGTCTGTCTCCCCTATCCGGATTTCCGGATCAGGCTGGTGTAGCCGGCGATCGCCAATGTCGCGAGCCCCCAGATGAGGGCCTGCAGTAGCCAGATCGCGGCGGTGAACCACTGGCCCGCCGGAACAGAGGTGTCCATGTCGCACCGCGCGCGGACACCGGCGGGCGCGAGCGGAAGACCCCGATCGATTCCCAGTCCGATCAGTTCTATGGACGAACAAGCGGTACCGGGCGGGCTGCCGGACGCAGTCGTGCGTTCGGCGGCGTGGTGCCCGGGAGTGGTCGGCCAGTGCCCGGCCCACCAGCAGAGCAAACCGGCGAGGAGCAGCGCGCCGAGCAGGATTACAGCCAGCCTTCGGGCCCGGTAGCCGTATCCGGCCACCGCTCCCCATAGAGCGTGCAACGCCCGGGTGGCGGGCGAACCGATCCCGCCTCGCGCACGCAGGTCGTCCTGCTGGACGATGAGTACCTGACGCGCGTTGCCCTCGTGACCGCTCGACCGTTGCAGTGCCGCCAGCGCCTGGTACGGCGACGGCCGATACGACGTCGTGTGACGGCGCAACAGGTGTAACCATTCTTGCCAGTGGATACTCGGCAGAGATCCGTAAGCACAGTGTTCGACGTCGACCTTTCTCGCGTCACGGCAGTTCTTTCTCTTGTCTCCGCAGATCAGTGACCGCGGAAAGAACAGGCCCGCCCCCGCCGTGGTGCGCTGAAGGTCGACCACCACGCCGGAAGTCCCGTTGTCCAGCAAGGCACCCGTGAACGCCAGGGATCCGGTGATGTGCCCCGACCGCATGCGCACGGTGGCCGCGTCACCCATCCCGGAAGCGATGAATCCACGGCTGAAATGGACATAGCCCTCGATGTGCATCCGATCGGCGAGGAACGCGGGCCCGGATCGGTTCACCAGCGTCGCCTCGATGAGTTCCAAGGAGCCGTAGATGTGCGCACCGGTCAGGCGGACCGCGCCGTGCTCGCCCGCGCCGGTCGCCGTGAAACCGTCTCGCAGGAAGATCCCGCTCCCGACACGGATGTTGACGGCGCTGAGCGCCGGCCCCGAGTCGTTGCTGACCTGACCACCGCTCATCCGCAAGAATCCGGTGATGTCGGCTCCTCTCAACTGCACGGTTCCCCTGTCGTCACCGCTGTCCGCTCGAAATCCGTCTCCCATGACGAGGTTCCCCTCGACGCGGAGGCCACTGGCCAGAACGCCGGGAACGTGACTTCCGGAGAGATCCACGCGAGGGAGCCGCGCGTCCTCCAGGTGGACGGGATGTTCGATGAAGCAGTGCCGTAACGCCAGGGACGTGGTGGTGCGGACCAGTTCCAGATCGAGCACCCCGGTGACACGTGCCGCTTGCAGGCGGACCCCACGGGGATCGATCTCACCGTGCCTTCCGATCAGCAGTTCGCGAATCAGTTCGCCGCGAACGGAATAGGAGGGGTCGGCCGAGTTCGCCAGCTCCCCGACCGTCAGGTCCCCGCAGTTGTGGACCACACCGCGTCGTGAAGCCGCGATCAAGGCCGATTCGTTGTCGGTCGGATCCATCGTCATGACCGGACACTTTCCTGGATGTACGACGGCAGCGAAAGCCACCATCGAACCGACCCGCGGACTCGCGCCGGGATCTCCGGACAGGTCGAAACCCGGGTGAGGGCAGGCCTGTTCCCGGCCATGCCCATCGCGTAGACCAGGCGGTCGAGGAGCGATATCGCAGCACTCCCCGGCGTCTGGCGGTAAGTCTCGAGAGCACGTGTCAGTGCTGCCTGCCAGAAGCCGTCCGGACTGGTTCCTCCGATGTGACCGAGCGCGGAGGCGCCGGCGTCGCGGATGGCCACCGGCACCATCGGGTTCAGGACAAGTCTCTCGACGTCCCTGCGCTCGGACGGCCCTCCGATCACCCGCAAGGCCTCGATGAGTGGAACAGCCCAGTCCGTGGACCGCTGATGACGACGTAAAACCTCGGACAGCTCACGCGCGACCGGAACCCTGTAGTTGGTGCTGTAGATCATGAACTGGGCGTACAGGCGCTGATCGAAGACGTCGGCGAAAAGGGTCTCGCAGAGGAGTTGGCGCAGGACTTCGTCGCCCCACGCCTCAGGGGTGGTTGCCGCGATCGTGGCCACCACGTCATCGGCGAACACCTCTTTGGCTGTGTCCAGTTCTCGGGACAGTTGGTCCCAGATACGGGCGGGGACGCATCTGCGCATATCGAGAGGCAACAGCCTGAGCACGGCCCCCGCGAGAGCGGTCGTACGAGCGGGGATCCGCCCGGACAACAGCTGGGTGACGATGTCGCAGACGACGACCAGGTGCCCGTGTTTGAAGTGGCCCTGTCTGACCTTGCGGATACAAGCAAGGAGCGCGCCGGTGAAAGTACGGTCCGTCAGCGGTGAGCTGAGATGGCGGACCACCAGATCCGAAGCCTGCGGCGCCGCCGTCGAGTCCAGCACCGAGACGGTGCCGACCATGCTTTGGACCCCGCGATCAGCCGAAGCCGACGCCGCCGACGCGATCGCCGCGGAGCCGCCGATCGGGTGCGCGAGCAATCGCTGGAATCCTTCGGCGCGGTGCATCCAGTGCACACCGTCGGAGACCGCCATTTCGACCAGCAGGCGTTCCGACAGCGTTTCCCAGGTGCGCCGCGGACTCACGATCGCGTAAGGCTTCCGGCAGAGCAGGCCGGTGAGCATGTTCCATTGAGGGCCGCTGACGTTCCCGCCCGTGACCACCGAGTCGATCAGTTCGTCAAGCCGACGGGCCACCAGGTCGTCGTCGATCTCGCCACGGGCGATCAGCGGCGCCGCCTCGGCGGTGCTCCGGTAGTAGCGGGCGACCGTGTCGGCCACCGCGACCAGTGACTCGTTACCGTGACCGAGAACGTTTTCGTAGCCTCGTATGGCTGCGAAAGTCGCGGCCGACGTGCCACTTTCCCAGCGGGAAAAGGTACTGATCGATGGCGGGGCACCGAAAACGACATCGTCCCACTCCGCGGCGAAACTTCTGAGCCTGCGGATTTCCGCCCTGGGTGAATGGATGCGATTGACCCGCAGCAGCCAGCCGATCCGCTGATAGGGCCGCAGTGCGGCCAGGGGTCTTCGTGGTGAGGTCACGTGGGTTGCTTACCCCTTCACCTTGGACGGCGTAAGCCGCCGTTCTGGTACTCCCGCGCGTCGCGGCCTTACCGCGACGCGCGGGATCGAGGACTCAGTAGGCCGTGTTGGCGCCCCAGAGGTAGCACTGGACCGTGAGGCTCCAGGAGCCACTGCCGGAGGTGCAGGTGCCCCAACCCTTCCCTGCGATCGCGCTTGATCGGACAATCCCGAACGTAAAGCGCGCACCACATGAGGAACTTTCTTGTTCCAACACTTTTCTGGCGTGCAACACTATCCGCCCGCGCCGCGACGAAACGCCGCGCGGTAATCCCTCGGACGGCGTCCCGTGTGTTTGGCGAACAGGGCGGCGAAGGTTCCGGGGTCCCGGTACCCGACCGCGGTACAGATTCCGGAGACGGTGCGGTCCGTCGTTTCGAGAAGATGGCGGGCGCGCCGGACGCGTGAGGAATGCAGGTATTCGAGCGGGCTCTGGCCCGCCTCCTCCGCGAAACGCCGCAGCAACGTCCTCGTGCTGACCTTGAACGTGTCCGCCAAGGCCGCCAGGTCGTATCGGGCGGCCAGGTTCTGGTCGAGCCGTCGCATGACCTGGCGGGAGAACTCGTTGCCGCGCTGCGGAAGGAGCCGCGCGTCGACGTAGGGGGTCTGGGACGACCGCGCGTCGTCGACCAGCGCCACCCGCGCTGTCGTCCGTGCCACTTCGGCGCCGCTGTGTTCGCGGATCAGTTCGAGCGCGAAGTCGTACATGGCGCTGAAAGCCGCCGTCGTCGTGACTCCCTTGTCGGTGACGACCAGGTGCTCGGGCCGGACATCGGCCTCAGGGCGGCGTCGAGCCAGTTCGTCCGCGAAGAGCCAGGACGTGGTGGCGCGGCGCCGGTCGAGAAGCCCTGCTTCGGCGAGCAGGAACGCGCCGACACAGATCGAGACGACGACGTTGCCCGCGTCGGCGTGGGACCGGATCGCCGCGACTTCCTTGGAGAGGCCCGCGATCTTCGCGTCGAGGTCCTGGCCGGGTATGAACTCGAATCCCGGCACGACCAGGACGTCGACCTCACGCAGCGGCGAGACGGTCAACGCCACACCGCCGGATGCGACGACGCGACGGCGCGGCGAGACGACGGACACTTCGTATCCGGCGTTGTCCGGGCCCGCGACGTGCGTGGCCATCGTGAGGAGATCGGGGACGCCGAACACCTCGGACGCGAAGCAACCCGGATAGGCCAGGACACCGACTCGCAGCATATGGCGAGATTACCCCTGAATCTGGCGATCCGGCCTATCGCCGCCGGTGGGCGCGATGGTCCAGGCTGCGGGTGTGGACGGAAACCTCGACGATGCGATCACCGATTTCTCCCGCTGTCTCCGGGAGGTGGACGGCGTGACGAAGACGGTGTACGTCGGGGGTTCCGGGCCCGCCGTGGTGCTGATGCCCGAGATGCCGGGCATCAGCCCCGACGTTCTCCGGTTCGCGCGCTGGGTGCGGGACGCGGGGTTCACCGTCCACCTGCCGTCCCTCTTCGGAACGGACGGGGCCTACCCGACGGCCGAGGAGGGCCAGCAGGTGGTCCGCCGCGCGTGTGTCAGCGCGGAGTTCAGGGCGTTCGCCGGCGGCGGCACCAGCCCCGTCACGTCATGGCTGCGCGGGCTCGCACGGCTGGCCCACGCCGAGTGCGGCGGTCCCGGAGTCGGCGCGATCGGGCTGTGCTTCACCGGGAACTTCGCCCTCACGATGGCGCTCGAACCCGCCGTCGTCGCGTCCGTGGTCAACCATCCGTCACTGCCGTTGGACGACCCGGGCGGGCTCGAACTCAGCGACGAAGACGCGCTCGCGATCCGAGACCGCGTCTCGCGTGACGGTCTGAAGGTCCTCGCCTACCGCTTCGACGGTGATCGCTGGTGCACCGGCCAGCGCTTCGCCGCCTACCAAGCCCTCCTCGGCGACGCCTTCGACGGCCGTGTCCTCCCGGACGGCGCCGCGAACACCGACCCTCCCCCGTTCTTCCGTGACGTGGTCGGCACGCCGCACAGCGTCGTCACCGCTCACCTCGTCGACTCCGACGGGCATCCCACGCTGCGGGCCAGAGACGAGATCCTCGCCTACCTCACCGAGCGGCTCGGTCCCGCGCGGTGAGCCAGGCGCCGTGTCATCGGGATTTCATCCGCCCTTCCTAGCGTGGTCCACACATGGCGGGCAGGACGACGACGGAGGCCTCAGCAACCGATGAACGACAGTGCCGAGCGGGCGGCGGGCAGAAGCTCCCTCCGTCACCGGATCCTGGTCACCCTGCTGGCGATCGTGGTGTTCCGGCTCGGGCAGGACCTGCCCGCTCCCCACGTGGACGCCCGCGCGCTCGAAGCAATCCCCAAGACCGAAAACCCCTGGTACTGGCTGCTCGATCTCTTCACCGGTGGCGGGCTGTCCACCCTGCCGGTGTTCGTGTTCGGTGTCCTTCCTTGCCTGGCCGCGGCTCCGGTTCTGCGCACGCTGATCACCCTGGTCCCGCGGCTGGCCGCGCTCCGGGCCGAAGGTCGAGCCGGCGCGCGCCTGCTGACTCGGTACCGGCGGCGGCTCACCGTCGTGCTCGGCCTCCTCGGTGCCGTCGGCGTGGTCGTGTTCCGAGACCGGGAGGTTTTCGACGACCACGGCGCGGTCTCCATCGCCGTCACGGTGGCGTGCATGACGGCGGGTACCGCGCTGGTCCTGCGGCTGACCGAGGTGATCACCGACCACGGCTTCGGTAACGGCGTCCGGATTCTGCTCCTGGCACAGGTCCTGGCGGTGCTGCCGGCGGAGTCCCTGCGCCTCTACGAAGCGAAGGGCTGGGTCGCCATCGCGGTCATGACCGTCGTGGCGTCGTCGGTCATGGTGGCCACGATCGTCGTCGCGCAGGCACAACGCCGTATCCCGATACAGCACGCGAAGCGGATGATCGGCGTGCGTACCTACGGCGGCAACCCGACCTACATCCCTTTGCGGATCGCGCAGGCGAACAGCCCTGCCGTCCTCGCCGCCGTGCTGCTGTCCCTGCCGGTGCTGGCGGCGGATCTCTGGCCCTCCGTGACCTGGCTCGAATGGACCGGATCCCGGCTACGCGACGAAGGAACTCCTTGGCGGATCGTGGTCTACGTCGTCCTCGTCGGCCTCTTCGCTTTCATCAGGGCGGCGGGAACGCTGGACGTCGAGCAGGTGTCCCGAGACCTGGTGCGCACGGGTGGTTTCGTCCCCGGCATCCGGCCGGGCAGCTGGACGGCCGACTACATCGGCTACGTGTACCACCGGATCAGCTTCTTCGGCGCGGTCTACGCCGGAGTGATCGCGCTGATCCCGGTCGCCGGACTCGCTTTGCTGGACGCGAGCCCGCGACTCCCCTTCGGCGGCGTGACCTTGCAGGTGGTTCTCGTGTTCCTCGTGAGTGTCACGCTGGATACTTCGCGGCAGATCAACGAACTGCGCCTGCAGAAGAGCTATGGACAATTCCTTCGTTGAGGAGCCTTCAGTGACGCGTCTGTTCTTCTCCGCCGGATCGGGTTACAGCCACATCGCCCCCTTGCTGCCGCTGGCCTCGGAGGCGCGGGACCGGGGGCACGACGTCGTGTTCGCGACCGGGCCGAACGCGGTCGAGCACACGCGGGCGAGCGGCTTGCCGACGATCGGGGTGGGTGGGGCGGTCGACGAGGCGGCCGCCCGTCGGGCCTGGGGAAAGTACTCGCCCTCCGAGCTGGCGGTGATGTCGCCGGACGAGAAGCTGGCCTACGTGGTCACCGTGATGGCCGAGACGGGAGCCGGGCCGAGGGTGGACGAGATGCTGGCCGCGGTCCGCGAGCATCGGCCCGATCTGGTGATCGCGGGTGCCGCCGAATTCGCCGCGCCCGCCGCGGCCGCGATCGCCGGTTTGCCGTACGTGGTGCACGGGATCGGGCCGCCGAAACCGGCCGGGATCATGGCGGGCGGCTGGCGGGCGCTCGACCCGATCGTGCGGCGCTTCGGCCTCGACCGGTTCCCCGATCACGACACCGTCCCGTACCTGGACATCTGGCCTGAAGCGTTGCGGCCGGGAGGAGTCATCTGGGATCACCCCGTCCGTCTGCCGGTGCGCCCGGAAGGAGTTCTGCCCGCGGCCGGAAACCGCCCTGCCGTCCTCGACGGGCTACCCCACGAGCGGACCGTCTACGTCACGGCGGGGACCTCTCACAACACCCGGCCCGGGGTGCTGGAAACCATGATCTCGGCGCTGCACGGTGAAGGTGTCAACGTCGTCGTGACCATCGGCCGCGACGGTGACCGGGAGCGGTTCGGACCTCAGCCCGACTCCGTGCGTATCGAGAACTTCCTTCCGCAGCAACGAATACTGCCCTATGTCGACGCGGTCGTCTGTCACGCGGGCGCGGGCACCGTACTGGGCGCGCTCGCGCACGGTGTGCCGCTGGTGGTCTCGCCGCTGGCCACCGATCAGTTCGACATGGCCGCCCAGGTCGTCGAGGCTCGAGCCGGGGTGCTCGCCGAGGACGGGGTCCGTGACGCGGTGCGCACCGTGCTCGCCGACCCGGCGTACCGCGAGTCCGCTGTGTCCCTCGCCGAGCGGATCGCCGCGATGCCCGAACCCGCCACCATTCTGGACCACCTGACGAAGTACGCCGCTAGCGTTTGACGCGGGCACGGATGGCCAGGACTGTGAGAGCCACCAGCAGAGGACCGAGCGCACGGCCCGCCATGACCGTCCAGAATCCCAGAGGCGTGAGCTTCTGGTCGGTTTCGCGGAAGACCACCGAGCCCAAGGCGATCCGGATCGCCTTGTCCATCCGGTCGGGCGTCCATCTCTTGTCGGGCGCGGGCAGTTTCGACTCGACGGGCTGGACTCGGTAAACAGTCGTCGAGGGCTGTCCGGACGCGGCAGGGAGCGGGCCGACGATCTCCTGCGTCCCGGTCCCGTTCGTCAGGCCGAACTGGGTGAGCAGGGCGAAGATCACGGCGACCAGCACGACCAACGCGGAGAGGGCACGTCCCGCACGCTGACCATAGCCGGAGATCATCCAGTAGAGGGTGAGCAAGACACGTTCCCGGCGAGAGGTCGTTCCGGAGTGGCGACGTGCTTCCATTTCGCCGAAGTAGAAGTCGCCCGCACCTGGTTCGTTCTTGGCGTCTTCGAACGCTTTCCGCAGTGACCGGTACAGCACGGCGAGCCGTTCCGGACCGAGCGGAGGGAAAGTGACGGGACTCCCGAGGTTGGGCAGGTTCCTGGACCAGCCGTGGTGTTTGCGCCGCTCGGCCCGCCACGGATGCTCCTCGGCCAGAACCCGCCTCCGGCACCAATGCCACACGGGCGGCCACGCCCAGCCGAGCCGCCAACCGGCGGGAGGCCGGTTGAACGGGCCCCTGCCCTCCAGCCTGAGCTTGTCCAGCTGGTGAGCTCCGGCGAACCGGCACCACCGCAGGTCCACATCCGCGAGGGTCACTTGCGACACATCGGTTTCTTGCACACTCAGCACGCTGGGTAGCCACGGTTCGAGGACCTCGACCGAGCCGGAGGCGTGGCTGCCCGGCCACTGCGCGATCATTTCGGGATCAGCCTCGACGACCAGGCTCGAGACCCTTCGCGTGAACGGTGCGGGGGAACCGCTGAGTGACGACGGCGCCCCGAAGAACGCTCGCCGAAGGGTCACCTGGGCACGACGTACTCGTAGCTCAGTGCCCGCTTCGAAGCGCGTATCGGATGCCGTGAGCGATCCAGCCTCCGCCTCGACCACGACACGACGGGCAAAGGAGGCACCGTCGATGACGAGAGACGTCGCTACCAGCGGCCCGAACCTCACGGCCTCTTCGAAGAGCGCATTGCTGAAGTACGCGGCTCCGTGGAACGTCGCGCCCTCGAACATCGCGGCCGCACCGAAGCGCGCTTCGTCGAAATCCGCTCCACCACCGAAATGCACCTCTGTAAACCGGGCACTTCGATGAAATCGCACCCCGGCGAAGACCGCCTCATCGTTGAACCGTGTATCTCCGAACCAGGCGATTCCCCCGAATCTCGCGCTCCCGAAATACGAATTCCCGTTGAACTCGACATCGTTGAATCCACCGTGCCCCTCGAACCGCGTTCTCCCGAACCAAACGCCTCCGTCGAACCGCGCACCGGTGAACCAGGCGTCACCACTGAACCGTGCGCTCCCGAACCGGGCCATGCCATCGAAGCGCGCACCGGCGAACCCATGACCGCTCAGATAGGAGACTTCTTGAGATTTCCTGAACTCAGGATAGGTGAGCGTGCCTGGATGATCCCAACCCAAGCGATCAAAGTGAAAAAAGTCCTTGAAGTGACAATGTCCGAAGTCCGCAGTACCGAAATGCGGTGTCTTGAACTCTTGATTCGCCGGAGTATCGGCAACAGCAATCAGTAACGAGCTGAGCAGCAACGAGGTGAACGTGGTTCCACGGACGTCCAGATCCGCACCGGGACCGAGATTCCGGAGCGTCTCGCGCAGCCCGCGCTCGTCCAGATGAGCGAGACAGTGGTCGAACCCCTCGCACGTTCGGCCTACGCACCCGTCGTTGGCGCACGTCGGCCAGAACGGCTCGACAAGCGGCGGCTCGTCGGGCGCGGCACCGGTTTCCATCATCGCCTGCCTTTCCGGAAGAACTCGGCTTCACTGACCGAAGCAGACCAACGGCATCAGCAGTTCGCCGCAGGTGGCGTCGGCCAGCGCCCTCGCGGGCACCGTCCCCCGCGCCAGCGCCCGGTGGTAGGACTCCATGACCTGGACGACCGCTCGATCATCGACCCTGGCCACACTGGAGATCACCGTCCTGCTTCCGCTGTAGAGCAACGCCGCGGTGAACCCGAGGATCTCGTCCCCCGGACGGACCACCGCCTGACCGATGTCGCAGGCGGACAGGACGACATGCTCGGGGACGGATTCGAGCAGCTGGACGTCATAGGCCATCAGCGGGCCGTCCGCGAGGTCGAGGCGGGAGAAAAGCACGTTCTCCTGTTCATGATGCCCGTGTGCGGCCAGATGCACCGAGTCGTATTCGGCGAGAGCTTTCGACGTCGCCTCGATCGTGGCGTCGTTGCCTGCCAGCACTTCCGCGCGAGGGTAGACCTCCGCGACGCGATCGGCTTCGTTCGTGGCGTGTTCGAGTCCGGGACCGGCGACCGTCAGCATCGCCGCGTGGTCCGCTGTCTCGCGCGTGGGCACCGTACAGAGGGCGAGCCATGCGGAAGGCGACGGTGTGACCGTCACCGGACGGCCCCGGAAGGGCTCGAGCAACCCCCACGGCACGATCGAAAGAACTCCCGTGGGCACCACCACCACGTCGGCGTCGCCCAGTCGCGTGAGCAGCGGTACCAGCAGTTCCTCGGCCAGCACACCGATCTGGCGGCGCACGGACGACCGGATGACCCGCTCCAGCGCGGACGGCAGCCTTCGGCCGCAGACCGCGTTCAGATCACTCTGCAGGCGCATGACCGCTTCGGTCACCACGGCCACGTCACCGAGATCGATCAACGACGCACGGTGGCCGTCGACCACCAAAGCACGGAATCTGTCCTCGTCGGCGAGAAAACCGAGCATCACACTGTCTCTTTTGGACAGTTCGGCACGGACACCGCCATAGGTCGCCCTGGACACCTGAAGGTCGGCCCCTTCGGTCTCCCATCCCCTCGCCCTGATGCCGCGTTCCAGTTCGGAGCACCGGCGTCGCGCCTCCGCGTCCGAGGCGCCGGCGAGTTCGGTGGTGCGGATCTTGCCCGCGAGCTGACGCAGTTCGGCGACGGCGTCGACGGTTTCCCCGTCGGGCCGGTGGGGCCGCTGAATCCCGAAAGCCTGGGCACGGGAGCGTTCCAGCCAGCGGAAGACGACCTCCGGCGAACCGTTCGCCCATGCCGCTGTCAGGCCGGTCTTCGCCAGATCGCGGCCGAGTGAGGCGACGCCGGTTCGGAGGTCGAGGCTTCCGAATCCGCTTCGGTAGGCCTCGAGCGATTTCAGCCCGGCCCGTGCCTGGGCCAAGGTCGTCCGCCGGTCACCGGTCGACCACGCGAGCTCCGCCCGGGCCAGCTTGCGGAGCAAACGGTTCGCCAGCGGACCGTCCGGCAGGGCACGGTCGGCGAGAGCGGCGCGTGCGGCCTCGGCGTCGGCGAGAGCGATGTTGGCCCTCGCGGCCAGAAGCTTCGCAGTCTCCGCGTCATTCCGGAGCCCGAGGCCCGTGAGCCGGATGGCGAGTTCGGCCGCGTCGGCCGCCACCTGTTTCATCCGGCCACCGGCCGTGAAGTCGGCCCGCAGCAGGGTGAGCGCGGCGACCGCGGCCCAGGTGTCGTTGCCACGCCTGCGAAAGCGGCGGGTCGCCCGGCCCGCCCATCGCCGGGCGCCTGCCAGGTCTCCGGCCGCCAAGGCGGCTCGTGCCCTCGTGAGCTCCGCTTCTGCATGTTCCTGATCCATCCGGAGCCGGGGGAAACGCGCGAGGGCGAGATCGAGTTCGGCGGCGGCTTCGCTCGGCAGGCCCGCGGCGAGCAGCGCCCGCCCCTTGTCCACCGCGAGCGGAGCCAGCATGCCCTCGCCATGCTCCGCGTAGACCTCGGCCGCCGCGCTGAAATCGCGGAGCGCGGCGGGGATGTCCCCGGTGAGCACCTTCGCCTGTCCTCGTCCCTGGAGTGCTTTCGCCAGGGTCCTGGGAAGTCCGTCGACCGCCCCGTGGGCCGTCGCGATCTCGGCACAGGCGTCGAGGTCGGCGAGCGCGAGCCGGACCCGGCCCGCGGTCTGGTGCAGCAGCGCGCGATTTAACAACGCCCTGGCCAGCGCCACGGGTTCGCCGGAGCGCCTCAGTAGCGGAATGGCTTCGTCGAAGCAAGTGAGCGCTTCGGTCATCCGGCCGACCAGGATCAGGGCCAGTCCGCGCTGCTGCCGGAGCGCACCGTGGTCACCGGGGGCGACGGGCAGCGCCTCGGCGGCGTCCAGCAGGTCGAAGCCGTGCTCGCTGTTGCCCAGCACGACCTCGACACCACCGAGGGTGCTCAGCACTCTCGCCGCGAGCGCCGGCCGGGCCGGATGACGGTTCAGCAGTTTCACCGCGGCACGGAGCAACCGGGCCCCGCGTACGGGGTGCCCGCTGTTGGTCGCTTCGATCCCATCGCGGTGCAGCGCGCGCACGCGCTCGTCGATGCCCTTCGGCGACAGGTGATCCGGCTCCACGACCGGCCCTAGAGTTCCATGGCCGGTGTGCTGATCGTCCGGCCTCCACCCTGCGGCCGGGCGATCAGCTGCACCATGCCCCGCGCCACCCTGTCGACGGCGAACCGCCCCTCGCGGTCAGAGCTGATCGTGATCGAGCCGGAGGAGGTCCTGACCTCGATCTCCAGCGCGGCCGGTGGCTGGATCCACCCGTCCAGCCGGACCGTGCCGTCGGTGCGGGCGCCGACGCTGACCATGATCGTGAGGCTGCTGCACTCGAAGGTGAGCAGGGTGCTGCGCTCGTCCCCTCTGGCGGCGGGCACCCCGCCGCATTCGATCAGCCGGAAGACCTCCAGTTCGACGTTCTTCAGCCGGACCGCGAACTGGATCTGTTCCACGAGGTTCACGGGTACCGGGTCGGTCTCGTTCCACAGCTCGCGAACCTGGCGGAGCAATGTCCGGTCCAGGTCGTCGAGGGATTCTTCGTTGATGCCGGTCATCTCCACTCCTCGCCGTGGGCGGTGGTCAGGATCTGCTTGAGCCGGGTCAGGCAACGGCTTCGCGTGGGGCCGACGCTGCCTCGTTTGATCCCGAGCGCCGAACCGATCTCCTCGTAGTCCGGGCGGTGCACGAAGGCGACGATGCGCAGCAGGGTCCGGCACCGCTCGGGCAACTTGTTCACCGCCGCCCACAACCTCCGCCGCTGATCAGCGGCGACCGCCTCCTCGTCCGGACGCGGACCGGGCGCGGGCACCGACTCGAAAAGACCGTCGGCGGGCGGGCGCTCGGCTTGGTAGCGGGTCCGCGCCCGCCAGGTCTCCCGTTTGGTCACCGTGATCAGCCAGCCGGTGAGGCCGGCGGGACTGTGGATCTCGTGGAGGGAGCCGAGAAGATTCAGCCATGTCGTCTGGACGACGTCGGACGCACCGTCCCTGTCGATCCCGTGCGCTCTCGCGACATGCCACAGCAAGGGGGTCAGGGTCTCGATCAGCCCGTTCAGGGCTTCCCTGTCACCACTCTGGGCGGACTTGAGCAGCGTCGCGAGATGGTCGAAGTCGAGGGCGCCCGATGGCGTGTTCATCGGAGCAGGTCCAATGCCGCTTCGGCCCGTTTCCGGGTGGCGCTTCGCGTGCAGTCCGTGAGCGGCGTTCTCTCCGTCTCCGCGACTTCGATCAGCGCGTTGAGCACCGCCGAAGCCGCCTGCGGGGCGGCGAAGGAGGTTCCGTCCCAGATAGCGAATCCACTCGAGAAACAGTCCGGGTCGAATCCCTTCCGGCCCAGAGCGGGTACATGATGGTCCGGAGTTTCCGATCCGTCGATGTCGGTCGGATGCGTGCTCACCACGCAGACGCCGTCGGCCCAGCAGGACACGTAGGCGCCTTCGTTGGAGAACAACGCCTTGCTGCCGTCGGGATTCAGCGCGCCGACGCCGACCACCCGCGGCCCCTTGCCCGACAGCCGCGTCGAAAGGGCCGCGGGGAAGAAGTCGCGTGTCGTCGCGTTGTTGCCCGCCGCGGCGACGACCACCACGCCGCGCTCGGTCAGCTTGCCGACGACCTCGGCTAGCTGAGAGGTGTACTTCGCGGCCGACGGCCATTCCTCGAAATACCCGATGGAAAACGAAATGACGTCGATCATCAGGTCTGGATCGCCGTTCTTCTTCTGCGCGGCGCGAACCCGGTCCAGGGCCTTGTGCAGCATGAGCAAGGTGTCCGAAAGATAAGCGACGCCGTCGGTGTGCACGATCCTGACCGCGAGGACCCTCGCGCGAGGCGCCGCCTGCCGGATGACACCCGCGATGAAGGTGCCGTGGCCTGCGTCCGGGGCGACCTCGCCGATCAGCGCCTCCGTCGTCATCGGCCCGTCGCGATGGCCCACCAGCAATTCCACCGGGGCCGTCGACGCCAGCAGTTTCTCGTTCTCGAGAATCGCCTCCTGGATGTCCGGTGCGACGACGATGAACTCATCGCCGGACTGACCCCCTTGCGACGGGTCGTACACGTCGAGCCAGGGATGGGGCCCGGTGCCGGAGTCGGGAACCAGCACCGTCGGGCGCCGGGCCAGCGCGGGTCGCGACGGCGCGGGGCCGGGCAGGGAGACGGGGATCCGGGACCGGCCGCCTGCCCGGCCACCGTTGACGCGCTCGCCCAGTCCGGTGACATCCCAGGGCACACCGGTCAGGCCCACGCCGGTGAACATGAGGTGGTCCAAGGAAAACCTGCGCACGACGGCCGGATCGAGCCCCGCCCTCTCGCGACTGGAGGCCTCGCGCATGCGCTGCAGCACTTCCCACGCGTCGATGGTCCGCGCGCTCGCGTCGGGAAGGAGCGCCAACGCGAGCGAGACCGGCGCGCCCGCCGGGCGGAGGTCACTGCCTGACGTGAGGGCCTGCAATCCCATGTCCCGCAGAACGCCCTCGATACCGGTGCGGGTGGGACCGTCGTTCCACGCCTCCGCCGGCATCAGGAGGGCGCTCGCGCGGTAGACGGTCGGCAGGAACCTGCTCGACCGCTCCGACGGCCATCCGGCGACGACCGTCGCGTCCGCGGGCCGCAGCACCCGCGCGCCATGGCGTTCCAGCAGTTCAGCGGGACAAGACGGCAGATAGGCCTCCTCGATGGCGTCTGATTCGGGGTACGCGTCCGGGTCGGGCGAGACGAACCTGACCACCATCACAGCCTCCCTCTCATGACAGAACGGACCACGTCATTGAGGTCGCGGGAGGAGAGTGGCCGGATACGAAACGGGAATCTCGACCGGGTAACGAAATTAAACGCTTCGAGAATGTTCCGAAAACGGATGGTCGTCGGAATATCTTCGTGTGCCGGGCTATTTCGTGAACCTGACACGGGAGGGCTGCGGTGGCTTGGTGGGGCGGGTGATCGCGGGTTCGGTCCGTGATGCCCGGAGGCTGTGTCGCGAAAGCCACTTTCGGGACATCAGACGTCGCGAAAGTGGCTTTCGCGACACACAACCCGGCTGGTGTGGACTCACGGTGGACTGGGGCAGCGACGCCTCGGTCGTGAGTGGCGATTCGGGTTAGGGCTAAGGGTGTCTTGGTTACCTACGGCCTCTGGCCGCGGTCGTTCACGAGTCCGGGCCGTGAAGGGACCCTTGCCTACCTTGACCGTAGTGATGGAGGCCTTCACTACGGTCGTGATCGCCACGGCTACCCGCACCCGCACCAACAGCCCCAGCGGCCGCGCGTGAAGGGCCCCCTACCTCGGCTCAGCCGAAGAAACTCGACCCTCACGCCTTTCCCAAGTACGTGATGGCCCCCTTCCTTGCGCTAGACGCAAGGAAGGGGGCCATCACGTACTTCAAGCGGCCACGGCGCCGGTACCGAGGCGCCGAGGTCACCCGCTCACACCGAGTTTGCCCGCCGGGACGAGATCGGCGAGGATCGCGGCCTGTTCCCGTTGGTAGGCCTCGACGTTCGCCAGTTTGACGTCCTCGTAGCCGCGGACCAGGTCGGGCAGCTCGGCCAGGGCCAGGAGCCTGCCGCGATCGGCGCCCTCGGTGCCGAACGCGGTGAGGATCGTTTCCCGGTACTGCGTGACGAGCTCCCGCTCCACCTTCCGGACGTGTGCCCTGCCGAACAGGTCCCACCGGGTGCCGCGCAGTTTCCGGCCGGCGCGCAACGCGACGAACAGCGGGCGGAAACCCGCGCCCAGCGCGATCTTCCGCTTCATTCCCAGCGCGCGGAGCACGGGCGGGTGCAGGCGGTAGGCGTAGCGGCTGCCCACCCCGAACTCCGCCTCGATCCCCGCGAGCACGGCGGGATCGAGCGAGAGCCGCGCGACCTCGTACTCGTCCTTGTAGGCCATCAGTTTGTGCAGATTGCGCGCCACCGCTTCGGTGACGGTGGTCGAGTCCCCTTCCAGCACCCGGACCCGCTCGACGAACTCGGCGTACGCCCGGGCATAGCGGGCGTCCTGGTACTGAACGAGTTCGGGGACGCGGATGTCCAGCAGGCGCGCGAGTTCCGAACCCGGCTCGGCGTGTACGAGCGCGCGGGCGCGGAGAGCGGCCTCGGACGGCGTCGGGGTCGCGGCGACGGCGGGAGGAGCGACAGCCGCGTGCAGGCCGTCGGGATCCACGACGAGCTGCCTGCCGCGACGGAACGCCTGGAGGTTGCCCGCGACGGCGACCCCGTTGAGTTCGATCGCGCGTTCCAGGCTGGCCGCGGCCAGCGGGATGGCGCCGGTCTGGTGGGCCGCGCCGAGCTGGAGGATGTTGGCGAACTGGTCGTCGTCGAACAGGGTCTCGGCCAGTGCCCTGGCGTCGAGCACCACGGTTCGCGCCGCGCTCTCCGCGATCGCGCCCCGCACGGCCGCCGCGTCCGGGAAGGAGACGGTGGTGTCGACGACCATCCGGCCGGTCGGCACCTCGGTCGTGGAGACGACGGCGGTGGTCCGGCCGGGGTCCGCCACCGTCAGATGCGCCGGGTCGGCGCCGACGAGAACGTCGCAAGCCAAGTAGAGATCGCATTCCCCGGCAGCGAGCTTCGGGGCCTGCGGCGTCGGCTCGGCGGTGATCTTCAGATCCGAGACGACGGCGCCGCCCTTCTGCGCGAGCCCGGTCTGGTCCAGCGTCCGGACCTGCTTGCCCTCGATCACCGCTGCGGTGGCGAGGATCTGCGCGACGGTGACCACGCCGGTCCCGCCGACCCCGGTGATCCGCACGGAGAAGTCGGTGCTCCCGGTCTCGGGATCCGGCAGCTCCGCTGCGGTGATCTCCCCGGCCTGCCGACGGTGCTTCTTGCCGGTGGGCACCACCGTCATGAACGAGGGGCAGTCCCCCTCCAGGCATGAGTAGTCCACATTGCACGAAGACTGGTGGATCGCGGTCTTGCGGCCGAATTCGGTGCTGACGGGCTGCACCGACAGGCAGTTCGACTTCTCGCCGCAGTCGCCGCATCCCTCGCAGACGCGCTCGTTGATCACGACCTTGGCGGCCGGGGTGGCCAGCTTGCCGCGACGGCGTTTGCGGCGCTTCTCCGCGGCGCATTCCTGGTCGTGGATGAGCACCGTCACCCCGGGCACCGCGGCCAGTTCCTCTTGCGTGCTCAGCAGTTCGTCGCGGGAGCGGACCTCCACACCGTCGGGCAGGCGGACGCCGCGGAACCGCTTCGGCTCGTCACTGGTGACGACCACCTTGGCGACACCTTCGACCAGGAGCAGCGACGCCAGCCGCTCCACCGGGAGCCCGCCGACGGCGTCCTGTCCGCCGGTCATCGCGACGGTCGCGTTGTAGAGGATCTTGTAGGTGATGTTCACCCCGGCGGCCACCGCGGCCCGCACCGCGAGGCTGCCGGAATGGGTGAACGTGCCGTCGCCGATGTTCTGCACGAAATGCGAGGCCTCGACGAACGGCTCCATCCCGAGCCACTGCGCGCCCTCGCCGCCCATCTGCGTGAGGCCGACGACGTCCCCGACCTGTTCCGGCTCCATGAACAGCGCCATCGCGTGACAACCGATGCCGCCGCCGACCACGGTGCCTTCGGGCACCTTCGTCGACGAGTTGTGCGGGCAGCCGGAACAGAAGTACGGCGTCCTGGTCAGCAGCGGCACCGAGATGCGCTCACGACGCCGTCGCCCCCGCCACGCGGTCACCGACGGGATCTCGTGATGCTCGGCCAGCCGCCCGGCGAGCACCCTGGCCACGGCGTCCGGATCGAGTTCGCCGAGTTCGGTGCACAGGGTGCGGCCGTCCGGGCCGGTCTTGCCGTACACGGCGGGCGCGCCGGCGGTGCCGTAGAGCACCTCCTTGATCGCCGATTCGACGAAGGACCGCTTCTCCTCCACCACGACGATCTCGGTCAGGCCGTCGGCGAACCGGCGGACGATCGACGGTTCGAGCGGATGGATGACACCGAGCTTGAGGATCCGGATCCCGTGCCGGGACAACGTGTCGGCGTCCAGGCCGAGCAGCCGCAGCGCCTGCATCAAGTCCAAATAGGACTTCCCGGCGGTGACGATGCCGATGCGGTCCGCGGGTCCTTCCTGGACGATCCGGTTGATCCCGCTCGCCCGCACGTATTCGACGGCCAGCGGCAGGCGTTCGGTGTAGAGGCTGCGTTCGAGCGCCATCAGCGTGGTGCCGAGCAGGCGGGAACTGGGCTTGTGCCGGTACGCGGGCAGCGCCAGCTCCGGAGCCGTCCACTGTGGCCGGACGTGGGCGGTGCTCGCGGCGTCGGCCACGTTCGCCACGAGTTTCATCGACGACCACAGCCCGCTCGCCCGGGACAGCTCGACGGCGTGGAGCCCGAAGTCCAGCACGTCCTGGGAGTCGGACGGGAAGAACACCGGCATGGCCAGATCGGCCAGCGCGAGCTCGGAGGCGCAGGGCACCGAGGAGGACTTGGCGTTCGGATCGTCGCCGACCAGCGCCACCGCGCCGCCCGCCGGGTCGGTGCCCGCGAGGTTGGCGTGCCGCAGGGCGTCCGTCGCCCGGTCCAGGCCGGGTGCCTTGCCGTACCAGAACCCGGTGACCCCTCCGCGCGAAGAGCCGATCGAGGCGGTGAGCTGACTGCCCATGACCGCCGTCGCGGCGATTTCCTCGTTCAGGCCCGGGCGGTGCACGACGTCGTGCTTGTCGAGCAGGACCGACCGGCGGCCGAGCTCGAGGTCGTACCCGGCCAGCGGGGACCCTTCGTAGCCGGAGACGAACACCGCGGGCGACGCCCCGGCGGCACGATCGTGCCGCACCCGGTCGAACAGCATCCTGACCAGGGCCTGGACCCCGCTGAGGTAGACGGTGCCGTCTTCCCGCAGATACCGGTCCTCCAACGTGAACTGCTCCACCAGACCTGCCTCCTTCGGCACCCCCGCGCGATGTCACGACAGGAGACCCGACCTCGCGGGCCGCCGCAACAAGCGGCAGTCTATTGCCCTCGATCACGCAAAATATCCGGCCCACCTTCGCCGGTAGCCGATATCTGTTGCGTCTGCGTACCATCCTGGCTCATGGCGGACCAGCTCATCGACGAGACCGATCGCGAAATCCTCGAACTGCTCCGGGAAGACGCCCGGCGCACCCTCGGCGACATCGGGGCCCGTGTCACGCTGTCCACCGCCGCGGTCAAACGCCGCATCGACCGCATGCAGGAAAACGGCGTCATCGTCGGTTACACCGTCCAGATCGACCACGCCAAACTCGGCTGGGGCATCGAGGCGTTCACCGAACTGCGGTTCACCGGGACCACCAAGGTCGGCGAGATCGTCCGGACGACCACCCGGATGCCGGAAGCCCAGGCGGTGTTCACCATCGCGGGCGATCCCGACGCGCTCGTCTGGCTGCGGGTGCGGGACATGGGCCACCTGCAGCACACCATCGACGAGATCCGGCGGCATCACCAGGTGACGGGGACGAAGACCCTGATGGTGCTGGACTCCTGGACGCGCGGACAGCAGTGGCCCGATTCGGGCGACGCCTGAGTCCGGCACCGCGGAAAGGCGCTCACGAGCCGCTCCCCCGCAGCAGGCGTTGCCCGGTCCTCGCGAGGTACTCGCCGAACTCCGCCGGCTCCTCCACCGTGAAGTCGATGTCGGTGAGGGTCAGGACGACGGCCAGCCACTCGAAGGAATCGACGTACGCCACGTACCGGCAGCTGTCGTCGCCGAGGGCTTCGAAACTCCCGTCGATCCGGTGCAGGCGGGCCGCGGCCTCGCTCGCGCCGACCCGCAGGGTCAGCGTGATCCGGAGCGATTTCGGGCTGTGGAAGCGTTCTTGGAGATGACCCGCGACGTCGTCGACAGGGAGGTCGCGGGGCTCGAACGCCACCTCGGTCGTCTCCGGCGCGGTGATCCGGTCGAGCCGGAAGCTCCGCCAGTCCCGACGGCCGAGGTCCCAGGCGTAGAGGTACCACCGCCTGCCGAGCTGGACGAGACGCATCGGCTCGACCGTCCGGGAGGACGGGCCTTCCTTCCCGGTGTACGCGAACTCGAGGCACCGGCGAGCCGCGATCGCCGCGGCGAGGACGTTCAGGACGTCGGGTGTGACCATCGGCTGCTCGCCGCTCCCGAACTCGACCGCGGCGAGCATCGCGTCGGTGCGCCGCCGCAGGGCCGCCGGGAGGACGCGCCGGAGTTTCGCGGCGGCGCGGTCCGCCGATTCGGCGGTGAGATCGATGCCGGTCCCGCCCGCCGCGGCGAGCCGCAGCCCGAGCACGGTGGCGATCGCCTCGTCGTGTTCCAGCATGAGCGGCGGCAGCGCGGCGCCCGCGACGAGGCGGTAATTGCCTCCTGGGCCACGGGTGCTCTCCACGGGATAGCCCAAGGTCCGCAGGTGGTCGAGGTCGCGGCGGAGGGTGCGGGGCGGGACTTCCATGGCCGTGGCGAGTTCGGCGGCGGGCCACTGGCGGCCGGACTGCAGGAGCGACAGCAGCCTCAGCATCCGTTCTCGTGGTGCCGTCACGGTGCCTCCCTGCCAATTAGTTGTGGCCGCAATCCGGCCACATCTCATCGTAGCCTCGTTTCATGGCGAAAGTACGAGCTGACCGCGGCCGCTGGATCACGGTGGAGGGAGCCCGGACGCACAACCTCCGCGAGGTGTCGGTGCGGGTCCCGAAGCACCGGCTGACGGTGTTCACCGGCGTATCGGGTTCGGGGAAGTCGTCGCTGGCGTTCGACACGATCGCGGCCGAAGCCGAGCGCCTGGTCACCGGGACCTATCCCACCTTCGTCCGGAACCGCCTCCCGCAGCATCCGCCCCCGGACGTCGACCGGATCGACGGGCTGATCTTCACCACGATCGTGGATCAGCGGCGGTTCACCGGGAACGCGCGGTCCACGGTCGGCACGGCGAGCGACATCGCGTCGCTGCTGCGCCTGCTGTTCTCCCGGCTCGGCGAGCCGGGAGCCGGGTTCTCGCCCGCCTATTCGTTCAACGATCCCAGCGGGATGTGCCCGCGCTGCGAAGGGCTCGGCATGGTCGACGACATCGACCTCGACCGGCTGCTCGACCGCTCGCGGAGCCTGCGCGAAGGCGCCGTGCGCTTCCCGACGTTCGCCCCCGGGACCTACCGGTGGAAACGGCTCGTCCACTCCGGACTGGTCGACCCGGATGTCCCGTTGGGACGGTTGCCGTCGGCGAAGGTCGAAACCCTGCTGCACGCCGAAGGGCTTTCCCTCGACGACCCCGGCTCCGAGTATCCCAAGCACGGCGTCTTCGACGGCATCGTCCCGCGGCTCCGGGACTCGTACCTGCGCAAGACGCCGTCACGCCTCACCGCCGAAGAACAGGAAGGGCTCGCCGGAGTCGTCACGCGCGGCGTCTGCCCGGACTGCGCCGGGACCCGTCTCGCCCAGGCGGCGCGGGAGAGCCTGATCGACGGGCGGTCCATCGCGGACTGGTCGGCGATGCCGGTCGGCGATCTGCGCGACGTCGTCGCGGCCGTACGCGATCCGTCGGTGGCGCCGCTGCGGCAGGCGATCCGGGAACGCCTCGACGCACTGGATTCCGTCGGGCTCGGCTATCTCAGCCTGTCACGGGAATCGAGGACGCTGTCCGGCGGCGAAGCGCAGCGCGTCAAGATCGTCCGCCATCTCGGCAGCGCGCTCAGCGACGTCTGCTACGTGTTCGACGAGCCCAGCACCGGGCTCCACCCTCACGACGTGCACCGGCTCCTCGAACTACTGGCCAAACTCCGCGACGCGCACAACACGATCCTCGTCGTCGAACACCATCCGGCGGTCATCGCGGCCGCCGACCACGTCATCGAGCTCGGGCCCACCGGCGGCGCCGGCGGCGGGCGCGTCCAGTTCGAAGGCACTCCCAGGGAACTCACGACGACCGAAACCGAAACCGGCCGGGTTCTCCGTGCCCCGCTCCGCTTCCGGAAGCGGCCCCGCGCCGCCCAGGGGACCGTGACGATCTCCCGCGCCTGCAGCCACAACCTGCGCGACGTCACCGTCGAGGTGCCGCTCGGCGTCCTGACCGTCGTGTCGGGTGTCGCCGGTTCCGGCAAGAGCACCCTGATCGCGGGCGAACTCCCCCGCCAGCATCCCGGTTTCGTCGTCGTCGACCAGGCACCGCTGCGCGGCGGCATCCGGTCCACCCCCGCCACGGTGCTCGGCGTCGCCGAACCCGTTCGCGACGCTTTCGGCAAGGCCACCGGAAAACATCCGTCGTGGTTCAGCGCCAACGGCCGCGGAGCCTGCCCCGTCTGCAAGGGGAAGGGCGTCATCATCACCGATCTGGCGTTCCTCGACGACGTCCAGACCGGCTGCGACGCCTGCGGCGGCACCCGGTTCAACCCGGAAGCACTCGGCGCGCGCCTGCACGACCGGACCATCGCCGACGTCCTGGCGATGAACCCCGCGGAGGCCGCCGCCCTGTTCGGCGAGCGGTCCCCCATCGCGGAACGGTTGCGCTGGCTGGACCGGGTCGGACTCGGTTACCTGACGATCGGCCAGAGCCTCGACACCTTGTCCGGCGGCGAAAGGCAACGGCTCCTCCTCGCCCGCCACCTCGCCGACGCGGGTCCCGCGGACGACCTGCGCCTGATCCTCGACGAACCCACCGCCGGGCTGCACGGCAGCGACGTCGACCGGTTGCTCGTCCTCTGCGACGAGCTCGTCGACGAGGGTGCGACGCTCGTCCTGATCGAGCACGACCAACGGGTGATCGCGCACGCCGACCACGTCATCGACATCGGCCCCGGCGCGGGTTTCGACGGCGGGACGGTCGTGTTCGAGGGCACGCCGTCGGCACTGGCCGAGGACACCGCGTCGCTCACGGGCCGTCACCTGCGGAAACACTGAACGCGTTCCCGGCGCCGGACGGCGCCGGGAACACCCACCCGCCCGGGAACAGTTCCCGGGCAGAGCGAGATGATTCCCGATCAGGCTTTGCCCGACACGCCGGTACCGAACAGTTCTTCACCCGATTCCGGCGTGATCTAGCCGACAAGCCCGCACGACTCGTTCGCCTTCATCGCCTGGTCGAGCCCGGGCACCTTGCCGGTCTCGACGGCGGGCACGTGCGACACCAGGTCGATCCCGCTCACGGTGAGCGCCGCTTGGGCATAGCGGGCACCACCTTTCGGCAGCAGGGCGAGGTTCTCGGTCACCTGCCCGCGCAGCTTCCGGTAGAAGGCCAGTTCACCGGAGGCGAGCGCGTTGGCCTCCTGTGCGGGTGCGGCGGCCTGCGGAAGTTTCTCGAGTCCGCCGATCGCGGCGGCCAGCGCGGTGTCCAGCTTCTTCAGCGAAGCCTCCGCCTTCGGCACGTCGGCCTCGGTCTTGATGTCGTAGCCCTTGGCCAGGCTGTACACGATCAGCCGCATCTCCTTGACCGCGCCGCAGTACCCTCCTGCCCAGGAGACCAGCGCCGGATCCGGGCCCGCCGGAGACGGCGACGGTGACGGTGACGGCGGCGCCGATGCCGGGGCCGGAGTGGGTTCGGGCGAGGTCGGCCCGCAGCCCGCGAGCAGGCAGCAGACGGCGAGGGCCGCGGTCACTCGAAAGCGCGCCGCCGGGTGGCTCATCATCCGGCCGAGGGTAAAGCTGTCCGACGGGACCGGTCCCGACGAGAGGACGAGATGAGCCAGTCACTGCCACAGCGGATGTACCTGCTCGGCTACGACAGCGAAAAGAACCGGCTCGACCCCACCAGTGCCCTGGTGCGGGGCGCGCTCCTGCGCGCGGCCGCGGTGGCCGAGCTGATCATCGGCGGTCTCCTCACCGATCATGGCGGGAAGGCCGAACGCACCGCCGCGGCCGGCCTCACCCCGCAGGACCCGTTCCTGGCCGGGGTGCTGGCGGACGCTCCCGGCGAGAAGCCGCGCCGGTGGTTCACCGTCGTCGACCGCGAATGGCACAAGGCGGAGGACACCGTCCGCGACCAACTCGCCGCGTCCGGCGTGCTCTTCGTCGAGAAACGCCGGGCGATGGGCATCTTCACGGTTCGCGACATCACCTTGCTGGACCCGCAGCGAACGCGGGAGCTACGCGAGCGGGTCCGGAACGTGGTGCTGAGCGGCCAGGACCCCGCCACCGTCGCGATCGAAGACGCGGTCCTGGCCATGCTGTCCGCCGAGGGCGACGTCTACACGGTCTTCGGTCCCAAGGAGAAACGCGCGAACAAGAGCGCGGTCAAGGCGCTCGCAGAGCACGTCGACACCGTCCTCCCCGGACTGCGGAAGGCCGCGCAGTACTCGATCGCCGCACGCCGGGCGGCCGTCAGCGGCTAGCGCGTGCCTCCTCTTCCCTGTCGACGACCTTGGTGAGGAAATGCTGCTGCCCCAGCGTCCACACGTTGGTGGCCAGGAAGTACAGCAGCACCCCGATCGGCACCGGGAAGAACGCGCCCGAGACCAGCATCCCGAGCGGGGCCAGGTACATCATCAGCTTGACGATCCCGGCGGCCTCCGGGGCGGTCGCGGTCTGCCGGGTGAGGCCCGAGCGCATCGAGAAGAACGTGGCCAGGCTCGCGATCAGCATCAACGGCACGCCGACCGCGATCATGTGGACGTGGTCCGTGCCGAACGCGGCCAGCTCCGCCGCCGGTTGCGAAAGCCAGTTGCCGAGCTTCGCGCCGAACAGATCCGCGTTCAGGAAGGACTCCACCCCGGCGCGGTCGAAGACGTGGTTCGACGCGGCGCCCGGGGTGAAATCGCGCAGGACCCAGTACAGCGACAGGAACACCGGAAGCTGGATCAGTGCCGGGAGGCAGCCGCCCAGCGGGCTGGATCCGTTGTCGGCGTGCAGTTTTTGGATCTCCTTCGCCATCCGCTGGCGATCCTTGCCGTACTTCTCTTTGATCTTCCGCATCTGCGGGGCCAAAGCCTGCGTGCGACGACCGGCGCGCAGCGCGCCGAGTGCCGGTTTGACCAGCACGAGACGCAGGGTGAAGACGAGGAACACGATGGACAGCACCCAGGCGACGCCCGAGTCGGGACTCGAAACGGCGCCGAAAACCTTGTGCCAGAACCAGAGAATGGCGGAAACGGGGTACAGGAAGACATCGAACATGACCGGGTCACTCCGTCGTTTGAAGGTGCGGGGGCAGGAGTGACTGCCTCACCTTCGAACGAGGAGAAGTCAGGCAGTCACGATGCCCCGTGACGGAGCCCGTGGCCGGACGCGGCCGCGCGCGTCGGGATCGCGCAGGCTCAGGTACAACTGCGCGCGTTCGCGCAGGCTGATGGCTCGCACCCGCATCGCGGCGGCCGACGGTTCCAGGCGGAAGTGCGCCGCGAGCGCGAGCAGGATGACGGCGAGGGACGCTGTCAGGGCGGCGGCCAGCCCGAGCGGGTTGGCGACCGCCACCGACGCCGTCAGGGCGGTGACCAGGCTCAGCGGGTTGACCCCGCCGACGACCGGGAGCACGACGAACAACTCGGGCAGGAACAGCGCAAGCATCAGCTTGAGCCGCACGCCGAAGTAGGTTCGCTCCACGTCACCGACCTTACCGGAGATATTGCGTTGCGTGATCACCTTCGGCGAAGGCAGTCTGTCGGAATGGGGCATGTGGAGGTCGCGCACGTCGAGTACTACCTGCCCGACGGACGGCTGCTGCTCGGCGACGTCTCGTTCCGGGTCGGCGAGGGCAACGTCTGCGCGCTCGTCGGCGCCAACGGGGCGGGCAAGACGACCTTGCTGAGACTGATCTCGGGCGAACTCGAACCCGACGGCGGCTCGGTGACCATCAGCGGCGGGCTCGGGGTGATGCCCCAGTTCGTCGGTTCGGTGCGCGACGAGCGAACGGTGCGGGACCTGCTCGTCTCGGTCTCGCCGGACTCGCTCCGCAACGCCGCCCGCGCCGTCGACGAGGCCGAACTCGCGATGATGGAACGCGACGACGAAGCGGCCCAGATGGCCTACGCCCAGGCGCTCGGCGACTGGGGTGACGCTCGCGGCTACGAAGCCGAGGTCATGTGGGACAAGTGCACGACCGCGGCGCTCAACCTGCCGTACGAGAAGGCGCGCTGGCGGGAGGTGCGCACCCTGTCCGGCGGCGAACAGAAGCGGCTGGTCCTGGAGGCGTTGCTGCTCGGCGGTTCCGGGGTCCTTCTGCTCGACGAACCGGACAACTATCTCGACGTCCCCGGCAAACTCTGGCTCGAACAACGGTTGCGTGAGACCCAGAAGACCGTCCTCTTCGTTTCGCACGACCGGGAACTGCTGGCGCGGGCGGCGAAGAAGATCATCAGCGTCGAGCCGGGGCCGGCGGGCGGCGACGTCTGGGTGCACGGCGGCGGCTTCGACACCTACCACCAGGCACGCACGGAGCGGTTCGAACGCTTCGAGGAGCTCCGCCGTCGTTGGGACGAAAAGCACGCGCAGCTCAAGAAACTCGTCGCCGACATGCGTCAGTACGCCGCGCGCAGCGACGAGATGGCCTCGCGCTACCACGCGGCCCAGACCCGGCTGCGCAAGTTCGAGGAGGCGGGCGCCCCCGCCGCTCCCCCGCGCGAACAGAAGATCACCATGCGCCTGCGCGGCGGGCGGACCGGCGTCCGGGCCGTCACCTGCGAAGGACTCGAACTCACCGGCCTGATGAAACCCTTCGACCTGGAGATCTTCTACGGCGAACGGGTCGCCGTGCTCGGCTCCAACGGCTCCGGCAAATCGCATTTCCTGCGGCTGCTGGCCGGCGAGGACGTCGCGCACGAAGGACTGTGGAAACTCGGCGCCCGGGTCGTCCCCGGCCACTTCGCGCAGACGCACGCGCATCCCGAACTGCTCGGACGGACGCTCGTCGACATCCTCTGGACCGAGCACGCGCGGAGCCGCGGACCGGCGATGAACATCCTGCGCCGCTACGAACTGGACGGGCAGGGCGACCAGCGGTTCGAGAAGCTGTCCGGAGGCCAGCAGGCACGGTTCCAGATCCTGCTGCTGGAGATCGGCGGAGCCACCATCCTGCTGCTGGACGAGCCGACCGACAACCTCGACCTCGCCTCGGCGGAGGCGTTGCAGCAGGCACTCGAGGCGTACGAGGGCACCACGGTGTCGGTGACGCACGACCGATGGTTCGCGCGCTCGTTCGACCGGTTCCTCGTGTTCGGCACCGACGGGCGGGTGCGGGAGACCCCGGAACCGGTGTGGGACGAGCGGCCGGTGCAACGGGCGCGGTGAGCGTTGGGGTCAAGCGGGTCGTGAGTGGCGTTTCGGGTTGGAGCGGACCGGTATTGCCCATCCAGAACTCGAAACGCCACTCACGACCCACCACCGTTCAGCGCCCTGGTCAGTCTGATGTACGTGAAGGTCCCCTTCATTGCGCCTAGCGCCAGGGTCTCGGCAAAGTCGGCTATCCCGCACGTGTCAGGTTTCGAGGGTTTCCAGCGGGCTGGTTGTCGCATTGCGGGGGTGCGACTGTCCGCAAGGGACTGCGGGGTGGGTCCTGATGCCCGATTCGAGTGCTTTGCGCGGTTTCACGTGGGGGTCGTGAGTGATAAGGAGCGTTAGAACGACTCTTACCACTCACGACCTCGACTTTCGCGACACGGCCCTGGGCAGTCGTGAGAGGCGTGGGCCGACCCGCGTCCCTTCACGCCCCCGCTTCCTCGCGCCGGATTCCCACTGCCGGGTAAGGAAAGGCGACACGCCGACCGGCGGCGCCATCGGTACCGCGCGGGTGTGATTCAATGCCGCCGCACCGCGTACCGACACTCGAGTGCCCGCATCGTCCCAAGGCTGGAGAACTCGTGAGGGCCGCCGCAATCCCCTTCGCCATCGCGGCCCTGTGCTGCGCGGCGTTCCTGGTGAGCTTCCTTCGCGACCGGCGAAGGCTGCGGAACGGCTTCTACCTCTTCTTCGCGCTCCTGTTCCTCGGCATCACCCTCATCGCGCTCCTCGCCTCGGTGTCACCCGAAGCGGCGGGCTTCGTCGCGGTGGGCGTAATCCTGCTGATCATCCCGACGGTCCTCGCGTTGACGGTCTTCCTGATCTGCAACGGGATCACCATGCTCCGCCGCGAAGGCCGCAGGCTGGCCAACGTGCTGTCACTGCTGACAGGGATCGGCATCTGCGCGTTGGTCGTGTTCAACGCGACGGTCACGCAACTGGCTTGGGAGCCGCTCGACATCCTCCGCGGCAGCCTCAACGGGATCGTCGTCTACGTTTCGTTCCTCTTCGTCTGTTTCCTCCTGTACTCGATCGTCTACGGCCGCATCCGCACCGAGAAAGGCGTGGACTTCGTGGTGGTGCTGGGATCGGGACTGCAGGACGGCCACCGGGTACCGCCGCTGCTGGGGAGCCGCCTCAACCGGGCCAAACGCGTCGTGGACTCCGAGGCCCGCCGCAGGCGGGAGCCGATGGTGGTCACCTCGGGCGGGCAAGGGCCCGACGAGGACCTGCCGGAATCCCACGCCATGGCCGAATACCTGGTCGAGGCCGGGTTGCCGCGGGAGCGGATTCTGCTGGAGGACCAGTCGCGGACGACGTTCGAGAACCTCACCTTCAGCGCCGAAATCATGCGGGCGAGCAAGGCGGGCTACCGGTGCACGGTGGTCACGAACAACTTCCACGTGCTCCGCGCCGCCCTCATCGCGCGCCGCGCCAAGGTGAACGGCCAGGTCATCGGGGCGCCGACGGCCTGGTACTTCTGGCCGAGCGCCACCATCCGCGAATTCGTGGCCATCCTCGTGGATCACAAGATCAAGAATCTGGTCATCTGCGGGCTCATCGTGCTTTCACAGGTGTCACGCGCCTTCTACTGAGGCCGGAGAACTGATACCCCGGAACGAATTCACGTCACCGCCGCCCGGAGCGCCGTGACAAATCCCGGGTCTTCCTTTGACAACACCCATTTCACCGGGCCATCGTCCTGCGCATGAGCGCTTACACCCGCCAGGCGATGGCGCTGCTGTTCGACCGGACGGCGAAGACCTACGACGCACTCGGCGTCGACTTCTTCAGCGCCTTCGCCCGGGAACTGCTCGACCGTGCCGGGCTCGTCCCCGGCGAGCGGGTGCTGGACGTCGGCTGCGGACGGGGCGCGGTGCTGTTCCCCGCGGCCGGGCGGGTCGGCGCGGGCGGATCGGTGCTGGGTATCGACCTCTCCTCGGCGATGATCGAGCGCACCGCGAAGGACATCGCAGACCGCGACCTCGCCAACGCCTCGGTTTCCCTTATGGACGCCCAAGAACCGACGCTCGACGACGCCGCCTTCGACGTGGTCCTCGCGTCGTTCGTGGTGTTCTTCCTGCCGGATCCCGTTGCCGGCCTGCGATCGTGGCATCGCCTGCTCGCACCGGGCGGCCGGCTGGGCGTGACCACGTTCGGCGCCGACGATCCCCGGTGGGCGGCCGTGCGCGAGGTGTTCAAGCCGTTCGTGCCGCCGGAACTCGCGTGGACCATGGCCGTCCGGGCGGGTTTGTTCGCCACCGTCGAGAGCTTCGGCCAGGCCGTGGAGTCGGCGGGCTTCACCGGGGTCACGTCCGTGGAACGCGTCTATCCGGTGAAGTTCGCCGACCCCGGGCACTGGATCACCTGGTCCTGGTCGCACGGCCAGCGGATGTTCTGGGAGCTGATCCCGGAAGACCGCCTCGACGCCGTTCGCCAGGCCGTGCTCGCCGAGCTCGAACCGCTGCGCGAGCCCGACGGGAGCGTGGTGCTGGCGCAGACCGTGCGCTACACCACCGCCCACCGCGGTTGACGGTTCACAAAGCGAGCCTCGGCCAGGACGCCGTATCGCGCGACAACTGCCTGTCGTGCGTGGCGATCACCACCGCGGCCGGGGTGGCCCCGAGCGCGGCGGTCAGCTCGTCGACGAGCGTGGCGGACAGGTGGTTGGTCGGCTCGTCCAGCAGCACCACGTGCGGACGGCGGGCCAGCACGAGTGCCAGGTCCAGCCGCCGCCGGGCACCGACGGACAGTTCGGCGACCGGCCGGTGCCGGTCGTATCCGGCGAGCAGGCCCAGCTCACCCAGCCCCGGCCCCGGGACGCCGGCCCTGGCGAGCTGCTCGTCGTACAGCTCCATCGCCGTACGCCTGCCCGGTAGCTCGGACTCCTGCCCCAGCCGCCCGATCCGCGCAGACCGGGAGCGGGTGACCGTGCCCGACCCCGGCTCCAGGTCCCCGGCCAGCACGGCCAGGAGCGTCGACTTGCCCGCGCCGTTGGGACCGGTGACCACCAGCCGGTCGCCGCTTTCCAGCACCAGGTCGACCGGACGCGCGAGCCGCCCGGCCACCGTCACCCCGGCGGCGCCGAGCAGGATCGCGCCACGACGCGACGGCAGCTCGGGCATGGCGAACCTGGCCGGTGGCGGCGGGATCGCCACCACGTGCTCGGCCAGCTCCTCCTGCCGCCGGTGCACCGCCCGGACCAGTCCCGGCGCCCGGGTGGCGCGGACATGCCTGCCGGTGCCCTTGGGCGGCCGCCAGTTGTCGCGCAGCCGGTTCCGCGCCGCGGACAGGTCGTCGGCCAGCCGTTGCCGCTCGGCGATCTGTTCGGCGTGCGAAGCCTCCCAGCGAGCGCGTTCGGCCCGACGAGCCTCGACGTAGGCAGCGTAGCCACCGCCATAGACCCGCGGCCGGTCGTCGCTCGACGGATCGAGGTCGATCACCGTGGTGGCCACGTCCGCGAGCAACGCCCGGTCGTGGGTGACCAGGACGACCACCCCCGGGTACGCGCGCAAACGCTCGGTGAGGTGATCGAGCCCGGCGGCGTCGAGGTGGTTCGTCGGCTCGTCGAGCAGCAGCACGGGATGCCCGGCTCCGAGCAGGCAGGCCAGCCGCACCCGGTGGCGCTGCCCGACCGACAGCGTCCCTAGTGGACGGTCACGGTCGTCGACGGCGTTCAAGGCGGCCAGCGACATCTCGACCCGCCTGTCGGCGTCCCACGCGTCGAGGGACTCGGCCTCCGCGAGAGCGGCGGCGAAGACGTCGTCCGCGCCGGGACGGCCATCGCCGAGCGCGCCGGTGGCGGCCTCCAGGCGGGCCAGCGCGGCGCGGACGGTCGCCAGTTCGAGGTCGATCAGCGCGCCGACGGTGTCCGTCGCGCCGAGCGGGATCTGCTGGTCGGCGACACCGGCCGAACCCGCGCGGTGCACCTCGCCGCGGTCGGCGGGCAGGTCACCGGCGAGGACCCGGAGGAGCGTGGTCTTGCCGCGGCCGTTCTCCCCGACGATGGCGACCCGCTCACCGGCGGCGGCGACGAGGTCGACCCCGGAAAGCACGGGCCGTCCCCCGAAGGAGAGGTGGACACCGGACAGGCGGACGTGCGCGGCGCGCGAAGGCGCGCGAGAAAGAGGGGATGACATGAAGGAACTGCCTCCAGCGAAAGTGATGAGCAGGAAGAACGAACTCCGGTACCGCGGCTCGCGGTACCGGTGGAGGCGTCGTTCCTCAGAGGAACAGCAGTTGCTGCATCACGATCACGAGGGTAGGGCAGGTGCGGAGACCCGCGCATCCGGTTTTCGGCGGGCACGTGAGGAGATCCACACCTTCGCACCAACCCCGGAGCCGCCGGTCACCCCGCGGGCACCCGCTTCCACCAGCGACGACACGCCGGTCTTAGCCCGCGAGCGCGGCTTCAAACCCCCACTTTCCGGGGTCACCCACAGGAACACCACGACGGTTGCCGTGATCACCGGCCCGGCTGACGGTGGGCTCCTCAGCAAGATCTTTCGAGAGGAGCAGGACCGATGGCGAAGACCATGCAGCCGCAGGAACTCATCGACAGTGCCGTGGTCGATCCGACGGGCAACAAGCTCGGAAAGGTCGGCAACGTCTACCTGGCCGACGCGACGCATCAGCCGGAGTGGATCACGGTCAAAACGGGCCTGTTCGGCACCAAGGAGAGCTTCGTCCCGCTCTCGGGCGCGCATGCCGACAAGGACGGCGTGCACGTCCGCGTCGACAAGGAGGCCGTCTCCGACGCGCCCCGTATCGACGCCGACGGCCACTTGTCCGTGGAGGAGAGCGCGCAGCTGTACAAGCACTACGGGCTGCCGATGCCGCGGACGTCGCCGGACGGCCGGATGGACGACAAGGCGCAGGGCCGGGGCCGTCCCGGCATGGACACCGCGGGCGCCGGGAAGGGTGCCATGGGCGGCACCGGTCGCGGCAAGTCCGGGATGGACGCGGACGCCGGGAAGAAGAACCGGGACGCCGAGCACACCATGACGCGCTCCGAGGAGCGGCTGAACGTCGGCACCGAGCAGGTCGAGACCGGCCACGTCCGGCTGCGCAAGTACGTCGTCACCGAGGAGCAGCAGATCACCGTTCCGGTCAGCCACGAAGAGGTGCGCATCGAACGGGAACCGATCACGAACGCGCGCGGCGAGCGCGCGGAGATCTCCGAGGACGAGCAGGAAGTCATCCTGCACGCCGAGAAACCGGTGGTGACCAAGGAAACCGTTCCGGTCGAGCGGGCAAGGCTCAAGACCGAGACGGTCACCGAGGAGCAGACGGTGTCGGGCAAGGTCCGCAAGGAGCAGTTCGAGGTCACGGACGACGACGGCAAGCACCGCAAGTCCTGATCCCGGAACAGGGGTGGTCCGCGAAACCGGGCCACCCCTGGGGATTCAGCCCTGGGGATTCAGCGCAGACGCCGGGCGCGGGCGGCCGCGACGACGAAACCCGTCGCCACCGCCCCCGCGATCGCGCAGCCGATGCCGAACGGCAGCGCGGGTTCGCGTACCCGCAAGACCGAGACGCACAGCCACGCCGTCGCGCCGAACAGCAGGCCGAGTACCGGTCCGGCGACGAGCGCGCCCCGCCAGCGATGGCCGTTGCGGAGTGTCCGCAGCCCGGATTCCAGGTACGCCAAGGCGAACAGCGCCAGGATGAGGCTGCCCGCGCCGAGCGCGCTCGCGAGCGGATGCTGGTGGGTGCGCAAGGTGAACGTCTCGGTGACGCCGTCGGCCGTCGCCGTCGCGGTGACGGCACCACCGACGATCCACCGGGTCAGCCCGGGGAACTGGAGATCGGCGCTGTAGTAGCCGCCTTCGGCCTTCGGTGTCGCCGTGGCGGAACCGAGTGGGATGCCCGCGGCCGTCAGGTCGAGGCTCACCTGCCCCGGTGTCCCCTTGCCTGTCAGCGTGAACGTCTTGCTGAGGTCCACTTCCGGCGACGACGAAACGACAACGAGGTCGACAGCCAGGAGCGACGACTCGTGGGTCTGCCGTTCCGGGTTGAGGAGCGCGAGCACCACGAGCGCGAGGGCCGCGGCCGCCGCGGCGAGCCGGAACCAGAGCACCGGACTCGACCGCCCGGCGGGCGGGGGCTCGGGCTCGAACGCCGCCCGGGTCGCGGACAGGGTCGGGTCCTGGACGGGACGGCGGACCGGTCTCGTCGGGCCGTCCCCCGCCGGAACCGGCACGGCGACCGGTGTGCTGAGCGCGGAAAGCACCCGCGGGGTGAGGTGACGGACGGGCACCCGGGAACGTTCCAGCCAGCCCGGACCGTAGACGGCGGTGGCTGCCGAGGCGAGGTCCGCCGCGAAGGTTTCCGCGTCGCGGTAGCGGGAGTCCGGTTCGCGCGCGAGGCCGCGCATGACGACCGCGGCGATCGGCGCGGGCACGCCCTCGATCGGGCGCGGGTCGGTGAACATGTGCTGGCGCATCATGCTGATCGCGCCCCGGGTGTTGTCGAACGGCAGTTTCCCGGACAGCAGTTCGTAGAGCACCGTTCCCGCCGAGTAGACGTCGGCGGCCGGGCTCAGCGCGTTGCCCATCGCCTGCTCCGGCGCGATGTAGGCGGGCGTGCCGAGGACCTCGCCGCCGTGGGTGACCAGGGTGGCGCCCTCGCTGATCACCTTCGCGATGCCGAAGTCGGCCACCTTCATCACGCCTTGCGTGGTGAAGAGCAGGTTCTTCGGCTTGACGTCCAGATGCAGCACGCCCGCTTCGTGCGCGGCGTGGAGTCCGGCGAGCGTCGCCAGCCCGATCGCGCAGGCCTGCTCCGCGCCGACTCCCCCGGCCTGGAACCGGCTGTGCACCGTGCCGCCGTCGAGGCGTTCCATCACCATCAAATGCTCGCGGCCGGTGCGCACGTAGTCGTAGACGGGCACGATGTGCGGGTGGTCGAGACTGGCCAGAACCCGGGCTTCGCGGTCGAACAGCTCGCTGCTGACGGCGTGGTTCAGCACGTCCCACGGCAGCTGTTTGATGGCGACGTCGCGGCGCAGTGAACGGTGGACGCCGGCGAAGACGACCCCCATCCCGCCCTGGCCGATCGCGGCCCCGATCTCGTACTGCGGCAGCGCGGCGACGACCTCGGCGGGTGCGCTCATCGGTTGAATTCCTTGGTGCCGTCGGGAAAGCGGACCGTTTCGTCGTCGTCGGCGGGCGCCGGTGCCGGATGCGGCGTCAGGTAGCCGAGCAGGAACGCGATGACGGCGGCGCCGAGGACCACCGGGATCTCGATCGCCGGCTCCGGCGCTACGAGCCGCAGCACGGACAGCGTGACGACCGCGACGAGCCCGGTGCCGAATCCGGCGGGCAGGAAGCGCAGACCGCGGCGCCAGCGGTTGGCGGGCAGGCGATGGCGGGCGAGCGCGAGCAGGGCGGTCAGCCACGCCAGCACGGTGAGCACCAGCATCGCGAGGCCGAAGGCACCGTAAACCGACCAGAACGATCCGCGGATGTCGGCGACCGTCTCGGCCTCGCCGAGGGTGCCGCGCTGGGCGTCGAGCAGTTCGACCGTCGAGGGGAGCAGCCCGATCGCCTGGCCGGAGAGGTCGGCCATGTCCAGCACGAAGGTCCTGGTGACCCGGCTGTGCGCGGGGACCTCGAACGGGGCCGTGGTGTCGTAGGCGAAGAACGTCAGGGCGAGCGCGACGCCGGACACCCGCACGCTGCGGACCTTGACCGCCGTCCCGCCACTGTTGGTCGCGGTGACGGTGAGCTCGATCTGCTTGGCCGGATCGACGGTGACCGTGGCGTTGGTGATCGGCCGGTCGTCGAGGGTGACCGCCAGTTCGAGCCTGCCGCCGTCCGTCCCGCCGCCACTGTCCGCTGTGGCCGGTGGTGAGCCCAGGAGGACCACGCACAGACCCAACGCAACCCCTGCCGCGATGACACGTCCCATTTTGCGTATCCCCTGTTTGCGTTATCCGACTGGTCCGGAATGCTACAGCGAGTACTTACCGGAGAGGGACGTCCCAATGCGTATCGTGGTTCGCCTGATATTCGGCACCGTGACCGGGTTGTTGTTCCTGCTTTCCCTGGTGGGAGCGGGAAACGCGCAACAGTCTCCTTATCAGTCGACAGTTGGTTTGAAACCTTCGAGCGGTCCCGCCGGGAGTTCTTTTACCATTTCCTGGACTTTCTCCCCGTGCAAAGGACCGATTTCTTTCACGTGGTCCGGAGCGGCCATCACCTCGGTCAGCGCGCCCAGTGGACAGGTGGGTGCGACGGTTCCGGGCAACGCGACACCGGGTGGCTACACCGTCACGGGCAACTGCACGAACGCGCGGACCGGCGGACCGCTGACCGGCAGCGCGGCCTTCCGCGTGACCGGGACCGTGACCACCGCGCCGCCGACGACGAAGGTGCCGCCGACCACGAAGCCGACCGTCCCGGTGACCACCCCGACCAGGCCGGGGACCACCACCACGCCGACCACCCCGGTCACCACGACGACCCCGCCCACCACCACGACCACGACGCCGCCGTCCACAACGGACACTCCCCCGCCGCCGACGGACGCCCCCTCGTCGAGCAGCACCCCGCCGGGGCCGAACGACCTCGTTCTCGACCGGCCGAGTGTGCAGCCCGGCGACAAACTGTCCGCGACCGGCAAGGGCTGCCTGCCGGGCGAGGCCGTCACCCTGACGTCGAACGGCGACCGCGTCGGCAACGCCTACGCCGACGGCACCGGGGCCTTCACCGCGGCCGTCGAGTTCACCCGGATCGAGGCGGGCAGGCACACCGTCGTCGCGGACTGCGGCGTGCGGTTGACCGGCGCCGTCGACCAGGTCGTGACCAGTTCGTCCGGTGGCCAGAGCAGCACCCTGGTGGTGCTGGTGTTCTTCGTGCTGGCCGGGATCACCGTCCTGCGCTTCCCCTGAGGTCAGCGCGGAAGCTTCACCACGGTGACGAAGAAGTTGTCGATCTGCCGCACCACGTCGATGAACCGGTCGAAGTCGACCGGTTTGGTGACGTAGGCGTTGGCGTGCAGGTCATAGCTGCGGAGGATGTCCTCTTCGGCTTCGGACGTGGTGAGCACGACGACGGGGATGCTGCGCAGCTCCGAGGACGCCTTGACCTCGCTGAGCACCTCGCGGCCGTCTTTGCGGGGCAGGTTCAGGTCGAGCAGGATCAGCCCCGGGCGCTCCGCGTCCTCGTACGGCGCTTCACGGCGCAGGAACTGCAAGGCCTGCTCGCCGTCGGAGACGACCGAAAGGGTGTTGCGGATCTTGTGGTGCTCGAACGCCTCCTGCGTCATGAGGACGTCGCCGGGGTCGTCCTCGACGAGCAGGATGTGGATCGGTTCCATGGACTCGGTCATGCTTGTCCGTTTCCTTCGCTGGGGCTCTGGTCTGCGGGGAGGGTGAAGCAGAAGCGGGTTCCGGCCGTGACGGTGGTGTCCAGCCAGATCCTCCCGCCGTGGTGTTCGACGATCTTGCGGCTCAGCGCCAGGCCGATCCCGGTGCCGGGATAGTCACCGCGGCCGTGCAAGCGCTGGAAGATCACGAAGATCCGCTCGGCGTACTCGTCACTGATGCCGATTCCGTTGTCGGTGACGGAGAATCGCCAGTCCGTGCCGTCGAGTTCCGCGGCGACGTCGATCTCCGGCGGGTCCTCTCCCCGGAACTTGACGGCGTTGCCGACCAGGTTCTGCAGGACCGCCGTCAGGAGGGACTTCTCCCCCCGGACGACGGGAAGTTCGGCACGGGTGATCCGGGCGCCGGACTCGGTGATGGCGTCTTCGAGATTGCCGAGCGCGGCGTCCAGCAGGCTCTCGGACTCCAGCAGGACACTCTCGCCCGGACGGCGCCCGACCCGGGAGAACGCGAGCAGATCGTTGATCAGCGCTTGCATCCGCTTCGCGCCGTCGACCGCGAATCCGATGTACTGGTCACCGCGTTCGTCCAGTTTCCCCTGGTACCGCTTCTGGAGCAGCTGGCAGAAGCTGGCCACCTTGCGCAGCGGCTCCTGCAGGTCGTGCGAGGCGACGTAGGCGAACTGCTCCAGATCCGAGTTCGACCGCTCCAGCTCACGGGTCCGGACGGCGATCGTTTCCTGCGCGCGCTCCAGATGGGTGACCTCGGCGAGGATCCGCGAACGCAGCGATTCCACATCGGACGCCAGTTCGCGCATCTCCTTGGGCCCCGAACCGCGGACCTCGCGGTGGATGTCGGCCGTGGCGACGTCGCGCACCTCTCCGGCCAGCTGGCGGATCGGGCTGATCAGCTTGCGGTGCAGGAGGACGAACACCAGTGCCAGTGCCGCGCACAACAGGACCGCGATGACGATGAGCATCACACGCAGCACGTCGGCCGCGGACGACAGGTCGTTCCGCGCGTCCAGCCGTTCCGCTTCCAGACGGCTCTGCAATCCGTTCAGGGCACCGCGCACCTCGTCGAACAGGGGCTTGCTCGCCTCCACCTGCGCTCCGGTGGCGGGCGCGCCGGCGAGCACCGGCTCGATGACCGTCCGGCGCCACGTCGAAGCGGCCTGCAGCACCTGGTCCAGGTCGTCGCCGATGGTCGTGCCCGGAACGGCGCCGAGCCGCCGCAGTTCGGCGACCGCGGTGTCCTGCGCCTTGAGTCCGTCACGGTAGGGCTCGAGGAACTCGGCGCGCCCGGCCAGGATGTAGCCGCGGACGCCGGTCTCCTGGTTCAGCATCGCCGTCGAAAGGGCGGTGGACTGCAAGACCTGCGGACCGGTCACGTCCAGCAGCCGGGCACGCGACTCGGTGAGGTTGACCAGCGCCGCCGACCCCGCCACGATCGCGCCACCGATCAGCAGCGAAGCGATCACCCCGGACAGCACCGCCCAGCGCCTGATCGACCAGACGCCGTCGGGCGAATCGCGCTTCATCGGGACTCCTCGGCGTCGAACGTGAGCAAGGCCAGCGCGACGTCGTCGTCCAGCGGTCCGCCGTGCAGGATGTCCATCTCGCTGATCAGGTGGTCCAGCGCTCGGTCCGAACCGCCCGCGGCGTCGAGGCTGCTCAGCGCGGCCTCGGCCATCCGTTCGAGCCCGACCCGTTCCCCGCTGCCCTCGACGCGGCCTTCGAACAGGCCGTCGGTGTACAGCAGCAGTGACCATCGCGGCCCCATCGGCACCGTCAGCTCCCGCCATCCGGTGCCCGGCGCGACGCCCAGCGGGGGGCCGAGCGCTTCCCTGGACAGCAGCCTGCCGCCCGAATCGTCGACCAGCAGCGGTTGCGGATGCCCGGCCAGCGTCATGCGCAGGGACCGTCGGTCCGGGGCGACCGTGATCATGCAGACAGTGGCGAACAGCGGTCCCAGCGCCTCGTGCTGCAGCATCTTTTCCACCATGGCCAGCGTTTCCGCCATGGGCAGCCCGGCGAGCACGACCGAACGCCACGCGATCCGCAACGCGACGCCGAGCGCCGCCTCGTCCGGACCGTGCCCGCACACGTCCCCGATGACCAGCTGCAGGGTGCCGTCGGGGAGTTCGACGGCGTCGTAGAAGTCGCCGCCCAGCAGTGCCCCGTTCCGGCCGGGCCGGTACCGCACCGCGAGACCGAGCCGGGGGTCGGTCACCAGCGGCGTCGGCAGCAGGCCGCGTTCGAGGCGCGCGTTCTCCCTGGCCAAGAGCTGATGCTGCAGCAGTTGCTGCTCGATGCGTTCGGCACGGCTGCGTTCCCACGAGTAGCGCAGGGTCCGCGCCAGCAGTTGCCCGTCGACGTGCTGCTTGACCAGGTAATCCTGCGCGCCGGCGCCCAGCGCGGACACGCCGAGCGCCTCGTCCTCGCGGCCGGTCAGCACGATCACCGCCGTCGACGGCGCGTGCTGACGCAGCCGGGTCAGGCCGGTGAGCCCGGTCGCGTCCGGCAGCTGGAGATCCAGGAGCACGCAGTCGGCCGTGATCGGCTGGGCGAGGACCTGTTCGAGTGTGGTCGCCCTGTCGAGCACCACCCGTTCGAGGCTCTCGGCCGCGTCGGCGAGCATCTCTTCGACCAGGAGCGCGTCGCCGTCGTCGTCCTCGACGAGCAGGACGTGCAAGCGGTCCAGCTGCGGCGAAGGTCTACGAGGTGGGGACTGCTCGCCGTGACGCACGGCGTTGGACACGGACAGCCACCTTTCCTCACCGGATTCCCGGCGCGCGAACAGAAGACGGCTGTCTTCTCAACCACGGGGAGCGTACCGGCCGTACCGGACGCGCCGCCGGTGCGGCACACCCGACACGCCAGCATCCGACACGGTCAGGGACCGCGTGGCGGACGAGGCGGCCGCATCGCCGCGAAGACCAGGACCAACGCGGCGAGGAAGAGCGCGGCGACCGCCAGGTCGATCAGGAAGCCGACGACGAGTCCGGTGATCATCGCTCACTCCTTCGCCGTCCGGGCGGTCTCGCGGCGGCGCGCGTACAGGCTGGTGAACGAAACCGCGACGAGGACGGCGATGATCACCCCGAGCGAGACCGGCGTCGGGACCTGCGGCACGGCGGGCCAGATCCCGTGTGCCCAGTGCAGGACCAGCTTGACGCCGATGAAGGCGAGGATGATCGCGAGGCCGTGGTTCAGGTGGACCAGCTTCGCCAGCGCCGAACGAAGCACGAAGTAGAGCGCGCGCAGGCCCAGCAGGGCGAAGGCGTTGGTGGCGAACACGAGGTACGGATCCTCGGTGATGCCGTAGACGGCGGGCACCGAGTCGACCGCGAACACCACGTCCGTGGCGAAGACCGCGACGACCACGACCGCCAGCGGGGTGAGCGCACGGCGCCCGTGTTCGCGCACGGTCAGCCGGGTGCCGCGGTAGTCGTCGGTGACCGGCATCAGCCTGCGCAGCAGGCGGACCGACCGCAACTGCGAGAGGTCCATCTCGCTCTCGTCCTTCGAGAGGGCTTCACGCAGGATCTTGATCGCCGACGCGAACAGGATCAGGCCGAAGACGAGGAACGCCCAGGTGCCCGCCGATAGCATCGCGGCCCCGGCCGCGATGAACACGCCGCGGAGCACCAGCGCGCCCACGATGCCGTACAGCAGCACACGCTGCTGGACCATCGGCGGGACCGCGAAGGCGGCGAGCAGCAGCATGAAGACGAACAGGTTGTCGACCGACAGGGACTTCTCGACCACGAAGCCGGTCATGAACTCGATCGCCTGGTCGCCACCGAACTCCAGCCACAGCCAGAACCCGAACACCACCGGGAGCGCGAGGTAGAAGACCGACCAGCCGGCGGCCTCCCGCATCGACACCTCGTGCGGACGGCGGGTGACGGCGAAGTCGGCGACGAGCAGTGCCAGCAGGACGGCGATGCTGATCGCCCACAACCCGGGCGATCCCACGGTTGCGACGGACTCGGGCATGAAGACTCCTCGAACTCGAAGTTCGAGGTCTCCTTCGCCCGGCGGGGCGGCCTCCCGGGGACACCAGCGGGGTGTCCGTACTGACCGGGCAGGCTCTTGGGAAGTACTCCCCTCGTCGGTTCAGTATGCCACTTGGTAAAGAGATGTTAAAGGCGGGGCGTTGCGACAGAGGTCGAGAATGGCCCCGACGTACGATCGCGGCGAGGGAGGGCCAGGATGTTCGGTTCGAAAAAGAGGAAGCTCAAACTCGACGATCTGATGGCGCAGCTCAGGCCCGACCTGAGCCGGGAATCGCTCGGCGTCGGGCCCGATTTCCCGGGCGTCGCCCCGAACCCGCTCCTGAGCGGTGCCGCACGGAAGCGCAACGCGGAACTGCGTACGGGGCCGCTGGCGCTGGGCGTTCTCGTCGACTGGCGGGAGGTCAGCAGCGACGGCAGTCCACGCGTGGTCCTGATGTTCGACGTGGAGACCGCCGGAGGCATCTCGTTCCGCGGTGTCGCGGACGAAGACCTCACGATCACCGAGCTCACCCGGCTCGCCCCAGGACAGAAACTGCCCGTGCGTTACCGGCCGGCCGTCATGGACCACTACGTCGCCCTCGCCCGGGACGCGGACCCCGCCCAGGTGCGGCAGCTCTTCGACGAGATCGCGAGCCGCAAGCGGACCTGACCCGAAGCCCCTACACCTAGGCCGGGCCGTCCCGCAGCACGCCGCGCACCGCGTCGACGGACAGGTCGTCCCACGGGAACTCGGCCATCCACCAGGTCGCGCCCGCTTTCACGTAGGGCGCGAGATCCGTGCCCGACGGCAGGCCGATCGCGAAGTCGTAAGGCGCCTTGTCGTCCTCACGCAACGCCGTGATCGTTTCGACCGCCTCGGCGAACTCGTCCGCGTCCGGCAGGTTCACCGGGAAGAACCCGTCGTACCGCGCGGCCCGGCGCATCGGTTTCACCTTGCCGGGAAAACCCGCCAGCCATACGGGGACCGGCCGCTCGGGTCGCGGCAGGAACGTGATGTCGTCGACCGTGTAGTGCTTTCCGTGATGCCTCACGGGTTCCCCGGACCAGGCCGCGGTGAGGATCTCGAGCGACTCGTCCAGCATCTCGCCGCGTGCGCGATCGTCCATTTCGTCACCGGTCTTCGAGAACTCTCCGCCGAACCGGTCGCTGCCGAGTCCCGCGCCGAGGATCAGCCTCCCGCCGCTCAACCGGTCCAAAGTGGCCGTCTCGCGGGCGAGCTTGACCGGGCGACGGCGCGCGAGCGGCGTGACCATCGGCCCGAAGACGAGGTTCTCGGTGGCGGACGCGACGGCGGCGAGCGTGATCCACGGGTCGGCGACCGCGCGCACCGGCTCCCGCCAGCGGATGTGGTCCCAGACGAACAGGCCGTGCCAGCCCGCTTCTTCGGCCTCGGCGGCGAGGCGCGCGACGATCACCGGGTCGGCCAGCTCGTCGAAGATCGGCAGCCAGAGTGCTGAGCGCAGATTCATTCTGCCGACCGTACGAGGGATGGGGCGACCGTGGGGAGTCTTTGGCGGCTTGACACGATCAAACGTCGCACTAGAGTTCAACCATCACGTTGATCAACCCAACGGTTGAATAACCCGAGAGAGAACGATGGCCGACCTGACGATCACCCGCCTTCTCGACGCGCCCCGCGAGCTCGCTTTCCGGGTGTGGACCGATCCGGACCATCTCGCCTGCTGGTGGGGCCCGGCCGGGTTCACCGCCGAGTCCTGCACGGTCAACCTCACCGAGGGCGGCCGGTGGCGGATCTGCGTCAGCGACGGCGAGACCGAACTGTGGGCCTCGGGCGTCTATCACGAGATCGTGCCGCCGGAGCGGCTGGTCTTCAGCTTCGCCTGGGAGGAACCGGCAGGAGCGCGGGGTCACGACACCCTGGTCACGGTCCTCCTCGCCGAACGTGGCGGCAAGACCGAAATGACCTTCCACCAGGCGATCTTCGAGACGGTGGTGGAACGCGACGAACACGTCGACGGCTGGCAGTCCTGCTTCGGCCGGCTCATCGCTTATCTCGACGAGCTGCGCTAACGCACTTCCTGCAGCACCTCACGAGCTCGCGCCACTCCGTCCTCCTCACGCAGCCGGGCGCCGACGTACTGCGCCCCGCGACGGAACAGCAGATTGCCGGACAGCTCCAGCAGACGCGTGGTCAAGGCGTCCGCGGTGAGCTCCCGTAACGGCAGCGGCCGCGGTCCGGCGCCGAGCCGCGACACCCGGTCACCCCAGAAGGGCTGGTCGGAGAAGACCGGGCAGACCAGCGCCGGGACGCCCGCCCGCAGCGCCGCGGCGGTCGTGCCCGCGCCGCCGTGATGCACCACGGCGGCGGTCCGCGGGAAGAGCCACGCGTGCGGGACGTCCTGCACCGTCAGCAGATCATCGTCGTCGGACCCGGCATCGGTGCCGAGTAGCCCCCGCAGCCCCACCCGGCGCAGCGCCGTGCGGACGGCGGCGAACGTCCGCTCCGCCTCCGACGGCCGCATGCTGCCGAATCCGACGTACACCGGAGGCGGCCCCGAAGCGAGGAAGTCGCGCAGGCGCGGGTCCGGCCGCCACCCGGAGGGGGTGTCGAGGAACCAGTACCCGGTGACGTGGACCCTGGCGGGCCAATCCTTCGGCCGGGGCACCACGGCGTCGGAAAACCCGCACAGCACCGGGGTTTCCTTCCGCCGGGGTCCGCGCCGGCCCGCCGGGGGCAGCCCGAGCGACCGGCCGCGCCAAAGGTCCACCTCGGGCCGCAACACCTGCCAGGCGACGGTATCGACGGCGCGGAAGCTCAACTGCCGCCCACAGGGCCCGAGCCTGCCCGCCCACGGCAGCAGCGGATGCGCGAACTTCCGGGTCGGCACGCTGGGCTGGTAGTGCAGTTCGACGTCGGGGACGCCGAGCGAGGCGCCCAGATGCGCGCCGAGGAAACCCAGCGTCGGGGCGAGGACGAGGTCCGCGCCGGACGCTCCTTCGTGGACATCGGCGAGCAGGCGTTCCAGCACCGGTGCCAGCGCGCCTCGCAGTCCGCGCAGGAACGTCGCGGGATTGCGGCCGCCCTCGGTCCATTCACGCCCGCCGTCCGAACCGAGGACTTCACTGGGATCGGCCGAAAGCGGCGCGAACTCCAGCCCGTATCCGGTCACCAGCTCCCGGAACCTCTCGGCCGCCAGCACTCGCACCCGATCGCCCTCGAGACCGCGCCCCAAGGCGATGCACGGCTGGACGTCGCCCCGCGAACCGGGAGCGACGATCACGACCAGCCGGGTCACCGTTTGGCCGCCGTCAACCGGTAGCGGAGGCGGAAGGGCAGATTCGCCAGCGCCGCCGCGATATGCGCGTCCCGGCCGACCAGGTACCGCGGCGCGGGACGGCGAGCGGTCAGCGCGTGGACCACGACCCGTGCCGCGCGCTCGGGCGGCACCCCTGCGCGCGCGGACCGTTCCGCGCTCCGTTCGGCTTCGTCCAGTTGTGCCGCGTACCTTTCCCGCGCGGCTTCCGGCAAAGCCGCGCGGACCTCCTCCGCGGCGGCGCGGGCACGGGGCCAGATCGAGGTGGCGACAGCGCCGGGCTCGACGAGGACGACCCCGATCCCGGACGGGGCCAGTTCGGCGCGGAGGCTGTCGGTCAAGCCGACCAAGGCGAACTTCGACGTGTGATAGGGCCCGACCATCGGTCCGGCGATCCGCCCGCCCATCGACCCGACCGTCACCACCCTGGCGGCGGGCTCGGCGCGCAGCGCGGGCAGCATCGCCTGCGTGACGGCGAGCTGCCCGGTGACGTTGACCTCCAACTGCTGCCGGAAATCCTCGAGCGGGACGTGTTCCAGCGGTCCGGGCCGGGCCATCCCCGCGTTGTTCACCAGTCCCCGCAGCGGTCCCGCGGCCGCGACCTTCTCTCCGCACGCCGTGATCGACGCCGCGTCCCGGAGATCCATCCGCAGCACGGTGACCGCTTCGCCGTGGGTGCGGGCGAGTTCCGTTTCGTCCGCGTCGGTGCGCACGCTGGCCCAGACGTGGGCGCCCCGCCGGACGAGTTCGGTCACGCAGGCGCGGCCGATCCCGCTCGAAGCCCCGGTGACCACAAAGGACGGACGGGTCACGACGCCTCCCCCGCCTTCACCGGCGCGGCGAGCGCGCGCAGCATCCGAGGCCAGGTCTTGTGCAGCTGGTCCTGCCAGTACGCCCAATGGTGCGTGCCCGGCCCGTAGAAGTCGGTCGTGACCGGGACACCGAGCCGATTCAGCCGGTCCGCCATCGCGGTGGTCTGGCCGGAGCACAGGAACTCGAGCAGCATCGCGCCCGGGAGCACGTCGATCGGGAGCTTGCCGTCGTACGGTCCCGGCAGGCCGTTGCCCGTCGACAGGTACAGCTCGGTGCCGCGCAGGCGGTCTGCGTTCACCAGCGGATCGTGCGCGTCCCAGCGGGACGCCTCGCGACGCCGGTCACCCCAGAGCGCTTCGGGGTCCTGCCGGGCCGAGGCGACGATCGCGCTGGTCAGCAGTTCGCCGTACGGACCGGTGGGGTTGAGATTGCCGCTGAACGACCCGGCGAACCGGAACACCCCCGGCCGCCGGGCGGCGAGTTCCACCGCGCCGTAGCCGCCGAGCGAGAGCCCGGCCGCCACCCGCCGCCCGTCCCCGCGATACGCGCGGTCGATCAGCTGCGGGACCTCGACCGCGGTGAACGTCTCCCACTGATTGAGCACGACGTCCTTGCCGTGATTCCACCAGTCGGAAAAGAAGCCCGCGGAACCGGAACCCGGCATCACCACCAGGGCGCCGGACTCGTCGGCGAGCTTCCGGATGTCGGTGTTGGCGGTCCAGCCGCGATAGTCCTGCAGCCGGGTCTCCCCGGCGAGCAGGTACACCGCCGGCCACTTCTTCTCCGGTTCGGCGTCCCATCGCGACGGCAGGATCAGCCGGACCATCGCGTAGCTCCCGACGCCGACCGAGCGCACGGTGAGGTCCAGCATCCGCGGGTCACCGTCCACAGTGGTCTGGGCGACGACGTGCGAGCCGTCGTCGGCGCGGGCGTCCGGGACACCGCTCTCGGCCCTCGCCGGGGCGATGGCGGCGCCGGGCAGCGAGCACGTCACGGCCGTCAGCAGCGCGACGGCGCGCAGCCGCCTCGAAGTATTGCGCATACGTAATCCTTTGTCCCGGTCGTTCGATCGAATCCGAAAATGTGACGGCGATTACCCGCGAAAGAAATCCGGAGTGCCGACACGTTAAGCGGAAGAACCCCTTCCAGGCAATTGTCCTGCCCAAAATCCGGGAGGACAATGTGAATGCCAGGGAAACAAGAAATGCCCCCGCCTCCCCCATCAGGGTGACCCGGCGCTCACGGACGGTGAGCGACAGTGGCACGGGAGTACCAGACTGCCTCGCGCACCAGCGAAAACCTCGGAAGCCGCAGGTCACACCTAGTACACGAAGGACATTTACGTTCTCTTGATACCTTCCGGTATTCGATTTCCCGTCGTAGCCTTCGTCGTGCCGCCCGGGTTCGGCGTCCACTGACGCAACCCCGGCGCCTGTGTCCCACCGAAGGGACCGCGACCCCATCAGGACCCTTCCGAAAGGGCTATTCATGACTGCCCGAATTCGCGCGCTCGTCGTCACCACCGCCGCGTTGGCCACTATTTCCGGCGTACCCGGAGAATCGATTCAGGCGGCCGCGGCGCCACCTTCTCCCGCCGTTCCGCCCGCGGCCCTGCTACCGCCGGAGACCGTCCCGCACGCGTCCGCGCGCGACGGCTTCGACCTGGCCACGGCACTGTCCACGCCGGACCGTGAGGAGAGCCGGATCGACGTCGGCGGCTGTGAGGACGTCGTCCACGGCAGGCTGATCGGCACCGGCGCCACCGGCCAGGGCTTCCAGTCCGCGGTGCCCGGCGGTCAGGTGTCCGAGCTCGTCGCACGCACGACGAACCCGCCCGACCTGACGGCCTGGGCCGCGCAGGCCGCGCGGTGCTCACAGGTGACGGTCGACGACGCAGCCGGTACCGCGGTGTCGACCGTCACCGTCCAGCCCGCGCCCGCCGTCACGGGCGCGAAAACCCTTTCCTACCAACAACTCCTCACGCTCCCCGGTCAGCCCCCCGAGCTGCCCGGACTGCGTCTGCGCACCGTCGCCATCGCCGCCGACGACGTACTGGTCGTGCTTCGTGACGCCGGGACCACCGGCCTCGATCTCGACGCCCTCGCCGTCGCCGCCTGGCAGCACGCCGCCGGACCGCTCGGCCGCTGAACCCTCGCACAACCCCCGCCGAACCCCGAGGAGACGCCATGTCCCTGGCCCCCGAAAACCTGCCCGCCACGGCCGGCACCACCCTCCCCGCCTGCCTCCGGCATTGGGCGGACGTCGACGGCGACCGGCCCGCGCTGACCTTCGCCGACTTCGCGACCGATCGCGCCGGGCGGCGGAAGACCCTCACCTGGCGGCAGCTCCAGGAGCGCGTCGACGCCGTCGCGGGCGCGCTGCCCGTCCGGCCCGGCGACCGGGTGGCCGTGCTGTGCCCGCAGAGCGCCGAGTACGTCGTCGCCTTCCTCGGCGCGATCACCGCGGGCGCGATCGCGGTGCCACTGTTCGACCCAGGGCTGCCCGGGCACGCCGGGCGCCTCGCCGCGGTGCTGACCGACTGCTCCCCCACCGCGGTCGTCACCACCGTCGCGGCCGAGGACGCGGTCCGCGAGTTCCTCGCCGGTCTCCCCGGCGGTGACGAGGTCGCCGTCATCGCGGCCGACCGGCCCGCCGAAGGCCCGGCCCGCGCATGGCCCGCGCCGGACGCGACGCCGGACGACGTGGCGTACCTGCAGTACACCTCCGGCTCGACCCGCAGCCCGGCGGGCGTCGTGCTGACCCACGCGAACGTGCTGGCCAACGTGAGCCAGGCGGTGCACGGACTCGGCATCGCACCGACGGGGACCACCGTGTCGTGGCTGCCGCTGTTCCACGACATGGGTCTCGTGCTCGGCCTGATCACCCCGCTGGCGATGGGCATGCGGTCGGTGCTGATGGATCCGCTGGCCTTCATCGAACGGCCGGTGCGCTGGCTGGAGCTGCTGGGCGACCACAACGGCAGCTGGAGCGCGGCGCCGAACTTCGCGTTCCACTATTCCGCGAGCCGGGTGCGCGAAGAGGACCGCGCCAAGCTGCGCCTCGACCGCGTCGCCGCGATCGTCAACGGCGCGGAGCCGATCAACCCCGACGTACTCGACCGGTTCCACGCCGCCTTCGCCGATTCCGGGTACACGCCGGACAAGACCCGGCCCTCCTACGGTCTCGCCGAGGCGACCGTCTTCGTCACCACCGGCCCCGGAACTCCCCCGCGCGTCACCACGTTCGACCGCGCCGACCTCGGGACGGGCACGGCACGGCAGTCCGGCGACGGTCTCCGGCTGGTCGCCTGCGGTGTCCCGGTGGGCCAGCACGTCGCGCTGGTCGACCCGGAAACCGGCGTCGCGCTCGAAGACGGTTCGGTCGGCGAGATCTGGGTCCACGGTCCCAACGTCGGCACCGGGTACTGGCAGAAGCCCTTGGAGAGCACCGAGACCTTCGGCGCCCGGCTGACCGGCGAACTCGGCGGGCTCCCGGAGGGGCCCTGGCTGCGCACCGGGGACCTCGGCGTCCGGTACGACGGCGAGGTCTACATCGCGGGCCGTATCAAGGACCTGCTGATCGTCGACGGCCGCAACCACTATCCGCAGGACGTCGAAGCGACGGCGGCCTCGGCCGACCGCGACATCCGCCCGGGCAGTGTCGCCTCGTTCGCCGTCGCAGGCACCGACACCGAAGCCGCGGTCGTCGTCGCCGAACACCGCGGCCACACCGCGCTGACCACGGACGACGAGCGGGCCCTCGCCGCGTCGATCCGGCGGCTCGTTTCCGACGCGCACGGCCTTTCGCTGCGCGACGTCGTGCTCGTCCCGGCGGGCCTGGTCCCGCGCACCTCCAGCGGCAAGATCGCGCGCAGCGCGTGCCGCGACCGCTACCTCGCCGGCGACTACGGAAAGGCCCTGGTGCGATGAGAAACCCGACGCTCGACACCCCCGCCCTGCGCCGCTGGCTGCTCGGCACCGTCGCCGAGCACACCGGCGTGGACCCGGCCCGGCTCGAAGCCGACCGCCCGCTCAGCGACTACGGCCTGTCCTCCCGTCAGGCCGTCGGCATCGCGGCGGAGCTCGAAGACCTGCTCGGCACCCCGCTCCCGGCCACCCTGCTGTGGGAGAGCCCGACCATCGACCACCTCGCCCGCTCCCTCACCGGCGGCGCCGAACCGGAACCGGAGCCGACGGGCACGGACCGCCGCCGGACCGACCCGATCGCCGTCGTCGGCCTGGGCTGCCGCTGGCCGGGAGCGAACGGACTCGACGAATTCTGGGATCTCCTGCGCAGCGGGCGGGACGCCGTCCGGACCGCGCCGCCGGGCCGGTGGAGCGCCGACGCGGCACCGGTCGTCGGCGGTTTCCTCGACGACGTCGCCGGTTTCGACGCCGACCACTTCGGCATCACCCCGCGCGAGGCGTCCACAATGGACCCGCAGCAGCGGATGCTCCTGGAAGTCACCTGGGCCGCGCTCGAACACGCCGGGATCGCCCCGGCCTCCTTGCGCGGCAGCCGGACCGGCGTGTTCACCGGGATCTCCACCCACGACTACGGCCACCTCACGATGGCGGGCGGCGGGGTGGACCTGTGGACGGCCACCGGCGCCGCCGGGAGCATCTCGGCCAACCGGCTGTCCTACGTCTACGACCTGCGCGGGCCGAGCATGGCGGTGGACACCGCCTGCTCGTCTTCGCTGGTCGCGGTGCACCACGCGGTGCGCGCGCTGCGCGACGGCGAGGCCGATCTCGCCTTGGCGGGCGGGGTGAACCTCATGCTCCTGCCCGGACCGACGGCCGCGTTCGCCGCGGCCGGTCTCCTCGCGGACGACGGCCGCTGCAAGACGTTCGCCGCGGACGCCGACGGCATCGCGCGCGCCGAAGGCTGCGGCGTCGTCGTGCTCAAACGGCTGGCGGACGCCGAATACGACGGCGACCGGGTGCTGGCGGTGATCCGCTCCACCGCGGTCAACTCCGACGGCCGGTCGCAAGGACTGGCGGCGCCGAACCCGATCGCCCAGCAGGACATGCTGCGCACGGCCTACCACGGCGCCCGGCTCGATCCGTCCACTGTGGACTACGTCGAAGCACACGGAACCGGCACTTTGCTCGGCGACCCGATCGAGGCCCGCTCGCTCGGTGCCGTTCTCGGCAGGGACCGGCCCGCCGACGCCCCGTTGCTGATCGGCTCGGTGAAGACGAACATCGCGCACGCGGAGGCGGCCGCGGGGATCGCCGGGCTGATCAAGGTCGTCCTCGCGATGACCCACGACGAACTGCCGCCCCAGCTGCACTTCGCCGCACCCAACCCGCACATCCCGTTCGACGACCTGCGCCTGAAGGTGGTGACCGAACCGACGGCGTGGCCACGTCGTTCCGGCCGCGCCACGGCGGGGGTGTCCGCGTTCGGGTTCGGCGGGACCAACGCGCACGTCGTCCTCGAACAGGCCGCGGCGCTGGAGCCGGCCCAGGAACGCGCGGACGTCCGGATCGGGCTGCTCTCCGCCCGCACCCGCGACCGCCTCACCGAACGCGCGACGCAGCTGGCGAACTGGCTGGAGTCCTCGGCCACGCCGTCGCCTTCCCTGGCCGATGTCACCCACACGCTGTTCCGGCGGGACAACGGCGGGCCGCACCGCGCCGCCGTCGTCGCCGGGGACACCGCCGAGCTCGCGGTCCTGCTGCGTGCCGTCGGCACCGGTGCCGATCCGCTGCCCGCCGGCGCGGTCGCGGGCAGCACCCGGACCACCGACGGACCGGTGTTCGTGTTCTCCGGTCACGGCTCCCAATGGCCGGGGATGGGACGCGGGCTGCTGGCCGCCGAGCCCGCCTTCGCCGCGCAGGTCGACAAGCTCCACGACCTGTTCACCGAGCACACCGGCCGATCGCTGCGCGCCCTGCTCACCACCGGGAATTCCTTGTCCCTTCCCGAAACCCAGACGGCGATCTTCGGGATCCAGGTCGCGCTGGCCGCCCAGTGGGAGGCGCTCGGGGTCCGGCCCGCGGCCGTGATCGGGCACTCGCTGGGTTCCGCGGCCGCCGCCGTGGTGAGCGGTGTGCTCACCCCTGACGAGGCCGTCCACCTGGTCGCGACCCGTGCCCGGCTCCTGGGCACCATCGGCCCTGGTGGAGCGATGGCGGCGGTCGAACTGGCGCCGGAGGAACTGGAGCTGTACCCGGACATCGAACTCGCCGTCGAATCCGCGCCGGGCCAGCTGACCGTGGCCGGGGACGCGACCGTCCTCGACCTGCTCGTCGCCGAACTCGAGGCCGCCGGGCTGACCGCGCGACTGCTGCCGGTCGAGGTCGCCGGGCACTCCGTCCGGGTCGACCCCGTCCTGCCCGCGCTCCGGGAAGCACTCGTCGAACTGGGCGGCCGCCGCCCGACGGTCCCTTGGTACGACACGGTTCTGGCCGATCCGCGGGACCTGCCGGACTTCGACGCCGGGTACTGGGCCACGCACCTGCGCCGTCCGGTGCGGTTCCGGCAGGCCGTGGCGGCCGCCGCCGCAGACGGGCACCGCGTCTTCGTCGAGCTGTCGCCCCACCCGATCCTGCGGGGTTCGGTGGCGCGGACCCTCGAAGGCGAGGGGATCCACGACGCCGTCGTCACCGGGACCCTGCGGCGAGGCCAGGACGAGGTCCGTGCCCTGGGCGCAGCCGCGGCCGAGCTTTACTGCGCGGGGACCCGGATCACCCCCGCCGACCCGGACGACGGTGCCCGCCTGGTCGACGTCCCGCCGATGCCGTGGCGGCACGAACGGCACTGGTACACCACCGCCGGGGAGGCGCCGTCGTTCGCCGCGCGGGTGACCGAACCCGAGCCCGCGCACAGCGGAGGCGGTGATCGGCTGACCGAGATCGTCGCCGCGGTCATGGGCCTGCGACCCGAGCGCATCGACGCCGACGTCCCGCTGGTGGAACTCGGACTGGATTCCCTGATGGCGAACCGGATCCGGGAGGCCGTCCGCCGGGAGTTCGGCACCGAACCCGACGCCGTCAGCGTGCTCCGGGGTGCAACTCTCGCCGACCTCAGCCGCGATCTCGCGCCGCGCGAAGACGAAGAGCCGCTTCCGGCCCGAGGCCGGGCTTGGGACGCGGCGGACCGCCTCGTCCTGCGTCTCTGGCAGGAGCACACCGGGGCCGACCCGGGCGGCACGCACGTCCGGCTGACCGAGACCGGCACGCCGGATCGGCTGGCCGAACTGCTCGCCAAGGGGCTCAGCACCGAACTCGCGACCCCTGTCGACGCCGCGGAACTCCTGCGGCACGACTCCCTCGCGGCCATCGCGGACGTCGCCCGCGCCGTCCTCGACACGAGGGAGGAGAAGGGACCGGTGCACGTCCTCGCTCCCGGCGACACCGGCGTCGCGCCGCTGCTGCTGTTCCACCCTGGTGGCAGCACGTGCACCGTGTACCGGCCGCTGCTGGACAGGCTGCCCACGGCGGTGCCGTGCGTCGGATTCGAACGCGTTCCCGGTGTCAGCATCGAGGAACGCGTCGAGCACCTGTTGCCGCTGGTGCGGGCGCACCGTCGCGACCGGCCGTACCGGCTGGCGGGCTGGTCGTTCGGCGGGGCGCTGGCCTACGGCGTCGCCGCACGGCTCGCCGAGGAAGGCGAGGAGGTCGAGTTCGTCGCGCTGATCGACACCATGCTCCCGCTCCCGGAACCGGACCTCGACCCGCGGGCGTCGTCCGCCCGGCGATTCCTGCGGTTCACCGGTTACGTCGAGGGGACCTACGGCCGCGAAGTCCGGCTCGGGCACGAGGAACTGGCGCCGTTGCCGGAAGAGGAGCAGATCGACCTGACCATGCGGCGGGTCGCCGAAGCCGGTTTGCTCAGCCCCGGCGTACTCCGGCACCAGCGTCAGTCCTTTTTGGACACGCTGGCGGCCGAACGCGGCACGCCCCGCCGCTACGACGGCCGGGTCGTGCTCTACCGGGCTGTCGAACAGTACGCGGCCGGGTTGGCGATGGAACCGAGGTATTCCCGCACGGACCTCGCGGCAGGCTGGGCGGAGCTGTGCCCGGAACTGGAGATCGTGCCGGTCGAGGCGCATCACCTGTCGGTGGTGGACCCGCCTCATGTCGATGTCGTGGCAAGGCATCTGGCGGGACTCCTGTGACCACGGCCCGGGCCGGGCGAGCGGTCGACCGCGCCTGGCCGCTGCTGGCGGTGCTCGGCGCCGGGCTCTTCCTCGTGGCGGTCGACGCGACCGTGCTGCACGTCGCGTTGCCCGACCTCGTCCGGCAGTTGCGGCCGGGCGCGGCGGCGCAGGTGTGGATCGTGGCGATCTACCCCCTGACCGCCGCGCCGCTGCTGCTGCCGTTCGGCACCCTCGGCGACCGGTACGGGCGGCAGCGCGTGCTGGTCACCGGGTACGTCGTGTTCGGGATCGCGTCGCTCGGGTGCGCGTTCGCGCCGAACGTCCCGGTGCTGCTGGCTTTTCGCGCTCTCCTCGGCTGCGGCGGCGCGATGATCATGCCGGTGACGATGTCGCTGCTCCGGGAGCTCTTCCCGGAGCAGCGCCACCGCCGCACGGCGATCGCGGTGTGCAGCGGGATCGCCGGTACCGGCTCGGTGTTCGGGCCGATCCTCGGCGGGGTGCTCGTCGAGACGTGGGGCTGGCGCGCCACGTTCCTGCTGAATCCGCCGGTGATCCTGGCGGCGGTGGTGCTGGCCCTGCGGTGGCTCCCCCGGAATCCGCCGGGGCAGCGGCCGTGGGACGCGACCAGCGCCGCCCTCGCGGCGGGCGGTGTCCTCGGGATCGCGTTCGCCGTCGGGCATCCGGGCTCCTGGCCGACGGCCGTCGCTTCGGGCGTCACCGGCTGTGTCCTCATCGGACTGTTCCTGCGCCGTCAGCGCCGGACCGATCCGCCACTGCTGGACCTCGCCCTGTTCGCCCTGCCGGGGGTACGCGCCGCGGTGGGTGGGGTCCTGCTGGTGATGAGCACGCTGGTCGGGCTCGGGCTGCTGTTCGCCCAATACCTCCAAGTGGTGCTCGGTCTCTCCCCGACGGCGGCGGCGACCCGGCTGCTCCTGGTGCTGGGCGCGTCCGCCGTCGGCAGCGTGGTGACCCCCTCGCTGCTGGGGCGCTTCGGCAACGCTCGCGTCCGCACGGCCGGGTTCGCCGTCACCGCGGTGTCGTTGCTGGTCCCGGCGGCGGGATCGGCCGCGCTGACGTCACCGGTGCTGCTCGGCGCCGGCCTGACGGGAATGGGGCTGGGGATGGCGTTCGCGCTCACGTCGAGCACCGACACTCTGCTTTCGGCGACCTCCGCGGACCAGGCGGGTGGCGCCGCGGCGGTGGAGAAGACGGGCTACGAGCTGGGCGCGGGTTTCGGGACCACGCTGTTCGGCTCCCTCGCGGCGGCGGTGTACGCGGCGCACCTGGCGGTTCCGGCCGGGGTACCCGAACCGGCGCGGCAGCTCGCGCTTTCGGGACCCGCTCAGGCCGAGGCCGCGGTCTCGGGACTTCCGTCGCATGTGGCCGACGAAATGCTCGGAGCCGCGAAAGCCGCCTGCACCGTGGGACTGCAGGTGTCGGCGGCCGTCGCTTGCGGACTCTTCCTGGTGGCCGTCCTCGTCAGCGCGGGCGCGCCTCGTCGGTGAACTGCTCGGCGAACCCGCCGATCGGCGGGATCTCCTGGATGACGTCGATCAGCACACCGTTGGGGTCCGCGACGATGAGGTGCCGCTGCCCGAACTCCTCGCTGCGCAAAGAAAGCGCCTCGGGCAACCCCGCTTCCCCGACCAGCCGCCGGTGTTCGGCGTCGACGTCCTCGACCTCGAAGTTCAGCAGCAGTCCCTGCACGGGTTTGCCCGCGCCGCCGGGGATGGTGCCGTGCCCCGGGGCGAGGATCGCGAGCTCCCACTCCCCGCGTTTGAGGCTGACGTACCAATCGGCCTCGAAGGTGAGCTCGAAGCCGAAGTGCTCGCGGTAGAAGTCCCGTGTCTCAGCGATCTTCTCGGTCATGAGAACGGGATAGAAGCTGGTCAGACGCATGATGCCGCCTTGTCTCGCAAACAATACCGACCGTCGGTTTGTTTTTTTGAAGTTAGCCAACCGACGGTCGGTATGTCAAGATCCGGGTATGCCCCGCACCAAGCAGCAGCAACGCGAAGAGACGATGGAGGCGTTGACCATCACCGCCCGGCGGCTGTTCGCCGAGCACGGGTACGGCAAGGTCGGCCTGGAGACCATCGCGCAGACGGCGGGTGTCAGCAAAGGCGCGCTCTACCACCACTTCAGCAGCAAGGCGGACCTGTTCCGGCACGTGCTCGGCGTCGTGCAGCACGACGTCGGCGAGCAGATCTCGCGGGCCGCGGACGCCGCGCCGGACTCGTGGGCCGGGCTGCTCGCCGGCTGCCGCGCGTTCCTCGCCGCGGCGACCGATCCGGAGACGCAGCAGATCATGCTGCTGGACGGTCCGTCGGTGGTCGGCTGGCAGGACTGGCGCGAACTGGACTCGGAGTCCTCCGCCCGGCACCTCGCCGAAGCGCTGACCGGACTGATGACCGAGGGCGTCCTGGCGAAGCGGCCCGTCGAACCGTTGGTGCGCCTGCTTTCCGGCGCGATGAACGAGGCCGCCGTCTGGCTCGCCCACTCCTCCGATCCGAAGGCCGACCTCGCCGCGACCATGGACGCGCTCACGCCGATGATCGAAGCCTTGCGCTGAGCGCTCGGACACCCGTGTCGTCCGGCCGGGCGGGGCTGCGAACGAGCAAGACAGGGGCACGGGGTGACGAACGTGACCGAAGGCTCGCGACACCGCGCTCCAGAACTGAATGCCTGGTGCACGGGGGCCACCCACCGCTATGCGAACCGGCAAGATCTCTTGAACCCACTGGTCGATACGTTGCACATGATCCACGACGACGCTCAGATTCTTCTGGCAATCAGTTGAAGGTTCAGACCATGCAGAGCGGGATGGGCGTTCACGCGTGATCGGGGAGCGATCATGGAGTTCGGCGTCTGATCACGCGAGATGCGGCTCCAATCACGCGAGTCACGCCTTCGCTCACCTTGGGTTCAGCCACAACGACACCTTTGCCCGGGGCGTCGCGAAAGCCACTCGACATCGGACGCGGCGAAGGACGCCTTCATCCCATCACCGGCCCCGCTCACGAACACGCCGCCTTTGCCCTGTCACTCAATGACTCTCCGCCCCAGGCTCCTTCCGCCGCCGGTTCCAAAACCCAACCCCGGGAGCAAGAAGACTCATGGTCTTGGTCGAAGTTGGCAGCACAAGCGGTTCGATGTACACCGCTGTCACCACGGCAGCCCCGAACAGCAAACGAGACCCCATCCCGGAGGATGGAGTCTCGTTTGACGTTGTAACCGAAGCGGAACTACTCGCCGCTGTCCTTTCGGACGTTGTTTCGGATAGTGCCGCTTTGGTGGGCGATACTGGGATCGAACCAGTGACCTCTTCGGTGTGAACGAAGCGCTCTCCCCCTGAGCTAATCGCCCGTGGTACGAACTCCGGTCCGCCGGGGAAGCGAACCTGGTGCGCGATACTGGGATTGAACCAGTGACCTCTTCCGTGTCAGGGAAGCGCTCTCCCGCTGAGCTAAACGCGCGTGATGTAGTTGTTCGTACGGGAGATAGCTTAGCGGACCCGTTTCCGGGCCCGCAAAGGGGTTCCCCTCTCGATCAAAACGCAGGCAGCTCAGGGTTTCGGCAGCCGCGAAGCGACCGAGGCCGCGATCTCCTTCGTCCGGTCACAGGGGCTCCCGCTCCCCTCCCGGGCGAGCAGGCGGACGGCGACGGTTTCGGCCTCGCGATCCGGCAGCGGACGGTGCTGCCAGGTCACGACGCAGTTCGAGCCGCCGAACTCCCGGATGCCGCCGGTGACGCCGTTGCCGAGGTCGACCGGCGAACCCTCGGGCACGTACGCGCCTCGTTGCAGCTCGACGGTCAGCGTGTCCCCGCCGCCCTGCCACTCGCAGATCCGCAACGTCCGCGGAGCGGGCTGCGTGTTGGGCACGTTCTTGGTGAGCACGGCCGGATCCGCGACCGCGCACGGGTCGAGCGGGAGCAGGCTCGCCGGGTCCCCGGCGCGGTCGACCTCGTGCGTGCGCAACCGGGCGAGGGCGGCGGTCAGCATGTCGTCGGCCGCCTTGCAGGGGTCGCCGTCCTTGCCCGGATGCGAGACGACGACGCCGAGCTTCCGATCCGCCGGAAGCTGGACGATCGAATCGCATCCGCCGCTGATCGTGCTGCGCAGCAACGGAAGCCCTTCGGCGGTCCGGTCCGTCCGCTCGACGTTGCTCACGCCGTCACCGATCCGGATCTCGAAGGAGGCGTCGCGGAGACCGGTGTACTTGCAGCGGGCCGGGTAGATCGGCCCCGATTCCGGCTTCAGGGTCCCGAACTCCTGCACGAACCGGCCCGCGAGGACCTTGCACGGATCCACCAGGCGCAGGCGTTCCGGGCTGAGCGCCTCGCTCACCGCCAGCGACGCCGTTCCCGGTGCCTCGGGCTTCGCGTACTCGGCGACGGAGAGACCGAGCGCGACGATCCCGGAGACCACGAGCAGGACGACCGCGGCGAGCGCGCCGAACAGGAGCTTCTTCGTGCGCGGCGCCATCTTCTTCGGCGGCGGCCGCCAGATCGGGAGCGGCAGGGCCAGCACCGACCGCACTTCAGTGTCCTGCTGCCGGATCCGGGCGTGCACGGCGGGCGGCCAGGGAGCCATGCCGGGTGGCACGGGTCCGAGGTGGTCCAGGATCTGTTCCGGGGTGGGGCGGCGGGCCGGATCCTTGGCCAGGCACGGTTCGGCGAGCCGCCGGATCTCGTCCGGGACGTCGGTGAAGTCCGCGGCGGCGTGCACGACGTTATACAGCGTTTGCGGTGCGGTCGGGCCGGTGAACGGGCCGCGGCCGGTCGCCGCCATGATCAGGATCGCGCCGAGGGAGAACACGTCACTCGCCCCGGTGACCTGCCCGCTGCCCGCCTGTTCCGGCGACATGAACGCGGGCGACCCGATGATCGCGCCCGTTCCGGTGAGCTCCTGTGCCTCCTCCGCCACCCGCGCGATGCCGAAGTCGATCACCCTGGGCCCGTCACTCGTCAGGATGACGTTGCTGGGCTTGAGGTCCCGGTGGATCAGCCCGGCACGGTGGATTTCGGTCAGCGCGGCGGCGAGCCCGGACGCCAGTAGGCGTACCGACCCGGCGGGCAGTGGTCCGACGGCGTCCACCGCCTCCTTCAAGGACGGTCCGGTGACGAAGACCGAGGCGAGCCAGGGCGTTTCCGCCTCCGCGTCGGCGTCCATGACCGCGGCGGTGTACGCGCCGGAAACCAGCCGTGAAGTGGCTACCTCGCGCCGGAAGCGTTCACGGAACCGGGGATCGTGCGCGAACTGGGCGTGTAGCTGCTTGACCGCGACGAGCCTGCCGTCCGGGGCCAGGCCGAGCACGACCCGGCCCATGCCGCCTTCACCGATTTCGGCGATGATCCGGTACGGGCCGACCTGCCGGGGTTCGCCGGGGTTCAACGGTTTCACTGATCAGCCCTAGGGTTTCGGAAGTTTCGGCAGCAGCGCACCGGCGAAGCCCTTCGCCTTCTCGCAGGCCTCGTCGGCGGTCATCTTCGTCCCGCTGGTGCCGACGGTCAGCTCGACGTTCTCCCCGTCGCGCTCGCTGACCGACCGATGCTGCCAGGTCAGCGAACAGGAGGAACGGGCGACGCCGTCGTCCTTCTTCGCCAGGTACACCGTGGTACCGCCGAAATCCAGGGTGGCGGAACCCGTGTAGTACGAGTCCTTCGTCTGGAACGGCGGGTACGCCCGCACGAGACTCAGCCGGACACTGCCCGCCGCGTCGTACCGGCATTGGTGCAGGTGCTCGCGGATCGTTTCGACGACCGGCCCGATCAGCCGGTCCGTGGTCGCGGCGCCGACCAGCGCGCACGGGTCCAGTGGCGCGAGGGTGCCCGCCGGAAGCTCGCGATCTTGGCCACCGGCCCGGATCCGTTTGACCGCGTCGGTGAGGGCCGCTTTCACCACCGAGCATGCCTCGTCCTTTGTGGACATCGAGTTCACGTCGGCGCTCAGCTTGGTGTTCGGCAGCCCGGCGACCGGGACCGCGACCGCGCACGCGTCGCCGGAGCCCTTGATCCGCAACGGAAGTCCTTCGAGCTCGCCACCCGCTTCGCCTCCGATCAGGTCGCCGCCGACCTCCAGCTCCAGCCACTTCCCCGCGGTCGAGGTGTACGTGCACGAATCGAATTGGAGATCGATCTCCACGCTCAGCTTGCCGAACCCGGGTACGTCGCGCCCTTTGAGCACCTTGCACAGGTCGACCCGCCGCAGGTTGTCCGGTCCGAGCGGATCCTGGTTGACCGGGGTGGCGACCGGTTCGTCCGGGAGCTGCGGCGAACTCGGCGCGGCGGCGGCCGGGGGCGGGTCGTCCTTCGACAGCGAGATAGCCGTGATGACGCCACCGGCCAGCAGTACGACGGCGGCCGCGGCGAGTCCCGCGATCAGGCCACGGCGGGATCGCTTCGGCGGAGGCGGGTTCAGCAGCCGCCGGACCTCGGCCTGCTGGGTCTCGATGAGGTGTGAGACCACCGGCGGCCACGGACTGGTCATCGGCGGGATCGGCCCCAGCCGTTCCAGCACCCACGCCGGGGAAGGCCGGTCCGCCGGGTTCTTCGCCAGGCACGGCTCGACGATCTGACGGAGCTCCGGCGCCAGATGCCGCAGGTCGGGCTGGACGTGCACGACGTTGTAGAGAGTGTGCGGAGTGGACGTTCCGGTGAAGGGATTCGTCCCGGTCGCGGCCATCACGAGGAGCGCGCCCAACGAGAACATGTCGCTGGCCGGGGTCAGCGGTTTGCCCTCGGCCTGCTCCGGCGACATGAATCCGGGCGAGCCGATCACCGCGCCGGTGTGCGTGAGTTCCGAGTCGCCCTCGACGGCGCGGGCGATCCCGAAGTCGATCACCCGGGGACCGTCACCGGCGAGGATGACGTTGCCCGGTTTCAGGTCCCGGTGGATCAGCCCGGCGCGGTGGATGTCGCCGAGCGCCAGCGCGAGCCCCGCGGCGAGATGCCGGACCGCCATCGGCGGCAGCGGGCCGCCGGCGGCGACCGCTTCGGACAGTGCCGGTCCCGGCACGAACACCGAGGCCAGCCACGGTGTCGGCGCGTGCGGGTCGGCGTCCATCACCGGGGCGGTGTAGGCGCCGGACACCAGCCGCGACGTCGCGACCTCGCGGCGGAATCGCTCGCGAAAGCCGGGGTCGTGCGCGAACCCGGGGTGGACCTGCTTGATCGCGACCAGGCGCCCGTCGGAGGAGATCCCGAGCAGCACCCGGCCCATCCCGCCTTCTCCGAGCACGGCGAACACCCGGTAGCGCCCCACGCCGGTGGGTTCGCCGGTGTTCAACGGCTTCACGAAGGCCCCCTTGTCAGGGGCGATGGTACAAAACCACCCGGAAGTGTCACGCAGCCCGTCGGTCCGCCCGGCCGAAGTCCTTGAGACGAAGGCTGTTGGAGACGACCAGCACGGACGACAGCGACATCGCCGCCCCGGCGATCAGCGGGTTCAGCAGTCCCAGCGCGGCCAGCGGGATCGCGGCGACGTTGTAGCCGAACGCCCAGGCCAGGTTCCCCCGGATGATGCGCAGGGTCCGATCCGCGAGCCGGATGGCGTCGGGGACCACGCGCAGGTCTTCGCGGACCAGCACGACGTCGGCCGACCGGATCGCGATGTCACTGCCCCGTGCCATCGCCATGCCGAGATCCGCGGTGGCCAGCGCCGGGCCGTCGTTGATCCCGTCGCCGACCATCGCGACCCGCGCTCCCCCGGCTCGCAGTGCGTCGATGACCTCGGCTTTCTCGGCGGGCAGCACACCGGCCCGCACGTCGGAGATGCCGACCTCGTCCGCGACCACGCGTGCGGCGGCTTCGTTGTCGCCGGTCAGCAGCACGGTCCGCAGGCCGAGCGCGTGCAGGGCGTCGACCGCGGCCCTCGCCGACGGCTTCACGACGTCCCGGATCACCAGCTGCCCGGCGACCCGGCCGTCGATCGCGGCCAGGATCACCGTCGCGCCTTCGTGCTCGGCCTCCGTCAGCGCGTCGACGACGTCGGCCGGGACCGCGACCTGCCGACCGGTCAGCAGGCGGAGGTTGCCGACGAGGACCTCGTGACCGTCGACCACGCCGCGCGCGCCGAGTCCCGGCAGCGCGGCGAAGTCCTCGACCTCGGGCAGTTCCGGCAGCTCGGCCCTGGCCGCGGTCACGACGGCGGCCGCGATCGCGTGTTCGGAACCGGCCTCGACGGCCCCGGCGAACCGCAGGATCTCCGCGGTGACGAAGCCGTAGGCGGGGCGGCATCCGGTCACCGTCATCTTCCCGGTGGTCACCGTGCCGGTCTTGTCCAGCACCACGGTGTCGACCGTGCGGCTCGCCTCGAGCGCGTCGGGCCCCTTGATGAGAATGCCCAGCTGGGCGCCCCTGCCGACCCCCGCCATGAGCGCGGTCGGCGTGGCCAGCCCGAGCGCGCACGGGCAAGCGATGATGAGGACGGCGACGGCCGCCTCGAAACCGTCGCGGGCGGGCGCGCCGCTGAACAGCCACACCGCGAGCGTCAGCACGGCCACGCCGAGTACGACGGGGACGAACACCGAGCAGATCCGGTCGACCAGGCGTTGCACGGCGGCCTTGCGGGCCTGCGCGCGCTCCGCCAGCGCCGTCATCTGGGCCAGCTGGGTGTGCGCGCCGACCGCGGTCGCGCGGACGACCAGCCTGCCGTCCCGGTTCACCGAAGCGCCGATGACCCGGTCGCCCGCGCCGACCTCCGCGGGCACCGGCTCGCCGGTCACCGCGTTGACATCCACAGTGGACAGTCCACTGTCGACGACACCGTCGGCGGCGATCGACTCCCCCGGCTTCACCACGAACAGGTCCCCGGTGGCGAGTTCCCCGATCGGGACCATCCGCTCGGTTCCGTCCCGCAGCACCCGGACGTCCTTGGCGGCCAAGGCGTCCAGCGCCGCCAGGAGCCCGGCGGCGCCGCGCCGGGACCGGCTTTCGAAGTACCGGCCCGCCAGCAGGAAGGTGGTCACCCCGGCGGCGACGTCGAGGTAGATCGCGTCCGCTCCGGCCGCGGTCGGGCCGAAACCGATCCAGTACCCGGGTTCGGCGCCGCCCGCGAAGGCGGACCAAGCCGACCACGCGAACGACGAGAGCACTCCCAGCGACACCAGGGTGTCCATACTGGACGAGCGATGCCGGAGATTCCGCAGCGTGGCGCGGTGGAACGGCAGCGCGGACCAGAACACCACCGGAACGGCCAAGACGAGGCACAGCAGCTCCCAGCCGGGGAACCGCAGTCGCGGCACCAGGGCGAGGGTGATCGAGAGGTTCCCCAGCGGGATCGCCAGCAGAGCGGCGACGACCAGACGGCGGCGGAGATCGCGGACCCGCGCGAAGCCGGTGTCCGGATCCTCTTCCCCGCGAATCTCGGCCGTGTAACCGGATTTGCGGACCCGCTCGATGAGCACTTCGTCGGCCAGCGTGTCCGGCACCTGGACGGTCGCGCGCTCGGTCGCGTAGTTCACCGACGCGCGGACACCGTCCAGTTTGTTCAGGGTGCGTTCGACCCGGGCCGAACAGGCGGCGCAGGTCATCCCCGACACGGTCAGCTCCACCGTGCGGACGGCGGCCTCCGGCGCGGAAATCGTCATTCTTGGCACTCCCAGGGATTCACCAGTGGTTCCTTGGTGGTGGAACAGGTGTCCCGTGAGGTGTCGCCAGGCAGATTACCGCCGCCGGGAACCGGGCCCGCGTCCGGCCCGACTAGTGCGATGGTGGTGAGAACAGAGGTCCCGTGCCTCGTGAGTGGTAAGGACGGTTAGAACCGTCCTTACCACTCACGAGCAGGAGTCAGGCCTTGCGCGGCGTGAGCACGAGATCGAACGTGTTGCCGTCGCCCTGGACGAACGAGCTCAGGTACTGGGTGAACGCGCCGCAGCCGGTGAGCGGCGCCAGCGAGTAGGTGCCGCTGAGGGCGCCGCCGCCAGCCATGGTGAAGCCGTCCCCGGTGCGCAGTTCCGCGGTCGACGGGGCCGACGTCCGGCACCCCGGCCCGGTGCTGACCGGCATGCCGATGAGCGTGACGAGCGGGAGGACGGTGGTGAACCGGGGCCGCGCGACGAAACCGGTCCCGGCGAAGTCGCCGCCCTGCGGTCCGTCGGCGACGAACTCCAGATCGGCCGCGCCCGGCAGGAAGCCGAACAGCCGGAAGTCGGCGTGTGCCTTGTCGAACGCCGGGCCGCCGGTGAAGACCGTGGCCGAAGTGGCGCTGACGTCGAACCCGCCGGTCAGCGGGGCGGTGGCGCCGAGCGCCTTGACGCCGGTCTTGCCCGCGACCGTGTACTGACGTCCCGCCGGCTTGTCACCGAGGTCGAAGGAGAGCAGGACGGGGTCCTGGCCGGGGTCGAGCGTGCAGTCCGAGGTGAACGAACCGATCCCGGTGAACGAGCCGTCGGCCTTCTTCGGGGTCAGGCGGGTGGTGAAGTCGCCGACCGTCAAAGTCGTCTTGCCCGGCTTCGCGAGCGTCACCGTCGGCACGGAGCCCGTCGCCACCGTGCTGAAGGTGCCGGACGGCGGCAGGCCGGTCTTGGCGACGTTCAGCGGAATGCGCACCGGGAAGGGCTTCGCGTCGCCGTTGACTAGCGTGACGCCCGCCGCCGCGGTGCCTTCGATGGTGGCGGCGCCGACGAGGTTGAGCCCGCGCGTCGCCTTGTCCGGCACGTTCACGGTGATCGTCAGCCCGGAGGTGCTGAGTGTGCCGCCGGGCGCGGTCGGGACCTCGAAGTCGGCCTTGATGTTCACGTCGAGCTTCTGCAGCCCGATCAGCGGGAACGGGCAGGTGAAAGACAGTTTCTTGTCCACGGGGGTGCCCGCCGCCGCGCTGCGGACGGCGACGAAGAGCAGGCAGCCGGCGGTGAGCAGGACGATGAGGCCCGCCGCGAGCAGCATCCGGACATTGATGCGAAGGGGCATGGTCGCCTTCCTGGACGGCACTGGAACGGCACTGAGACGGCACCGGTCCCCGCCGCGGATCGCGACGGGGACCGGCTTGCCTGGCTACTTCTTGGTGAGGTTCAGATCGAGCGTGTTGCCGTCGCTCTTGGCGAACGCACTGATGAAGTCGTTCAACTGACCGCAGTTCTGCAGCGCCGACAGCGAGTAGGTACCCGACAGCTTCCCGCCCTTGAGCAGGTCGAAGTCCGGACCGGTGGTCATCACGCTGGTGGACGGGCTGACCGTGCCGCACTTCGGGTCGCTGCTGATGGGAATCCCGAAGACCTGCACGCTCGGCAGGAACACGTTGAACTTGATGTTCGCCTTGAACCCGGTGCCGACGAGCTCACCGGTCTGCTTGCCGACCTGTTCGACCTTGATGTCCGAACGACCGTCGACGAACCCGAACAGCTTGAACTGGGTCGACGACGGGTCGAGCTTCAGATCGCCGGTGAAGGTCTTCGAAGCCAGGTCGACGTCCGCGTCGAAGCCGCCGTTGATCGGCGCGGTGCTGCCGAGCGTCTTCAGCGCGGTCTGACCCTTGATGCCGAACGCGTACTTGATCCCGCCGCCACCGGGGGTGGTGGTCGTAGTGGGCGGGGTCGTGGGCGTGGTCGGCGTCGTGGGGGTCGTGGGTGTGGTCGGCGTGGTGGGGGTGGTGGGCGTGGTGGTGCCGCCACCGTCACCGATCTTGATCGTCGCCAGGGTGTTGTTCTGGCCCGGATCCTGCGTGCACGGCGCGTCGATCGTGCCGTCCGGCGTGATGCCGGTGACCGAACCGTCGGCCTTGCGCGGGGTGACCTTCAGCTGCAGGTCACCCACGGTGATCTTCGCCTCGCCGGGCTGGTTGAAGGTCAGCGAGGGGGTCTTGCCCGCCGCGTTGATCGTCATCTCGCCCGAGGTGGGGATGTTCTGCTTGGCGATGTCGTTGGGCACCTTGACCGGCAGGTTGAGCCCGGGCGCCGCGACGTTCGCCGCCGCGATGGCCTGGCCGTCCAGCGTGGTCGCACCGATCAGGTTGAGCCCGCTGACCGTGTCCGCGTTGATCGTGGAGACGGCCTTGATGTCGAACGTGCCGGTCGGCTGACCGGTCTTGACCGACAGCGGAAGATCGGTGTTGATCACCACCTTCAACGACTGCGACCCCACGAGCGGCAGGTTGCAGTGGTAGTTGAGCGGCAGCGAAATGGGATCGGCGACACTGGACTGTGCCCCGACCACGAGTACCGCGGTGGCAAGCCCCACGGCACCGGCAGCGGCGGCGGCGACCGCCTTCTTAGTTCCTCTACGGTGACTCACGATCGTCCTTCCGTGGTATCAACGATGATACGAAACGGCGTACAATTCCCCAGAGCACTGAAATATCGGCCCGAGAGAATTCTCCGGGTAGCGACGATGTCTGACGGATCGCAACCGAACAGTAAACTAACGACGCCCCCGCACCGCTATCAAGGGCTTCTCCGGAAAAGTTGACGCGTCGCCGGTAAATTGTCACCCTGGCACGGTGCACCCACCCGGTTACTAGTAGCGGCACATGGGTTTCCCCAGCACAGAGCCACTTGAGACCGGATTCGAAACCGCTGACGCGGGTGACAATCAAGCGGCGCGAAACTATCGCGCACGTGCCAATCACCTTTTCCTGGCTCCGGCCTGCTTGCCTGACGGAATCCTTCGTGAGTAACCTCGCGGTTCAGCAAGCCGGTCACCGCCGACCAGCGCGGATTCCCGCCCCTCGTGCCACGGCCGGCCCTTTTTCGCCGAATTCGACGGGGAAACCATGAAAAGAATGCGCCGCACGGCAGCGCGAATCGCGTTCGCCACCGTCTCAGCGACCGCCGCGGCGGTCCTGTTGACCGCCTGCGGGTCCGACGAGCCCGCCGACACCGGGCGGCACGCCGACCCCGCCGCGCTCGCCTGGGTGGACAAGGTGTGCTCCGGAGTCGCGACGGGCTCGGCGAAGCTGTCCCAGCCGCCCGCGTTCGATCCCGCCAATCCGCAGGTGACGAAGACCGCGATGGTGGGCTTCCTGAACTCGCTCTCCGCCGCCCTCGACGACATGGCGGGCGGGATCCGGAACGCCGGTGTGCCGCCGGTCCCGGATGGACAGTCCGCTGTGGACAAGGCCACCACCACTCTCGGCGAGACCAAGACGAAGGTGGCCGCCACGCTCACGAAGATGCAGGGCGCGACGGTCACCGACCAGGCGAGCCTGCAGAAGGTGGTCGCCGAAGCCGACACCACGATGAGCGGGCTGAGCGAGCCGGAAGGCCCGATCAAGCACCTGCGCGCCAACCCGGAACTGAACCTCGCCTTCGCCGAATCCCCGACCTGCCGCCAGGTCTACGGCAACGTCTGAACCCGTCCCGCACTCTGGAGGCCCGGCCGTGCCGATCTCGTTCCCCCGCCCGTCCCGCCGGACACTCGCCGCCGCGCTGGCGATCGTCCTGTCCGCCGGTCTGCTGACCGTGCTGAGCGGGAGCCCGGCGAATTCCGCCGCCCCCACGGCGTCCGACGACTCGTTCTACACCCCGCCGTCCCCGCTCCCGGCGGGTAAACCGGGTGACATCATCCGCTCACGTGTCTCGAAAGCCGGACCGCGTAAGGATTCCGTCAACGCGTGGCAGGTGATGTACCTGTCGACGGACGCCCTCGGGCGGCCGGACGCGGTGACCGGGACGGTGCTGGTGCCGAAGAACGCCGACCCGGCGAAGGCGCCGATCGTCTCGTTCGCCGCCGGTACGCAGGGCCCTGCGTTCGACTGCGCGCCGTCGAAGATGGTCGACATCGGCGCGTTCTACGAGCAGTCGGGTCTCGACGACGCGCTCGACGCCGGATACGCCGTCGCGCTGACCGATTACGAGGGCTACCGCCAGGACCCGAAGACGACGTACGTGGTCGGGCGTTCGGAAGGCCCGGCGGTAATCGACGCGGTCCGCGCCGCGCAACGCCTGCCGGAAGCCAAGCTGTCCACCGACGCCAAGGTGCTCTTCCGCGGGTACTCGCAGGGTGGCGGGGCAGCCGCCTGGGCGGGCGAACTGCAGCCCTCGTACGCCCCGGAGCTGAACCTCGTCGGCGTCGCGGCGGGCGGTGTGCCCGCCGACCTCGTCCAGGTCACGCTGCAACTCGACGGGAAGCAGGGCTTCGGCGTCTTCGCCTACGCCCTCCTCGGCCTGGACAAGGCGTACCCCGAGCTGAAACTGGACTCCTTCCTCAGCGACAACGGCCGCGTGAAACTGGCGGAGATGCAGAAGAGCGCGTGCACGTTCGAGCTGCTCACCACCTACGCGAACCAGAGGATCGCCGACTACACGACCAGCGCCGGTTACGTGCGGCCGGAATGGGTGAAGCGGCTCAACGAGAACAAGCTCGGCGGCACACCCCCCAAGGTCCCGGTGTTCCTCTACCACGCGACGCAGGACCAGCTCGTGCAGTTCGCCCAGGCCGACGCGCTGCACAAGGCCTACTGCGCCGCCGGGGTCAAGACGACCTGGAAGACCTTCGAGACCGATCACATCACGGCGGTCTACACCGGCAACGCCGACGTGCTCGCCTTCCTCAAGGACCGGGTCGCGGGTACCCCGGCGACGTCGAACTGCTGAGCCCGCGGTGCTCAGAACCGCCCCAGCGTCCTTTGTGGACGACGCGGCGCACGGCGGTGCGCGGACCGGCAAGCGGCGTGAGCTGCTCCGGTTCGCCACCGTCGGCCTTGCCGCGTTCGGCCTCACCCTCGGGACCAACTACGGGCTGAAACTCACCGTCCTGCAAGCCAAACCGGTCACGGCGCTGGCCATCGCGACCGTCGTGGCGACGGCCTTCGCGTACCTGCTTTCCCGCCGCTGGGCGTTCCACACCCGCGGCGGCAGGCGCAGGCTGCACGAGGCGGCGTTGTTCTTCGCCGTCAACGCGATCGCCGTGACGATCAACCTGTGCCCGCCCCTGATCTCGCGTTACGTCCTGCGTTTCGAGGTCCCCGAGGTCAGTTTCCTGGCACAGGAGATCGCCGACTTCGTCAGCGGGATGCTGCTGGGCACCGCGGCGGGTTCGGCGTTCCGCTGGTGGGGCTACCGCCGCTGGGTGTTCCCGGTGGCGGGAGCCCGTCAGTGCTTAGGGAATCAGACGTCGGCGGGCCTCAATCGTTCCGCGCGCAGCGCGAGTTCGATCCGCAGCCGCTGATCCGGATCGTCCAGCCGTTCGCCGAACAACTCCGTGAGCCGCCGCAGGCGGGCCCGCACCGTCTGCGGGTGCACGGCGAGCTGCCGGGCGATCTCGGGCGCGCTCCCCCGCGTCTGCACCTGCGTGAGCAAGGTCGCCGCCAGCTCGTCGTGCTGCCGCGGCGCCAGTCCCGACAACGGTTCCAGCGCCTCGACAGCCAGCTGATCCAGCAGGAACTCGTCGGCGAGCAGCAGCAGCGTGGTGATGTGCTCCTCGCACCACAGCACCGGGCCGACCGTGGTGATCATCCCCCGCTGGGCCAGTTCGGACGCGCGGCGCGCGATCCGGAACGACTCGGCGGCCTGTGCCGTCGGGACGGACACGCCGACCGTCGCCGACCAGCCGGAAGGCAGTTCCCGCAGGCCGCCGAGGTCGGCTTCGGGACACGCCACCAGCGCGCCGGGCGCGTCGGAGACGAGATCCGCGGGCACCCCCGAGGGCAACAGTCCCGAAGGGAACGCGGGCGCCCCGGGAGCCGCGCTGAAGACGACAGCGGTGATCCGCTGCGGGATGCGCCAGCCGATCGCGACGGCGAGCGCGCCGGCGTCGGCCTGGGTGTATCCCGCGCCGCCGGTCAGCAGCCGGAACAACCTGGCCCGCTGCTCCGCGGGCCCGGTCGCCTCGGCCTGCGCGGCGTTGTAGCCCTCGGTCAGCGCCATCGTCACCTCGACGACGTCGCCGAACAGGCATTCGGCCGCGCCGTAGAGCACGTCGCCCGAAAGCTGGAGCTGACGGCCCGCCGCGGCGATCGAACGCCACAGCACCCGGCTCGAGACCCTGAACGCGGCCTGCGCGGCCTCGCGGCTGAGTCCTTGATGGAACGCGATCCTGCCCTGGGCGCGGAAGTCCGCCAGCAGGTCGTTCTGCAGCAGTTCGGGGACGCCGACCCGGTCGATGGCGCGTTCGATGCTGCGCCGGGTCAGCTCGACGGCCGCGGCACGGGCGTCGCTGTCGCTGAAGACCTCGGCGCATTCGGCGATTTCGGACATCACGCCTTCGACGCAGTACCGGGCGATCGCCGGGATCCGCGGCCGGACGGCGTCACCGAGTTCCCTCGGAAGGCGTGCCCACAACGAACCAACGGGCTGCCAGCTCACGTGTGCGTTCTCCCGCTGTGAAGTAGGCCGACGATTACGGGCACCAATTCCCTTTCGTCCGCGCGCCACCGGCGCACTCGAATGCACGGAGCGTAGAACCGGCGCCACATCCGTGTCAAAAGCCGCCACGCCGAAACGCCCATCCGTGTCACCGGCGCGGCGTGCCGCGACTTTCCGTCGCCAATTCAACGTCACATTCGTGGTACACGCCGTCGGCCGATCCAGTAGAAACACTCCCGGCACCCGGTCCGTCGATCCGACGCGGTTGTGCAAAGGGATTCATGTTCCCGTCCCCGGTTCGAAGAAAATCAAAGGGTGGTCTTCGTGGTCGAGTACCGCAGTTTCGGCATGCTGGCGACGTTGCCGCGTTCGCTCGGCGAAGAACTGCGTCCGTATGTCGGTCACGCCGCGGCGGCCATGATCAAGCAGGTGCAGCGGTCGGTCAGCGCGTATTCGCTGCCGTTGCGCGGCGTCTTCGGCCGGGTCCTGGTCGTCTCCTGCGAGCGGGCGGTGCAGCACTACGTCGACTGCATCGGCGACCCGGACGTCCCCCACGACCGCTGGATCGAGTTCTACCGCCTGCGCGGACGGACCGAGTTCGCGGAGGGCCGCGGCCTGGAACCGTTGCACGACAGCGCGACGGTCGGCGCACGGGCGGCCTGGCGCGCGATGCGGCCCATCGTGCGCGGACTCCGCGTCGGTCCCGACGTCATCGCGCTCGCGGCGGAGTCGGTCTTCGTCTACGTCGACGAACTGTGCGCCACGACGATCGAGGGCTACCAGGAAGCGGAAGCCAAGGCGGCGGGCGCGATCCCGCTCCGGCGCCGCCGCCTGCTCGAACTGATCTCGCAGGCCCCGGAAGGGTCCGCGTGCAGCATCGCGAGCCTGGCCAAAGGCGCCGGATGGCGGGTTCCGGAGACCGCGGCCATGGTCGCGCTCCAGCGCACCCCGGGTGCCCCCGGCTTCCCCGCCCATCTCCTGGACGACACCGTGCTGCACGACCTCGACAGCAGCGAGCCGTACCTCCTCACCGCCGATCCCGACACCGATCTCGCGCCGTTGAAAGACGGGATGGACGGCTGGCGTGCGGCGGTCTCCCCGGTCGTACCGCTCATCGACTCCCCCGCCGCCCTCCGCACCGCTCGCCGCGCACTACTGCTGACCAGCGAAGACGCCCCCGGGCCGATCATCTGGTGCCGGGATCACCTCGCCACGCTGTGGCTGCTCGCCGAGGACTTCCTCGGGGCCGAGCTCGCCAAGCAGAGCCTCGACCCGTTCAACTCGCTGAGCGAGAAACAACAGGAGCGGCTCAGCGAAACCCTGCTGGCATGGCTGGAAACCCGCGGTGGGGCACCGGATATCGCGCAACGGCTGGGAGTGCACCCGCAGACCGTGCGGAACCGCCTTCGGCAGCTGGAAGACCTGTTCGGCGACCGTCTCAAGGACGCGGACGACCGGCTGGGCATGCAACTCGCGCTGCGCGCGCAGCGGCTTATGCGGGCCCTCCGCCCCGACGAAGGGGAACCAGGGAGCTGACGCGCCGGACCCGCCGTTCCGGTGGCCGCACGGTGGGGAGCACCCAGCGCAGGCGCCGGCGGGCACGGTTCGCCCTCGGCTGATCGATGTGGAAGTCCGCCCGGCAGGCCATCGCTTTTTCTCCCCGTGGTGACGGGTGTTTACCGACGCTTTCCTGAATACCGGGACGGTGGGAGATTGTCGATGCGAAACGGCCCCGCCGTCACGGTTTTAGCATCCGGCTCGGGGTGCGCGCCGGAATTCTTGTCATCCGGGTCGGCATTACCGGACGTGTCCGGCGACACGCTGACGCACCAGCCGTTCTACCCGTTATTTTGACGCCTGACAACGGAAAGGCGGGACATGGCCCTTCAAACGCGCACACTGACCCTGCACGGGCAGGAAATCCGGTTGCGGGAATACCTGCCGTCCACAAAGGACATCGCAGGTGAACCGCTCGTGCTGCTGCACGGGATCTCCGGCAGCGGTGAGACCTGGGTGCCGTTGCTCGACCACTTCGAGCGGACCGGGTTCGACCGCCGCGTTCTCGTCCCCGACCTTCCGGGACACGGCGATTCGGGCTCGCCACGGGCCGACTACGGCCTCGGCGCGATGGCCAGCGTGGTCCGTGACGTCCTCGCGCTCACCGGCAACCGTCACGCGACCATCGCCGGACACTCCCTCGGCGGCGGGATCGCGATGCAGTTCGCGTACCAGTTCCCCGAGATGTGCGCCCGGCTGGTGCTCGTGGGCAGCGCCGGGCTCGGCCCGCAGGTGACCTCGGTCCTGCGCGCGACGGCGCTGCCGGGGGCCAAGGCGACGCTGTCGGCCGCCGTCAACCCGGTCACCGTCGCGATCGCCCGCGGGATCGCCGCCGCCTGCCGCAGGCTCGGCGGGAAGCTCTCCCCCGAGACCAGGGAGCTGACACGGCACCTCTCGTCGCTGGCCGATCCGGGCAGGAGGCGGGCGTTCCTGTTCATCGCGCGCAGCCTGATCGACCTCCGCGGCCAGCGCGCGAGCGCCGTCGACAAGCTCTACCTCGCCCGGGAGGTGCCGACGCTGGTCGTCTGGGGCGCGCACGATCCGCTCATCCCGGTCGGCCACGGCCGGAAGACCAGCGAACTGCTGCCGGATAGCCGCTTGACGGTGTTCGAAAATGCGAAACACTTTCCACATGTGGCCGATCCGGCCCGGTTCGGCGGCGAGCTCGAACGCTTCCTCGCCGAGACCGCACCCGCCCGGTTGAGCCTGGACGAGGTCGTCGAGGTGCTCATCCGCGCCAGCGAGGCGGCGGAGGCGCTCGAAAAGGCCCCGGAAAAGTTGTCACCCGGACCCCATCTCAGGCCCGCCTAAATGTCACCCGCCGCCGGATCGGACCACCCGTTCGGGTGTAGTCCATCCAGGTGGCCGATCAAGGCCCCGCCAGCCGTTGACAGTCCTCTCGGCCGGATTTTATGTTGCGTGAGCCACAAAATCTGGATCGGCTTCACCGTTGAAGAGGCTGATTTTGTTGCCAGCAAGGATAAAAAACATGACCGACTTGGATACCGGGTTCTCGCGGCACGATCTGCGGACCGCACGGCCTGACCCCGACGTGCGTCACCCCGCCACCCCGCACCGCCAGCCACCGGGTCCGGTCCAGCGACCGCGCGCCTTCACGCCGGCACCGAGAACCCCAGTGGAGAACCGACCTGTGCGCAGCACCGGTGCGAATGGACTGTGGGCGTCACTGCCGAGGGATCTCGGCGAGCGGTTCCGGCCGCGAGCCGACCCCTTGGCGCGAGCCATCCTTCAGGAGGTGCAACGAGCCGTCCCCGAGTACGCGCAGCCACTGGAAGGCGCGTTCGGACAGATCATCACGCAGGGTATCCGGCAGGCGATCCTGCACTGCCTCGATACCATCGGACAGGGGACGACGGCGCTCGACAAGTGGTCGGCGGTGTTCCGCAACCTCGGAAAGGTCGAGTTCAAGGAGGGCCGCAGCCTCGACTGCCTGCAGACGGCCTACCGCGTCGGCGGTCGCGTCGCCTGGCGGCACGTCTCGGAGTTCGGGCAGGCGATCGGAGCGGACGCCGATCTTCTGTGCACCGCGGCCGAGGCGATCTTCGCCTACGTCGACGAGATTTCCGCGCTCTCCATCGAGGGCTACACCGCCGCGCAGGAGCGGGCAGCGGGCACCAGGGCGAGACGCAGGCGCAGGCTGCTCGAACTGATGCTCTCCGATCCGCCGTCCTCACCGCAGTCGATCGCGTCCCACGCCGCCAACGCCCAGTGGGCGATGCCCGCCGAGGTCACGGTCGTCGCGCTGGAACGACGGCTCGGCCCGCTGGATCCCGACAGCGCCGACCTGGACTCGGATGTCCTGGTCGACTTCGAGGGTCCCAAGCCCTGCCTGGTCACCGGCGACCCCGGCAAGCACCTGAAGGACCTCGCCGAACGGCTTCCCGGCTGGCGGGCGGTGATCGGCCCGGCAGTGCGGCTCACCGAAGCACCGCGCTCCCTGCTGTGGGCCCGTCGCACCCTGCGGCTGGTCCAGCGTGGGGTCCTGCCGGACAAACCGGTCACCCGGTACAGCGATCACCTGTCCACCCTGTGGCTGCTCGCCGACGAGTTCCTGGTCCGTGAGCTGTGCACCCGCAGCCTCGCCCCGTTCAACGACCTCACCCCCAAACAGCGGGCGCGGCTCGGGGAGACGCTGCTGATCTGGCTGCAGTCCCGGGGCAGTGCCCCGGAGATCGCGAAGAAACTCAAGGTCCATCCCCAGACCGTCCGATACCGCATGCACCAGCTCATCGATCTCTTCGGCGACCGGTTGAACAACGCCGACGACCGGCTCGACATGGAGATCGCCCTGCGCGCGGAGGCCTTGCTCGCCGAGGACTGACCAGCGTTTCCCACTCACAACGAGGTGACGAGGTGACCCGACCGCAGGATGCCCGCAGCGGGATCGAGGCGACGTACGGCCCGCTTCTCACGCCCGCTCGGCCCGATGGGTCGAGCGGGCGTGCCGTCCAGCTCTGGGCGCTGCTGCCGAGAGAGCTGTCGACCGTGTTCCGGCCGGTGCTGGCCGACGTGGCCGGAGAGGTGGTCCGCGAGATCCAGCGGACCATCCCCGACTACGCGCGGCCGCTGGACGGCGCGTTCGGGAAAGCGCTCAAAACCGGCGTCCAGATGGCGTTCCTGCAGTTCGTGGAGCGGATCGGGAACCCGGAAGCCCCGTCGGAAGACCGGCGGAGCGTGTTCCTGAGCCTGGGCGTCCAGGAGTTCCACCAGGGCCGCAACGTCGACGTCCTCCAGGCCGCGTACCGGGTCGGGGCCAGGGTGACCTGGCGCCGGGTGGCCGAGGCCGGCCGCCGCGCCGGCGTCCCTTCCGCGACGCTGTGCCTGCTCGCCGAAGCCATCTTCGCCTACATCGACGAGCTGTCGGCACTGTCCGTCGAGGGCCATGCGGAAGCGCGCGAGAAGGCCGCGGGCGCACTGGAGCGCCGACGGCACCGGCTGATGGAGCTCCTGCTCGCCGAGCCGCCGTCACCGCCCGATGTCGTCAAACACGCCGCCGACCTGGCCCGCTGGCAGCTGCCGGACCTGCTCGTCGCCGTCGCCCTCGACCGGCTGACGGACGAAGCGCCCGTAGCCGCGTTGACCGGGTTGGCCGACTTCGAGAGTCCCTCTCCTTGTCTGTTGCTCCCCGCTCCGGAACCGGACGAACGGGAACGCTTCACCGAAGACCTGGCCGGCTGCCGGGCCGCGATCGGCCCGGCCGTCCCACCCGCCTTCGCGGCACGTTCCTTGCGGGCCGCACGCGAGGCCCTGCGGCTCGTCGAGTCCGGCGCGCTCGTCGACGAACCCGTGACGTGGTGTGTCGACCACCTTTCGCGCCTGTGGCTGCTCAAGGAACCGTTCCTGGCCGCCGAACTGGTCCGGGAACGGCTCGGACCGCTGGCCGGGTTGACCGGGAAGCAGCACTCGCGGCTGGCCGGGACACTGCTGGCTTGGCTGGAGACCTGCGGGAACGTCCGCGAGGTGGCGGAACGGCTCGCGGTGCATCCGCAGACGGTGCGGTCGCGCGCCCAAGAGCTGGAGGCGCTGTTCTCGGACGGGCTGCGGGATCCTGAGCGGCGGTTCGAGATGATCCTGGCCCTGCGAGCCGCCCCCACCTGAGGCTCACGCGGATCGCCACTGGCCGCAAGTCCCCTTCACAAGGCGACCCAATGCCGTGAAGGCCTCCTTCCCTACCTTGAGAGTAGGGAAGGAGGCCTTCACGGACCGACGGCGCAAGTAGTCGACTAGTTGCGTGGGAGGGTCAGGCGGCGGCCAGGGCGGTGACTCGCCAGCGGCCGTCGGAGCGTTCAGCGGTCACGCTCAGCTGAGCCGCACCGGAGCTCCGCTGCCCATCACCTCGCACGCCGGTCTGGTCCAGGAACACCAGCAGCGACGCCCGGTCCCCGTCGAGAACCTTGACGCCCGAGACCACCGGCGTCGAGGTCACGACGAGTTTCTGCTCCGTCGCCAGCCCACGGACCTGCGCGAACAGCTGGTCGTACTGCCCCAGCGCGGGCCCGGTCAGGACCTCTTTCGCGGCCTTTTCGCTCTTGGCGGGATCGTCGTAGCGGTAGGAGAACACCGTGCCGAGCGCCTTGCCGACCTGGTCGCTCACCTCGGCGGTCGTGGCGACGTCGGTCAGCGCGGTGTTGTGCGTCAGGACCGCCGTCGCGTCCCGCGCTTCGATCGCGAACCACCCCGCGAGGCCCGCCATCACCAGCGCGACCGCGCCGAACACCAAAACACCCCGCCGCCGCACAGGAGCGACGACGACCGGGGGCTCCTCGGGGACCACAGAGTCGGGCTCTTCGGGGGTTTCGAGGAGCCGCGTGCTCCCGCCCATTTTCCCGGCGACCTTCACGGTGCGCCGCACCGGTTTGACGGCTCGTTTCGTGGTCATTCCGTCCTCCGTCAGGGCTTTCCGGTGTCGGTCACCGGCACCTGGCCGAGCGACGTGACGCGCCATCCGTCCGGTGTCCGGTTCAGGCCGGCGCGGAACCGGTTGTGTTTGGTGACGGCCTCCCCGCCGTCGGGGCGGACTTCGAGCTCGACCGAGGCGATCACCTCGGCGGTCCCGCCACCGCTGTCCACTTCGGTCACCGCGGCGTCGACGACCCTGCCGGTGGTGACGGTTTTCGCCTGGCCGATCCGGCCCAGCCCGCCTTCCCGGTCCCGCGCGAGCTCGTCGTGCAGCGGGCCGCCGGACAGGTTCAGCCAGTTCTGATAACCCTGTTCGGCCTGGCGATAGTCCAAAGTGGTCAGTGCGGCGACAGCCTGCCTGCCCACCTGCAACGCCTCTTCGCGGACGGTGGCCCGCGCGACGCCGTCGTCCCGGCTCGCGTCCCACCAGGAGTGGCCGAACCAGGCGGCGAACGCGGTGGCCACCACCGCTAGCAGAACCGCGAGTCGAGTCATCGTCTTCACCTTCCCGGCACGTTCTGAGAGCCGCGCACGTTCGTCGGGTTGCCCTTCGGCAGCGCACAGCGCGCCGCGGTGTTCAACGGTCGCGGCGACGTGTCGAGACCGTCGCGATAGCCGGTTCCGTAGCCGGTGACGCACGGCGGCGGATCGAAGAACGTCAGCGACAGGCCGACGTGCGCGCCGTCCGGGCCCATGATCGCGTGGCCCGCGGCGACCGCCTTCGGCGCGGTGACCAGTAACTGTTCGAGGCCGTCCTGCCGCGTTTCCAGCACGTCCGCGGTGGTCAGCAGGTTCGCCAGCAGGATGCCGAGGCTCGGGCCGGTCTCCCTCAGGAGCGTGCTGATCTCGTTCGCCGCCGCCGGAACTGCCGGGATGAGCCGACGCAGATCACCGTCGGAGCTCTTCAGCGTCGCGGCGAGCAGTTTCGCGTTGGCACCGAACGAGCGGATCGCGTCCGCCTGTGAGACCTGCGTGTCGAGTACGGTCTGCGCGTCGGTCACGAACCTGGTCAGCGGGCCGACGTGCTCGCTCGCCTCCTTCACGAACTCGATCCCCCGCCCGACGAGCTGGTCCAGCGCCGGGCCCGCGTCGGACGTCGCGTTGTACAGCTCGTCGACCACGGTCCGCAGGGCGGGTTTCGGCACCGAGTTGGCGAAGGAGTCCACACTGGACAGGACGACGTCCACCGGCAGCGGGATCTTCGTGTCCGCCTCGCTGATCACCGAACCGTCCCGCAACACGGCACCGTCACCGCGACGCGGCCTCAGGTCGACGTACTGCTCGCCGACGGCGGACCGGTTGGCGACGACGGCTTCGGTGTCCGCGGGGACTTCCGGGCCGCCCGGCTCGATCTCGAGGTCCACTTCCATTCCGGAGGCGGTCAGCCGCAGTTCTCCGACCCGGCCGATCGGCACGCCCCGATAGGTGACCTCGGCGTTGCTGAAGATGCCGCCACCGGTGGCCAGCCGCACTTTGACGGTGTAGCCGCGGTCGAGCACCAGCTTGTCCAGCCCCGCGTACGTCGCGCCGACATACGCGACGCCGAGGACCGCGATGACCACGAAGGCCACCAGCTGGACACGGACGAACTTGGTCAGCATCAGCGGCCACCACTGTTCTTGAAGGTCAGGAACGTGTTCAGGTAGTCACCGCGGATGGCCTCGAGCGCGGCGTCGGGGAACGGGAAGGTGAAGATCATCTCCATCGCCTTCGGCAGTTTGTCCCCGGAGTCGGCCAGCTTCCGCAGCAACGGTTCGAGCGCTTTGAGATCGGCGACGAGGTCGTCCTTGCTGCGGTTCACCGTGTCGACCGCGACCGAAGTGAGCCCGTCCAACGACTTCAGCATCCCGACGAGCGCCTGGCGCTGCTGGTTCAGCACCTCGATCCCCGGGGTGAGCCCGTTCAGCGTCGTCTTGATCTCCTCGGTGTTCGCGTTCAGCGTCGCCGCGAGCTTGTTGACACTCTCGATGGCGCGCGTGATCTCCGACTTGTGCTCGTCGAGCCCGCGCACGAAGGTGTCCAAATTGGCCAGCAGGCTGCGGGCCGCGCTTTCCTTGCCGCCGAGCGCGTCGTTCAGTTCGCGGGTGATGTTCTGCACCTGCGCGACGCCTCCACCATTGAGCAGCAGGGAAAGCGCGCCGAAGACCTCCTCGATCTCCGGGGTCAGCGACGAACTGGCCAGCGGGATGACCGCGCCGTCGGTGAGCCGCCCGCTCGGGGTCCCGTCGGCCGGTGGCGCGAGTTCGACGAACTTCTCGCCGAGGATGCTCGCCTGCCGCAGCCGCGCGACCGCGTTGGCAGGCAGGTTCACGTCCCCGTTGAGCAGCAGCCCGACCACCGCGCTGCGGCCGTCCGGCGCCAGTTCGACCGTCCGCACCTGGCCGACCGGGACGTCGTTGACCTTCACCCCGGACTGCGGCACGAGATCCAGCACGTTGCTGAAACTCGCCGTGACATGGATCGGGTGTTCACCCAGCGCGGCGCCACCCGGCAACGGGATGTCGTAGACGTCGACACCGCCGCTGCTGCAGCCGGTGGCGGCCAGCGTGAGGGCCAGCAGGGCCGCGCATTTGAACCGGGACTTCATTTCGCCCCCGAGAATTCGGTGAGGTTCCCTCGGCCGTCCAGTGTTCCCGCGCCCTGGTTGTACGCGCCGAGGACGTTCGCCAGCGCGTTCGGCGCGGCGTCGAGCGCCTCGCTCAGCGACGCCTTCTGCTGGCTGAGCACCTTGGTGATCTCGGCGAGTTTGTCCACATCGGACTTCACTTTGCCCCGGTTGTCCTTGATGAAGCCCTGCACCACGCTGAGCGCCTCGGTGAGTTCGGTCATCGCGCCGGAGAACTGGTCCCGCTGATCGGCCAGGATCTTGCTGATCGAGGAGATCTGCTGGATCGCCTGTTTCACCCTGTCGTCGTTCGAGGCGAGCATCGCGGTGAACTTGCTGATGTTGTCGACGGAGTTGAACAGGTCGTCCTTGGAATCACTCGCCGTCCTGGCGAATTCGCCGAGGTTCTTGATCGCCTCGCCGAGTTTGCCGCCGTTGCCGTCGAGGTAGGTCGCGGCCTTGGTCAAGACGTCACTGACCGCGCCGTCCCGGTTGGCACCCTTCGGCCCCAGCGCGGTCATCAGCTGGTTGAGGCTGCCGAGGAGTTCGTCGACCTCGACCGGGGTCACGGTGCGTTCGGGTGGGATCCGGGCGTCACCGCCCAGTTCCGGACCGTCGGTGTACACCGGGGTGAGCTGCACGTACCGGTCGGCGACCAGGCTCGGCGTGATCACCACGGCGCCGACGCCGGCGGGCAGCTTGACGTCCGGCCGCACGGTCATGGTCACCTGGACGGTGGTCCCCTGGGGCTCGACCTTGGTCACCGAACCGATCGGGACCCCGAGCACGCGCACCTCGGTGTTCGGGTAGACCCCGACGGTCGCGGTGAAGTACCCGGTCAGCACGCGGTCGGCCTGCCGGGTCAGCAGCGGCCAGGCCGCCGTCACCACCAGCCCCGCGACGACGGCGACCGCGAGCCGCCGCACCCAGGCCCGGCGGCGGGCGTGCGCCCCGAGATCGGACAACGTGAAGTGGCGCCCCATCAGCGTCCCCCGTTCCTCGACGGCATGCAGCTGCCGGGCGTACTGCCGGTCGGGACGAGCCCGCAGATGTAGGTGTCGATCCAGCGGCCGTTGCCGACCGCGTTCCCGAGCAGCCGGTAGAACGGCCCGGCCAGCCGCAGGCTTTCACCGAGCTTGTCCTGGTTGCGCTGCAGCACGGTGGCGACGCGATCGAGCTGCTCGAGTGCCGGGCCCAGTGTCTTCTGGTTGTCCGCGACGAGTCCCTTGAGCTGCACCGAGAGGTTCTTCACCCCGCTGAAGAGCTTCGCGATCGCGTCCTTGCGCGCGTTCAGCTCCGTCAGCAGGGTGTTGCCGTCGCGGATCAGCGCCTCGATCTGCTGCGACCGGTCGCCGAGCGTCTGGGACACCTTGTTCGTGTTCTGGAACAGTTTCACCAGTTCTTCGTCGCGGGAGGCGAGTGTCTTCGACAGCGCGGTGATGCCGTCGAAGGCGGTCCGGACGTCCTGGGGGGTGGAGGCGCCGAGCGTTTCCGACAACGTGCCGAAAGCCTTCGCGAGCTGATCGGTGTCGATCGCGCCCACGGTGTTCGCGAGGTCGTTGAACACGGTGGTGACGTCGTAGGGAGAACTCGTGCGCTGCACGGGGATCGGCTCGTCCGGGTCCAGTTCCGCGTTGCCGACCGGGTCGATGACCAGGTTCTTCTGCCCCAGCAGGGTCTTGATCTTGATCGCCGCGGTGGTGCGGTTGCCCACCCAGGTGTCCTTGACCCGGAACAGGACCTTGACGCGGCCGCCGTCCAGCAGGACGTCGGTGACCTCGCCGACCTTCACCCCGGCGACCCGGACCTCGTCGTTGCGTTTGAGTCCGGCGGCTTCGGTGAACTCCGCCGCGTACGTGGTGCCGCCGCCGATCAGCGGGAGATCGTCGGAGAAGAACACCGCCGAACCGGCGACGGTCATCAGCACGGCCGTGATGGTGCCGACCACGATCGGATTGCGACTGCGGAAGGGTTTGATCCTGGGCGCTTTCACCGGCACCGTCCCTGGGTCAGCGGGATGCCGACCGGCGGGCCGCCCGGGGCCGGTGGCGCGTCCGATTTGACCGAGCACAGGTAGAAGTTGAACCACGAGCCGTACGAGACCATCGCGCCCATGCGGTCCAGCTTCTTCGGGAGATTCGTCAGGAACTGTTCGAACACCGGGGTGTTGTCGGCGAGGTTCTTAGACAGGTCGCCGAGGGTGTTGATGCTGTCCTTCAACGGCGCACGGCCGTCCTTGAGCAGGTCCGCGGTGGCCGTGGTGAGTTCGCCGAGCCCGCCGATCGCCGAACCGATGGGTTTCGCGTCCGCCGCGAGCCCGGAGACCAGTTGCGCGGTGACGTCGACCAGTTTGTCGAACTGGTCGCCCTGGGAGTTGAGCGTGTCGAGCACCGTGTTGAGGTTCCCGACCACCTGGCCGATCACCTCGTCCTTGCCCGCCAGCGTGTTCGTGAGCGACGCGGTGTGCTCCAGGAGGCTGTCGATGGTGCTCCCCTCCCCCTGCAGCACTTGGACGATCTCGAACGACAACTGGTTGACGTCGTTCGGCGACAACGCCTGGAACAGCGGTTTGAACCCGTTGAACAACGCGGTCAGGTCCAGCGCCGGGGTCGTCCGCTCCGGCGGGATCAGCGCGCCCTCGGTCAGCGCGGCCGGCCCGTCCGGACCGGGATCGATCGACAGGTAGCGCTGGCCGACGAGGTTGCGGTACCTGATGGTGACCGAGGCGCCCGCGGTGAGACGGCGCTTGCTCTCGATCGAGAACCGCACGTCCGCCAAGCGCCGCTCGACCACTCCGATGGAGTCCACCTGCCCGATCCGGACGCCGGACATCCGGACCTCGTCCCCGGGGTTGACCGAAGTCGCGTCGGTGAATCTGGCGGTGTAGCCGACCGTCGTGCCGACCCCGGAGTTGGCGATGGTGATGGCCAGGATCCCCGTCGCCACCACGGTGATCACGAAGAAGATCAGGCCCTTGATCGCCGGTCCCGCGATACTCCTCATCGGACGGTCACCTCCGTTCCGCGCAACGCCGGGCCCACGAGCACGCTGCTCCAGTCCGGGACCTCGGCCGGTTTCATCCCGAGCGACGGCGCCAGGATCTCGGCGACCAGCCCCCGCTCCCCCTTCGAATTGGCCGGGCCGAGGTCCCCATCGGCGGCGAAGGACACCGTCGCCGAAGCCGTACCCCCGCCGTAGCACCGCGGGCCGCCCTTTTGGTCGAACCGCGGATCGTCCCGGCCCGGCACGTACTTGTCGCGCGGATCGTGGACGGACAACGTCACGTGCAGCCCGGACTCGCCGGTGCCCTTGCCCAAGGCCTTCTCCATCACCGGCTTGAGCCGGTTCACCGCGTCGAACAGGCACGGGAACTCGGGCGAATAGCGGGACAGCAGCTCCAGTGTCGGCCTGCTCTTCACGCTGACGCCGATGATGTTGTCCTTGTTCTGCACCAGGAACTTGTTCAGGTCACCGCTCGCGGTGGTGACGCTGGTGTACAGCTTGTCGAGATCGGCGCGAGTGTCCACAATGGTCTTCGCGGTCGTGGAGAGATCCGAGAGGGCCTTGAGGATGTCCGGCGCCGCACCGGTGTAGAGGTCGGCGACGTCGGCGAGCTTGCTGATGTCCGCCTTGAACTGCGGCATCAGCGGGTTCACCTGGCCGAGAAGGTCGTTGAGCTGGACGATGCTGTCCCCCAGGGATTTCCCGCGATTGTCGAGCGCGAGCGAAATCGCGCCGAGCGAGCTGTTGAGCTTCTGCGGCTGCACCGCCCGCAGCAGGGGCAGCAGATCACCGAGGACGCGTTCGAGTTCGATCGCGTTGGCGGACCGGTCTTGGCCGATGACGTCGCCGTCGCGCAGCGAGCCGCCCTCGGGCCGGTCCGGCAGTACGAGATTGACGTAGCGCTCGCCGAACACCGTCTTGGGCAGCAACCGGGCCGAGACGTTGCGCGGCAGCTGATCGATCTTCGCCGGGTCGATGGCGAGATCCACCTCGACCCCGTCCGCGCTGCCGCGGACCGCCCTGACCTCGCCGAACGGGACGCCGCGGACCTTGACCTCGGCGGGTGGGGCCAGCTGGTTGCCGACCCGGTCTGTTTTGAGCGTGACCAGTTCCGCGCGGTCGAAGTCCTTGTTGAAGATGGCCACGGCGAGCCAGCCGAGCAGCACCAGGATGACGAGGAAGATCACCCCGGCGGCCTGTGTCCGTGCCCGGGCGGTCATCCGGAGACCTTCACCGTCGTGGTGGCGCCCCAGATGGCCAGGCTGAGGAACAGGTCGAGCACGCTGATCAGCACGATCGACGTCCGCACGGCGCGGCCGACCGCGACCCCGACGCCCGCCGGGCCGCCCGCGGCACGGTAGCCGTAGAAGCAGTGCGTGAGGATGACGCCGACGCTGAACACGAGCACCTTGGCGAACGACCACAACACGTCTTCAGGCGGTAAGAACAAGGAGAAGTAGTGGTCGTAGGTTCCGCCGGACTGGCCGAAGAAGACGACCGTCGTCACCCGCGAACCGAGGTACGAGATCAGCAGGCCGATCACGTAGAGCGGGATGATCGCGATGAACCCCGCGACGATCCGGGTGGTGACGAGGTACGGCATGCTCCGCACAGCCATCACTTCGAGCGCGTCGATCTCTTCGGAGATCCGCATGGCGCCCAGTTGCGCGGTGAATCCGGCGCCGACCGTCGCGGACAACGCGAGCCCCGCCGAGAGCGGTGCGATCTCGCGGGTGTTGAAGTACGCGGTGAGGAAGCCGGTCATCGCGGAGATGTTGATCTGGTTCAGCGCGCTGAAACCCTGCAGCCCCACCGTGATCCCGGTGAACACGCACAGTCCGACCATCACGCCGACGGTGCCGCCGATCACCGCGAGAGCGCCGCTGCCGAAGGTCACCTCGGCGAGCAGGCGCACCACTTCGCGGAAATAGCGGGTGACGGCCATCGGGATCGCCGCCAGCGCGCGGACGTAGAACAGCAACTGGTCGCCCAGCTCGAAAAGACTGTTGCCGGGGCGTTTGAAGGCTTCCTTGGCCCGTTCGGGGACGCTGGTCACGGGATCAGGTTCCCTTCGCCGGGACGAGTTGCAGGTACAGCGCGGTCAGGATGGTGTTGACGAAGAACAGGAGCAGGAACGTGATCACCACCGACTGGTTGACGACGTCACCGACGCCCTTGGGGCCGCCTCTGGGGTTCAGCCCCCGGTACGACGCGACGACCCCGGCGAGGAACCCGAAGATGAACGCCTTGATCGAGCTGACCACGAGGTCGGGCAGCTGGGCCAGCGCGTTGAAGCTCGCGAGGTACGCGCCGGGTGTCCCGCCCTGCACGATGACGTTGAAGAAGTAGCCGCCGAGCACGCCGACGACGCTGACCAAACCGTTGAGCAGCACCGAAACCCCGATGGCCGCCTGCACCCGCGGCACGATCAGCCGGTGGATCGGCGAGACGCCGAGCACCTCCATCGCGTCGATCTCCTCGCGGATGGAGCGGGCGCCGAGATCCGCGCAGATCGCCGAACCGCCGGCGCCCGCGATGATCAGTGTCGTCACGATCGGGCTGGCCTGTTGCACGACGGCGAGCACGCTCGCGGCGCCGTTGAACTGCTGCGCGCCGATCTGACTGGTGAGCGAGCCGAGTTGCAGCGAGATGACCGCGCCGAACGGGATCGACACGAGGATCGCCGGCGTGATCGACACGCTGGCGATGAACCAGAACTGCTGGACGAACTCGCGGACCTGCACCGGGCGGCGGAACATCGCGAGGATGACGTCGAGGCCCATGGCGCACATGCGGCCGAATTCGCGCAGTCCCGCGGCGGCCTTCTCCGGCGCGCGGGCGAGCAGGGTGACGGGATTGGTCATCGTCAGGCTCCGCATCCGTTGGGGGGACCCGCCGAGCCGACACACCGCAGCTTGAGGTTGGTGACCAGGGTGTTGCCCGGTCCCGCCACCAGACCGGTGAGCAACGGGCTCAGATCCTCACGGACCCCGCAACCGGTGAATCCCGGCGTGGCGAAGGTGCTGGTGACCTTCACCGGCGGGGCGGGGAACGCGAGCGGCACCAGCGCCTTGATGTTCACCACGGCCGACTGCGCCGTCCGGCAGTTCGGGCCGACGTCGAGGACCTTGCCGTCCACTTTGACGTTGGAAAGCTTGATGAACACCTTCGACGTGACATCGGTGTGCGCGCAGATCGCGGTGCCGACCTCCTTGCAGTCGCCCGTGGCGCCGGTGTCCACGTCGACGACGCCGGTCGCGTCGCCGTCGGGGACGAGTTCGACGGTGCCGGTGGCGGGCATGAACCGGAAGGAGACGAAATAGCTCGACGTCGACGGGATGGCGAGCTTGCCGGAGATCGGCGACTTGTCGGTGAACCCGAGGATCATGCCGTCGAACCGGCCCTGCGGGAACGTGATGTCCGAACCGAGTTTCGCGACGCGGCTGGTCGTGGGCTGCTGTTCGTCGCCGACGTAGAAACCGAACTTCAGCCCGGCTTGCGCGGCGGACGGAGGCTGTTCGGGTTCGGCCTGCTGCGCCGGCGCGGGAGCGGCCGAGGCGGAAGCCAGTGAAAGCGCCCCCAGCCCCAGCACCGCCGGGAGCAGGAAGGCGCGCAGAACGCGCCCGGTCATCACTGACATTCGGGCTTCCTCACTTCGACTTCTCCGGCCGAACGGCCAACTTGTGCAGCACGCTACTGGCGGAAGATCAGGGAGACAAGTAATGCGGGACCGGGCGTTCGGGAAAACGGAAAGGTTGTAATGGGCGTAACTGTTTTGGGGTGAGTCTCGTGAGTGGTAATGACGGTTCTAACCGTCATTACCACTCACGAGGCTTTGCTACTTCTTGGTGAGGTTGATCTCCAGGCTGTTCCCGTCACCGGACGCCATCGCGCTGATCAACGGCGTCAGCAGGCCACAACCGCGGAACTGCGGCAGCTTGTATTCGGCCGTCAGCTTGCCGCCCTTCAACGGGTTGAAGCCGTGCGCGGAAACCAGCGGGATGTCCGCGGGCTTGGCCGTCTGGCAGGTCGAACTCGCCAGGATCGGGAATCCGAACAGCCGCACCGTGAGCAGCTTGACGTCGGCCTTCGTGTCGGCCTTCACCGCGCCGGCGTTGACGGTGCCCGTCACGTCGCCGACCTGGTTGATCTTCACCGTCGCCGAGGCGGGGAAGAAGCCGAGGAACCGGAACTGCACGTTCGACGGCGGCAGCGAGAGCTGCCCGGTGAACTTGCCCGACTGGGCGTTCAGCTTCGCGGTGAACTCACCGGGGCCCAGCGGCAGCCTGGCGTTCAGCCCCGCGATGGTGGTCCTGCCCTTGACGCCGTAGACGATCTTGGTGTCACCCGGCGGCTGTGTCGTGGTCGGCGTGGTCGGCACGGTGGTCGGGCTCGTCGGCTGGGTCGTCGGGGTCGGCTCCGTGGTGGGAGTCGGTTGCGTGGTCGGAGTGGGCTCGGTCGTGGGGGTCGGCTCCGTGGTCGGAGTCGGCGTGGGTTCGGTGGTCGGAGTCGGCTCCGTCGTGGGAGTCGGCTGCGTGCTCGAAGTCGGAGTGGGCTCCGTCGTCGGGGTCGGCTCAGTGGTCGGAGTGGGCTCCGTGGTCGAAGTCGGAGTCGGCTCCGTCGTCGGAGTGGGCTCGGTGGTGGGAGTCGGCTGCGTGCTCGAAGTCGGAGTCGGCTCCGTCGTCGGGGTCGGCTCAGTGGTCGGAGTGGGCTCCGTGGTCGAAGTCGGAGTCGGCTCCGTCGTCGGAGTCGGCTCCGTGGTGGGAGTCGTCGGTGTCGTGGGGGTCGTCGGGGTGGTCGGCGTCGTCGTCCCGCCACCGGCGGGCTTGATCTCGAACGTCCCGAGCTGCTGGTTCTGTCCCGGCTGGACGATGCAGTCCGACGTGAACGTGCCGAGGTCGGTCGGCTGTCCCTGCGCGTTCTTCGGCGTCATGGTGGTGCTGAAGTTCCCGACGGTCACCGAAGCGGTGCCCGCGCTGGGGAACGTGACCGCGGGCGCCTTGCCGCTCGTCTTGACGTGGAACTCGCCCGCCTCCGGCACCGGCGTGACCGGGATGACCAGCGGGAGACCGAGGTTCAGCGTCTTGTCGACCGGGTACTTCAGCACCGCGGCGGCCTTGGCGCTGCCCTCGACGGTGGTGGCGCCGACGAGCGAAAGTCCCGCGGTCGCGTCCGCCGGAACGGTGACGTCGACGTCGAACGTGATCGGGGTGGACGTCTTCCCGGCCACGGCGTCGTCCGGCAGGACGGTGTCGATCTTCACGACGAGGGTCTGGTCGCCGATCAGGGGGAACGGGCAGGTGTACTTCAGCGTCAGCGACGCGGGCGCCGCCTCGCTCAAGCCCGCGCCGGCGATGCCCAGGGTGGCCGCGACGGCGGCCACCGTACCGGCGGCCAAGGCTTGCACCGATCTTTTCGACTTCAGTTTCTGTGGGAACTTCACAACGGTCACTCCCGGGGAATCGGAGAAATTGCGTGACACGGCCGAAACGGCACGGACACGGAAGCGGTAAATTACCTGTGCCCTCTCGCACCGGCAAGGACACCGGATCCGGCCCCTTTTGTTTGTCATCCGGGTGGGATCGGGTGACTCATTAACTGGCACCACCACCCGCGCCGAATCGCTTTTGTCACGCTCGTCGACATCGGCGGAGGCAAAACTGTCACACGCGTGTTCTTGTGACGCGCGTGTGGAGGACGACGTCCTGAATTGTCACGCGCGTCCGGAGTCCGCTCCCGTTCATTGCGGCCGCACCGAAACCCCCGCTACGTTCGGCGAATGGAGCAGGCTGCCATCGAAGTGACCGGCCTTGCCAAGCACTACGGTGAAGTGACGGCTCTCGCCGGCGTCAGTCTCCGCGTCGGCCGCGGCACCGTGCTCGCGGTGCTCGGCCACAACGGTGCCGGGAAGACGACGCTGATCGACATCCTCAGCACCCGCGTCAAACCGAGCGGCGGCAGCGCCAAGGTGTGCGGTTTCGACGTCGTCCGCGCCGGACATCACGTCCGACGGCGGATCGGGGTCACCGGCCAGTTCGCGGCGGTCGACGACGCCCTCTCCGGCCGCGGCAATCTGGAACTCGTCGCCCGGTTGCTGGGCGCGAACCGGCGCCAGGCCAGGGCCCGCGCGGCCGAACTGCTCGCCATGTTCGGCCTCGACGACGCCGCGGACCGGCCCGCGCGGACGTACTCCGGCGGGATGCGGCGGCGGCTCGATCTCGCGGCCGGGCTCGTCGGCTCCCCCGACGTCCTCTTCCTCGACGAACCGACGACCGGCCTCGATCCGCTCAGCCGAGCGGGACTCTGGGACGGCGTCGAACGGCTCGCCGCACGCGGCACCACCGTCGTGCTCACCACGCAGTACCTCGAGGAGGCGGACAGACTGGCGGATCACGTCATCGTGCTGGGGTTGGGGCACGTCACGGTTTCCGGGCGGCCGTCGGAGCTGAAGGCCAGACTCGGGGAACGGACCGCGACCCTGACCTTCGGCACCGGGCTCGCCGCCCACCGGGCGGTGGCCGCGCTGCACCGGCTCGGCATGGGCTGCACGACGTCGGCCTCCGGGCTGGTGCTCGGCGTCGCGCTGTCCGGGCCCTCCGACATCACGGTGCTGGTCCGCGCGCTCGACGCGGCGGGCGCGCCGATGAAGGACCTCACCGTCGCCGAGCCGACGCTCGACGACGTCTACCTTTCCCTGCACCGGAATCCGGCGGTCCCGTCATGACCGAGGCACGCCACCGCGCGCCGGCACCGCTGGTGCTGACCGATCCGGCGACCTGGCCGCCGAGCACCTTCGGCACCCAGGTCCGGGTGCTCGCCGTCCGGTCGCTGAAGACCGCGTTCGGCGACCGGCGGCTGGTGTTCTTCGGTCTGCTGCAACCGATCGTGCTGCTCCTGCTGTTCAGCCAGGTCTTCAACGGGGTCAGCACGCTGCCCGGTGTCGCGGCTTACCAGGGTTACGTGAACTTCCTCGTCCCGGCGACCCTGGTGAACATCGCGATGACCACGGCGATGAGCTCGGGCGCCGGCCTGCTCGCCGAGATCTACAGTGGATTCACCGGACGCCTCCGGTGCATGCCCATCAGTCTTTCGGCCGTCCTGGTGGCCCGCACCATCTCCGACTCCGCCCGGCTGGCCGTGCAACTGCTGGTGACGGCGCTCGCCAGCGTGGTCCTGCTCGGTTTCCGCCCGACCGGCGGGGTTTTCGGTGTCACCGCGGCACTTCTGCTCACGCTCGTCGTCGGCTGGTGCCTGAGCTGGATCTTCGTCGCCATCACGACCTGGCTGCGCAAGGCCGAAACCCTGCAGATGGCGTCGTTCGTGGTCATGTTCCCGCTGATGTTCTCCTCCAGCGCCTACATGCCGCTCGAGACCATGCCCACCTGGCTGCGGGTGGCCTCGGCGATCAACCCGCTGACCTACGCGATCGACGCCACGAGGGCGCTCGCACTGGGACGGCCGTCGGGCTGGTCGATCCCGATCTCGCTCGCGATCGCGGCCGTGGCGGCGCTCGCGGGCGGCTGGATCGCGGCGAGAACGTTCCGGTCGCCGCGGGAGACTCCCCCGCGGTGACGTCGGTCCGGCGTGGTGTCGCGTGAAGGCCCCCTTCACTACTGGGTCACCTCAGGAAGCGTCCTGAGGGCCACCTTTGAGACGCTCAAGGTCTCTTCCCAGAGCCGTGTCTCCAATGCCGCATTGGAGACGCTGAGTGTCTCCAATGCCGCATTGGGGACACACGGCATGCTCGGGTGACCGCCCCAGCTCACGCAAGTAGTCGCCTACTTGCGTCAGCAACCCACCCGCAGCAGCGCGCGTGAAGGCCCCCTTCCCTCGACTGAGCCGAGGGAAGGGGCCTTTCACGCGCTACTGGGACGGTTCTATTTATAGATGGGGTGGGGCCGGGCTAGCGCGGCAGGGACTCCAGGTGGTCCGCGGCGGCCACGACTCCCCCGGCCGCCGCGAACGAGGCCCGCACCCGCGCGGCCGCCGCGGCATAGGCGGGCTCGGTCAGCACTTCGGTGATCGTGCCGCGGATGTCCGGCGCCTTCACGCGGTCGAAGCGCAGCCGCAGCCCCGCGCCCGCCGCCTCGACCTGCTGAGCCAGCATCGACTGGTCGTCCCGGATCGGCGCGATCACCAGCGGCAGCCCGGACGCGAGGGTCTCGCTGACCGTGTTGTGCCCGCCGTGGCAGATCACCGCCGCCGCCTTCCGCACCACTTCCGCCTGCGGGATGCGTTTGGCGATCAGCACTTCGTCGCTGATCAGTTCACCGGTGGGGTCGACGACCAGGCCTTGGACCTCGGGCATCCCGGCGAGCGCGTCGACGCATTCGGCCAGGAAACGGCGGCCGAGAGCGGCGTTGGCGGTGCCGAGGGTGGCGAGGACGAGCGGTCTGCCGTCGAGCCGGTCCCACGAGAATCCGACCGGGGGCGCCGCTGCCAGCGCCGGGCCGACGAAGCGGACCGCTCCGACGTCGGCGAGCGGTCCCGTCAGCGAGACGGTGGTGAAGGCGAGGACGAGATGCGGGGAAAACCGCAGGTCGCCGCAGTCCACCTGGTGCCGTGTCCGCAGATCTTCCTGGAGTTCGTCCACCCACGCGGCGATCTTCGGCATGGCGCTCAGCGGGTCGCCGAGTTCGGTCGACGTCGACGCCGAGGTCACCCACGGCAGGGAGCGGCGGCTCGCCACCAGTGCGCCCGCGAAGGCCTGCTGGTCGGCGATCACGACGTCGGGGCGGAAGGCGGACACCGCCTTCTCGACCCCGGGGACCATCGCGTCCGCGAGCGGGACCAAGTACTGCTCCCAGAGGAACTTCAGCGCGGCGAACCCGCGCAGGCCCTCGGGCCGGCGCTCGACGGCGAACTCCAGCGCGTCCGCCGCCGGGTACACCCGGCCCGCCCGCGTCAGCTCCGACGTCGTGGGTTCCGGACCGCACCAGGCGACGTCGTGGCCGCGGCCCACGAGTTCGGCGGCCACCGCGCGCAACGGGGCCACGTGTCCGGTGAGCGGCGGGACGACCAGCAGGAACCGGCTCATCCGCGCGGCCTCCCGTGCCGGGAGATCCAGTTCAGCAACAGCTCACGGACCTCCCGGTGCTGCTCGACGAGCACCGAATGCCCCTGCCCCTCGAACACGTGCAGCTCACCACGGGGCAACAAGGACGTCAGCGCGTTGAGATCGTCGGCCTGGTAGCCGTGACTGCCCAAAATGGACAGTACCGGGCAGTCGATCCCCGCCACCTGGTCCAGGGTCAGCAACGGGCCGAGCGGGACCTCCTCGGCCATCGACGTGGACGTGATCCGCTCCGCCGCCATTCTCGCCAGCCGCCGGTGGTGGGCGCTGTAGTTGGCCTCGATCCAGTCGAAACTCTCCTCGACCTTCAAGAACCGCACGGTGTGTTCGAGGATCTGCGCCATCTTGTCCGCCCACAGTTCGGTGGCGGGCTCCGACTCGATGCACACGATGCTGCGCACCCGTTCCGGTTTCGCCACCGCGTAGCTGTAGGCGAGGGTGCCGCCGAAACTGTTGCCCACCAGGTGGACCGGGCGGTCGAGGTCGAGCTGATCCAGCAGGTCGTCGAGGTCGGCGATGAAGTCCGCGATCGTGTACCCGCGCTCCGGGCGTTCGGTCTTCCCGTGCCCGCGCAGGTCGTAGCTGATCACGTCCACCCCGGCGGCGGCGACCGGCGGGGCCAGGGTGAGGTAGAAACTCGCCAGGCTGTCGGTGCCCATGCCGTGCAGGAACACCACGGTCTCCGTGCCCCCGCCGGGCACGAGGTGCACGTTCGTGCGCAGCCCGTTGACGGTCATCGTCGGCACCGCCTCAGCCCCGTTCGCCGAGGCGGGCGGCGACGTAGTCCGCGATGTCGCCGACCCGGAGTCCGATCACGTCGTCGAGATCCTTCTCCGCCAGGAACTCCGCGAGGTTGACGTCCGCGCCGAAGAACTCGGCGAGGATGCTCGCAAAGGTCACCAGATCGATGCTCTCGAGCTGGAGATCCTCGTGGAAGGTGGTCTGCGGGGTGATCTCGATGCCGAGGACGTCGGTGTCCCCCACCAGTTCTCTCAGCAATTCGGCCACGGTGCCGAAGACCGACGCCGGGCTCTGCTGTTCGATCGTCATGCTCTGCTCCTGTTCCTACCCGCGGTTCCAGGCCACCACGTGCCCCGGTATCCCGGCGAACTCCACCCCTGGGCCGATTTCCTCGGCCAGCCCCGCCAAATCGCCCTCGGCCCGGACCGCGATCCGGGGCGGCGTCGCGCCCCGTTCCCGGACGAGGGCGACCGCCACGTCTCCGACCGTCGCGACGGCCACTGCCAGCGGGGGCAGTTCCCGGCCGTGGACCCCGGTCATCGAGGTCCCGTCGGCGCTGACCCGGATCTCGGCCGGATAGACGCCGTCGAGTCCGAGTTTCGCGCGCACGGCGTCCTTGATCGCGATCCGTTCCAGCAGCCAGCCGCGCTGCCGTCGCGGCGCGCAGGCGGCGAACTCGGCACGTTCCTCCGAACCGAGATAGACGCCGGCGTAGATGTCCCGCGCGGCCGGGCTCGGCCACCGGTCGGTGACCAGTGCCCAACCGCCTTGGTGCTGCTCGGCGAGCCGATGCCGGTCCGGAAAGGCATAGACCCGGTGAGCGGGCCGGTCGCACGGGAAGCGGATGTCCCGCCACTGCTCGATCCTGGCCAGCACGGCGCCGTCCCGCACCAGTTCGGCGTCCATCTCCAGCACGTCCGGCCGGGGCAGCCGGACCCGGACCACGCACCGCAACGACGTGCCCGGCGCCGGTTCCGGGCCGTACCAGGTGATCCGGCCCATCGACGTCGGGAACGCCAGCAGCGCGTCCGCCTTGGTGGCCATCAGCCAGCAGCCCAGCAACTGGCCGACGTTGTCCAGCAGTGCGCCGGGCGCCGACGGCACGACGAGCTCGCCGCGGATGTGCCGCTCGCCCAGCCCGATGAGCCTGGCGAGCCCTTGGTACGCGGGGCCGTGGAACATCTCCCGGCGCGAGTAGATCTCGGCGGCGCTGAGCGGGGGCGCGGTTTCCGGCCCCGGCGGCGGGGACGGCCGGGGCGCCGTCGGATACCGCTGCGCCAGCTGGACGTCCATACTGGCGTGCGGTCCGATTTGGACACTGATCCGGTCGCCCTCGCGGGTCATCGACAGCGGGACACGCTGCGCGGGGGCGGCGATCAGCCACCGGGAGAACGCCGCGTTGCTCACGCCGGTCGCGACCGTCCCCGGCCAGGCCCGCTCCGCCGCCCGGCAGGCCAGGTCGACCAGGGTCGTCGCGGGGACGGTGGGCCGGAAGTCCGCCTCGTCCGGCCAGTCCTCGCGCTGCCGGAAGAACCGGTGATCCACCAGATACGGCATCGCGGCCAGCGATACATCCACAGTGGACTCCACGGTGGAATCGGCGGACCTGCGCGCGGCCGCGTTGACGACGCTCGCCGCGGCCTGCCTGGTCTCGGCGAGCAGCGCGGTGAACTCCGCGACGATCGCGTCCGGAACACCGTCGGCCAGCTCGGGAACCGTGGTGTCGCCTTCGAACATGCCCTTGACGTCACCGTCGACCGAGAGCAGCGAGCCCGCCGTGTCGATCCGGGTCCGGCGCGGCTCCAGCACGTCGAACGCGGGCCGTCCGCCCTCCACCCAGACCGCGGTGGCCACCCGGCGCAGCTGGGCGAGCCCGGGCCTGGTGCCGGACGACGCCGGGACGACCAGGTGCGGCCGCGTTCCCAGGGTGTCCGCCACGAACGAACCGACCTGACCGGCTCCCGCCTGCACGAAGACGCGGGCGCCGTCGGCGTAGAGGGCGTCGACGAGTTCCCGGAACCGGACCTTCCGCACCAGGTGGGCCAGGTACAGCTCGCGGACCTCCACCGGATCCGCGGGATACGGCCGGGCCGTGGTCGCCGACCAGACGGGGATCCGCGGCGCCTTCAGGTCCAGTTCCGCCGCGAGCCGGGTGAACGGGCCGAGCCGGGAGCGCATCAGCGGGGTGTGGAACCCGGACCGGAACGGGAGCGTCCTGGCGACGATGCCGTGCTGGGTGCACAGGCGCGCGAGCCGGGCCGCGGCCGCCGGGTCACCGCAGACGATCGTCTGCCGCGGCGCGTTCTCGTGGGAGACCATCAGTTCCGGTTCGGCGGCGAGCAGCGCGGCCGCCCGCTCCGCGGAGCAGCCGAGTACCAGGAATTCGGCGTCCGGCAGGGTGAACCCCTGCGGCCAGTACCGGCTCAACATGTCCTCTGTGGACTGTCCGGGGTACATCCCGGCCGCCTGCATCGCGGTCCACTCGCCGACGCTGTGCCCGGCGAGCAGATCCGGCATGATGGCGAGCCGCCGCAGCGCGGTGTCGAGCAGCAAACCGACCTGGGACACGCTCGACGCACGCGAAAGCACGCTCTCCGTCGACCATTCGGGCCGTTCCAGGCCGAAGTGCCGGGCGACGTCGGCGCAGCGCGGCTCCGCGTCCGCCTCCAGCCCCGGGTAGACGAACACGGTCTTCGCGCCGTGCTGCTCCAGCAAAGGTGCCGTACTGCACCAGATGTCGTTGGGCCCGTGCCAGGACCGGCCCTCGGCCGTGACCTTCACGAGCACCCTCCGCGCGACCTCGATCCGCTTCTCGGTCGGCCCGACGATCCCGATCCGGCTCGGGCCGTGCCCGCCGGATTCCGGATCCGGACGGTCGAGCAGCGTGCGAAGTTCGTCCGGAGTGGACGCCGCGAGCCGCAGGATCCGCTCGGGCTCGCCGGTCACCTTGGCCCGGCGTGGCCGGGTGGGCGCCGGATCGGCCTCTTCCAGGATCACGTGCGCGTTGACGCCGCCGAAACCGAAGGCGTTGACCGCCGCCCGGCGTGGCACGTCGCCCGCCGGCCAGCGCTCCGCTTCGGCCAGGGCCCGGAACCGGGTCTTGTCCAACAGCGGGCTCGGATCGGCGCAGTTCAGGGTCGGCGGCAGGACGGCGTGGTGCAGCGCGAGCGCCGCCTTGACCAGTCCGGCGGCCCCGGCGGTCGGCATGGTGTGCCCGATCATCGCCTTCACCGCGCCGATCGCGGCACGGCGGCCTTCGGGCGGGCCGAACACCTCGGCGAGGGTGGCCAGTTCGGCCGCGTCCCCGGTCGGTGTCGCGGTCCCGTGGGCTTCCAGCAGGCCGATCGCGCCGGGCGCGGTGGGATCGAGCCCCGCCGACGCCCACGCGCGGCGCAGCGCCAGGGTCTGCCCGGACACCGCCGGGCTGAGCAGGCTCGCGCCCTTGCCGTCGCTCGACGTCCCGGACCCGCGCAGCACCGCGTAGACCCGGTCGCCGTCGCGGCGCGCGTCGTAGAACCGTTTCAGCACGACGATCGCGGTGCCCTCGCCAATCAGCAGACCGTCCGCGTCCCGCGAGAACGGGCTGATCCGCTGGCTCGGAGACAAGGCGCCGAGCTGGGTGAACATCGACCAGAGCGTGTCGTCGTGGCAGTGGTGCACCCCGCCTGCCAGTACGACGTCGCAGCGGCGACGGGCGAGTTCGCTGATCGCCTGGTCCACGGCCAGCAGCGAGGACGCGCAAGCGGCGTCCACCGTGTACGCGGGGCCGCCGAGGTCCAGGCGGTTGGCCACCCGGGACGCGGCGAGGTTCGGCACCAGCCCGATCGCGGTGTCGGGCCGGAACTCGCCGAGCGGTTCGAGCAGCGCGTCCCGGAGCCTGTCGAGCATCTCCGGGCGCGCCGACGGCAGGAGGTCCCGGACCGCGCCGGTGATCTGGCGGACCGACCGGACACGCTGGTCGAACCGCTGGAGTCCGGGCGAAAGGTAACCGCCCCTGCCGAGGATCACGCCCACGCGTTCGAGGTCGCCCAGCCGTCGCAGGCCACCGGCGTCGTCGACCGCGGACGCGGCGACGGCCAGCGCGACCAGTTGATCCGGCTCCATCCCGGCGACGGAACTGGGCGCGATACCGAGAGCCGTCGCGTCGAAGTCCAGGCTGTCGGCGACGAATCCGCCGCGCCGCCCGTAGGTGCGGTCGGGGGTGCGGCCGTCACCGTCGTGGAAACTCGGATCCCAGCGGTGCGGCGGGATCTCGGTGATCGCGTCGGTGCCGGAGACGATGTTCTGCCAGTATTCGTCCACAGTGGACGCGCCGGGGAGGAACACTCCCATGCCGACGATGGCGACTTGTTCCTGGTTCACCACGGTCTGGTTCACCACAGTGACGCCGTGTACAGCACCGAGCGGACGTCGGCCGGGCCGTAGGCCAGTTCACGCAGCAGGGCTGCGGTGCCTTCGTCCGGATCGATCAGCGCGACCTCCCGGCGTTCGTACTCGCGCGCCAGTTCCGGCGACACCATGCCCGCGTGGTCGTCCGAGGGCGCCCAAGGTCCCCAGTGGACGGTCAGCGCCCGGCAGCCGGTGCGGTCCGCCCACTGTGCGCCGAGGGTCTCCAGCGCGTCGTTCGCGGCCGCGTAGTCGGTCTGTCCCCGGTTGCCGAGGACGGCGGCGATGCTGCCGAAGAAGGTCACGAACCCGGGCCGGACGCCGAAGTGCTCCAGCGCGTCGAGCAGGGCCCGCGCACCGTCCACTTTGGTCCCGTAGACCGTGCGGAACGAGTGCTCGTCCTTGTCCGCCATCAGCTTGTCGTCGATCACCCCGGCCGCGTGGACGACACCGTCGATCCGGCCGTAGCGGGTGTGCAGATCCTTGACCATCTGCCGGACGGCGGCGCCGTCGCGCACGTCGAGCGACCGGTACGCCGCGATGCCCCCGGCCGCGCCGATCTGGTCGAGCGTCCTGGCGATCTCACGCTGGGCCAGCACGGTGCGCACCCGGCGTTCGATGTCGACCAGCGAACCACCCCGCGCGGCCAAGGCCGAGCGCATCCCCTGTGCGTCGGCAGGGAGGTCTTCGTCGCCGGGTTCGGCGGGCCACGGCGTGCGCCCGGCCAGTTCGATCCGGCATCCGCTCGCCGCCAGCGCGACCGCCGCCCGCGCGGTGATCCCCCGGGCGCCGCCGATCAGCAGCAGTACCGAATCCACCCCGAGGCCGAGTGCCTTGGTCTCACCGCCGCCGGGACCCGCACCGGCGTAGGCGATCGAACCGAGGGAGCCCGCGGAGGGCTCGAAGGACGCGCGCCCGGCGGTGTCGTACCGGACCGTGGCGGGTCCTTCGGCGATCACCTCCTCCAGCACTATCCGCGCGAGGTCCACCGTGGATTCCAGTTCGACCAGCCTGGTCGGCTCACTCCGTTCCCGTGCCGCGGCGCGCACGAGGCCGCGCAGCCCGGCGGTGTGCCCGGAACCCGGCCTCGCCACCACGACCACCGTGCCCTTGGCGTCCTTGAGCAGGCCGAAGACCTGCGCCGCGACCGGTTCTTCGGCGTCCGACAACGGGTTCAGCACGAGGACGATGTCGGCCTCGGTCCGCTCCCCCGGCACGGCGCCGGCCTCGGAGAACACCGCGCGGACCGACTCGGCCAGCTCCTCCTGCCCGGGTTCGAAGCTCACCGCGACCGTTTTGCCGCCCACCCTGGAGAGGTCGGGCGTGCCGAGCGGCGCGGGCACCCGGCTGAGCAGGTACCGGCCGGGCGCGCGGCCCGCCGGGGCTTCGGCGGGGGCCGGGGTCACGGCGACCGGGGCCGCCGGTTCGAGCCACTTCCGCAGCCGTGCGGCCAGCGCGCTCGCCGTCCGGTCCCGGCTGAGCTGGTCCTGGGCGTCGTCGTGCACCCGTCCGGTGAGCCCGAGCTTCGCCAGCAGCGAGCCCGCGATTTCGGTGCGCTTGATCGAGTCGATGGAAAGATCCGCTTCGAGGTCGAGATCGTCGTCGATCATCTCGGCCGGATAGCCGGTGCGTTCGCTGATCGCGCCGATCACGGTGGCCAGGACGTCGGTGACCGCGACTTCTTCCACGACCGGTTCCGGCTCGGCGACGGGCACGGTCATGACCGGCGCCTCGACCGGCGGCAGCGGCACCGGCGCGACCGGCACCGGGGCCGCGGCGAGCGGCGCGGTGCCGAGGTACCCGAGCATCACGTCCCGTTGCGCCGCCAGCAGTTCGCGGCTGGTGCGGAGGAATTCGACGACGGCCTGGTCACGACCGGGCGCGGGCTGGTTCATGGTCGTCCTCGGGATTCGTCGGGCGGGCACGAGCCCATGGGCGGGGACCTCGCCGCCGGGCGCGCGGACGGTCTGCCCGTCCACGGTCCAGGCGGGCGCGGGAAGCGGGCCGACGCGGACACGGCCACGGAAAAGCCGTTCGGTGCGCACCTCGACACCCGTGAGCGCCAGGCGCGCGAGCGCGGTGAGGAACCCCCGCAGCCCCGGGCCACCGGGATCACACGTGACGACGGTGTGCGGCCGGTCGCCGAGAATGTCCTTGGCCAGCCGGGAAAGCACCTGTCCCGGGCCCGCCTCGACGAAGGTGCGCGCGCCCGCCGCGTACATGTCCTCGATCAGCTCGACGAAGCGCACCGGTGAGCCGATCTGCGCGGACAGTCCCGCGCGCACCGTTCCGGCTTCGTACGGCCGGGCGGTGCGGTTCGACCACACCGGCGGGCCGGGCTCGCCGATCTCGGCGTTGTCGAGGTCGACGGCGAACACGTCGCTCGCCCCGGCCACCAGCGGACTGTGGAAGGCGCAGGCGACGGGGATCCGCTTGGCCCCGATCCCCTGCCCGCGCAGCGTGCGGACGGCCTCTTCGATGGCCTCCGTCGGTCCGGAAAGGACGGTCTGCGCCGGTGCGTTGTGGTTGGCCAGCACGACATCGGTCCGGTCGAGGGCGGCGGCCAGTTCCTCACGGGACGCCTTCACCGCGGCCATCGCCCCTGGATCGGCACCCGCGACTTCGGCGATCGAGCGGGCCCTCGCCCGGCTGAGCGCCACCAGGGTCGGGGTGTCGAACGCGCCGGCCACCGACAGCGCGGCCAGTTCGCCGTAGCTGTGCCCCGCCAGCAGATCCGGCCGGACCCCGAGATCGGCGAGCAACCGGCACACGGCCGACTCGACGAGCCCGAGCGCGGGCTGCGCGATCCGCGTGTCCTTGAGATCCTCGTCCTGCGCCGCGCGTACCTCTTCGGCGAACGCGCGCGGCGGGAAGGTGGTCGCGGCGACGTCCGGAGCGAGCCGCAGGACCTCGGCCAGTTCGGGGAAGTGCACGAACAGGTCCGCCAGCATTCCGGTCCGCTGGCTGCCCTGGCCGGGGAACAGGAACGCGATCGCCCCGGCCTCGGTGTCCCCCGCGGTGAGCCCTCCCCCGTTTTCGGCGGCCTCGCGCAGGTCCTCGAGATCGCTCGCGACGACGGCGAGCCGCACCGGCCCGGACCCGCCCCGTTCGGCGGCGAGAGCGGCGATCTCCCGCAACGGACGGCCTTCGTTCGCCGACAGCAGTTCGCGCAGATCGGCGCGGGCACCGTCCACATCGGAACCACGGAGCAGGACCAGCTCGGCGTCCCAGTCACGCGGACCGTGCCGCCGGTCGGGCGGGACCCCAGGAGCGGCCAGTACCGCGTGGAAGTTGGTCCCACCGAACCCGAACGCGCTCACTCCCGCGAACTCGCGTCCGCGCGGAACCGCCGTCGGCCGGGCGCCGGTGGAGAAGGTGAAGGGACTGCTCTGGGCGTCCCAGGCGGGGTTCGGCCTGCTCAGGTGCAGCGTGGGCGGCACGACTTCGTGCCACAGCGCCAGCGCCGCCTTCATCAGGCCCGCCAGTCCCGCTGCGCATTTCGTGTGCCCGATCTGGCTCTTCACCGAGCCCAGCGCGCACGCGCCCGGTTCGGCGCCCGCGTCGAGGAAGAATTCGGTGAGCGTGGTCAGTTCGGTGGCGTCGCCGACGACCGTGCCCGTGCCGTGCGCCTCCACCAGCGAGACGTCCGCCGGAGAAACCCCGGCGTCGCGGTAGGCCCTAGCCAGGGCGCGCCGTTGCCCCTCGGGGCGCGGTGCGGTGAGGCCGAGCGCCTTGCCGTCGCTGGCGGCGCCGACGCCCTTGACCACGGCGTAGACCCGGTCGCCGTCGCGTTCGGCGTCGGCCCGCCGCTTGAGCACGAGGCAGGCGACGCCCTCGCCGAGCGCGATCCCGTCCGCCGCCGAGTCGAACGGGCGGCACCGGCCGGTCGGCGACAGCGCGCCCGCGGAGGTGAACATGAGGTAGTCGTTGACGCCGTTGTGCAGGTCGACAGCGCCGCACAGGACCATCGAGCTGGTGCCCGCCCGCAGTTCCTTCACCGCGAGGTCCAGCGCGGCCAGCGAGGAACCGCACGCGGCGTCCACGGTGTAGTTGGTGCCGCCGAGGTCGAGCCGGTTGGCGATCCGGCCGGAGATGACGTTGGCGAGGGTGCCGGGGAACGAGTCTTCGGTCAGTTCCGGCAACTGCGCGAGCAGTTCTTCCGGGACGTCTTCGAGATAGCTGGGCAACAGCGCGCGCAGGACACCGGCGTTGGCCAGGTCTCCCCCGGCTTCGGCGCCGAAGATGACGCTGGTGCGCTCGCGGTCGAAACCGCCGTCGCCGTAGCCCGCGTCTTCCAGCGCCCGCCGCGCCGTCTGCAGCGACACCAGCTGGGCCGGGTCGATGCTGCCCATCGACTTCGGCGGGATGCCGTACGCGAGCGGATCGAAGTCCACCGGCGGCAGGAAGCCACCCCACTTGGACGTCGACTGGCCGGCGTAGACCTTCGTGTCCCAGCGCTGATCCGGTACCTCGGTGACGGCGTCCGCGCCGCGCAGGATGTTGGACCAGAAGGAGGGAAGGTCGGGGGCCCCGGGGAACACGCACGCCATGCCGACGATGGCGACGTCACCGTCCACAACGGACTCTTCGGGTGCGGTGCGGGCGGCGAGCAGTTCCGCCGCGCCGACGGTGACTTCGCGGTGCAGGGCGGCGATGTCGGTGCGCCGCTCTCGCAGGACCGTCACCTGGCCCGCCATGTACATCCCCTCGGCGAGCTGGCCGAGGGTGTCGACCTCGACGAGGGCTTCGCCCTCCCGCCGGATCCCCTTGCTCGCGATCCGCAGCCGTCCGGTGTTCAGCTCCTCCAGCCGTTGCCAGCTCTCCTGCGGCGGGATCCCGTCCGCGCGGAGCCCGGCCTTCAGCGCGGCGAACTCGTCGGTGTACGGACTGGGCAGGCAGCGGGTGAGATGGCCGGGCGCGGTCTCCAGGGTGACCGTGGACCGGGCGTCGAGCACCCGGTCCTGGAAGACATCGGTGATGGCTCCGTGGGCCACGGCTTCCTCGGTGAACAGGTACGCGGTGCCCATCAGCACGCCGACGCCGGTGAGCGGTCCCGCCATCGCCGAGACCATCGCGGCGGAGCGGGCGTCGTGGATCCCGCCCGCGAACAGCACCTCGACGTCCTTGGCACCGTGTTCGCGCAGGACGTCCAACTGCTGCTCCCACAGCACGAAACTCGACCGCGGGCCGACGTGCCCGCCGCATTCGGCGCCTTCGAAGACGAACCGGCGGATCCCGGCGTCGAGGAACTGCCGCAGCAGGATCGGTGACGGCACGTGGAGGAAGGTCGCGATCCCGTCGGCTTCCAATGCCTTGGCCTGCGCGGGTTTCCCGCCCGCGATCAGCACGCACCGCGGGCGCGCGGCCCGGACCGCCGCGAGCTGCTCGGCGCGCAGGTCCTCCGGGACGAAGCCGAGGATGCCCGCGCCCCAAGGTCGTCCGCCGAGCGCTTCGGCGGTGCGGCCGAGCAGTTCGGCGGTCTTGGCGCCGTTCGCGGTGGCCACCGCGACGAACGGGAACCCGTCGTGCCCGGCGACGGCGGCGGCGAAACCGGGCTGGTCGCTCACCCGCGTCATCGGTCCCTGCACGACCGGCAAGGCGGTGCCGAGCGTGCGGCACAGTCGCGCGCCTTGCTCCGCGGGACTCGCCGACGGCGGGGTGGCGAGCGAACGGACGACCGTCCGGACAGCGCTTTCAGCGTCCTCGAAGCGATTCGCGAGCAACGCCGCGAGCCCGTCGTCGGCCCTGGCGAGTTCGTTCCGTGCGGCCGCCGGGACGTCGGCCTCCGGGAACAGGCCGAGGCCGTCGAGCACCACGCCCGCCGCGCCCCCGGCGATCGCGGCCACCGCCGTCCGCGGGCCGATGCCGCCGTACGCCCAGACGGGGACGTCCCGCCCGAACCGCTCCAGCAACCGCTGCAGGAGGACGAACGTGGTGAGATCCGAACCGCCCGCCTCGGCACCCTTCGCGACCAGACCAGAGGCGCCGGCGCCGAGCATCCGGACGGCCTGCTCGACGCCGGTCACCTCGGCCAGCACGGGGACGTCGCCCCTGCCCTGCCAAACTGCCCCTTCGGCCAGCAGGACGAGCCCCGCGCCGCTTTCCCGCACCTCTTCGTACCGCACGTGGCGGCCCGCCGGGATCCGCACCCCGAACGGGAATCCTCCGTCCACTATGGACCCGGTGCGCGCGAGATCCAGGACGCCGAGACCGCCTCCCCTGGCGACGGCGGCCGCCAGCCCCGGATCCGGACGTCCGAGCGGGTTGACGCCGAGTACCCGCGTGCGCGCCGTCGCATGACTCACCGGCGGACCTCCTGTTCGGCTGGGCTGGTCGAACCTCGCCGGGTTCGGCGATCTTCAGCGGGATTCCCAAGAAATAACCTACTTGCCGCAGAGAGCGCAATACTCTCGCGTGAAAACTCGAAAAACAAGGGAACGCGTGCTAAAGTCCGGCGCCGGAAACAAATATGTCGACACGGTCAGAACAAGTCGCTGACCTGCACTTTTATCACTCGCATTCCAGATTTCGGCAAAGCGCCGCTCACCGGCGTAACAAAACAGAAGAATTGTCATCAAAAGCAGTATCGATAACCATGGAGCGCATGTGGAAGTGACAGGACGAGTCGTCGTGCTGACCGGTGCGGCACACGGAATCGGCGCCGCCATGGCCCGGCGGTTCGCCGCCGAGGGCGCCGCCGGAGTGGTGGTCTCCGACCTCGACCTCGACGCGGCGGAGAAGGTCGTCGCCGGGATCACGGCCGCCGGCGGTGCCGCCATCGCGCGCCACGCCGACGCGTCGTCCAAAGAGGACTTGAAGATGCTGGTGACCGAGGCGAGGACGGAGTTCGGCCCGGTGGACCTGTTCTGCTCCAACGCGGGTGCCGCGTTCGGGACGGGCGTGCACGCCGCCGACGAGCAATGGTCGCGATCGTGGGCCATCAACGTCATGCAGCATGTGCACGCCGCACAGGTCGCGCTTCCCGCGATGTTGAGCCGGGGCCAGGGATATCTGCTGATCACGGCCTCGGGCGCGGGCCTGCTCGGCACCCCCGGCGACGCGCCCTACTCGGTGACCAAACACGCGGCCGTCGGACTCGCCGAATGGCTGGCCATCACCTACCGGCCGCGCGGGGTGCAGGTCAGCGCGCTGTGCCCGCTCGGTGTGCGGACCGCGTTGCTGGAACCGGGGATCGCCGCCGGGCACCCCGCCGCACTCGCGATCGCCGCCGCGGCACCACTGCTGGAACCGGAGGACGTCGCGGAATCCGTCATCCACGGCCTGGCCTCGGAGGAGTTCCTGATCCTGCCGCACGAATCGGTACGGGAGACCTACGCGCGCAAGGCGGCGGGTCTCGACGCCTGGATCGACCGCACCATCCTCGAAACCGGCGCGCGGAAGAGGTGAGCATGGACCACCGCAGGCTCGGCGCGAGCGGACTGTCCGTCAGCGAGATCTCGTACGGCAACTGGCTCACGCACCCCGACGGCGCCGAGTGCGTCCAAGCCGCGCTCGACGCGGGCATCACGACCTTCCACACCGCCGCCGCCTGGGACGGCGGCGCCGCCGAAGAGAACCTCGCCGCCGCGCTGAGCGCCGCGCGCCGCGACGATCTCGTCCTGTGCACCGGCGTGTTCTGGCCCGAAGGCCCGGGCCTCAACGACGCCGGCCTCAGCCGCAAGCACCTGACCACGTCGCTGCACGGATCGCTGCGGCGCCTGCGCACCGACTACGTCGACGTCTACCAGTTGCTGCGGTTCGACTACCGCACGCCGTTGGAGGAGACGTTCCTCGCGCTGTCGGATCTGGTGCGGCAAGGGAAGATCCTCTACGCCGGTACCGCGGAATGGACGGCGGAACAACTGCTGGAGGCGCGGCCGATCGCCGACCGGCTCGGCGTCCCGCTCATCGCCAACCAGCCGCACTACTCGATGCTCTGGCGGGTCGCCGAGGCCCAGGTGATGCCGGTGTGCGAACGCGCCGGGATCGGCCAGTTCGCGTCGGTGGCCCTAGCGCAGGGCGTGCTGACCGGCAAGTACCGGCCGGGCGAGATCCCGCCGGACTCCCGGGGCGCGAGGGTGGGCGAGGCCCGGCCGCCGCTCTTCCCGGACCTCCTCGAACGCGTCGGCATGCTGCGCGGCGTCGCCGACGACGCCGGGCTGACCATGGCCCAGCTGGCGCTCGCGTGGACGTTGCAGCACAACACCGTCGCCTCGGTGGTGACCGGGGCGAGCACCGCGGCACAGGTGACCGAGAACGCGAAGGCGTCCGGCGTGGTCCTGGACCTCGACGTGCTGACGCGGATCGATCAGCTGCTGGGCAGCTTCATCCAGACGGACCCGCGGCTGACCTGGTCGCCACCCGCGACCGGCTGACCGGCCTCGTGAGTGGTAAGGACGGTTCTAACCATCCTTACCACTCACGAGGCCAGTGCGGTCCGCAGGATGGCCTCGAACCGGTCCGCCGTCGGCGGTTCGTCCCGCAGCAATCCCTGCAGCAGCAACCCGTCCACCAGCCCGACCAGCATCTCGACCCGCACCGGATCGTCGGTGTGACGGCGCGCGAAGTCCGCCAGGGCCGCCATCCAGCGATCGGTCGACTCACGGAGTCTCGGCTCCCGCGCGGCGAGCAGGTACAGCTCGTACTCCGCCAGCAGGTGCCCGGGTTCCGCGGCCACGCGGGCCAGCAGGGCCGCGAATTTCGGCAGGGCGTCTCCGCCGGGTTCCGCGGCGAGGACGCGCATCCGCTCGGCGTCTTCGTCCATGCACTGGGTGAGCGCGGCGGTCAGCAGGTCTTCGATCCCTTGGAAGTGGTACGCGGCCGCCGTCGCGGGCAGCCCCGCCTCCCGGGCGACAGTGCGGTGACTGACTCCCGAAACCCCGTCTCTCGCGACGACACGCAGGGTGGCCTCGATCAGTTCCCGTTTGCGTTGCTCACCTTTGGCGAGGCGGCCGTCGGCGATCGGCTCGTTCAGCATGCCGCCTCCTCACGCGTCGTGGTCTTCCTGGTCAGCAGAGGATACGAGAGCAGGGCGATCAGGATGATCAAGCCACCGGCGACGACCGCGACGGCGAATCCGCCATCCGGGCCGAAGCGGTCGACTGCCTCTCCCGACACCGCGGCGCCCAGGGCGACGCCGATGCTGAGGCCGGTGATCGCCCACGTCATCCCCTCGGTCAGTTTCTCCGCCGGGACGATCTTCTCGATCATCCCCATGACGACGATCATCGTGGGAGAGAAGAACAATCCGGCGACGAAGACCACCGCGCACAGGCCGATGATGCCGTCCACCGCCAGCAACGGCACCGCACTCGCCGCCGTGCCCGCGGTGCCGATCAGGAGCAAGCGGGGCGGCGCGATGGCCAGTTTGAGCGTCCCGAAGGCCAGTCCGGAGATCGCGGAGCCCACCGCGTAGACCGAGACGACGACGCCCGCCGCCGACGGCGACCCGACGGCACCCGCGAACGCCACACTGACGACGTCGACCGCGCCGACGATGACACCGCCCGCCACGAGCGTCAGCACCAGCACCCGCACCGCGCCCAGCCGGATCGCCGAACTTCCCGCCGCTCCGCTCGGCGGCAGGACGCGTGGTTCCGTCTCTCGCCGCGAGACGAACAGCAGCACCCCGGCGGCGAGGAGCACCACGGCGAGCAGCGGTCCCGCTTCGGGGAAGACGATGGTGCACAACGCCACCGACAGCGCGGGCCCGATGACGAACGTCAGTTCGTCGACCACCGATTCCAGCGCGAACGCCGTGTGCAACCGGGGCGAGCCGCGGTAGAGCGCCGACCAGCGGGCCCGGACCATCGCAGCCATGCTGGGCATGAATCCGCCGAGGATCGCGCACACGAACAGCGTCCAGTCCGGCGCCCCGAACCGGGCGCAGAGCAGGAGCGCGCCGATCGCCAGCACGCTGATCCCCGTCACCGGCATCAGGATCCGGCCCTGCCCCCGGCGATCCACCAGCCGCGAGACCTGCGGGCCGAGCAGTGCCATGGACAACGTGAACGCCGCCGAGACCAGTCCGGCGAGGCCGTAGTCGCCGCGCGTCCGCGCCAGCATGGTGATGATCCCGATCCCCATCATGGGGACCGGGATCCGGGCGAGCAGCCCCGCGGCGGAGAAGGCGAGCGAGCCCTTCGCGGAGAACAGCTCTCGGTACTGGCCTGCCACGGCACACTCCATAACTTGAACAGTCGTTACATTTTGAACACTCGTTTCACTTTATACACGTGACCCGTGACGCGTGCGAGTGCTTCGTCCAACCCGGCCTTTTCGCCGTCGGGCGCGGCCCAGGCGACGTAGCCGTCCGGCCTCACGAGAAAGACCGAACCTGCGTCCTCCGCCAGAAGCGCGTGACCGTCCTCGGACACCAGCGGCACCGGAGCGAACCGGCCCACGAGCGGATGGACGGAGTCCGGCGCGTAGTCGATGTCGGTCCCGTTCCCCATCGCGATGAAGTACCGTTTGGCCGCCGGGATCCCCAGCGTCTCCTCCATCACCTCCCGGAGCGCGGCGACCTGCGGTCCGGGCCGCATCAGCGCGACCTGCGCGCGGGTGTTGCGCAGGACCCGCTCCCCGACCGGGTGCCGTTCCGCGGAATAGGTGTCCAATAAGGACTCCGGCGCCCCGCCCCGCACCACCAGGCCCAGTTTCCAGCCGAGGTTCATCGCGTCCTGGAGGCCGAGGTTCAAGCCCTGGCCGCCGATCGGTGAGTGCACGTGGGCGGCGTCACCCGCCAGGAGCACGCGACCCTGCCGATAGGTGGCCGCCTGGCGCGTGTTGTCACTGAAGCGGATTCCCCCGTCCAGCCTGGAGACCGTCACGTCGATTCCGCTGACGCGGCCGATGCTCGCCCGCATCTCCTCGGCCGTCAACGGCGCGTCCCGGTCGTCCGGCCCGCCGTCGAACTCCATGGTGGCGATCTCCCCCGGGACCAGCGACAGGTTCACCATCCCGCCGGGACCGTGCATGGACGACTTCACCGCGCCGGGATCGGCGAGTTCGGCCGAGGCGATGCGCCCGGTCATCGTCGGGTCCGTGCCGGGGAACGCGATCCCGGCCCGCTTGCGCACGACGCTGCGGCCGCCGTCGCACCCCACCAGGTAAGCGGCCCGTTCGAACCGGCCGTCGGCGAGCACGGCACGGACCGCGTCGTCCTCCTGGACGACGTCGACCACTTCGCGGCCCGCTTGGATCCGGACGCCGAGTCCGGCCGCCCACTCGGCGAGAACCTTTTCCAGCACATGCTGTTTGAGGATGTACCCGCCTGCCGCACCCTGCGGGACCTCGTCCTCGACGAGTGGCAACCCGGCGAAGTGCCCCCTGGAGCGACTTCCGTTCAACTGCCGCGCAAGCCCGGACATCTCGCCTTGCGCCTTCGAGAACGCCTCGGTCAGGCCACGCAGCCGCAAGGACTGCGAGGTGCGGCCGTTGATCCCCCGCAGCCCGAAGCTCCGGTTCCGGCGGACGGACCCGTCGGCCGACTCCAGTACGAGCGGATCGGCTCCGGCCAGCCGGAGCTCTCCTGCCAGCAGCAGACCGACCGGTCCCCCGCCCACGATGATCACGTCGTTCACGACACCCCCGTATTTACGGCGTATATTTACGCTGTAAATATGATAGATACACCGTAAACCTGTCAAGCGAAGGGCGCGAGATGACGCGGAGAGAACCGTTGAACCGGGAGAAGGTCCTGGACGCGGCGCTCGCCCTGGCCGCCGAAGAGGGCCTCAAGGGGCTGTCGATGCGGAAGCTCGCCAAGACGCTCGGCGTCGAAGCGATGGCGCTGTACAACCACGTGCAGAACAAGACCGACATCCTCGACGGCATCGCGGAACGCGTCTACAGCGGCATCGAGCGCGCGGACCCGGATTCGCCGTGGCCGGAACGGGTGCGGGTCACCGCGCTCAACATCTACCGCGCGCTCGCCCGGCATCCGGTCGTGCCGATGGCGCTGGCCACCGACGAGGCCAACCCGAAATCACTGCGGGCCTTGCAACCGCTCGACGATCTCGTCGGCGCGCTCTACGAAGCCGGCTTCGAAGACGACGGCGTCCGCCAGACCTTGGGCGCGCTGAACAGTCTCATCTTCGGCTCCCTGCTGCTGACGACCGTCGGCTTCACCATGCCGCGCCGCGGCGAATCCGAACGGGAACAGGCGGATCTCCATCTCCGGCGAGTCGACCCCGAGGTCCTGCCGCACTTCAGCCGCGCGATACCCGCGTTGAGGTCCGCCGATCCCGAGCGGGACTTCGTCCGGGCACTGGAACTGCTGATCAACGGCCTTGTCGCGGCCGCAGCATCGGGACCAGGAACCGCCTAGCCACCTCACGGACCTGCTCGTCGTCGTCGAGATCGATGACCTGACTGGGAGTGACCAGGAACGACGCGGAGACCCGGGTCATCAGTTCGGCGACGAGTTCGACGTCGACGTCTTCCGAGACGTTGCCCGCCTGCTGCTCGCGGCGGAGCTGCCCCGCGACGAACCGCTGGACCGTCGCCAGGGTGTTGCCGCCGTCGCTGACCATCGACGGGACGAGCACGTCGGGCTCGACGGCCATCAGCCCGCCGATCAGCGGGTTGTGCCGGATCGCCCGCAGCGCGCTGGCGAAGCCGAGCACCACCCGGTCCGCGGCGGTTTCGGCCTGCTGGATATCGAGCAGGAACTGGTCGAAGTAGCGCCGGAACTCGCGCCGCACGACCTGTTCGACCAGGGCGTCCTTGGTGGCGAACCGGCGGTAGGCGGTGATCCGCGAGACACCGGCCCGGCGCGCGACGTCCTCCATGGTGGACCGCCGGATCCCCATCCGGCAGAACTGCTCGTAGGCGGCGTCGAGCAGCCGGAGCGCGATCGCGTCGCCCTCCTCGGCGCGTTCGAGCGCGTCGGTGAGCGCGCGCTCCAGCAGAGAATCCGGGTCTGGTGTCTTCGCGACGATTGTGCTCTCCTTGAGATACGCGGTTGCACTACTTGTATCACAGTATCAATCCGCAGGTCCGGGACTCAAGGAGGAGTACTGGCGCATGACCGAACTCAATCGACGCAAGATGCTGATCGTCAGTGGCGGAGCGACCTTGCTGGGGGCCATGGGGATGGCCCAGCCCGCCTGGGCGTGGAGTCCGAGCGGTTCGGTGGCCGGCGCGGGGGCGGGCACCGATCCGAAATGGGTGTGGGACGCCGAAGCCGATCCGGTGGTCGCCGCGGTCCTCGACCGGGGGCAGGTCGCGGAGGTCAACCGCGCGCTGCGGACCTGGACCAGGAACGACCAGCCGACGCCGTCCGGGCTCCCACCGGACCTGCGGGAGTTCGTCGAGTACGCGCGACGGCTCCCGTCGTGGGCCGATCAGTCCACATTGGACAAGGCCGCGGACTTCATGAAGGTCAGCGGGCGCTTCGTCAACCTGCTGAACGGGCTCGGCGGCGGGATGCTGAGCACCGCCATCCCGAACGAGGCCAGGGCGGTCTACTACTCCAAGGGCGGCGCGGACATGAAGGACCGCGTCGCGAAGACGGCCAAACTCGGCTACGACGTCGGTTCGCTCAACGCCTACCGGCCCGACGGCCAGATGATCGTCTCGGCGGTGAAGACCCGCCTGGTGCACGCCGCCGTCCGGCATCTGCTGCCGCAGTCACCGCACTGGCAGCAGGGAATCCCGATCAGCCAGAACGACATGCTGGTCACCTGGCACACACTGCCGACCTACACGATGCGCAAGCTGACCGACTGGCGCGTCCGGGTCTCCCCCGCCCATTCGGCCGCGTACCTGCACATCTGGCAGGTGACCGGGCACATGCTCGGGATCAGCGACGAGTACCTGCCCTCGACTTGGGACGCCGCCTACTCGCAGTCCACGCAGGTGCTCGACCCGGCGATGGGACCGACCCGCGAGGGCGTCGAACTCACCGACATCCTCCTGGACATGCTCGCCGAGCAGACCAGCCCGGGCGGCGCCGACCGGCCGATGGTCAACGCGCTGGCCCGCCACATCGTCGGTGACCGGGTCTCCCAGTGGAACGGCATCCCGCGGGAGCGGATCTGGGACCCGCTGATCGGTACCGCGTTCCCGGCGCTGGTGGCGTTTCACGAAAAGCTCATCCCGCTGCCGCTGGTGCCGCCGGTCGCCTGGGTGCTGGACGAGGCGATCCGGCGGTACATCCGGCTGTGGCTCTCGGAAGGCAGGCCCGTGCACATCGAGATCCCGGACATGAACCGGCCTTCGTGAGGGGGTCACCGGTGCTATGAAAGGCCCGTTACTTGCAAAATTTGCAAGTAACGGGCCTTTCATAGCACGCGCGAGGGGGTCAGTTCAGACTCGAGCAAGGTCTCGCGTCGGGATCCTGGGCCCCCTTGGGCACCCACCGCACGTTCGCGAACGAAGCCGAGAACTTGCCGTCGGTGTACACCAGGAAGGGCGTGTTGATGTTCTCCAGGTCCAGCCCGGTGGCGAAGCACGACACAGGGATCTTCACCGTCGACTTCGGCGCACCCGCCAGATCGGTGAAGAGCTTGGTCGCGTTCACCTCGGAGAAGCACGGGTAGACGCAGTGCATGCTGATCACCGTCCGATTGGCCGGTGCCTGATGCACGATCGTGTCGAACTCCAGCGCCGCGTCCGCGTTGAGATATCCGCGCAGATCGTTGGTACCGGCCGGGTTCTGGAAGTAGAGCTGGGCAGGGCCGGTCCCGGTCCAGGTCGACTTGAGCCCGTCCTGCTGGACGTTCACGTCGGACTGGACGACGTCGATCTCGGCGTGCGAAGCGGCGCCGTCCGGGCCGATCTCGGTACCGCCCCAGTTCTGCGCGGAGCCGATGAAACCCTTGTACGGCGCGATATCCGTGCGGTTGAACACCTCGAGGTCCTCGGTCGCGGTGCCGCCGCCACCGGTCGACCCGCAGGCCACCGGGCCGACGGTCTCGTCCAGCTGCCCGACGGTGACGCGCTGGCCGGTCTTGAGGCCGTAGCCGAGTTTGAACAGCGGGTCGTACGCGGGCGACGCCGGGTTCAGCGGCGTCTGGCAAGCGCTCTTCGGCCACGAGTACGGCAGCGTGCCCTTGAACCCGCCCTTGACGAGGACGTCGGCGACGCCGCCGCCTTCGGTGCCGGGCAGCCAGGCCGCGACGAACGCGTCGGAGCGGTTGATCTCCTTGTTCATGTACAGCGGACGGCCACCGACGTAGACGGTGACGACGGGAGCACCCTTGCCACTGACCTTGTCCAGCACCGCCAGGTCCTCGGGGTACAGCTTCGAGGCTTCGAGCGTCTTGCGGGTCAGGTCGCCGACGCCTTCCGCGTACGGGGTCTCACCGATGACGGCGATGACGGCGTCGTAGCCCTTCGGGTCGGCGTCGCCCTTCTCGTCGAAGGTGACGTTGACGTCGCCGAGCTGCTGCTTGAGACCGGACAGGATCGACGTGGCGTTCGGGAAATCGGCGTTGGTGTTGCCGGTCCCCTGCCAGCTCAGCGTCCAGCCGCCGGTCTGGTTCTGGATGCTGTCCGCGCTCTTGCCGACCACCAGGACCTTGGACTTCGGCTTCAGCGGCAGCACGTTGCCGTTGTTCTTCAGCAGCGTCTGCGACGAGCGCACCGCGTCACGCGCCAGCCAGGTCTCCTTGAGCGCGTCGTCGGAGTTCGCGTAGGAACGATCCGACGGCTTCTGCGACTCGTACAACCCGGAGCGCAGCTTCACGCGCAGGATGCGGGTCACCGCGTCGTCGATCCGCGAGACCGGGATCTGACCGCCGTTGACCTGCGCGACGGTGTTGGTGATGAACGCCTTCCAGTCGTGCGGGACCATCACGACGTCGATGCCGGCGTTGATCGCCTGCGGGCACGAGGCGTTGGTGCAGCCCGGAACCTGGCCGATGCCGTTCCAGTCGGACACGACGAGACCGTCGAAGCCCATCTTGCCCTTGAGGATCTGGTTCAGCGCCTTGTCGCTGCCGTGCAGCTTGCCCTCGTCGATCCCGAGTTCGGCGTTGGTCCAGCTGTTGAACGACACCATCACGGTCTGGGAGCCCGCCGCGAGCGCGCCGTAGTAGCCCTGGCCGTGGACGTTGATCATCTCGGCTTCGGACGCCGGGGTGACGCCCTGGTCCTGTCCCTTGAGGGTGCCGCCGTCACCGATGAAGTGCTTGGCGGTGCCGATCACGCCGTTGTAGCCGATGCGCTTGGTCGAGCCGTCCTGGAGGCCGTTGATCGCCTCGTAGCCGTAGGCCCGGGTGATCCGCGGGTCCTCGGAGAACCCTTCGTAGGTGCGGCCCCAGCGGTCGTCCTGCACGACGGCGAGTGTCGGCGCGAAAGCCCAGTCCTGGCCGGTGGCGCGGATCTGCCGGGCCGTCGCCGCGGAGACGTCGCGCACCAGGCACGGGTCGTGCGCCGCGCCGAGACCGATGTTGTGCGGGAAGACGGTGGCCCCGTACACGTTGTTGTTGCCGTGCACGGCGTCGATGCCCCAGATCACCGGGATCTTCGTCCGGCTGGTCTTGGCGGCGTCCCAGTAGGAGTCGGCGAGCTTCAGCCAGTCCTGCTGCGAAGCGTGCTTGTCCTGGTTCGGCCACGAACCGCCGCCGTTGAGGACCGAGCCGATGGAGTATTGGCGGACCTCGTCGGGGGTGATGGCGGCGATCTCGGGCTGCGTCATCTGCCCGACCTTCTCCTCGAGGGTCATTCCCCCGAGGATCTGGGCGATCCGCGCCTCGTCACCGGTCTTGCCCTTGAACCGGCTCTCGACCTTCGGCCAGTCGGCGAGGGTGGGCAGGCTCTTCTCGATCCGGGCACAGCCGTCCCGGTCGAGCGCGGGTTTCCCGATCACGGGCTGTTCGGCCGCACCCGCGGACGGCGCGGCCACCACGGCCCCGCCGAGCAGGGTGAGGCTCATCAAGGCGATGAGCGGACTTCGGCGCGCACGAGAACGTCTTGCCATGGTCTGGTCCATTCTGCGGGAGGAGGGACCGGCCGATCCTCACCGGACCCGGCGAGCACGTCAAGGGTTTCGGGCGGGTACGACGAAAGTTAATTTTTGCCGTGAACTAAGACCCGGCCCGTCACCCGGCCACCTGCCGCCGGTTACGCCGCTTGGCGGTGTACGGCAGCGCGAACAGGTAGAGGCCGCTGAACATCAGCAGGAAGAGCGGCGGGAGCGGCGTGTACAGCACCCATTCGGCCGGGTCCCCCTGCGCGACGACGACGAAGCAGACGATGACGGTGGCGACGAAGACGAGGGACGTCCAGCGGTGGAACGTCCGGATGCGCTTGCTCATGGAAACCTCCCGGTGTCGTTTTCCTGCGCGGACGACGCTAAGGACGACCCCGGTGCAAACGCTTCTCGATTCCTGACCGGTCCGACCAGGAATCCCGCCACGGCCCGGCTTCCGGCGGGGGTCGAACTGGTGGAAGGCACGCACACCGCGCCGGAAACGCTCGACTTCGACGGGGTCACGCGGCTGCACGTCACGGTGACGGCCGGTCTCGCCGACGTCGGCGCCGATCTGGTCGAGCGCGCCGTGTCCGCGGGGGTGCGGCGGATGACCGGCTGCTGGCCGACGGCGTTTCCCCGCAGGACGCCGAATACGTCATCGGCTGGCACAGCGATCCGCCGGTGGAGGCAAGGACCGTGGACGACACGGTCGAGCGAGTGCTCGGCCGTCCGGCGCGGACGTTCGCCCAGTGGGTCAAGGAACATGCGGACCGGTTCAGCCGGTGAGCGGCCCGACCGCCTTCACGATTTCCAGCACCGGCGCGGTGTGCACCGTGTGGATCGCGCGCAGCGCACCGAGCCGGTGCGTGAGGTAGCGATGCAACGCGGCGGGATCCGGGCAGAGCGCCTGCGCGGCCAGATTGGTCGGCCCGGTCGTGGCGACGACGACGGCCAGTTCCTCGTGGGTGGCCAGCGTCGTCGCCACCTCGTCGAGGTCCGCCGGCGCGACGGCCATCCACAGGAACGCCTGCGTGGTCACGCCGTACAGGGCCGCGCTGATCTCGACGTCGAAGAAAAGCGCGCCCCGCGCGCGAAGGTCGGACAGGCGTCGTGTCGCGGTCGCCGGCGCCAGACCGGCCGCGGCGGCGAGATCCGCGATGCTCGCCCGGCCGTCGTGCCGGAGGGCGGCGATCAGCGCGTGGTCCGCCGCGGTCGGCGGGACGTCGTCCGCGACGGGTTCCGACAGCCGTAACGCGTCCTGTTGCTCCTCGGTCAGCGCGGTGACCCGCCCGTGCCACGCGGTCGGGCCACCGAGGTAGGTGTGCAGGATGAAATGCGCGGACACCGCCGTGACGCTCGCGGTACGAGGGATGTCGTGCAGCAGCATCGCGCTCGGCGAATGCCTCGGCGTATGCGCGATCGTCACGATCTCGGTGCCGCCCGAGGTGAGTTTCACCCAGGACGTGTCCGGCCGTTTGGCCAGCGAGCGGGCGAGGGTCCGCGCGGTGGCGGGCTGCGCGGTGAGCCGCACGAGCCACTGCGTCAGCCCCGCCCGGTCGGGATCGGGCAGGCCCACCACGCGCAACCCCGCTTCGGCGCGGAGCCGCTGATAGCGACGGGCGACGGTCTGTGTCGAAACGCCGAGCACCGCGCCGATCCGGCTGAACGGCGCACGGGCGTCGAGATGCAGCGCGTGGATCAAAGCGCGGTCGATGTCGTCGAGCATGGAAAATTTCGCCCATCCGAGGCCGGTTTCCTGGAACAGGATTCATCCTCGCCGCACGATCTCGGCCATGCAAGTGACGAAGACCGGTCCGGCCCCGCTCGCCATCCTGCTCGCGGCCGAAGCGATGAACGTGCTCGACGCGACGATCACCCAGGTCGCCGGTCCGGCGATCCACGCCGGCCTGGGCGGACCCGCGTCCGCCATCCCCTGGTTCGGCGCCGCCTACACACTTCCGTTCGCGGTTCTCCTGATCACCGGCGGCAGGCTCGGCGACCTGCTGGGCCGCCGCCGCGTGTTCCTGTCCGGTGTCGCCGTGTTCGCCCTCGCGTCGCTGTGCTGCGCGTTCGCGCCGGGCACCGGCGTGCTGATCGGCGCGCGAGCGGCGCAGGGGATGGCGGCGGCCCTGGTGATCCCCCAGACCATCGGATTGATCAAGGTCCTGTTCACCGGCCCCGCGCTGGCCGCGGCGCTCGGCTGGAACGGGCCGGTGGTCGGCTTGTCCGCGGTGAGCGGGCCACTGCTCGGCGCCCTGCTGACGGATCTGGTGTCCTGGCGGGCGGCGTTCCTGGTGAACGTGCCGATCTCGATCGCGATCCTGGTGGCCGGACGGCTGCTGCCGGAAGACCGCGCCGAGCGGCCGGTCCGGCTGGACGTCCCGGGCACCGTGCTCGTCTCGCTCGGCGTCGGACTGCTGGTGCTGCCTCTGATCGATACGTGGAACTGGGGCCTTTTCGCCGGCGGCGCCGGCGTGCTCGTGCTGTTCGGATTCCACCAGCGGAACCGGCGGCATCCTTTGGTCGAGCCGAGCTTGTTCGCCCGTCGCGGCTTCCCCGCGGCGCTGGCGGCGTCGACCCTGTTCTTCGCGGTGATGAACGGGTCGATGCTCGTGGTGGTCCTGCATCAGCAACTCGACGAGGGCCGCGGAGTGCTGGAGTCCGGCTTGACGCTGCTGCCGTGGTCTGGCGGCCTCGCGGTGTCGTCGTGGATGGCGGGCAAATGGCTCGTGCCCCGCTATGGACTGCGTGTCGCCTTCGCCGGGCTGACGCTGCTGCTCGCCGGAGTCCTGCTGGCGATGGCGGGACCGCTGCTTCCCGCCCTCGGGATCGGCGGGCTCGGGCTGGGACTGTTCACGGTGCCGTTCTTCACCACGGCTTTGGCGGGCGTCCGTCCACAAGAGACAGGCTCCGCGGCCGGGCTGCTGAACGCGGTGCAGCAAATGGGCGCGACGCTGGGTGTCGCGGTGTTCGGCACCGTCTACTTGCGCGGGCACTCCCCCGCACAGGCCTTCTCGCTCGCGGCAGTGCTGGTGATCGCGACCATGGCGGCCACCGCGCTGATGCGGCCCAAGAGCTGAAGGCTAGCCGTCAGCGGCCTTGAACCAGGCACCGATCCCCGCGAGCGCGCCCGGACCGTAGTCGCCCCTGACGTCGTCGGCCAGATTCGCGATGGTGACCTCGCGCAGCGCCGCGCGCCACTGGACTTCGGCGTTGGCCATCGCACGGCTGATGGCGCACGGCGCCGTGCACGCTTCGGGCGGCGTCGCCATCGGGCCGCGCTGCCGGATCTCGGTGCAGATGAAGGCCGGGCCGGGTCCTTCGATGGCCTCGACGACGTCCAGCACCGTGATCTCCGAAGGCGGCCGGGTGAGGACGTAACCGCCGGCCTTCCCCTGCACCGACCGGATGAGGTCGGCCCGGGAAAGCGCTTGGAGCTGCTTCGCGAGGTAGCTCGGGGAGACGTCGTGAAGCTGCGCCAGGCGCGCGGCGGGCGCGGGTTCGTCGACCGAGGTCAGCACGACGCAGCAGTGCAGGGCCCACTCGACCCCACCGGACATCTTCACCCGGATGACTCTAACCCGGCTCTTGACTCGGACACAATGTGTCTGAGTATTATCTCGGACATGAGTTGTCCGAGTTAGCGGACATCCATCGACGAAGGGCACTGGGTCATGAAATTCGCGATCATCGGCGGGACCGGGCTGATCGGCTCGCAGGTCGTGCGGAACCTGAACGAGGCCGGGCACGAGGCGGTGCCGCATTCGCCGTCCACCGGGGTCGACCTCCTCACCGGCCAGGGTCTGGACACCGCGCTCGACGGCGCCGACGTGGTCGTCAACCTCTCGAACTCCCCGACCTTCGACGAGGCCTCCCCCGCGTTCTTCCGGACCTCGATGGACAACCTCGTGGCCGCGGCGAAGAAGGCGGGCACCGGGCACTTCGTGATCCTGTCGATCGTCGGCGTCGACCAGGTCCCCGAGCTCGACTACTACCAGGCCAAGACGCTGCAGGAGGACATCCTCAAGAACAGCGGTGTCCCGTACTCGATCGTCCGCGCCACCCAGTTCATGGAATTCGTCGGCGCCGTCCTGTCCTGGACGTCCGACGACAACACGGTCCGGCTGCCCAGCACGCCGATCCAGCCGATCGCGGCGGCCGACGTCGCCGCCGCCGTTTCCGAGGTCTCGGCGGGAAAGCCGTTGAACGGCACCCTCGACGTCGGCGGACCGGACGTCTACCCGCTGGACGAACTGGGCCGGATCACCTTGTCCGCCAAGGGGGATTCGCGTTCGGTGACGGTCGACGAGACGGCGGGCATGTTCTCCGCCGTCAAGGGTGACGTCCTCACCACCAAGAACGGCGCCCGCATCGCCGCGACCCGGTACCTCGACTGGATCAAGTAGCGGAGCTGAAGGGGACCATGCCCGCATGCGATGCGACGAAAGGGCCCTTCACCGCATCGCATGCGGTGAAGGGCCCCTTCACTCAGCTGGACAGCAAGGCCGGGGCGGCGAGGCGGCTCGCGTTCGCCGCTTCGTCGTCCGGCTGGGCCTGGGCGGAACGTTCCGCTTCGACCCGGGCGAGGTAGTTGGCGACCTCGCGCTCCTGCCGGTGCGAGTCCCAGCCCAGCAGCGGCGCCATCAGCGTGGCCACCACCGGCGCCGCGGTCACGCCGCGGTCCCGCTCCTCGATCGAGATCCGGGTGCGGCGCGTCAGGACGTCCTCCAGGTGCAGCGCGCCCTCGTGCGAGACGGCGTAGACCACCTCGGCCTTGAGGTACTCCGCCGTCCCCGGGATCGGCTCGCCCAGTTCGGGGCGCTCCGAGATCGACTCCAGGATGTCCTCGATCGCGGTGCCGTAACGCTGGAGCAGGTGCTCGACCCGGTCGAGCGGCAGGCCGGCGCGCTGAGCGAGCGAATGCCGCGCGCCCCACAGTTCGTGGTAGCCCGCCGCGCCGACGATCGGAAGCCGTTCGGTCCACGACGACGGCGCCGGGCGGCCGAGGTCCTCCACCGCGACGTCGACGGCGTCCGCGGCCATCACCCGGTATGTCGTGTACTTGCCGCCCGCCACGATCACCAGGCCCGGCACGGGGTGCGCCACCGCGTGCTCGCGCGACAGCTTCGTCGTCGAGGTCGCCTTCGCGGCCAGCAGCGGCCGAAGCCCGGCGTACACGCCCTCGATGTCGTCAGCGGTGATCGGCGTGCGCAGGACGGCGTTGAGGTGGCCGAGCACGTAGTCGACGTCCGCCTGGCTGGCCGCCGGATGCTCGCGGTCGAGATCCCATTCGGTGTCGGTGGTGCCGACGATCCAGTGCCGTCCCCACGGGATGACGAACAGGACGCTCTTCTCCGTGCGCAGGATCAGCCCGGTGTCCAGATCGATCTTCTCGCGCGGCACCACCAGGTGGATGCCCTTCGACGCGCGCACGGTGAACGGCGCGGGGATGCCCGCCGCCTCCGCCATGTCGTCGCTCCACACACCGGTGGCCGCGACGACCGTCTTCGCCCGGACCTCGATCTCCGCGCCGCTCTCGCGGTCGACGACCTTGGCGCCGACGACGCGTTCGCCGTCACGGATCAACGACGTCACCCGCGCCCGGGTGAGGACTGAGGCGCCCTGCTCGGCCGCGGTCCGCGCGATGGTCATCGTGTGCCGGGCGTCGTCGACCTGGGCGTCGTAGTACTGGATCGCGCCGATCAGGGCGTCTTCGGCCAGCCCGGGCGCGACCTTGCCCGCGCCGCGTTTGGACAGGTGCCGGTGACGCGGCAGTGCGCGAGCCCCGCCGAGGGTGTCGTAGAGCGTGACACCGGCGCCGATGTAGCCGCGTTCCCAGACGCGGTGCTTGAGCGGCACCAGGAACTTCACCGGCCGGACCAGATGCGGCGCCAGCGTCTGCAGCAGCAGGCTTCGCTCCTTCAGCGCCTCACGGACCAGCTTGAAGTCCAGGTTCTCCAGGTAGCGCAGCCCGCCGTGGATCAGCTTGCTGGACCGGCTGGACGTCCCGGCGGCGAAGTCACGAGCCTCGACGAGGGCGACGGAGAGCCCGCGTGACGCCGCGTCGAGCGCGACGCCGGCACCGGTCACTCCCCCGCCGACGACCAGCACGTCGACCTCTTCGCGAGCCAGCTTGCGCAGCGTCTCGGCACGGTAGACCGGCGAAAGCGGTACGGATTTCACGGTGTTCCTCCTGTTCATCGGGCTCACTCGACCTCGACCCAGTCGAGCGTGCGGCCGACGGCCTTCTGCCAGCCCGCGTAGCCCTCGGTGCGCTGCTCGTCGGTCCACGACGGGGTCCAGCGCTTGTCCTCGTTCCAGTTCTGTTCCAGCTCGTCGGTCGACTTCCAGAACCCGACGGCCAGTCCCGCCGCGTAGGCGGCCCCGAGCGCGGTGGTCTCGGCGACGACCGGCTTCGACACCGGCACGCCGAGGATGTCGGCCTGCAACTGCATGCAGAGTTCGTTCGCGGTCACACCACCGTCCACCCGCAACACATCGAGCGTGACGCCGGAATCGTTCTGCATGGCCTCGACGACGTCGCGGGTCTGGTAGCAGATCGCTTCGAGCGTCGCCCGCGCCAGATGCGCGTTGGTGGTCGCCCGGGTGAGGCCGACGATCGCGCCGCGCGCGTCGGAACGCCAGTACGGCGCGAAAAGCCCGGAGAACGCGGGGACGAAGTAGACGCCGCCGTTGTCTTCGACCTGACGGGCGAGGCTCTCGCTCTGCGAAGCTCCGCTGATGATGCCCAGCTGGTCGCGCAGCCACTGCACGGCGGACCCGGTGACGGCGATGGAGCCTTCCAGCGCGTACACCGGCTTTTCGTCACCGAACTGGTAGGCCAGTGTCGTGAGCAGCCCGTGCTTCGAGCGGACGACCTCGTGGCCGGTGTTGAGCAACAGGAAGTTGCCGGTGCCGTAGGTGTTCTTGGCCTCGCCGGGCCGGAAGCACACCTGGCCGACGGTCGCCGCCTGCTGGTCGCCGAGCACACCGGTGATGGCGACCTCGCCGCCGAGCGGGCCGTCCGCGCGGGTGGTGCCGAAGCCGCCGTTGTTCGACGACGGCCGGATGGACGGCAGCATCTGCTTCGGAATGTCGAAGAACGACAGCAGTTCGTCGTCCCACTCCAGCGTTTCGAGGTCCATCAGCATCGTGCGCGACGCGTTGGTCGGATCGGTCACGTGCACACCGCCGTCGGATCCCCCGGTGAGGTTCCAGATCAGCCAGGAGTCGGTGGTGCCGAAGAGCGCGTCGCCCTTCTCCGCGTCTTCGCGGACGCCGTCGACGTTCTCCAGGATCCACTGCAGCTTGCCGCCGGAGAAGTACGTGGCGGGCGGCAGACCGGCCTTGCGGCGGATGACGTCGCCCTTGCCCGCGCGTTCCAGCGCCGAGGCGATCCGGTCGGTGCGGGTGTCCTGCCACACGATGGCGTTGCAGTACGGGCGCCCGGTGCGGCGGTTCCACACGACGGTGGTCTCACGCTGGTTCGTGATGCCGAGCGAGGCGAGGTCGGCCGCGGTGAGGTTCGCCTTGTTGAGCGCGGTGGCGATCACCGAGCGGGTCCGCTCCCAGATCTCGGTCGGATCGTGTTCGACCCAGCCCGGCTTCGGCAGGATCTGCTCGTGCTCCAGCTGGTGACGGGCGATCTCGTTGCCACCGTGGTCGAAGATCATGAACCGCGTGCTGGTGGTGCCCTGGTCGACGGCGCCGATGTGGTCAGGCATGGATTCTCTCCTTCGGATGCTTAGGCGGCGGTCTTGAGATCCTTGGCGGGCAACGATTCCGGCGCCGGATCGGCGGGCAGGTAGCGCTCGATGAAGAACTTGTAGATCGCGCCGCCGATGACCGCGCCGATGATCGGGGCCACGATCGGGATCCACCAGTACGGATAGCCGTACTGATCGGTGAACGCGGTGTCGTAGCCGGTGAGCCAGGACATCAGCCGCGGGCCGAAGTCGCGCGCGGGGTTGATCGCGTACCCGGCGTTCGTGCCCCAGGCCATGCCGATCGCGACCACGAGGAAACCGACGACGACCGGGGCGAGGTTCGCGGCGGGCGCGGTGTTGCGGAGGTCGGTGATGGCGAAGATCACCAAGGCGAGAATGGCGGTGCCGATGATCTGGTCGCGGAACGCGCCCCAGTCACCCACCGGAAGGGTTCCGTTACCCGGAAGGGTGGAGAAGACACCCTGGGTCTTGATCGTCAGGCCGGGATCGGCCGCGTTGAGCACCTCGGTGTAGTTCCAGCGCACCAGCAGTGCCGCGACGAACGCGCCGGCGGTCTGCGCGAGGGCGTACGGCGCGACCTTGCGCCACGAGAAGCCCTTGAACACCGCGAGCGCCACGGTGATCGCGGGGTTCAGATGCGCGCCGCTGATCCGTGAAGCCACATAGATACCTAGCGTGACACCGATTCCCCACGCCCACGCGATGCTGTCGTGATCCCCGATGCCCGCGGCGACGACTTGAGCCACCACCCCGCAGCCGAACAGGATGAGGATCATCGTCCCGACGAACTCCGCCGCCAGTTCGCCCGCGAGTCCGCGAGCCTTGAGGTTTCGCACCATTGCTTCCTCCACAAAGGACACCGTTGCCCTGCTGAGGCCGAAGTTAAGTTCGCGGAAACGCCGGGTCAACGGACACCGGTCGGCATTGTCGAACGTCCGGAGACGATGTTCGACATTGTCGAATCAGGGCCGGTCGGGCTACGGTTGGGCCGTGCCCGGTCCGATCCAGTCCATCGAGCGCGCCGCCGCGATCCTGCGGTTGCTGGCGCGCGGTTCCGGCCGTCTCGGGGTCGGCGAGATCGCCGATTCCCTCGAACTCGCCAAGGGAACGGCGCACGGGATCCTGCGCACCCTGCAAGGGGTCGGCTTTGTCGAACAGGACCGCGACACCGGGAAATACCAACTGGGCGCGGCACTGCTGCACCTCGGCACGAGCTACCTCGACGTCAACGAACTCCGGTCGCGCGCGATCAACTGGGCCGACGCGCTGGCCGCGCGCAGCGGCGAGGCCGTCCGGATCGGCGCCCCGCTGGAGGGCCGGGTCCTGGTGGTGCACCACGTGTTCCGGCCCGACGACAGCCTGCAGACGCTCGACGTCGGCACGCTTCTGCCGTTGCACGCGACGGCGCTCGGAAAAGTACTTCTGGCCTACGACACCGGTCTCGTGGCATCGTTGCGCACCGGCGGCCCGGAGGCCTACACCCGCCGGACCCTGGTCACCCAGACCGCGATCAAACGCGCCTGCGGCAAGGTGCGCGAAGCGGGCTGGGCGAGCGAGAACGGCGAGATGATCACCGGCGAGGCCGGGATAGCGGCGCCGATCCGCGGCCACGGCGGCATCGTGGTCGGCGCGATCGGGGTGTCCGGCGCGGCGGAACGGATCTGTGAAGCCGACGGCAGCCCGATCCCCCGGCTGCTCGGCCACGTGCGCGACGCGGCACGAGCGGTCTCCCGCGATCTCGGCGCGTCCCGATGGTGATGGAGGTGCTCGCGTGGTCCAGCGCTATGTGATGTCGATCGACCAGGGCACCACCTCGACGCGGTGCATCCTGTTCGACGCGCGCGGCAGGCTGGTGTCGGTCGCGCAGCGCGAGCACCAGCAGCACTTCCCCCGGCCGGGCTGGGTCGAACACGACGCCACGGAGATCTGGCGCAACGTCGCCCGGATCGTGCCGCACGCGCTGGCCGACGCCGGCGTGGAAGCCGGGCAAGTGGCCGGGCTCGGCATCGCGAACCAGCGTGAGACCACCGTGCTGTGGGACCGCCACACCGGCAACCCGGTCGGCCGCGCGATCGTCTGGCAGGACACCCGCACCGACGCCATGCTCGAACACCTCGCCCGCGAACCAGGCGCCGACCGAGTCCGTCAGCTGTGTGGGCTGCCGCTGGCCACGTACTTCTCCGCGCCCCGTATCCGGTGGATGCTCGAAAGGACCCCTGGCCTGCGGGAACGCGCCGAGCGCGGCGACGTCCTGTTCGGGACGGTCGAGAGCTGGCTGATCTGGAACCTCACCGGCGGCCCCGAGGGCGGCGTCCACATCACCGACGTCACCAACGCCTCGCGCACCATGCTGATGAACCTGCGGACCCTCTCGTGGGACGACGAGCTGCTGGAGTTCTTCGACGTCCCGCGCGCGATGCTGCCGGAGATCCGGCCGTCGGCCGAGGTGTACGGGACGACGTCGCGGGTGGTGCCGGGGATCCGGATCGCGGCGGCGCTCGGCGATCAGCAGGCGGCACTGTTCGGCCAGACCTGCTTGGCGCCCGGCGAGGCGAAGTGCACGTACGGGACGGGGAGCTTCCTGCTGCTCAACACCGGCCCGACGCCGGTGCTCTCGACCCACGGCATGCTGACCACCGTCGGGTTCAAGATCGGCGACGAGCCCGCCGTGTACGCGCTGGAGGGCTCGATCGCGGTCACCGGGTCGCTCGTGCAGTGGTTCCGCGACGGCCTCGAACTGATCGGCAGCGCGCCCGAGATCGAGACGCTGGCCCGGACGGTGGAGGACAACGGCGGCTGCTACATCGTGCCCGCGTTCTCGGGGCTGTTCGCGCCGCACTGGCACAGCGAGGCGCGCGGCGTGATCGCCGGGCTGACGTCGTACATCACCAAAGGGCACCTGGCGAGGGCAGTGCTGGAGGCCACCGGCTGGCAGACGCGCGAGGTCGTCGACGCGATGAACGCCGATTCCGGGCTCGCGCTGTCGACGCTCAAAGTGGACGGTGGGATGACCGCGGACAACCTGCTGATGCAGTTCGTCGCCGATGTCCTCGACGTGCCGGTGGTCCGCCCGATGGTCGCCGAGACGGTGTCGCTGGGCGCGGCGTACGCGGCCGGGCTGGCGGTCGGCTACTGGCCGGATCTGGAGGGCCTGCGCCGGAACTGGCACCGCGCCGGGCAATGGCTGCCGTCGATGAACCCCGCCCGCCGCGACAGTGAGTACGCGCACTGGCGGCAGGCCGTGGAACTGACGTTCGGCTGGATGCGCCCGGGCCCGACGGCCGCGCCCCCGGGCTCCGACCTGGTCGAGGTCATGCTGGCCGATCACCGCCGGATCGAGCAGCTCTTCCGGGATCTCCGCAACGACGAGGCCGACCGTCCGGCACTGATCGCGGAACTGTCGGCGGAACTGGTCGCCCACGTCACCGCGACGGAACGGATCGTCCGTCCTGACGCGACGGAGAGCGGGCTCGCCGCCGAACTGCTGGCGGTACTGGAACCGGACGACTTCGAAAAGGCGTTGGCGTCACTGGAGAATTCGGTCGACGCGCATATCCGCGCGGAGGAACGCGGGTTGCTGAACGAACTCCGGCGCACACTGTCCACTTCAGACCGAACCGGTCTCGGCCGCGCCTTCGCCGCGGAACGGCGACGGCAACTCGACCTCGACTGCGGCTCGGCCGCCCACATCCGCGAACAGGGTCCCCGGCTGAGGCTCTCGTGACTCGCCAGTAGGTCGTGCTAGCCTGGCGCCGTGCAGCGCTGGACTCGACTCCGCTTTACCCGACTCGTAGTCAAGCGCGCCGGCTGAACCAGGTCGCCGGCGCGCATTCCGGCGACCCCTCGACACGGGGCATCTCCCGGGACCTGGCCCTCCATGGCCTGCTCGTTTCCCGCCTTTGGAGACCACGATGTCGCTCACCACTTTCGCCCCTCGCTCGTCCCTGATGGTCCGCCGCCGGATCGCCACCTACTTCGTCGGCGGCGTCGACCAGATCCCCGGCCTGGTCGACGCGCTCGGCTGCCTCGTCCACGAACTGTCGGTCGACGTGCGCGACGGGGTCCGGGAAAGCAGCATGACCTGCGCCGTCCTGATCGCGGCGGACGAGGTCGAACCGCTGCTGGAGCGACTGCGGGAGCTGGGCTCGGTCGTCTCGTCCGAACTGGTGTGAGCGCGGGGCCGGGTCGGTCTGCGCAGTCCGTGAAGGGCCCCTTCCCCAAGTACAGGAAGGACCCCTTCACTGCGCTAGACGCAAGGAAGGGGGCCATCACGTACTTCAGGTGGACAGGGCAGTGCCGGAACGCGTCGGTCGGGGTTTCTCGCCCGCTCACGACCGACCGCATCTAGAGGACTACTTGCGGACAGTGACTCAGCGCTGAGCGCGACCAGCCACCCCAGGCGTCGCGAAAGTGGCTTTCGGGACACAACCTTTGGACCGTGGCGCCGACAAGACGGTCAGAACCGCCCTAACCACCCATAAGCCCGCCCGCCACTTGCACGGTTCCGTGCAGCCCGCCCTCACCCCTTGACTTAGTTAAGAAGCCTTCTTAACTTCGATTTCATGTCTGAGACTCCCCGAAACAGCAGGTCTCAAGCCTATCGTCGGCTCAGCTTGGCCGAGAAGCACGACAACTTCGTCAACCGGTACTCGCGGCGGACCCTGTTCCGGGTGGGTGCGGTGAGCGGCGCGGCGCTCACCCTCGGCGGCGTCCTACAGTCCGGCACCGCCATCGCCTCACCCGGCCCGACCGTGCTGCTCAACGCCGACAAGGTCGCGGGTTCGGCGCTGCGGCCGTTCGGACGGCACATCGCCTACGGGGCCGACCCCTCCCAGCAGGTCGTGGTCTCCTGGCAGGTACCGGCGGCGGTCACCGCGCCGTTCGTCCGGATCGGCACGGTCCCCGGCGACTTCAGTCCGCCCATCCCGGCCGAAGTCCGGGCGCTGACCAGCCAGATGTCCTGGCAGCATCCGGTCGAGGAAGTGCCGCCGAACAGCCCGAAGGCGATCACCCAGTACTACCTCCACGCCCGGATCGACCGGCTCCTGCCCAACACCACGTACTACTACGTCGTCGGACACGAGGGTTACGACCCCGCCGCCAAGCTCGGCGAGATGGCGAGTTTCCGCACCGCCCCGGCACCGGGCGGCGACGGGACGTTCTCGTTCACCGCGTTCGGCGACCAGGGTGTCGGCTACAACGCCGTCGCGACCAGCAGTCTCATCGCGGGCCTCGACCCCGCCTTCCACCTCGCCATGGGCGACCTGAGCTACGCCCTCGAGGGCGAGGGCGGACACCCGGAGGAGGACCAGTACGACGCGCGCCTGTGGGACTCCTTCTTCGTGCAGAACGAACCCGTCACGGCGGGGATCCCGTGGATGATGGCGCTCGGCAACCACGAGATGGAGGGCTGGTACTCCGCGGACGGCTACGGCGGCGTCCGCGCACGTTTCACCATGCCGGACAACGCCTGGGACGGGTCCACCTGCATCTACTCGTGGCGCTACCAGAACGTCGGGCTGGTCAGCCTGGACGGCAACGACGTCTGCTACAACAGCCCGTCGAACCTGGACTACACCAAGGGAAAACAGCTCAAGTGGCTCGGTAGGACGCTGGCCGCCTTCCGCGCCGACCCCACGATCGACTTCATCGTCGTCTACTGCCACCAGTGCACCTACTCCACCTGCCATTCCAACGGCGCCGAACTCGGCGCGCAGAAGGACTGGGGGCCGCTGTTCGACAAGTACCAAGTGGACCTGGTCCTCAACGGGCACAACCACATCTACGAGCGCACCGATCCGATCCGCGCGGGCAAGTCCGTCAAGAAGGTGCCGTCGCGCGGGACCACGAACCCGGTCAAGGACGGGACGACCTACATCACCGCGGGCGGCGGTGGCGGCAGCGTCTCCGAGTTCCCGGCCCCCGACACCTACCTCGGCCATGAGACCCCCAACGACGCCCCCGTCCCGATGAAGTACTCGGAGAAGGACGGCCAGGACCGCACCAAGAAGGTCACCTGGTCCCGCGTCCGGTTCCGCGGGTACAGCCTGGTCGCGGTCGACGTCATCGCGGGCACGGGCACCACGCCGCCCAAAATGGACGTTCGCGCGATCAGCGCCGACGGCACCCTGGTCGATCAGGTCATCGTGCAGCGTTCCTGATCCGCATCGACCGGAAAGCCGGTCCACATCGGCCGATCGGCTGGTATCCGAACACCAGGTCCGGCCCGGTTTCCGAAGCGCCGGAACGGTTTCCGTGCAGTCGGCCGCTGTTACACGTTCATGACAAGAACGAGACGGGACAACGATGATCGCCTCTGAACATCGTCGTCATGTTCGACGACGAACGAACCAGGCCGATAGCCGTTCCCGGCGCGAACCGGCGGCTCCGCCTTCGCGTGACGGTCCTGACCGCTTTCCTGATCCTCACCGGAATCCTCGGTTACGTCATTTTCCAGGCCAACGCGGCGAGCAGGCCGGCGCCGGAAAAGCGGACCGCCACCGTGGTCTTCGACCGCACCTCGGGCAAGCAGGTGGTCGACGACCAGGGGGCGGAGAGATTCCGCACGGCTTCGGTGGTGAAGTTGTTCATCGCACTGGACGTCCTCACCCACAAGCCGGGCAAAGGCGACCAAGCCCAGTTGTACCGGATGCTGGCGAAAAGCGACGACGCCGTCGCCAACACCCTCTGGACCAGGAACGGCGGGCCCGCGATCGTGACCAGGACGGCAGCCGCGGCCGGACTGAAGAACACCTCCGCGCCCGCCGACCCGGGCCGCTGGGGCGACACACTGTCCACCGCGGACGACATCGCCCTGGTGTACCGGCACATCCTCGAACTGCCGAAAGCAAAGCGGAACGTGATTCTCAAGCCGCTGCGAGAGGCCACCCGGAAAGCCGCCGACGGATTCGACCAGCACTTCGGCATCCCGACAGGCTTCCAAGACCGGCCGTGGGCCGTGAAGCAGGGCTGGGCGTCCGGACGGGGCGCCGTGGACGCGCACACGACCGGTCTCGTCGGTGAGGGCGATCGCTACGTCGTCGTCATCCTGTCCAGTTTCGCCGAGGGCACCGATCTCGGGACGGCGACGGCAACGGCTACCTCGGCGGCCGTTTCCCTGGCTCACCGTCTGGAAAAGTGACCTCGGCCGCGTTCTCGACCGTCGTCCTGAAAGCGCTTACAAGAAGCTCGGCGAAACAGGCCCGGGAAGTGGCCGAGACGCCCCCGGTCTGAGCTTTCAGCGCGGCGAGCTGCTCGCCGGCCAGCGGGGCGACCCGGTCCATGAACTGCCCGAGGAGGCGCAGGGCGGCGACAGGCGGGACACCGGCCCCGGCGAGGTCCGCCACCGCGCGCGAAACGGACGGGCGCACGACGGCGGGCTCACCCTCCTCGTCCAGGCCGAGCACGCCGTGCCGTTCCAGGCACCGGGCGACGGCGGGCTGGTCACGGGCGAGATCGGCCATCGCCGCGTCCAGCCGTCCGGCGTCGCCGTCCACTGTGGTCGTTCCGAGCATCGCGGCGATGGACACCAGGTTGAAGCCCTGTTTCTGCAGCATCGTGATGCGCCGCAAGCGCCGCAGATGCACCGGACCGTAGGAGGCGGACCGGCCGTGCCGGACCGGCGGGGGCAGCAGACCCCTCGTCTGGTGCGCCCGGATATTGCGCGCCGACATGCCGACGATCGCGGAAAGTTCTTCGATCGTGTATCCGGCCGGTCTCGGCGAAAAGGGCTTCACGCCGACCACCTTAACCAATGGTCGGATGAGTACACCACGAAGCCGGTGAAATGGCGTCGCCACTGTCAACCGGCTGAATCAACGAGTGGCGATAAGTCCATCGGTTCCCGTCCTCGTACGCAAGGCCGACCGGGAGGTTTACACGGTTTCGTGCCAAGAAATGCCGGTTTTGAGGCGTTCACCACCGGTCGATTACTCCAGTCAGGCGATCTTGGTAGGCCGAAGACTTCTCTGCCGTTTAAATGCAGCTAAGACATCCGATGTCTGACTCTGTCACCGCCCGCGGAGCGCCGCTGAACCCGATGGTTGGTCGTCAAAGTTTCAACCTTTTCCCAGGAGGTTTCATGTTCTGGAAACGGATCGCGGTCGCCGCCGTGGCCGCGACCGGGCTGGCCACGGCGCTCGTGGTGTCCCATGAGGACACCCAAGCCGTCGCGATACAGCCCGCGGCCGCGAAAGTACCCGCGTTCGACCACATCGTCCTCGTGATGTTCGAGAACAAGGACTACAAGGAGATCAACGGCAGTTCCAAGGCCCCGTACTTCAACAAGCTCGCCTCACAGGGCGCCAAGTTCACCAAGGCGTACGGGACGACGCATCCCAGCCAGCCGAACTACATCGCCCAGTTCGCGGGCTCGACCCACGGGGTCGACAGCAACAAATGCCAGGATCTGGGGAACAAGGAGAACATCGCCTCCCAGTTGTTCGGCATCGGCAAGACCTTCGTCGGGTACGCGGAAAGCATGCCGTCCGACGGGTACACGGGCTGCACGAAGGACAAATACGCCCGCAAGCACAACAGCTGGGTCAGCTTCGGCAACGTCCCGGCGTCGGCGAACAAGCGGTTTTCTTCGTTCCCGACCGACTTCACGAAGCTCCCGCACATCGCGTTCGTGACCCCGGATCTGTGCAGCGACATGCACGACTGCCCGGTCGACACCGGCGACAAATGGCTGAAGAAGAACCTCGACGCCTATGCCCAATGGGCGAAGACGCACAACAGCCTCCTGATCGTCAATTTCGACGAGGACAGCGGCACGTCGGTGAACCAGATCTTCACCACCTTCGTCGGCGCCCACGTGAAGCCGGGCAGCTACAGCGAATCCATCAACCACTACTCGATCCTCCGCACGATGGAGGCGGCGTTCGGTCTGCCGGGCATCGCCAACGCGGCGAACAAGTCGCCGATCACGAGCGTGTGGCAGTAACCGGGTGAACCCCGCGGGCGTGTCCACTGTGGACGCGCCCGCGGGCGGAGAAAGGAAGGCACGACCGTGAACACCCGCACCCGCGTCCTGATCGCCGTCACCGGAGTACTCACGCTGGCCGCGGCCGCCGTGATCTACGTCGGGGTGGCGGGAGCGCGCAACCAGGACACCGCGTCGGCGGGCACGAGCGGAGCCGTCACCCTCGACGGGCCCCGGTTGCTGTTCCGCAGCACCGCCGACGCCGGCCGCGGGCACGTGTCCAGCGTCGCCGTGGCCGATCCGGGCGGGACGCGGGCGGTCTCGGACGTCAGTTGCAGCCGGGTCTACGCGGCGGGCGGCACCGGGATCTGCCTGCGCCCGGAGAGCGGGCTGACCACCTATCAACTGGCCGTTCTCGACGGCCGTCTCGCGGTCACGCAGGAGATCCCGCTGGTCGGGCTGCCCAACCGGGCCCGCGTCTCGGCCGACGGGCGCCGTCTCGCGTGGACGGTGTTCGTCACCGGCGATTCCTACAACGGCGGCCGGTTCTCCACCCGCGCCGGCACCCTCGATCTCACCACCGGCGACGTCGAGGGGACGCTCGAGGACTTCGCCGTGACCGTGGACGGCAAGCCGTACAGAGCGGCCGACGTCAACTTCTGGGGCGTCACCTTCACCCGGCAGCCGGACCGGTTCTACGCCACCATGTCCACCGGCTCCCACCGCTACCTCGTCGAAGGCGACGCCAAGGCCCGCACGGCCAGAACGGTGCGGGACAACGTCGAATGCCCGTCCCTCTCCCCCGACGAGACCCGGATCGCCTACAAGTCCGCCATCGACGGCGATCCCGCCAAGGGCTGGCGGGTCTCGGTGCTCGACCTCGCGAGCGGCACCGTGACGCCGCTGGCCGAGACCCGGAGCGTCGACGACCAGCCCGCCTGGCTCGACGACCGCACCGTCGGTTACGCCCTCCTCCGCACGCAAGGACATTCCGACGTCTGGGCCGTTCCCGCCGACGGCACGGGTGCGCCGCGCCTGCTCATCCCGGAGGCCGAATCACCCGCTGCCCTAGGCTGACGTCCATGAGGGCCGCGCTGCTGATCGTCGACATGCAGGAAATGCTCGTTCCCCTGGTCTGGCGCGGCGAGGAACTGGCGTCCCGGATCGCCGCGCTGGCGCGCGAAGCCCGCGCCCACGGCGTTCCGGTGATCGCCCTGCGGCAGATCGGCGCCTCCGGCACGGACTTCGACCCCGATTCACCGGGCACCCGGGTCAGTCCGCTGCTCGGCCTCGAACCGGTCGACGTGGTGGTCGACAAAGCGGCGACGGATTCCTTCTACCGCACCGGGCTGGCGGGGCTGCTCGTCGAACGGGGTGTCGACACCGTGGTGCTGACCGGGCTGGCCACCGACTACTGCGTCGACGCGACCGCCCGGTCCGCGCAGAGCCACGGTCTCGACGTCGTGCTGGTCGGCGACGGCCACTCGCCGTCCGCCGACGGCGACCCGGTCGCGGGCCTGACCGCCGAAGAGGTCATCGCCCGGCACAACCTGATCCTGGCCACGGCGATCCACCCCGGCGGGCGGCTGCGCGTACTGCCCGCGGCGGAGGTCGCGTTCACCGGCTGAGCGGGCCTGCTCGTAGGATCGGCCCGCCATGATCACGAACTTCCTCCTCGACCACTCCGCCCTCGTGCCGGTGGCGATCCTGCTGGTCGCGCTCGTCTGCGCCGTCCTCGGTCATCTGCTGGCGGGCAGGCCCCGGATCCTGTGGGCCCTCACCGGGGTGTCGCTGGTGCCGGTCTTCGCGCTGACGCTGGTGCCCGCCGGCCGCACGCTCGACGAGACCGGGTGCACGGTCCAGTTCTCCCTGCCCACGCTCGGCGCGGTGGAGCTCCTGGCCAACGTCGCGCTGTTCCTGCCTCCGGTGTACTTCGCCGCGCTGGCGTCCCGGCGGCCGCTGACGATGCTCGCCGCGGCCTCGGCGCTGTCCGCGGTGGTCGAGGCCGTGCAGGCACTCGTGCCCGCGATCGGCCGCGCCTGCGACACCAACGACTGGCTGATGAACACGCTCGGCGCTGTCCTTGGCGTGCTCCTCGCGCTCGGCACGGCGTGGCTGGTGAAGCGCCGGGCTCAGTCCGGCAGTTCGACGGGCGCGATGTCGTCGTAGACGTCGCCCGGCCCCGGATTCGCCGGGTCGGTCTCGCCGCCGAAGTGGTGCAGGACGCCCCACACCGCGTTGAGGGCCGTCTGGACCGCGCCTTCCGCCCAGCCCGCCGTCCACGAAACGTCGTCGCCCGCCAGGAAAAGGCCGCGATGACGCTCCTCCAGCCGGTCCTGCATGAAATGCGTGAACAGCCGGTGCTGGTAGCGGTAGTGGCCGGGCAGGTTGGCCTTGAACGCGCCCATGAAATGCGGTTCGGCCTCCCACGACACGGTCACCGGGTCGCCGATGATGTGCCGCCGGACGTCGACGCCCGGGTAGATCTCCCGCAGCGATTGCAGCATCACCTCGACCCGTTCGGACACCGAGAGCGGCAGCCACTTCAGCGAGTCGTCGGCCCAGGTGTAGGACAGGCAGATCACCGCGGGCGCGTCCGGGTCGTCGCCGAGCAGGTAGGTGCCGCGCGGCATGCGGTCGGTGAGCGTCATGCTCATCGTGTCGCGGCCGGTCTGCGGGTCCTTGTCCAGCCAGAAGGGCCGGTCCACCGGGACGAAGACCTTCGAGGACTCCATGTAGTGCGTGCGCTCGATCGCCGTCCAGTGGTCGATCGGGAACAGCGCCTCGTCGCATTCGATCTTCGACAGCAGCATCCAGCTCTGCGCGGTGAACACCGCCGCCGGATAGGTGCGGACGCGGCCTTCGGTGTCGGTCACGGTGATGTTGTTCGGCGCCGTGCGGTGCAGCCGGGCGACACCGGGGTTCGGACCGCCGCCGTGCAGCGAGCTCAGACTCGTTCCCTCGGGCCAGAACGCGAGGTCCTCGGGCGCGTGTTCCCACAGCCGCAACGGAAGCTGCCTGCTCCCGCCGGCGATGCTGCGGTGCTCGTCGTCGGCGCCGGTGTAGACCACCCGCAGGATCTCCAGGATGGAGTTGGGGAAGTCGGTGTCCCAGCCGCCGGTGCCGAAGCCGACCTGTCCGAAGATCTCGCGGTCGCGGAACGAGGCGAACGCGGGCGACTGGCAGAGGAAGCCGTAGAACGTCTGGTCGTCCAGGCGCGGCACGAGTTCGTTCCACAGCCGCTTGATCGTCTTCGTGTCGCGTTCGCGGATCGCGGTCTGCATCTCGGCGAACGCGGCCTGCTCGGCCAGCGTGCTGTCCCAGGCGGCCGCGACCTTGCCGAAGACCGCGGGGAGTTCGTCCGGCGTGCGCGCGTAGTGGCTCTCCCCCTTGAGGTCGACGACGGTGCTGGGCGTTCCCGTCGCCAGCGGGTTCGGGAACGGCGTGGTTTCCAGGCCGACCTTGTCGATGTAGTGGAAGAGCGCGGTGGACGCGGGAGGGAAGCGCATCGCGCCCATCTCCGCGACGACGTCGTCCGGGCAGCCGGGGAAGTTCACCGTGCGGAGGCGGCCGCCGATCTCGGCGATCTCGTAGACGACCGGGCGCAGGCCGAGCTTCATCAGTTCGTACGCGGCGACGATGCCCGAGAGGCCACCGCCGATCACCGCCACCTCGGTGCCGTGCCGCCCGGCCGGGAGAGAGCCGAGTCCGGCGGGGTGCGCGAGGAAATCGTCGTAGGCGAACGGGAAGTCCGGGCCGAACATGGTGATCGGACGGCCCGCCTGCTCGTCGTGGTGGATCGCGGTCGGGAGGGCGGAGGTCATGCGGAAAGTCCTCGGTACAGCTCGGGCCGTCGGTCGGCCAGGTGGGTGTTCTCCAGTCGCGACGCGACGAGCGCGTCACGGGTGACTTCGGCGCTGATCAGGTCCGGACCGGCGCCCGCCGTGGCGAGTACCTCGCCGGTCGGGGCGACGACACGGGAGCGGCCGCAGTAGGTCAGTTCCTGTTCGGTGTCACAGCGGTTCGCGTAGGCGACGAACAGCTGGCTTTCGTAGGCACGGGCGGGCACCAGCGTGTCGGCGACCAGTTCGTACGGGCTCATCAGCGCGGTCGGCACCACGAGCAGGTCGGTCCCGGCCAGCGCGTGCGCCCGCACCAGTTCGGGGAACTCGACGTCGTAGCAGATCAGCAGGCCGATCCGGAGACCACCGAGCTCGGCCTGCACGACCGCCTCGGCGCCCGGTTCGAACCAGGAGCGGTCGATGTCGCCGAACAGATGCGTCTTGCGGTAGTTCGCCAGACGGCGTCCGTCGGGGCCGATCAGCTGCACGCTGTTGTGGACGTGACCGCCGTCGGCTTCGGGATAGCCGTAGGCCAGCGCGGCACCGGTTTCCCTGGCCAGCGCGGACATGCGGGCCGCTGTCGGCCCGTCGGCGGGTTCGGCGAGCTCGTGGGAACGGACGCCGATGTGGTAGCCGGTGGTGATCATTTCGGCGGCGACCACGAGGTCGGCGCCCGACGCCGCGACGGCGGACGGCAGCTCGGCGTAGGGGCCCTGATGGACGGCGATCTTCACGCCATCGACGATATCCGCCGTTTCACTGCGCGGATAAGGCTGAATCGTTGCGCAGAATCTTGACCGACCATCTATCCAGTGCGGTTTGACGCAATTCTGCGGCGATTTGTTGTCTTGATCACCCGCCTGGCGCGGGTTCCTCCGTGCGATCGTCCGCCCAGCCCAGCGCCTCGGTGATCGCCTTCTCCGCGATGGCCGACATCGTCGACATGTAGGTACCGCTGACGTGGTTGTCGTCGAGATAGACGAGCACGTTGCCGATCACCGGCGGGCAGACCTCGGCCGTGCAGAAGTAGTCGCTGAAGTCGAGGAACCGCACGTTCGGCGGCAGGTCCGTCAGTGACTCGTAGGGCGGCTCCGCCGCGTAGAGGTCGTAGCGCGGTGTGGCGCACTCGGACGCCTCCGCGCCGCGGGTCTCGACGCAGGCCGACGGCGACTGCGCGAAGCGCGGGTTGTCCCGCACCGCCAGCACCGGGATGCCCTCCTCGTCGATCTTGCGCCACTGGGCGATGTAGCCGCCGGGAACCCGTTCCTCGACACCGACTCTCACGTCCCTGGTGCCGATCGTCATCACCACGTCGGGCCGGGTCGTGAGGATCTCGTCGGCCACGGCGGTGTTCCAGTCCATGCAGGACTGGTCGCCGGGCACCGTGTCCGAGTCGGTGGAGAACGGGCAGCCACCGCGGAGGATCGAGGTCACTTCCCAGTTCCGCTGTTCGGCGACCGGAAGCAGCGCGCCGAGGAACTGCCCGGCGTGCGAGTCGCCGGTGACCACGATCCGGCGGGCGGGATGGCCCGACGTCTGCGACGTGCAGACCTCGAGGTCGGCGTTGCGCGGGGACGATCCGCAACGGGCCGGGTCGATGCCCGCCCAGTCTTCGGAGACGGCGACGAAGGACGGGACGAGCGCGGCGTCGGCGGCGCCCCAATAGGTGAACCCGTCGGTGTGCGCGAGCGCGCCGGGATGGTCCGGATCGTCGACCGCGATCGAATAGTTCTCCGCCTGCCGCACGCTGACCCACTGCCACGCACCCGTCGCGGCGAGGACCGCCGCGAGCGTCGCGACGCCGAACCGGTACGCGCCCCAGCGGGTGCGGACCCCGATCGCGGACGCCCGCAGCGGCCGCTCGACCAGATGATGGGTCAGCACGGCGAGGACGAACGCCAGCGCGATGATCACCGCGCCGCCGCGGAGCCCGACTTCGGCTTGGTCGCGGGAAACGAGATAGAAGACCAGGACCGGCCAATGCCAGAGGTAGAGCGCGTAACTCAGGTCGCCGAGATACTTCAGCGGGCGGCTGCTGAGGAAGCGGTCCGCGCCGCCCTTGAACGCGGTGTCGCCGGCGAGGATCACCAGCGCCGCCGAAAGCGTCGGCCACAGCGCGAGATAGCCGGGGAAGACCGTCCCGACCTGGAGCACGAGCCCGCAGGCGACGAGTCCGGCGACCCCGGCCCAGCCGAACACGACCCGCGCGGGCCGGGGCACCGAAACCCTGTCGAGCACGAGCGCGAGCAGGCCACCGAGCGCGAACTCCCAGGCCCGGGTCAGCGAATCGAAGTACGCCAAGGGCTGATCGACCGCGGTGAGCCACACCGAGTACGCCAGCGAGGCCGCGAACACCGTGCCGAGGGCGGCGAGCAGCAGCGGAAGGACGTTGCGCCGCGCCCGCCTGGCGATCAGCAGGACCAGGCCGACCAGCAGCGGCCAGACCACGTAGAACTGGCCCTGGATCGACAGCGACCAGAAATGCTGGACGACGCTGGCCGAGTTGTGCTGCGCGAAGTAGTCGGTGGAATCCGCCGCCAGCTGCCAGTTCTCCAGGTACAGCGCGGAAGCGACGACCTCCTTGATCGTCTGGAACCAGCGGTTCTGCGGCAGCAGCACCGCGCTCGCCACGACGACCAGCAGCAACACGGTGAGCGCGGCCGGGAACAGGCGCTTGATCATCCGGCCCCACATCGGCCGGTACTCGATCTTCCCGCGCGCCGCCGCGCGGTAGAGCTGGCCGGTGACGAGGAAGCCGGAGATCAGGAAGAAGGCGTCGACGCCGCCGGAGATCCGGCCGAGCCACACGTGGTAGACGACCACCAGCACGCACGCGAGCGCCCGTAATCCCTGGATCTCCGGGCGGAACCGCCGCTCCGCCGCACTCTCCCGCACACAACCACCACCATGATCAGTCCGCCGCCGGGCGGGGACCCTACGGCAGGAAGCTGTGAGCGAGCTGTGGCGCCTCGTGAGTGGTAAGGACGGTTAGAACCGTCCTTACCACTCACGAGGATGCGGGGGTCAGGTCGACTTCTGGCCGTCGATGCTCTCGCGCAGGATGTCGGCGTGGCCGGCGTGCTGCGCGGTCTCGGCGATGAGGTGCGCCAGCACCCCGCGCACGCTGCGCACCGCGCCCGGCGCGTTCCACGGCGCCTCCGGCAGCGGATGCGTCGCGGACAGGTCGGGAACCGACGAGATGACCTCCTTCGTCCGCGCGGCCACCTCCTCGTACTGCTTGAGGATCCCCTCGAGGGTGTCGCCGGGCAGCATCCTGAAGTCGTTCTGGTGGTCGATCGCCCACTGCGGGAACTCGCGGGCGGTCCCGGCGCCGAGGTCGGCCCAGGTGACGCCTTCGGGCAGGTCGTACCGCACCGCGTCCGGGCCGCCGACCACGAACCGCAGCCACATGGCCTCGACCGAGGCGACGTGCTTGATCAGGCCGCCGAGGCACAGCGCGCTGACCGTCGGCGTCGCTCCGAGCTGCTCGTCCGTGAGCCCTTGGACGGTGGCGGTCAGCGTGGCGCGGACGGTGTCGAGGGCTCCGAGCAGGTCCGCGCGTTCGGCGTCGAGGATGGTGGCGGTCATCAGGCCCTCCGGGTTGTCGTTTTCTGGCACGAGACCGACTCTCGCAGGGGTAGAGGACAGGATGTGGCCTCTACTTGAGGCATCATGAAAAACATGCCGAAGACCTCCGCGCGACTGCTCTCGATGCTCTCGTTGCTGCAGGCCCGCCGCGACTGGCCGGGAGCGCTGCTGGCCGAGCGGCTGGACATCAGCCCGCGCACCGTGCGGCGCGACGTCGACAGGCTTCGCGAGCTCGGCTATCCGATCGCGACCGTCAAGGGCCCCGACGGCGGGTACCGGCTCGACGCCGGGTCCGAACTGCCGCCGCTGCTGTTCGACGACGACCAGGCGGTCGCGCTGGCCGTGGCGCTCCAGATCGCCACCACGAGCGGCGCGGGGATCGAGGAGGCGGCGATGCGGGCGCTGCACACCGTCCGGCAGGTGATGCCGTCGCGGCTTCGGCGCCGGATAGACACGTTGCGGGTCACCGCCGTCGAATCGCCCGCGAGCCGGTCGGAGCCCCGGGTCGACGGCGACGTCCTGCTGGCCCTCGGCGCGGCCGTCCACGCGCGCGAAGTCCTGCGGTTCGACTACGAGGGGACCGCGTTGCCGCGCCGGGCGGAACCGCACCATCTCGTCACCTGGCACGGCCGCTGGTACCTCGTCGCCTGGGACCTCGACCGCGAGGACTGGCGCACCTTCCGGGCCGACCGGATCACCCCGCGCACCCCGGCCGGGCCCCGGTTCACCCCACGCGAACTGCCTTCCCCCGATGTCGCCACCTTCGTCGCGAGCCGGTTCCGGGGATCGTCCGAAGTGGACTCGGGCGAGTGGCCCTGCCGCGGTGAGGTGATCCTCGACCTCCCCGCCACGACCGTGGCCCACTACGTCCGGGACGGCGTCGTCGAGGAGGCCGGGCCGGATCGGTGCCGCCTGGTGCTGGGGTCCTGGTCGTGGGCCGGACTGGCGGCGAGCATCGGCCGCTTCGACGCGGACGTCGAAGTCGTCGGGCCCGCTGAACTGAACGAGGCGTTCGCCGCCTTGGCCCGCCGCTACGCGAAGGCCGCCCGCGTTTAGTCCTCCGAACGCCGAGATCCTGCGCCCGGTGATCTTCTGCGCCAGACTGGGGCCATGCGACTGGACCTGAGCGGGAAGACGGCCCTCGTCACCGGATCGACGCAGGGCATCGGTTTCGCCATCGCCACGGGGCTGGCCAGGGCCGGTGCCCGGGTCGCGCTCAACGGCCGGGGCGAAGCCGGTGTCACGTCCGCGATCGACCGCCTGCGCGCCGAAGTGCCGGACGCCGACGTCGTCGCGGCGGCGGGTGACGTGTCGACGGACGACGGCACCGCCCAGGTCCTGGACGCGGTGCCCGACCTCGACGTCCTGGTCAACAATCTCGGCATCTTCGGGACACAGTCCCCTTTGGACATCACCGACGACGAGTGGCGGCGGTACTTCGAGGTCAACGTCCTCGCCGCGGTGCGGCTGACCCGGGCGTACCTGCCGGGGATGACGAGCCGCGGCTGGGGCCGGATCCAGTACATCGCCAGCGATTCCGCGATCGTCATCCCCGCCGAGATGATCCACTATGGAGTGTCGAAGACCGCTTTGCTCGCCGTCTCCAGGGGTTTCGCCAAGGCCGCGGCGGGGACGGGGGTCACGGTCAACTCGGTGATCGCGGGCCCGACCCACACCGGCGGCGTCGAGGACTTCGTCTACGAACTGGTCGACAAGGATCTGCCGTGGGACGAGGCACAGCGCGAGTTCATGCGCCTGCACCGGCCGCAATCGCTGCTGCAGCGGCTCATCGAGCCCGAGGAGATCGCCAACCTGGTGGTGTACCTGGCTTCCCCGCTCTCCTCGGCCACGACAGGAGCTGCCGTCCGTGTCGACGGCGGCTACGTCGACTCGATCGTGCCGTGAGCCCTCACGACTTGTGGTGCACCTCCTGCGGCCCGAACACCGGCGTCGGGATCCCCTCGTAGCGCGCCTTCAGTTGCAGCGCGAGGTATAGGGAGTAGTGCCGTGACTGGTGCAGGTTCCCGCCGTGGAACCACAGGCCCTCCTGCCGCGTGGGCTTCCACATGTTGCGCTGCTCGCCCTCCCACGGCCCGGGGTCCTTCGTCGTGTCCGAGCCGAGGCCCCAGCATTTGCCGACGCGGTCCGCGGTCTCCTGCCCGACCAGGTCGGCGACCCAGCCGTTCATCGAGCCGTAGCCGGTGGCGTACACGACGAGGTCCGCCTCCAGTTCCGTGCCGTCGGACAGCACCACCGTGTCGCGGGTCAGATGGTCGACCTGACCGTGTGCCAGCTTGATCTTCCCGTCGGCCACCAGTTCCGACGCGCCGACGTCGATGTAGTAGCCGGAGCCGCGCCGCAGGTACTTGAGGAACAGGCCGGATCCGTCGTCACCCCAGTCGTGCCGGAACCCGGCCGCTTCCAGCCGCGCGTAGAAGTCCTTGTCCCGCTCGCGGATCGCGTCGTACACCGGGATCTGGAACTGCGGCATGATCCGGTACGGGATCGACGCGAAGATCATGTCCGCCTTGTCGGTGGTGATCCCGGCCTGCACCGCCCGCTCCGAATACAGGTCACCGAGTCCCAGGTCCATCAGGGAATCCGACTTGACGATATGCGTCGAGGACCGCTGCACCATGGTGACGTCGGCGCCGTGTTCCCACAGCGCGGCGCAGATGTCGTGCGCGGAGTTGTTGGACCCGACGACGACGGCCTTCTTGCCGGCGTAGGAGTCCGGGCCGGGATGCGCCGACGAGTGGTGCTGATCGCCTTCGAACGACTCCATCCCCGGGAACGACGGGAGATTCGGCTTGCCGGACATCCCGGTCGCGAACACGACGTGCCGCGGCGTGAGCGCCAGTTCCTCGCCCTCGCGCACGACGGTCACGAGCCACTGCTGCTTTTCCTCGTCCCAGGAGGCGGAGGTCACCTCGGTACCGGTCCAGTACGGCACCTCCATGAGCCGCGTGTACATCTCCAGCCAGTCGGCGATCTTGTCCTTCGGCGCGAAGACCGGCCAGTTGTCCGGGAACGGCAGGTAAGGCAGGTGGTCGTACCAGACCGGGTCGTGCAGGCAGAGGTTCTTGTACCGCTTCCGCCACGAATCGCCGGGACGCTCGTTGCGTTCGAGGACGAGCGCGGGCACGTCGAGCTGGCGCAGCCGGGCACCGAGCGCGATCCCGCCCTGACCACCGCCGATGACGACGACGTACGGCTGCTCGTCGTGGCCGAGCCGCGTCTGCTCCTCCTCGCGCTTCTCCGCCCACGACTTCCGGCCGCGGACGACGCCGTGCTCGACCCCCTTCGGCCGCTGGTCGTTGCGCCGCTCCTCGAACCCCTTGAGCTCACGCAGGCTCGTCAGCAACGTCCAGGCGCCTTCGTCCTTCAGCCGCAAGTGCCCTTTAGCTCGGCCTGTCGCGGTTTCGAACTCCAACCACGCTTCGGTCACTCCGTCGGCTTCGGTCGGCGTCTCGGTGGTGCGAAACCCGGACGGTTCGATCCTTTCCAGGCAAGCGCCGAGCAGATCGGCCACGCCGTCGCGGCCTTCGACGGTCTTGATCGTCCAGGTGAAGGCGACCAAGTCTCGCCAGTAACTGTCGACGGCGAAGATCGCCGCGGCGGCCTCGACGTCGCGGGTCGCGAGAGCGGCCTCGAACCGGCTCAGCCAGGCATCGACCCGAGCCTGCGGCGAGCCCGTCGCCTCGATCCTGTCCACCGTCTGTGTCATGGCCACTCCCAAACCTCGGCGTTCGGCTGTTACCCCGATCACACGCCGCGAGTGGGGACGGCGACAAGGGTTGCAGCGTGTTGCAGCGCGACTCCTTGGCGCATCCGGGCGGGCCGACCTATGCTGATCGGTCGACGCGATGGTGCGGAGGTGGCCCGTGGGCGTGTTCAGCTCGGTCCCGCCCGGCGCCGACCTGCCGATGCACGCCCGCGACCTGGTCCGCATGCACGAAGCCGTGATCGGCGGCGGCCGTCCGCGCGTCCCGCCGCGCCCGCTGGTGTCGCGCTCGTGGTCGCGTGCGCTGAGCCTGGGGCTCGCCGCCGACGGGGTGAACGCCCGGGACTCCGTCCCGCTCGACGAGGTCGCCCGCCGTCGCCGCGCCTCCCCGTTGCGGCACGTCGTCGAGAGCCTCGGACAGGTGCTCGGCGCGACGTCCGACACCGCGAACATGCTCCTGGTGGTGACCGACGCCGACGGCATCATCCTCTGGCGCGCGGGCTCCCCCGCCGTCAAGCGCCGCGCCGACACCCTGGGCTTCACCGAAGGTGCCGAGTGGACCGAGTCGAGGGTCGGCACCAACGCGATCGGCACCGCGCTCGCCGAGGCCGCGCCCGTGGAACTGCTGGCCGGGGAGCATTTCGAGCAGGGCCAGCATCCCTGGTACTGCACCGCGTCGCCGGTGCACGACCCTCGCACCGGCGAACTGCTGGGCGTGATCGACGTCAGCGGACCCGCCCTGACCCTGCACCCGGCGATCGCGGCGCTGGTGGAGACCGGACGGCGACTCGCCGAATCCGAACTCTGGCGTCACCACCAGCAAGGCTTGGACAAACTGAGGAGGACCGCCGAACCGGTGGTGGCGGGCGTGGGCGGCCCGGCGCTGCTGGTGGACGACGACGGCTGGGTGGCCCACGCCGCCGGGATCGCCCCCGGTGAGCGGATCGCCGCCCCCGAGGAGGGCCGGATCCTCGCCGTCCCCGGTCTCGGCGCCTGTCTGCCCGAACGCCTGGCCGAGGGCTGGCTCGTGCGCCCCGCCGACACCGCACGCCAGGTCCGGCTGGATCTCGAACTCGGCCACGCGCCGATGCTGCGGATGCGGTCGGGCGACGTCGGATGGGTCCGCACCGTGACCCCCCGGCACGCGGAGATCCTGGTGCACCTTCACTCGGCGGGCCCGTCCGGGCTCTCGGCCGAAGCCCTCAGCCGGGCGCTCTACGGCGACGCCGAACATCTCGTCACCGTCCGCGCCGAGGTCTCCCGGCTGCGCCGTCTGCTCGGAGCCATTGTGGACACCCGACCGTACCGGCTCGCCTCGGGCGTCGGCCTGACAGTCCATAAAGGACTCGAAGTCGGCGGTTGAGCCACTTCCGGTTGCGCGGGGTGCGGGCCGGGTACTCCGCGACCATGGAGATCCTGCTCGCCGGGGCCGGCGTTCTGGCGTTGTGCGCCGCGGTGCTGCCGAACCTGCTGCACGAACGCGCGCTCTCGATGCCGCTGATCCTGCTGGTGGGCGGGCTGATCTTCGGACTGCTCCCCTTCGGATACCCCTATGGCGAAGGGGTGCTCGACCCGAGGTCCCACGTGGGCGCCGTCGAAGTGATCACCGAACTCGGCGTCCTGGTGTCGCTGGTGGGCGCGGGGCTGAAGTCGGACCGGCTGATCGGCTGGCGATCGTGGAGCTCGACCTGGCGGCTGCTGGCGATCACGTTGCCGCTGTCGATCGGCGCGGTGGCCCTGCTCGGCTGGTGGGCGCTCGCCCTGTCCCCCGCCGCCGCCTTGCTGCTGGGAGCCGTCCTGGCGCCGACCGATCCGGTGCTGGCGAGCGACGTCCAGGTGCCCGCGCCGCATACCGAGGACGGGCGCGGCTCGGACAACGAGATCCGGTTCACGCTGACCTCGGAGGCCGGGCTGAACGACGGTCTGGCCATGCCGTTCGTGTTGCTGGCCGTCGTCCTGGCCGGAACGGTGAGCACTTCTCCCGTGCCATGGCTGCTGACCGAGGTGATCGTCCCGCTCGCGATCGCCGTGGTGGTCGGTCTCGTCTGCGGCCGGTTGCTGTCCTGGCTGATGTTCCGGGTGCGGCACGAGCGGCTGCGCCTCGGCGAGTACTCCGACGGGCTGGTCGTGCTGGCCATCGCGTTCCTCCCCTTCGCGCTGTGCGAGTGGCTGGGCGGGATCGGTTTCGTCGCGGTGTTCGCCACCGCCGCGACGATCCGCGCCAGCGAACGCTCGCACGACTACCACGGTGTGCTGCACGAATTCGGCGATCAGCTCGAACGGCTCTTTGTCGCACTGGCCCTGCTCGGTCTCGGCTTCATCCTGGGCGACGGGCTCCTGGCGGACCTTCAGGTCGCCGAAGTCCTGGTGGCGGTGGCCGCGGTGGTCATCGTGCGCCCGCTGTTCGGCGGGCTGGCCCTGTTCCGCGGCGGCATCACGCGTCCGGCGGCGACGGCGATCGCGTTCTTCGGCATCCGCGGGATCGGCAGTCTCTACTACCTTTCCTACGCGCTGGGGCACGGCGACTTCCCGATGGCCGACTCGCTCTGGCGCGTCACGGCGCTCACGATCGCGGTGTCGGTCCTCGTGCACGGTCTCCTGTCCGGCCCGGTGATGCGCAAACTGGAGAACCGGGGCATGCAGAACTTCGAGACCGGGTGAGCGAGGGGGCCGAGGTCAGCCCGTCCGCTGCCACTCCCGGCCTTCGACCCGCGCCTTCACCCGCCCCAAGGTGGTCGCGATGTTGGCGCGGTTGGTCCCGGCTCGGTCGGGCTCGCCGGTGATGAAGATGGCGATCGGGACGAACCACGGCGGCACCCGAAGCCAGTTCAGCACGGTGAGCCGGCAGCCGTCGCCCTCGGGCTCGATGTCGAACTCCCAGCGGGAAATCGGCACCAGGAACGGCGTGCGCACCCGGTAGGCGAACCGGCGTCCCGGCTCGGCTTCGACGATCTCGGCGTGGGTCACCCAGCGCCGGCGGCCGTTGCGGTTGCTGCCGGCGAACCAGTTCCCGACGGCGGCCCCGGTCGCACCGCGGATCCAGCGGGCCTTGCGCAGCTCCTCGGTGCACTCCGCCATCGCGACCGGGTCGCTGACCAGCCGGTACACCCGGTCGGGCGCGGCGTCGATCGTGACCTCGCCGGTCGCGATCGGTTCGGTGTAGGTCAGGGTGTCCTTCGGCTTCGTCGCCATCGCGCCTCCCAGTCGACTACGCCAGCCCACCAGTACGAGCGGGCGCGGTCAAGGCCGCCAAGGCAGCACAGCACGTTCGCGCATCTCCCGGACGAGGTCAGGTGGTCGGTTCCGCCGGGAAGGTCACGCGGAAGCCCAGCGCCTGCAGCAGCTGGGTCAGCATCGCCTTGGTGTTGGCCCTGGCGCGTTCGAGCAGGCCGGAGTGCTGCGCCGCCTCGGCGATCCGTTTCTCCGCGGCGACGTAGAACTGCTGCTGGTCCGGCACGGACACCAACGCCCCGAGCCGGTCGATCAGGCCGCGCTCCTGGCCGAAGACGTAGCTGCGCTCGTTGTCCAGGTTGGGTTTCGCCAGATGGGCTTCGGGCAGCCGGACCTCGACCGATTGCCGGTCTTCGGAGACAGTGAGCGAATTCTCCAGCAGCGGCCCGAAATCGACGTACGCGTCGACAGAGCCCGCGGCCACGAACAGGGTCCGTTCCCCGGCGATGGCCTCGGGGACCCACTTGACGTCCTTCTCGATGTCGACGACGACCTGGTAGTCGCCGACGGCGGCGTGGTACTGGCTCAGATCACGGACCGCCTGGAGCACCGCGGGCTGCGAACGGTCCACAGTGGACGTTCCGAACGGGTCGAACTTCGACAGCAGTCCGGTGAACTGCAGTGCCGCACCGACGATCAGGAGCCCGACCAGGGCGAACGCCCCAAGGCGCACCCAACGTTTCTTCACGCCCACCACCGCCTCTCCAGCGCGGGGGTACCCGGCGGACGCGGTCCTGAAGCGTCTCGGCCGGTTTCACCGACGATCGGCGGAACCGGATCTCGCACTTGGAGTAGTTTGGCCGCATGCAAAACGTCTTGCCCGCGCCGGAGAAGACCGGGCTGAACATCTCGGCGTTGCACTGGGCGGGTTTCCTCGGGATCACCGTGCTCGTGCTGGTCACGTCGGGCATCGGCCTGCCTTCGGTGCTGGTGGTGGCGCTGGGAGTGACCGGGATGGCCACCCTGGTGCTGTCCTGGCTGGGCATCGGACGCCTCGCCGCCGGGCTCCCCGAGCGGCGGCTGTACTGGATCGCGGTGTCGTGGTGCGCGCCGCTGCTGGTCGCGCGCCCGCTGTTCAGCGGCGACATCAACAGCTACCTGGCTCAGGGACTCATCGCGGCCAAGGGGTTCGACACCTATCTCGTGGGACCGGCGGAGGCGCTCGGCGCCGATTCACCGGTGACGCTCGCGGTCAGCCACTACTGGCGGGACACGCCCGCCCCGTACGGGCCGGCGTTCGTCGCGCTCGCACGCTCGGTCGCCCACCTCGCCGGGGACGACTTCGTCCCGACACTGCTGCTGCACCGGCTGCTGGGGCTGGCGGGGATCGCGCTCATGGCGTGGGCGCTCCCCCGCCTCGCGCGCCGGGCCGGGGTTTCGCCGTCGATCGCGTTGTGGCTGGCCCTGCTCAACCCGCTGGTGCTGTGGCACGTCGTGGCGGGCGTGCACAACGACGGGCTCATGGTCGGGCTGATGGTCGCCGGGCTGGAACTCGTCCTGATGGGCGCGGCGAAGACCGGCGCGGCGCGGCCCGCGCTGATCGCGGCGGGGGTGATCGCGGTGAGCGCGGCCGCGAACATCAAGATCGTGGCCGTCGCGGGCCTGCTGTTCGTCGGCGTCGACCTGTTCCGCCGGGCGACCCCCGCGGGACGCGCGGCCGTCGCGCTCGGGCTGCCCGCCGGATTCGCCGCGGTCACCGCGGCGATCTCGCTCGGCAGCGGGCTCGGTTTCGGCTGGGTCCGCGTCCTCTCCGGGGTTTCCGGTCAGGTCCACAGCTGGATGGCGCCCACCAACGAACTCGGTTTCCTCGTCGGCGGGGTGGGCAAGATCTTCGGCGCCGACCTGACCGACGGCGCGATCAAGGTGTTCTCGCTCATCGGCGCGATCCTCGGCCTCGCCGTCGGCGCCAGGCTGCTGTGGCTCACCTACCGGGAGAAGCTGCACCCGCTCTACGGCGCCGGGCTGACCTTCGCCGCGATGCTGGTCCTCGGGCCGGTCGTGCAGCCGTGGTATCTCCTGTGGACGGTCGCGTTGCTCGCCGTCAGCCTCACGACCGACCGGGGCCGCTGGATCCTCGCCGGGATCAGCGCGGTGTTCGGGGTCCTGCTCCCGCCGGCGAACGGGGGCGCGGTGTCACTGGCACTGGGTTACCTGATCGCCGTCGCGCTCATCGGCGGGACCTTGTTCTTCTTGAAGCGCAAGGACCTGTTGCCGGAGATCAGGTTCCGCAAGAGCCGGACGTAACGGCTCCATCGCGCGGGCGCGCGGACCGTGCCGGTGAGTTCACGCTCGGCACGGTCCAGGCCGTCCTCCAGCAAGGCGTCGTGCATCGGCCGCCACAGCAGCGGGTAGGTGAACCAGGCGGGATGCCGCAGCCGCAGCACCATGAGGTGCTCGAGCTCGGTCTCCTCCGTTCCCCTCGCGCGCAGGGTGAATTCGTGGAAGCCGTCGAAACCCCGGGGCGCGGTGAACCGGAATCGCACCGACTTCCCCGGTTCGTAGGACTCGACGGAGTACCGCACCGGTCCGTGCCCGCCCACGGCTCCCGCGCCGAGTGGCCGGTCGAACCTCATCGGCGGCCACTTGTCGACGGGCCACAGCCGGTCGTCATCGGCGGACAGCGTGTCGATCAGCGCGCCCACCCGCTCCGATGACACCGGGACAATCCGGGAATGCCTGTTCCACACTCGCATCGTGCCTCCTGATTTTAGAGACCTTCCCCTAAAACTATAATAGAGGATAGTCTCTGAAAATGGGACGGCCACCGCGGCACACCGCCGACGACTTCCTCGACGCCGCCGTACGGATCTTCGCCGCCGAAGGGGCGGCAGGGGTGACCATGTCCGCCGTCGCCCGCGAGGTCGGCGCACCGAGCGGGTCGATCTACCACCGCTTCCCCGGGCGTCCCGCCCTGCTCGCGGCCGTCTGGCTCCGCACCCTGACCCGTTTCCAGCGGGACTATCTCGAAGCGCTCGAACAGGAACCGGTACTGGAGGCCGCCGTCGAGGCCGCGGCGCAGGTCGTCCGATGGTGCCGCGCCCATCCCGCCGAGGGGAAACTGCTCTACGCGGGCAACCGCGCGCTCGGCGTCGAAGACTGGGATGCCGAAGACAGCGCCCGCGCAGAAGACGCCAACAACCGGCTCGACACGGCGATCACCAAGGTCGTGCGACGGCTGCGCGCGCAGACCGGCCGGAGCACCGACGAGCTGATGCTGGCCCTCGTGGACCTCCCCTACGCCGCGGTGAGGAGACATCTCGACCGCGGCGAGGCGCCACCGCCGCGCACCGTGGACCTGGTGGCCAGGACCACCCGCACGCTGCTGTCGGGCTGAGCTCAGGTCCGGACCGGCACCGCGATGGAGTACCCGCCGCCATCGATCAGGTCGAGCAGGAGGCGGGCCGCCGGACCGGGCGACCGCGCACCCCTGGTGGCGATGGTCAGCGGCCAGACCAGGCCGGGCGCGTCGAGCGGGATCGTCCGGACCCCGGTCAGCAGTTGGAGATCGGGCACCACGGCGATGCCGAGCCCCGCCGCGACGTAGGCGGGCACCAAACGCAGATCGGCGACTTCGACGATGACCCGCCGCGGGGCCCCGATCGCCTCGAACGCGCGGTCCAGGGCGACCCGGTTGCCGAAGCCGCGCGGGTTGTCCACGAACGACTCGCCGGTGAGGTCCGCCAGGGTCAGCGACCGCCGGTCTCCCAGCCGATGGCCGTCGGGCAGCACGACCACGAACGGCGCCGAACCGAGCGGCTTGGTGCGGAGCCCGGCGAGATCGGACTCGGGCAGGCCGAGCAGGGCGACGTCGAGCCTGCCTTGGCGCAGATCCTCGGCCAGTCCGGTCGATCCGGTGATCGACACCGTGACGTGCAGGTCCACCAGCGGGTACCGGCGGTGGAACGCGCCGAGCAGATCCGGCAGGTCGAGGCCCCCGACGCTGGTCAGGGTGCCGATGCGGAGGCTGCCGCGCAGGCCGGCGGAGGCGTCGGCGACCACCTCGCGCGCCCTGTCGACGGCTTCCAGCGCGGCCTTGGCCTCGGGCAGGAAGACCTTGCCCGCCGGGGACAGCTCGACCCGCCTCGTCGACCGGTCGAACAGCTTGACGCCGAGTTCGCCTTCGAGTGCCTGGATCGTGGCCGACACGGTGGACTGCACCGCGAACAGCCGTCGAGCGGCGCGGGTGAAACTGAGTTCCTCGGCGACGGCGACGAAGCATTCGAGCTGACGGGTCTCCACGGGGACCAATTATCGCAGTTATGGATAACTGTGACCAGCATTGTTCGTTGGACTTGGATGATCCGAGGATCCACAGTGGAGGCATGCTGAACACCGTCACCCTTCCCCGTCCCGCGCTCCGGCGGATCAGCCACGGTCGCGGCTTCTGGGTCATCGTGGCCGCTTACGCCGTCTCGCTGGCCTTCTCCACCGTTCCCACTCCGCTCTACGTGCTCTACCAGCAACGTGACGGCTTCCCGACCTACGTCGTGACCATCGTGTTCGCGGCGTACGCGGTCGGCGTGATGGGCAGCCTGTACCTCGCCGGGCATGTCAGCGATTGGCTGGGACGACGGCGGGTGATCCTCGCCGCGACCCTGGTCCAGGCCCTGTCCGCGACCCTCTTCCTGACCTGGCCGGACGTCCCCGGGCTGATCCTGGCCAGGCTCGTCGGCGGCGCGGGGATCGGCGCGCTGACCGCGACCGCCACCGCGCATCTGTCCGAACTCCGCGCCGTGGCCCGTCCGAGTGAGGACCACGGGCGTGCCGGGCTGATCGCGACCGTGGTCAACATGGGCGGACTGGCTCTCGGACCGCTGTTCGGCGGGGTGTTCGCGAGCTACTCGGCCGAGCCGCTCACCACGCCGTTCCTGTTCTTCCTGGTCTTGCTGCTGGCCGCGGCCATCGCCGTCGCCCTCGTCCCGGAGACGGTGGAACGCGCCGAGGAGCTGCCCGCGTACCGGCCACAGCGCGTCTCACTCCCGTCGAGCGCGCGGCCCGCCTTCTTCGGCGCAGCGATCGGCGCGTTCGCGGCCTTCGCGATCACGGGACTGTTCATGGCGCTGACGCCGACGTTGCTGGCACAGGGTTTGCACGAGAGTTCGCGGATGCTGGCCGGTCTCGCGTCGTTCTCCGTGTTCCTCGCCGCCGCCGCGGCGCAGGTGATCTTCGCCGGCCTGGAGAGGCGGACCCAGCTGCGGCTCGGCCTCACCCTGATGACGGCCGGGCTGGTGGCGCTGCCGGTCGCGGTGACGACGTCCCAGCTGTGGCTCTTCCTCGTGGGCGGGCTCGCGGCGGGCGCCGGGGTCGGGCTGGGCTTCCGCGCCTCCGTGGCCACCGTCGCCGCACTGGCCGAGCCGCCGATGCGCGGCGAGGTCCTCGCGGCCTTGTTCCTGGCCGCCTACGCGGGACTGGTCCTGCCCATCCTCCTCGTCGGCATCTCCCTGATCTGGCTGCCGAGCGCGTGGGCACTGATCGGATTTTCGGTGCTGGAACTGGGTTTGCTCGCCTGGTCGGCACCCAAGGTGCTGGCGGGCGCCGAGAAGTGACCGACCGTCCACAGTGGCGCGTCCGCGTGGTGATCCTCGTCAAACCCGCGGGCGCCCACACCGGCGGTGTGCGATCCTGGCCCAGGAACCTCGTGATCGAGGTCCCCGGACGAGTGGGTGCCGTACCCGGCCAGCGACAAGACGGCGCTCTGGGAGCGCGTCATGTCCTGGCTTGTTCTGATCGTTTCGGGTGTTCTGGAAGCCGTGTGGGCCACCGCCCTCGGCAGGTCCGAAGGATTCTCCCGGCTGACACCGTCGGTGATCTTCGGCGTGACCCTGGTGGCGAGCATGGCCGGCCTCGCCTACGCGATGAGGGATCTCCCCGTCGGGACCGCCTACGCGGTCTGGGTCGGGATCGGAGCGTCGCTCACCGTCGGCTACGGCATGGTGTCGGGCGCGGAAACCGCGTCACTGGCCAAAATTCTGCTGATCGTGGGGATCGTCGCCTGTGTGGTGGGACTGAAAGTCCTGCATTGAGCCGGAAACAGGGACCGCCCCCGACGCACGGACGACGTCGGGGGCGGTCGGGTCCGGGCGCACCCCTGCGTGTGGCCCGGACGGCTAGGCGGTCAGGAGCGCGCCCAAAGGGCGGGGACGTTCGGCGGCTCCCAGCCGGCCTGAGCGGTGTGACCCTGCAGCGCCCGGTACGAAGCACCGTTGTAGGTGACCGTCGCACCCGCGGCGTAGGTGGTGCCGACCGCCCAGGTTCCGGTGGGCGGGTTCGACGTCGTCGGGCCGGTCGGCGTCGTGGTGGTGCTGGACGGCGGGTTCGAGCCCGAGGTCACCAGGCGCAGGCTGTACACGCTCAGGATCTCCGAGATCGGCTGGAAGTAGAACGTGCCGCCCGAACTGCAGTTGCCGGAGCCACCGGAGGTGACGCCCTGCGCCTGGTCGCCCGCGAGCCACGAGCCGCCGGAGTCACCCGGTTCGGCGCAGGCGTTGGTCCGGGTGAGGCCGGAAACGGTGCCCTGCGGGTAGTTCACCGAGGCGTTCTTCTGCTGGATCGTGCCGCAGTGCCAGCCCGTCGTGGACCCGGAACGGCAGACCGAGGCGCCGATCGCGGCCTCCTGCGAACCCGCCACCGGCACGGTGCCCGGGTAGCGGTTCACGAGCCCCCGCGGGGTGTTGCCCGCGTCCACGCGGACCCACGCGTAGTCGTTGCCGGGGAAGCTGGAGCCCCCGACGGTCCCGCTCGGGTTCGAGGTGCGCGTTCCGGTGGTGCCACAGTGCCCCGCGGTCACGAAGCCACCCTCGACCGAGAAACCGATCGAGCAGCGGCCCGAGCCGAACGTGTAGGCGTTGCCGCCGATGACGTCGATCAGCGGGACCGGGCTCTCGGTGCTGGTCTCGACCCGCACCGCGTCGGTACGCACCCCGGACGCGGTCGCCCACGACTTCGCGGCGGCCTCGGTGCCGGCGTTGGCCAGCACGACGATCGAGTTGGTGGTGGCGTCGACGTACCAGCCGGGCACGCTCTTCGGCGCGCTGGTTCCCTTGGTGTCCAAGGACAGCTTCGCGGCGTCGAGCTGGGCGGCGCTCCGCGTGACGGTCTTCGGGGTCGCGCCCGCCGCGCGGACCGTGCCCTCCAGCGCCGCGTCGGTGACGGCGACGGTCAGCGTGGTCCCCGCCGCGTCCAGCCACGATCCGGCGTAGGACGGGCCGAGCCGGGTCTTGAGGGCGCTTTCGGTGCGTGCCGCCGTCTGCTCACCGGCGAGCCGGGTCCTGGCCTGATCGGGGCTGATCTTCAGGTCGCGCGACAGGGCCGCGACGATCTCCGACTGGACCTGGTCGGCCGCCGGGACGGTCTGGCCGGCGCTCGCGCTCGGTGTCAGCGCGACGGCCGTGACCAGGCCGGCGCCGGTGATGGCCGCCGCGGCGGCCGCTACGATCTTTCGGTTCATTTCAGGCGCTTCCTCAAGACGTACCGGAAGGGGGATCTCGTGTCCCCGACCGTACGAGGCGCCTGATGCAAAAGGTACATACCATTTAGGTCATATCCACCCCAGTGGACTGGACCTATTGCCGACCTCGGCGCAGGTCAGCGCACTCCTGCGTCCGTGTAGTCGACGCCGTAACCCGGGTTCAACTCGAGGTACTTCGAGTAGGTCGGCCGCCGGTCGATCAGTTCGCCGTACACCGCGCGGGACAGGGCGATCATCTCCGCGGCGAACGGTCCCATCTCTCCTCGCTCCGACCAGCCGACGAGATTCCGCCAGCTCAGCGGATTCCCCGCGATCGGGACGGCGACGATGCCCGGGATCTCGTGGAAAAGCGGCTGACACAACACGACCGCGTGTCCCGATTCGACCATTTCGATGCAGGTCAGCACATCGGTCTCGTACAGCGAACGCGGTGTGAACCCCGACCGGGCGCACGCGGAGGCGAAACAGTCGCCGAAACAGCCGTCCCCCGGTGTCGCGCACCATCGTTCGTCCGCCAGCGCGCCGAGTTCCACCTCGTCGTGCTGCGCGCGCTCGTCGCGCGCCGACATCAGCACGAACACCGGATGATGCGCGAGGGTCCGCCACCGGACGCCGGGCTCCGGCGGCGGCGCGGCGTCGCCGCAGACGCCGACGAAGGAGAAGTCCAGCGCGCCTTCGGCGGTCATGTCCGCGAGTTTGTTGGACGACCACGACGTATGGGTGGCGACGTGGATGTCGGGATGGGTGGTGCCGAGACGCTGCAGGAGCGCGCCGAGCATCGGCCCCGTCGCCGAACCGAGCCGCAGGGTCACCGGCTCGCCGGTACCGGCGTGCTGGGCGAGGCGCGCCGCCTCGTCGTGCAGGGACGATACGGCGGGGAGCACCATCTTCGCCCGGTCGAGGACGAGGAGACCGAGTGCCGTCGGCCGGGTCCCCGTGTGATCACGCAGGAAGAGCTTCCCGCCGAGGGTCCGTTCGATGCGTTTCAACTGGGCGGTCAAAGCGGGCTGCGCCATTCCGAGCGTGTTCGCCGCCTTGGTGATACTCCCGAGTTCGGCGATCGCGCACATGATGCGCAAGTGGCGCAGTTCCAGCTCCATCCCTCTACGTTAGTAGACGTAACTGGACTGGACCAGACAAACGCTTGAGCCAAATGGCTTCGTATCGCCCTTTTCTTGGATTGCCATCGATGTCAGCATTCCGGAAGGGCACCGGCGGGGCCGGTGTTCACAGTGGAACCGAAGGGCGACCGGTCAAGGCCGGTCGCGCAGGCGGATCGCCGTCTCGAGGTTCTCCCGGATCCGTCTGGTCAGGCGATGGTCCGGACCGAGCGCCCGCTCGGCGTCCGACCGCGCTTCTTCGAACATCCGGATGGCGAGTGGCAGGTCTCCAGCGGCTCCGCGGGCGTAGGCCAGATCGTTCCGTGAATTCAGCGTGTCCTGGTGGTCATGCCCGAACACCCGCTCCCTGGCGGCGAGCGTGCGCTCGTACAGTTCGATCGCCCTGGTCAGGTCACCCGAGGATTCGTACGCACCCGCCAGGTTGTTCCACGATTTCAGGGTGTCGGGGTGATCGGGACCCAGCACGCGTTCGCGATCCGCCAGGGTCCGTTCCTGAAGTTCGACCGCGCGGGCGAGGTCGCCCGCCGACTCGCACGCTCCCGCGAGATTGCCCCGCGAAACCAGCGTGTTGGGATGGTCCGGCCCCAGCACCCGTTCACGATCTTCCAACGTCGCCTCGAACAACGTGACCGCGCGCTTCGAGTCGCCCATCGACCAGTGGAGATAAGCCAGATTGTTCCGGTAGAGCAAGGTCTCCGGATGGTCGGCTCCGAGCACTCGCTCGCGATCCGCGAGCGTGGCTTCGTGGAGCGGGATCGCCCGTTCGGCGTCGCCCGCCATTTCGTACGCCATGGCCAGGTTGTTCCGGGAGACCAGCGTGTCCGGGTGCTCCTTTCCCAGCACGCGCTCGCGTCCTTCCAGCGTTTCGTCGAACAGCGAGATCGCCCGCCTCACGTCACCGGCGGCGTGGCAGGCGGCCGCCAGGTTGTTCCGGCAGCTCAACGTGTCCGGATGTGCGGGCCCCAGCACCCGCTCGCAGTCCGCCAGCGCGGTCTCGAGCAGCGAGGTCGCGCGCCGCAGATCACCGGCCGCCTGGTACGCGGACGCCGAAGTGTTCCGGGCGCGCAGGGTGATCGGATGGTCGAAGCCGAAAAGGCGTTCACCGGCGCCGACGGCCCGTTCCGCGAACGCGATGCCCGCCGCGGCGTCGCCCTGACCGAGGACGTAGAGGCTGAGGCTGTTGGCGAGGTGGCAAAGCGGGCCGGTGTCACTCTCGGTGTGGTCGAGCAGCGCCCGCCCGTGCGGCAACACGGCTTGGAAGACGGGCCAGTCCTCGGGCAGCCGGGGATCCACCACGTCGAGCGCGCGGGCGAGCGCGACGGCGGTGGCCTCACGGGCGTGGTCGATGTCCCCGGGACCGCGGTAGGGGTCGGCCGGGTCGGGAGTCCGGGTCACGGCCTGCACGAGGCGGTGGACGTCGATCGTCTCGGCGTCGAGGGTGATCATGCTGTAGGCGGCCAGGCGCCCCAGTGCCTCCGACAGCTCCGGTTCCTCGCCGTCGCCCTCCAGCAGCGATCGCGGGATGCGTTCGGGAGCGTGCCAGGCCAGCCGTCGCAACAACTTCGCGGCGAGCGGGGTGTCCGCGAGCCGGTCGAGGGTGACGTGCCAGACCCGGGCCACGGCGCGCTCCGCGTCCTCGGCCTCCGCGGTCCAGGCGAACATCTTGGCCGGGGACCTGGCGAGCAGGCCGAGGTAGCGGGCGGGCGTCATCCGGTTCTGGGCGAGGTACGCCCCGGCCTGTTCCACCGCCAAGGGCAGCCAGCCGAGTTCGGCGCAGAGCTCGCCGGCGCCCGTCAGCTCCGCCTCCGGCCACTCCGCCCGGACCGTCCGGGCGAGCAACTCGGCCGCCTCGTCCGGTTCCAGCACGTCCAGTGACACGGTGCCGACGTCCCGCCAGCCGGTGCCCCGCCTGCTGGTGATGAGGATCGTGCCGGTCCGCACCCGGTCCAGCAGCCCGGCGGCGTGCGCGAGCTCGGTCAGGTTGTCGAGGATCAGCAGCCAGCCGGTATGCCCGGCCAGCCAGCCGACGGCCTGTTCGGCCCGCTGTTCCCACGGCAGCCCCGCGGCCTCCGGGGACAGCGCCACGGCCAGCTCCGCCAACCCGTCGTCGATCGCCGAAGCCGAGTCCGCCGTCACCCACCAGACGGCCGAATAGTCGACCGAGCGCAGCTCGGCGAACCTGGCGGCCAGGCTGCTCTTGCCGACGCCGCCGAGCCCGTGCACCGCGACCACCGCGACCCGGGCGGCGGCTTTCGCCGTCTTCTCCAGCCTGTCCAGCTCGGCCGCGCGCCCGACGAAGACCCTGCCGCTCAGGGGCAGTTTCCACGCCGCGTGCCGGGGCGGCGGAACATCGGTCTCCGAGAGAATGCCGTCGATGAATCTCGAAATCTGGCCGTACACAAGGGAATCGCGGCCGGCCGGTTTGCAGATGCCGACGTGGTCGGCGTCGACGGGGATCGGGCGGACCCGGGGCAGACCGGGGTTGGCCGAGCCCTCGTCGACCACCCGGACCCCTCTGGTCGGATACGCCTCGAAGAACACCAGGTTCCGGATCCCGGACTCGTCGGCCCAATCGCGATAACGGTCGTTGAGGTGCCGCAGGTGGGCGGCGTTGCGTTTGAGGTCCTTCACCGCCGCGGTGGACCGATAGACCAGTCCGAGCGCCTTGACGACCGCCGCCAGCCCCGAGCCGGTGTGCGGGGTCCCCAGGAAGACCACCCCGCGCGCGGCCGTCGCGAACGCTGCGAAACCGGTCCGGCCCTCGGCCGCGTGCAGCAGGATCTCCTTGGCCAGCAGGCCGCCCATGCTGTGGGTGACGAAACACAACGGCCGCTCGCCGATGCCGAGGTTCTGCAGCGACGCCATCAGGTTGATCGCCCGGTCCTGCATGGGCATCGCCTTGCCCCGCCAGCCCGACGACCAGGCCTCGTAGCCCACCGACCACACCGCCACGCGGTCGAAATCCTCGGCGAGCCACTCCGGCCAGAACGACGACGGCGACCCGCCCGCCCACGTCTTCCGCGCGTCCCCGTCCAGCCCGTGCAGGAACACCACGTCCAGCCCGGCCGACACGGGAACCCGGACCTTGAGGATCTCGGGCAATCTCCTACCTCCGGTCGGGCGGGCGGTTCCGTGGTGCCGCCACCGGATGTCGGCCGCCCGGTGCCCGCCGTTACGCGCGGCCCCGGGACACGCCTCGTGAGTGGTGAGGACGGTTAGAACCGCCCTTACCACTCACGAGCCGAGCTGGGTCAGGAGGTCTTCGACTTGCGGTTCAGGAACGCCGACGCCCCGACACCGTGTGCGGCGACGCTCGCCAGCACCGTCACCGACATGACGCTCAACGCGACGTCCGCCGCGTCCCCGTCGAGTGAGTTGTAGGCCAGCAGGCCGAACACGATCGACGCCGCGCCCCGCGGCGCCAGGAAACCGATGGTCATCCGGTCCCGCCACCGGAAATCGGTCCGCAGCAAGGTGAGCAGCACCGGGATGAGCCGGGCGACGGTCAGCGCGACGACGCTGACGATCACGACGCCCCAGGTGAGGCCGAAGGACAGCACCAGCACGGCGGTGCTACCGAAGACGAACCACATCAGCAGCCCGCACAGCGAACTGACGTCCTCGGCCAGCCCGAGTTCGTCCTCGCTCGGATGGCGCGCGGTCTTGTAGGCGATCCCGCAGATGAACGCGGCGACGAAACCGTTGCCGCCGATCGCGACGGCGGCGGTGTAGGTCAGCAGCGGCAGCGCGACGGCGGCGACCCGTGCGGAATGCCGTGTCGACCAGCCGTGCTTGCCCGTCACGTTCATCGCCACCGCGGCGACCGCGCCGATCACGGAGCCCGCCAGCACGGCCAGCAACGCCGCCGGGATCGCGGTCTGCAGCGCCTCACCCGGCGTGTTCGCCTGATTGCGGCTCCCCGCGAGGGTGAGCGCGAAGATGAACACCGGGGCGACGACGCCGTCGTTGTAGCCGCTCTCGACGTTCAGCAGATGCCGGACGCGTTCGGGCACCCGGACGTCGTGCACCACCGACGTCGCGGGCGCGAAGTCCGTGGGGGCGATGATGCAGGCGATCAGCAGCACCACCGTCCACCCGAGCCCCGGCAGCACCAGCAGGCCGACCCCCATGACGATCAGGATCGTCAGCGGCAGCGCGACCAGCAGCAGCCGCACCGCGGTCTTGGCGTCATGACCGAGATAGCCGCCCTTGACCGCGGTGGCGTCCACGAACAGCAGCAGGGCGAGGATCAGTTCCGCGGCGTTGAGGGCGATCTCGGTGTTGAGCCCGTTGCCGAGATCGTTTTGGGTGCTGAACCCGATCGCCAGCCCCGCCGCGACCATCGCCATCGGCGCGGTGATCTGCCACCGTTCCAGCCGTGCCGCCGTCATCGTCCAGGCCAGCACGACGACCGCGCCGACGAGCACGCTCTGGATCATCTACCCGCCCCTCGTTCCCGGTGGACTCCCCTGCCACCGGGAACGAGCATAGAGGCCGTCCACAAAGGAACGCCGATCACACCACCGCGCCGTTGTCGTCGCGCTCCCGTACCCGCGACGGCTTCCTGACCGGACGCCCGGCCCCTGGCCAGCGTTTGTCGAGCAGGATCGCGACGGGACCCGCGGTGGCCACAGTGGACACCGTGCCCGCGATCAGGCCGAGCAGGAGCGCGAGGGCGAAGTCGGCCAGCGAGCCGTCTCCGAGGAACAGCAGCGCCCCGAGGACGAACAGCACTCCGATCCCGGTGTTGATCGTCCGGGGCAGCGTCTGCAGGACCGCCGTGCCGACGACGCGGGCGAACGGCTCCTTGCGGCGCTGCCCCCGCACCTCCCGGACCCGGTCGAAGACCACCACCGAGTCGTTGACCGAATAGCCGATCACCGTCAGGAGCGCGGCGAGGAAGACGCCGTCCATGGACTTGCCCAGCCAGGCGAAGATCCCGACGATGATCAGGACGTCCTGGGCGAGCGCCGCCACCGTGGCCAGGCCGAGCCGCCAGTCGAACCGCACCGCGAGGTAGATCAGCTGCGCCAGCACCGCGAGGAGGAGAGCGACGACCGCCTTGGTGCGCAGTTCGGCGCCGAGGCTCGGGCCGATCTGCTCGTCGCGGATCTCGGTGGCGTCGCCCGCCACCCCGGAGACCGCGGTCCGGATCCGCTCGGTGGCGGCCTCGTCGATGGGCTCGGTGCGCACGGAGATGTCCTTCTCACCGGACGTCTGTACGACGGCGCGGGGGAATCCGGCGTCGGACACCGCGTCCCGGACCTGTTCGACGTCGGCGGGCGCCGAGGTGCTGTATTCGATCACCCGGCCGCCGGTGAACTCGACGCCCAGGTTCGGTCCCGCCACGAACAGTCCCGCGATCGCGGCGATCACGATCGCGCCCGCCACCATCAGCCAGCGCCGGGGCTTGCCGAGGAACTCCGGATCGCGCCGGTTCACCCACTGGCGGACCCGGCCTTCGTGGGTGAGCCCGGAAAGCCGCGGTTTGCGCGCGACCACGCCCCGCATCGTGAGGTGCAGCAGCAGGCGGGTGAGCACGAGCGAGATGAACAGGGCCACGACCACGCCGATGGACAGCGTCACCCCGAACCCGCGCACCGGGCCGGACGCCAGCCAGAACAGCAGCCCCGCGGCGAGCAGGGTGGTCACGTTCGAATCGACGATCGCCGACAGCGCCCCGCTGAACCCGCGGCTGACCGACCGCGGCAGCGAGCCTCCCCGTTTCACCGAATGTTCTTCTCTCGCCCGTTCGAAGACGAGCACGGTGGCGTCGACGGCCATACCGATCGCCAGCACGAAGCCCGCGAGACCGGGCAGGGTCAGCGTCGCTCCGATGGCGAGCAACGCGCCGTACGACACGGCCGCGTAGGCCACCAGGGCACCGACGGCGATGAGTCCGGCCAGGCGATACACCGCGAGCAGGAAGAGCGCGGTCAGTCCCAGGCCGATGACGGCCGCGCGGGCGCTGGCGTCGATCGCGGCGGCACCGAGGGTGGGGCCGACGGTGCGCTGCTCGATGATCTCGACCGGCGTCGGCAGCGCGCCTGCGTTGATCAGCAACGCCAGGTCCTTCGCTTCGGCCGGGGAGAACCGCCCGGTGATCTGCGTACTGCCGCCGACGATCCCGACCCCGCAGGCGACCTGCGGGCTCACCTGCGGCGACGAGATCACCTTGTCGTCGAGCGCGATCGCCACCCGGCGGGTCGGATCACCGGGTGGGGAGCAGGCCGCCTGGCCGGTCAGCCGTTCCCAGGCGCGGCCGGAATCCCCTTTGAAGTCAACGGAAACGAGGTGGCCGCCGCCCTGTGAATCGATCGTCGAGAGCGCCTTGTCGACACCTTCACCGGTCAGCGCCGCGGGTCCCAGCGTGATGGGCTGGCCGCTCTCGTCAGGCAGCACGCGGCTTCCCTGAGCCGCGTCGGTGGAGGCTCCGAGCACCGGGTGGAAGGACAGCTGCGCGGTGCGGCCGATCACCTCGACGGCCTCGCGCGGATCCCGCACGCCGGGCAGTTCGACGATGATCCGCTTGTCGCCGGAGCGGGCCAGCATGGGCTCGGCGACGCCCAGCGCGTCGACCCGGCGGCGCAGCACCTCGAGCGTCCGGTCGGTGGTCTCCGCGTCGGCGGTGATGGTGGGCGAATCCTTGGTCTCCAGCACGATCTGCGTGCCACCGCGCAGATCGAGCCCCAGGCGCGGGGCGGTGGTCAGCAACAAGTACACGGTCGCGGCGAGGATGACCAGCGAGACGACGGCTCGCCCGGTCATGCCTCGCCGCGCGGTTTCGCGCGGCACGACGGTTTCTCCTCGATGAATTCCTCCGCGCGCGACGGAAGGCGCGCGGATTCCCGGTCCGGGCACGCGGAAGGCGTGCCCGTGAGCTTCAGACGGCTACCGGGAAAGGAGGAGCTCGATCCCCCAGCGCGAGGCGGTGCGCCGCGCGCGAGGGAGGGGTGACGTCGGCGTGGAGTTCGCTGAGGCGGAGCAGCGTCGTCGACGCGGGCCCGTGCGGGACGGTCCCGAAGAGAGGCAGGTCACCGTGACCGTGCACACCCAGGAGCGAAGGTTCGGCGGCGAGCCTGCCGACGGCGCGCACCGGCGCCACGGCCTTGGAGACCGAGGAGTCGACGGTCGCGTTCGCCCCGCGCGACTCGTCCGCCGAAGCGGAATCGCCGGAGTGGAGCGCGAGGAACAGGCCGAGCGCGGTCAGCACGGCGGCGAGCAGCACCAGTACGGCCTGCCTGGCAGGCCGGTACGTCCGGCGCTCCACCGTCATCGACACACTCCCGGGGTTCTCCCCGACACCTTACTTGCCGGGCGCGAGCCGTTCGGCGAGTCGCGTGATCCCGGCACGGACGCGGTTCTCCCCCAGCTCCGGCAGCAACGCGGTCAGGTGCTCGGCCGCCAGCGGCGCCAGCAGGGTGTGCGCGGCGTGTTCGGGGTCGGGGGCGCCGTCGAGCAGGATCGCCACGTGCCGGTGCCAGAACCGGTAGGCACCGATCCGGTAGCGCGCCCCCGGGGCGGCGGTCTCCGACATCCGCACCAGGGACAGATGCTCGAGCACGTAGTCGACGTAGGCGCCGGTGAAAGCCACCAGGCGTTCCACCGGCGGAGCACCGGGCCCCAGCGGCGGCGGCCCGTGCAGGATCCCTTCCTGGAGCGCCTGTTCCCGTGCGTCCAGCAGCGCGACGGCCAGTCCGGCCTTGTCGCCGAAGCGGCGGAAGAGCGTCCCCTTGCCCACCCCCGCGGCCGCCGCCACCTGATCCATGGACACCGCGTCGACGCCGTGCTCGGCGAACAGCGACGCGGCCGCGTCCAGGATGGCGGCGCGGTTGCGGGCGGCGTCCGCGCGTTCCTTGGGCGGCGGCGTCCGCAGGAGTTCCAGCGACGTTGCAAAAGCGGACTGCGGTCCGTTATGGTCGTGGGGCACATACGGACTATAGTCCGATTAACTGGGAGGTAGCGACATGACCGCACTCATCACCCGTGACGACCTGAAGGCTGCGATCGCCGCGAAGGCCGTGACGGTCGTCGACGCGCTGGGTGGCGAGTACTACGCCAAACAGCATCTGCCCGGCGCCGTCCCGCTCGTCCTCGCGGACGTCGACGCGCGGGCGGCCGCCGTGCTGCCCGATCGCGGCGCCGCGATCGTCACCTACTGCTCCAACCCCGCGTGCCCCAACAGCGGACAGGTCGCCGACCGGCTCACCGCCCTCGGCTACACCGACGTCCGCAAGTACCGGGAAGGCATCGAGGACTGGGCAGGCGCCGGCCTGCCCCTCGAACAGGGCTGAGCCTCCCTACGACGGGACGCGCCGGCGCAGGACCGGCACCCCGTCGCCGTGGAGTTCGGCCAGGTAGGGCGCCCGACCGGTCATGGCCATGATCAACGCGAGAGTCGTGCCCGAAACGAGTGGCCCGGATCCGACGGCGAAGGGGCCATCGGTCGCCTCCAGCCGCAGCCCGCCGATGCGCCCCTTCGCCATCACCACGAGATCTGAGCCCTGGTAGTAACCGGCCAGCGAGGTGAGGACGGCGATCGGATGGTCCCGGCGGAGACCCAGCGGGCGGCGGATGTCCTCGCCGTGCACGATCGTCTCGCCGAGCATCGCGATGGCGGGCAACGGCGGTTTCGTCGTGCTGGTGACGGCACGGCGGAACCGCTCCAGCGTCTCGGCGCCGTTCGCGCCCAGATGTTCGGCCAGCCGCATCGCGACCTGCTCGTCGAAATCGAACCGGCAGCGGATCACCCCGGCCAGCCACCGCACCGGAGTGAGGCTCGCCCCCGCGGTGAGATGCGCGAGCACCTCGCGCACGGTGAGCCCGGTGCACAGCGACGGTGTCTCCCATCGCTCTTCGGAGAGCCCTCCGAGGTCGTTCGCCAGCGCCGCCCGCTCGGTGTGGATCAGCGGCCAGACGGTCTTGGCACGAGCGCGCGCCTTCGGTCCTGAATTCGCCATCCGAAGTCCCTCCGTCGCCCGGAATCATCGGTCATCGATACTCGGAAGGCGAACTCCGCCGAACACCGAGAGATGGGGACCGATGATCCAGCGCTGGAATCCGGAGACCGTGGCCGCGCCGATCGGCCCGTACAGCCATCTGGTGCGCGTCCCGGCCGATCACGAGCTCGTCGTCGTGTCCGGTCAGATCGGCGTCCTGCCCGACGGCGAACTTGCCGGGCCCGACGCCGAGTCCCAGACCCGCGCGTTGCTCGTCAACCTCGAACGGCTGCTCGAAGCCGCGGGCGCCGGACCGGAACACCTGGTCAAGGTGTTCAGCATGCTGTCCGGCACCGAGCACCTCGAGGGTTTCCGCACGGCGACACGCGAGACCTTCACCCGCTGGTACCCGGAGGCGGACTGGCCCGCCCAGTCGCTGATCGTCGTGGCGGCGCTGGCTCGCCCGGAGCTCGTCGTCGAGGTCGAAGCGCTGATCGCGGTGCCGGGGCGGTAGGAAGCAGGGTCTCCACCCCCTACCGCGCCGAGCCCGATCAGAACTCCCGGCGCCTCCGCCCGGCGAGGAGCAGCAACGCGCCGATGGCGAGCATGCCCAGCGCCAGGATCGACATCGTCTTCACCGGGGAACCGGTGACCGCCAGGCCCGGCGGCCGGTTCGGCGGCTGCGGGGTCGGCTTGTCCGGCGGCTGCGGGGTCGGCGGTGTCGGCGGCACCCGGGTGTCGGTACCGCAGTCGGGGTTCGCCGAGCCCGGCGGGCAGTTGCCGCCCGGGGTGTCGGACGTGACCACGTTGCGGAGCCGGTGGTCACCGGTCGCCGGCTTCCGCAGGGTGACGGCGTAGGTGACGGTCGCCTTCTCCCCCGGCTTCAGCTCGCCCTTCCAGGTGAGCTTCGGCGCGGAATAGGTCACCGTTCCCGTACTGGCCTTCGCGGTGCCGTCGAAGGTGGCGTCGTCGAGCACCTGGGTCAGGTCGTCGGTGAACTTCGCATCGTCCACTGTGGCCTGTCCGGTGTTCTCCACCGTGACGGTGTACGTGACGACCTCGCCCGGCTTCGCCTCCGTCTTGTCGACCGTCTTCTTGATCTTCAAGCTGGACAGCGGCGTCGTCGTGCCGCACTTCGGATCCTTGCTGCCCGGCGGGCAGTTGCCACCGGGGGTGTCGGTCACGATGGCGTTGGTCAGCTTGCCGTCGCCGCCGGTCTTGGTCACCTTGACGCTGTAGGTGACCGTCGCCGTCTGCCCGATCTCCAGATCACCGGTCCAGGTCAGCTTCGGTTCCTCGTAGGTCACCGAACCGATCGTCGCCGCACCGTCCTTTTGGAACACGGCGTCGTCGAGGACCTGGCTGAGGTCGTCGGTGAACGTGGCGCCGGCCAGCTTCGTCTTGCCGGTGTTGCGCACCGTCACCGTGTACTTGACGACGTCGCCCGGGTTCGCCGTGGCCTTGTCCGCCTTCTTCTCCAGTGAGATGCCAGGCACCGGGGTGCTGGTCGAACAGGCCGGGTCGTCGGACTGCGGCGGGCAGGTGCCCGGTGTGTTGGTGCTGACGGTGTTCCGCAGTTCGTGGTCACCCGTGACCGGGTTCTTCACCTTCACCGAGTACTTCAGCGTGGTCGACGCCCCCACCGGGAGATCACCCGCCCACACCAGGTTCGGCGCGGTGAAGGTGAACACCCCGGCGACCGGCGCCGACGTGGCGTCGTTCCGGTAGTCGGCGTCGTCGAGCACCTCGGACAGGTCGTCCGTGACCCGTGCGGCGTCTTCGCCGACCAGGTCGACCTTGCCGGTGTTGGCCACCGTGACGGTGTAGGTGACGACGTCGCCCGGGTTCGCGGTCTGCTTGTCCGAGGTCTTCTTCACCGTCAGTTCGCGGGACGGCACGTCCGCGACGCAGTTCGGGTCGTTCGACCCCGGCGGGCAGTTGTTGCCCGGCGTGTCCGAAGTGACCACATTGGACAGCTTCTTGTCGCCGGTGTCCGGGTTCTTGATCCTGACCGTGTAGGTGATGGTCGAGGTCTGCCCGATGTCGAGCGAACCGGTCCACGTCAGTTTCGGTGCCGCGTACGAGACGCCGCCGATGGTCGCGGCGCCGTCGTTCTGGTACTCGGCGTCGTCGAGGACCTCGGTCATGTCGTCGGTGAAGGTGGCACCGTCCTGTTTGGTCTGCCCGGTGTTGGTGACGGTGATCGTGTACTTCACCGTGTCACCCGGATCGACCTGCTTCTTGTCGGCCGTCTTCTTGATCAGCAGGCCGGAGATCGGCGTGGTCGTGCCGCACTTCGGATCGGTCGAACCCGGCGGGCAGTTGCCACCCGGCGTGTCCGAGGTGACGCCGTTGACGAGCTTCTTGTCGCCGTCACCGGGGTTCTTCACCTTGACCGAGTACGTCACCGTGGCCGTGTCGCCGATGCCGAGATCACCGGTCCACGTCAGTTCGGGCTCCGCGTAGGACACCGCGCCGATCGTCGCCGCGCCATCGTCCTGGTAGTCGGCGTCGTCGAGGACCTTGGTCAGGTCGTCGGTGAACGTCGCGCCGGAGATCTTGGTCTGGCCGGTGTTCCGGACGGTCACCGTGTACTTGACTACGTCACCGGGATTCGCCGACTGCTTGTCGACGGTCTTCTTGATCTCCAGCCCCGAAACCGGCGTCTCCGTGCCACAGGCCGGATCCGTGGACCCTGGTGGGCAGTTGCCGCCCGGTGTCTCCGACGACACCGCGTTCTTGAGCCGGTTGTCGCCGGTGTTCGGGTTCTTGACCTTGACCGTGTAGGTCACCTTGGCCGTGTCACCGACGCCGAGGTCACCGGTCCAGGTGAGCTTCGGCGACGCGAACGACACGGCACCGATGGTCGCGGCACCGTCGTTCTGGTAATCCGCGTCGTCGAGGACCTGGGTCAGATCGTCGGTGAAGGTCGCACCGGTCAGTTTGGTCTGGCCGGTGTTCGTGACCGTGACCGTGTACTTCACGACGTCACCAGGGTTCGCGGACTGCTTGTCGACAGCCTTCTCGATGAGCAGGCCCGACACCGGAGTGGTGGTGCCGCACTTCGGATCCGTGGATCCCGGCGGGCAGTTCCCGCCCGGCGTCTCGGAAGTGATCGTGTTGATGAGCTTCTTGTCGCCGGGAGCAGGGCTCTTGACCTTGACCGTGTAGGTGACTGTCGAGGTCTCGCCGATCTCGAGGTCACCGGTCCAGGTCAGCTTCGGCGACGCGAAGGTCACCGCGCCGATCGTCGCGGCACCGTCGTTCTGGTAATCCGCGTCGTCGAGGACCTGCGTCAGATCGTCGGCGAAGGTCGCACCCGTGAGCTTGGTCTGCCCGGTGTTCCGGACGGTCACGGTGTACTTCACGACATCGCCGGGGTTCGCCGACTGCTTGTCCACGGCCTTTTCGATGAGCAGGCCCGACACCGGAGTGGTGGTGCCGCACTTCGGATCCGTGGATCCCGGCGGACAGTTGCCACCCGGCGTTTCCGATGCCACCGCGTTCTTGAGCCGGTTGTCCCCGGTGTTCGGGTTCTTAACCTTGACCGTGTACGTCACCGTGGATGCCTGGCCGATGTCCAGGTCACCGGTCCACGTGAGCTTCGGCGACGCGAAGGTCACCGCACCGATCGTCGCGGCACCATCGTTCTGATAGTCCGCGTCGTCGAGAACCTGAGCCAGATCGTCGGCGAAGGTCGCACCGGTCAGCTTCGTCTGCCCAGTGTTGGTGACCGTGACCGTGTACTTCACGACGTCACCCGGGTTCGCCGACTGCTTGTCGACAGCCTTTTCGATCTTCAATCCCGACACAGGAGTCGTCGTACCGCACTTCGGATCCGTCGAACCCGGCGGACAGTTCCCACCCGGAGTGTCCGACGACACCGCGTTCTTGAGCTGGTTGTCCCCGGTGTTCGGGTTCTTGACCTTCACCGTGTACGTCACGATGGACGCCTGGCCGATATCGAGATCACCGGTCCACGTCAGCTTCGGCGACGCGTAGGAAACCGCACCGATCGTCGCCGCACCATCGCTCTGGTAATCCGCGTCGTCAAGGACCTGCGTCAGGTCGTCGGTGAAGGTCGCACCCGTGAGCTTGGTCTGCCCGATGTTGGTGACCGTGACCGTGTACTTAACCACGTCACCGGGGTTCGCCGACTGCTTGCCGACCACCTTCTCGATCATGAGGCCTGACACCGGAGTCGTCGTGCCACACTTCGGATCCGTCGAACCCGGAGGACAGTTCCCACCCGGCATGTCCGAGGTGACCACATTGGACAGACGCTTGTCACCGGGGTTCGGGTTCTTGACCTTCACCGTGTAGGTCACCGTGGACGCCTGCCCGAGGTCGAGGTCGCCCGTCCATGTCAACTTCGGTGCCACGTAGGAAACCGCACCGATCGTCGCCGCACCATCGTTCTGATAGTCCGCGTCATCAAGGACCTGCGTCAGGTCATCGGTGAACGTCGCACCGGTCAGCTTCGTCTGCCCGGTGTTCGTGACGGTGACCGTGTACTTCACGACGTCGCCAGGGTTCACCGACTGCTTGTCGACCGACTTCTCGATCTTCACTCCTGACACCGGAGTCGTCGTACTGCACTTCGGATCCGTCGAGCCCGGCGGACAGTTCCCACCCGGCGTCTCCGACGTCACCACGTTCTTCAGCAGGTTGTCGCCGGTGTTGGGGCTCTTGACCTTGACGGTGTAGGTGACCGTGGAGGTGCCGCCGATGTCGAGATCGCCCGTCCACGTCAGCTTCGGCGAGGCAAAGGAAACCGCACCGATGGTCGCGGCTCCGTCGTTCTGGTAGTCCGCGTCGTCGAGAACCTGCGTCAGATCATCGGTGAACGTCGCACCGGTCAACTTCGTCTGCCCGGTGTTCGTGACCGTGACCGTGTACTTCACGACATCACCAGGATTCGCCGACTGCTTGTCCACCGACTTCTCGATGAGCAGACCGGAAACCGGCGTCGTGGTGCCGCACTTCGGATCCGTGGACCCTGGCGGGCAGTTGCCACCCGGCGTCTCGGAAGTGACCGTGTTGACGAGCTTCTTGTCGCCAGGGTCAGGGCTCTTGACCTTCACGGTGTAGGTGACGGTCGAGATCCCCCCAATTTCGAGGTCGCCCTTCCACGTCAGCTTCGGTGCCGCGTAGGAAACCGCACCGATCGTCGCCGCACCGTCGCTCTGGTAATCCGCGTCGTCGAGAACCTGCGTCAGGTCATCAGTGAACGTCGCACCGGTCAACTTCGTCTGGCCAGTGTTCGTGACCGTCACGGTGTACTTCACGACGTCACCGGGGTTCGCCGACTGCTTGTCGACAGCCTTCTCGATCTTGAAGCCCGACACCGGAGTGGTGGTGCCACACTTCGGATCCGTCGAACCCGGCGGACAGTTCCCACCCGGCGTCTCCGACGTCACCACGTTCTTCAGCAGGTTGTCGCCGGTGTTGGGGCTCTTCACCTTCACCGTGTAAGTGACCGTGGACGTCCCACCGATCTCGAGATCGCCCGTCCACGTCAACTTCGGCGACGCGAACGACACCACACCAATTGTCGCCGCACCGTCGTTCTGATACCCGGCATCGTCGAGCACCTGGGTCAGATCATCGGTGAACGTCGCACCGGTCAACTTCGTCTGCCCGGTGTTCGTGACGGTCACCGTGTACTTCACGACGTCACCCGGGTTCGCCGACTGCTTGTCGACCGACTTCTCGATCTTCAGTCCCGACACCGGAGTGGTCGTCCCGCACTTCGGATCCGTGGATCCCGGCGGGCAGTTGCCACCCGGCGTCTCGGAAGTGACCACATTGGACAGCTTCTTGTCGCCTGGGTTCGGGTTCTTGACCTTCACCGTGTAAGTGACGGTCGACGTCTGCCCGATATCGAGGTCACCGGTCCAGGTCAACTTCGGCGACGCGAACGACACCGCACCGATCGTCGCCGCACCGTCGTTCTGGTAGTCCGCGTCGTCGAGGACCTGCGTCAGATCATCGCTGAACGTCGCACCGGAAAACTTGGTCTGGCCGGTGTTCCGCACGGTCACCGTGTACTTGACCACGTCGCCGGGGTTCGCCGACTGCTTGTCCACCGTCTTCTCGATGAGCAAACCGGAAACCGGCGTCGTCGTGCCGCACTTCGGATCCGTCGAACCCGGCGGACAGTTCCCACCCGGAGTCTCCGACGTCACCACGTTCTTGAGCTGATTGTCGCCGGTGTTCGGGTTCTTGACCTTCACCGTGTACGTCACCGTGGAGGTTTCACCGACACCGAGGTCGCCCTTCCACGTCAGTTTCGGTGAAGCGAAGGACACCGTGCCGATCGTCGCCGCGCCATCGTTCTGGTAGCCGGCATCGTCGAGCACCTGCGTCAGATCGTCGGTGAACGTCGCACCCGTGAGCTTCGCCTGCCCGGTGTTCCGGACGGTCACCGTGTACTTCACGACATCGCCCGGATTCGCCGACTGCTTGTCCACGGCCTTCTCGATGAGCAGGCCCGAAACCGGCGTCGTCGTACCGCACTTCGGATCCGTCGAACCCGGCGGACAGTTCCCACCCGGAGTCTCCGACGTCACCACGTTCTTGAGCCGGTTGTCCCCGGTGTTCGGGTTCTTCACCTTCACCGTGTAGGTGAACGCCGCGCCAGTCCCCGCGGCAAGCGTCCCGGTCCAGGTCAGCTTCGGCTCCGCATAGGACACCGAGCCGGGCGACGCGGTGGCATCGTTCTGGTAGACCGCGTCGTCCAGCAACCCGGTCAGATCGTCGACGACCTTGAGGCCCGCCGCGGTCACCCTTCCGGTGTTGGTGACGTTGACCGTGTAGCGCACAGTGTCACCGGGGTTGGCGGACTCCTTGTCGACGGTCTTCGTCACCGTGTACGACGGCGGAGGCACCTTGGTCTTCGCACAGGCCGCGGCGGGATCGTCCGGGCAGCGGTTGTCCGGCGGGACGACCGGCGGCGGCCCGATCGGGACGGTCGCGCGGTTCACCAGTTCCTTGCCGATGGCGGCTTCCTCGACCTTCACGCGCACGGTCAGCGTCGCGGTTTCCCCGACCGCGAGGCCGTTCACCGCCCAGTCGATCGGGCCGGTGCCCGAGGCCGTGCCCTTCGAAGGACTGGACGATACGTGGGTCGTGCCCGGCGGGAGCGTGTCCCGCACGGTGAGCGCGGGCACCGGGATCACGCCGGTGTTCCGCAAGGTCACCTTGTAGGTCAAGGTGTCCCCTGGGATCGCCTCGGCGAGGTCGACCGACTTCGTGAGCTGGTACCCCGGTGAGGCGACCGTGTTCCGCACCGTGTTCGAGGTGCGTTCCTGCGGGCGGCCGGTGTCCTCGCCGCGGAAGGTCAGCTTGCCGGTGTTGTCGAGCTTCGTGCCGTCCGGCACCGTGGCGCCGACCTTGACCTTAAAGGCGACCTTCTGCGACTGCCCGGCCCCCAGATTCCGCACCCGGCAGGTGACCACCTGCCCGGCGGCCGAACAGTCCGGATTGGACCCGGCCACGAACGTGACGCCGCTCGGCAAGGTGTCGGTGAGGACGATGTTCGTCGCGGTGTCGAGGTCGGTGACGCTGCCGTCGGCGTGCCGGTTGGCGACGTCGAAGGTGTAGGTGACGTCGCCGCCCTTGGTGACGTACCCCGGCGGGCTGTCGTTGGTGTTGCCGACCGGGTCGTTGGCCTTGGTGATCTGCAGGTCGGGTTCGAGCGCGTCGGTGACGAGCCAGACCACCTGCGGGTACAGCGCGTCGCCGACGGTGCCGATCTTCACCTGGAGCGCGGTGGTCCCGGCGGGGACCTTGCCGGTGATGTCGACGCTGCGGGAGTCGTAGCCGACGTTGTTCACCGGATTCGGATCGCGTGTGGTGACGTTGGTGCCCGTGCCGTTCGCCGCGACCCGGTCGATCCGGCTGCTGAACGCGTTGTCGGTCGACACGCCGGACGGCGACGGCATGGAGATGGTCTGGAGGTTGGACGCGTTCGGACCGACCTGGAGGTAGTCACCGGCGATGGGCGCGTCACCGTCGCCCGCGACGATGCCGAGTTCGACGTTGGGCTGACGGGAGGTGGGCGCCTTGATGCCGCCCAGCGCGATGGTCGCCGAGCTCGGGGTGGTGCCGCCGGCGACGCGCTGCAAGCCGTCCCACACCTGCAGGTAGCGCAGCGGTTCGCTGGGCAGCTCGTAGGCCACCACCAGCGACCAGCCGCCCCAGCAGCCGAGGTTCGTGCTGCTGACCGACTGGCCCTGACACGCCTGGATGTCGGCGACCGTGTACTGCCCCGCCCCGGCGTTGGTGACGAGGTTCGTGACATCGGCGGCGCCGCCGTAGGCGTACAAGGTCGGGAAGCCGCCCGTCGTGAGGGCGGGGAACCAGTCGTAGGTGTCGGCGGTGATCCGCTGGTAGGTGTTCGAACCGGGACTCTTCATCGAGACCTGGTTGCCCCTGGAGCCGTCACCGGAAGTACCGGCGGAAGCGACCGGGTTGAACTGCCAGTACAACCGGGCGTTGAGCACCTTCGCCCCGGCCGGCACCCTCAGGTTCGCGGCGGAGGCGGTGTTACCGGGGGCCGCGGGATCGGTCTTGATCCACGACACCGGGCTCGCGTTGCTCGCGGAGGCATCACAGACGACACCGAAACCGCATTGCACCACCGAGTTGGCGGCCATCGTGACGCCACCGTGGGCCAGCCCGGAATACACCGGCTCCGGCCCGATCGGCCGTTCGGTGCCCGCTCCGCGCGGCTGTGTCTGGGCACTCGCGGGCAGCGGGGCACCCATCAGCAGGGCCACGGCGACCACCGCGAGCAGCGCTATGCCCCGGCGCCACCGATTTCGCCCACGCCGTACCGCCATGCCGCCTCCGCCTCACCCCTCGCTTCCATCGGCCCAGGTCAGGACGACGGGGACAGCGAGCCCGATCGAACGTCATCCTGTGTCGCGAAGATCATCGACGGCAACCGGGATCGGCGGTGTCCCCTGGATAGAACCCGTTGAGTGGCCTCGAAACCCCCGGACGGGTGACGAATCCCGGGCAATCGTCCACAACGGACTGAAATCCTCGGGGGTGGCGTTTAACCACGAAAACTGCCATGGTCGAACACGTGATCGACTTTCCTTATCGTGGCTCCGGGCCCTATTGCTACGCGAATTCCCTCGCGATGATGCTCGGCTCCGACGCGCCGCCGTCAGACGTGCTCGAAACCGTGACCGGCAGTCCTTTCGGCATGCAACTGGTCGGCGGTTCGCTACCGTTCTTCGACGCCTTCGGCTGGGATCCCGACCTCGGCATCGGCGAGGCGCTCGACGTTCTCGGCTGGAGCGCGGAAACCGTGAGCGAGCCGGAGCCGGATGCCGCGTTCGCGCTGCTCGCCCGAAAACTGGCCGACGGCCCGGTCATGGCGGGCCCGGTCGAGATGGGGCACCTGCGGTACCAGCCCGGGATGACCGGCCCGATCGGCGCCGACCATTTCCTGGTCGTCCTCGCCGCGGACGACGAATCCGTCACCGTCCACGATCCGCAGGGATATCCGTACGCGCGGCTCCCTCGGGCGGAATTCGCCGCCGCTTGGCTAGCTGAGAGCGTCGCGTACGGCAAGCCGCACACGATGCGCACGGGCTTCGTCCGCGACACCGTCGTCAGCGAAGAGGCCGCGATCGCCGCGGCGCTCCCCCGGGCGATCAAGCGACTCGGCGGGGAGGCCGGCGGCGGACTCCCGCCGGGCAGTCTCGGCAACGCCGACGCGGCGCTCGCGCTGGCCGCCCGGATCGACTCCGGCTGCGACCCGGACCTGCGCGGGCTCCTCGTGCACTTCGCGGTCCGCGTCGGCGCCCGCAGGCTGGCGGACGCTTCGGTGTGCCTGCGCCGGATCGGCCGCGACGGGGCCGCCGCCGTCGCCACCACTCAGGCGCGTTTGGTCGGCTCATTGCAGTACGACCTCGTCACCGAGGACGACCTTCGCGCCGCCGAGACGCTCCGGACGCTCGCGCCGACCTACGAACAACTCCGTCGGGCTCTCACAGCATCCTGACGATCTCGCGGGCGATCGCCTCGGGCTCGGTCTTCGGGATGTAGTGACCGGACCGCTCGGCGATCACGTGCCGCCCGCCGGACGAGGCAGCCACCCGGTGGGCGTGGGACGCGTTCGCCCGCGCGAGCACGGCACCCAGCCCGATCATCACGCGTTCACCGGTGCGGAAGGCGCGGCCGAAGAGCACGTCCGCCGCCTCGTCGGTCGGATCGACCAGCACCAGACCGGCGATCCGCTCCCGGCGGCGACCGGGCGACCTCCGGCTGGACCGCCGCCCAGGACGACCGGGTGGCCGCCGCTCCGGCTTCGAACACGACCGTCGGCCCGGTGACTCCGGCGGGTCCCGGCAGCACCATCGCGTGCAGCCGTCTGCCGTCACGGGTGACGACCCAGTCCGGCTCGCCTTGGGTGTGGCTCATCGTGCGGTGATCCTCCAGCCGGTGACGTCGATCTGCCGCCGCCAGAACTCGGCGAACCGGCCTTGCCTCGCGAGGAGTTCCTCGACGGTGCCGTCTTCGGTGATCTCGCCGTCCTCCAGGAAGAGGACCCGGTCGGCGTGCCGGATCCCGGCGATCCGATGGGTGACGATCACCCGGGTCCGCGGCACGGGATCGGCGCTGAGGGACCGGACGACGGCGTCCTCGTTCTCGGTGTCCAGCGCGCTGGTGGCCTCGTCGACCAGCAGCACGGGCGCCGGTTTGAGCAGCGCGCGGGCGATGGACACCCGCTGCCGCTCACCGCCGGAGAGCGCGCCGCCCGCCTCGCCGACGGCCGTGTGCGCCAGCAGTTCGCCGACCCTGGCGAGCTCGACGACCTCGGCGACCCTTTCCTCCGTCGCAGAGGGATCCCCGGCGAGGACGTTGTCGCGCACCGAACCGTCGAACAGGTACGGCTGCTGGAAGACGACGGTGACCAGCTCCCGGCGGTCGGTCGCGGACAGCTCGGCGAGATCCGTCCCGCCGACGAGCACCCGCCCGCCGGTGGGCTGGTGCAGGCCGGCGAGCAACGCGAGGACGGTGCTCTTGCCCGAACCGGACGGCCCGACGATCGCGGTCGTGGTCCCCGGTTCCAGGGTGAGACCGAAGTTCTCCAGAACGTCTTCGGTGCCTGACGAATAACGGAAACCGACGTCCTCGAACCGGATCAGCGGCGCCTCCTTCCCCGGCGCGACGGCCTTCCCCGCCGGGGCCACGGGCGCGGTGAGCACGGTGCGGATGCGGCCGAGCGTCGTGGTGGCGGTCTCGATGCCGGGAGCGAGATCGCCGAGCGCGGTGAACGGTTCCAGGTACCGGGCGAGCACGACGATCAGCGCGATGGCCTCGGGCACGCCCAGTTCTCCTTGAGTGGCAAGGAGAACGGTCGTCCCGGCGAGCAGGACCAGCGCCAGCTGACCGGCGATGCCGAACAGCACCTGACCCGGGATCTGCAGGCGCAGCAGCCGGACCGTCGCGCCGTGGTGCGCGGCGAGCGCGGCACCGGCGTGACTGCGCGCGGGCTCCACGCGACGGGCCGCGCGCAACGTCTGCTGCGTGCGGGCGAACTCGACGATCCGCTCGGTGAGCACGGTGTTCGCTTCGGCCGCCGCCCGGTCGGCGCGGCGGGTGATCCGGCCGGTCGCCCACAACGCGCCCAGCAGCACCGGGACCCCGGCCAGCGCGGCGACCCCGAGCGGCCAGGCGATCGCCAGCAGGGCCAGCGCGATCGCGATCGGCAGCAGGACAGCGCCGATGAGCGGGGTGAGCAGATAGCCGACCAGGCCGACGAGGTCGGGACCGGTCGCGGCGATGGCCTGGCGGGCGGTCTGGGTGTTGGCACTGTCCAACCAGGACAGCCGGACGTTCGTCAGATGCTCGGCGACGTCGTGCTGGGCGTGGTCCAGCACCCCGAAACCGAGTTCGAAGCCGAGCCGTCCCACGACGGCGTCGACCGCCCAGCCCGCCGCGGTGACGGCGGCGAGCGCGCCCAGCCAGGGCAGTGCTTCCGTGGCGTCCGCGCCGAACAGGGCGCCCACCAGCGGCACGAGCAGAACGACACCGACGGCGCGCAGCAGCACCGAGAACACGGCGAGCACGAGGTAGCGCCGGAACGTCCGGCGTCGCGTCCCGGGGATCAGGCCCAGCAGGGTGCGGATCACGCGGTCACCCCCGCGCCCGCTCCGGCCTGCCACAGGCGGGTGTAGCGCCCGCCCGAAGCCAGCAGTTCGTCGTGGGTCCCGCTTTCGGCGATCTCCCCGCGGTCGAGGACCACGATCCGGTCGGCGCCGGTGACGGTGTGCAGGCGATGGGCGATGACCAGGACGGTCCGGCCCGCGGTGAGCCGGTCGAGTGCTTGTTGCACGAGGTACTCCGACTCGGGATCGGCGAAGGCGGTCGCCTCGTCGAGGACGAGGACGGGGGCGTCGGCGAGGATCGCGCGGGCGATGGCGACCCGCTGGCGTTCCCCGCCGGACAGCTGGGAACCGGCGCCGAGGACGGTGTCGTACCCCTGCGGCAGCCGCAGGATCCGCTCGTGGATCTGCGCGTCACGAGCCGCGGCGACGACCTGGTCTTCGGTGGCGCCGGGAACGGCGAGCGCGATGTTCTCCCGCACGGTCCCCTGGACGAGTTGCGGATCCTGCAGCACGAATCCCACCCGGCCGTAGAGTTCGTCGGCGGCGAACGAGCGGACGTCCCGGCCGCCGACGCGGATCGCCCCTTCGGTCACGTCGTGGAACCTCGCGACCAAGGCGGCGAGGGTCGACTTCCCGGCTCCCGACGGGCCGACCAGCGCGGTCACCGTGCCGGGACGCAAGGTCAGGGAGACGTCCTCCAGAACGGGAACACCGGTGCGGTACGCGAAGCCCACCCTGTCCAGTTCCACCGTGCCCGGCTCGGCACCGTCCCGATCTTTGAGCTCCACTGTGGACAGTTCCGGTTCGTCGAGGACGACCTGGATCCGGCGCGCGGCGAGCATTCTCTCGCGGACGCCGCCGAGGCCGTAGCCGATACCCAGCAACCGAGCGCCGAAGGTGGTGCCCAGCAGGAGGAACGGGATCAGCGTCACCGGCTCCAGGCCGCCGCCGGTGACCATCAGCGTGCCGGCGCCGGTGATCAGGAGCAGGAACGTGGCGGGCCGGGTGGCGAAGTCGAGCATGGTCTTCTTGCCGGTGAACGGCCGCTGCCAGTCGCCGAGGAAGCCGATGTACTCGTCGAGCCGCCGCCGGAACGACGACGCCGCGGCACCGCCGAACACCCGGATCACCGGCTGCCCTTCCAGATACGCGCCCGCCTCCCCGGCCATCCGTTCCGCCCAGCGCATCGCCTGGCCGGTCTTGGGTCCCGATTGGACGACCATGATCGAGGTGGTGACGAGGTAGACGAGGATCGGGACGAGCAGAACGAGGGCGAGCCGCCAGTCCACCGCGAAGAGGTAGGCCAGCACCGCGACCGGTGCCACGACGGCCGCCACCGCGTCGGGAACGGCGTGCGTGACCAGGTAGTGGAGCGAGAGTGTGTCGCCCTGCACGAGTTTCGCGACCGCGCCCGAACCGCGGGCGGTGAACCAGCCCAGCGGCAGCCTCGCGAGTTTGCCCAGCAACCGCTGCCTCAGCTCTCGGGCGAATCGCGCGTCGGCCGCGTGCAGCCAGAGCACGACCGCCGATTCGAGCAAGGTCCCCGCGCCGAGCAGCACCAGCGCCGAGACACCGATCGCCCACAGCGATTCCCCGCCCGCGAGCAGCCGCCGGACCAGTTCCACCAGCAACACGAACGGCGCGAGCCGGATCAGCGTCACAACGGCTTGCAGGACCCCTGCGAAGATCAGCGTCCGCCGCACCGGCGCGAGCAGCCGTCCGGCGGCCTGTGCCCGCCAAGCCCCTTTGGGGGCCTTCTCGACGGGCTTCGGGGCTTCGGCGGCCGGTTCTTCCTTCTCACCGCGGAAGGCACCCATGGCACGGCCGTAGTACCAGTACGCCCGGCCGTACACCTCGGACTTGGGGAAGCCGAACGTCTCGCGCAACCGGGTCTTGAGATGTTTGAACGAACCGGCTTCGGTCGCCAGCCACGCCTTCCAGTCCGACCAGTCGCGCGTCTCGATCGCCGCGGCCAGCGAGGTCGCGTCCCCGCGCGGCACCCAGTGCACGGCCAGCCGCGCGTGATCGCCCAGCGGGATCATCCGGTCGGTCTCGTCGTGCTCCTCGAGGTACAGCTCGATCGGGAGGTCGGCCGGGACCACTTCGAGGATCGCGTTGATCGCGGGGATCGAAGCGGAGTCACCGATGAGCAGGTAACCGGCGGGAGGTTCGGCGGGGACCGCGAAAGAGGTGGAACCCAATGACATCACCGGAACCGTCGCGCCCGGCCGCGCTTCACCCAGCCATCGCGAGGCGGGACCGGCGGGCTCGTGCAGGACGACGTCGACCGCGAACGTGCCGGTCTCCGGGTCGGCTTCGGTGAGCGTGTACGCGCGCTGGAACTCCGTCGGCCCGCCTTCCGGGTCCGGGAACCAGAACCGGAGCCAGGCCGTCGGCTCCACGACGACGTCCTCGAACAACGTCGGCGAGACGAACCGGATCCGCACGAACCGCGGCGTTATCTCTTCTCTCTCGACGACGGTCGCTTCGTGGTCTCTCGCACCGAAACCCCGCATCACCGCGCCTTGGAACCCGCGCGCCATCACAAACCCTCCCCGGTGGCCGCCAGATCGGCCACCATCTCCACGACCGGCCTGCCCGGCGGACAGGACCCGATCAACCCGCGAATCGAGGCTGTCAGCACCAGCCGCACGTACTCGGGCCTCGGAACCTCCGGCAACGCGGCGGACGGCTCGGCGAGCCGGTCGTCGCGCGACAACCGGTCGCGGACCGCCTGCCGCTCACGGTCCAGCCCGTCGCCGTCGCTCTCCTCGGCCGCCATGCTGTGTTCCTCGGACGCGGTCATCGCGATGGTCAGCGACGCGACGGCGCCACTGAGCACGATCGCCGCGCCGGGCTCGTAACCCCGGCGGACGAGGGCGTCGACCTCGTCGTTCAGCAGGCGCCGGCCGCCGTCACCGCGCGGGAACAGCAGCTGCAGGTAGGTGACCAGGCCAGGATGCTCCAGCACGAAGGCGCGCATCTGCAGGGCGAAGGACAGCAGGTGTCGCTCGAGGCCGTGCCGGGGATCGTCCCGGAGCCGCAACTCGGCCAGAATGCTCTCCCCGACCAGCCGCTCGAGCCCCCAGCGCCCGTCGACGTGCCGGTAGAGGGCGGTCGCGGTCACCCCCAGCCGGGCCGCGACCGCCTTGACACTCAGCCCGCGCATCCCGAGCTCGCGCCCGGCCCGCAGGATGTCGTCCGTCCCGATCCTGGCCGGACGGCCCCCGATCTTCGGCATCTCACCCCTTCGGCATGGAAAGTTATAGGGGGAAACTAAGGGTGGGCTTACTTGAAGTCAAGGCACAGTTCGGGGGTGGCCGGAAGCGGTCAGGCCGTTTTGGAACCTTCACCGGTCGCGTCGCGGAGCAGGTCTTCGGTCAGGACCGTGCGCGAGGGCAGTCCCAGTTTGCGCAGCGCGCGCCCGACGTGGATCTCGACCGTCCGCGGCGACAGGAAGAGCCGCTCGCCGATCTCCCGGTTGGTGAGGTTCTGGGCGGCGAGCCGGGCGACCTCGAGTTCCCTCGGCGACAGCGTTTCGCCGTACCCCTTGCGGCCCCGCCGGGGCATCTCCGGATCACAGCGGCGTAGTGACCGTCGGCAGCGCAGCGCGTCCACGGCGGCGCCGAGGCCCGCGTACGCCGTCTCCCGGTGGTGAAGGAAGCGACGGCGCGTTCCCGCTCCCCGGCTTCGAGGAAGCATCCGGCCGCGAGTTCGTCGGCGTAGGCGGCGAAATACGGGAACGGCAGCGCGTGATAGGCCTGCGCGGCACCGAGCAGCAGATCACCGGCGGCGAGCGTCTCACCGCGGGCTTGGGTGAGCATTCCCCGGCACAACAACGCCGCCGCGTTGGCGACCGGCGTGTCCTTGCCGTCGATGCCCTGCCGGTACTCCGCGAGCAGTTCTCTCGCCTCGACGTGCTGGCCCAGCCCGAGCATGGTGCGCACGGCGAACGGCATCAGTTCGGCCGCCCAGACCCAGTTGTTCTTGCGGCGCACGGTCTCCAGGCCGTACTCGGCGAGACGCCGGGCGGCTTGCAGATCCTTGCCCGTCTGGTGGACCGCGACGCGGCCCGCGTACGCCGACGCCTGGATCGGGACGCTGCCGGCGGAAAGCGCGAACGCCGCGTCGAAGCTGCGCAGCGCCGCCATCGGCCGGTGCTGCCCGTATTCGTACCAGCCGAGCACGAGCAGCGGCTCGGCGGCGAGCGAGCTGTCCTTGTCGACCCGGGTCAGCATCGCCCGCGCCTTCTCGGCGACGCTCGACCACTCCCCCATCGCGAGATCCAGGCGTAGTTCCGTGCCGTCGGCCAGCGCGTCGAGGTAGGGCTGGTGATCGTCGCGGATCAGCCGCCGCGCGGTCACGAGGTAGACCCGCGCGACCGGGTAGTGCCCGTTCCACGCCACCGCGTCGGCGAGGTTGATGTAGGTGCGCGCCACCTGACGGCAGACCTCGGCCGACTCCGATGCCCGCGGCAGGTCGGCGATGTCTTGCCAGGCCTCGGGATCGCCGACCTGCATCCGCGCCGAAAGCCGGTTGGCGGCGATCGCGGCGAGCACCCCGGCGTCGGGTTCCCCCTTGCTCGCCCGTTCGGCCTCGTCGAGCCAGCGGAAGTTCTCCTCCACCGGGACCGTCCCGATATGCGGCAGCGCCAGGGTGACCAGCCCCCTGGCGAGCAGCGCCTGCCGCCTGCCGAGGTCGGCCGCGCCCAGTTCGATCTCGAGCCTGCCCGCTTCGACCTTGCCCACCTGGTTGATCAGCACCTGACCGAGGTGGACCCGGATCTCGCCGCGCGCGGCCTTGCTCAGCGGCCATTCCCGCAGGATCTTCCGCAGCAGCCGGACCGTGCCTGCGTGGGCGATGCTCCGCGGCAGTTCCCTGCCGAGCCGGACGGCGAACGACTCGCGCGCGGTCCGCGGCAGGTCCGCGTCCCGCAACGCCGCTTCGAGCAGACGGCTCGCTTCCTCGGTCCGGCCGTCTTCGATGGCGTTGTCGACGGCGACCCCGGTCCACTGTGTCCACGCGCCGAGATCGCCTGCCAGCCGCGCGTGGCGGGCGATCAGCGACGCGAAGGGTTCGGTGCCGGAGGCGAGCCGGGCGGCGGCGCGGCCGTGCATCGCGCACCGCTGAGGACCGGGAAGCAACGCGTAGACCGCTTCGGCGATCAGCGGGCTCCCCGAGGCATACCGGCCGCGGCCGAGGTCCCGCAGCAGTCCCGCTTCCACGGCTTCGGTGATGGCGTCGGCGGTCTCCCCGGACGGCGATGCCGCCACCGCGCCCAGATCCGCTTCCCCGGCGGACGATCCCAGCACCGCGGCCGCGCGGACGACGTCGCGCGCGGCCGGGCCGATCGCCGTCATCAGTCCGGCGACCCGGCTGCGCACGATCGGCGGCGCGGCCGCCGACGCCAGCCTGTCCGCCGAAAGCGACTCCGCCGTGTCACCGACGCTCTGCACCAGCGCGGTCAGGTCGACGGCGATCCCGGACGTCCGCCGGTGCGCCGCCTCGGCGAAATCCGGCGCGCAGCGGCCGAACGTCGCGTCCAGCAGGGTCCGCACCTGGACGGCGGTGAACGCCGGAAGCGACAGATACGCGGCGGTCTCCGGCATCGGCGGGAATCGCCGCGGGCCGCACGCCACCGAACTGACCACCACGCTCAGCGCCGCCGCCGGTGACGCCGCGAGACCGCGCAGGAACTCCCACGTGTCGTCGTCGGCGGAGTGGACGTCGTCGAGCATCAGGACCGCCGGGCCGCAGCCGGTCAGGACTTCGCGCACGGCACGAAGTTCCTGCTGCCGGACGGTCCCGGCGTCCGCGTTCTCCGGGAACGGCGGCAGCCACGGTGACCATTCGGGGATCAGCCGTCGCAGGACGCCGGTCACCGGGGAGAAGCCCGCCGCGTGGGCGGCGGCCACCTCGCTCTTCCCGAGCAGCGCGTCGACCAAGGGAGCCAACCGGCACGGCCGCGCGAAGGAACCGCAGCGGGCGGACCAGACCACGCGCGACGCGATCCCGGGCTGTGCGGCCAGTTCTTCGAGCAGACGGCTCCGGCCCACACCCGGTTCGCCCTCGACGACGGCGACCGACGGCGGGCTCGAGGTGACGCGCACCAGTTCGGCCAGTTCGGTGTCGCGGGCCACGAACACCGGTGCCGCACCGAGCGTCGGCATGCTCGGACCATACCGATAGGACACCCGCCGAAAGGCGGGAACACGAACAGTGACCACGGGCCGCACGCTTTCCGCTGGTCCACACCACCGGAGTCACGGCGTTAACTCGATCGGGTCACGCCGACCTGCGCGGCGCGGATCCCCGCATCGGTAATACGGACCCTTAGGTATTGCCGCGAACCTTGCCACGGCTCCCCCCTGAGGGTGAATCTCAGACTGTTCGCAGTGCCCTTCTGTCACATCGTCACAGCGCAAGTCCCCTGCCCGCGCCGGTCGGCCACCCATTCGGGTAGCCGAAGTCCTCACCTGTCCCCTCCGGGTAGCCAACCGCGCGTGCTTCGCGTTCGACCATCCAGTTAGGAGTGTTCCGACGGTGAAGACCTCATTCAGGCGCGGGCTGGCCACGGCCTGCGCCGGTGTCGCCGCGATGGTCGCCCTCCAGGCGCCCGCCTCCGCGGCGCCCGCGATCACGGCGGCCACCACGATCCCGATCACCATGCAAGCCCAGCAGAAGAGCAACTGGTGCTGGGACGCCAGCGGCAACACCATCGCCGCCTGGTGGGGGCATTCGATCACCCAGACGAAGTTCTGCCAGGTCGCGCACAACGAGTCCGGTTCGGACTGTGCGAACAACCAGGGCTACCTGAGCGATCAGCAGCGCGTGTTCCGGTGGCTCGGGTTCAGCAACGTCGGCACCTACAGCTCCTCGGGCCAGACGCTGAGCTTCGCCTCGATCAAGAGCCAGGTCGACGCGCGGCAGCCGATCGGCACCCGGATCGGCTGGAACAACGGCGGCGGCCACATGCACGTGCTCTACGGCTACGACAACACCAATGGCGCGACGACGGTCTACTACGGCGACCCGTGGGGCTCCAGCCCCCGCTACAACCAGATGAGCTACAACGCCTACCGGTCCAACAACTCGTTCACCTGGACCCACACCGTCTACGGGATCAAGGACTGAAACCATGAAGCGAACCTTCCTCAGCGCCACGATCCTCGCCATCGGACTGTCCTTGGCGCTCGGCGGCCAAGCCTCCGCCGCCGACGCCCCGGCCGGCGCGCCCACCGCCGCCGACCTCGCCGCGGTGTCCACAGTGGTCACCAGTGACGCGACCACGCAGCGGCTCGCCAAGGCCCAGTTCCCCGGCGCCGCCAAGGCGGACACGGCTCTCGCGGCCAGGACCGCCAAGGCCGATCCGCGCACCCCGGTGGCGGTCTACCAGCCGACCGCGGCCTTCATCGCCGGCACCTCGGCCGTGCCGGCGGAACTGGCCTACGTCGCCACTCCCGCCACCCTCGGCAACGGCGACGCGGCGACCGTGTGGTCGCAGCGCGAAGGGGCGGGCTGGTCGGTCTACAACGTCGCCTCGGGTGACGTCGAAAAGCGTCTCGCGGCGCGGACCGGCAAGGGCTACCTCCTGAGCGAACCGCAGGCCGGTGCCTGGTATTCGGTCGACGGGGACACGGTGACCGTCCTCGATGGATCTTCGGTGGCGAAGACCGGCGAGAAGATGACGCTCGCCGCCTACCGTGAGGCCCTGCAGAGCCGCTATGGCGACAAGCTGCCCGGCTCGACCTACGACCGCAGCGGTGCCGCCGGCGGTTACGGTGCCGCCCCGGTCGGCGACACCTCCGTGCCGTGGTGGCCCTACGCGCTCGGTGCGGTGTTCCTCGCCGTGGCGGGAGCGGCCGTCACGCTCCGGCTCCGCCGGCAGCAGTAGGAGTCGACGGGTGCCGGGATCTCACGGATCCCGGCACCCTTCGGCTAGGCGAAGGTGTAGTCCTCGATGGGGAAACTCCCCGCCTCCTTGATCGCGTTGAGGGTGGACGACGGCCGGAGCAACGTCGCCTCCCCGTGCGGGTTGAAGTAGTAGCTGTTCGCCGGAGCGCAGTTCCCGAGGGTGAAGATCGAGTCGCCGAGGCGTTCGGTCATCCGGTCGAGGAACGCGTCGTTGGCCTCCTGCGTGACCTCGAACTCGGTCGCGCCCCGCCGCCGCATCGCGCCGAAAAGCCGGTCCATATGCCGCATCTGCGTCTCGATGGTGGTGAAATAGGACAGTCCCGAGTAGGAATACGGGCTGTTGAGCGAAATGAAGTTGGGAAACTTCGGGATCGCGACACCCTCGTAGGCCTGGAACCGGTTCTCCCGCCACCACTTCCCGAGATCGCGGCCACCGCGGCCGATGATCTCGACCGCCGGGAAGTTCGCCTCCCACAGGTCGAAGCCGGTCGCCAGCACCAGGACGTCGATGTCCCGCCGCGCACCACCGGCGGTCTCGATCCCGGTCTCGTCGATCTTCGCGATGGACTTCGTCTCCAGGTGCACGTGGTCCTTGGTGAAGGCCGGGTAGTACTCGTTCGAGAAGGTCGGGCGCTTGCAGCCGAACGAATAGCGCGGCGTCAGATCCGAGCGCAGTCCGGGATCCCGCACCTGGCGGCGAAGGTGCGCCTGGCACCACATCTTGCCGAGCCGGTTCGCGATCGGCAGTTGCTTGTAGTGCAGGACACCGGAGACCATCATCAGTTCCAGCAGCGCGGTCCCGGTCAGGCGGGCGACCCGCTGGGTGAACGGGACCGCGGCGAACGCGCGCCGGACCGCCTTGGGCACCGGGAAGTCCAGCTTGGGGCTCACCCAGATCGGGGTCCGCTGGTACACGCTCAGTTCCCGCGCGACCTTCGCGATCTCGGGGATCAGCTGGACCGCGGTCGCACCGGTGCCGATCACCGCCACCCGTTTGCCCGCGAGGTCGTAGCCGTCGTCCCAGGCGGTGGTGTGGATGACCTTGCCGCCGAAGGTCCCGATCCCGGCGATGTCGGGTTTCTTCGGCTGGGAAAGGAATCCGGTCGCGGTGAGGAGGTACTTGGCCGTGACCGGCTCGGCGTCGGCGCGCGAGACCGTCCAGTGCGCGTTCGCCTCGTCCCAGACCGCGCCGGTGACAACGGTGCCGAAACGCATGTAGCGCCGCAGCCGGTACTTGTCCGCGACGTGTTCGGCGTACCGCTTGAGTTCCGCGCCCGGCGCGAAAAGACGCGACCAGTGCGGGTTCGGCTCGAACGAGTACGAGTAGGTGGCCGAGGGGATGTCGACGGCCAGTCCTGGATAGCGGTTCACATGCCAGGTGCCGCCGAGATCGGACTCGCGTTCGAGGATGAGCAGGTTGTCGTAGCCGAGCCGGTTGAGCTGGATCGCCGCGCCCATCCCGCCGAAACCGGCCCCGACGACGACGGCGTCGTACTGCGCGTTCATGCGTTTTCCTCCCGGTGGGTGTCCTGGTGGAGGCGGGCGCGGTAGCCGTCCCGCTCCGGCGAATCGGGGCGCAGGGCCCGGTCGTCCCGCATCAAGCGGCGGAAGGCGTTAAGCGCCGGTTCCGGCGTCACACTGGCGAGACTGGCGAGAGCGCCGACGTAGCCGGGCACGGCGATCTCCGCGGCGCGCGTGCGGACGGAACCCACCACGGCGTCGGCGATCCGGCCCGGTTTCACCTTCGGGATCGGCCGCATGTCGAGCCCCGACGCGAGCGCGGTGTCGACCGCCGAAGGCAGCACGGCGGAGACACTCACGCCGTGTGGCGCGTACTCCAGCCGGGTCGCCGCGGTCAGCCCGACGACGGCGAACTTGCTGGCGTTGTAGATCGCCAGTCCCTTGACGGGGAACTTCCCGGCCAGCGACGCGACGTTCACGATGTGCCCGCGGCCGCGTTCCAGCATGCCGGGCAGGGCCAGCCGCATGCCGTGGACGACGCCGAAGACGTTGACCTCCATGGTCGCCCGGTTCAGCGAGTCGGGAAGGTCGAGGAACCCGCCGTTCGGCATGATCCCGGCGTTGTTGACGAGCACCGCGAGCGGCCCGCTCGCCTCTTCGGCGTCACCGAGGAACGCGGCGAAGGAGACGGGATCGGCGACGTCGAGGTGATGCGCCGTCCCGCCGATGTCGGCGGCGGTGCGTTTCGCGGCCTCCAAGTCGAGGTCGCCGATGGACACGCGCGCGCCGAGAGCGGCCATCCGTTCCGCGGTCGCGCGGCCGATGCCCTGCCCCGCACCGGTGATCGCCACATGCGCCCCGGCGAGGTCGAGGTCCGGATACTTGCTCATGCGCGCACTCCCTCTCGTTCGAAGGCGTCGGCGACCAGGCCGGGCGCCGTCCTCAACGCCGTGGCGAGCACGTGGTCCCGCCGCCGTCCGTCCATGAAGTTGGCGCCCATGGCGGCGAGATCGGCCGGCCCCGGTTCGATCCGGACCACCCGGACGCCCGCCGCGCGCAGCCGCCGCGCCTCGTCGTCGACGCGCCTGGTCATCGCCGTCCGCAGCAGGCGTTCCAGCCGGGCCGGACCGCGTGCCGGGGCCCCGCCTTCGCTGCTCATCGGCGCGATGAGCACCACCTCGCCGACGTCGTGCCCCAGCAGGAGATCGGCCGAGGTCGGCGAAACGGTCCCGCCGTCGAGCAGCGGACGTCCGTCCACAACGGACGGAGGGAACCAGCCGGGGATCGCCCAGGACGCGGCGATCGCCTCGCCGAGCCGGGCGGACGGCGCGCCCGCGGCGCCGAGCACGACCCGCCCGCCCACCGGATCCGTGGCGATCAGCCAGGTCGCGGGATGCGGTACCCAGCCGCCGGGCGCCAGCGCGTCCCCGAGTTCGCGGAGCCAGCCCGCGTCTCCCCTGCCCTGGGGAAGCAGTCCCGCGAGACCGGCGAGCGTGTCGACGTCCCGGCGCAGCGCGGCCCGGGCCAGCTTCGCCGCGGGCCACCGCGGGAACGGCACCGGCGGGAACCGGCTCGGCACCCGCCGGACGTGGGCTGCGACGACGGCGTCGCCATCGGTCGTGCCTGCCAGCGCGCCGAGGATCGCCTTCGCCGGGATCCCCGCCCCGAGCATGGCCACCGCCTCGGCACCGGCCGAGGTCCCGACCAGGACATCCGCCTCACGCGGGTCCCAGCCCGCCCGGGTGTGCAGCGCGTCGAGAACCGCCGCTGTCCAGGCGAAGCCCAAGGTCCCGCCGCACCCGAGCACCAGCGCTCTTGCGGAATGACGTGTCATTTCCGGAACGGTATGTCATTTGAACGTCCGGGGCAATAAGCTGGCGGGATGACGACGGAGACCCCGGTCAGCAGGGCCGCACGGAAGAAGCAGGAACTACGGCGCGAGATCGTGGAGACCGCGTTCGACTGCTTCGCCGAACGCGGCTACCACGCGACGGGGATCGCCGACATCGCCGCGCGGCTGGGCATCGGGCACGGCACCTTCTACCGCTACTTCCAGAACAAGCGGGACATCGTCGACCACGTGATCACGGACCTGGTCGGGAAGGTGGTCGCCTCGCTGGCCGCGGACAACGCCCCCGACGCGGTCAACAGCCTGGCCGAATACCGCAAGCAGAGCGCGAGGATCGGCGACGCGCTCGCCCAGATCTTCGGCAGCGACCCGCGGATGGCCCGGTTCCTCCTGCTCGAGGCCGCGGGCATCGACGCCGAGATGCGGGAGCGGGTGCTGGACTTCTACGAGACCGCCGCGGAGCTGACCGCGGGCTACCTGCACCACGGCGTCCACCTCGGTTATCTGCACGAGGACCTGGACGTGGACGCCACCGCGCGCGCGATCAACGGGATGATCCTCGCGTCGGTGCTCTCCGGGCTGCGGGACCCGTCACCGGACGGGCAGGCGGCGATGAGCAGGGCCGTCCGCCGTGTCATGTACGACGGGATCGCGACGCGTCCCTAGCGAACCGGCCGGCCGGTCCGGTTACGACACACCAGCAGGCGGGGGCCCGGCGTTGCTGGTGCCGGATTCCATGGAACCGGTCCCGGACGCGCTCGTCCAGCAGCGAAAACGCAGACTTTCCCCGACGAAAACGAACCTCAGCACTTGCGCAGCGTCTGACCTGGCGACTCGCCGTAGATCGCCCGGTACTGCGCACTGAACCGGCTGCCGTCCAGGAATCCCCATTTCGCCGCGATACAGGTGACCGTCGCGCCTCCGCAGGGTTCCGCGTCGCGGAGCTCCGCCCGGATCCGGTCCAGCCGGACCCGGCGCAGATAGGCCATCGGGGTGGTGTCGAGATGGCGTCGGAACGCCAGCTGGAGGGCGCGCACCGAGACCCGGCAGGCGTGGGCGATGTCGGCGACGCCGAGGTCGAGATCCGGATTCGCCTCCAGGAAGGCGATCCCGCGGCGCACGGTGTCCGGGACGGCGTCCCGGCGGTCACCGGGCCGTGGGCCGGTGGTGCCCGCGGTGAAGGTGTCCAGGGCGACGGCGGCCATCAGCCGCCCAGCCGCGCCGAGCACGAGCGGGCCGTTCTCCGCGTCCGGATCGGAGAACATCCCGGTGACGTACTCGACCGTCTGGCGCCATCGCTGTGCCTTCGCCCGGCTCACCGGTTCGTAGCGCAAACGCCCGACCGTTCCGCCGTCCTGCGCCGGGTCGATCCCGGTGAACAGCGCCAGGTCGATCCCGGTGACCTGCAGCCGCGCGCCGTGCATGCCCGTCCGATAGTCGTGACCGGGGTGCGGGCCCGCGAACACGTCCCCGGGACCGAGCCGTCGGTGGCCGATGCCGTCGTCGATCTCCAGCACCCCGCCCAGCACGCGCAGCAGCACGACCCTGCCCAGCGGCTGGACGGCGACCTCCGTGGTCAACGTGTTGTGCAGGAAGTCGAAGTGCACGTCCCCGAGATCACAGCGGTTGTGCTCGAAACGGTAGTTTTCGACGGTACCCCGGACCTGCAACCGGTTGTCGCGGTAGGCCTCGGCGATCAAGGCACGCGCCTGCTCCGGATCGGTGGTCGCGAATTCCGTCACAATCGGTTCGTGCACCGGACCACGCCTCTTTTCCGTTCACCGTAACGAAAAATCCGCTCACCGGAACGCTACCGCCAAGCGGCGGGCGCTGCCAGGGCGAGTCGGCGTCATCGGACTGGTCGGAATGGCTCACCCGCGCGGCCGAGGATCGCCCTGGCGCGCAGTTCGACCGGCCGGTCCACCATCCGGCCGTCCACCACGGCCACCGAGCCGTCGCCCACGAGCGCGACCACTTCCTTCGCCCAGGCGATTTCGCTTTCCGACGGGGACAATCCCCGGTTCGCGACGGCCACCTGACGAGGATGGACACAGAGTTTTCCGGTGAAACCCAGGGTCTTGGCGTGGTCGAGATCCGCGACGAGCGCGGCCTCGTCGTCGAGTGCCGTGGTGACCCCGTCGATCGGGGCCGCCTTCCCCGCGGCCGCCGCGGCGACGACCAGCGCGTACCGCGCGTACCGCAACGCCTCGTGCGACAGGTGGTCGACGCCGAGCTGGGCGGCCAGGTCGACACTCCCGAAAGCGGGCCGCACCACCGCGTCCGCGCCGCAGACCGCCACCGCGTCGGCGATCCCCGCCGCCGTCTCCACCAGCGGGAGGATCGGCACGCCGGGCAACCGTCCGGCGAGCGCGTCGATCTCGGCGCGGTCTTCGGCCTTGGGGAGCATCACCGCGAGCGCGCGGCCGACACTCGCGACATCCTCGTGATACCAAGGGGTTCCTGCGGCGTTGAGCCGGACGACAGCCGGATGGCCTTCCGCCAGCCAAGCCCGGACGTGCTCCCGCGCGGTCTCTTTCCGGTCGGGTCCGACGGCGTCTTCGAGATCGAGGATCACGACGTCGGCGCCGCTGGCCGCGGCCTTGGCGAACCGGTCCGGCCGGTGACCGGGGACGAACAGGAAGGTCTTCGCACGGCCGAGGAGATCGTTCATCGGCCCAGGCTCCGCACCGTTCCGGCCGCGGTCCGCCGTCCGTGGCGGTCACGCACGGCGGTGACGGTCTCGTCCGCTCCGGCTTCGGCCCGGACGATCATGCCCTGGTGGTCGAACAACGGCGAGACGAGGCGGTAATCGAAGGCCAGTCCCCCGCCGATCCCCTGCCTCCGCGCGGCCTCGGCCATCGCGAGCGCCTGCAACGGCCCGTGGGTGAGCAGCCCCGGATAGCCTTCGACGTCCCGGACGTAGTCGCGGTCGTAGTGGATGCGGTGGGCGTTGTAGGTCAGCGCCGAGAAGCGGAACAGCAGCGTCGGCGAGACGCCGATCGCCCATTCGTCTTCGGCCACCGGCACCTCCGGCTCCTCGGCGGCTGCTTCGGCGGGGCCGGAAGCCGCGTCGCGATAGACGAGATCCTGTTCCTCGTCGACCACGACCCGGCCGTCCTGGACGATCTTGTGCCCGGTCACGACGAAGGTCAGCCGTCCGGTCCGGCCCTGTTTCTCCTGTACGGAAAGCACTTCCGTCCGCCGGGTCGCGGGCAGTCCGCACCGCAGCGGTCCGAGCGTCCGCACCCGCCCGCCCGCCCACATCCGGCGGCGTCCCGGCTCCGGCGGCGCGGGGATCGTGGCGCGGACCGGATGCCCGTCCGGCCCCAGATCGGCCTGCGCGGGCCGGTCGAGCAGGTACAACCAGTGCCACAGCAACGGCAGGCCGTCGCGCTCCAGTTCCGGCATCTCGACGTCGAGCAGTGAGCTCAGCGCCTCCGCAGGGCCCGGCTGCGGAACCTCGGCCACTTCCCTCACCCTCGAACCTCCTCGCCGGGACCGAACTCGGCCCGGATCGACTCGTTGTGCGCGCCCAGCGCGGGAACCGGCCCCATCACCGCTTCCCGGCCGGCCACTTCGACGGGCGGCAGCAACGCCTCCAGCGCACCGGCCGGGGTGTCCACCGAACGCCAGCGGTTCCGCGCGGTCAGCTGCGGATGCCGGGTGAACTGCTCGGGCGTCCGCAGCCGGGCGTTGGCGATCCCGGCGTGCTCCAGCAACTCGCCGACCTCATCGGCTGTCGAACCTTTGAATGCCTGTTCGAGGATCGCGGTGAGTTCTTCGTCGTGGGCGACGCGGTCGTCGTTGGTCCGGAAGCGCGGGTCGTCGACGAGGTCCTCTTGGTGGAGAACGTCCCGGCAGAGCACGACCCATTCCCGTTCACTTTGGACACTCAGGAAGACCTTGTCGTCACCGGTGCCGTACGGCCCGTACGGCGAGATCGACGGATGTGACGCCGCCGTGCGCCGCGGCGATTCCCGCCCGTACCGGGAGAAATAGGCGGGCTGGCTCATCCATTCGCCGAGCGAGTCGATCATCGCGACGTGCAGGCTCGCGCCCTCGCCGGTGCGCTCGCGGTCGTAAAGCGCGGTGAGGATGCCGGTGTAGGCGTACATCCCGGTGGCGATGTCGGCGATCGAGATCCCCGCCTTGGCCGGGGTCTCCGGCGTCCCGGTGGACATCACGAGCCCGGTTTCGCACTGCACCAGCAGGTCGTACGCCTTCTTCGTCCGATATGGACCTTCGGGACCGTAGCCCGAGATCGAACAGTGGATCAGCTCCGGGCGTTCCGCGCGCAGGGTTCCGGCGTCGAGTCCGAGCCGTTCGACCGCACCGGGGACGAGGTTCTGCACGAACACGTCCGCCCGGCCGATCATCGCGCCGAGCAGTGCCCGATCGGCCGGATCCTTGATGTCGAGTTCGACGCTTTCCTTGCCCCGGTTGAGCCAGACGAAGTAGCTCGACTGGCCGTGCACGGTCCGGTCGTAGTCGCGCGCGAAGTCTCCGACGCCCCGGCGTTCGATCTTGATGACCCGCGCGCCCAGGTCGGCGAGCTGGCGCGAGGCGAACGGCGCGGCGACGGCCTGCTCCAGCGCGACGACGGTGATTCCCTCGAGTGGTTGGCGCATACTGCCTTCCTTGGTGCGTCAGGACGGGATGCGGTGCCGTTCGATCAGCTGGCGCGCGATCACGCCCCGCTGGATCTCGTTGGTGCCCTCACCGACGATCATCAGGGGCGCGTCGCGGAAGTACCGCTCGACGTCGAACTCCGTCGAGTAGCCGTAGCCGCCGTGGATGCGGACAGCGTCGAGCGCGATCTCCATCGCGGCCTCGGAAGCGAACAGTTTCGCCATCCCCGCCTCCAGGTCCGCTCGCTCGCCCGAGTCGTAACGTCGTGCCGCGTGGTGCACCAGCTGGCGCGCGGCCTCGAGCTTGGTCGCCATGTCCGCAAGATAGTTGCCGATCGACTGGTGCTGCCAGATCGGTTTGCCGAAACTCTCGCGTTCCTGGGCGTAGCGCAGGGAATCCTCCAACGCGGCCCGTCCGACGCCGAGCGCCCGGCAGGCGACCTGGATCCGGCCGATCTCCAGGCCCCGCATCATCTGGGCGAAGCCGCGCCCCTCTTCGCCACCGAGCAGTGCCGTGGCCGGGGCACGGAAGTCGTCGAAGGAGAGTTCGCAGCTCTCGACGCCCTTGTAGCCGAGTTTGGGTAGATCCCGCGAGACCTGGAAACCCGGCCCTTTCTCCACCAGCAGGACGGAGATCCCCTTGTGCGCCGGTTCGGCGGCCGGATCGGTCTTGCACAGCAGCGCGACCAACTGCGACCGCCGAGCGTTGGTGATCCACGTCTTGCTGCCGTTGACGACGTACTCGTCGCCCTCACGCCGCGCCGTGGTGCGGAGGGCCTGCAGATCCGAACCGCCGCCGGGTTCGGTGAGGGCCATCGTCGCGCGGATCTCGCCCGTCGCCATCTTCGGCAGGTAGGCGTCCTTCTGCTCCTGTGTGCCGTACGTGGCGAGGAGTTTCGCGACGACGGTGTGGCCGCCCATCGCGCCGGCGAGGCTCATCCAGCCGCGCGCTAGCTCCTCGGTCACCAGGGCGTAGCACTGAGCGGAAACCTGGGTCTCGCCCCAGGGCTCGGGCACGGCCAGCCCGAAGACGCCCATCGCCTTCATCTGGTCGATGAGCTTTTCGGGATAGGTGTCCGTGTGGTCGAGCTCTTGCGCGACGGGCCGGACCTCGCGATCCACGAACTCCGCCACCAGTTCGACGATCGCGGCCTCTTCTTCGGTCATGTGATTATCATGAGCGATGATGACAGGGTAAGTGAAATACCTAATCGTGATCGCCGCATACCGGACCGCGATGGCAGGGGACGACGGTGGACCTCAAGCAGCTCAAGGCGCTGGTGACGGTCGCCGAGGTCGGTAGCGTGACCCGCGCGGCCGAGCTGCTGCACCTCGTCCAGCCCGCGGTCACGCGGCAGATCCGCACCTTGGAGCAGGAACTGGGTGTGTCGCTGTTCGAGCGGACGCGCCACGGGATGCGCCTGACCGAGGCGGGCACGACACTCGTCGAACGGGCCAGGCGGGCCCTCACCGAACTCGACCGGGCCAGGGCCGAACTGGCCCCGACCCCGGGGGTGGTCACCGGGATCGTCACGGTCGGCCTGCTGGAGAGCGCCGCCGAGCGGCTCGCGGCGCCGTTGACGACGGCCGTGCTGCGCGACCATCCGGGTATCGAACTGCGGCTGCTCACCGCGTACTCGGGGCATCTTCAGCGGTGGATCGACGACGGCGACGTCGATCTGAGCCTGCTCTACAACCTGACCAGTACGCCGTCGCTCAACGTCCGGCCGCTGGTCCGCGAACGGCTCTGGGCCGTCGCTCCCCCGTCGGCCGGACTGGATCCCGCCCGGCCGGTCCCGTTCGCCGAGGTGGCCGCGCATCCTCTCGTCATGCCGTCCGAGGGGCACGCGCTGCGGACCCTCATCGACGGCGCGGCCCGTGAGGCGGGCGCCGAGACGGAGGTCACCGTGCAGACCAACTCCATGACGCTGCAGAAACGCCTCGTCCTGGGCGGGCACGGCTGGACGATCCTGCCCGGCATCGGCATCGCCGCGGACGTCGCCGACGGCACCTTGAGCGCGGCCCCGGTCGCCGAACCGGAGGTCTGGCGCACGGTGGTCCTCGGCATGCCCCGGACCGGCCGTGTCACGCCCGCCGTCGACGCCGTCGCGCGGGCACTGGTCCAGCAGATCCACCAGACCGTGCGGGAGGGCGAGTGGCCCTCGGCCCGGCTCTGGGAAGACCGAACAGGAGAAGGATGACCACGCTCCCCCGCACCGGCCACGCCGTCGCCACCGACGGCACCCGGCTGGCGTACCAGTGGCACGGCACGGGCAGGCCGCTCGTACTGCTGGCCGGGCAGGCGAACGACCACACCTGGTGGGACCGCACGCGCGGAGATTTCCCAAGCACGATCACCATGGACTACCGCGGCACCGGTGCCAGCGACGCACCCGATTCCGCCTACTCCACCCCGGGTTTCGCGGACGACGTGATCGCGGTCCTCGACGAACTCGGCGTCGCCGAAGCCGACGTCTATGGAACCTCGATGGGCGGCCGCGTCGCACAGTGGGTCGCCGCGCGGTATCCGGACCGGGCGCGGCGGCTCGTCCTCGGCTGCACCTCGCCGGGCGGCACGCACGGTGTCGAGCGGTCGAACGACGTGCGACTGGCCCTCGCCCGGCGCTCCTCCGTCGAGGCACGGGAAACGTTGGAGAACCTGATGTACACCCCCGCGTGGCGGGCCGCGAACCCCGGCCCGTACCGGGTGCTGGGCGCCCACGGCATGCCGCCGCACGCGGTCCGCGGACATCTCGTCGCGAGCAACACCCACGACGCCTGGGACGCGCTTCCGGAGATCACGGCGCCGACCCTGGTCCTCCACGGCGACGACGACCTGCTCGCACCACCGGCGAACGCGCCCCTGCTGGCCGGCCGGATTCCCGGTGCGCGGGTGCGTCTCTTCGCCGGGGCGCGGCACGCCTACTTCGACGAATGCCGTCCCGAGGCGAGCGATCTGGTCAGCGACTTCCTGGGTTAGACCGTGCCGACCGGCTATGTGCCCATCGCGGATTTCTCTTTCTCAACCGGGGGGGGATCTGACGGTCCAACTGCTGTCCGGGGCCGTGATGCGGCGGGCATCTCCAAACCGATTCTGTTGTGGGGTGAGGGATTGCCGTTTTTTGGCGATGGGTGGCACGGCTTTCGACAGGAGCGGCGATCACGGTTGCTGTTGTTGGAGCCGACTTGGGACCAGTTTCACGATCGGACCATAGCCAGATTTCGGCAACGGCCGAGAACGCGGCAGTTCGTCGGGCACTGTCGCTGCCATCAGGAGATCCACCGCCGCACTGGCGTCGTGGCCGTTTCGCGGCAACGGTTCAGAATGGTGGTGGTTCCTCAGTAGGGCGGGGTTCGTGCAGCGGTGGCGGCGCGCTGTCATAGGACTGCCCAGTAGGCGTGGTGATGGTCAGGGTGCCGTCAGCCGCGAGCCGGTAGACCCACCCAGGTTCATCCTTCAGCCGATGATCACGACGGCAGAGGTCGATCAGCTCATCAGCATCGGTATGGCCACCGAATTCCCACGGCACCGAGTGGTCGAGATCGCAGGCCTGCGCCGGCCGGTGACAGCCCGGTCTTCGGCACTCACGATCCCGCACCCGAACAAACTCGCCCAACCCCGCCGACGGCCGATACCGATCCCGCCCCAAATCCAGCACCTGCCCGGACAACGGATCAGTGATGATCCTGCGTAGCACTGTGCCCGCACCGGTGCTATCTCCCGCGCCAGCGTGGCTGGGATGTGACCGTGCCCGGCCAGCTCGGCCGGATCATCCTTCACCCCCAGATACGTGAACAAATCCATATACAAGAACACTTCCGCCCGTTCGGCCTTGCCGCCCTGACCACCCAACAAGAGATCGAGCGCCACATCCGCCCGCAACTGGTCCAGAGTGCGAGTCTCCCCACCGGTCTTCAACGCCCGGGCCTCACGATCGATCCGCGTATAGGCGGCGGTCACCTTCTCCACCGGGCCGTCCTCGACCTCGATCGACGCCACCCCCGTCTCACCCTGCCTCACCGTCAACCGGCGCCCCTCACGGTGCCGCTCCACCCGCCGAGCAGCACCCTCGCGATCCACCGTGATCGCCGCATGACCCGCCGCCTTCCGAATCTGATCCGAATTCTTCCCCGGCAACCGATCCTCCAACAACGCATCAGCGGCGAGCGCGTTCTCATCCGACAACCACGCCGTCGCCGCCGCGACCTTCATCGCCCCGAACCCACTCAGCTTCCCTTGGTCCATCAACCCCAGAGTCCGGGGCAGACGAGTGGTCAAGGCTTCGGCGGCGGCGACCATCGCACCCGCATGACCGTCCACAACAGACAACGCGAAAGCGACCTCCTGCACCACACTCCGCGCACCATCCCGATGCCGCGACAACTGCGCGATCGCCCGAAACCGCACCGCCTCCAACCGCGCGATATCAGCCGACACAGCCTGCGCCAGAGCGACACACTCCTCGTCGCCCAACGTGCGAGGATCAGGAATTTCCTTCAAGGGAGCCATAAAGGCTTCAGCAGTAGCCACCCGACGAACCTACAACCAGCCACCGACACTTTCCGGAAACCGGGAGAACCAACACTAGTCCAAATCGAGCAAACCTTCGGCGCCGTTCTCGAGCTGCCGGGCCATTTCCACCGACCGGGGCAGCATGGTCTTCTCGTAGGCGGCGACCGCATCGCCGATCGTGACGGAGCCGGCCAGCGCGAGGGCGAGTTCGCAGGCGTCGAGCATGGCCAGGTTGGCGCCGACGCCGAGCGGCGGCATCAGGTGGGCGGCGTCGCCCAGCAAAGTCACCGTCGGCGAGTGCTCCCACGTGTGCGGGACCGGGAGGACGAACAGCGGGCGATCGATGTACGGCCCGTCGTTGTCGGTGATCATCCGTAGCATCTTCGGCGCCCAGCCCGAAAACGTGTCGAGCAGCCGGGTGCGGAGCTCCGGGGTGTCGCCGGCGCCGACCCAGTCCACGGGCAGGCGTTGGACGATGTAGACCCGGATGTGGTCACCGCCGTTGCGCTGGGCGAACAGGCAGCGGTCGCCGTCGGCCGCCATGGCGCTGCCCTGACCGACGAGGGCGGAGAGCTCGGGGTGTGCGTTCTCGACGTCGTCGAACCAGGCTTCCAGAAAGGTGATCCCGGCGTACTCCGGGACGGCCGAGGACACCGCCGGGCGGACCCGCGACCACGCGCCGTCGGCGCCGATGACCAGATCCGTTTCGACGGTCGTACCGTCCATAAAGGACAATCGCGAGCCGTCGACCTTGTCCAGCGCCCGCCCCCACCGCACGGTGCCCGGCTCGAGCGAGTCGAGCAGGAGGTCGCGCAGCCGTCCTCGGTCGATCTCCGGCCGGAAGAGTTCCCCTTCGTCCGGGACGTGGTGCTCCAAGAGGTTTCCGGCGGGATCCAGTTTGCGCATCTCCTGCCCTTCCGGACGGGCGAGCGCGAAGAACTCGTCGAGCAGACCCGCCTCGCGCAGGGCGAGCTGGCCGTCGTCCGCGTGCAGGTCGATGGTGCCGCCCTGGTTACGGGCGTGGGGATGCGGGTCGCGGTCGTAGACCGTCACGGGGATGCCGTGCTTCTGCAGGATGCGGGCGCAGGTCAGGCCGCCGGGGCCCGCTCCGATGATGCTGATCGTCATGAACCCAGAAAAGCAGAACGAGTTAAAAAGTGCAACGAGTCAACTTAGTGACCGTGACAACTCATGCGCTAGACTGCGCTCATGGAGACACCGGGACGGCGTGAACGCAAGAAGGCCGCGACCCGTCAGGCGCTCGCGGACGCCGCGCTGGACCTGTTCTTGGAGCGGGGCTACGACCAGGTGAGCATCCGCGACATCGCCGAGGCGGCCGACGTGTCGACCACGACGCTGTTCAAGCACTTCCCCGGCAAGGAAGCACTGGTCTTCGACGAGTCCCAGGGCCGGGAAGAGCGCTTGATCGCGGCCGTTCGGGAGCGCGCGGCGGGTCAGAGCATCGTCGAGGCGCTGCGCGAGTACGTGCTCGCCACCTGGCTCCCGCTCACGGAGCATCCCCAGTACGCCGAGTTCACCGAACTGGTGAACAGCACCCCCGCGCTGCAGGAGTACGGCGAGCGCATGTGGACCCGGCACGCCGCGGCCCTCGGCGCCGCCATCGCCGAAGACACCGGCGCGGACCCCGGCGATACGGCCTGCCGTGCGCTCGCGCGGTTCGTGCTGGACATCCCGGCGCTCACGAGGGGAACGCCGGATCCCCGGAAGGGTGTCGAGGAGATCTTCGACCTCCTCGCCCACGGCTGGCGCTAGTCGTCTTCGGAAGGGGGACGTGAGGCGCGCAGCGAGCCCGGATGCGCCTTGGCGGAAGGATCTTTGCGGGTCTTGAGCAGGCTCGCCACGGTCACCACGACGAGAATGCCGATGATCACCGCGAGGCTGACCGGCGTCGAGATCTCCGGAACACTGTCGTTGATGTCGACGTGGGCCCAGTGCAGGATCAGCTTGACCCCGATGAACCCGAGGATCACCGCGAGCCCGGCCGACAGGTACACCAGGCGATCGAGCAGGCCCTTCACGAGGAAGTACAGCGCGCGAAGGCCCAGCAGGGCGAAGGCGTTGGCGGCGAAGACCAGGTACGGCTCGTCGGTGACGCCGAAGACGGCCGGGATCGAGTCCAGCGCGAACAGCAGGTCGATCCCGCCGATCGCGAGCAGCACCACCACCAGCGGCGTGCCCACCCGCTTCCCTTCGAGCCGGGTGAACAGCTTGCCGCCGTCGTACTCCTTGGACAGCGGCAGCAGGCGGCGCGCGGTCCGCACCACCACGTTGTTCTCGATGTCCGGATCCTCGTCGCGATGCCGGAACAGCTGGATCCCGGTGTAGATCAGCAGCAACCCGAACAGCAGGAACATGAAGGAGAACAACGAAAGCAGCGTGGCACCGAGCGCGATGAAGATCGCGCGCATGATCAGCGCGACGACGATGCCGAACGTGAGCACCTTGTGCTGATGTTCTTCGGGAACCGCGAAGGTGCTCATGATGATCACGAAGACGAAGAGGTTGTCGACCGACAGGCTCTTCTCGACGATGTAACCCGCGAAGTACTGCTGCCCGAAGTCGCCGCCGTGCGCCAGCGTCAGCCAGACGCCGAACGCCACCGCGACCAGGATGTAGCCGACCGACCAGGCCACCGCTTCGCCGAAGCCGACCTTGTGCGGCCGCACGGCCGCCAGGACGAGATCCAGTGCCAGCAGCCCGAGAATCAACCCGATCGTGACGATCCAGGTGAGGCCATCGATCTGGAGCATCCGCGCCCTGTCTTTCTTTCGACGGCAGGTGCCCCGATCCTAAGGGCGAGTCCCCGGGTCCGCATTCGCATGCCGGGGGGCCGCGTCCAGCAGTGCCGCGAGAACGGTCTTGAGCAGCGGATGATCCGCGCTCCCCCGCCGGACCGCGGCGAACACCCGGCGCAGCGGCGGCTCGCCGCGCAACGGGACGGCGACAGCGCCGGGGACAGCGGTGAAAGCGTTGCGCGGCACCAAGGCCACGCCCTCACCGGCGGCGACCAGGGTGGTGATCGCGTGGAAGTCGTCGGAGACGTGCCGGATCGCCGGGTTGGCGCAGACGATCATCAGCACGTCGCGGCAGGGATTCCCGGGTTTCGGCGCGATCCAGTCGTCGTCGGCGAGTTCGTCGATGTCCACTTCGGACGCCTCCGCCAGCCGGTGCGCGGTGGGCAGCACGGCGTCGAACGGCTCCGCGTACAACGGGAACCGGGTGAGCCTGCTTTCATCCGTCCGTGGCGAGAGCCGGTACTCCTCGGTGATCGCCAGGTCGACCTCGCCGTCGAGCAGCAGCGGGATGCTCGCGTGCCCCTCGACGTCCTGCACCTGCATCGAAACCCCGGGGGAACCGGCGCGCAGCGCGGCGATCGCCGGCGCGACGACCATCGTGATCGCCGAGGCGAAACTCGCCAGCCGCACCATCCCCTGGACACCGGTGTCGAGCGCGGCCAGGGTGGCCCGCGCCCGTTCCAGTTCGGCGGCGACGGCGTTCGCGTGCACCACCATCAATTCGCCCGCGGGGGTCAGTGAAACCCGCCTGCCCCGCCGTCTCAACAGCTGCTGGCCGCACTCGGCTTCGAGGGCGGCCAGCTGCTGGGAGACGGCGGACGGCGTCAGGTGCAGCGCCTGACCCGCCGCCGTCACGGTGCCGTGGTCGGCGAGGGCGCGCAGTACCCGCAGCCGTCGCGGATCGATCATTCGTCCATCATGGACCTTGCTGTCACGAACGCGTCCACCGCACGGTTGACGTCGTCGGCCGAATGCGCCGCCGACATCTGGGTCCGGATCCTGGCCTTGCCGTGCGGAACCACCGGGTACGAGAACCCGACCACGTAAATGCCCTGGTCGAGCAGCAGATCCGCCATCTTGCCCGCCTTGGCGGCGTCACCGATCATCACCGGGATGATGGGGTGCTCACCGGGGAGCAGGTCGAAACCCGCCTCGGTCATCCGGCGCCGGAACAGCTCGGTGTTGGCGCGCAGCTTGCCCAGCAGCTCACTCGACTCGTCCAGCAGCTCCAGCGTGGCGAGCGCCGCGGCGGTGATCGACGGCGCGAGCGAGTTCGAGAACAGGTACGGCCGGGAACGCTGCCGCAGCATCTCGACGATCTCCGCGCGGCCCGAGGTGTAACCACCGCTCGCCCCGCCGAGCGCCTTGCCGAGGGTGCCGGTCAGCACGTCGACCTTGTCCTGCACGCCGAACAGTTCCGGCGTGCCGCGACCGGTCGGGCCGGTGAAGCCGACGGCGTGCGAGTCGTCCACCATCACCAGGGCGTCGTAGCGCTCGGCCAGCGCGCAGATCTCGTCGAGCGGCGCGAGGTAGCCGTCCATGGAGAACACGCCGTCGGTGGCGATCATCCGGTAGCGCGCGCCGGACGCCTCCTTGAGCCGTGCCTCCAGGTCCGCGACGTCACGGTTGCGGTACCGCATCCGCTTCGCCTTGCACAGCCGGACGCCGTCGATGATCGACGCGTGGTTCAGCTCGTCGGAGATGATGACGTCCTGGTCGGTCAGCAGCGTCTCGAACAGCCCGGCGTTGGCGTCGAAACAGGAGCTGTAGAGGATCGTGTCCTCGGTGCTCAGGAACTCCGAGAGCTTCGCCTCGAGTTCCTTGTGCGGCTGCTGCGTCCCGCAGATGAACCGCACCGACGCCATGCCGAAGCCCCAGCGGTCCAGCGCCTCCTGCGCGGCCTTGACCAGGGCCGGGTGGTCGGCGAGGCCGAGGTAGTTGTTGGCGCAGAAGTTCAGCACCTCGCCTTCGGCGACGCTGACCGAAGCCCGCTGCGGTCCCCGGATCACCCGCTCACCCTTGTACAGCCCGGCTTCCCGGATTTCGGCGAGCCCGGCCTTGAGGTCGTCGCGCATCGCGCCGTACATCAGTTCTCCGTCCAATCCAGAATGACCTTGCCGCAACGGCCTTCCCTGGCCGTGGCGAACGCCTTTTCGTATTCGGTGTAGCCGAACCGGTGGGTGATCACCGGCGAGATGTCCAGCCCCGCTTGCAGCAGCACGGACATCGAGTACCACGTTTCGAACATCTCGCGGCCGTAGATCCCCTTGATCTGGATCATCTTCAGCACGACGGCGGCGATGTCCACCGACACGTCGGAGGCGGGGAGGCCGAGCAGGGCGACGCGGCCGCCGTGGGACATGTTCGCGATCATGTCGCGCAGCGCCTCGGGCCGTCCGCTCATCTCCATGCCGACGTCGAAGCCTTCGGCCATGCCGAGCCGTTCCTGCGCGTCGGCGATGGTCGAAGAGGAGACGTCCAGCGCCAGATCGACGCCGACCTTGCGGGCCAGTTCCAGCCGGTGCTCGCTGACGTCGGTGACGACGACGTTGCGCGCGCCCGCGTGCCGCGCGATGGCGGCGGCCATGATGCCGATCGGACCGGCGCCGGTGACCAGCACGTCCTCCCCGATGACGGGGAAGGACAGCGCGGTGTGCACGGCGTTGCCCAGCGGATCGAAGATCGCGGCGATGTCCAGGTCGACCTTGGTGCGGTGCACCCAGGCGTTCATCTCGGGCAGCACCGCGTACTGCGCGAACGCGCCGTCGGTGTGCACGCCGAGGCCCTTGGTCCTGGCGCACAGGTGCCGCCTGCCCGCCTTGCAGTTGCGGCAGCTTCCGCAGACGAGGTGCCCCTCGCCGCTGACCAGGTCGCCCACCTTGACCGTCGTCACCGACCGGCCGATCTCGACCACCTCGCCGACGAACTCGTGCCCGATGACCAGCGGCGCGGCGATGGTGCGCGCCGCCCAGTCGTCCCAGGAGTCGATGTGGAGATCGGTACCGCAGATCCCGGCGCGCAGCACGCGGACGGCGACGTCGCCGGGGCCGACCGCGGGGTCCGGAACGTCGGTGAGTTCGAGCCCTGGTGCCCGGTCGGCTTTGACCAATGCCTTCATTGCGCGAAGTCTGGCCCGGCGGCGCTGTTCAGTCCATCGCGAGTTTCTGAATTCGCTCGTTAGCGTGTCTTCACAAGGAGGGGTACCAGCGCTTCGCCACCTTCGGATGCGAACGCAACCATCCGATCAGGGCGTTTTCGCCGTACGAGGCGAGCAGCGGGTTGTCCGCGTCCTGGCTGATCCCGCGAGCGGCCGCGGCCAGTTCGGCGGGCAATTCCAGCGGTTCGACGACGGCGTCGAGACGCGGCGCGAGGAAGAACGGCACCGAGTAGCGGTCCACCCCGGCGGGCGGGCTGAGCACCCGGTGCCGGGTCGCCCGCAGGTAACCCTGGGTCGCGATCTCCAGCATCTCGCCGATGTTGACCACGAAGCTGCCCGGCACCGGCACGGCGTCGATCCAGTCCCCGTCGTCTCCCTGCACCTGGAGACCGCCGATCTCGTCCTGCTGCAGCAGCGCGAGATAGCCGTAGTCCTTGTGCGAGCCGACTCCCTGCTGTTCATCCGCGGCGGGCCTCGGCGGATAGTGGACGATCTTCAGGTGCGTGGCGGCTTCGTCGTCGAACCACGCGTCGAAGTAGCCCTCGTCCTGCCCCAGGCTCGCCGCGAGCGCGCGAAGCACCTCGCGGCTCACCCGCAACGCCTCCGCCTGCCACGCCAAGGTGACCTCGCGCAGCTCCGGCACCGCCTCGGGCCACTGGTTCGGGCCGATCAGCCGTGCCCACGCCGGATCGCCGGGCGCCGGCTCGGCGCTTTCGCGCTCCGGGCCGACGTCGATCTGCTCCCGCCAGTCGCGGGAACCGCCGGTGTACTCGTTCCCGGTCCTGGTGTATCCCCGGAACTGCGGGGACTCGACGTTCTCGATGGCGAGCTTGTCCGCCTCGGGCAACGCGAAGAAGTGGCGCGCCACCGAGAAGATCCCTTCGGACAGTTCCGGCGGCACGCCATGCCCTACGACGTAGAAGAACCCGACCTCGCGAGCCGCCCGGCGCAGATCGGCCAGGAACGCCTCGCGATCACCGGGAACCCGGAACCGCGAGAGATCGATCACGGGCAACGCTGTCATGAAGTCCTCCTTCGGTGTTTTCGGGGACACGGACGGACACGAAGTCCGGTCGCGGTGCCAGCTCGAAACCGATCGACTGGTACAGGCGGATGGCGGACGTGTTGGTCGCCGCGGCGTGCATCATCGGCCGCTCGCCGCGAGCGCGGATTCCCGCCGCCACCGCGCGGATGAGCCGGGTCGCCAGCCCTTGACCGCGATACGCGGCGTCGGTGCAAACGGCGCTGATCTCGGTCCAGCCGGGCGGGTGCAGCCGCTCCCCCGCCATCGCGATCAGCGCGCCGCCACGCCGGATTCCCAGGTATGTCCCCAACTCGACGGTCCGCTGCCGGAACGGTCCCGGTTTGGTCCGCTCGACGAGATCGAGCATCTCCGGGACGTCCTCCGGCCCCAGCCTGACTGCTTCGGGATCCTCGGCGACTTCGAGCGCGACGTCGACCAGCCGGACCCCCGCGATCCTGCCGAGGACCTCCCAGCCCGCCGGGACGGGCAGTGAGTTGTGGACGGTGACCGTCTCGCCAGGGCCGGCCAGCGCGGCGACGTCGGTCCACACACCGACGTCCGGTTCGGGTGGCAGCGCGAAAAAGGGAGCGACGTCGACCGGGTAGCGCAGGACCTGGCCGAAGCGTTCGGCGAAGTGGGCGTGCGGGCCGGTCAGGGAGGCCCAAGCCGGATCATCGAAAGGGGTGACCATGACGGCTGCGACATCGGCGGGCGGCCTTTCATTCCCGCTCCCACATCCTGAACACGCGTGCGCGACACCGGGCCGGCCGTTAACCCTCGAAGGACCTAGACGAGGGGCGGTATGCGATGACTTCCCGGACTGCCGGTGGCCCGGTGCGGCTCGCGGTCGAACTCGACGGCGACGGAGCGCATCCCGCGGCGGCCCTCGGCGACGAGCGCCCGTCCGCCGAGCGGCTGGGGCCGCGCGCGCTGATCGAGCTCGTCCTCGCGGCCGAGATCGCGGGGTTCACCCTGGTCACCTTCGACGATTCGCCGCTGCCCCCGCCGGGTGGTCTCCGGCTGGAAGCGCTCAGCCGGGCCGCGTACGTCGCCACGCGGACGAACCGGATCGGCCTCGGCGCGACCGCGCACGTGACCACGACCGAGCCGTTCCACGTCGCCACCCAGCTCGCGAGCCTCGACCACGCGTCGCACGGCCGGGCCGCCTGGCTGGTCGGCGCCGCCAACGAGCCGGACGCCCTCGCCACCATCGGCACCGGCCCGCTGGATCCGGCGGGACTGCGCCGGGAGGTGACCGACGTCGTCGAGGTGGTGCGACGGCTCTGGGACTCGTGGGAGGACGACGCCGTCATCAAGGACGTCGCGACCGGCCGCTACCTGGATCCCGACAAGGTCCATCACGTCGACTTCGAAGGCGCGGCGTTCTCGGTCAAGGGCCCGTTGATCACTCCCCGGCCTCCGCAGGGCCTCCCGGTCGTGATCGCCCCCGAACACCTGGTGGACGAGGCGCGACCCGACGTCGTGCTGATCGGCGGGAGCGGGCTCGACGACCTCCGGCGACGGGCGCACCGGGCCAGGGACTCCGGCACACCGCGCGTCTTCGCCGAAGTCGAGGTCCTGCTGAACACGCGGGAACCGGCCGAGACCCGGCTGAAGCGCCTCGACTCGTCCGCCCGCTGGGAACACACCGAACGCCTGCGGTACACCGGATCCGCCGACGGCCTCGCCGATCTGCTCGCCTGGCTGGGCACGGTCGTCGACGGGGTCCGCCTGCATCCGGCGGTACTGGCGACCGATCTGCCGCCGTTGCTCGAAACCGTGCTCCCGAAACTCCGCGCCCAGGGCGTGCTGCGCCCACCCGAACCGGGCGAGACCCTGCGCGCGGCACTCGGCCTGCCCCGCCCCGTCAACCGTTTCGCCGCTTCGAGGGGATGACCGTGAGCGAACACGCGCAGCTGCACCTTGGTGTCTTCTACGTCGGTGTCGGCGCCCAATACCTGTGGGACGACCCGTCGAACGGGGCGCACACCGAGATCGAAACCTACGTCTCGGTGGCGCACACCCTGGAACGCGGCCTGTTCGACGCGTTCTTCCTCGGCGACGGCCAGCGAGTCCGAGAGAACCGGGGGCGGATCCTCGCCCTCGACGTCGCCGGGCGGCCGGACGCGATCACCCAGCTTTCGGCGCTCGCCGCGGCCACCACACACATCGGGCTGGTCGCCACCCAGAACACCACCTACAACTTCCCCGCCGACCTCGCCCGCCGTCTGTCCACACTGGACTTCCTGTCCGGCGGCCGGGCGGGCTGGAACATCGTCACCACCGACAACGCCTGGACGGGCGCCAACTTCCGCCGCGGGGGCTGGCTCGAGCACGACCGCCGCTACGACCGGGCGGACCAGTTCGTCGAGGCCGCGTCGGCGCTTTGGTCGGGAGACGGCGCCGTGGTGGAACGGCGCACCGACCTCGTCGGGCTGCGTGCCGCGCCGACGGTCCCCCGCAGTCCGCAGGGGCGGCCGGTGCTGTTTCAGGCCGGCGATTCCCCCGGCGGACGCGAACTCGCCGCGAAGCACGCCGACGTCGTCTTCTCCACCAACACCGCGTACGACAAGGCGATCGCCTACGCCACCGATCTCCGGGCGCGGCTGGCGAACCACGGCCGCCCCGCCGACGCCGTCCGGATCCTGCCCGGTGCGACGGTGGTCCTCGGCGACACCCCGGCCGACGCGGCCGAACGCAGCGAGGACATCCGGCGGCGGCAGCTCAACCCGCAGCGCGCCATCTCGTTCCTGGAGCAGTACTGGGGCCGCGACCTGTCCGCCTACGATCCGCACGGGCCGCTGCCGGACATCGAGCCGACCGAAGAGGAACTGGATCCCTCACGCGGCACCATCTCCGTCGAGCACCGCACCGGCAAACTCGACCGTGTCCGGCAGTGGCGCGAACTCGCCGAAAGCAAGAACCTCTCGATCCACCAACTGGTTCTGGAGGTCCAGCCGCGCGAGCACTCCTTCGTCGGCACGCCGGGTCAGATCGCCGACGAATGGGCTCGCTACGTCCGCAACCGCGCCGTCGACGGCTTCAACATCAGCCCGCATCTGGTGCCCGCCGCGCTGGACGACATCGTCGACAAGCTGGTGCCGGAACTGCAGGACCGCGGGGTCTACCGGACCGCGTACGAAGGCACGACGCTGCGCGAGCACCTGGCGCTGCCGGGAGACTGACGCGCGCCGGGTGACATCGTGGTCGTCGCGATCCGCCGTTCGGCGGGTTACGGTGACCCGGATGAGGGACGACGTCGAGCGGGACGCAGCGGACGCTGAGCTGCTCGACGCCTTCCGCGCCGGTGACATCGCCGCCGGCGAAGCGTTGTTCCGGCGGCACGCCGAACCGCTCCGCCGCCTCGCCGCGGGCTGGGTCACCGAGCCCGCGGAACGGGACGACCTCGTGGCCGAGGCCTTCGTGCGCGTCCTGGGCGTCATCCGCGCCGGAGGCGGCCCCCGGGACAACCTCCGCCCTTATCTCGCCGTCACCATGCGGAACCTGGTGGCCAAATGGAGCCACCACCGCAAGCGGGTCGAGCTGTACGGCACGGCTCCGGCGATCGAAATGGCCGCCGGAGCCGTGAGCGCGGAGGAACTCCTCATCCTCCGTTCGAACGCTCGCCTGGCGTGGACCGCCTACTGCGCGCTCCCCGGCCGCTGGCGGACCGTGCTGTGGCGGACCGAGGCCGAAGGCGACTCGCCGAAGGTGGTGGCCCCGCTGCTGGGGGTGTCCCCCAACGGCGCCTCCGTCCTGGCCCTGCGCGCCCGTGAAGGGTTGCGCCAAGCCTTCCTGCAGGCGCAGGTCCCCGAAACGGGAACGCCGTGCTGCCAGGAGGCGCGGCGCCGGATGGGCGCCTGGCTCCGCGGCGGGGTGCCGGGCCGCCGCGCGAACCTGATCACCGCGCATCTCGCCGGCTGCGAACCCTGCCGGACCGTCGCCACCCGGCTCGACGAGGTCAACCGCGAAATGCCGCCGGGGATCCGCGCCGTCTCCGCCTGAACGGATCAGCCGGGGACCGGGGCGCCCTCCCCCGCGATCCGCAGCGCCTCCACCAGTTCGCGGTACAGCGTGTCGGTGGCGAGCAGCTGTTCGTGGCTGCCGCTCGCCCGCACGCGGCCTTCCTCCATCACCACGATGGTGTCCGCGTCGATCACCGTGGACAGCCGGTGCGCCACGGTCACCACGGCGCCCTCGGCGGCCCGCCGCCGGATGCAGTCGTGGATCGCGCTCTCGGTCCGGCCGTCCACCTGCGCGGTCGCCTCGTCCAGCAGCACGACGTCCGGCGTGCGCAGGATCGCCCTGGCCAGCGCGATCCGCTGGCGTTCCCCACCGGACACCGACGTCGACGACAGCGGCGTGTCCAGCCCTTCTTCGAGGGCGGCGATCTTGTCGCTCAGGCGGACTTCGCCGAGTGCCCGCAGCACCTCCTCCTCGGTCGCGTCGGGATGGGTGAAGAGCAGGTTCTCGCGGATCGTCCCCGGCACGATCGGCGTCTCTTGCTCGACGTAGGCCAGCCGTGTCCGCACGTCCGCGTACGGCAGGTCCGCGTACTCGCGCCCGTCCAGCAGCAGTGAACCCGACTGCGGCTGGACGAACCGCATGATCAGCGACAGCATCGTGGTCTTGCCGGCGCCGGACGGCCCGACGATTGCGGTATGCCCGCGCCTCGGGATCTTCAGCGACACGTCCCGCAGCGCCGGTCGGCCGCCGTAGCCCGCGGTCACCCCGCGCAGCTCCAGAACCGGGCCGTCCTGCTCGCGCACGGTTTCCGGCCGCGAAGACACCTTGTCCTCTTCGATCTCCATCGCGTCCATCTCCCGGATCCGCCCGGCCGCGGCGATCCCCGACTGCAACGCGGTCATGTTCTGGCTCAGTTCGGTGATCGGCTCCATCAACGCGAACGCGTACAGCAGGAACGCGATGAGGCTCGACACCTCGAGCAGGCCCGCGCCGACGCGCCAGGCGCCGAGGCCGAGGATCACCAGGATCGCGCCCTGGATTCCCGACCACGCCACCACCCAGGCGACGGCCTCCCGCCGCACCGCCCGGACGCCGTGCACCGCGGCGGCCTCGGCGTCGACCAGGATCCGCTCGGACTGGCGGGCTTCGGCACGGCTGGCCTTCACCGTGCGGATCGCCCGCAGCGCACCCTCCAGCACGCCGCCGAGCCTGCCCACCCGGTCCTGCACCTTTTCCTGTTCCTTCGCGATGGCGGGCATGAGCCACGCGAACAGCGCGATCACCACGACCACGGCCGCCACCGTCGTGCCCAGCAGCACCGGGTCGAGCACGCTCATCAGCACCAGGGTGCCGACGAGCATCACGATCCCGTTGATCAGGCCGATCACGCTGGACGACGCCGCTTCGCGCAGCAGCACCGTGTCCGAGGTGACGCGGGTGACCAGTTCCCCCGTCGGCCGTCGGGTGATCGCCGGGATCGTGGCGCGGAAGAACCGCCGCACCATCGAATCCCGGGCCTTCAGCACCACCCGCTCGCCGACCGTGCCGAGCAGGATCCACTGCGTCAGCCAGATCACCGAGCCCACCAGCATCAGGCCGAGCAGTGCCAGCACGGGTCCGGCCAGCGAGGCCGACGAGCCGAGCGAGTCGAGCACCCACTTCGTGACCATGGGCGTGGCCAGGCCGGTCGCGGAGCCGAGCAGGGCGAGCACGAGGCCGATCGCGAGTGCCCCCTTGTGCGGCCGCGCGAACGACCACAGCACCTTCAATCGTGGAGTATCCATGGTTCCCAATGGAACACGCGTGTTCTAAAATCGTCAAGCGAGTTCCGGATCGGGGAGCGAGGTACGGTACCGGCCATGAGTGAGGGTGTGGTCACCGAGACGGGTGTCCGGGCGAGGACCCGGCGCGCGATCCTGGACGCGGCCATCGAGAAGCTGACGAAACAGCCGAGCGCGACGCTGGCCGACATCGCGGCGGCGGCGAACGTCGGGCGCACCACGGTGCACCGGTACTTCGCGGAGCGTTCGGACCTGATCGACGCCATCAGCCACGACGCCCTCGACAAGATCTCCCAGGGCACCGAACGGGCCCGGCTCGACGAAGGCCCGGTCCCGGCGGCGCTGGCGAGGCTGTGTCAGGAGTACTTCGAACACGCCGACGTCTTCCAGCTGCTGTTCACCATGCCGGATCTGATGACCCGGCCCGAATGGCAGGAGGAGAGCGACGACGACCGCGTGCTGCTCGGGCTCATCGAACGCGGGCACCGCGAGGGCACGGTCGACCCGGCTATGACGAAGGACTGGCTGCTGCAGCTGTTGTGGAGCCTGCTCTACACGGCGTGGGAGATGGTCCGGGAGAAGACACCGAAGCACGAAGCGCTCACGTTGTGCCTGCGCAGCCTGGAAAAGGTCATCGCGGTCGGCTGATTCCTCAGTTGCCGTAGGCGCCGCCGCGCAGCGCGGTGGCGCCACTGGGACAGGTGAAGATGATCCGGTACTCCCCGGCGCCCCGGCCGTAGGCGTACCGGTCGCCGTCCGAACAGTCGACGAAGACGTGGAAGTCGTCCCCCAAGCAGGAAAGCGCATAGCCCGACCCGGAAAGATACGGATCCCGGCAGTCCAGCGACGGGCCCCGCGGAGGTACTTCGGCTTCGTTCCCGGACAACCGGGCGGTGGTACCGCTGTAGCCCCGTCCGGTGACCAGGTCCAGCCACGTGTAACTCGCCTTGGCCGCGGCATCGGCGGGCGGGGCCGATCCCACCGCGATCCCGGCGGCACACAGCGCGCTCGCCCCGACGATCCCCAGCGCATTCCAGAACTTCACCACGACCACTCCCCTGTCTGTTCGGGACAAGAGCAGCTTGGCGAGATCGGGAAACCGGGACAAGGGCCAAAAGGGCAGCACAGAAGGGGAGAGCTGAGCCGACCGAAGTCGTCCGAAAGGATGACGCGGGCACGCCCCGCTTCGATGATCCTTTTCCGGTGATGGAAAAAACCGGCACCCGTTCGGGTGTCGCCTGGGGAGTCCTCGTCGGCGGGGTCGCGGTGTTCGCCGCCGCCCCCGCCCTGCTGCTGGCGACCGGGCACGACACGATCAAGCCGTCCGCGGATTCGGACAAGGGGCTCTCCCTCGCGGGCGCCCTGATTCCCGCGCTGATCGGGATCCTGCTGGTCCACGGGGTCCCGCTCCACGCACCCAGACTGCTCCCCGAGGTGACCGACCGGCGCGGGCTGAGCAAGCAGGCGACGGCCTTGGCGCTCATCGCCTTCTTGTGGCCACTGGCGTTGTTCCTGGTGTCCACGGCGGGACATCAAGCGCTCGTCCGCGACATCTGGGCGCTCGCCAAACCGCTCGTTTTCCTGCTGCTGCCCCTGTTTCTCTTGCGAATCCTGCGGCCATCGGGAGAACCGGATCCGTTCCGGCTCACGTGGCGGCCTCGCCGGACCTGGCAGTGGCTCGCGCCGATCCCGGCCGTGGTCGTGTTCGGCTGGCTGTACGTCCTGGGCCCGCTCGCCCCGCCGCTCCCCACCGCCGAGGACTATCCCGACCCGGTGTTCCTCGCGGTGGGCGCGACGCTGACCTTCTTCACCGCGAACGTGCTCGAAGAGGTCTTCTTCCGCGGCATGCTGCAGACCCGCCTGGAGGCGCTTTTCGGGCGCTGGCCGGGAATCCTGCTGGCGTCGCTGCTGTTCGCGTGGCTGCACCTGCCGACACACGGTCAGGGAGGGCTTCCCCTGACCTTGGGCGCGATCGTTGCCTTCCAAGGGTTCTTCGGCCTGTTCACCGGCTACCTGTGGTCCCGCTACCGCAACCTGTGGGCGCCGATCGCCGCGCACACCGCGATGAACACGCTGCCGTTGCTGCTGATGTGAGGCGACCAGAGCGGCGGAAGCGGTGGGGCGGGTCGGCCGTGAGTGGCGATTCGGGTTCTAACCCGAATCGCCACTCACGGCCCCCCTGGACCGGCTACGCGCCGATGGTCGCGGCGTCGATGACGAACCGGTAGCGGACGTCGCTGTTCTCGACCCGGTCGTAGGCCACGTTCACCTGGTCGGCCGAGATCGTCTCGATCTCCGCGCCGATCTTGTGCTCGGCGCAGAAGTCGAGCATCTCCTGCGTCTCGGCGATCCCGCCGATCATCGAACCGGCGAGCACCTTGTTCCCGCCGAGCAGCGAGAAAGCGTTGTAGGACAGCGGTTCGCCGGGCGCGCCGACGTTCACCATCGCCCCGCCGACCCGCAGCATGCCGAGGTAGGAGTCGATCGGCAGTGTCGCCGAAACGGTGTTGAGGATCAGGTCGAAGCGGCCGCGCAACGTCTGGAACGTCGACGCGTCACCGGTCGCGAAGTAGTCCTTCGCGCCGAGCTTCAGGCCGTCTTCCTGCTTCTTCAGGCTTTGGCTGAGCACGGTGACGTCGGCGCCCATGGCGACGGCGATCTTGACCGCCATGTGGCCGAGCCCGCCGAGGCCGACGACGGCGACCTTCTTGCCCGGTCCGGCACCCCAGCGGTTCAGCGGGGAGTAGGTGGTGATGCCCGCGCACAGCAGCGGGGCGGCGACGTCGAGGCCGATCCCCTCCGGGATCCGGCAGACGAAGGAGTCCTTCACGACGACCTGGCGGCTGTAGCCGCCGTAGGTGTTCTCGCCGTCGAAGCCGACGCCGTTGTAGGTCTGGACGTTGCCCTTGACGCAGAACTGCTCGGTGCCCGCGAGGCAGTACTCGCACTCGCCACAGGAGTCGACCATGCAGCCGACGCCGACGCGGTCCCCGACCTGGTACTTCGTCACGCCGGAGCCGACCGCGGCGACGACGCCGGCGATCTCGTGGCCGGGCACCATCGGGAAGATCGCGCTGCCCCAGTCCTCCTTCACCTGATGGATGTCGCTGTGGCAGATCCCCGCGTACGCGATGTCGATCAGCACGTCGTCCGGACGCAGGTCGCGACGCTCGATCGTCGTCGGTGACAGCGCGGCACCCGGGGACGGCGCGGCGATGGCGTGCGTGGTCGTCGTCATGAAACCCTCCGTGAAAACAGTGAGACCATGTAAGAGGTCACTTACAACTAGCGTAAGAGGGCTCTTACATATTCCGCGACCGGAACGGTGTGATCCACGACATGGGCGGCAAGTACCACCACGGCGACCTTCGCGCCGAACTCGTGCGGGTCTCGCTCGACCTGATCGCCGAACAGGGATTAGGCGCGTTCTCCGTCGCCGAAGTCGCCAGACGCGCGAAGGTCAGCCCCGGCGCGCCCTACCGGCATTTCCCGGGCAAGGAGAGCCTGCTGGCCGCGATCGCGGGCGAAGTCGCCTGCCAGCTGGCCGACAGGGTGCACGAGGCCATCGAGGCCGAGAGCGACCCCGTGGCCGCGCTCGCGGCTGCCGCCGGCGCGTACACGGAGTACCTCATCGAGCGCCGCGCCGGGATGAACATCATCTACTCGGACGGTCTGCAGGGACCGGAGCACGCCGCGCTGCACGAGCAGACCCGCCGCCTGACCGACCAGTTCGTCATGCTCTGCCTCACCGTCGCCGACCGGCCGCAGGCCGGTCTCGAACTGATGGAGCAGCTGTTCACCCAGGCACACGGCTACGGCACGTTCTACCTCGACGGCGTCTTCAAGAAACAGGGATATTCCACCGAAGTCGTCGTCCGCAAGTCGATCGACGCCGCCCGCGCGGCCATCGAAGGCCGCGCGAAAATGTGACGTTCAAAGACGGCGACGGTCCCGCGGGGCCCGAGCGTGGACCGGGCACTCTCCATCACAGCGGATATGCGCCCAGACGAGCTTCCCGCCGCGAAGCCGCTCACGCCGGACACCCCACTGCACCGCCACCCCGTCCACGACGAGCAGCCCGCGTCCGCGCGGATCCTCGATCTGCGAGCGGCGCGCCCGGGGTTGTTCGACGCTGATGTCCGCGACCTCGATGCGGACCGCGCACGGTGAGACGCCCCGCCACAACTGGATGTGGCGTGCGCCACCACCGTGCACGTACGCGTTGGCGACCAGTTCCGTGGCCGCCAGCAGGACGTCGTCACGATGGCCCTCGCCGAGATCGGGAAGGCATCTGACCACCCAGGCGCGCATGTCCGGCAACGCCCGTGGCGTCGTGGCCCGCAGGTCGAGCACCCAGGTTCCCGGCACCGGATGCTCCGCGATACTGATCATGGAGCCACCCTTCCCATCGCGCGACCTCGCTGCTGAAGTCGCACGTTCGGGTTACCCAGAACGCCGGCCGATCAACCACGGCGGTCAAGCCGCGATGCCCCGGAAGCCCCGCAAGCGCAGGCTGTTGAACACCACGAAGACCGAGCTGAAGGCCATCGCGGCTCCGGCGATCATCGGGTTGAGCAGGCCCGCCGCCGCCAGGGGAAGCGCGCCGACGTTGTAGGCGAACGCCCAGAACAGGTTGCCCTTGATGGTGCGCAGGGTCCGCCGTGAAAGCCGGATCGCGTCCACCGCCGACCGCAGGTCGCCGCGGACCAGGGTCAGGTCCCCCGCCTCGATCGCGACATCGGTGCCGGTGCCCATCGCCAGGCCGAGATCGGCCTGGGCCAGCGCGGCCGCGTCGTTGACGCCGTCACCGACCATGGCGACGACCTTGCCTTCGTCCTGAAGCCGCTTGACGACGTCGACCTTGTCCTTCGGCAGCACCTCGGCGATCACCGTGTCGATCCCGACCTCGGCGGCCACCGCGTAGGCGACGGCCTCGTTGTCCCCGGTCAGCAGGACCGGGGTGAGTCCCAGTTCGCGCAACCGGGAGATCGCCTCGGCGGACGACGGCTTCACGGTGTCCGCGACGACCAGGACCGCCCTGGCCTCACCGTCCCAGCCGACCACGACCGCGGTGCGGCCGAGTTTCTCTTCCGCGGCCTTGGCTTCCGCCAGTTCGGCGGTCAGATGGTGACTCCACTGCTCCAGCAACGCGTTCCGGCCGACCAGTACCGCCGAACCGTCGACGATCCCTTGCACACCAAGGCCTTCCAGGCTGGTGAACTCCTCGACGGCCGGGAGTTCCCCGGTGCGTTCCCGCGCCGCGCGGGCGATGGCCTGCGCGATCGGGTGCTCCGACGCGTTCTCCAGCGCCCCGGCCAGCCGCAGCGTCTTCTCCGTGTCGACGCCTTCGGCGACGTGGACCGCCACCAGCGACATCTGCCCCGTGGTCACGGTTCCGGTCTTGTCGAGGACGACCGTGTCGACCGCGCGGGTCGATTCCAGTACTTCCGGCCCCTTGATCAGGATTCCGAGCTGCGCGCCCCGTCCGGTGCCCACGAGGAGCGCGGTCGGCGTCGCCAGGCCCAGCGCGCACGGGCAGGCGATGATCAGCACGGCGACCGCCGCGGTGAACGCCGCCGCGACCGAACCGCCGGTGCTGAGCCAGAACATCAGCGTGCCGACGGCGAGCGCGATCACGATCGGCACGAAGACCGCCGAAACCCGGTCGGCCAGCCGTTGGACCTGCGCTTTCCCGGTCTGCGCCGCCTCGACGAGTTTCGCCATCTGCGCCAGCTGGGTGTCGGCGCCGACCCGGGTCGCTCGGACGACGAGCCTGCCGCCCGCATTGACCGTCGCCCCCGCCACCGTGTCGCCGGTGACGACCTCCACCGGAACGCTCTCGCCCGTGAGCATGCTCGCGTCGACCGCCGAGGCGCCTTCGGTGATCACCCCGTCGGTCGCGATCTTCTCTCCGGGCCGCACCACGAACTCCTGGCCCGCCGCGAGTTCACCGATCGGGACACGGACTTCCTTGCCGTCGCGGAGCACCGCGACGTCCTTCGCGCCGAGTTCGAGCAGGGCGCGCAAGGCCGCGCCCGCACGCCTCTTGGACCGCGCTTCGAAATAGCGCCCGGCGAGGATGAACGTCGTGACACCGGCCGCGACCTCGAGATAGATGTTGCCGTCACCGGCCATCCGCTGCACGGTGAACTCGAAGGGGTGCGTCATCCCCGGCGTTCCGGCGGTGCCGAACAGCAAGGCGTACAACGACCACAGGAACGCCGCGAGCGTGCCCATGGAGATCAACGTGTCCATGGTGGCCGCGCCGTGCCGCAGATTCGCCCACGCCGCCTTGTGGAACGGCCACGCCGCCCACACCAGCACCGGCGCGGCCAGCGTCAGCGAGATCCACTGCCAGTAGGTGAACTGCCACGCGGGCACCATCGCGAGCAGGATCACCGGCACCGACAGCACGGCGGAACCGATCAGCCGCTGCCTCAACGGTGCGATCGGATCGGCGTCCTCGGCTGTCGCCTCTTCCCTTTCCGGAGTGGGCAAAGCTGCCGAATACCCGGCCGCCTCGACCTGCTCGATCAGCTGCCGCGGCTCGATGCCGGCCGGGTAGCTGACCTTCGCCTTCTCCGTGGCGTAATTCACCGTGGCGGTGACACCGTCGAGCTTGTTCAGCTTCCGCTCGATGCGCATGGCGCACGAAGCGCAGGTCATCCCGGTGATCGCGAGTTCGACTTCGGCGGTGGAAGGCTCGGTCCGCGTGCTCATCGGTGACTCCCTTCCCCTGTGGTGACGGTGAATTCGGCGGTGCGGACCTTGTCCTCGTGCCGGAAGTCCAGGAACAGCCGGTAAACGCCGTCCGTCGGGACCTCGGCGAAGAACGTGATCGCGGGGCCCGGCGCGGTCCGACCGTCACCGGGTTCGCCGTCCGGATGGACGTGCAGGTACGCGAGGTCGCCGCCCCGCAGCGCCACCAGATGCCCGTAAGCACCGAGGTACGGCTGCAGATCGGTGATGTCGCGGCCGTTCTTGCTGACGGTGAGCGTCACCTTCGACGAGGTGCCCGGCGCGAGTTCGCCGTCGAGCCGGACCTGGTAGCCGTCGACCTCGGCGACGTGCGAGGGCCGGAACTCGGCGGGCCTGAAGTCGCCACCGGCGAAGACGTCGGCGCCCAGGGTCGTCGCCTCTCCGCCGCTGGGCTTGAAGTCGGCGAAGACGCGGTAGGCCCCCGCCTCGCCCACGGTCAGCGGCACGGACCACGTGCCGTCCTCGCCGAGTTCGGGGTGGATGTGCTGGAAACCCGCGGTGTCGCGGCGGACGACGATGAGGTGCATCCGCTTTTCGTGTTCGACGTCGTAGGCGGTCACCGGCGCGCCGTCGGCGCCGAGGATCCGGAAGGTGAAGGGACGGGTCGTGCCCGGAAGGAGCGTCGTGGTGGTGGGCGTGAGGGTGTAGCCGCCCCTGGACGACGCGAGCCCGGCGGGCTCATGGTCCTGCTTGACCTGCGCCGCTTCCGCGACAGCGCCGCTGTGGGTGTCCGAATGTCCGGCGTCCTCGCCACCGGGCACACCGGCGGCGCCGGCGAACGGACCGACAGCCGTGCCTGCCGCCCAGCCGCCACCGGCGACCAGGGCGAGCACCACACCGTAGGCGGAGAGCTTCGCTGCTGTGTTCATCGTGCAGTCCTTAGTGCGGGTGTCACCCGCGATCGTGAAGCCGCTCCGGCTCCGCGACCCACCGTACATACCCCAGGGGGGTACCGCAACGACCTGAAGGTACCCCCGAGGGGTACTAGAGAGCGATGCTCGTCACATACCCCTGAGGGGTAGCCTCGCGACCAGCCGCGCGCCGGTCTCGCCGTCCTCGGCCCGCAGCGATCCCCCGTGCCGGACAGCGATGTCACGCGCGAGCGTGAGACCGAGGCCCGTACCTCCCGCGTCCCGCGCGCGGGCGTCGTCGAGCCGGGCGAACCGGTCGAAGACGCGCTCGCGATCCTCGGCGGGGATGCCGGGTCCGTCGTCGATCACTTCGAGGACGGCCTCCCCTGCCTCTCGCCGGAGCCGCACGGTGACGGAGGACCGCGCGTGCCGCACGGCGTTGTCGAGCAGATTGCGCAACAACCTTTCCAGCTGGACGGGTTCGCCGACGACGTCGGCTTGTCCGTCCACATCGGACACGACGGCGGGCCCGGGTTCGAGGGTGCGTTCGGCGACCTGCTCCCCCACCACGTCGGCGAGGTCCACGATGCCTTCCGGCGCCGGGAGTTCGGCCGGGTCCACGGCCAGTTGAAGGAGATCCGCGGTGATGCGCTGGAGCCGCTGGATGTCGAGCAGCGACCGGCGGGCGACGGCGGGCCAATCCGCGCGATCGGCGTGGGTGAGCGCGACCTCCAGCCCGGTCCGGAGGTTCGCGAGCGGGCTGCGCAGTTCGTGACTGGCGTCAGCGACGAACCGTTCCTGCTGGTCATGCGCCTGCTGCAGCCTGTCGAGGGTGGCGTTCGTGGTGGTCGCGAGCCTGGCGACCTCGTCGCGGGACGGGGGCACCGGAACCCGCCGGTCGAGCCTGCTGCCGCTGACCTCGGCCAGTTCGCGGCGAATGGCCTCCACCGGCCGCAATGCCCGGCCCGCCGCGAACCACGCGACCAGCGCGGTGATCAGCACCGCTAGCGGGACGAAGAAGGCCAAGGTGTCGTCGAAGGTTCCCAGCGTCCGGAGCGTGTCCCACGGCAGGACGAACAGGTAGAGCGTGAGCCGGTGCCCGCCGCTTCCGATCACTTTGCCCACCACCGTGTACTCGCGATACTCCCGCCACTGTGGATGGTCGCCGGGCCGCACCGTGGCCTTGGTGGTGACCGACCAGTCCGAGGGTGCCCCGGCGGGCGCGGGCGGCAGCGGCGTCCACGCGGGATCCCAGCGGCGCAGGTTCTCGCTGCTCGCCACCGGCCGCCCGGCGTCGTCGACCACCTCGTACGGGGCGTCACCGGCGGGCGGCACCGGTCGCCCGGCCCGGAAGGTCTCGGCCAGCCCGTCCAGCTGGGCACGCGTCGCGCTGACGGCGCTGCCCGACAGCTGCGCGCTCAGCAGCTCGCGGGTGCCCAGCCAGCCGAGGGTGAACACGACCGCGCAGAGCAGCGCCGCCGAAAGCGCGGTGCTCCGCCGCACCGACGAGGGCCACCAGCGAGTCATCCGGCCACCAGCCGGTAGCCGGCGCCGCGCACGGTCGCGATGGTGCGCCGCCCGAACGGCGTGTCCAGTTTGCGCCGCAACGCGCTCACGTAGACCTCGACGATGTTGGGGTCGCCCCGGTACGCCAGATCCCAGACCTGGTCGAGGATCTCCCGTTTCGTCACCAGCTGCTCGCCGTGCCGCAGCAGGCATTCGAGGACGGCGAACTCCTTGGTGGTCAACGACACCGGCTTCCCGGCGCGGCAGCACGTCCGCTTCGCCGGGTCCAGCACGAGGTCGCCGAACTCCAGCACCCCCGCCGACCCCGCCGCGCCCCGGCGCGTGAGGGCCCGCAGCCGGGCGGTGAGCACGACGTACGAGAACGGCTTGCTCAGGTAGTCGTCGGCGCCGGTGTCGAGCGCCTCGGCTTCGTCGTACTCGCCGTTCTTCGCGGTCAGCATGAGGATCGGGGTGGTCACCCCGCGTTCCCGCAGTGCCGCGCAGACGCGGTAGCCGTTGAGCTTCGGGAGCATGATGTCCAGCACGATCACCTGGTACGGGTACAGCTGCGCGAGCTCGAGCCCTTCGAGACCGTCGTGGGCGAGGTCGACCGCGTAGCCGTCGGCCTCGAGTCCCCATTGGAGGGTCTCGGCCAACCGCATTTCGTCTTCCACCACGAGCACGCGCATGTCCTGATCTTCGCAGATCCCCGCCGTCCATCCTGAAGCGTTCTTCAGGTTGTTTCAGGAACCGTTCAGGTGGTTCCCGCCATGATCGCCGCATGAACACAATGGACGGTCCCGCCGCGGGCGCGATCGATGTCTCGAAGGTCTACGGCCGGGGCGACACGGCGGTCCGGGCGCTCGACCACGTGTCACTGGACTTCCCCCGCGGCCGGTTCACCGCGATCATGGGACCCTCCGGTTCGGGCAAATCGACCCTCATGCACTGCCTCGCCGGGCTGGACACCGTCGACAGTGGACGAGTCCACATCGGACGGACCGAGCTGACCGGCCTGTCCGACGCCGAGCTGACCAGGCTGCGCCGGGACCGCGTCGGGTTCGTGTTCCAGTCGTTCAACCTCCTGCCGACCATGAACGCCGAGGAGAACATCCTGCTCGGGCTCCGGCTCGCGGGCCGCCGCCCGGACCCGGCGTGGTTCGGCACCGTCGTGGACACCCTGGGCCTCCGGCAGCGTCTGCGGCACAAACCCGGTGAACTCTCCGGCGGCCAGCAGCAGCGGGTGGCGTGCGCCCGCGCGCTCGTCGGCAGGCCGGACGTCGTGTTCGCCGACGAACCCACCGGCAGTCTCGATTCGCGTTCCGGCGCCGAGGTGCTGGACTTCCTGCGCACCTCGGTCCGCGAACTCGGCCAGACGGTGGTGATGGTGACCCACGACCCAGTGGCCGCCTCGTACACCGATCACGGGGTCCTGCTGGCCGACGGCCGGATCGCCGCGCGGATCCCCCGTCCGACCGCCGACGCCGTACACGGCGCCTTCACCGGTCTGGGGGCGTGATGCTGCGAACCGTGCTCGCCGGACTCAAGGCGCGGCCGCTGCGGCTGCTGCTGTCCGCCGTCGCCGTCACCCTCGGCGTGACCTTCGTGGCCGGGTCCTTCGTGCTCACCGACGCCGTCGGCGCGGGACTGCGGGAAGCGGTCGCCTTCGAAACGCGCGGCGTGGACGCGTCCATCGACGCCACCCGCCGTGTCCCGCTCGACGATTCCGTGCTCACGAAGGTCCGTCAGGTGCCCGGGGTCGCCGCCGCGGACGGCCGCGCCACCGTCAGCGCACCGATCCTCGGCCCCGACGGACGTCCGCGAGACGCCGCCGCGACCGCGTTGGGCACCGAAGGCCTGCGCCCGTACGACCTCGCGGAAGGCCGTTTTCCGCAGAGCGCGGGAGAGATCGCGATCGAACGGCACAGCGCCGAGGGCTTCTCGCTGGGACAGCCCGTAACCGTGCTGGACGAGACCGGCGGCCGGATCGTGCTGACCCTGGTCGGCACCTTCAGCCGCCCGACCGACGCGGGTCTGGGCGGCGCGACCCTGGTGGTACCGGGGGAAACGCTGCGGCGGCTGAGCCCGTCCGCGACCTTCGGCGACATCGTCGTCCACGCGTCCCCGGGCGTCGGCCAGGCACAGCTCGCCGCGGATCTGAAGAAAGCCTTGGGCATCCCAGTGGCCACCGGGAAAGAGGCCGCTGCCCAGCTGCTTCGGGAGACCGCGCCGAACACGGCGGGCCTGGCGAAGTTCTTCACCGCCTTCGCGGTCCTCGCCATGGTGGTGGCCGCGATGGTGATCACCAACTCCTTCACCATCCTCGTCGCGCAACGATCGCGCGAACTGGCGTTGCTGCGCTGCGTCGGCGCCGGAAAACGGCAGGTCTTCGGCAGTGTGCTCGCCGAGGCGGCCGTCGTCGGCGCGGTCGCGTCCGCGGCCGGACTGTTCGGCGGACTGGGCGTCGCCGCCACGTTGCAGGCGATCGCGGGTCAGGAAACCGTGTACGTCCCGCTGACCGCCCGGACCGTGGCCGCCGCACTGACGATCGGAATCCTGGTGACCGCGCTCGCGGCGGCGATCCCAGCGTGGTCCGCGACCAGGGTCGCACCTGTCGAGGCGCTCCGGACCCCCGTCGAGTCCGCGCGCACCGGGCGCCCGCGCGCGATCGTCGCGGTGATCCTGCTCGCCGCCGGTATCGGCGCGGGCGTACTGGCCCTTCGGTCCACAGTGGAGGATGGAGCCGCCCTCGCCGTGGTGGCGATGGTCGCGCTGCTCGGCGCGACCCTGGCCGCCGAACCGCTGGTGGCGGGACCGGTCGTCCGGGCGCTCGGCACGCTCGTGCCGGGGCAGCCCGCGAAACTGGCCGCGCTCAACGCCGGCCGCAACCCCAAACGCACCGCCGCCAGTGCCGCCGCGCTCACCATCGGTCTCGCCGTCGTCGCACTCGCGACCACCGTGGCGGCAGGCGTCGAAGCGGGCCGGAGCCACGGCATCGGCGAACAACTCGCGGCCGACTTCACCGTCACTTCGGTGCTCCCGGCCCGGCCGCTACCCGCCACCCTCGCCGGCACTCTGGCGACCGTGCCCGGCGTGACCGCCACCGCCACCCGCCACTCTTTCTCGGGCGACCTCGGCGAGTACGGCACGTATCAGCTCACCGCCGTCAGCGGCGATCTCTTGCGACCGGCAGTGCTCTCCGGGCGTCTCGACCGGCTCGGTCCCGGCGAGATCGCCATCAGCAAGGACCTCGCCGAACAGTCCGGGCTAGCCGTCGGCGACACCGTGCGATCCCTGCGCGTGGTGGCGGTCTACGACAGCGTCGACGCGCCCGGCGTCGATCTGGGGTTCGCGCTGGTCGACCTCTCTGAGCAGCGGAAGATCGCCCTGAACGAGCAAACCTACGACGGGAGCGTGCTGGTCAAGGTCTCCGATCCCGATCAGGCCCGGCCGTCACTGGAGCGGGAGTTGTCCGGCATCGCTCTCGCGAAGCTGAGCAGCGTCGAGGAAATCAAGGAAGAGGCGGCCGCGCCGCTGCGGGAGACCCTGAACCTCATGTGGGCCCTGACCGCACTGGCCGTGCTGATCGCTTTCGCCGGGATCGCGAACACACTTTCGCTGTCCGTCCTGGAACGGACGCGCGAGTCGGCGCTGCTGCGCGCGCTCGGTCTCACGCGCGGCGGACTCGGTGCCGCGCTGACCGCGGAGTCGGTGTTCGTCGCGGTCCTCGGAGCGGCGTTCGGCCTGCTGGTCGGGATCGGGTCGGCCTGGCTGATCACGAAGGTGGCGTCGGACGGCGGCGAGGCGATCGTGTTCGCCCCGCCGTGGGGCCGATTGGGGGTGCTGGTGGGCGCGGCTCTCGTCGCAGCTCCTTTGGCGGCTTTGGTTCCGGCTCGGCGGGCGGGACGGGTTTCGTTGACCGGTTCCCGGGAGTGAGGCAACTCCGGCCGGGCCACGAGCGTACGTCGGGTATGGGGAGTCAACCGACCGCGATCGAGGTAGTCGACGCCAGTGCGTGGCTGAGCAAACGCGGCATCCAGGTCGGAACACCGTCCAGACCGCTCACGGTCAGGATCGCCGCGCGGCAGACGAGCGGGTCCACGACCAGGATCCTCTGGATGATGAGCGCCGGGGTTCTCGCCTTCGCGCTCATCATCACCTACAGCTACCTGCAGAACCTTCCCGGAGTGCGGGGCGTGGAAATGCCCGAAAGCCGGTACTTCTCTTTCATCGCCGCCACACTCACGCTCGGGCAATGGGCGTCGATCCTCCACCGGGAACGGCAACTGGGCGGCCTTCCGGCGCCGACCCGGCGCCCGTCCGCCGCGGGGGTCCTCGGAGGCTGGTACCTGGCCTCGTTCCTGATCACCTTCGTCGGTGGCGCGGCGCTGGCCGTGGCCATGTACCTCACCACCTCGTCGCGCACCTTCGCCTGGACGTGGCTGGTCGCCCTCGGCTGGGCGGCGCTCTGCTGCACGACGATCCTCGTCTGGGCCGTGACACGCCGGGGCCGCGGCGAAGACGCCGCGTCGATCGCCGTCGACGCGGAGCTGCGGTACCAGGACAGGCGACTCTCGGCGCCCGCGGCCTTCGCGGTCGTGAGCCTGATCGACCCGTTGTTCAGCCACCGGTCGCCGCCGGCCTTCACCTGGTGGATGGTGGGCTACGCCGCGCTCGCGGTCGCCACAGCAGCCCTCGCGTACCGACGGGACAGGCGGCGGCCCGCCCTGCCGCCCGGCGATTACGGAACCGGGGCATGACCAGCAGCGAGATCGAGCTGCTGATTCGTCAGCTCGACGCGGACAGCACCGGCGATGCAGAAGACGCGCAGGCAGCGCTGACCCACCACGGACGTGAGACCGACGTGATCACGCCGCTCCTGCGGGCCCTGCCGACACTGGACAGTTTCGGCCAGCTGTGCGCCATCGAGATCCTTCAAGAACTCGGCGACGCCCGCGCCGGGCAGCCCTTGACCGACCTGTTGACCAGCGAGCACGACACCGTCCGCGAGTGGTCCGCCCGCGCCTTGGGCCAGCTGCGCGTCGTCGACGCCATACCTGCGCTCTGGCGCGCCTATCAAGCGTGCAAGGAACGCGGCGACCGACCCGACTGGCTGGAGCCGAACAGTATTCGATCCGCCTTGACCGAGCTGGGCGCCCGCCACCCCGTCGTCCCGTCGCTGACCGCGAGCCTCCGGATCACCACGTTCTATGGGCACGAGGCATGGCCGTCGACACGACTGACCCACGTCCTCGACGACCTCGCCGCCCACGACCAGGCCACGCTCTCCTTCCAGCTCTGGCGAGTCGAACGCGACGGCCGGATGTACTGGACGCAAGCCCCGCACGACGACACCGAACTCGACTATTCCCAGCCTTGGGCCACGCTCGCTCGACAGGCCCACAGCCGAGCCAGGACTGCCGCGGTCCGAGCCGCGCTCGGCGCGGACGTCGTCGCCACGATCGAGTGGATCGGTCGGAGCGACCTCTGAAAGACGCACCGAGAGAGACGCAACTTCCGCCGGGATGGGACGACAGCGCTTCAAAGGTTTCTGGCTCAACAGGAGACATCGAGGCTGCGGTCGCCGTGGTTCTCTGGGCTGTTCCATCTCACTGTTGTCATGAAGCTTATGGGCGCCAACAAGCGCCGAGACATACCGAATATCCCTCCCATCACAGCTCGCTGACCATTTGAAATCGAGCCGTGTCACATGAATATGTGATAGCACAGGTGTTCGACTGCGGGTATCGTTGATGCCGTGGCCAGCGAAGATGCATCCCAGACGACACCCGCCGAGTGGTGGCGTGTCGATACTGCGACGCTGCATGCCCGCAAGCAGGAACTCGAAGTTCTGAAGCGGCAATTGGATGCTGAGCAGAACGCGATTCTCGCGGAAATCAATACTCGCGGGGTTCGTGGGTGCAGTGGTCATGCAGCGTTGTCGGCGATGATTTTCGAGGACTTCCACGTCACTGCCAAGGAAGCCGATGCTCGCGCTGACCGGGTGCTGGCGTTGCATGCTGGTGTGGCGGTGGGTGGTGATCGGGTGCCACCCCTCGCGCCCCTGACCGCTGATGCCGCTGCGGAGGGTGCGATCGGCGGTTCGCAGATCGACGCGATCATCCGCGCCCTGGCGCGTATCCCGTCTTTCGTCCCGGAAGAGGAGGTGCGGGGTGGGGAGAAGATCCTTGTGGATCTGGCCCGGCATGCCGGGCCTCGCACGATTGCCCAAGCCGGTCGGAGACTTCTGGACAAGCTCGATCCGGATGGAAAAGAGCCTCGCGACGAGAACCCCAAGGACACTCGACCGGAGCTGCGGTTCGTCAAACACCGCAACGGCACTCTCGGTTTGAAGGGCACGCTGGATCTGGAGACCTACGCACGGTTGAAGTCCGACCTCGACCCGATGGCCAAACCGCACAAGGCCATCGACGGGGTCCGCGACTCCCGTACCCAAGACGAACGCTACGGGGACGCCTTCACCGACTATGTGCGACTGAAGACCACCAGCCGGAACCTACCCGGCCAAGCAGGCGAGGCTACGCACATCCTCGTCACTATGTCTTACGAGGACCTGATCCGGGACATCGGTGAGGCTCACCTCGATCTGGTCGGGCCGATCAGCGCCACCGACGCAAGGATCCTCGCCTGTGACGCCCGCGTCCGGCCCGGAGTCCTCGGTACCGCAGGGGAACCCCTAGATATCGGCCGGTCGAAACGCACCGTGTCACTCGCCCAGAAGTACGCGCTCACCATCCGCGATGGTGGCTGCGCCTTCCCGGGCTGTGACATGCCCGTGCCCCGTTGCACGGCTCACCATATTGTTTTCTGGCGGCATCACGGCGAAACCAAAATCGACAACCTCGTTCTGCTGTGCACCAAGCACCACCGGTTGATCCACCACAGCGAATGGAAAGTCCAGATCGCCCAAGACGGGCTACCCGAATTCACCGCCCCGACCTACCTCGACCCCACAGGAGAACCGAGGCGCAACACCATGCATCTGCGGACATAGGCCGTTGCGCCTGACTCAGGGCACCGGGGACGAACCTCAAAATACCGCCACCTAGCGACCGGGTGGAGGTTCCTCCGTCACGACGACCAAGCCGACCTTGCCGCGTTTGATTTCGGCGATCTCGACGTGGAGCTCGTCGCCCACCTTGACCTCGTCCTCGACGTAGCGAACGCGCTTGCCATTGCCCAGCTTCGAGATGTGCACCAGGCCTTGCCTGCCCGGGGTCAGTGAGACGAACGCGCCGAAAGCGGCGGTTTTCGTCACCGTACCGCGGAAACGGTCGCCGACTTTGAAGGGCTGGGCGGCGGTCGCGAGTTTGCTCACCAAGGGCGTGACGTCCGGCTGTTCTCCGCCCCGAGGGACCTTTGCCGGTGTGGCGTCGAGCAACGCGAGTGCTTCGGAAGTCAGCGGACGTTTGGCGGGGTCTTTCTCCAGTAACCGCATGATGAGCAGGGCGAGTCCGGTTTCGCACTGCGGCAGCAGGGGCTGGTGGTACAGGACCGCGGCGGCGGAATCCTCAGGAGTGTCGCGGTGGAACGGAGAAATGCCCTCCACGGCGTGATACAGCGTCGCGCCCAGCGAAAACAGGTCACTGGGTGCCCCGCCCCGGTCACCGCGGACCCGTTCCGGGGCCAGATAGCCCGGCGAGCCGATGATCAGCCCGTTCAAGGTCCGGGTGTCATCCTGATGGACCGCGATCCCGAAATCGATCAGCAGCACCTCGCCGGACGCAGTCACCATCACGTTGGACGGCTTGACGTCGCGGTGCACGATCCCCGCGGCGTGCACCGCGCTCAAGGCGCCGAGCAGGCTTTTCGCGATATGGACCACCTCGGTCGCAATCAGTGGGCCGTCCGCGCGAAGGTCTTGCAGCGCCTTCCCGGTCACCAAGCGCATCACGGTCCAGGGAATCCCGTCCTCGATGACGGCGTCATAGACGGTGACGATGTTGGGATGATCGCGCAACTGGGCGGCGTTGCGCGCTTCTCGCTGAGCACGGGTGAGCAGGTCGGCCCACTCGTGATCCGACACCGGCCTGGACCGCCACGTTTCCTTGAGCGCCACATCGACGCGCAGGGTCTCGTCGCGAGCCTGCCAGATACGCCCGAAGCCTCCGGCCGTGATCACTTCGACGAGCCGATACCGGTCCCCGATGAGCCGACCTGGACTTGCTTCAGGTGCCACAGTTCCCCCACGGGTATCCGTACGGCTCCGAACAGTGACAGCGTACGGGCAACCGGCTTCGGCGCGCGGGGCATCAGCCCTCGCAGCTCAAGCCAGCCGCAGTTCCCGCCCAGGCAGCGACCGCCGCCGATCCGTCACCAGGATCATCGCCAGCGTCCCGATGCCCAGCCACACCACCGACTGCACGATCCCCGACGTCAGCCCGTCCGTCCCGGTCAGCAGTGAGCGCAGCGCGACCAGTGCGCCGTTGGTCGGCAGGATTCCCAGCACGGTCCCGAAGAAGCCGGGCACGGTCGAGACCAGCGAAGCGCCGACGGTCAGTACCAGGATCGCCAGCGCGGCGAAACGGCCAGGGCGTTTGAAGATCGCCACCAGTGCTTGGTTGACCACGGTGAACGTTCCGGCCGCGAGGACCAGCACCACGAGCAGCGTCACCGCCTTGCCGAAACTCAGGCCGAGGAACGCCCAGAACACCCCGGTCAGGATCAGGGCGGTCAGCACCGCCAGCGTCGCGCCCGGGACGGCCGCGGCGAGGATGATCCGCCAGCTCGGTTCGCGGGTGGTGAGCACGCTCGGCGGGACGGCCTGGATCACCTGGTACGTCGCCAGCGCGCAGCCCCACAGCGCCAGCACGAGGATCAGTGCCACCGCGCCTTCGCCGAAGGAGCCCGAGCCCGCGGAATCGGCGATGGCGGGGGTGGCGGCGACCTGTTTGAGGTGGTCGCGTTCGGTCTGGGTGTAGTCGGGGACCTTGCCTCGGCCGTCGTTGAGGCCCTTGGCCAGTTCCGAAGCGCCGGATTCGGCGCGCTGGGCGCCGTCGGCGGCGGTGCGGGCGCCGGTGGCGAGGTCGCCCGCGCCGGTGGACAGCGTGGTCGCGCCGCCTGCCAGTTGCCCGGCGCCACCGGCGAGTTGCCGTGCCCCGGAGTCGGCGGCCTTGACCCCGGCGTCGAGTTTCCGCGCGCCGTCGGCCGCCGAGCCGATGCCGCCCGCCAGTTCCTTGGACTTGTCCGCGAGTTGCTTGTTCCCGTCGGCGACCTTCTGGGAGCCCGCCGAGAGGTCCTGCACCGCTTTCTTCGCCCGTACGGCGGCGTCGCGGATCTCGGCGCGTTTGCCGTCGAGGATCCCGGCGTCGGCCGTGAGCTTTTCCGAAGCGGCCTTCAAATCCGCGCAGAACTTGGTGTCACCACTGCACTTCTGTGCCAGTTCGGCGAACTTCCGCGCCGAATCGCCCGCCGTGGGCAGGGCGTCGATGATCTGGACGACCTTGTCCGCCAAGGGCGAGATCTTGTCGGCCAGCTGCTTGTTGCCGTTCGCGACCTGCTGCGCCCCGTCGGCCAGTTCTCTGGTCAGCCGGGGCAGCTGGGCGGTGTCCTTCTCGGCCTGGGTCAGTCCTGACGAGAGTTTCCCGGAACCGGCGGCGAGCTGGCCGGTGCCGCTCGCGAGTTTGCTCGCGCCGTCCGACAACTGCCCTGCCGCGCCGCTGAGCTTGCCTGCCCCACCGGCGAGTTCCCCCGCGCCGGAGGCCAGTTTCCCCGTCCCGTCGGCCAGTCCGCGCAGCCCGACGACGAGCTGGTCGCTGCCGTCGGCCGCGGTCACCAGCTGCTGGTGGATCGAGGAGAACCCGACGTACAGATTGTCCACATAGGTCTCGACGATCTGCCGGTTGAGCGCGGTGAGCGTCGCGTTCGCGACCTCCCGGCTCGCCACCGGATCGACGAGACCGGTGCGCTGCGACGTCTCGACGCGCATGATCGCCTGCCGCGCGTCGAGCGGCTTGCCCGACGTCGACGTGGCCTGCGCGGAGAAGTTCGGCGGGATGGTCACGACCGCCGAGTACGTCCCGTCGGAGATGCCCTCCTTCGCGTCCTCGGCGTCGGTGAGCACCCAGGTGTACGCGGAATCCTCGCCGTGCACGAGGTTTCCGGCCAGCTCACGGCCGAGCGGGATCAGCTGACCGTTCACCGTCACCGGCTCGTCGGTGTTGACGACGGCGGCCTTGGCCGCGCCGTGGTTGTCGCCGGGCGACCAGAACGCCCACGCCAGCCCGAGCGCGACGATCACCGGGACGAGCACGATCCCGAGCCAGGTCTTCCAGGTCAGCGGGCCGATGGCGGTCGCACGGACGGAGCCGGTGAAGAAGCGGGACATCAGCGGACCTCGGCGGGGACGAGCGCGGGCGTCATGGCGAGGCCCGCGACGGCGGTGGTGGGCAGCAGATCCCGCACGATGGCGAGACTCTGGCAGGACACGGCGAACGTCGCGGACCTGCTCGCGAACGCCCCTCTCAGCCCGGCACGCTGGGCGGTGGCGACGACCGTGTCCAGATCGTCGAGGAAGACGAGACCGACGCCTTCCCCGAGCGCGCGGCGGACCTCGCCTGCGGGATCGTCGGTTTCCTTGCAGGCGATGAACGCGACGTTCCGGCGGACCGCGTGCGCGTGCTGCGGCAACACCCGGCCGAGGACCTTGAGATCACCGCGGACGTTGGGGACCCGGCCGGCGAGCGTGTAGAGCAGAGCGCTCTTGCCCGCCGGGCCGGAACCGTGCACGGCGAGGATCTCCCCCGGTCCGAGATGCAGTTCGATGTCGCGAAAGAGGGTGCGGCCGCGGTCGTCGTCGACGCGGAGACCGGCGGCGCTGAGCACTTCGGACGAGCCGGGCGCGGGCCAGTCGGCGAGCCGGAGTTCGTGGACGAGGCCGTCGCCCTCGGCGTCGAACACCGGGAGTTTGCGGTCCAGCCACGGCGGCAGGCCCCAGGCGCGCGGCCCCAGCAGCGCGAGGATCGCCGGGACGAGGGTCATCCGCACGAGGAAGGCGTCCACGAACACGCCGACCGCCAGGCTGAACGCGATCGGTTTGATCGTGGCACTGCCGTCGGGCACGAACGCGGCGAACACGCCCAGCATGATCACCGCCGCCGCGGTCACGACCCTCGACGCGGACACGAAACCCGTCTCGATCGCCTTGTGCGCGTCGCCGTGATGGACGTAGTCCTCCCGGATCCGGGAGACGAGGAACACCTCGTAGTCCATGGCGAGTCCGAAAAGGACACCCATCAGGATGATCGGCAGGAAGCTGATCACGCTGCCGGTGCGGGTCACGCCCAGCGCCTCGGCCAGATGCCCCTGCCCGAACACGAACGACGTGGCACCGAACGCGGCGCCGATCGAGAGCAGGTAACCGAAGGTGGCCTTGAGCGGCACCAGCACCGAACGGAACACCATCGCCAGCAGTACCAGCGAAAGCCCGACGACCAGGATGCCGAACGGCAGCAGCGCGCTGCCCAGCTGCGTGGACACGTCGATGCCGACGGCGGTGAACCCGGTGACCGCGGTCTGGACGCCGTACCGGTCCTTGAACTGCCCTTCCATCGACCGCAGCCGCTCGACGAGTTCGCCGGTCGCCTCGTCGGAGGCGCCGGTCGTGGGCACGACCTGGATGATCGCGGTGTCGCCCTTGGGGTTCGGCGTGGCGAGCGGGACGACGGCGACGCCGGGCACCCGGCGGATGTCGTCGGCGATGCCGTTCGTGATCCCGACCGGGTCGGTGGTCGACAGGATGTCCGCGGTGACGATCAGCGGTCCGTTGAACCCAGGTCCGAAGTGCTCGGCGACGACGTCGTAGGCGACGCGGGCCGGAGTGCCGTCCTCGTCGGTTCCGTTGTCCGGCAAGGCGAGCCGGAGATCCAGCGCGGGCGCCGACGCCACCGCGAGCACCCCGACGATCAGCGCGATCGTCACCCATGGCGACTTCGTGGCGAGCCGGACCCATCGCAGGCTGAACCGGGCCTTCTTCTTGCGTTTGCTCTTCTTCGGCTTCTTGGGCCGTAGCCGCTCACCGGCGAAACCCAGCAGCGCGGGGATGAGGGTGATGGCCACGATCACCGCGACGGCGACCCCGCCCGCCGCGGCGATGCCCATCGTGGTCAGGAACGGGATCCCGGCGACGAACAGGCCCAGCAGGGCGATCACCACGGTGAGGCCGGCGAAGATGACGGCGGATCCCGCGGTCGCGGTCGCCCTGGCGATGGACTCCTCGACTTCGAGTCCCTCGGCGAGCTGATCGCGGTGCCGGGAAAGCAGGAAGAGCGCGTAGTCGATGCCGACGGCCAGCCCGAGCATGACCGCGAGCATCGGTGCCGTGGACGACACGGTCGCCACCGACGTCGCCGCGTAGACCAGTGCCACCGACACCCCGACGCCGAGGATCGCCGTCAGCAACGGCATTCCCGCCGCGACGAACGAACCGAACACCATCAGCAGCACCACGAGCGCGATGACGAGGCCGATCCCCTCGGTGGGGCTGAGCTTCGGCACCTTGTCCGAGAACGCGTCGCCACCGGTGAGCACCTCGGCGCCCTGGCCGATCCGGTTCTCCAGATCTTGCGCGACCCCGGCGAGCGCGGTCCGCGTCGACGGCTGGATGTCGGCCAGCCCGACGTCGAGTTGCACGGTGACCAAGGCGGCGCGGCCGTCCTTCGACACCGCGTCGTGCACTGCCGCGTCGAAGGGATTCACCACCGTCGAGACCTGCGGCGCCTTGGTCAGCTCGGGTACCAGGGCGCCGACCGCGTCGCGAACGGCGGCGGCGTCGGCCCGCTGTCCTTCGGGGACGAGCACCACCAGTTGCGCCGAAGTCCCGCTCACCTGCGGGAAAACCCGGCCGAGATGGTCGAGCGCCTCCTGGGATTCGGAGCCGGGGATCGCGAACGTGTCGTCGGTGCCCTGGCCGAACAGCAGCGCCGCCCCGCCCGCGACACACAGCACCACCAGCCACAACGCGGTGACCAGCACGCGTCCGCGGGCGGCCAGCCTGCCGAGGCGGTAGAGGAATGACGACACGATCGGCTCCCGGCACTCGTTGGATACAGGGCGTATCGTAATACACTGTGTATCCGATTCACGATGTATCCTGTCCCACAGCCGGGTGAACCGGGCGCATACGGGAGAATGGCGAGATGACCGAGGAGCGGGGCGCCACCATGACCAGGCGCCGGGCGGACACCCGCCGACGGCTGATCGACGCGGCGTACGAGGCCTTCTCCGAACGCGGCATCCGGGACACCCCGGTCGAACTGATCTGCGAGCGCGCCGGCTTCACCCGCGGCGCCTTCTACTCGAACTTCAGCTCGAAGGAAGATCTCTTCCTGACCCTGTTCCAGGAAGAGACCGCGGTCCGGCTCGAGCGTTTCCACGACGCCACGGAAAGCGTGCTCGGCGAGACCGTCGTCCACGCGCACGACGACCTCTCCCCCGCGCTCGGGCGGATCGCCGAACTGTTCATGGTCGCGCTCAGCGCGGACAAGAACTGGTACCTGTTGTGCGCGGAATTCCGCACCCAGGGCCTGCGGCAGCCGGAGATCCGCGATCGGATCGGCGCCGCGTTCCGGTACTTCCACACCGAACTGGCCAAGGTGCTGGTCGGCGCGCTCGACCGGATCGAGCGGAAACTGACGATCTCCCCGGACGACGCGGTCCTCGTCCTGGTCGCGCTTTACGAGCAAGGGCTGCAGAACTACCTGCTGGAAGGCACCGAACTGCCCGGTGACGGGCGGTTCGTGAGCGAACTGATCCCGAAGGTGATGGCCTCCCTCATCGTCCCGGCGACCTGAGTCGTCAGCACGGCGGCGGGAGCCAGCCGGGCGCGGTGACGACCTGCTCGGGCGCCACGGTCATCTGCGAAGTCTTCGACCCGAAGCTGAACCCCACGAGCCCGCCCGCGCAGACCCGGACAGTGCCGGGCCCGCCCTGCGTCCGGGATTCCCGCCAGGCGACGGGATCCAGCCCGACCCGCCATACCTTCCAGAACGGCGCGCCGTCCCGATGACCGGTACAGGGATCGTTGGCGGGTAAGCCTTCAACGCGGCAGACGTAACGGGAGTCCCCGTACGGCCCGGTTCCGCTCCCCAGCCGCACCGCGAGCCCGGAGCGCTCGAGCGCGGTCCGCGCGTCACCGGGTGAGCCGGGCACGCAGCGCACGAGCACCCCGGCCCCCATGTCCACCGCGACGGTCACCCCCTCCGTTCCGGCACAGGCACCGGTTCGCGGAACCGGGTCCATGACGGGAAAGAGGGCCACCAGACTGAGGAGCACGGACAAGATCGACACGCCCGGATACTACGGGTGCCCTCCCGGCTGCGCACAGTGAATCTTTCGCGGAGGTCCGGCACGAATCACGCTCCCTTTCGCACGAAAGGAGGGAATATGTCGGAAATCGCCCTACTCAAGGGACTTGCGCATTATTCGGCACAGGAAAAAGATATGTGCTTCTCGCGCGCACCACTCATGAGGTGCGGCCGGCTTTTGTCCGGATGATCACAGTTCATCCGGTCCACGAAAGGTTCAAAGCGTGACACGCAGGCGCCTTGTCGCATTCGTCGTTCCCCTCGCCCTCGCCGGATTCCTGCTCACCGCGGGCGGCACCGCCCAGTCGCGGCAGCCTTCACAGAGCCCGGTCGACATCTCACCCGGCGCGATCCGGTTCGACCCCGCCTCGCCGAGACTGGACGTCTTCTACGGCCATTCGGATCTGGACCTGGAATACGTCCGAAAGGACGCATCGGATACCAACGGGTGCAGTACGAGAAATCACGAAGAAACCGAGGAGGCCTTGGTCAGACCCGGCACCGGGCACGTCACGCTCGCCGGGGTCCGGTACGAGCTCGAACAGTTCCATTTCCACACCCCGTCCGAACACCGCTTCCAGGGCAGGACGGATCCGCTGGAAATGCATTTCGTGCACCGCAGCGCCGCCGGAAAGCTGCTGGTGATCGGCGTGCCCCTGCGCGCGGGCGCCGCGTCACCGGTGGACCGTGTCCTGGCAAACCTCGCGCCGGAGTGCGGCGAAACGGTGGCACTCGCGGACTTCGACCTCGACACGCTCCTCCCCCGCAATCGCGGCACCCTCCGCTACACGGGCTCCCTCACCACGGCACCGTTCACCGAAGGCGTGCAGTGGTTCCTGATGTCCGAACGGACCGTCTCACCGGCGACGATCGCGCGATTCCAGGGCCTGTTCGGTGACGGCAACGCCCGCGCGCCCCAGCCGCTCAACGGGCGGCACCTGACCGCGGTACCGCACCTTTAAGCCCTCCAAGCGTTTCATCCGGATTTCATGGCGCCGCCTTACGGTTCCGGGCACGGATCCGCACCGGCGGACCGGAGGTCCCCGAGGAGACGTGCATGAGCCCGGCGAGCCGGACCCCGTACAACATGGTGATGCCCCGGGACGACCGGCCGAGTCCCGGGGAACGGGAAGGGGTCTTCGGACCGGGCTGGAGCTGGGCGGCGTTCTTCACGCCGTGGGCCGACGGCCGCCCGTCGCCCCGGTACCGGTGGACGCTGTTCGAGACAGCGGCCCAGGCCGTCGATGACCTGGGCCGCTGTCTCGACGACGGCAACGTCGGAAGGCGCGGCGCCCTGTGCTCGTCCGTGCTCCGGAAGCGCGGGGCGCCGCGGGAACTGGTGCTGTGCGACGCCGCGGACTGGGCTTGCGTCGTCCACGAGGTCCGTGCCGGGATCCACGTGACCGACGCCGCCGACGCCTACTTCACCCGATGGCGGACGAGTATGGCGGGACACCGCTTCACGATCATCAACGCCGGTGTACCGACTGTCTGGTGAGGTCCAGACCTTCCAGGGCGAGCGCCCGTTGCTCGGAATCACCGTCGGGTCCGATGGTGGTCAGCACCCATTCGAAATGCTCGCGGGCGGCCGCCGGGTCGCCCGCGGCGAGATGGGTGCGGCCGAGCCGGTTGCGGATCTCGGACTCCATCCCGACGATGGTCTCCTCGGTGACCGCCGCCAGCGCCTGCCGCTGCAGTTCGAACGCCTCGCCGAGATTCCCGAGTTCCAGTTCCGCCGCGCCGAGGCGCGCCAGGCTGGTCGCGATCAGCAGGCCGTCCGTCGTCTCTTCGGCCAGCTCGACCGAGCGCCTGAGATCCAGCACGGCTTCGGCGAACCTGCCGGTTTCGAGCCGGACGGTACCGCTGTGGCACAGCACCCTCGCCAGCATCCCGGGGCTGCCGATCTCCTCGCTCAGCTCACGGGCACGGCCGAGGTGGACGAGCGCTTCTTCGTGCTCCCCTCGCAGGTAGGCGAGATAGCCGAGCGCGGACAACGCCCGTTCGGCGAGCCAGCCGTCCCCCACTTCCTCGGCCATGATCATCACCCGCCGCATGCCGGGGATCGCGAGATCGTGCCGCCCCGCGATCAGATCCGCCATGGTGAGCCCGCCCAGCGCCCGGGCCTCCACCCCGCGGTCGCCGGAGGCGCGGCCCGCCCGCAGCGCGTCGTCGAACCAGCCGCGCGCCCGGTCGAGCTGTCCCTGCATGGCGTACGCGTAGCCGAGGCAGAACCGCAGCGACGAGACCAGGCGCTCGTCCTCGGCGCGTTCGGCCAGCGGCAGCGCGATCTGCAGCGCCGTCCGGGATTCGTGGTACCGCTGCTGGCGCGCGAGGTAGTCGACCAGCCCCTCGGCGATCGAGCACGCGAGGCCGTCCAGCCCGGCTTCCGCCGCTTGGGTGACCACTTCCGGCAGGTCGCCGACGGCGTCCAGCCAGGCGGAAGCGTCGCGTTGCCCGGTGAACGGCCCGCCGCCGGATTCCACCGGGAACCGCGCGACTCCCCATTCGCTCGCCCGGCGGGCGGCGCCGAGGTACAGGCCGTACACCCGTTTCCGGGCTTCTTCGACGACGTCGCCGGGAAGTTCCCCGGCGAGCCGCCGTGCATAGACGGCCACCAGGTCGTGCAGCCGGTAACGGCCGCTCGCCGGTTCCTGCAGGAGGCTCGCGTCGACGAGGCTTTCCAGCCGGCGCTCGGCTTCCGCCGGTGAGCAGTCCAGCAGGGCGGCGACCGAAAGCCGGTCGAATTCGGGGGTCGGGGTCAGGCCGAGCACGCCGAACGCGCGTTGCTCGGCGGGCCGCAGCTGGTCGTACGACAGGCGCAGCGCCACCTCGACGCTGCGGTCTTCCGCGGTCAGCTCGCCGAGCCGCCGCTCGTCGTCCGACATCCGGTCCACCAGATCCTTGAACGTCCACATCGGACGGTTCTGCAACCGGGCACCGGCGATCCGCAACGCGAGCGGCAGCCGCCCGCACAGTCCGGCGAGCGCCCGCACGGCGAACCGCTCGCCCTCGGCCCTCGGCGCCCCCACGATGCGGCCGAGCAGCCGTTCCGCGGCTTCGAGGCCCAGCGCGCCGAGGGAGACGCGGCGGTCCGCGTCCAAACCGGACAGACGACGGCGGCTGGTCACCAGCACGCGGCTGCCCGGACCGGACGGCAGCAAGGGCCGCACCTGCCCGGCGGATTCGGCGTTGTCGAGGACCAGCAGCAACCGCAGCTGCGCGGTCGCCGCCCGCCACGACGCGGCCAGTTCGTCGAGATCGTCCGGCATGACGCGGTCTTCGACACCTACGGCGCGCAGCAGCCGCCGCAGGGCGCGCTCCGGCGTCACCGGCTCGCGGCCTTCGGTGTACCCGTGCAGATCCACGAACAACGCACCGTCCGGATAGGACTCGCGGAGCCGGTGTGCCGCGCATACGGCGAGCGTGGTCTTCCCCGCGCCGGGAACGCCGTCGACGGCGTCGACCGAGACGGCCTCCGGGTCGCCGTCTTCGACGAGCAGCGCGAGTTCCCGGTCCCTGCCGACGAGTTCCCCGTTGGTGGCGGGCAGCTCGTTGCGGATCCGGCGCGGCGCCTCCCGGCGCTGGGAGATCCCGAGCAGCGCGTCGTCCCCGCGCAGCACCGCCTCCTGCACCTGCCGCAGTTCCTCGCCCGGCTCGACGCCGAGTTGCTCCACCAGCCGCTCGCGGACGTCGGTGAACACCTCCAGCGCCTCGGCCTGGCGCCCGCCGCCGTAGAGCGCGCGCATCAGCAGCGCGGCCAGCGGCTCGCTCGGCGGGTCGGCGGACACCAGCGCCGACAGTTCGCCGATCACCTCGTCGAACCGGCCGAGTTTCAGCTGTGCCCGCAGTTTCCGGCGCAGCAAAAGGAGTCTGCGTTCCTCCAGCCGTCGCCGCTCGCCCTGGACGAACGCGCCGGGCAGGCCTGTCAACGGCTCGCCGTGGAACAACCGGAGCGCGTCGGCGAAGGTGTCCACCGCGGTGATGAAGTCGCCCGTCTCCTCGGCGGCGGCCGCGACGACCGCGATCTCCTCCAGCCTCGTCACGTCCAGCCGCACCCCGCCGCTGGCGAACCGGTAGCCGCCGCGGTCGGACACGATCACCGAGTCCCGCGGCTTCTGCCCGGAGGTGTCCAGGCATTGCCTCAGCCGCCGGACGTACACCGGCAGCACGTTCGACTCCGGCGGCCGTTCCCAGAGCCCGTCGGTGAGTTCGTAATGGCTGACGGTCACGTCCGGGCGCAGCAGCAGCGCGGCCAGCACGGCCTGCTGCCGGACCGGACCGAGGTCCAGCCGTGTCTCCCCCTGCCAGGCCCGCAACGGGCCGAGCACCTCGAACCGAAGCCGCGAGTCCGGCATGTTCCCCCCTTCGTTTCGCATGGCTAGCCCGGCACCACGATCCCGTGGTCGAACGCGTAGACGATCGCCGCCGCCCGGTCCCGCAGCTGGAGCTTGGTGAAGATCCGGCCGATGTGGCTTTTCACGGTCACCTCCGAAATCACGAGTGTCGCGGCGATCTCCGCGTTGGTCAGCCCGCGGCCGATCGCCCGGAGCACGTCTTGTTCCCTCGGTGTCAGCAGTTCGGGCGAACGTCCGCCGCTGCCGTTCCCGGCGGCCTGCCGGTAGGCGGCGAGCACGCGGCCGGTGACCCCGGGGTCGAGCCACGCGTCGCCCGCGGCGACCGCGCGCACGGCCCGGATCAGGTCTTCGGCGGGGGAATCCTTGAGGACGTACCCCGCGGCACCGGCCCGCAGCGCGTCCGCCAGGAGGTTGTCGTCGTCGAAGGTGGTCAGCGCGAGCACCGGCGGATGACCACCGGAGCGCCGCAGCCTGCTGGTCGCCTCGACCCCGCCGACGTTCTTCATCCGCAGGTCCATCACGATGACGTCGACCTCGTTCGCGGCCAGCGCCGCGGGCACTTCCGAGCCGTCGCCGCATTCCCCCGCGATGACGAACCCGTCGCGGCGCCGCAGGATGCGCCGCAGCCCGGAGCGGACCAGCTCCTGGTCGTCGACCAGCAGCACCCGGATCTCGGCGGCGGTCACGGCTTGGCTCCCGGCACGGTGACCTCCACGATCCACTGCCTGCCACTGGGCCCGGCACTGAGCTGGGCGCCGAGCTGGGCCGCGCGGACGGCCATCCCCGCCAGTCCCGAACCGTCCTCGGACGTGCGCCGGACGGCGGCGGGGAGAGGGTTGCTGACGACGAGCTTCGCGCCTGACCGGCCGGCGTTCAGCCGGACCTCCGCGGTCGCGCCGGGGGCGTGCTTGACAACGTTGACGAGTGATTCCTGCACGATCCGGTAGAGGCCCAATCCTTCCGAGGCGCCTACCCGGCCGAGGTCGCCTTCCTGTGTATAGCGCACCGCCAGTCCGGCGACCCGGGTGCGTTCCACCAGCGTCGCGATGTCCTCCACCCCGGGCAGCGGGGTGGAACCCGACGGGGTGTCGGCGAGCAGCCCGACCGTGCGGCGGATGTCGGCCATCGCGGCCCGTCCCACCTGCTCGGCTTCGGTGAGCGCCTCGATCGCCTCGTCGACGTCGCGGTCCTGCTGCAGCGCGCGCCGGGCCCCGGTCAGGTGCAGCAGCGTGATGCTGAGCGAATGGCCGACGACGTCGTGCACCTCGCGTGCGATCCGCTGCCGTTCGGCCAGCAAGGCCTTGTCACGGGAAGCGTCACGTTTGACGCGTTCGGCGTCCAGCACCCTGGTGTACCAGCGGACCATGAGCCCGCCGCTGAGGCCGAGCAGGATCGAGACCATGTACACCGGCACACCGACCAGCCCGCCCCAGATCCCCGCGACGACCAGCACCGCCTCGCCCGCGCCGGTGACGAGGACGATCCCCCAGGTCGTGCGCAGGACACTGCCCGCTTCGGTGGCCGCGACCAGCAGCAGCAACGGCGCGAAATCCGGGAGGACCGGCTGGAGGAGCAGGATCGAGGCCGCGAGAATCAGCGCGGTCATCCGCACCCACGGCATGATCCAGTCGGTGATCGTCCAGATCAGCGACGGCGCGATCACGACCAGTCCGGCCAGCGCGATCGGCTGCGGCGGCAGGAGAGCGTCCCGTTGCACCAGCGCGACCGTGGTGAACACGAAGCTCACCGCGCTCGCGCACAACGCCCCCCACCAGGGCAGGCTCAGTCCGGCACGGGTGAGACTGACCTGCACCCGTGCCCGGAACCGATCCACCAAGATCTCCAGCACGGGCATCAGCCTAGGAAGTACCGGGAGGCGCGTCATCGTGCGGCGGGCGGCACCCGTCTCCGCCCACGGTAGGAGGCCGGGGTGGCACGGGCCGATGAAATCCGGATGAAACCCGGGCGCTCACTCCTGGCTGAGCGCGACCCACTTCAGCTTCTCCTGTTCCCGCTTCGGCAGGCCCGCGACCACGAGGTCGTAGGAGTCCTCGACCATCTCCCGGACGAAGTCGTCGGTCAGCGAACCGTCCAGCTCGACGGTGTTCCAGTGCTGTTTGTTCAGGTGGTAGCCGGGGATGATCGCCGGATGTTCGGCGCGCAACCGGACGGCCACGTCGGGCTCGCATTTGAGGCTGACGCGCAGTGGCTTCGCCTTGAGCGCGCTGAGCGCGAACATCTTGCCCGCGACCTTGAACACGCTCGAATGCTCGTCGAACGGGAACTCCGCGCGGGCACCGGGGAAGCCGAGACAGAGCTTCTCGAGAGCGGCAGGCGTCATACGGGAACCCTAGCCCGGCCCACCGACAGAAACCTGTCCTCTCCGGCGCATTGACCGGCTGTCGGTGATTCCCTGACGATGAAGGGAGTCGACTGGGTGGAGGCGTGACCGACATGCGACTGGACCGCGGAAGAAACCTGCTGGTGGCGGCGATCCTGCTGCTGGGCGTCGTACCGGGAGCCGCCGCGGCGGCTCCCGCCGTCCCGGTGGAAACCGGGGAAAGCACCGCCACGAACGGCTGGGTGGGCACCTGGGCGGCCGCACCGGCGGCCGGGGTGGCGGGCACCGACAACGGCTATCCGAACTTCTCGATCCGCAACATCGTGCACACCAGCGCCGGCGGGCGCGAGGTGCGCGTGCGGCTGTCCAACGCCTTCGGCCGGACGCCGGTGCTGTTCGGCCGGGTGACCGTCGCGGTCGCCGCGGGCCCGGACACGCCGCAGGCGGTCCCCGGCACGATGCGCACGCTGACCTTCGGCGGCGACGGCGAGGTCACCGTGCCGCCGGGCGCGGACATCGTCAGCGACGGCGCGGCGCTGACCGTGCCGAGGGACGGCGACCTCCTGGTGACCACGTACACCCCGACGCCGTCCGGTCCGGTCACCTACCACCCGCTGGCCATGCAGAACTCCTACTTCACCCGGAACGGCGACAAGGCCGCCGACGAGTCGGCCGCGGCGTTCCCGGAGAAGACCGCGGTCTGGCACTACGTGTCCGGAGTGGACGTCCGGGGTCCCGGTCTGCGGGGCAGCGTCGTGGCGATCGGCGACTCGATCACCGACGGCGCGAACTCGACGTGGGGCGCGAACCTGCGCTGGCCCGATCAGCTCGCCGACAAGATCAGCCGGGACACCGGCGTGCTCAACGCCGGGATCAGCGGGAACCGGCTGCTGCTCGACGGCGGCAACTACGGCGTCAACGCACTGGCCCGGCTGGACCGGGACGTGCTGGCCCAGTCCGGGGCGCGGACGGCGATCGTGTTCGAGGGCATCAACGACATCCAGCAGACGCCGCACCAGGCCGACCCGGACAAGATCATCTCGGCGCTGAAGCAGATCGCGACGAGGGCGCACGACCGCGGTCTGCGGGTGCTCGGCGCGACGATCACGCCGTGGAAGGGCTGGGGCTCGTACACGCCGCAGCTGGAGGAGACCCGGCAGGCGGTCAACCGGTTCATCCGGACCAGCAGGCTCTTCGACGGCCACATCGACTTCGACGCGGTGATCCGCGATCCGGCCGACCCGCAGCGGATGAAACCCGAGTACGACTCCGGCGATCACCTCCACCCCGGGGACAAGGGCTTCACCGCCATGGCGAACGCGGTCCCGCTGTCGCGGCTGAGGTAGCGAAATAAGAGCTGCGCCGCGCGGTTCCGTGGGGCACGATGAGCTGATGGCGATCAGGAATGGCTAGCGGCGACGGCGGAACCCGAGCGACGGCCCGCCTGGTCCGGTTCGCCGAACACGAAGCGCGCGCGGACGCGCTCCGCGCCCAGCTCGCGGGACTGCACGGCACGATCCGGCTGGCGAAGCGGACATCGAACCTGTTCCGGGCGCGGACGGCGACCAGCACCCCGGGACTGGACGTCTCCGGGTTCACGCACGTACTCGACGTCGATCCCTTGGCACGCACGGCCGACGTCGAAGGAATGGTCACCTACGAGCAACTGGTGGACGCGACCCTGCCCCACGGGCTGATGCCGCTGGTCGTGCCGCAGCTCAAGACGATCACGCTCGGCGGCGCGGTCACTGGCCTCGGCATCGAGTCCTCCTCGTTCCGCAACGGCCTGGTGCACGAGTCGGTGCTGGAGATGGAGTTGCTCACCGGCGACGGCCGGATCGTCGTCGCGCGGGCCGACAACGAGCACAGTGAACTGTTCCACGGCTTCCCGAACTCGTACGGCACGCTCGGTTACGCGCTGCGGCTGAAGATCGAGCTGGAGCCGGTCAAACCGTACGTGCGGCTCGACCACGTCCGGTACGAAGACACCGAAGAGTACTTCGCGGCGCTCGGCGAAGCCTGCCGCGGCGGGTCCGCCGACTTCGTGGACGGGACGGTCTTCGGCCCGGGCGAGCAGTACCTGACGCTGGGCACGTTCACCACCTCGGCGCCCGCGACCAGCGACTACACCTGGCTCGACATCTACTACAAGTCGATCCGCGAACGCGAGACCGACCACCTGAGCGTCCGGGACTACCTGTGGCGCTGGGACACGGACTGGTTCTGGTGTTCCCGCGCGTTCGGTGTCCAGAGCAGGCTCCCCCGGCTGCTGCTGGGCAGGAAACTGCTGCGATCGTCGGTCTACTGGAAGCTGGTGGCGCTCGACCGCCGGTTCGGGATCGCCGCGAAACTCCTCAAGCTGCGACGGCTTCCCCCGGAGGAGACCGTCGTCCAGGACATCGAGGTGCCGCTGTCGCGGGCCGCGGAGTTCCTCGACTTCTTCCGGCGTGAGATCCCGATCAGCCCGGTGTGGATCTGCCCGCTGAAGCAGCGGCCGGGCGGCGTGAACTCGCCGCTGTACGAAATGGACCCCGAAACGCTGTACGTCAACTTCGGCTTCTGGTCCGCGGTCCCGCTGGACCCCGGCGAGGAACCGGATACGCACAATCGGCTGATCGAGGCCGAAGTGACGCGACTCGGCGGGCGGAAATCGCTGTACTCCGACAGTTTCTATACCGAAGACGAGTTTTGGCGGCTGTACAACGGCGACGCCTACCGGAAACTGAAGACGGCCTACGACCCGGACGGCCGCCTCCTCGACCTGTACGCGAAATGCGTGCGGCGGCGGTGACCCGGGACGGGAAGAAGAGAGACGAACATGGCTGAGACGACGACCGTCGGGAAGATCTTCGAGCGGTTGCTCGGCCCGAGCGCCGCGGTGTCCATCACCGGCTACGACGGCAGCACGAGCGGCCCGGCGGACGCGCCGGTGTCGATCCACGTGCGGTCACCGCTGGCGCTGACGTATCTGATGTCCTCCCCGGGAGACCTCGGACTCGCGCGCGCCTACGTCGCGGGCGCGCTCGATGTGGACGGTGACCTCTACACGGCGCTGCGCGCCCTCGTGGCCCAGGTCGACCAGCTCAGCCCCGCCGACCGGGTGTGGCTGCTGCGCAAACTCGGCCCCACGCATCTGCGCCGCGTCGCCCCGCCCGCCGAGGAACTGCCGAGCAGGCTCAAGCGCGGCCTCGACGGGTTGCGGCACTCCAAGACGCGCGACAGCAACGCGATCTCGAACCACTACGACGTCTCGAACCGGTTCTACGAACTGGTGCTGGGCCCGTCGATGGCCTACACCTGCGCCGCGTATCCGTCCGCCGAATCCTCGCTGGAAGAGGCGCAGGCGCACAAATTCGACCTGGTGTGCCGGAAACTCGGCCTCCGGCCGGGGATGCGGCTGCTGGACGTCGGCTGCGGCTGGGGCGGAATGGTCGAACACGCCGTCGAGCACTACGGCGTAGAGGCGCTCGGCGTAACCCTTTCGCGCGAGCAGGCGCAGTGGGCGCAGAAGGACATCGTGACCAAGGGGCTCGCGGACCGGGCCGAGGTCCGGCACCTCGACTACCGCGACGTCACCGAAACAGGCTTCGACGCGGTGTCGTCGATCGGGCTCACCGAACACATCGGCGCGCGGAACCTCCCGTCGTACTTCCGTTTCCTCGCCGGGAAACTGAAGCCGCAGGGCCGCCTGCTGAACCACTGCATCACCAACCCGGACACCTCCGTCGCGCACAGTTCGCGCGGCTTCATCGACCGGTACGTCTTCCCCGACGGCGAACTGGAGTCCGTCGGGGAGATCGCCACCGCGATGCACGACAGCGGCCTCGAGGTGCGGCACTCGGAGAACCTGCGCGAGCACTACGCCACCACCCTCGGCGCGTGGTGCGCCAACCTCGACGCGAACTGGGACGAGGCCGTCGCCGAAGCGGGCGCCGGGCGGAGCCGGGTCTGGGCGCTGTACATGGCCGCGTGCCGCCTCGCGTTCGAGCGGCGGGAGATCGAACTGCACCAGGTTCTCGGCGTGAAGGTCGGTCCGGACGGGGACTCGGGGATGCCGTTGCGGCCGGACTGGGGCGTTTAGCCGTCAGTGGCGGAAGGCTTCGGCCAGCCACCACGAGCCGCCGTCGTCGGCGATCTTGGCGTCGATGACGAGCGGCGCGTCCCGTGGCCCGCCGAGCCAGTCCGTGACGGCGGCCAGGTCCCCGGCCGACCGCACGGTGACGCCGTCGCAGCCGAAGCCCCGGCCGATCGCCGCGATGTCGGTGTCGGGGAACCGGACCGTGGTCATGTCCGCGGCACCGAAGTGGTGGATCTCGGCGCCGTACGCGGCGTCGTTGTAGACGACGACCACGAGCGGGATCCGCAGCCGTACCGCGGTTTCCAGCTCCGAGATGGCCATGTGGAACCCGCCGTCGCCGACACCGAGCACCGGAAGCCTGTCCGGCCTCGCCAGTGCCGCGCCGATCGCCGTCCCCAGGCCGAGCCCGACGCACTGGAACGCTTGGGTGAAACAGAAACCGTTCTCGTCGGGGACGGACAGGTACGCGCTCGGGTAACCCATGAAGTTGCCGGAGTCGATCGAGACCACGCGTTCTTCCGGGAGGATCTCGTCGAGCCGGCGGCTGAGGGTGCGCGGATCGATCCTCCCGTTGCCGGATAGGTCGTCATACGGCACGTCGTTCCAGCTCGTCGCGGGGATTCGCGGTCTCTCGGCGCCGTGGCCACGCGTGCCGAGTTCCGCGTGGACGTCGGCGGCGGTGCTGGTGACGTCGCCGACCACGCCGAGGGCGATCGGCCGGTGCGCGCCGAGCGCGGCCTGGTCGACGTCGACCTGGACCAGCCGGGCGTCCGGGCCGAGGAGCGTGCCGTGCCGCGTGGTCCACCTGTTCAGCGCGCACCCCCAGCCGATCACGAGGTCCGCGCTTCCGATGAGGTCCGCCGCCGCGGGCGACGAAAAGCCGCCCGAGATCCCGAGGGAGAAGGGGTCACCTTGGAAGAGGCCGTGTGCCACGGCCGAAGTCGCCAGCAGCGCGCCGGAGACCTCCGCGAGTTCGCGGAGTGGCGCCGAACTCTCCCGTGCGCCGCGACCGGCGATGAACACCGGCCGCCGCGCCCCGGCGAGGAGGTCGGCCAGTTTCGCGACCGCCTGACGGTCCGGCCGGATCGGTGCCGGACCGGGGATTTCCGGAACCGGGATCGCTTCGGGCGCTTCGTGCGCTTCGTGCGCTTGGACGTCGAGCGGGAGGTTGAGCAGGACGGTCCGGCGTTGCTGCCAGGCCGCCCGGTACGCGCGGACGGTGTCGGCGATCGCGGTCGCCGGGCCGTGGACGCGTTCCGGCACCGCGCCGACGGCGGTCGCGAGCGCGTCCTGGTCGATCCGGAAGTTCGACAGCACCGCCGACGCCGCGGTGTCGGCGGACAGGACGATCATCGGGGTCCGGCTCTTGGCCGCCTCGGTGATCCCGGTGAGCGCGTTGGTCAGCCCGACACCCTGATGGAGACTCAGCACCGACACGCGGCCGCTCATCCGCGCGTACGCGTCGGCCATGCTCGCCGCGCCACCCTCGTGCCGCGCGGCGACGAACCGCACCCCGCCCGCCCGCAATCCGTTGGTGGCCTCGAAGTTGCCGCTGCCGACGACCCCGAACGCGGTCCCCACCCCGAGTTCCGCGAGGGTGCGGCCGACCAGCTCCGCGACCTTCATGCCCGCTCGACCAGCGCGTAGACCCGGGCGGGGCTGCCGGAGCCGCCGACGATCGGGAGCGGGCTGACGACCAGCAGGGCTCCGGTGGGCGGCAGGCTCGCCAGGTTCCGCAACTGGGTCAGGCCGTGCTTTCCCGCGCCCAGAAGGAGTTCGTGGCAGGGGAAGGCCGGTTCGAGGGCCATCGCCTGTCCCGCGTCGGTGCCGACGGTCTCCACACCGAACCCGGTGATCGGCGCCTCCTCCGCGAGCCAGCGAGCACACTCCCCCGAGATTCCCGGCGTATGCGGGCCGTTCTCGTCGTTGTTGAGGAAGGTCTCCTGGTCGTGCGACCGGGCGTCCCACCCCGTGCGGTAAAGCAGCCAGCCGCCGTCGGGCAAGGGCCCGTTCTCGCGCTCCCACTCGCGGATGTCGTCGATGGAGAGCAGGAAGTCCGGATCCTCCGCCGCGCGGGCGGAGGCGTCGAGCACCACCGCCGGGGCGACCAGCGAACGCAACGGCACCTCGGAAACGTCGTGCCCGTCTTTGCCCGACACCCAATGCACCGGGACGTCGAGATGGGTCCCGGTGTGCTCGCCGGTGTGGATGTTGTTCCAGTACCAGCGCGGCCCGCGTTCGTCGTACCGGCTGATCTCCTCCAGTCCGAACGGGATCGTGTTCGCGAACGGCGGCGGCAACTGGAGGATCGGCGTGCTCGCGCTCAACGGGGCGGTGAGGTCGACGACCTCGATCGCGCCCTTGGCGAGGGCGGTGGTCAACTGGGCCAACAACGACATGCGTGCCTCCCGGACGTGACTGCGGCGTCCGGATCACCTTAGGCCGGGAGCGAGGGTGGGGGGTCCCGCATTTGGCCGACTGAATGCGGGACTCGGGATCAGTCCACTATCGCCAGGTCCAGGCCCTGCAGCCGTTCCCGGTCCGCAATGACGTCGATCTCGGCGATCTTCCCGTCCTTGAACGTGAACGCGAGCACCACCGAAGGACGTCCTTCGTCGGCCATCACGAGACCGATGCCGCCGTTCACCAGCGCGAGCTGAGTGACGGCCGCCCGCACCGAAGCGGCCGCGGCACCACGTGCCACCACGCCGGCGCCTTGCAGGAAGATCGGCGCGCGTGAGGGGCCCGCCGCCTTGTCGGCACGGAGGACGACGTCGGGGTGGAGGAGTTCGAGGAGCGCTTCGAAGTCCCCGCCGCGGGCGGCGGCGAGGTAGGCGTCGACGACTTGGCGCCGTCGCGCGAGGTCCGGTTCCGCGGCGGCGGGACGGGCCTGGACGCGGCGCCGGGCGCGGCTCGCGAGTTGCCTCGCGGCGGCCGGGGTGCGGTCGATCAGCGGGGCGATCTCGTCGAAGGGCACCGCGAACATGTCGTGCAGGACGAACGCGAGCCGCTCGGCGGGCGCCAGCGTGTCCAGGACCACCAGCATCGCCAGCCCGATCGAGTCGGTGAGCACCGCGTCGGCGGCGGGATCGGCGGCGGAGTCGGCGGGCTCGGAGTACGCGGCGTCCAGCGGATCTTCGCGCCGGTGGTCGCGTGAGCGCAGCACGTTCAGGCACACCCGCGCCACCACCGTGGTCAGCCAGCCGCCGAGGTTCTCGATCTCCCCGGCATCGGTCCGGTCGAGCCGCAGCCACGTGTCCTGGACGGCGTCTTCGGCCTCACTGACGGAGCCCAGCATCCGGTACGCCACGGCCCGCAACCTGGTCCGATGCTCCTCGAACCGTTCCGTCAGCCGATCACGCTCGTCCACCGCACTCCTCGTTCCCGCAGAACCCCGCTCACATTTAACAACCCCCGAGATCGTCGGCGAACCGCACACCCGAAGACCGGTACGAAGCGGCGCGTTCGGCGGCCACGGCCGGCGTTAGGACCTCGTTCTTCGCGTAGTAGACCCAATCCACCTGTTCGAGGTAGGTACTCGCGCCGCCGGTGTGCTGGGTGAGGTCGATGAACCACTGGTTGAAGTTCAGCGACATGTTCTGCCTCGGGTACACGTCGAACGGCCCGCCGCGATCGTGGTCGGCCACCAGGGCGCCGTCGATGTAGTACCGCACATGGCCGCCGGACACGGTCGCGGCCACGGAGTGCCAGCCGTCGATACTGCGGCGCTGGCTGGCGCTCTTGTTCTCGGCGTACCAGGGATCCGGCGTGTAGGTGTGCCAGCTGGTCTGGAAATTGACCGGCCCCGCCTCGCCCCAGCCGCCGTTCGGCAGGTACTCCGAGAAGTCCAGTTCGCTGTAGATCGGGTCGTTGGCGTAGCGCAGCGGGCTGATCGTGAAGAACGTCTGGTTGATCCGGTCGCCGTCCGGGCCGGACGACGGCGCGTCGGAGAAGCGGATCCGTGCCGCGTAGGTCCCTTCGAAGAACCGCCGGTCGGGCTGCATGATCTCGGTCTGCGTCGTCCCCGCGGACGTGCCGTCGGTGGCGGAGGCGAGTTGCAGCACCTTGTCGCCGCCCGACGTCGGGAACGTGATGCCTTCCGGTGCCCACCGCGCGCCGGGGACACCGGGGCCACCGCCGCCGGAGCGCACTTGCCAGCCGTGCCGCGAGAGCAGACCGTCGGTGTGCGAGGCGTAGTGGAAGTCGTCGAACAGCGCCCCGCACGCGGCCGCGCCGCTCGCCGTCCCCGGCGCCAGCCCGAGCGTGGCGACCGACAACGCGGCCAAAGCGGCGAAACGGAACTTCTTCGAGTTCGACATCGCTCTCTCCTTTACCACTGGTCAGCTTCTTTCAAGGTCTCCCCGTGAAGTGGTAAAGTCAATAGGTCTAGACAACTTGTCCACCAGTCAATTCCCGGTGACCACTGGGTAGGCTGAGGTCATGCGGCGGACAGAGGTCAAGGAACGGCTTCGCAAGCTCATCGAGCGACGGCTGCCGGGCGAGGTCCTGCCGTCGGAACGCGCGCTGAGCACCGAAATCGGCGTTTCGCGCCCCACCTTGCGAGCCGCGATCGACGAACTGGCGCGAGACGGCCTCGTCGTCCGCGAACACGGCAGGGGCACGTTCACCGCGCCGCGCAAGATCTCCCAGGACCTCGTGCCCGCCACCGGCGGCGAGCAGTTCGCCCCGCCCGCCGAAGGACACTGGACCAGCCGGGTGATCGACTTCGCCGTCACCCCGGCTGGTGCCCGGCTCGGCAAACGGCTCGAGGTCTCCCCCAGCCGTCCACTGGTGGCCGTCACCCGCGTCCGGGTCGTCGAGGAGGCGCCGATGGCGATCGAACGGATCCTGGTCCCCCGGGACGTCGTGCCGGACATCACGGCCGCCGACTTCGAGTCCGGCTCGTTCTACGAACTGCTCCGCGGGCGGTACGAGGTCGTCCCGGCGACGGCCGTGCAGGTCATCGAGCCCACCGTCACCGACGCCGACGAGTCCGGCCTGCTCGGGGTCCCGCAGCACTCCCCCGCGCTGCTGTTCGAGCGCACCACCCGCGACGCCGGTCGCCGCGTGATCGAGTACACCCGCTCGATCTACCGCGGCGACCGCTACCGGATCACCTCGCACCTGAAGTTCGACCACACCTCCGGCTGACTCCGGCGTGCCGGGGCGGCCGGCCGGAGAGTCCATGTCAGACTCCCGGGCGATGTACACCCCGTCCGATCTCGCCGACCTGCTCGAATGCGAGCACCGCAGCGTCCTGAACCAGGCGCTGTCCGCCGGGCTCCCGGGAGCGCCGCGGCCGGGCTCCGGGCCGGATCAGCTGGCCGTCACGCACGGGCGCGCGCACGAGGCCGCGACGCTGGACAAACTGCGCGGCGAACGGAACGCCGTCGTCGAGATCGACGAGCGGGACCCGGTCGTCGCCGCGAAGGCCACCGAAGAGGCGCTGCGCGCGGGCGCCCCGGTGATCTACCAGGCGGTCTTCCACGACGGCGAGTTCTCCGGCCGCGCCGACTTCCTGATGCGGGACGACGAGGGCCGCTACGAGGTGTACGACACGAAGCTGGCCCGGCACGCGAAGCCCGCCGCCGTGGTCCAGCTGACCGCGTACGCCGACGCCCTGCGCCGGGCGGGCTGGCCCGCCGGACCGCGGATGCACCTGCTGCTCGGCGACCACAGCACCCGTTCGTTCCGCGTCGACGACTTCCTTCCGCTGGTGGACAGGCTCCGCGCCCGGCTGCGGAACCGGCCGCCCACCCTGCCCGTCCCGCTGTGGGCCGACGAACGGCCTGCCTGCGGCGGCTGCTCCTACGCCGCCCACTGCGCGAGCGCCCGCGAAGCCGATCGCGATCTTTCGCTGGTGGCGGGGATGCGTGGTGACCAGCGGCGCAAACTCGTCGCGGCGGGACTCGGCACCATCGACGCGCTCGCGGAGGCCGCTCCGGAAGACCGGCCGCGCGACATCTCGACGACGTCGTTCACCACCTTGCGCGCCCAGGCCGCGATCCAGGTCCGGCAGGACGCCACCGGGCAGATCGCCTACGAGATCATCGATCCGGACGCGCTGGCCACCCTGCCGCCGCCCGCGCCCGGCGACGTCTTCTTCGACATGGAAGGCGATCCCTACGCCCTGGCGGGTGAGGGGCTCGAGTACCTCTTCGGCGCGGTGACGGACGAGGACGGCACACCGTTCACGCCGTTCTGGGCGCACAACCGGTCGCAGGAGAAGCGGGCCTTCGAGGAGTTCGTCGACTTCGCCACCGCGAGGCTCGCGGAACATCCCGGTTCGCACGTCTACCACTACGCCCCGTACGAGGTCACCGCGATCAAGCGGCTCGCCGCCGTGCACGGGACCCGGGAGGACGCCGTCGACCACCTGCTGCGCAGCGGTGGACTCGTCGATCTGTACTCCGTGGTGCGCAAGGCACTCCGGGTCTCGCAGCGGTCGTATTCCATCAAGTACCTCGAACCGCTGTACATGCCGGAGGCTCGCGACGGCGACGTGAAGACGGCGGTTTCGAGCATCGAGGCCTACGAGGAATACCTGACGCTGACAGCCTCCGGTGAGACAGCGCACGCGGACGAAGTCTTGCGCGGTATCAGCGACTACAACGAATACGACTGCGTCTCCACGCTCCGGCTGTTCGAGTTCCTCCACAAGATCCGTGTGGAGGAAGGGATCGCGCTCGCCGAGCCGCCCGAAGAGTCCGATGTGGACGCTCTGCTCCGCCAGACCGAAGAGGACGTCGCCGCTCAGAAACGCGCCGAACGCGCCGCGCAGCTCGCCGCGCTGGTCGATCCGCTGCTGGACGGGCTGCCCGACGATCCGGCCGAGTTCACCGGTGAGGACCGTGCCCGCGCCTTGCTGGCCGCGTCCGTCGGCTACCACCGCCGCGAGACGAATCCGGCGTGGTGGGAGTACTTCCGTCAGCTGGCCGCCCCGCTCGGCGATCTGGAGACCGACAACGCCTGCGCCGTGCCGGTGACCATGGAGGCCGGGGAATGGGTGCCGCCTTCGGGCCGCGTCCGCAAGGCGAAGCGGTCACTGACGCTTCGTTGCGACCCGGACCGGCCGCATCCCTTCGCCCCCGGCGACGACGTCCGCCTGCGCTACGGAGCCGCCGCGCGGGACGCCAAGGTCGTTTCGGCCACCGCCGTCGAACTGACCCTCGAGGAAAGCTGCCAGCCCGACGAGACCAGCGCCGACCGGCCCGTCGCGGTGCTGCCCGGGAGCCCGGTGCGGCCCTCCCCCAAGGACGACGCGGTCGCGGACCTCGCCCGGCTGGTCGTCGACGCGCTCCCGACGCTGCCCGCTCACCCCGGTGTCGACCTGCTCCGGCGCACGACGCCCCGGCTGCGTGACGACGCGACCCTGCCGGAACCGGGTCCCGACCTGGTCAACACGGTGATCGACGCGGTCGAGAAGCTGGACGGCTCCGCGCTCGCGGTCCAGGGCCCGCCCGGCGCGGGCAAGACCTATCTCGCGGGCAGGCTGATCGCGAAGCTCGTCCGCGCGGGCAAGACGATCGCCGTCACCTCGACCAGCCACAAGGCCGTGGAGAACGTGCTGTCCGCCGCGCTGAAGAACGCGCCGGATCTGCCGTGCGCCAAACGCGCCAAGCGGACCCCGGATCCGGCCGCGCCGTGGGAGCAGCCGAAGACCAATCCCGCGCTGGTGAAATGGCGCGAGGAACATGACACCGGACATCTGGTCGGCGGCACCGCGTGGACGTTCGCGAACGCCGCGATCCGGGAAGAGCCGTTCGACCTGCTGATCATCGACGAGGCGGGCCAGTTCGCCCTCGCCGACGCGCTCGCGGTGTCGATGTGCGCCAAGAACCTCCTGCTGCTGGGCGATCCGCAGCAGTTGCCGCAGGTCGTGCAGGGCACGCATCCAGCGGGCGCCGAAGCCTCCGCGCTGGGGCATCTGATCGGCGAGGCCGACATCATCCCGGCCGAACTCGGCTATTTCCTCGACGAGACCCGCCGGATGCACCCGGCCGTCTGTTCACCGGTGTCCCGGCTGTCCTACGCGGGCCGCCTGCACTCGCATCCCTCCGCGGCCGAGCGGGCGATCGACGGCGTCGACGCGGGGCTGTACCTCGCCGAGGTCGACCACCACGGCAACACGACGCGATCGGTCGAGGAGGCCGAGGCTGTTACCGCTCTCGTCGCCGAACTCCACGGCCGCACCTGGACCGACCACGGCGAGCCCCGGCCGCTCGGCGACGAGGACATCCTGGTCGTGGCCCCATACAACCTGCAGGCCCGCGTCGTGGCCCGCGCGCTGGAGCAGGCCGGGCACCCCGGCGTGCGGGTCGGCACCGTGGACCGGTTCCAAGGGCAGGAGGCGCCGGTGGTGATCACCACCATGACCTCGTCGTCGGCGGTCGACCTGCCGCGCGGCCTGGATTTCCTGCTCTCCCGCAACCGGCTCAACGTGGCGCTCTCGCGGGCGCAGGCGCTCGCCGTCGTGGTCTGCTCGCCGCGGCTGGTCGAGGCCGACATCCGCACGGTCGAGCAGATGCGCCTGGTCTCGGGCATGCTCGGTTTGATGACGGAAGCCGTACCCTGGCGGCAAGGACGGAGCGACCATGAGTGAGAACAGTCCGGAGAAGAAGCCGGAAATCCTCGACGCCGAAATCGTCGAAGAGTCCCCGGCCCCGCCGGTCGAGGTTCCGGACCCGGACTACAGCGAGTCGGGGGTGCCCTCGTTCGACCACGTGCGTGACCGGATCGAGCAGCGGTACACGACCTCGCTGGGCTCGACCGAACTCGCGGGCTTGGGCGGCAAGGAAGACGTGGCGTCGCTGGACAAGAAGATCGCCGACCGGGACAAGGCGGCCAAGGACAAACTGGCCGAGATCCGCCGCGCCATGCGGGAGCAGTGAGCTAACCCCAGTGCGGTGAACCGGCTTTGACCGCGATTGCCCGCGCCTGCCGGTGGTGCGCGGCGGCCGCGGCGTGGCGGCCCAGGGCGGTGGCGAGGTCACCGAGGTAGCCGGCGACCGGGCGGAGGGTGAGCATCCCGCTCCCGGCTCCGGCGATCTCGTCGGCGGCGGGCAGGAGTTCGGCGTACAGGCGGTCCATCAGCGTCCGGTCGCCGGTTTCGATCGCGACGGCGGCGTGCAGGCAGGTGCGGGCCTCGTACAACAGGTCCCGGGGCGAATCCGGGATCGGGTGCACCGGGCGGCACCAGCTTTCGTAAGCGCCGTAGCTCTCTTCGGCCGCTTCTCGCGGCAAGCCTCGCTGAATCCGGTCACAGAACAGGGCGAGGGCGAGGATCCCGTTGTCCACTCCGGGCATGGCCGTTCCGGCGAGCCCGGCGGCCGCGGCGCGATAGGCGGCTTCCCCGCCGGGACCGGTCGTCGCGGTCCGCATCGCGCGATACCACCGGGTGAACACGGCGACGAGCGGGACGCCGTACTTCTCCCCGAGTTCGTCCGCTGCCGCGGCATGCCGGTCGGCCGCCGCGAAATCCGCGAGCGCGCTCTTCGCCTGGAGCAGCACGAGGTGTCCGAGCACCTCGAACGTCACCAGCCGGTGCCGTGAGGCGAGGTCGACCAGTTCCGCGCCGATCCCGGCCCGCCGGGACGCGAGCCCGGCGCGCTCGAAGGACTGCAGGAACCGGGCGTTGAGCGCGAACGCCAGCAGCGCCGGGTCGTCGAGACGCCGTGCGAGCGCCTCGGCTTCTCGCGCGGCCTCGCGAGCTCGTCGCCCGCCCGCGTTCCGCAGTTCGACGGCGAGCGTGGCCAGCAGGCGGCAACGCTCCGCCGTCCGTTCCGTAGGCAACGCGGCAAGGGTCCGTTCGACGGCGGCCGCGATCCGGGAAGCCAGTGCGGGATCGTCGCTTTCGGTCCAGATGGCGGGGATGTCGAAGGCGCCGATCACGCGCGCGGTCAGGAGCGGATCGTCGAGCTTTTCCGCCAGTTCCAGCGCTTCGGCCCGATGCCGCCGGGACTGGCCGAGGCCACCGGACACGGCCGACGCGCGGGCCTTGCCCATGATCAGCTCCAGTCGCTCCGCCGCGTCGGCGGCACCGGAGCGGTCGTACGCGGTGAGCGCGGCGTCCCAGAGTCTCGCCGCTTCCGCCTGCGCGAAACGGCTTTCGGCCCTTTCCGCGGCAGCTTTCGCGTAGTGCGCGGCGCGTCCCGCGTGTTCCTCGGACAGCACGTAATGGTGTGCCAAGGCATCGACGTCGTCCGGGCGAAGGCGCTCCAGCGCTTCGGCGATCCTGCCGTGCTCGCGGGCACAGCGGGACCGGGAAAGATCGTGGTAGAGCGTGTCCCGGACGAGAGCGTGCGAGAACCGGAACCGATGCGGCCCCGTTTCGGTCAGGAGTCCGTGCTGGACCGCGATTTCCGCCGCGTCGAGCGCGGTTTCCCCCGACAGGGCTTCGAGCAGGCGGAGATCGACGTCCGTGCCGATCACCGCGGCCCGGCGCACCACCTCACGCGCGGTGTCCGGCAACGCCTCCACCCGGTGCCGGACGACGTCGCGGACTCCCGGTGGGACAGCGTCCAGGGCGGCTGGACCTTCGGAGGACAGCAGGCGGGCGAGTTCGCGGACGAAGAAGGCGTTCCCGCCGCTGCGCCGGTGGATCACCGCGGCGGTTTCCGGATCGATTTCTTCCCCGGTCGTGACGCGGACCAGGCCGGCGACGTCGGTCTCGGGCAGGCCACCGAGGTAGATCCGCGTCGGCTCCACACGCGCTGCCCTGCCGAGGAATTCCGTCAAGGGGGCGGACGGATCGGTCCCGCGATAGGTCGCGACGATCAGCACCGGCTCGGCGAGTACCGACGTCAGCAGCGCCAGTGTCTCCTCACCCGCCCAATGCAGGTCGTCGAGGACGAGCAGGAGAGGCGCGGCGCCGGCCAGAGAGGACGCGACCGCGCGATGCCATCGCCGTCGCGCGGTCATGGGATCCCCGGTCACCGGACCCGCCGTCGGCGCGGCGCCGTACCCGGCGTCGGCGAGCGCGGTCAGGATCCGGCTCCACGCGTAGGCGGGTGGCAGGCCCTCGTCGTCGGGATTGCTCCCCCAGGCCGTGGCCCAGCCCTGCGCGGCCAGGCGAGCGGAGAACGCTTCGGCGAGCGCGGTCTTCCCGACGCCTGCGTCCCCGGAGATGAGCACCAGCCTCGACCGTGTCGCGGCTTCGTCGAGCCTCGCCAGCTCCGCGGCGCGGCCGATCAGCGGCCGTTCGGCGATCTTGGGCACGGGCGGCGCCAGCCGGGGCGCCTGCGCCAGGATGCCGGCTTCCAGGTCACGCAGGCCCGCGCCCGGGTCGAGGCCGAGTTCGTCGGCGAGCAGCGCGCGCGTGGTGCGCAGCACGGCCAGCGCGTCACTCTGCCGCCCGGATCGGTAGAGCGCCAGCGCGAGCAACCGGGAACCGTTTTCCCGCAACGGGTTTTCGCGAACCCGTGACTCCAGATCGGGGATCGCCTCGGCGGCCCTCCCGAGCGCGAGGAGGGCCTCGGCGCGGAGTTCCTCCGCCAGCAGCCGGAGTTCGGTCAGCCGGGAGACCTCGCCGCGCGCCCAGCCTTCGTCGGCGAACCCGGCATACGCGGGCCCGCGCCAAAGCGAGAGCGCGGTGTCCACTTGCGACAGTGCGTCGTCCACGCGATGGGCATCGACCAGTTCACGGACCGTGGTGACGGCGGTCTCGAAATCCCAAGCGTCGACGGAATCCGCGCGGAGAGCGTAGCCGCGGCCGACCGTGACGAGCAGCCGCGCCGGCTCGCGGGGCGCACGATCCGGTTCCAGCGCGCGGCGCAGGGCACCAACGAACGTCTGGACAGCGCCGACGGCGCCTTCGGGCGGACGCTCCCACAGGTCGTCGACCAGGCGTTCCACCGGCACGACCCGGCCGCGGGCGATCAGCAGCCTCGCCAGCACCGCCCGGTGCCGCGGGCCGTTGAGCCCGACGTCGCCCCGCTCGTCCTCGGCCACGAGCGGGCCGAGCACCCCGAACCGCATCGCCACCTCCTCGTTCACCGACGGTGATCATCGTGCCCCGGCCGCTCGGCCGTCGCTGACCGGGTGCTGATTCGGGCCCGGGACGCTCGTGGTCGACGGAAACGACCAGGAAGGCACCCATGCGCATCACCGGATTCGACTACCAGCGCGTCCCCGTGGCCGACGACGTGACACTCGACGTCGCCGTCGCCGGGACAGGCAGCCCGATCGTGCTGCTGCACGGTTTCCCCCAGACCCACCTCATGTGGCGGCACGTGGCGGCGGATCTGGCGGCGGACCACACTGTCATCTGCCCTGACCTGCGGGGATACGGCGAAAGCGACAAGCCCGCCGACACCGGCGAGACCTACTCGAAGCGCTCGATGGCGGCCGACGTCGTCGCCGTCGCGAAGGCCTTCGGCCACGACCGGTTCGCCCTCGCCGGGCACGACCGGGGCGCGCTGGTGGCCCTGCGGGCCGGGCTCGACCACCCGGACGAGGTGAGCCACCTCGCGATCCTCGACGTGCTGCCGACCCTGGACATGTGGGACGTGCTGCACGGCACCCGCGCCGCGGTCGGCTTCCACCTCTACCTGATGGCCCAGCCGCCCGGCCTGCCGGAACAGCTGATCAGCGCCGCGCCCGACGCGTTCTTCGGCCACTTCCTCGACGCGTGGACGCGGCCGGGCGACGCGATCCCGGCCGACGTCCGGGCCGCGTATCTGGAGGCGTCACGGAACGCGGTGACCTCGATCGTCGCCGACTATCGCGCGTCGGCGACGATCGACGTCGAGCACGACACCGCGGATCGCGAAGCGGGCAACCGCCTCGCCATGCCGCTCACCGTTCTCCAGCAGGACTGGGGCGCCGCGCTCGGCTACGACGCCGTCGCGCTCTGGGAGGCGTGGGCGACGGACCTGGACCACCGGACGGTCAACACGGGCCACTTCATGGCCGAGGAATCACCGTCGGAGGTGGTGAAGGCACTGCGAGAACTGCTGACGCGCTAGAACTTGGGGCGGGCGAATCAAAGCGGCCGTCGCAGGCGCCAGCCGGCATAGTCACGTGCGATCTGTGCCAGCCTGATGGTGGTAGCGGCCTTGTAGCTCCAGAGCCCTGCGACGTACACGGCGAACGCGGTGATCTCCTCCTCGGTGGCCTCGCTCCAGCGCGTGCTCGTCTTCGCCCAGGTCTCGGCGTCCATCGCCTGATGGCCGTCACCGATGAGGCGGATCACCATGAAGGCCGGATCGACCCAGGCCGCACCTTGAGCGGGCCAGCCCCAGTCGATGACACGGATGTCTCCGGTCGCCGGGACGAGGAACTGGTCGGCATGAAGGTCTGTATGCAGCAAGGAGTGTCCGGCCGTGAGCTCCGGAGCCTTCTGCTCCCATGCCGTCAGCTCGTCGATGTCCCAGTCGCCGACGATCTCTGGCCGCTCCTGGGCGAGCTTGGGCCACCAAGCGGACTTCCAGCGCTGTTCCAGGGGCTTGAGTCCGGGCGCTTTGATATCGCCGATGCGGTTGACCGTCTCGGCGACTCGCGTGAGATCCGACGAGCCCGGTTGGAGCCGGGCTCGTCGGCCGTCGACGTATTCGAAGCCGACGAGCAGCCAGTCCTCGATGTCGGCGGCGAAGTGCACGGCCGGGGCGATGCCGGATACCAGCGTGCCGAGTTCGGCCTCGTTCCGGAGCCAGCGCATCGCGGGCGACACACCCTCGACACCCTTGACGAACAAGGGGGCCGCTCCGTCGCGATGGAACACGGCGGCGAAGTTGCTGCTCTGGCCGACCTCGATCTCACCGACCCTGTCGATGTCGCCGACACGATTCCGGAGGGCTTCCCGAACGGGTTCCGGTAACTCGTCCCAGCCGTACTTCTTCACCTGTTGTCCTGTCCTTGGTACTACTTGCCGTTGGTGTCGGTGTTCTCGTTGCCGTCTTTGCCCGATGCCCGGCAACCATCGAGCGTTGCGTGTCTGGCGAGGCGTCGCTTCGGGCGGCGGGGGTGTGTGGAAATAGGGACGTTGAGTGTCCCTATTTCCACACACCCCCGCCGGATACGACCGCTCAGCCGTCACGACCCGACCGGCTACCCGGTCAGCATCACGAGGCCCGGCTAGAACTTGGGTTTCGGCATGGACTTGCTCGGTGCGACGGTCGCGATGCGCCCTTGCGTTTCCCTGGGCGCGCGGGCGTTCGGGTAACCGGCGGAATACCCCGGCACCACCCGCCCCAGCACCAGCAACTCGAAGGGAACGAACTCGACGTCGGCCGACTTGAGCAGTTCCAGCGTCGGGCTTTCGACCCGTTCCGCGGCGAGCGCCACGGCGAGGTTCTGCTCGGCCGCCGCCCACGACGACGAGCCGAGATAGAGCAGCGTCACGGGCACGATCAGGGCGGGCAGGCACCAGGGGCTCACTCGCAGGGCCAGGACGGCGACGAGGAATGCGAGCGGCAGGAAAAGACCGATGCGCAACGACCCTTCGGCGTTCTGCCGATCGTATTCGCCGTAGAGCTGGTCCTCTTTTCCGAGCAGCCTCGGCCCGACGTAGTCCAGATCCTCTTTGGCCGATTCGACGTAGGCGTCGAGCCGGACGACGGTGCCGAGGAGGTGCCAGCGGTGGAGGTAGTCGTCCATGGCCCGTCGCCGGTGGTCACCGCCGCGCACCCCGGCGACGATCTCCGGAAGTTCCTGCCCGGCCCGCCGTGCGAAATCCTGAAGTCCACTGACGTGGGACAGCACCTTGTCGCGGAAGGCCTCGTCGGCGAGGAACCGGTCCGACAGCTTGTTGACCACGGCGTCCCGCAACGCGCGCAGGATCAGCCGCCTGCCCCGGTATTTCGGCTCCAGCCAGGCGATTCCCTGGAGTTTCGACCGGCGGAACAACGGGGTCACGATCGTGTCGAGCCAGTGGGTGACGGCGAGGGACATCGTCCCGAGGAGGTACGCGGCGAAGGTGGCGGCCGCGAAGACCGCGGCCTTGCCCGACCAGGAACCCAGATCCAGCAGGTCCCGGTAGACGCCGGAAGCCTGACCGGGCGGGGGCAGGCCGGGCCGGAAGGCGAGCCAGAGCCCGAGAAGCCAGACGTAGCCCGCGGCGAGCGGCGCCCGGAGTTCCCGCAGTCCCGGGAGAAGACTCGACAGCATGCCCCTCCGCCCGTCCGACGACCGGTCCTACCAGGCGTCGTCCCCCGGTCGCTCGCCGTTACAGAACCGTCCGATCTCCCCCGGGCTGGGCCGAACGGCGCAATCCGCGCCCCCGGCCGCCCCAATCCGACATACCTTCATGTTTAGCCTCCTTCCCGCGGGGTATCGGTTGTCGGCAGGACAAACGAGGGGCCCCGACATGAAACCCAGTCCCAGACGCGCGCACACCGTCGCCCGCGATCTCCTTTCCCTCACCAGATCCGGCGAGGCAGACCGGCTCGCCGCCGCCCTGGTGTCCACCGCCTCGCCCACCCGGGAAGGACCGGCGCTCGGCGACGTCGTCGGGCGGCTTGTCGACACCTTCTCCCTGGCCGCCAAGGATCGCCGTCGTTCGCTGCGGATCCGTGAACCGTTCACCTTGCGCCTGCGGGATCCCGCGGGCCTGACGGTCCGGCCCGACAAACTGGATCCCGGCGTGGCCGCGATGGTCCGCGCCATCGCCGCCAGCGTCCGCGACGACCGGGACACCTGCGCCGCCCAGATCGGGGCGGCCTGCGAAAACGCCGACCTCGACCACCGGATCCGCGTGCTCGCGCATTGCCTGGTCTGGACATCGGACTTTCTCAGCACCGACACCACGGCCTATCCCCCGGTGCTTTCCTGCCTCAAGGGATCGCAGCCCCAACGTCCACAGTAGACATTGCGCGGTTCGGATGACTTCCCGCCGAACGTGTGGACATCCCCAGCGCGGCGCGGCAGGCTGAACAACCGCGCACGAAGTCCCAGTCCCCGATGACGGGCGCACCTTGGTGACCAGTTCCCCTGAACCAGGAGTGCAGACTTGGACGAGGTAGCGCCCTCGACGATACCCGCGGACTCCCGAGCGGCCGCCACGGCGGGGCTGCTGCCCAACCCGGAGAGCAGGCTGGTCCGGGCGGCCGTCGCGGGTGATCCGGACGCGGTCCGGGAGTTGGCCCGTTTCCTTTCCCCGCACGTGTTCCGCTACTGCGCCCGGAGGCTCGGGAGCACCGGAACGGGTGCCTGCGACGCACAGGACTGCGCGCAGGAGGTGCTGCAGGCCGTCTTGATCGCTTTGCCCCGCTACCGGTACCGCCCGGACGGGTTCCTCGCCTTCGCTTTCGGGATCGCCGGGCACAAGGTGGCCGATTTCCACCGGCGCCGCGCTCGCGAACCGGTCGCCACCGTCGCGGAGATCGGCGACGGCCTGACCCGGTGGATCCGCCGTGACCCGGACGAGATCGAACGGCTGGAGCACCGGATGCAGGCCGGCGTCCTGCTGGCCAGGTTGCCGATGCCGCACCGGCAGGTCCTCGCCCTCCGGTTCGTGTTCGGCCTTTCGGCCGAGGAGACGGCCGAACGCCTCGGCCTGCCGAGCGCCGGAGCGGTCCGCGCGGCCCAGTACCGGGCGCTGACCAGATTGCGCGCCCTGCTCACCGAGCGGAATGCCCGTTACGCGCCCGATGTCCCGGAACTCGGGGAGGTGGCCGTCCCGGAGCTCGTCCCGGTATAGAACCGTCCACTTCGGACCGTCGTTTCTTGTACGCCACTTGTACGGGGATCTTGCATCCTGTCCACCTATCTGGGGAAACCACTGGAGGACAGCAATGAAGATCCGATCGAGGATCGTCGGCGGCGCCCTGAGCGCGATCGCGATGGCCGGGGCGATCATGCTCGGCGGAGCGGGCGAGGCGCTGGCGGCGACGGGCACGGTGAACACCGACTCCGGCGTCGCCGTGACCGTCCGGTCGACCCCGAGCACGGGCGGGAGCGCGGTCGGCACGGTCGCGAGCGGCACCGCCGTCACCATCGACTGCCAGACGAACGGCTCGACGGTGACCGGGAAGTACGGCACCACCGACATCTGGGACTACGTGCCGTCCAAGGGCGGTTACATCAGCGACGCCTACGTCTACACCGGCTCGGACGGCCGGGTCGCCCCGAACTGCGCGGGCAGCACCCTCTCCTGCTCGACCGCGGGCACCGGCAACCCGAGGACCTGCGCACAAGCCGTCGCGTGGGCCAAGGCACACGTGCACACCAACAACGACCCGGACTACTACCGCTGGTGCGACCGGATCAACTCGTGGGCCTACGGCTGGACCGCGAGCGGCTCGGAGACGGCCTACGTCCACTGGACCCAGCTCCCGGGTTCGTACAAGCACCCGGGTGACACCCAGGTCCCCGCGGGCGGGCTCGCCTTCTTCAGCAACGGCGGCACCGGGCACACGATGATCTCCATCGGCGACGGCAAGTTCCTGTCGAACGACATCAACGGCCCCGGCAGCTTCACCGAGACCACGATCGCGCAGATCAAGAGCAAGTGGAACTACACCTATCTCGGCTGGTCGCAGCCCTGGTTCAAGATCAACCACTGATCACCCGGGCCACCTGGGGGCGCCGCCGGACGAAGAGGTCTTCGTCCGGCGGCGTTCCTTCTTGTCAGGCGCGCCCAGCACCGGAAACAGCCCTTTCGTCGCATCGTGATAAAAATCGGCCACTCCGTCGGGTTAGAGTTGACGGATGGGCACCGAGGCTCTCGCTACTCCCGCACCCCGGGAGCAGCGTGTGCTCATGCAGGCGATGCTCACCCGGCTGCCCGAGTTCAGCGACCGCCTCGCCCGGCTGCTCAGCGACGAGGACGAGTTCTACCACCAAGTGGACAGCACCGCGCCGGACGAGCTGCGCAAGGTCTGCCGCGCGAATCTCGAGCGGGCGCTGACGGCGCTCGTGGAGGGCCGGGGGCTCCCGCTCGACGCGGCCCGCAAGACCGGTCTGGCGCAGGCCCGGCAGGGTATCCCGCTGCCGTCCGTGCTCCGCGCGTTCCGCATCGGCGGGATCTTCGTCTACGAGCGCCTGCTGGAACTGGCCGGCCCCGGCTTCATCAACCCCGCCCGCACGGTGGAGATCAATTCCAACGTGTGGAAGACCATCGACCTCTACTCCGACGCGCTGACCACCGCGTACAGCGAGGTCGCCGCCGAACTCTCCCACGAGAAGCTCGCCCTGCTCGACGGCCTGCTGCAGGGCCGGTTCGCCACCCAGGCCGAGCTCGAGAACGCCGCGAAGGAACTCGATCTCCCGGCCGCGGGCACGTTCGTCGCCGTCGTGACCGAAGCCGTCGAACCGAAGGAGCGCCCCGGCGTCGAGGCGCTGCTGCGGGCGCGGCGCTGGAAGTCGGCGTGGCGGCCGGGTGCCGAAACCGGGCTGGTCGTGATCGACCGCGTCGAGGACGTCCGGCGGCTGCGCGACGTACTGGGCGCCCTGCCGCTGGCGGTGGGGATGAGCAGGCCGTTCAACGGCTTCCTCGAAGTGCCGGACGCGGTGCACCGGGCCCGGATCGCCCGCCGGTCACTGTCCACCGGCACCACCGGCGTCGCCGTCTTCGGCGACTCGCCGGTCACCACGCTGGTCGCGAGCGCGCCCGCGATGTCGCGGGACGTCGTGCGCTCGGTACTCACCGGGATCCTGGTGCTCCCCCAGGCCGAACGGCACGTCCTGCTCGACACGCTGGTCGCGTGGTTCGCCGGGCACGGCTCGGCGAAGGAGGCCGCGGACAGGCTGATCGTCCACCCGAACACGGTCCGTTACCGGCTGCGCCGGGTGCAGGAACTGACCAGGCGTGACCTGTCCGATCCGGTCGACGTCGGTGAGCTCTACGTCGCGCTGGAGGCGGTCCGGCTGGCGGACGACGCGCGCTAGCGCCCGTCCGGCGCCATGTCGGCGTCGATGATCCTCGCGAGGTCCAGCAGCGTGTGCCCGAGACCGGGCCGCGCGGTGAGCCGTACCGCGAGCGTGCGGCCGCGCGAGGTAGTGGCGACCGGCAGGGTCACCTCGGGATTCGCGGACCTCGTCCACTGTGGACGGCGCCCGGCCGCGGACAGCACGATGTCCGGATGCGGGGACCGCCGTCCGGGACGCCACCGTGATCTCCTGGCGTCGAGGTCGCGGATCACGTTGCCGTGCAACGAAAGCAACGCGGCGACGTCCGCGACAGCGTCGCGGAGTTCGACGTCGGTGATGGAGTCCGAGTACGCGCCGATGTCCAGCGCGCGGGGATCGTTCGGGTCTTGCGGCACAGAGTTCCTTTCCACGCACCGGAAGTCGTCCGATGGTGGTCCCGCTCACGTTGTTCCCGGGAACAAACATGTTTGGCTGCCTGCGCCGAATGGCGGCACCCGTACCGCCTTCCGGCCCTGCGGCGTACCTATGACCGTCGGTCACACCTTTGACGCTGACCGGTCCACCAGCCACTATCTGGCGACCGATTACCGATGGGTAATGTGGATTTTCCGTGGTCTCACCAGGAGGACCGTTGCGACGTGCGTTGAGCCTGATCTTCTTGGCACTAGGGGTGTTCGCCATCGCCGGCGCGGTGTTGCTGCCGACCTACGTGAAACCCGAACTCGCCAAAGTGCCACTGAACCAGGAATCGACGTCGGTCCTCGAAGGCACCGCGTCCAAGGTGCTCGCGGTGAAGACCGAGGACGGCAAGACCGTCACCGAGATCCGTGACGACGCCAAGCTGAAGGCGACCGCCCGGGTGATCGCGAACTTCGCGCCGCCGGAGATGCGGGAGGGCACGGACGTCGCGGTGTGGCTGCTGGCCGTCTCGGTCGTCGACACCAGCGACCAGACCGTGGTCAGCGCGAGCAAACGGCAGGTCTGCTTCGACCGCCGCACCGCGGAGGGCTACGTGCCACCGGGCGGCGACCAGGAGTCGAAGTGCTCCCGCAACTCCAGCTTCGTCACGAAGCTCAAGGAGAAGGCCGCGAAGGAGAACGAGAAGCCCGAGGAGATCCAGGAGTACAAGCCGCAGCCCGGCCTGAACTTCAAGTTCCCCTTCGACACCGAGCAGAAGGACTACCAGGTCTACGACGACAACACCGGCCGCGCCGTCCAGGCCCGGTTCAAGGGCGTCGAAGACATCAAGGGCGTCGAGGTCTACAAGTTCGTCCAGGAGATCCCCGACACGAAGATCTCCACGAAGAAGGTGCCCGGCTCGCTCATCGGCGCCACCGGGGACTCCGTCGAGGCGGGGCAGTTCTACCAGGGCACCGTCACCAGCTGGATCGAGCCGGTGACCGGGATCCAGGTGAAGCAGGAACAGCGGTCGCACCAGGAACTCCGGTCGGCCGCGAATCCCACGCCCACGGTGGTCTTCGACGGCAAGCTGACCTTCACCGAGGCGACCGTCGAGGCGATGGTCAAGCAGGTCGGCGAGAACAAGGGCAAGTTGGACTTCATCGGGAGCACCGGGCCGATCGTGCTCGGGATCGGCGGGGCGGCCTTCCTCGCGCTCGGGGTCTTCCTTCTGGTGAAGCGCCGCCCCGCCCCTTCGCGCCACTAGCACTGGCAACAACTAGCGCTTGCGCAGCACCATCACCAAGTTCCACGACGCGACTTCCCGGACGCCGGGAACCCGCACGATCCACTGGGCCCAGGAGGGGTGGTAACGCGGATAGACCTCCTGGAGATCGGCGAGCGGCGTGGCCTTCCCCCACCGGATGGCCGCGCCGGCCGAAAAGGCGAAAAGGCTCTCCCCGAATTTGTTCTTCGGCTCCTTCCCGTTCTTTTCGAGATAACGCCGCCGGGCGTAGAAGCCACCCAGGAAATGCCACGGCGCCGTCTCGTGACCGCCCCACGGTGAATACCACGGCGTGAACGAGGCGAAAACCGTCCCGCCGGGTTTGGTCACCCGGCACATCTCGGCGAGCATGACCTCGGGTTCGGAAACGTGTTCGAGCACGTTCGAGGAATAGCAGATGTCCACGGATCCGGTGCGCACCGGCAGTTCCGTCCCGCTGCCCCGGACCATGTTCTCACCGGCCTCTCCCCGCGCCGTCAGCTCGCCGACGTCGGGATCTATCCCGAGATACGTGGCGCCGGCGGCACGGAAGGCGTCCGAGAAATAGCCTGGTCCGCCGCCGACGTCGGCGATGGTGCGGCCGTTCAACGGAGTGTGCTGGGCCAATTGCCTGACGGAGTCCTCGGCGAGCACCGAGTAGAAACCGTCCGGATCGGTCTGCTCGGTGAGAAAAGTACGGAACAAGGTCACGGATCTGCGCAAAGTGGCGCGATGCGGCATCACCGAGAGTGTCACTGACCGATTACCGACCATCGAACCATCGCTTTCCGAGAATGATTCATCTACCGTGTACGCACCGGTAACCTAGCATTGTCGCTAACAGGTTGGGAGAACCACGATGGAACGGCCACGTGTGCTGCTCGTCAACTGGCGCGACACCGGCCATCCGGAAGGCGGCGGCTCCGAAAGGTACGTCGAGCGGATGGCCGAGGGACTCGCCAAGGCCGGATACCGGGTGGAGATCCAGTGCGCGGCCTATCCGGGCGCGAACGCCGGGGAGTGGCGCGACGGCGTCCGCTATCGCCGCCGTGGCAACAAGTTCGGCGTCTACCTCCACGCGCTGCGGGCGATCCGGAAGGCGCACGCGGACCTCGTGGTCGACGTCCAGAACGGGATGCCGTTCTTCGCCAGGCTGGTGGCGGGCTGCCCGGTCCTCGTGCTCGTGCACCACGTCCACAAGGAACAGTGGATCAGCGCGCTCGGCGAGACAGTGGGCCGGATCGGCTGGTGGATCGAGTCCCGGCTCGCGCCGTGGCTGTTCCGGCACTGCCGCTACGTCACGGTTTCCGAGATCACCAAGGGCGAACTCGCGGGCCTCGGCATCGAAGGATCCCGGGTCACCGTGGTGCCCAACGGTTTGGACGCTCCCCCGCGCGGCAAGGCCGTCCGGGAGAAGGAACCGACGCTGGTCGCGGTCAGCAGGCTGGTGCCGCACAAGCGGATCGAGCACGCGATCGACGTCGTCGCGGAACTGGCGCGGCGCTGGCCGACGCTGCGGCTCGAAGTCGTCGGACAGGGGCCGTGGGAAGAGGTCCTGCGCGAGCACGCCCGTGACCGCGGTGTCGAGGATCGCGTGCGGCTGCACGGCTGGGTGGACGAGGCCGCGAAACACGAGATCCTGGAACGGTCCTGGCTGCACCTGTGCCCGTCGGTCAAGGAGGGCTGGGGCATCGTCATCATGGAGGCCGCCGCGCACGGCGTGCCGTCGGTGGCCTACCGGGCGGCGGGCGGGGTGGCCGAATCCATCGTGGAGGGCAAGACCGGGCTGCTGGCCGACGACTTCGGCGACTTCACCGCGAAGGTGGACGGACTGCTCGCCGACCGGGCACGCCGGAACGAGATGGGCAAGGCGGGCGTCACCTGGGCCGGCCTGTTCGACTGGGAACACAGCGTGAACCGCTTCGAATCACTCGTGCGCGACGTGGCCGGGGTGGCCATCCCCCATCCCAGGGTCCTGACGCCGCAAGGCTTCGACGATCCCGTCGGCCAGCCCGGCCGTGGCGGCGTCGTCGAAGTCCTTGCGGCGTGCGCGCACGGTGACGGTGCTCGTGTCCCCGACGGTCGCCGCGCCGAACGCCACGCCTGAGCGGCCGCTGGCCGCCGGGTAGAACGCGATCGAGGTGACCGCGTCGGCCGCCGAAACGATGCCGAGGTTGGAAACCAGGTAGGTCGAGCCGAGCCTGCTCGCCAGCAGCCGGGTGCCCAGCCGGGCGATCCTGCTGCTGCGGGCGGGAAAATCGGGTTCCGGCGACTGCGCGCCCAGCAGCGCGCCCACTTCGGCCGCGACCGGCTTCTTGCCGAGCCGCAAGCGGAAGAAGGCACTGTCGTGCTCGGGTTCCGGCGCGGCGCCGCCTCGCCATGACGCTCCGACCGCGGCCACCACCCTGGCGGTTTTCTCGCCGTGCCGGGCGTTCCACGTCTCGGTCAGGTCGGCGGCCGCCGCCGCGAAAGCCGAGGACCCGAGCCGTGCGCGAGGGAGGATCCTGGCCCTGAACACGTCCCCTGGGCCACTTTCGGCCCTTTCCGGGGTAATCCTCGCCGGAGGCGCGAAAACCGCTTCAGCGACCCTCTGGACGGCCGAGGTGAGGAATGACCGATCCGCCGTCCGCGCGCCGATTCCCTTGGCGGCGGACGAGATCGGGACGTCGAGGGCGAGTCCGAGGACGGCGAGCAGGCCGAGGCCGTCGAGCGCGCCGTGATGCGCGGCGATCAGCACGACGGGTTCGTCGGTGCCGACAGCGACGCGGAGCAGCGGCGCACCGCGCTCGTACGGTGCCTCGGCGAAACGATCCCGGATCACCGGGAGTTCTTCGCCGGGAACGGCGTCGATGTCGGGAGCGGCCCCGAGCCAGGGCCGCTCCTCGACCGCGACCGCCAGCCGCATCCGCGCTTTTTCCGGCGTCAGTACCGAAGACAGCTTCGCTTCCAGGAGGATGCTCCAGGAAACGGTGGGGTCGCCGTAGAGCCCGACGACGCGCTGCGCGTGGTCGGAGGCGAGCTGGGACACCGGCTCAGCGGTTGCCGTAAATGACGTTCTCAGGGCCCGTGTTCGGGTTGAACTGCTCCTTGATCTTCGCCTGCACCTGGGGTGCGGCGTCCGGATCGGCGGAGTTCGTCAGCGCGTAACTCCCGCCCGCGGCCGTTGCGAGCCCGATGATGACGGCGGCGGCCGCGCCGATGAGGGTGCCCAAGACCTACTCCTTCCGCAGCAGGGAATTCCTGCGTCGGCTCAATGTACGCACCGGTAACTTAAGGCACAACAGTGCGGCGGCGATCGAAAGCAGCGCTACTCCGTTTGCCAGCACCACGGGGATCGGTGTTCTCGTCTCGGTCACGACGGGCACACCGGGAGTGCGGTAAAGCGTGAGCCAGTCACCGGACCACACCGGTTCCGCGCCGGTGAGCAACCGCGGGTCGACGCGCCCCGGCGTCCCGTGTTCGACCAGGATCCAGCCGATTCCCGCCGCCGCCAGGTCTTCGGGCGACTTCGCGGCGCGGACACGGTCCATTCTGGAATCCTCGCCGGAGATCTCCTCGCCGCCGACCCGCAAGGTGTCGTCGGCGAGGACGGTTTCGGGCAATGCCCTCGGCGCCGGGTCCAGCTGTGTCCGATGGTCGTTCCAAGCGAACCTGCGGAACGTGGACAGCGGCAGCGCAAAGACGTCGCCGGGCCTGTCGTCTTCCGCGAGCACCCGGTGAACCGCGTTCCAGTCCTCCGGGTACCGCACCGCTTCGAGTTTCCCCCAGCCGCCCCAAGCGAGATCAGGCATGGTGAGCAGGGGGAAGAGCGCGGCGGCCACGACGAGCGCCACGCGCGCCGCGCCGGTCCGCAGCCGGGAAGCGGCGGCCTCCACCGCGAGCGCGAATCCGAGCGCGACGGGAAGTGCCCACCAGGCCACCCATTTCTGCGCGTCCCGCAGCAGTCCCGCGCCGGGAACGTGCCCCATCGCCCAGGACAGCACGGGTTCGCCGAACGGCAGTGTCGCCAGCGCGGCGAGCACGACACCGAGAACTCCCAGCACCAGCAACGCTCTTGCCGGCGGTGTCCCCCACCTTCGCGCCAGAGGACGCAGTCCCGCCAGTGCCACGGCGACCGTGACGAGGATCAGCACCGGGGCCATCGGCGCACCCCGGCTCCCGGGGACGACGTCGCCGTTCCAGATGCCGCCGAGCCCGAGCACGCTCAGGATCGCCGGGCCCCAGCTTTCCGCGCGGGCGCTGAACGCGGCCACCCCGGCGGGGTCGGACAGCGAACCGCCTTCATGCAGGAGCGTGGGCACGAGCCACGGAAGATTGAGCACGACGGCGAGACCGATGGTGTGGCCGAGTTTTCGCGGTCCGGCCACGACGATCGCGGTGAGCGCGGCCAAGATCCCGCCCGGCGGGGTGAGCACCGCGGGGGCGCAAGCCAGCACCAGCCGCGCGAGTGCCCTCGGCTCGCTGTCGCGCAGGGAAAGCGCGGCGCGCACGATCCACGGGAGGCAGGCGTAGGTGAGCAGGAGCGGCCAGTGCCCGATGAACAACCGCTCCGCGAAATAGGCCGTCCACGCGTAGCCGGTGGCGGCGACGATCCGCGTACCGAGCCGCTCCGTCGGCACCAGCCGCGCTGCGCCGTATGCCGCTCCGAAGAGTGCGAGGAACAGCACGATCTTCTGGACGATGTCGCCGGGAACCACCGCGGTCACGAGCGCGATCACGGCGTCGGCGGGCACCGAACGCGGCAGCGCGGAACCGAGCCCGAGCGCGTCCGGGACGAGCGACTGACGCTGGGCGAACACCATGTCGTAGCTCAGGACGAAGCCGCGTCCGAGCACCGGCAGGAACACCAGCAACGCCAGCCCCGCCGACACCGCGGCCAGGACCGAACGTTCGCCACGTGCGCCCAACGGCCTTTCCTTTCCGCCTCGATCGCGGTTATGGTCCCTTGATTACTCGCCGGTAATAGGAGAACGCCTTTGAGCGTAGACGTCGAGGTCGATCAGGCCAGGACCGACAAGCGTGTCGCGGCGATCCTCGTCTCCCTCGCGCTGGCGGCCAACAACGCCGGCGCCTACGCGCTGAGCATCGTCGCCGCCCGGCTGCTCGCTCCGAGCGCTTTCGGTGAGCTGAGTTCGCTGCTGGCGGTGCTGGTGATCGGCGTCGTCCCCGCGATGGGCCTGCAGACCGTCGTCGCGCTGCGCGTCGCGCGCAAGCCTCAGGACACGGGAACACTCCTGGCACTCGGCCTCACGACGAGCGCGATCGTCGCGGCGATCGGCCTGATCCTGGCGCCGGTACTGGTCTTCGTGCTGCACCTGGATTCCGTGGTGCCCGCGCTGCTGCTCGCCGTCACCCTCGGCCCGCTGACCCTGCTCGGCCTCTTCCATGGTCTGTTGCAAGGCAGCGGCCGGTTCGCACGGCTGGCCGGGCTCATGGCGCTCGAAGGCGCGGGCAAGGTCGGCGGATCGCTGATCGGCCTCGTGATCGGCGGCGACGCCACCGGCGCGCTGGCCGGGACCGCGATCGGCTCGTACCTGGTGATCTTCTGCGGCTGGCTCCTCTGTGGACGGCAGCGACCGCGGAAAGCGGGCTGGCACGCGGGCGACGTCCTGCACGCGGCTCAGGCGATGCTGGCGCTGGTCCTGCTGGTGAACCTCGACCTGGTCCTGGCGCGCCACACCCTCCCCGCGAGCGAGGCGGGCGAATACGCGCTCGGCGCGATCGTCACGAAAATCGCCTACTGGCTCCCCCAAGCCGTCGGTGTCCTCGTGCTCCCCCGGTTCGCGAACGGCGACGACCGGCGCCGCATCCTGCCCGCCGCCCTGGCCGTCTGCGCCGCCCTCGACGCCCTCGTCCTCCTTGTCTCTCTCGTCGCCGGCCCGCGCCTGCTGTCCTTCATCGGCGGCCCCGGCTACGCCGCCAGCACCATGCCGGTCTGGCCGTTCGCCCTCGCCGGCTCGATGCTCGCGCTGGTGCAGATCCTCCTGTTCTCCCGCCTCGCCGCCGGTGACCGCCGGGTGACCGTGCTGATGTGGGCGACCGTGCTGGTGGAGACGGTGCTGGTGACGACCTGGCTGCACTCGTCGGCCACTCAGGTGGTGACCGTCGCTGCTTGCTGTGCGGGGGCTTTGGCGCTTTCCGGCGCTGTGCTGGAGTGGCGGTCGCGCCGCGCTTGACTCACCGGACGCGCACATCGGGACGTGGACGTCTTTGGGCACTCCTGAACGCCGCGTGGAGCTCGGCCAAAACCGCGTCCGGTTCGGACCGGAGCCGGGACGGCAACGTCTGAAGGACGACGATCCCGGCTGCGGCATAGCGAGCGTTCCGCGCGAGAGTGGCACGGAAGTGGTCGCCCTCGGAGTGATAGCCGCGGGAATCGACCTCCCAGGCGAACCCGACCCTGTCGCACCAGCCGTCCGGCTTCGCCACGAACCGGCCCGCCGCATCGAAGACCTTCACATTCCACTGGAACTCGGGCAGCCCTGAACGCGCCCACAGACTCCACGCGTCGGCCTCGGCGACAGAATGCGCGCCGCGCAGAATCGGCTCCAACCCCGACAACAAGGCCCGTGTTTCGGCGCGGTGCTGCTGGTCGAGTTCCTCGGCCAGCGCCAACGGTAGACAGAACCGTCGCTGCACGGCTTCGGCGGCCATCGCCACGACCACGTCCTGATCCACCGTCCGGCGCGCCGCGTCGATCACCGCGCGGGAGACCGGAGCGGTAGGGACACCGGACCTGATCAGCGGTGAGGGTAGTCGTCGCGTCCGTTCGATGTGGACGAACCCGGTACTGGCGATCGCGCGTTCGGCCGGGACGAGAACCTGGACCTCGCCGGTGAGCGGAAGGTTGCGCAGGCCATAGCGCCTGAGCGCGTGGACACCGGTGAGTACCGAACCATCACGACCATGAAGCAGGGCAGCCTCGATGCCCTGGTCACCGGACGGCTCGCCGGTTCCGAGTAGCACCACACCAGGCAGCAGCATCCGCCAGACACCGCCGCTCTCACATCGGCGCCAGATCGTCCTTCTGGGCACGCCCAGTTCTTCGAGCCGCTTGACGCCGACAACGGCCGGGCCATTCGTCAACAGTGGGTGCTGAGCCCACTTCCCTCTTCGCACCCGTCCAGCTTGAGCCGGGGCACCGACAAGAACCGGGGGCTACGAGTCGTGACAGGTCCGCTGAAGCCCGGCTGTGTGGAAATAGGGACACTCAACGTCTCTATTTCCACACGGCCCCCCTACCCATCGCGCTCCGCCTCGCGCCCCTCGAACCAAGGCAAACACATCGCCACCATCGCCGCCGCGGCCAGTAGCAGCGAAGCCTGCGTCACCGGACCGTAGGCCCACTCCTGACCGTGCCCCAGCAGCCGCCCCACCACCGCGACGAGCGTTCCCACGGCCATCCCGCCGAAAGCGAGATAGCGCGGCGCGCGGTCGGTGAACTGGCGTGCCAGCAGGACGGCGATCAGCAGGACGATCGGCAGCATCCCGCCGAGCACGGCCAGCAGGCCGATGAGCACCACCGGGACCACCCGCCCGGATCCGGCCACTGTGGACACGGGGCGCCGCCGGACCGGCCACAGGACGCCGATCAACACCGCCAGGATCGCGACGGCGCCGATCAGCAGACCGGAGCGGTATTTCCAGTCCGGGGTGAACTCGAGTTGGACGACACCGCCGGATCCGGCAGGCAGGATCCACGCCTGTTGCCAGCCGTCGACGCGCGTCTTCACCAGCGGAGTCCCGTTCAGGGAAGCAATCCAGCCCGCGTTGGCGTTCTCCGGAACGGCCAAAATGGACTCGTCGCCGCCCGCGACGGTCACCGTCCTGGACGTCGCGTCCCACGAGTCCACGGACACGGCACGGTGGACAACGGGCGGGACCGCCTGCCCGGCGGGTTTGAGCCACAGGTCCTGGACCACGAAGGACTCGGACCGGTCGGTCCGGAGTTCGTGTCCGCCCGCCGCCAGGTCGACGCCGCCCTGGGAGTCGGGGCAGGCGGAAAGCGTCAGTGGCCGGTGCGCGGCGAAATCGGCGAGTGTGCCGCGCACGGACGTGTCGTAGTCGAAGCCGTTCAGGCGGACGTTCGGGCCCGATCCGCACGGCACGGTGAATTCCGCGGCCGGAGCGGGAAGTTCGGCGCCGGTCAGGGACAGGCTCCCGATTCCCAGCGAGTTCCGGGTCCGCTGGTCGTCGTCGAGACCGGCGAAAGCGATCTTCAGCTGCGAGGTCTCCAGGGGCGGGAACGTCGCCGCGCCGGAAGCGTCGAGTTCGACGGAACGGCTCGTCGTCGGCGTCGTCAGCTCCAGCCGTGCGGGCGCTCTCGCGGTCCCGCCCGGATCGACGGCGACGCGGATTCCGGAGATCGTCTGTGCCTTGGCCCAGTCCAGGGTCAACGTCGGCCGCAGGTCGGTGACGTCGGGCAGCCACGCGGTCGCGGGGTTCCCGTCCGCGGCGGCGAAAGCGCCCGCCGACGGATCCCCGCCCAGTTGCGAGGTCGCCGACACCCGCACGCCCGGCAGGTCCACCGGGAACCGGCCGCCACCGGCGGGCAGCACGGTGCCGCCGAACTCGTACGCGCTCTGGGACGACGTCGAGAACAGCCGCCGGATCCCGTCCGGTTCTTCACCGTCGCGGCCCGCGTTGGCATCACAACGAACGTGCCCGTTGTCCGCCACGCACGCGTACCTCGGCTGCTGGCCCCGGGTGAAAGCGAAGCCCGGCGCCGTGCCCTCGGGAAGGTCGGCGGGGACCTCGAGCGCGCGTTGCGGTTCCGCGCCGGGGATCTTGAGCTCCGAGATGCCGACGTTGCCGTCCTGCCTGCCGACCACGAGCGACAGCAGCGTGATCCGCACCTTGCGCGTCACGCCCGCCGGCGCCCCGTAGGTGTGCGCCCCTTCGCCCCGGATGACCTGGTGATCGACGGAACCGTTGTCCGTGGTGACCCGGATCCTGGTCGGCGGCCAGCCGACGCGGATGTCGTCGACCATCGCGAGATCGACCGTGTTCACCAGCCTCGGCGTGTCCAGTTCGACTTCGAGCCACTGCCCGATCGGACCGGTGAAGGTCGAGGAATGCCAAGCGGTCCGCGGATCCCCGTCCAGCGCGGCGAACGGCTGGTGACTCGGATCCGAACCGCCGAAAGCGTCCGCGAACGACGCCGCGGTCGACGCGCTGACCGACCGGATCCCCCGGTACGCGGCCACGGTCTGATGCTGCTCCCCCGGGAACGGCAGGACGTCCAGCGCGGCCCGTTGCTGTCTCGGCGATTCCCCGGCGGTCAGCGTCTGGCTCAGGTTGTCCCGCACCCCGCCGACGTTGCGTTCGGCCCGGCGCAGCCCGTCGGTGACCAGCCGCCGCCCGGACGGCGAACCGCCGTCCCCGGTCAGCACCGTCGGCGTGCCGGGATCGAGCTGCCCGGAGTTCATCAGCGGCAGCAGGTTCTCCGGGCCGCCGCTCACCGTTGGAACATCTTTCACGGACGTCGCGGTGACGAGCGGCACCGGCCGTTTCACCTCGTAGATCTCCAGTGGCCCGAACTCGGCCGCTTTCCCGATCCCCGGCGATCCCGCCAGTCCGGAGCGCAACGTCGCGAAGTCGGGGGCGCCCACCTTGGCGCGGTCGATGTCCCCTCGCAACAGCAAGAACCGGTAGCCCGACCGCGCGAGCAGGGCGGCGAGCCCGGGATCCCCTCTGCCGCCGGCCAAAGCCGCGTCGATCGAGTCCATCAGCCGGGTGTTGCCCTCCGACCCGAGCGGGACCTGGTTGCGCACGGCCCACGGACTGTCCGCGATGGCCTGCGCCGGTTCGTCCACGGTGCGGCCCCAGTCGTACTCGCCGAATCCGGTCGCGGGCAGCAGCAGCGTCCGCGCGTTCGGATCGGCCTTGGCGACGTAGCCCATCGCGTCGTACCAATGGCCCGGCACCTCGTCCCAGCCCGGCCCCGGCCGCAGCGTCAGCAGCCAGACCGGCGCGGCCATCACCACGACCAGTAACGCACCGAGCGCCGGCCGCAGATTCCGCCGCAGCGATGGCGCGGCACTCGTGATGCCGTATACGAACGCCAGCATCAGCGGCAGCCGCAGCACCGGTTCGAACTTGTGCACGTTGCGCAGCGGCGCGAGCGGGCCGTCGAGCAGATGCCGCACGGGTTCGGCCAGCGGGCTGTCGAGCGTCCCGACATAGCCGACGGTCAGCAGCGTCAGGCCGGTCAGGACGCCGAGTACCAGGAACCGCCGTTCGGGCAGGCCACGCCGCGCGAGCCCGAACAGGCCGACCGCCGCCACCAGCCCGGTGGCAGCCATCAGCACGGGATTGTCGATCAGCGCCCAGCCCGACGGCCACCACGGCGTGCCCTGCACGACGTAGGCGACCCATTGGTTCGTCCCGCGCAGCACCTCGTACAGCGACATCGGCGCCGTCGTGTTCGTCGCGGATTCGATGTAGTCCAGGAACGGCAGGCTGTACTGGCCGAGCAGCACCAGCGGCAGGATCCACCACAGCGCCACGCCCGCGACGAAGACGAACCACCAGATGACGAGTTCGACGTGCGTGCTCCGCCATTTCCGGGTCAGCAGCCACAGTCCCGGCAGCACGAGCGCCATCACGACCATCGCGCCGTTGATCCCGCCCATGCACAGCACGGCGAGCGCGGACAGCCCGGCGGCACGGCGTGGCGAACCGATGCGATCGGCGAGGATCAGCGGCAGCAGCACCCACGGCAGCAGGACGGCGGGCAGCATTTCCGACGACAGCGAGCCGATTTCGGTGACCATCCGCGGCGCGAGGGCGTACCCGACTGCTCCGATCAGCCGAGTCCGTTCGTTCCCGATCTTGAGCGCGCGGGCCACCAGGAGGGCGCCCCCGAACGCGACCGAGAGCAGGAGCGCGCACCACAACCGCTGCGCGATCCACACCGGCATCCCGACGGCCTGGCACACCGCGAAGAACGGCCCCATGGGGAACAGGTAGCCGTACGCCTGGTTCTGCAGTTCCCCCGCCGTCGCCTGGGGATTCCACAGGTGCAGCGCCCGGCCGAGGAAGGCCAGCGGATCCACGGCGAGGTCGAGTTTGGTGTCGAACGTCGTCCTGCCCGGACGCTGCACAAAGGACAGCACGGTCAGCGCCAGCACGATCCACGTGCTCGGCTTCTTCACGATCGCGCCGGTTACCATCCGGTAGATACTAGGCGGAAACGTGGCTACTATGCGCCTATGACAGACGGTTTCGAAGAAGCGTGGTCGCTCGCCGAACCCGTCAAAGGCTGGATGACGCGGGATCAGGGCCTTGCCTTGTGGAACGCGGCATGCCGCCTGGACAAGGGCGACCTCATCGTCGAAATCGGCAGCCACCAAGGCCGTTCGACGATCGTCCTCGCCATGGCGGCCCGTACGGTCGGCGCCACGGTGGTCGCTGTCGACCCCTTCGTCGACGGACGGCTCTTCGGCGGATCGCCGACACGCCAACGGTTCGAGGCGAACCTGAGGACGGCGGGCGTCGAGGACGTCGTCGAACTCGTGGCCGAGTACAGCACGAAACTCCGGCCGCGCTGGGACCGCCCGATCCAGTTGCTCTACATCGACGGCAAACACGACTACTGGACCTACACCGACGACCTTCGCTGGTCGACGAACTTGATCGACGGTGGGGAAATCCTGGTCCACGACTGCTTTTCCTCGATCGGCGTCACCCTGGGCACGATCGCGAAAGTCCTCTTCGGACGGCGGTACACCTACCTCGACCGCGCGACGTCGCTGGCCCGGTTCCGGCTCACCCCGCCGTCGGCCAAGGACAGGCTGCGCGTACTCGCCCAGTTGCCGTGGTTCGCGCGCAACGTCGGGATCAAGATCCTGCTGCGGCTGCGCTTGAATCCCGTGGCGAAGATCTTCGGCCACGACAGCCCGTACGACCCTTACTGAGTGAGCGGTCTGCCGATGTCGACCTTCGCGAGGCAGACGGGTGCGCCCTTGGCCGACAACTGGAAACCGACCTTGTCGAACAGGCCCTCGATCGGCAGGTACATCGTGTGCAGGCCGGGCTGGAACCACACCGGCACGCGCGCCCCGTCACGATCGACGACACCTTCACCGCCATCCGAGGTGAAGTAGTCGATCCGCAGCAGGTAGCGGCCGAGAACGGGCGTGTCCAGCGGAACCCGGACCAGGCTTTCGCCCACGGTGTACCCGCAGCCCGCCACCGGACCGGGAAGACCGCGGGAAATCGATTCCACGCCGGTGATCGTCCTCGCGGTCCCCGAGTCGTCCAAAAGGGACATCCGGCTGGTCGGCTGATCGAACCGGACGCCCGGGATCAGGCCCGCCACCCGGGACGTGCGGGCGTTCTCGCCGAACCAGCCGTGCAGGACGTCGTTCGGCACCGCCGTGTCGTACAGAACGAGATCGGGGTTCCGTTCGATCGAAGCCCGCGCGTTGGCGAGGAAGTCCCGGGAGTGCTCGAAGCGCAATCCCGGTGCCAGCCGGGAGAAACCCACGGCGGAACTCGCGATCAAGGCGAGACTCAACACCAGGGCGAGCGGGCGTTTCGCCCGCGATGGCACGGGATCGGAAAGCCGGTCGAACGGTTTCGGCTCCAGGAAGGCGAAAGCGAGGCACAGCACGGCCACGAGCGCGAGATCCGCGACATAACGGGGGTCGCTGCCCAGTTCGGGGCCGACCTCGGTGAGCCGGGTGGCCGCCGAAAGCCCGATGTCCGCCACGAACACCAGGCCCAGCAGCAGCCACGCCTTCCGCGCCCGGAGCCCGCCCGTGCGGATCCCGGCGACCAGTACGGCGACCGCGACGAGCAGCAGCAGAATCCGCACCACGACAGGGGAAGCGGCGAACGTCGCACCGGGTCCGGGTCCTGACCACGGCCCGCCCGCCAGCCCCGGCACCAGGGTGTCGCCGAGCATCCGGCCCGTCATGTCCGCGACCGTGCCGACGGTGACCGGACCGCCGCCCTGCCCGACCTGGCTCGTGGTCAGCGTCAAGAAAACGGCCGCGTAGCCGGCGAGCACGGCGGCGAGAACGCCCCAGAGCACGACGTGACGGCGCAGGGAAACCCCGAGCAGCACGGTGATCCCGGCGACCAGCAGCGGGATGAACACCGCCTTTTCGTAGAAGGCGAGCCCGAAGACCGTCCAGGCCACGGTGGCGATCGCCCAGCGTCCGCCGTCGGCGAGATACCGCACGTGCGCGTGCAGGGCGGCCGTGGCGGCCAGCAGCACGGGCGCGATCTGGATGGCGTACGCCCACCACAACGTCGGGACGAGCAGCAGGGTCGACGTCGTGAACATCGTGAACGGGACGAGAATCCCCCAGCGGCGCCCGAAACAGCGCACCAGGACCGTCCACAACAGCACCGAAGCCGCCGCCTGCATCGCCAGGACCGGCGCCATCAGCACGGCGAAGTTCAGCGGCGCCCAGGCGGTCAGCAGATCGGCGAGCAGGAACCCGCCCGGCGCGAGATGGCCGTGGTAGTCCTGGAAGAAGTAGCCGAAGTCGAAGGGGCCTGCCTGCGCGGCGTGATAGGTGATGACGAAGTCGTCTTGCGCGAGACTGCCGCGCAGCGCGGCCCACGCGTGCAGAACGAACGGGATCACGCCGGCGACGATCGCGGCGATCGTGACCGGCGAAGGTCTCTTCCCCCGGACAACCACGTCTTTCCTCAATTCTTGCAGGTCGGCGGCTGGCACATGATCTTGCTCAGCGCCTGGTAGAAGACGTCCGAGATCTTCCGGGGATCGGGGGTGGTGAACGAATCCCCGCCGGTGGCGGTGGACACCTGCCGCAGTTCGGACGCGTCGATGTCGGGTCCGATGCCGATCCCGATGACGGGCAACGGTTTCCGCGGGTCCTGGAGCTTCCCCAGCTCTTCCAGCAACCGCGGCAGCCCGATCGTCTCGCTGTCTTCGTTACGCCCGTCGGTGAGGACGACGACCAGGTTGATCCGGCCGGGTTTCCAGTTCTGCCTGGCGTTCTGGTACGCGGCCAGGATCGAATCGTAGAGGCCGGTCGCCCCGCCGGCTTTCGGCCGCACCGCCTGAAGCTGCCCGACACCGCCCGAAGTCGTCTGTTCCGCGATCGTCCTCATCGGCAACAGGACGCGGTAGTCCTTGTCACCGTCCAATTTGGTCGAGAACAGCCACAACCCCAGTTCCGTGGTGGGTTTGAACAGCCCGAGTCCCTGCGTTGCGGCCTGCAGGGTGAGTTCCATCCGGCTCTTCCCCGCGCCCGGCACGGCGGCGGCCATCGAACCGGAGACGTCGAGCAGCACCTGGACCCGGGCGCTCAGGTTCGTCCCCGCCCAGGCCTGCAGTGCGGCGTACATCTCCGTCACGGGCGGAGCACCGGGCGGCTGGGGCGCCGGATCGGTCCGGCTGTCCTGCGCCCGCGGGACGGTGAACTGGCCGCCGGGCGCGCGGAATCCCTCGTTGGCGAAGGTCGCGCCCGCCATCGGATCGAGCAGCAGCCGCAGAAAGCGTTCCGCCGCTCCCCTCGACGCCTCCGACGCCTTGGGCAGGACGACGTACGGGTAATCGAACCCCTGCACCGGGACACCGGGGTAGGCCGCCACCAGATTCCGGGTGAGGACGGCCTGTTCGGTCACCGGGAAGGCGGCCGGGAACTGGCCGGGAGCCGGGTTCAGCTTCCGCATGACGGCGGTGAAGGCCGCGGCGGGATCGGGTGCCTTCTCGGTCAGCTTCCGCAGGCCGAGCAGGGTGGCGATGCCCAGCGGATCGCGGGCCGGGTCCGGCATCCCGACCGGGGAACCGTCGAGGATCTCCTGCCAGGCGGGGGTTCTCCCCGGCCAGCCGAACCGCCGCGCGGTTTCGTCGGGAAGTCCCAGTACCACCGGGGAATTCGCCACCGACTGACCGGATTCCGGCAGGTTCCACGCGCCGGCGTCCCTGGCCTGCGACAACATCGTGCTCGACTCGGGGATCCAGACGTCGGGGCCGCCGGAGGTGGTGGTCCCGAGCAGGTCGGCCGTCGTGGCCGACTCGCTCGCCGTCACGGTGACACTGAAGCATTCTTCCTGCGGCACGGTCGCCGCGAGCCGTGTGAGCACCGGCGCGACATCGGGCGCGGCGGTGATCGCGACCGGCGTCAGCGCGTCACAACCGTTGCCCGCCAAGCGGGCCCGCAGATAGTCCACTCCCCACCAGGCACCGAGCGCGATCACCAGCAACAGGCTCAAGACGACGACGGGCGCGGTGACACGCCGCCCACGCCTCGGGCCTACCTGCATGCGCATGCCTCCGAGGTGCGGGGTGAGGACCTGGGATGTTGCCCAATCCGCCCGCGTACGTCAACTCTCGGGTAACTTAGCGCCGCGCCACTGCGGCAGATGGCCTAACCGAAGTACCGGCCCGCCCCGATGTGGGCGCCGACGGACTGCCACCAGCCCGCGTCGCCGGTCGAGTCGATCCCGTCCGCGATCACCGTCGCGCCCGCCATGTTCGCGGTCTCGATGAGGTTCCGCAGCGAACGTCCGGCCAGCGGTTCCGTCCGCCGCTCCGCGAGCCGGGGAGCGATCCGGACCGTCCGCACGGGCACGTCCACGAGACAGACGACGTCACCGGCCGCGCCGAAGTCCTGCAGTTCGGGGTCCACCCCGATCTCGGCGAGGAGATGCAGGTTGTCCACGGTCTCCCCGAGTTCGGCGAGCACAGCACCGGCGGGGAAGCCCAGCCGCAGCCGTGACGGCCCGAGTCCGGTCGCGGCGAGCACGCTCCGCACCGATCCGACGAGATCCGGATCCGCGGCCTGGTGCGGGGTCAGTCCCACGACCATCGGGAGCCTGTCGTCCGACTCCTCGCACGCGGTGCGGATGAGCCATTCGCCGAGCGGCACGATGAGGCCGGTCTCGTCGGCGAAGCGGACGCACGTGTCGTGACCGATCCGGCCGTGGCGGGGATGGTTCCACGCGAGTCTCGCCTCGATACCCGCGGGCCTGTTGTCCGCCAGCCAGGTCAGCGGCCGGAAACCGACCTCGAGCTCGCCGGTCTCCCAGGCACCCGCCATGGAGACGGCCAGGCTGAACTCGTGCCGCTCCCGGGTGTCGAGGGCGGAGTCGGACAGCGCCCACTGCCGGTAGCCGTTGGACTGCGCCCGGCGCAGTGTCATGTCGGAGACGCGCAGCAGTTCGGTCGGCGCGATGTCCCTCGGCGGCCGGTGCACGACCCCGACGCACGCCGAGACCGCGACCCCGCTCCCGCCTTCGAGGTAGACCGGTTCGGAGAGTTCCTGGTTGATCATGCCGATGACGGTGGCGACGTCCGGGCTGGCGGCGGTGTTCTGGATGAGGATGCCGAACTCGTCACCGCCGAGCCTGGCGACGAGCGCGTTCTCGCCGCCCACGACGGTCCGCAGCTTCGCGGCGACGTTCTTCAGCAGGTCGTCGCTCTGTTTCTGGCCGAGCCCGCCCGCGATCAGGGAGAACCCGTCGAGGTCGAGGTGGTAGACCGTGACGCCGAAGGCCGGATCGGCGTGCCGCAGCGCCTTCTCCAGCCGGGTGCCGAAGAACTGCCGGTTCGGCAGGCCGGTCAGCGGATCGTGCAGGGCTTGACGGCTCAGCTGACGCTGGAGCAGGGAGACGTCGGTGTCGCCGTCGACCAGCGTGATCAACTGCTGGGCCTCGCCCGCCGGGTCGCGGATGACAGCGCCGGTGAAGCCGGCCCAGGTCGGCTCTTCGTCTTCGGTCACGAGTCTTCGTGACAGTTCGAGCCGCTGGCTCTCGCCTTCGAGCAGCTTCCGGTAACCCTCTCGCAGGCCGCCGGCGTCTTCCGGGTGGACCAGGTCGTAGAGGTTGAGCCCGATCAGATCCGCGACGGGCCGGTTCAGCATCTCGGCGAACTTCGGGTTCACCCGCTGGACGCGGCCGTCCACCCTGGTGACGGCCACGCCGGTCGCCGAACCGGTGAACAACTGCTCGAAGCGCGCCTGCGCGAGCGCCAGTTCACGCCGGGTCTCGCGTTCGAGCGTGACCAGCGTGCGGCTCAGATCCTCTTGCTGGGTCTGGATGCTCTCGCGCAAAGCCTCGCCGTAGCCGGACGCGAGCGCGCCGAGCACCTGCAACACCCGTTCGGGGAGCGACTTCACGCTCCGCAACTCCGGTTCGTGCAAGAGCCCCTTGCCGAGTACCTCCATCGTGCGACGCAGGCTGTCCGGCCCGACGCATCTGAGCGCGACGAGCCGCGCGCCGGCTTCGGTGGCCTGCGCGGGCTCGGCGTCGTCACTCAGCACCGCCGCGTACACGTCGTCCAGCAGCGCGGTGAAATGCTCTTCGATCTGGGCGTGGGTATACGGAAGATACGCCGTGCTCGTGACCAGGTACGCCCACTTGCGCACAAGGGTCGCCCGGGTCGGCGCGGCGTTCTTCCGCTTCGGCGAAGCGGAAGACGAGCTTCTTTTCGAGGCGTCCGGCGATACGGAGAACTCGTCGCCGTCCGGAAGTGGGGCAGTCACGTCCGCCGGTCCTGGGGTCGTTTTCGTATTCCGCGGTGGAGAAACATCCTCCACGATTCTCTGGCCATACTCACGGTTTACCGGTCACCCAATCGGGTGGTAACCCTACGGTACTGCAACACCGACCTTGTCCCTAAGCCATCCGCGCGTGGCGTCCCGGTACTCGGACGCGTTGCGATGCAACGCCAACGAATGTCCGGCACCGGGCAGAACATACGTGGAAAGTTCGGCCTCGGGCCGGTAATACGGCGCTTCCGCCGGTCGCAGCGTCGCGCCGCTCGAACAGTTCCGGAGCGCGAACAGGCCACAGAACAGGATGTCCTTCTGCCCGACCGCCTGCAGAACCGGTACGCGGATCGCCTTTGTCGCGGGCAGCACGATGCCGAACACGGCGACGGTTCCCATTCCCGGGACCGAAACCTGGTCCTTGGTCGCTTCATCGGCCGCGATGACACCCGGGTCGGTATTTTCCGTCGCGTAGAACAGCCCGGCGCGCGCTCCCGGTTTCGTCGTGAAATAGAGCGGATCGCTGCCGAGCGAACCGAGCCGGTCGTCCGCGAACGCGGGCTGCAGCCCGAAAAGCACGCCGAGCGTCAACGCGGGCACCGACGGCAGATGTGTCATCCCGGTGAGGATCACGCCGTCCACGTCCTGATACGTCGACGCCTCGGCCGCGACGATGCCCGAACCGACCGAATGCCCGACGATCACGACCTTCTCGAACGGCGTGCCGCCGACCCGGCCCGCGCGCAGGTGGCCGATCACCTCGTGCATCGATCGCGCCAGCACCGGCAGCAGGAGCGGAAGGCTGAGCGGTTTGCTGCTCCCGCCCGAACCGAGCTGATCCGCGGCGAAGGTCGCGTAACCGTGCTTGGCCATGTCGCGCTGGTACGAGTAGCGATCCGGGTCGTAGGGCAGGTCCCAGTAGGCGCTGTTGTAGGTGCCGCCGTGCACCAGGAGCTGGACCGCGTCGGGCACCGGGCCGTCGGGCAGGCAGAACCGGCCGTGCACCGTGGCGGGCTCGCCGAGCGGGCCGGTGACCGGCAGGTCCAGGTCGGAACAACGGATCTCGACGGCCGCGGCCGGGGCGGCGACCAGGAAACCACCGAGGAGCACGCAGCAGGCAGCCACCGCCGTGGCCAGTTTGAGCGGCATTCTCACAGAATCCTCTCCGGAATCGGAACGCTCGGAAGGAGCACGAACCCTACACCTGGTAGTCGGACGCTCACCGTCAGCCCGAGGTTCGCGGCAGCACGGTCATCGGTAATCGGTTCGGCTGCATCGTCGCTTTGATCTTGGGGAAGACCTTCACCCCTGGTACCGGCACCAGCCGCCACCGCGCGCCGATCGTCGCCGCGACCAACGCGATCTCGGTGGGAGCGAACTGGTGGCCGGGACACAGCCGGGGCCCGGCGCCGAACGGGATGAACGCGCCCTTCGGCAGCGAGGCCGCTCGATCCGGCTCCCAGCGGTCCGGGTCGAAACTGCCGGGCTCGGGGAACCAGCGCGGATCGCGGTGCAGCGTGTGCTGGCTGACCGCGACTTCGGTACCGGCCGGAAGGCGCACGCCACCGAGTTCGACGTCTTCCCGCGCGCGCCGCATCAGGATCACCGGCGGGGTCCGGCGCACGACCTCGTTGATGATCCGCTGCGTGTAGACCAGGCGCGGCAGGTGGTCGAACCGCGCGGGTCCGCCCGCGAGCACCTCGTCCACCTCGGCGTGGAAGCGGCGCTCGACGTCCGGCCGCGCGCCGATCTCGTGGAAGAACCACGCCAGCGCGACGGCGGTGGTCTCGGCGCCGGTGGTGAGGATCGTGATGACCTCGTCCTCCACCTGACGGTCGGTCATCTTCTCGCCGGTCTCGTCGTCCTTGGCCAGCAACAACATCGAGAGCAGGTCACCCTGATCCCCGCCCTGCTCGCGGGCTTTGAGGACGGCGTCGCCGATGACCCGTCTCAGGCGCGCGGCCGCGGCGTCGAACTCGCGGTTCGCCGGGATCGGCAGCCGCTCCACGAACTTCGGCGAAAAGGCCCTGACCATGACGTACTTCAACATGATCGGGATCGACCGCTGGATTTCGGCGAGCGCGTCGTCGCCGAGTTCGGTGGAGAACAGCGTGCGCCCGGAGATGGTCAGCGCGAGATCCTGCATCCGCTGGTCGAATTCCACCACCTCGCCCGGTTTCCACGAGTCGGCAAGCTCTACAGCGATTTTCGTCATCGTCGTCTCGGCGTAGAGCGCGATGCGGCTTCGCTGGAAGGCGGGCAGCATCATCCGCCGTTGCCGCTGGTTGAAGGCACCGTTGGAAGTCGCGAGCCCGTCACCGAAAAGCGGCCGCATTTTGTCGAACACGATGCCTTTGTCGAACTTCGCCGCGTCGACGGCGAGCAGCCGCCAGGCCAGTTCCGGTGTGGTGACCAGGTAGACCGGCATCGGGCCGAAGTCGAGGCGGACGACGTCGCCGTGCGATCGCAGTGACGACAGCAGTTTCAGCGGGTCGCGGAGCATCGGCACGGTGTGCCCCAGCAGCGGCCACCGGCCTGGTGCGACAGCGACGTCCGGAGGTGGTGCCATCGTGCTCGTCTCCCCGGTGCTCGGACGCTGAACCCGGCAACCCTAGGACCGCCGGGTCACGAACGGGGTTCCGCGGCCGCACATCCACACGATCGGACGATGGCAGCCCGGCCCCGGCGGCCCGCTAGACTCCTGTGCCCCAACGGATTCCCAACGGAACGGCGGCGACGACGGTGACTTCCAACCTGAGCTGGGTCCCTCCCGAGGTCGACACGACCGTGCCGAATCCCGCCCGGGTCTACGACTACTGGCTCAACGGCGACCACAACTTCCAGGCCGACCGGGTGCTGGGCGAACAGATCCTGCAGATCATGCCGGGGATCCGCGACGCGGCCCGGCTCAACCGCGCCTTCCTGCGCCGCGCCGCGCTGCACATGGTGGACGCGGGCGTGCGGCAGTTCCTCGACATCGGCTCCGGGATCCCGACCGTCGGGAACCTCCACGAGATCGTCCAGCAGATCGACCCGTCCTGCCGGGTGGTCTACGTCGACCGGGAATCGGTCGCCGTGGCGCACGCCAAACTGCTGCTGCGCGGCAACGACCGGTGCGCGGCGATCCAGGCCGACCTGCGCGACGCCAACGACATCCTCGACGCGCCCGAAACGCGGGAACTGCTGGACCTCGACCAGCCGATCGGCCTGTTCATGTTGCTGCTCCTGCATTTCGTGCCGGACTCCTGGGACCCGAACGCGATCCTGGCCCGCTACCGGGACCGCCTCGCCCCCGGCAGCTTCCTCGCCATCTCGCACGTCGCCGCCGACGCGGACTCGAGCGGCCTCGACGAGGCCATCGAGGCGTACAAGAGCACCCAGAACGACCCCATTCCCCGGACCCACGACCAGGTGGAGGCGTTCTTCGCCGGTTTCGACCTCATCGAGCCCGGCGTCGTCGGCTGCGCGATGTGGAACCCCCAAGGCGCCGGCGACATGTCCGACGACCCGGAGATCAACTCGCTCCCGTACGCCGGCGTGGGCCGGAAACCCTGACTCTCTCCCCTCACCCGCTCCCGCTCCCGCTCCGCTCCCTACTCGCGCGCGCTATGAAAGGCCCGCTACTTGCAAATTTTGCAAGTAACGGGCCTTTCATAGCACTCCCCCCACGCCCCCCGCTCCCCCGATCAGGGCAGTACGTCGGTCACGGTGTCCTTGATGACCTGCCACTTGCCGTGCTCGCGGACCAGCGTCAGGCTGATCGTGTAGTGCCGGTCGATGTTCTGCGACGGCACCTTGTAGTACGCGTCGAGGATCGCGAAGCCCATCGTGCAGTTCTCGACGACGGTGTGGGTCACCGTCCACGGCATGCTGTACTCGTACGGCAGCTTGAACTGCACGTCGACCACGGGCTGCACGTTGGCGTCGTAGCCGATGAACAGCTGCCCCTTGCGCCCGACGGTGACCATGTTCTGGTGGATGATCGCCCGGTAACGGGCCTCGTCGCGTTTGTTGTAGCTGTCCATGTCCTCCCAGACGGCGCGGTCGAACGAGCGCTGGCAGGACCGCCGCTCGCTCTCCGCCTGCTGCTCGCCCGCGGTCGCCGCGGCGGGCACGCCGATTCCCGCCGCCGCCACGACCAGCCCGGCCAACGCCGCGTAATACCGCTTGCGCATAGGGTTCTCCTCATCACGTCCGGTACTTCGTCCACCGGAAGGTTCGCCGGGTGGCGCATCACAGCTGCATCACTTCCGCACCGGCGCGGGCACGGGGCCGGTTAACCTCGCGGGAGGGGGTGCGATGGAGTTCCGGATCCTGGGGCCGGTGCAGTGCCGGATCGGCGCACGGCCGCTGAAACTGGCGGGTTCGCGGCAGGAGCGGATCCTGGCCGCGCTGCTGCTCGGTGCCGATCGCGTCGTCTCGGTTTCACGGCTGGTGGACGTCGTCTGGGACGAGGATCCTCCCGCGACGGCCGTCCGCCAGATCCGCAACCTCACCACCGCGCTGAAGCGTGCTCTCGTCGCCGAGGGTGCCACCGAAGACATCCTGACCGCCGAAGGGCCCGGCTTCGTCCTGCGCCCGCGTACCTTCGACCTGCGCTCGTTCGAGGAGCACGTCTCACGCGGCGAGTTCCGGGAGGCGCTCGGATGCTGGCACGGTCCCGCTCTGTCCGGTGTGGACAGTACGGCACTACGCGGTGAAGCCGACGAACTCGACGAACGGCGTCTGTCCGTTGTGGAGCGTTGCCTCGACGAGGACATCTCCGCCGGGGAAGACTCCGTCGCGGAATTGACGGCGCTGGTCGCCGAGCACCCTCTCCGGGAGCCGTTCGCCGGGCTGCTCATGCGCGCGCTGCACCAGCAGGGCAGGCAGGCCGACGCGCTGAACGTCTACCGGCAGACGCAGTCACGGCTGGTGGACGAACTCGGGATCGATCCCGGCCCGAAGTTGCGCGAACTCTACGAGCGGATCCTCCGCGACGAGCCGGAGTACGGCAAGGTCCGCTGCTTCCTTCCTTACGACGTCCCGGATTTCACCGGCCGGGAGGAAGAGATCCGTCGTCTCCTCGACGCCGTCCGGCTCGGCCGCCCGGTCGCCGTCGACGGGATGGCCGGGGCCGGGAAGACCTCGTTCGCCGTCCACGCCGCGCATCGGCTCGCCGCCGATTTCCCCGACGGGCAACTGTTCGTGGACCTGCACGGCCACTCCCCCACCCGCGAACCACTCGCACCCGAGGCCGCGCTCGAAGCCCTCCTCGGACAGCTGGACGTCCCGGCGAGCCGTCTCCCCGGCGGCGTGGACCGGCGCGCCGAACTGTGGCGGACCAGGACGGCGGGCCGGTCGCTGCTCGTGGTGCTCGACAACGCCGCGACCGCCGAGCAGGTGCGGCCGCTCCTTCCCGGTTCGGCGACGGTCGCCCTCGTGGTCACCGGCAGGCGGCGGCTGGCCGCCGTCGACGGTGCCGCGTCGATCAGTCTCGAAGTCCTGCCGGACGAACAGGCGGGCGCCCTGTTCGCGGCGGCGTCGGGGAGACCGGACTCGGGCGTCGCCGCGTTGTGCGGCAACCTGCCGCTGGCGATCAGGATCGCGGCCGCCCGGTTGCAGAACCGTCCACAGTGGACCGTGGAAACCCTCGCCGAACGGCTGGGCTCCGAACACGACAGGCTGGCCGAACTGAAGGTCGCCGGACGCGACGTGGCCGCGGCGTTCGCACTGTCCTATCAGGAACTCGACGACGCGCAACAGCGGATGTTCCGGCTGCTGGGGCGGAATCCCGGCGCCGACATCGGTGTGCCCGCCGCGGCCGCGCTGGCCGGTACCGGCGAGCGCGAAGCCGAACGCCTGCTGGAAGAGCTGCTCGACGCCCACCTGCTCAGGCAACCGTCGCTGGGCCGGTACTCGTTCCACGACCTGATCGCCGAACACGCCCGCAACGCCGCGCGCGACGAGGAATCCGTTCCGGCGCTGGGCAGGCTGCTCGATCACTACCGCGAAGGCGGCGGACCCGCCTGGTACGCGACGGAACGGGCCAACCTGGTCGCGGTGACCGCCCACGCCCTCGGCACCGGTCACGACGACCACGCCTGGCGGATCGCCGAGAGCACCGCGGTACAGCTCCGGGAGAGCGGGCACCTCGACGAACTGCTCGCCGTGGCGCGAACCGGTATCGCCGCCGCCCGCCGGATCGGCGACCCTCGGGCGATCCAGCTGAGCCTGGCGAGCCTCACCCTGGCCTTGTGGGAGAACGGCCTGCTCACCGAGGGGATGGCCTGCGCCCTGGAGCGGCTGGATGTCGTCCGCGCGTCCGGCGACCGTGAGACCGAGGCGATCGCCCTGTCCAAAGCGGGCGCCCTGCACAGCATGCTCGGCAACTACCCCGAGGCGATGCGGTTCTATCGCGACGGCCTCGCCGTCGTGGACGAAACCGTCGACCTCGAAGCCGCCGCCACGCTCTGGACCAACCTCAGCAACGCGCAGGAGATCCTCGGCCACCTGGACGACGCGCTGGCCTCCTCCCGGCGATCGGTGGCGTTGCGCGAGGATCCCCGCGGCATGATCCTGAGTTCGGCCCAGCTGGGCCTGGTCCTCGCCCGGCTCGGCCGGTTCGAGGAGGCTTTCGAGGTCACCGGGCGTTCGATCACCGCCTCGCAGGACCTCGGCTACCTGTTCGGCGAGGCGTGGAGCCGGATCGACCACGCCGACGCCCTGCTGCTCGCCCACCGGCCCCGTGAAGCGCGCGAGCAGGCCGGACGCGCGTGCGCCATCCTCGCCCGGCTCAACCATCCGCTGCTGCTGACCATGGCGGCCAACAGCCTGGGCACCGCCTGCCTCGCGCTCGGAGAGGTGACGGTGGCCCTCGGGCGGCACCGCCTCGCACTCGAAACCGCGAGACGGATCGGCTATCGCCTCCAAGAGGCCCGCGCGCTGACCGGACTCGGGCAAACCCGTGCCGCACGGGAGCTTTACGCCGCGATGGGCCTGTCCCCCGAGCCGGTGAAGGCCGTCACCTGAGGAAGTCGGTGAGCAGCCCGCGCAGAGCGTCCGGCTGGTGGAGGACGCCGTGGTCCTGACCCTCGACGGTGGCGTGCCTCGCTCCGGGGACCGCGTCCGCGACGGCGCGGGCGCCGGCCCGCATCCAGGCGTCGCTCTCCCCGCCGCCCATCACCAGCGTCGGCACGGAGATCTTGGCCAGCCTGTCGGCGGGAAGGACGTTGCCGGGGCCGCACAGCGCCAGGTCGTAAGGCAGCGTGTGGGCGAGGCCGGTGAACCAGGCCCAGAACGGGTCGTCCCGCATCCCCTTGACCACCTCGGCCGGGGTGCCCGTCCCCTCGACCAGGAAGAGTTCGGCAGCGCCGTCGCGGTCGCCGTCGGCGATCAGGGCCCGGACGCGGTCGAAGAGGTCGGCCGCGGGCCTCGGACGGCTGTCGTCGACGACGTACGGCGGCTCGTAGGCGGCGAGGCCGGTCATGGCGACGCCTCGGGCGGCGGCCTCCAGCCCCAGCACGGCTCCCGACGAGTGCCCGAAAACCGCCGCCGAGCCGCCCACCCGGTCGATCACCGCGGCGAGATCCTCGACCTCGCGCTCTACCGAGTAGACGGCGCCCGCTCCGCTGTCGCCCCGCCCTCGCCGGTCGTAGGCGATCACGGTGAAGTCCGGGGCCAGCGTCGCGGCCAGGCCGGCGACCGTCGTCCGGTCGTTGAACGCGCCGCCGGCCAGGACGACCGGCGTGCCCTCACCGGTGCGCTCGAAGGCGATCAGGGTGCCGTCGGCCGAGGTCACGGTCTCGAACGAGGTGGTCATCAGGTCCTCCACGGGGTCGCTTGACTGTAGCTTCGTCCCGGGGTCGGAGCCGATGACCACCGCTCGACATCACTTCCGGAGACTTCCGAAGAACCCCCGGAGCTCGGCCACCACGTCGTCCGGGACGGCCATCGCGACCATGTGGCTGGGACTCTCGTGATCCGCCCAGCGCACGAGGTCGTTCTTGCGGGAGGCGATCTTGCGCAGTGCGGACGGCCCGCCGTGCGACACGCCGGTCGGTACCACGGTCTGGTCGATCGGCATCGCGGCTGCGCCCTCGTAGTACGGCCACAGCGAAGTGCCGCCGGTCGCGGTCAGCCAGTACAGCGTCGCGTTGGTGAGCAGCAGATCGCGGTCGATCGGCTCGGCGGGCGCCGCGCCTTCGGGCCAGCCGTCGAACTCCTTGAACCGTTCGACCAGGTAGGCCAGTTGGGCGACCGGCGAGTCGAGGAACCCGAAGCTCAAGGTCTGCGGCCTGTTCGTCAGGTACGGCGCATAACCGCTGCCGCCCGCGAAACGCTCCATCAGCCCCGCCAGCTCGGCCTGGTCCTGTTCCGTGAGCCCTTCGAAATCGGCCGGATCGCCCATCGGCACACCTAGTCCGGACGTGATGTGCGAGCCGATGACGTGCTCGGGCGCGTGCACCGCCAGGCAGGGCGTCACCAGCGCGCCGGCGTCGTTCCCGTGTGCGCCATAGCGTTCGTAGCCGAGACGGCTCATCAGCTCCGCCCAGGTCCGCGCCACCCGCGCGATGTCCCACGGCCTCTCGTCCGCCGGTTCCGGGAACGGCGAGAAACCGAAGCCGGGCAGGGACGGCGCGACGACGTGGAACGCCCGCGAGGGGTCGAGGCCGTGAGCTCGCGGGTCGGTCAGCGGGCCGACGACCTCCAGGAACTCGGCGATCGAATTCGGCCAGCTGTGCGTCATGATCAGCGGGATCGCGTCCGGTTCCGGGGAGCGGACGTGGAGGAAGTGCACCCGCTGGCCGTCGATCTCGATGACGTACTGCGGGAAGTCGTTGAGCCGCTTCTCCCACGCGCGCCAGTCGTAGCCGTCTCGCCAGTACTCGGCCAGCTCCTTGAGGTAGGAGACCGGCACTCCCCGGCTCCACTCGGCACCGGGCAGCGCCGACGGCCAGCGGGTGCGGGCCAGCCGGTCGGTCAGGTCGTCCAGCTCGGACTGCGGGATGTCGATGCGGAACTGCTCGATGTCGGTCATGAAGTGACCGTAGGAGCCATTTAGGCCAGTTATTGACCTAAATGGCCCTCGCGCCTACTAGATACGGACGACCTGAGTGGCACCGAAAGTGCCCTTCACCGGCACCTCGACGGTCTTGCGCCGCACCGTCACCTTGATGACGTCCTGCCGCTGCGTCGGATCCGCAACGGCCAACTGCCAGCCCTTGTTCCCCCGTCCCAGCGCCACCGCCGCCGGACCGGACACCGACACCTCGTCGACCGAACCCGCCGCGAAGAAGTTCGCCAGCAGCGTCGCGTCCCACAGCCGGACGGCCTGCACAGTCTCGGTGTTGGACCGCACACGCCACGCCCAGGCCGTCGCGATCGTCTCCAGCACCGACGCGGTGGGCAGGACGGCGTAGGCGTAGCTCGCGCCCGAAGGCTTGGCGCCGTGCTCGATCACGAGCTTCTGATAACGCCGGGTGTAGGGCACGGTGGTGCCCTTGGTGTTGGCGCCCTTGTCGACGTCGCGCCAGGTCCCCGTCCGGTCCTCACGCAGCGCCGTGACCTCCGCGTCGTCGAGCAGGATGTACCCGCCGACCTTCTCCAGGTGAAGCCATCGCTTGCGCCGCAACGATTCCGAGCCGCCGACCAACCGGCCGTCGGCCAGCAGGACACCCGAGCCGTTCTCGCCGAGGTTGCGGTTCTCGATCGTGGTGCGGACCCGCTCACCGGAAGTGTCGGTGATCCCGGCGCCGAGGCAGACCACTCCCGAAGGTGTGAAGAACCAGGATTTCTTCGCGGTCAGCGTGCCGTCCTGCGAGACGAAGTCAAGCGCGTGCGCGCCGTGCCGCGCGTCCCAGCGGACGCCGCCGCTGTAGTCCTTGCTCGTCAGCGGCACCTGTTCCAGCGTCGGCGGCAGGCCGGTCTTGGTCGTCGTGCCGGGCAGCAGCAGCGGGTCGACGGTCGGCCAGTAGGCGTCGGTGAAGTGTCCCTTGGCCTTGGGCAGGAAGAGATACAGCGAACCGTCGCCGGTGTACCAGCCGTGCAGGTTCATCGAGTTGACCGACTCGTACCGCGAGATCCGCGTCGAAGCGACGCCGAGCGAGGCCGACCAGCCTTCGGTGACGTGCACCATCCGGTCCTGCTGGCCGAACACGCGGTGCGTCGCGACCGTCCGCGTCGGCCGGATCTCGGTCGCCAGCAACTCCTGCGCGAATTCGATGCCGGGGATGCCGACGAGATCCGGACCGGGCGCGAACCGCTCGGGGTCGGGGATCTTCAGGTACGGCGCGAAAGTGTCCTCGGTGATCCATTTCGCGGCGAGCCCGCCGAGTTCTTCCTTGCGCTTCCCGCTCGCCGACCGCGCCAGCAGCACGACCGCGCCGGTGAGCTGATGTCCGATGTCGTGCGCGGATTCCCCTTGCCGGGACAGGAACCGGCCGCGGACCGACTCCATCAGCGCGCCCGCGTAGACGAACGGCGCGAACGTGTCGGAGACCAGCGCGTACGCCGCCTCGCGCACGTCGGCGGCCAGTGCGAACTCCGTGCCCTTGGTGACGTGGATGGCGGACGCGACGGCGGTGAGCAGCACGATCCCGTAGTGCCCGGGATACGGCACCGAATCGTGCTGGATGAAGGAGCCGTCGGTGTGGAAGCCGTCGCCTGCCGCGCGGCTGAGTTTGGCGATGACGCTCGCCACTCCCCCGCCTTCGGCGTCGGTGAACGCCCCGACACCGCGCTTGATCCGTTCGGTGTCGCCCAGCATCGCGCCGGAGACGATGGAGATCGTCGACTTGTCCGCGCGGTTGGCGCCGGTCTCGACGACGCCCGGGTTGTTCGTGCGGAGGTTCGGGTTGCCGGAGAACTTCAGCACCGGCTTCAGGTACTTGGCGAGCTCGTCCTGGGTCAGCTCGTCGGCGACCGTCGCGAGGATGTGCAGCAGGTAGAGCGGGATGCCGATCTCGTAGGTGTACCAGTTGCCGATCTCGGCGGTCTTCTCGCTGTACTGATCGCTGGTGTACAACAGTTCCAGCGCCGCCTTGAGCCTGCCGAGCACGGCCGGGTCGCCCGCCAGCGCGCCGCCGGGAGTGCCCCAGTTGACCGCGATCGCGCGAAGCCGCGCGTACATCGACGTCGTGAACTCGCTGCCAGGGCCGAGCGGTAGGTCCTTCCACAGTGGACCCCCGCCGGGTGTCATACTGTCGTAGTAGGACTTCGCGACCCTGTCCAGGTTCGCCAGCGCGGCGGCGCGTTCCGCCGACGGCCGGTTGATCCCGGTCTGCAGTTCGCGGTAGCCGGTCACGATGGACGACGTGCCCACCTGAACCGAAGACGCGGCCTGGGCCGACGAAGGGCTTGCGAGAGCGGTCGTGAGCGCGACCGAGGCGGCCGCTGCCGCACCTGAACGCAGGGCGGTTCTCCTGTCGACGTAACCGAATCCGGGCATGACGAGGCCTCCCAAGGGGTCGAAAGACAGCAACTAGGGGCGGCGGCGGATGCTGGGCCTCGTGAGTGGTAAGGGCGGTTCTAACCGTCCTTACCACTCACGAGGATCTCTAGCGTTTCCCGTCGGTCCTGCGGGGCAGGTCCCACGGGTTGTTCTCCTGCAACGGTTCCGGCAGCAGCGCGTCGGGGAAGCCCTGCCAGGCGATCGGCCGCAGGAACCGCTCGATCGCGGCGGTGCCGACCGAGGTGCTGGTCGGCGCGGTGGTCGCCGGGTAGGGACCACCGTGTTCCTGTGCCCAGGTGACCGTGACGCCGGTCGGCCAGTCGTTCCACAGCAGGCGTCCTGCGACACGGGTCAGCGACGGGAGCACCGGGCGAATCCAGTCCACATCGGACTCTTCGCCCTGGATGGTCGCGGTGAGCCCGGGTTCCATCACACCGAGCAGGCTGATCAGCTCGTCCTGATCGGCGTAGGTGACGATCAGCGACGCGGGCCCGAAGCATTCCTCGCGGACCGTTTCGGCGTCGGCCAGGAAGTCCTTGGCCGTGGTGGCGAGCAGGGTCGCGCCGTGCGAGATCCCTTCCGCGCCACCGGACTCGGACAGCACCTCGACCCCCGCGACCTCGGTCAGCTTCGCGAGTCCGTCGGCGAAGCCGGCCGCGATGCGCTCGTTGAGCATCGGCTGCGCGGGGATCGTCGCGACGGCCTCGCGCAGCGTGTCTTCGAGCCCGTGCCCCTCCGGGAGGAACAGCAGTCCCGGCTTGGTGCAGAACTGCCCGGCACCGAGGGTGAACGACCCCGCGTACGCCTTGGCGATCGCCTCGCCGCGCGTGTCGATCGCGGTCTGGGTCACGACGACGGGGTTGACGCTGCCGAGTTCGCCGTAGAACGGGATCGGCGACGGCCTCGAGGTCGCGATGTCGAACAGCGCGCGCCCGCCCGGCACCGAACCGGTGAAGGACGCCGCCTGGATCCGCGGGTCCTTCAGCGCCGCCACGCCGTTCTGCTGGCCGTAGACGACCGCGAAGATCCCTTCCGGCGCACCGGCCTCGACCAGTGCCTCCCGCAGGACCTCGCCGGTGCGGGCCGACAGCTCCGGATGCCCGGAGTGCGCCTTGAGCACGACCGGGCACCCGGCGGCCAGCGCCGACGCGGTGTCACCGCCCGCGACGCTGAACGCGAACGGGAAGTTGCTGGCGGCGAACACCAGCACCGGGCCGATCGGGGTGAGCAGCCGCCGGATGTCCGGCCTCGGCCCCATCGGCCACGCGGCGTCCGCGTGGTCGACCGTGGCGCCGAGGAACGAGCCGTCGGCCAGCACCTCACCGAACAGGCGCAGCTGGAACGTCGTGCGCTTCAGCTCGCCCTGCAGTCGCGGGGAGGCCGGGAGGTGTGTCTCCTGGTTCGCCAGCGCGATCAGCTCGTCGGCGGACGCGTCGAGGGCGTCCGCCGCCGCGTTCAGCCAGCCTGCCCGCTGGGCCGGGGTCGCGGCCGCCGCCGTGCCTGCCGCATCGGCGGCGGCCGCGAGGATCTGTTCGAGCGTGGCGGAATCCGTTGCCTGGCTCATGATTTCTTGCTTCTCCTAGAGTTCTTGCGCGGCGCTGACGGCGGCGATGAGATCCGCCCAGCGCCCCGGGCCGGCGAGGCCGAGGTGGTACAGGTGCAGTTCGGTGGCGCCTGCCTTGCCGAGTTCGGTGGTGTAGGCCTCGATGTCGGGCACCGGGCTCGCCGCCACCGCGGTGATGTAGCTGCCGACGGCGACCTTGCGCGGCAGTTTCGCCCGCGCCGTCGCGACGGACTCCCGGCTGGCGTGCCCGGGTACCCAGTTCTGCAGGACCACCGCGTCGACGTCTTCGGGGACCGACGGTGTCAGCCCCGGCAGCGCTCCGGTGACCCACGGGTCCATCGCGCCGTGCAGCACGATCCTGGGGCCGGACGGGATCTTCGCGAGCACTTCACGCCGGAGGGCGTCCGTCGCCTTCTGCCGTGTGTCGAGCAGGACCTGCCGCAGGGTGGGCAGGATCTTGTCCTCGGTGGCACGGAGGTCACCGGAGTCGATCAGCCGCCGGACCTCGGCACGCAGCTTGCCCAGCGCCTTCGCCGGATCCTTGCCCGCCTCGGCCCAGGATTCGAGACACGCGTCGCAGCAGCAGACCGACAGCAACCGCGCCACGGCCGGCGACCAGACCCCGTCGGTCTTCTCGTGCTGATGCTGGTGGATGGCGCCGAGCGGACCGCACGCCTCCAGGATGACCGAGGCGAAGTCGAGCCCCGCGAGGCTCTCGGCGACCACGTTCGCCGCGTACTCGCGGACCTCCTGCTGCCCGGGGCATAGCGCCCACGGATACCGCTCGCCGAAGCAGTTGCGCACGGTGAAATCGGGGAATTCCGTGCCCAGCTGCGAGTTGTGCGTCAGCACGAGCCACGCCGCGGCCGGGATCCCCGCCTCGTTCAGCAGCCGGACGGCGTCGCCCGCGCTGTCGCGGCTCTCCACCCAGTCCGGTTCGGCGGGCTTCAGCTCACCCCAGGCCTCGTCGCGCACCGGCCGGTACAGCGCCGCGTGGCGCGCGACGACCGAGGTGCGCTCCGGCGACCAGGGCGTCGCCGCGCGGGCGCTGTGGTACGACACCGCGACGGCGACCTCGTCGACGCCGAGTTCCCGTACGCGCTCGACGAACCCGGGATCGTCGACGACGTCCCAGGGGTAGGCGTATCCGGTGACCTTCACCCCGTCACCACCGCGCCGTGTTCGGTTCGAAGTCTCCGACGAACTTCCGCATATAGGTCACGTCATCCCGTTTGGTCTGTCCACTTCGGACATAGTCTTCATGGGCCCGCGCCAGCGCGTCGGGGTCGAGTTCGACCCCGAGCCCCGGCTTGTCGGGCACCGCGACCGCACCGTCGGCGAACTCCAGCGCACCCGGGGCGATGACGTCGGCCGTCTTCCACGGCCAGTGGGTGTCGCAGGCGTAGGTCAGGTGCGGCGTCGCCGCGGCCACGTGCACCATAGCGGCCAGACTGATCCCGAGATGACTGTTCGAATGCATGGAAAGCCCCACGCCGAAGCATTCCGCCGTGATCGAGAGGGCCTGCGTGTCCCGCAGGCCGCCCCAGTAGTGATGATCCGAAAGTATTACGCCGACCGCTCGCTGCCGGAAGGCGGGCTCGATGTCCGCGAAGCGCACGACGCACATGTTCGTGGCCAGCGGCATGCTCGCCCGCTCGGCGACCCGCGCCATGCCCTCGATGCCCGGTGTCGGGTCTTCGAGGTACTCCAGGACACCGTCGAGTTCTTCGGCGACCCGGATCCCGGTCTCAGGAGTCCAAGCCGCGTTCGGGTCGATGCGGAGCGGGTGGTCCGGGAACGCCTCGTCGAGCGCGCGGATGCCGTCCATCTCCTGGTCCGGGTCGAAGGCGCCGCCCTTGAGCTTGATGGAGCGGAAGCCGTACTCCTCGACCATGCGGCGCGCCTCGCCGACGAGCGCCTCCGGCGTGGTCACCTCGCCCCACGAATCCTCGTCGGCACCGATGTGGGCACCGAACTTGTAGAACAGGTAGGCGGAGAAGTCGACCTTGTCGCGCGCCTTGCCGCCGAGCAGGTCCACCACCGGCCTGCCGAGGTAGTGGCCCTGCGCGTCGAGCGCGGCGACCTCGAACAGCGAGTACACGCTGGCGACCGTCTTGCTGACGGAGAATCCGCCGGTGAGCCCGTGAGCGTCGGCGAAGACGACCTCGCCGAGGGTGGTGGCGACCTTCCGGCGGAGGCCGGGCAGGTCGAACACGTCCTGTCCCTTGAGTTCCGGCAGCACCTTCCGGACCTGTTCGAGGAACGCGAGGTCACCGTAGGACTCGCCGAGGCCGACCACGCCGTCTTCGCAGATCAGCTGGACGACACCGCGCAGCGCGAAGGGCTCGTGCACGCCCATCGCGTTGAGCAGCGGCGGGTCGGCGAAGGCGACCGGGGTCAGGACGACGTCGAGAACCTTCATCTTCAGGCACCGGTCCCGACGGACTCGAGGACGGCGAAGCCGTCGTCGACGATCTTCTCCAGCCGCGCGATCTGGTCCGCGGTGGGCTCGACCAGCGGCGGCCGGACCGAGCCGACCTTGTCACCGCGCGACCGCGCGGCGGCCTTGACCAGCGACACGGCGAAGCCCTGTCCCTCGTCCCGCAGCGCGACCAGCGGGAGGTAGAACCCGGCGAGCAACGCCTCCATGACGGCGTCGTCGTTCTCCGCGAGCGCGCGGTGGAAGCGGGCCGCGATCTCGGGGGCGAAGCAGTGCACGGCCGAGGAGTACCGCGCCACGCCGATCGCCGCATAGGCGCGCGCGGAGACCTCGGCGGTGGGAAGACCGTTGAAGAACAGGAACTCCCGGGCGCGGTCGGTATCGACCGAGCGGATCGTGGTGATGATCCGGCTCATCAGCTCGACATCGCCGAAGCCGTCCTTGAGGCCGACCACCGACGGGATGTCGAGCAGTTCCACGGCGGAACCCGGGGTGAACACACCGGTGGAACGGTGGTAGACGATCACCGGGATCGAGGAATCGCCGACGGCGTACCGCACGTGGTCGACCAGCCCGGAAGGCGGACCGGTCACCAGGTACGGCGGCAGGAGGAGGACGCCGTCCGCGCCGCCCGCCTCCGCCGCCGCGATCCCGGCACGGGCCGACGCCGCACCGCCGCCCGCCCCGACCCACACGGGTATGCGCCCGGAAACGACCTCACGAGCCTTACGCAGGATCGCTGCGTGCTCGTCCGGGGACAGCGAGCTGAATTCGCCCGTACCGCAGGCGACGAACAGCGCGCCGGCTCCGGCGGCCACATGGCTCTCGACGTTTTCCGCGAACGCGTCGAGGTTGAGTTCCAGGCCCTCGGTGAAGGGGGTCAGGGGGAACGCCAGTAGGCCGTCGAGCTCGATCTTGGTCTGTGCCATGGATTTCTCTTTCGTTCTTATCGGTTGATCCCGGGTTCGGGCCCGGTCAGGCGGGCACGGTGGTGCCGTCCTGCGACTTGCTGGGTGTGAGGTCGTCGTCACGGTCGATCGCGTCGATGATCTCGTCGGTGGTGGCCTTGCGCTCGGGCATGAGGTAGCCGAGCCCGATGAACAGCGCCAGCGAGACCAGGATCGGGGTGGACACGGTGACCGCGAGGGTGGCGTTGTAGCCGTAGTAAGCGATCGCGTAGGCGATGAGACCGCCCGCCCACGAGATCAGGGCCGCGCGGGAGCCGGAGCGGCGGAACGCGGGGAGCATGCCCAGCAGCAGCGGTACCGAGATCGGGCCCATCAGCGCCGCGACCCAGAGCACCACGATACCCAGCACACCACCGAGTTTCTCGGCCTGTGTGGCCACCGCCATGGTGAGCACGACGAAGACCACCGTCGAAATCCGCGCCGCGAGCAGCCCCTGGGAGTCGGTGAAACCGCGGGCCTTCTTCCACAGCACCGGCATCATGTCGCGGGTGATGACCGCGGAGATCGCGTTGGCGTCGGAGGAGACCATCGCCATGGTGTGCGAGAAGATCCCGGCCAGCACCAGCCCGACCAGACCCGGCGGGAGGAACGTCGTGGTCATGATCGCGTAGGCGTTGTTGGGGTTCGAGATGTTCGGGATCAGCAACGGGGCGGCGAACATCGGGAACATCATCACCAGCGGCCACACCAGGTACAGGATCGAGGAGAGCCGCGCGCCGCGACGGGCTTCGTAGGTGTTCGGCGCGGCCATGTAGCGCTGCGCCAGGTTCCACATACCGCCGTTGTACTCCAGCGTCTTCACCAGCACGTAGACGAGCAACACCACGGTGGTGAACTTCGACGTGGTCGGGTTCAGGTGGGCGGGCGGGAGGTCGCCCCACACGGTCCACAGCCCGGAGACGCCGCCGAGCTTGTCCAGCACGACCCACAGCATCACGATCGCCGCGATTGCCTGGATGACGAACTGGCCGAAGTCGGTGAGCGCGTCGGCCCAGAGCCCGCCGACGGTGCAGTAGATCAGCGTGATCGAGCCCGTGATGATGATGCCCCAGGTGTAGGGCACGCCCGCGAAGACGTTGAGGATCGTCGCGACCGCGAACCACTTGGCCGCGATGTCGAAGATCTTCAGGAGGCTGCCGCTCCAGGCCAGGGCCTGCTGGGTGGGCACGTTGAAGCGCTTCGCCAGGTACTCGAGCGGCGAGGCGACCCCGAGCTTCGAGCGCAGGCGGTTCCACCGCGAGGCGAACAGCCAGCTGCCGATGCCGACGCCGATACCGATACTGGCCATGCCCCAGAAGTAGACGGTGATGCCGTCCGTGTAGGCGACGCCCGCGTACGCGACGAAGAGAACCGCGCTGTAGCCGGACATGTGGTGGGAGATACCGGCCAGCCACCACGGCATCTTCCCGCCGGCGGTGAAGAAGTCACTGACCGTGTTGACCCGGCTGTGCGACCACAGGCCGATCACCACCATCAGCACGAAATACGCGGACACCATGATCCAGTCCAGCAAATGCACCGCTGACTCCTTTCCGCGTCCATGTCGTGCACTCCAGCCGTCGGCGGTCGACTGTTCACATTCATGAACGGAGTCTGTTATAGTGATTATGTTCATCCATAAGAACGCTGTTCGGGACGCTAATATGGCCGGAGTCACAAGTCAACGGCCGGATGGAGGAGCGCGGATGCCACAGCAGGAAGCCGCTGTCACGGTGTCGAACGGCGCGGCCGCCGCGCCGGAACCCGCCGGGGTCAAATCCGCGCGCCGGGCGATCGACCTGATCGAGACCTTCGCCGCGAACGACGTCTGGCTTTCCCTGTCGGATCTCCACGCGCGCACCGGTTTTCCCAGGTCCAGCCTCCACGGACTGCTCCGCACCCTGCTCGAAGCCGGCTGGCTGGAAGTGGACACCAACACCGCCCGCTACCGCCTCGGCGTCCGCGCGCTGATCTGCGGCACGGCCTACCTCGACCGCGACCCGGTCGTCCCGTACGCGACCGAGGCACTGGAGCGGATCCGGGAGAAGACCGGGTTCACCGCGCATTTCGCGCGCCGCGAGGGCACCGACGTCGTCTACCTGGAGACGCGCGAGTCACGGCACTCGACGCACCTCGTGTCGCGCGTCGGCCGCACCCTGCCCACCCACGCCACCGCGCTGGGGAAGGCCCTGCTCGCCGAACTGACGCACGACGAGATCAGCGAACTCCTGACCGGGGAGCTTTCCGCGCTGACGCCGAACACGATCACCTCGGCCGAAGCCCTGCACGCCGAATGCGCGAAGACCCGCGAACGCGGCTATGCGGCGGAAATCGAGGAAGGCAGCCTCGGCGTCCGGTGCGTCGCGGCCGTGATCCCGTACCGCATCCCCGGTACGGACGCGATCAGCTGCTCCATGCCGGTCACCGAAGTCACCGACGCCGACGCCCAGCGCGTCGGCGAGCTCCTCGCCGAAATCACCGCGGAACTCGGCCAGCAACTGCGCCGCGCCGGCATCCGCTGATCTTTCCCGTCCTTCCTTTACTGACAAGGGGTTCCCATGGCAGACCAGCGCGTCCTGATCACCGGCTCGGCGGGCATCGTCGGCACCCTGATGCGGCCGCGGCTGCGCCGCTCCGGCCGGGTGCTGCGGCTGCTCGACCTCGCCGCGCAGCCCGAAGCCGCAGGCGGCGAGGACGTCGAGCTGATCACCGCGTCGGTGACCGACCCGGAGGCGATGGCGAAGGCGTGCGCCGGCGTCGACGCGGTGATCCACCTGGGCGGGCACAGCCGCGAGAACTCGTGGGAAGCCACGCTCGACGTCAACATCAACGGCACCCACACCGTCCTCGAAGCCGCGCGGGCGGCCGGCGTACCGCGCGTGATCCTGGCCTCCAGCAACCACTCCGTCGGCTTCCGCCGCAACGACGAAACGGGCGAAAACGGTCTCCCCGCCGACTCCACCCCCCGGCCGGACACCTACTACGGCGTCAGCAAGGCGGCCATCGAATCGCTCGGCAGCCTGTACCACTCACGGTTCGGCATGGACGTCATCGTCATCCGCATCGGCTCGTGCTTCGAAGACCCGCTCGTCCTCGGCCCGCGCGGCCTGACGACCTGGCTCTCCCCCGACGACGGCGCCCGCCTGTTCGAGGCCTGCCTGAGCTATCCCTCCCCCGGCTACCGGCTGATCTGGGGCGTCTCCGACAACACGCGCCGGATCTACTCGCTGGCCGAAGCCGAGGAGTTGGGTTACAAGTCGCTCGACAACGCCGAGACCTACGCCGACCAGCTGGCGGACAGGCCGGCGCCGACCGGCGCGGCGGCGGAGTACGTCGGCGGGCCGTTCTGCACCGCTCCGCTGGGCGCCTACAACCCGCTCTGAGCGATCACGACCAGCCGGAGCGCTGTTCCCGCAGCGCGGACAGTTCGGCCGGTGGCGGACCGGGGTGCACCACGCCCAGCCGGCGGGTGGCCCTGGTCATCGCGACGTAGAGGTCGTTGTGGCCGTGCGGCGCGGCGCCGAGGATTCCGGCCGGGTCGGCGATCAGGACCGAGTCGAACTCCAAGCCCTTGGCCTGGTCGGGGGTGAGCAGGACGACCTTGCCGGTCAAGTCGGGTGAGGTGGGGAGGGACAACGCGGCGGCCAGGGGCGCGGTGAGGGCGCCCGGGGCGATGATCCCGAGCTGGCCCTCGGTGTGCGCCGTGGCGAAGTCGGCGACGGTCGCGACCAGGCCGTCGCGGGAAGTGCCTGCCCGCCATGGTGTTTCACCGGCCGAGCGGACCGACCGGGGCGGTGGCGTACCGGGATGGTGCGTGGCGAGCAGCTCCGCGGTGGCGGCCATGATCTCCGCCGGGGTGCGGTAGTTGACCGTGAGCCTGGCGAGCCGCCACCGATCCCGCACGTGTGGCCGCAGCACGCGATCCCACGACGAGGTGCCCGCCGGGCTCCCGGTCTGGGCGAGGTCCCCGACGATGGTCATCGATCCGGTGGGGCACCGGCGCATCAGCATCCGCCAGTCCATTTCGGACAGTTCCTGCGCCTCGTCGACGACCACGTGCCCGAACGTCGCGGGGGCGGCGCGGTGGCCGATCAAGGCGGCGGCTTCGTCCAGCAACGGGACATCCGCGGCGCTCCAGCCCCCGGCCCGGTCGCCGAGGAGGTCCGACACCACGCGCTCCGGGGTCAGCGACGGCCACAGCTCGTCGAGTACGGCCCGGACGCCGGTGTCGGCGAGCATCGAGTCACGCAGACCGGTCCGGTCGGTCTCGTCCAGCAGGGTCCGCGGCCCGTCGTCGTGGTCGATCACGACCCCCGCGGCGGCGAGCGCACGCAGGTCCGCCTCGCCGAGCCGGCCGTCCGGGCTGCCACCGTCGATCGCCTCACCCGTTTCGGTGAGCACGACGGCCTCCATTCCTTCGATCAGGCGCCGCGTGAGCACCTCCACGATCTCCCGTTCGAAGACCAGCCTGGCCTGGTTGTGCGGAAGCCCGGCCCGCGCGGCTCTCCGCACGGCGCGCCGGCAGTCGTGCGGATCGAGCCGCAGCACCTGCTGCTCGAACTCGACGTCGACCGGGTGCTCCGGGGTCCGGACCCGCGACCGCACCGCCGCCGCCAGCCGTCCGGCCATGGCCGCCTCGCCCTTGAACGCGACGATCCCGGGCGGATCCACCCGGCTGACCTCGACGTCCGGCCTCAGGTCGGCGATGGTCGCGGTCACCACGCTGTTCTCGCCGAGACCCGGCAGCACCTGGCCGATGTAGTCGAGGAAGATCCGGCTGGGCCCCACCACCAGGACACCGCGGGTGCGCAGCTGCGGGCGGGTGTAGAGCAGGTACGCGACCCGATGCAACGCGACGGCCGTCTTCCCCGTGCCGGGACCGCCCTGGACCACCAGCACCCCACCGGACTCGTGCCGGATGATCCGATCCTGTTCGGCTTGCAGGGTGGTGACGATGTCGTGCATCCGCCCGGTCCGCTCCACGGTCACGGCCGCCAGCAACGCCGCCTCACCGACCAGGCCGTCGTCGCCGGCACCATCCGGGTCCAGCAACTCGTCGTCCAGCGCGACGACGGTCCGGCCTCGCGTGGTGATGCGCCGCCGTCGCCGCACCCCGCCGGGAGCGGTCGCCGTCGCGGTGTAGAACGCCCGGGCCACCGGGACCCGCCAGTCCACCAGCAGCGGTTCCTCGTCCCCGTCCCGGAACAGGCCCAGCCTGCCGATGTAGACGCGCCGGCCGTCGTGCGTGTCCAGCCGCCCGAAGCAAAACCCTTGTTCCACCGCGTCCAGCCGGGCCGCCTCCGCCTGCCAGACACTCACCGCTTCCTGGTTTCCCCCAGGCCGCCGTGCCGCCGCCAGCCTCCCTGCCGCCTCCTCGCGCAGGACGTCCAGGCGGGCGTACAGGGCCGCCACGTAGTCCTGTTCCCTGTCGATCTCACGGTCGGCGCCACTGCCTGCCACGCGTCCCCTCCCAGTCCGGCGATCAGTGCCATCGAGCGTGCACGGCGACGACCGGGAGAAACAGTCTTGTTCTTTTCCGCCGCCTCAGCCGACCGCGACCGACTGGAACGTCACCGGGATCTTCGGCGGTCCCGTCCCGTCACCGGGACCCTTCGCCTCGTCGACGCCACCGCGCGCGACCTTGTCCAGCACCTGCAGTCCCGCGTCCGAGATGCTCCCGAACACCGTGTACTCCGGCGGCAGCTCGGCTTCACCGAACACCATGAAGAACTGACTGCCGCCCGAGTTCGGTTCCTGTGTCTTCGCCATGGCGAGGATCCCGCGGCCGTACTTGAGTGCGGGGAAGACCTCGTCCGGGATCGTGTATCCCGGCCCGCCCATGCCGTTGCCCGCCGGGTCTCCGCACTGGAGCATCTGAAGCCCCGAAGTGCCGAGCCGGTGGCACGAGGTGCCGTCGTAGTAGCTCTGCTGCGCCAGCGAAAGGAAGTTCGCCACGGTGCACGGCGCGAGCCCGCGGTCCAGCGTCAGCCCGATGTCGCCCGCGGTCGTCTTGACCGTGACCGCGGTCGTGCCGGACGCCGGTGTCGGGCCCGCCGCGGGCGGAGTGGCCTTCTTCGGCACTTCACCGCTGGAGCTCGCCGGATACGCGCAGTCCGTCGGATCCGCCAGCGGCGCCGTACGTTTCGGCAGGTCGATCCGGCCTGCCGGGATCTGCACCGGGCTCTGCGCCGTCGTGTCCTGGGCGCTCGACGTCGGCGCCGAGGACGACGACGCGACCGCGCTCTTGCCCTTCGAGTCCGACAGGAAGAACCCCGGCGCCACGAAACCGGTGATCGCGACGAGGGCGACCACCACGACCAGTCCCAGCACACCGAGCCCGATCCAGAGCGCCGTCTTGTTCGACGGAGGCGGCTGGGGTGGCTGTTGCGGTGCGCCGTACCAGCCCGGCTGCTGGTACGGCTGCTGCGGCGGCTGGGACATCAGTGCTCCTGTCATCCGGCGGGGGAAGTGCAGGAACACTCTCACGGATCAGCGCCGGGGCGTCACGGCATTCCCCGCGGCGCGCCGTCCCACTTTGACCAGAGCGCTCACCCGTGAATACATCCGACTTATCAGGCGTCGAGGTAGGCGTGAGTGGCGTCAGGCGACACGTGCCCGAGCATCGCGGCGGCGTCGTCGAGATCGACCCCGGCCCGGCGAAGGTTGACGGCGAAGGTCTTGCGCAGCGTTCGCGCCGACAATCCCGGCAAGCCGATCAGAACCCCGAAGACGACCACGAGGCGATTGACGGTGGCAGGCGGCACAGGACGACCGCACTTGCTGAGAAAGAACGTCGTCCCCTCGTCTTCACGCTCTCGAAGGTAGGCGTCGAGCAATGGACGGAGCTCGGGCGGAATCGGGACCGTGCGCTGCCGGGGCCCACGGACGATGACGGCGTCGGCCGACACGTCCCGCAAACCCAGCGCGGAAAGCTCGATGGCGCGAAGACCCGTGTAGTACAGAAGATGCAGGATCGCCGCGTCCCTGAGCGGCAGCAGGTGCACCGCCGCCGACAGCAGCTCGCGCAGTTCGTCGTCGCTCAACGGCGACAAGGTTTCCGCCTCGAAGGCCCTTCGCTCGTCCGTCATGGCGAGCTTCCCCCGGACGAGCACGCCGAGCGTGGCCCCGGCCGACTTCTGCCACCGCTGCGGCCGGGTGTTGAGCAACCTCGCCTCGGCGATCGCGGCACTCTCGATGTCCGCCGAGCCCCGCGCGCCGTTGAGCACCTGCTGCTCACGATGCCGGTTCGCCCGGTTCACCCGCCGCTTGTGACGCGGGATGTTCTTACGTGAGGACTTGTCGTTCTCGCCGTAGCGGTTGCGGCGATCCTTGGCGTAGCTCAGCCGCTTCTTCTCCTGCGGACTCTTCCTTCCCATCGCCCCTCCCTCGGCGTCGACAAGGGGACGGTAGCGAGGCGTCCTGGTCGCGGACCACCGATTTACCGGCGGATCAGCCTGATTTCGGCAGCGCTGTGCGCGGCCACGAGTTCAGCGGCGACCGTCTCGGGCTCGGTTCGCAACCTGCCCGGAAGGGTCTGCAGCACCATGATTCCTTCGGCGGTGTACCGGCTGTTCCTCTCGAGCGTGCCGGCGTACTGCGCTCGCGCGAAGTGGAAGTCGTACGAATCGATCTCCCAGGCGAGGCGGACTTTCCCGAAATAGCCGTCGGGAGTCCCGATGTAGCGGCCATCGGCATCCCTCAGTTCCTGATTCCACAACGGTTCCGGAAGACCGGTGCGACGCCAGACGGCCATCGCGTCGATCTCCGCGACCGACCTCGCACCCCTCAGGACGTCACGCAGTACTTCGCGGGGCAACGCGCTACCGCGATCGCTGCCGTCCTCGAGTTCCCTGATGAGGACCTCGGGATCCAGCCTGCCGCGCTGCACTGCTTCGGTCAGCAACGCCCGGATGGGATCCCGCGTGGTGAAACGACGACATTCGTCGAGGGCCGCCCGGACGAGCGGAGCCATGGCGACTCCGCCGATGATCGTGGGCCGGGGCATTCTCGTGGTCCGCTCCACGAGCACGTACCCGGCACTGCTGACTTTGCAGGAGGCGGGTATCAGCAGATGAATCCGGTCGGCCGTGGTCTTCGGCCCCCGCAACCCCTGACGGCGGCAGGCTTCAAGTCCGGTGACAATCGCCTCCGGCCCGCCGTAGAGCAGGGCGCCTTCGACTACTTGGCCGCGAGTCGGCCGTCCTGAGCAGAGCAGAATCACTCCCGGCAGCAACCGCTGCCAGGGCTGCCCCGGCCGGCAGCGCCGATAACAGGTCCTCTTCGAGACACCGAACTCCACCAGCCGCGCGACAGTGATCACTCCATCGCGGCTCAGCTTGTACAGGGCCTCATGATCGCGAGCCCACGCTCCAGTTCGCACCCCAAGATCATCGGCGGCGGCACTACCTCCCACCAGCGCCGATTTGCTTACTGTGGACAACTCGCCACATCAGCCCCACTGTGGACAACTCAGACCTGCCCCCAATGTGGCATTGGGGACGTTGAGCCTGGATCCACCGGTGTTGATGGGTGTTTGGGGTGTGTCCGGGGACGCAAATGCCCTCTGGCTTGGGATGATTGTTCTTGCGACGGAACAAAAACCACCTAGCGAGAGGGCATCTGCTGGATGCGATCTTCTCATACTCCCTCGGCGGTGTCGGTGAGGTTCGATGATGTGGGTCTCGTGTCGTGCGCGGGGCTGGTGCCGGTGCTGCGGCTGGCGGAGGACATCGGCCTCGGTGGCCTGATCGATCAGTGGGTTGACCTGGGGATTCCGGTTGGTGCGCACTCGGGTGCGAAAGCACTCTCGGTCGTGGCTGGGATGGTGGCCGGGGCGGATTCGATCGAGGACCTGGACGTGGTCCGGCATGGCGGGATGCGCCGGTTGTTCACCGGTCTGCGGGCGCCCTCGACCTGCGGGTCGTGGCTGCGGGGTTTCACCCACGGCCATGTCCGTCAGCTCGCGTCGGTGGCCTCGGAGGCGGTGGTCCGGCTGGCGGGGCGGGTTCCGTCGCTGCTGGCCGGTGTCGAGGGGCTCGCGTTCATCGATATCGACGCGAAGATCAAGGAAACCTACGGCCACGGCAAACAAGGCAGCGGCATCGCCTACAACGGGGTCCGCGGCCTGAATCACCTGGTCGCCACGTTGTCGTCCCCGGTCTGCGCGCCGGCGATCCTGACCGCTCGGCTGCGGGGCGGGAACTGTGATTCCCGGCGCGGGGCGGCATCGATGATCACCGAGGCGATCGGTCTGGCGCGCCGGGCCGGAGCGAGGGGAATGATCGTGGTCCGCGCGGATTCGGCGTTCTTCACCGGCCCGATCATCGCCGCGATCCGCCGGACAGGAGCGTATTTTTCGGTCACCGCCCAGAAAAACGCGGCAGTGAAGAACGTGATCAACGCCATCGACGATGACGCCTGGACCGAGATCGCTTACCGGCATCCGATTCCCGATCCGGAGACCGGTGAGGTGATCACACACGCCGAGATCGCCGAGACCACCCTGACCGCGTTCGTCCACGCCGCCGAGAATCCCGGCCGTCAGGTCACCGCACGGCTGCTGGTCCGCCGCACCCCGAGGTTCACGCGGAACGACCAGGGCGAGTTGTTCCGCGTCTTCCACTATCACGCGGTGTTCACCGACACCCGGTTCGACCTGCCCGTCGCCGACAAACATCACCGCGAGCACGCGATCATCGAGCAGGTCTTCGCCGACCTCAACGACGCCGCCCTCGCGCATTTCCCCTCCGGCCGGTTCCCCGCCAACCATGCCTGGCTCGTCCTCGCGGTCCTCACCCACAACCTGCTGCGCGCCACAGGCTGCCTGACCAGCGCCTTTCACGCCAAAGCCCGCACCGGAACGCTGCGCAAACAGCTGATCACCATCCCCGCCCGCATCACCCGCACCGCCCGCCGCATCACCCTGCGACTACCAGCGAACTGGCCCTGGCAAACCGCCTACCAGGCACTCTTCACCGCAACACACCGAACAACCTGACCCCCACCCCGACAACCAGACCACAGTGGACACACCGGATGCGACGACCGGTGATCCACCACGACCACCAACCGAACACATGATCAACAACCACCATCAAGATCATCCGACAAGCACGCCGGTGGATCCAGGTTGAGTGTCCCCAATGCCACATTGGGGGCACCTCAAGGCAGCGGGGGCAGCGGGGGCAGCGAGGGGTCGGTGAGCCAGGCGTCGAAGAAAGCGGCGAGCGACCGACCAGCAAAGCGTTCAACCAGCGCGACGAAGGCATCGCTGGTCACCAGACCGTGCCGGTTCTCCACCGCCCAGGCCCTCACCAGCGGGAAGAACACCGCGTCGCCGACCGTACAACGCAAGGCGTGCAACAGAAGGCCGCCGCGTTTGTAGACCCGCTCGTCGAACATCCGCGACACCCCGGGATCGGCCAGCCGCAGATCCGCAGGCTTCGCCTTCATCCGTGCGTGCCACGTCTTCGCCCAGGTGTGCGCGCTCTGCCCGCCGGATTCCTCGGACCAGAGCCATTCCGCGTACGTCGCGAAGCCTTCGTTCAGCCAGATGTGCCGCCAGTCGGCGACGGTCAGGCTGTTGCCGAACCACTGGTGCGCCAGTTCGTGCACGACGAGCCGTTCGTGGGTGCGCCGCCCGTCGACGTGGTTGGCGCCGAAGATCGACATGCCCTGCGCTTCGATCGGGTCGTCGAGGTCGTCGTCGGTGACCACGATGACGTACTCACCGAACGGATAGGGACCGAACAACCGCTGCAGCGAGTCCATGATCTTGCCCTGCCGCCCGAAATCGCGCTCGAAAGGCCGGCGCAGGCGTGGCGGGACGGCGGCCCGTTGCGGGACCGAGGCGAGCACGGAGTCACCGTCGAAGCTGATCCGGTACGCCGACACCGAAGGCAGCGAAAGCCACCCGGCCTGGGGACCGGAGACCAGTTCGACGTCGTCGTACCGTCCTATTTGGACGCTCATCAGGTACGTCGGCGTCGGCTCCGGCCGCTCGAAGACCCACTTCGTGGTGCTCGCGCGCTCGTGTCGCGACACCAGGTTCCCGGTGACGGCCACGAGGTACGGCGACGACGTCGTCAGCGCGACGCGGTAGGTCGCCTTGTCCGCGGGATGGTCGTTGCAGGGGAACCACGACGGCGCCCCGACCGGCTGGCTCGCCACCAGCGAACCGTCGGTCAGTTCGTCCCAGCCGATGTCGCCCCACAGCCCGGGCAGCGGCCGCGGATTGCCGACGTAGAAGACCTCCGCCAGGAACTCGGAACCGGCGGCCAGCGACTTCGCGGGCTTCACGTGCAGCTTGTGCCCGCGCCGCGTGTACTTGGCCGGTTTCCCGTTGACCAGCACCCGGTTGATGCGGAACTCGCCGAAGTCGAGTGTGAAGCGCGAAAGCGCCTGCGTCGCCTCCGCGGTGATGGCCGCGGAGGCCGACAGCCGGTTGGGACCGATCTTGTAGTCGAGCTCCAGATCGTAGTGCCGTACCCGGTAACCGCCGTTACCGTGATGGGGCAGATAGGAGTCGCCGGAGGTGTCCGCGCCGGGCGAGGGCTGCGCGGAGGCCTTCGAAATCACCCGCGAAAGACCCCGCTTCCCTACTTCGTCCAGGTCGAGATGGGATTCCCGAGCCAGCGCGAGTCGGCGGGAACCGCGTCGCCCCGGGTCACCAGTGACCCCGGTCCGACGGTCGTCCGCGCGCCGATGCTCGCGCCAGGCAGCACGATACCGTGCGGCCCGAGCGTCGCTCCCTCGTCCAGGGTCACCGGCGACATCGTCATGATCCGGTCGTGGAAAAGGTGCGTCTGGACGACGCAGCCGCGGTTGATCGTCGCGCCGTCACCCAGGCTCACCAGGTCCGACTCGGGCAGCCAGTACGTCTCCAGCCACACGCCCTTGCCGATCTTGACGCCCATGGTGCGCAGCCAGGCCGGCAGCAGCGGCGTGCCGCCGAGCGACCCGATCAGCCACGGCACGGCGAGCGCCTCGACGAAGGTGTCGGCGAGTTCGTTGCGCCAGACGAACGAGCTCCACAACGGATGGTCGATCGCGCGGAACCGGCCGACCAGCAGCCACTTCATCGCGGTGGCGGTCAGCGCGGCGACGGCACCGGCGGCGAGCAACAGCGGCCCGCCGAGCAGCACCGCGACCAGGAACCCGAAGGACGACGCGAGCGCGAAGATCCCGGCGGCGACCAGCACGGTCAGCGCGACGCCGCACATCACCGGCACGATGCGGCACAGTTCGACGAGCGCACGGGCCGCCTTGAGCCGCAGCGGCGGCGTGTAGGTGCGGCTCGTGTCGGACTCGCCGACCGACCGGCGGACCGGCAGCGGCGGCATCCCGAGGTACGAGGAGCCCTTCTTCGCCTTCAGCGGGGCCGAAGACAGCACGCCGACCAGGCCGCGCTTGGGCACCGAACGGCCGGGCGCGGCCATCCCCGAGTTGCCGAGGAACGCCTGCTTGCCGATCCGGGCGGGCGCGACGTGCAGCCACCCGTGGCCGAGTTCGTAGGTGGCGACCATCGTGTCGTCCGCGAGGAAGGCACCGCTGTCGACCTGGGTCATCTTCGGCAGCGCGAGAACGGTGGACGCCTCGACGTTGCGGCCGACCTTCGCCCCGAGCATCCGGAGCCACACCGGGGTGAACAGGCTGGCGTACAAGGGGAACAGCCCTTCACGCGCCATGCCCATCAGCCGTTCGGTCGCCCAGACCTGCCACGCGACGCGGCCGTGGACCGGGTGGTAGCCCTCGACCATGCCGATGCTCAGCGACCGGACGCCGACGAGCACGAGCAGGGCGTAGCTCACGAAGTACGCGATGGTGGCGAGCGGCGTGAGCAGCAACGCCTGGCCGAGCGCGGCGCCCAGCGAGGGCGCCCCGGCGATCGCGTAGCCCAGCACCGCGACGGCGGGCAAGGCGGCGACGGCGGGCAGCAGTCCCAGCGCGACCGAGGTCACGCCGTAGACCGTGGCCCAGAACCGCGAACGCGGCGGGCGGCTCTCCGGCCATTTCAGCGCGTCCTTGGCGGCGGGGGCGGCGGGGGCACCGGCCCAGCGCTGCCCGGCGGGCACGTTCCCGCGGACGGTCGACCCGGCCGCGATCTCCGCGCCCTTGCCGATCCGCGCACCCGGGAACAGCGTGCTGCGCGCGCCGATCCGCGCGTCGGCGCCGATCCGGATCTTGCCGATGTGCACGAGATCGCCGTCCACCCAGTGCCCGGTCAGGTCGACCTCGGGCTCGATGGCGGCGCCGCGGCCGAGTTTCAGCATGCCGGTGACCGGCGGCGGCGAGTGCAGGTCGACGTCCTTGGCGATCCGCGCGCCGAGAGCCTTGGCGTACGTCGTCATCCAGGAAGCGCCCGCGACACTGTCCGCACCACTGAACTCGGCGAGCTTCTCCGCCGCCCACAGTCGCAAGTGGACATTCCCGCCACGCGGGTAGCTGCCGGGACGGACGCCGCGCAGCAGCAGCCGCGCACCGGTCGCCGAGATCGCGATCCGGCCCGCCGGGCTGAACAGCGCGACCCACGCGACGGCGATCCACGCCCAGCTCAGCGTCGGCGCCCAGGCGAAACCGGCCAGCGACAGCACGTTCGACAGCGTCGCCGCGATCGTCGTCCAGCGCAGGCCGACCAGGCCCATCAGCGGGACCATCAGCAACGACTGGATGATCCCGGCCTTGCGCGGGGTCGGCGCGATGTCGCGGCGTTCGGTCTTCTGGCCGCTCAGCGCGTCCAGCATCGACGCGAGCGCGCCGAGCTTCGGGTTGGCGTAGATGTCGTTCACCGACACCTGCGGGTGCCGGGTGCGGATCCGCGCGATCAGCTGCGCGGCCGTCAGGCTGCCACCGCCGTGGCTGAAGAAGTCGGCCTTCGGGTTGTCGACCGAGACACCCAGGATCTCCGCCCAGCCTTCGGCGAGCCAGCTCTCCGTCGGCGACAGGCCGGATTTGGCGGCGTCCACAGTGGACAGCGGCCAGGGCAGCGCGTTGCGGTCGACCTTGCCGGAGGTGCGGGTCGGCAGGTCGTCGATCAGTGCCAGCAGCGGGACGAGCGCCGCGGGCAACTGGTCGCGCAGCCGGGTCGCGGCCTCGTCGTGGTCGAACTTCGTCCCCTCGGCGGGCACGACGTAGCCGACGAGCACCTGGTTTCCGGCCTTGGTGCGGCGGATCGCGGCGGCGGCGCCCTGCACGCCGGGCAGCGACTGGAGCGCGGCGTCGACCTCGCCCAGTTCGATCCGGCGGCCGCCGAGCTTGACCTGCTCGTCGAGACGCCCGAGGAACAGCAGGCCTTCGGCTTCGGCGCGGACCATGTCACCGCTGCGGTACGCGCGGCGCCAGCCCAGCGACGGCAGCGGCGCGAACTTCTCGGCGTCCTTCTCCGGATCCAGATAGCGGGCCAGGCCGACACCGCCGATGACCAGCTCGCCGGTCTCCCCCATCGCGACCGGTTCGCCCGCCTCGTTGACGACGGCGAGCTGCCAGCCCGCCAGCGGCAGGCCGATCCGGACCGGGCCCTCGCCGGTCATCTGCGCGGCGCAGGCGACGACGGTGGCCTCGGTCGGGCCGTAGGTGTTCCAGACTTCGCGGCCTTCGACGGCGACACGCTCGGCCAGTTCGGGCGGGCAGGCTTCGCCGCCGAAGATCAGCAGGCGGACGTCTTCGAGCGCGTCGGCGGGCCACAGCGCGGCCAGCGTCGGGACGGTCGAGACGACCGTGATGCCCTGCGCGACCAGCCACGGCCCGAGGTCGACACCGGTCCGCACCAGCGAACGCGGCGCCGGGACCAGGCAGGCGCCGTGACGCCAGGCGAGCCACATCTCTTCGCAGGACGCGTCGAACGCGACGGACAGGCCGGCGAGCACGCGGTCACCGGGGCCGATCGGCTCCTCGGTGAGGAACAGCCGGGCTTCGGCGTCGACGAACGCGGCGGCCGAGGCGTGCGAGACGGCGACGCCCTTCGGCTTGCCGGTCGAACCGGAGGTGAAGATGATCCACGCGTCGTCGGTCGGCGCGGGAGAGCCCTCGATGCCGCTGGGCGAGCCCACGACGGTGATCGCGCCGCCATCGGAGACGACGGCGGCGACGTCGGCCTCGCCGAAGACCAGCTCGGCGCGCTCGTCCGGGTCGTCCGCGTCGACCGGCACGTAGGCGGCGCCGACGGACAGGATGGCGAGGATCGCGACGTAGAGCTCCGCGGTGCCGGAGGAGATCCGGACGCCGACCCGGTCGCCGACGCCGACCCCGTTGGCGGTCAGCTTGCGGCCGTAGGCGTCGATCTCCTCGACGAGCTTGCGGTAGGACAGCGTGGTCTCGCCGTCCTCGATCGCGCCCGCGTTGGGGTGGCGGGCGGCGGTCTCGGCGACGATGTCGATCAGGGTGCGCTCGCCGGCGCCGAGGCCGGACCAGAACAGGGCCCGGTCGGCGACCGGAGCGGGTGACGGGGCGACGGTGACGTCGGCGACACAGGCGATCGGCCGGGAATCGGCGGTGAGTGTCATCGGGGCATCACCACGGGCAAGACTGAACCATGGGCGCGCAAGCCCATCACACACCTTTCGCGAAGTGCGTCATTCGGGCTCGCTCTCCGAATGAGGCGCCCGCTAGCAGACCAATGACTTTACCGCAGGTCAACGGCATATCTCGGGAGGGTCTCGGCAGAGTGTCGAAACTCACCGATGGACACGCCGAAACCCGAGGTCATCGGCGTGTCCACCCAGTGAACTATTCACCTACATCGTGAGAAATCAGCGTGCTTTTGGTTTACCCGACGGTTTGCCCGTCGATTTACCGGCCGCTTTTCCGCCTGCCTTGGGCCTTTGCTTCTTTTCCCGCACCCGGACATTCACCCGGACGGGGCTGCCTTCGAAGCCGAAACGCTCACGGAACTTGCGTTCGATGAACCGCCGGTAGCCCGCCTCGAGGAATCCGGTGGTGAACAGGACCAGCGTCGGCGGCCGGATGCCAGCCTGGGTCGCGAACAGCACCTTCGGCTGCTTGCCGCCGCGCACCGGCGGCGGGGTCGCGGCGATGAGGTCGGCCAGCCAGCCGTTCAGCTGACCGGTAGGCACCCGCTGGTCCCACGACTTCAGCGCGGTCCGCAGCGCGGGCGCGAGCTTGCGCACGGACCGGCCGGTGAGCGCGGAGATGTTGACCTTGTCCGCCCACGGCACCCGCACCAGGCCGCGGTCCAGCTCACGGACCATGGCGTGACGGCGGTCCTCGTCGACGAGGTCCCACTTGTTGAAGGCGAGCACGCAGGCGCGGCCCGCCTCGACGACCATGGTCAGCACCCGCAGGTCCTGCTCCGAAAGCGGTTCGGCGGCGTCCAGCAGCACGATCGCGACCTCGGCCGCGTCGATCGCGGTCTTGGTCCGCAGCGACGCGTAGTACTCCGCGCCATTGGCCGAGTTGACGCGCTTGCGCAGCCCCGCGGTGTCGACGAACCGCCAGATGTCGCCGTCCAGCTCGACCAGCGAGTCGACCGGGTCGACGGTGGTACCGGCCACCGAGTCCACCACGGACCGCTCTTCGCCGGAGATCTTGTTCAGCAGGCTGGACTTGCCCACGTTCGGCTTGCCGACCAGCGCGACCCGGCGCGGGCCCGCGGTCGCGCGGTCGCCATCGCGCGGCATGGTCGGCAGTGCCTTGACGATCGAGTCGAGCAGGTCGCCCGAACTACGGCCGTGCAACGCGCTGACCGGATGCGGTTCGCCGAGGCCGAGTGACCACAGCGACGCGGTGTCGGCGAGCAGGCGGTCGTCGTCGACCTTGTTGGCGACGAGCAGCACCGGCTTCTTCGAGCGGCGCAGCACCTTCGAGGCGGCCTCGTCGGTCGCGGTCGCGCCGACGCTGGCGTCGATCACCAGCAGCACCGCGTCGGCGGTGGCCATCGCGATCTCGGCTTGCGCGGCGACGGAGGCCTGCAGCCCGGTCGCGTCCGGCTCCCAGCCGCCCGTGTCGACCAGGGTGAACCGGCGGCCCGCCCAGAAGGCGTCGTAGGCGACGCGGTCGCGGGTCACGCCGGGGACGTCCTGCACGACCGCCTCGCGGCGGCCGAGAATACGGTTGACCAGGGTGGACTTGCCCACGTTCGGCCTGCCGACGACGGCGAGGACCGGCTGCGCGAGTTGCGCCTCCTCCTCGGCCTCGCCCGCGGCGATCTGGGCGTCCAGCGCGGTGAATTCGGACTCGTCGGACCAGGAGCCGTCGATCTCGCCGACTCCGTCAAGCTCACTCATTCAGTTACTTCACATTCTGTCGCGTGTCTTGGAGCCCGTGCTCCAAGCGCCATTCGTCCAGTGCCTTCACGAGGTCCGCGAGCGCGATGCGAAGCCGCTCGGTTCCCTCCTCCAGCCCTGTCCTTCCCTTCCCGATTTCGGGAGTGAAAGGTTCGCCGACCATGATGTCGACGCGTGGCCGCCAGCGCCTCTTGGCACCGGCGGGCTTGTACGTCCCCCGAGTGGCGACCGGAACCACGGTCGCCTTCCCGGCGCGGACCAGGAAGGCCGCGCCGCGCTCGAAGTTTTCGGCGTCACCGAGGCCGCGGGTGCCTTCGGGGAAGATCCCGACCGCACCGCCGTCCTCGAGCACCTTGACCGCCATCATCAGCGGTTTGCGGTCCACCGCACCCCGTTTCACCGGGATCTGGCCCAGTTTCGGGAAGAACCAGCCGACGAAACCCTTGAACAGTTCCGCCTTGACCAGGAACGCGGTGCGCCGCGAGAACATTCCGAACAGCAGCGCCGGTTCCGTCATCGAGCTGTGGTTGGCCATGAACACCACCGGCCCGGACGCCGGCACCCGTTCGGCACCGTGCACCCGGACCCGGAACGCGGGCCGGACGAGGAACTTCGAGATCCCCCGGCCGAAGGTGTGAAACGGATCGCTCGCGCCCTCGGGCAGTCCTTTCGCGCTCACCTGGCGGCCTCGGCGGGGCAGCCTTCGAGAAGACCGCGGTGCAGAGCCAGTTCCGCGAGCGCGACGATGACCTGGTCGATGTTGAGCGCCGAGGTGTCGACCTCGACGGCGTCGTCGGCCGCGCGCAGGGGTGAAGCCGCGCGCGTGGAGTCCAGGCGGTCACGCCGTTCCACCGCGGCCTTCGCGACGTCCACGGTGGACTCGCGGCCGGCGGCGGAGTCCTGCGCGCTGCGGCGCGCGGCGCGGACCTCGGCCGAGGCGGTGAGGAAGATCTTGAGCGGGGCGTCCGGCGAGACGACGGTGCCGATGTCGCGGCCTTCGACCACGATGCCGCCGACGCGGCCGAGCACCTCGGAGATGATCTCGCGCTGCCGGTCGACCAGCAGTTCGCGGACCGCGGGGACGGCCGAAACCGGCGAAACCGCGGTGGTGACGTCCGCGCCGCGGATCTCGGCGGCGACGTCCTCGCCCGCGAGGGTCACGGTCGCTTCGTCAGGGCTGGTCCCGATGCCGAGTTCGGCCTTCCGGGCGACGTCGAAGACGGCGTCCGCGTCGGCCGTGTCGGCCCCGGCGCGCAGGACTGCGAGGGTGACCATGCGGTACATCGCGCCCGTGTCGAGGTAGCCGGCGCCGAGCTTCGTCGCGAGCTTCCGCGAAACCGTGGATTTCCCGGTCCCGGACGGGCCGTCCATCGCGACCACACCACGCAGGGCTCCCGCCACCGAAACTCTCCTCAGCTCGTCTTCGCTCACCTGATCGACGACCATTCTGCCTGGTGGCGACCGACCAGCCTCAGCCGCCCACGGCGAACCGGTCGACGAGCATGCCGATCCGCTCCGCACGCGCGTCCGCGGGCAGCCGCCGGCTGCGTTCGAGGGTGACCAGGCCGTGCATGGCGGCCCAGAAGGTCTCGGTGTAGAGGGCGGGATCGTGCTCACCCGCTGCCGGACCCGCGCATTCGAGCAGGGCGCCGAACGCGTCCTTCAGCGGGGCGGGGCTGTCCGGACTGGCGAAGGTCAGTTCGCTGGCGAGGGTGAAGATCGCGTCGTAGAGGGCGGGTTCGCGGTCGGCGAAGTCGAAGTAATTCTCGGCCAGCCGCAGCAAGGCGCCCCGCGAGTCCTCCGCCGTCCCGACTCCCCGCCGCAGGTGGGCGGCCATTTCGGTGCATCCCTCGAGTGCCGCGGCCGCCATGATCGCGCCCTTGCCGGAGAAATGGCTGTAGAGCACCGGCTGGCTGTACTCGATCTTCGCGGCCAGCCGCCGGGTGGTGACCGCGTCCCAGCCCTCCTCTTCGGCGATCTCGCGGGCGGTGGTGACGATCAGCTGTTCGCGTTGTGAGCGGTCTCGCTCACGTCGGGGGTTCGTGACCATACGAATATCCTAGCACCGCTAGACAAGCTAGCGGTGCTAGCGCTAGCGTCTGCGGTGTTCCTAGCGCTGCTAGCTTTTGGAGTCGGAGACCATGACCCGCATCAAGATCGCTTACGCCCTGTCCATCGCCCTCGTGCTCTTCGTCCTCTACTTCGGGAGCGGTTACGTGTTCTTCCCGGAGACCCAGACGGGCGGCTTCGGCCTCCCGGCCATGCCGGCGGCGGGTGATCCGATCCTCGCGGTCAAAGGCGTCCGCGACATCGGGACGGCACTCGTGGTGCTCGCCCTGATCCTGTTCCGGAACGTCCGCGCGCTGGGCTGGGCGCTCCTCGCGCTGGCGTTCATCCCGTTCGGCGACATGCTGATCGTGTTGACCCACAACGGGTCCGTCGGCGCCGCGCTCGGCATCCACGGCGCGACGTCCGCCCTGATGGTCGTGATCTCGGCGCTGTTCCTGATCCGGCCGAAGCGAAACGGACAGTGAGTTACTGTTGACGTCGTGAACGTCGAAGTGACCCCGCTCCCCGGAATAGGCGTCCGCAAGGACTTCGCCACTCGCAACGGCCGCCGCGTGGGCGTCGTGACCCATCGCGACGGGCATGTCGAGCTGATCGTGTCCAAAACGGACGATCCGGACGCCTGTCTCGCCTCACTTCCGCTGAGCACCGACGAGGCGGGCGCGCTGGCGAACCTGCTCGGCGCGCCCCAGCTCGTCGCCCAGCTCACCGAGGAGCACCGGGATCTGCCGGGCATCAACACCAAGCAGCTTCCGATCAAGTCCTCGTCGCCGTTCGACGGCCGGACGCTGGGCGACACCGCCATGCGGACGCGGACGAGCGTCTCGGTCGTCGCGGTGATGCGGGCCGGGCAGGTCCACCCCTCCCCTAACCCGGACTTCAACCTCACCGCCGGCGACGTGCTCGTCGCGGTCGGGACGTCCGAAGGACTCGAAGCCGCCGTCAAGATCTTGAAGTACGGCTGATCGCGGATGGATCACACCGCACTGTCCTTGATCGAACTCGGGGCGGTCTTCTTCGGGCTGGGCGTGTTGGGGCGCCTCGCCGGGAAGATCGGGATGTCCCCGATCCCGCTGTACCTGATCGGTGGCCTGTGTTTCGGGCAGGGCGGGCTGATCCCGCTCGGCGACATCGGTGACTTCACCCACCTCGCCAGCGAGATCGGCGTCGTCCTCCTGCTTCTGCTGCTGGGCCTGGAGTACTCGGCGGCCGAACTGTTCACCGGGCTGAAACGCTCGTGGATGGCGGGGCTCGTCGACATCGTGCTGAACGCCGCGCCCGGCGCGATCGTCGCGCTGATCCTCGGCTGGGGGCCGATCGGCGCGATCGTGCTGGCGGGCGTCACCTACATCTCGTCGTCCGGGATCATCGCGAAGGTGCTCGGCGACCTCGGGCGGCTCGGTAACCGGGAAACGCCGGTGGTGCTCTCGATCCTGGTGTTCGAAGACCTGGTGATGGCGCTCTACCTGCCGATCCTCACCGCGGTGCTCGGCGGGGTGAGCTTCCTCGGCGGGATGAAGGCGGTCGGGATCTCGCTGATGGTGATCACGGTCGTCCTGGTGATCGCGCTGAAGTTCGGCCGCTACGTCTCCGCCGCGGTGGACAGCCCGGACCGCGAGGTGTTCCTGCTCAAGGTCCTCGGCGCGGCACTGCTGGTCGCGGGTATCGCCTCGGCGATGCAGGTGTCGGCCGCGGTCGGCGCGTTCCTGCTCGGGATCGCGATCTCCGGTTCCACGGCGGAGAACGCGACGCACATGCTGGAACCGCTGCGGGATCTCTTCGCGGCCGTGTTCTTCGTCGTGTTCGGGCTCAACACGAACCCCGCCTCGATCCCGCCGGTCCTCGGCTGGGCGGTCGTGCTGGCGGTGTCGACGACACTCACGAAGGTGGCCACCGGCTGGTGGGCCGCGCGCAAGCAGGGCATCGGGAAGATGGGCCGGGCTCGCGCGGGAGCGGCGTTGGTCGCCCGAGGCGAGTTCTCGATCGTCATCGCCGGGCTGGCGGTGGCCGCGGGCGCGGTGACCGGCGAACTCGCGGCCCTCGCGACGGCGTACGTACTCCTGATGGCGGTGCTCGGCCCGACGGCCGCGCGGATCGTCGAGCCGGTGGCGCGCGCTCTGCAGCGCCGTCCCTTCGGTTCCAAAAGCCCCGCCTCCCAAACCGGCTGACCGCTCTCGCGCGCGCTATGAAAGGCCCGTTACTTGCAAATTTTGCAAGTAACGGGCCTTTCATAGCATTGGCCTACCCGCGCTCAAGCCCCGAAACAGCCGCCGGGGCGATCTGCACCGGAGCCACCGGAAGCGCCGCCGGGACGGCCGACGGACCCGCGCCCGAGACGGGCAGCGCGAGCGACGTCCTACCCAGGTCCACCGTGATCTTCGGGTACTGCGACGGCCCGCCGATGAACGAACCGTCCGTCCCGCCGATGATCAGCGCGAGCTGATGTCCCTGCGGGACGACGTGATCCGTACTCGCCAGCCGGAACGTCATCGTGTACGGCTGCCCCGGCGTCAGCGGCGATTCCTGGGTCAGCGAACGGTAGTTGGCCAGGTCGGCCCACCCGCGGCTGATGATGTTCAGCCCCACCGAAACCGAGTCGGCACTCGTGTTCAGGTAGCAGGCGTCGTTACCGGAAGCACTCGATCCCCAGCACGACTGGGTCATCTCGTTCTTGATGCCTTCCTTGGGCCCGGTGTAGTTCCGGATGGTCGCCGGGCCGTAGTCCACCAAGATCGCCGAAAGCCGCGCCGTGGACGTCGACGGCGTCGCGGTCACCGTCACCTTCGCGGTCCCGGAGACCTGGAGGTCCTTCGCGAGCGCGCCGGTGCTGAACAGCACACGTCCGTTCGAGGTTTCCGTCGGCCGTGCGGCCCAGCTGTTCGAGGACTGGCCGGAGGAGTCGGTGAACGACGCCGTGCCCGTCCCCGCGGTCGTTCCGAGCGTGCCGACGCCGGGAGTGCTCCCTGACGCGGGACGCAGGGTGACGGCGCTGCCCGCGGGCCACGCCGCCTGGTCCACCCACACGTCCGGAGCGCGTTCCACACTCGCGCCCGGCGTCTTCTCGATGCCGTTGTCGACGCCGAGCAGGTAGTGGTCGAACCACTTGTGCAGGGTGTCGACCCACGCCGACCGCCGGTAGTCGAACGGATCGACGTGACCGGCCTGCGTCAGCCACACCTTGCGCTCGACGTTCAGCGCTTCCCACCACTGCCCGAAGTTGATCGTCTTGACGTTGAGGTCGCCCAGCCCGTGCGAAGCGAGCACGCTGGCCTTCACCTTCGAGGCGCTCTGCACGTGGTCCCGGTCGAGCCAGAACGCGTTGTAGTCGCCGTTCGAGGTCGCGCCCTCGGTGAGCTTCCGGTTCGCCGCGCTGCAGTTCTGGCCGCCGTTGCGCTGGGAGACCGTCTGAGCCAGCCCGGCCGGGCTGCCCTGGCGCAGGCTCGCGCCGTCGGAGCGGTAGTAGTCGTACCAGGAACTGATCGCGCCGATCGGCACGATGGTCTTGAGCCCGTCGACACCGGTCGCGGCGACGCCGTTGGCGATCGTGCCGTCGTAGGACTTCCCGATCATGCCGACCGCGCCCGTCGACCACGAAGCGAGCGTCTTGGCCGAGCCGGTCGCCGTCGTGTAGCCGTTGGCCCGGCCGTTCAGCCAGTCGACGACCTTGCGCGCCGAGTTGACGTCCGAGGGCCCGCCGACGTCGGTACAGCCGCGGGACTTGTTGGTACCGGCCAGATCCACCAGGACCACGGCGTACCCGCGGGGGACGAAGAAGTTGTCGTAGTAGAGCGGGAACCCGACCGGCCTGCCCGCCGAGTCGTAGGTCTTGAGTTCGCTCTCGTTGCCCCGGCCACAGCACGAGTAATACGGGCTCGCGTCCATGATGACCGGGACCTTCTTGCCCTGCGCCGCCGGTTCCTTCGGCCGGATGATGTCGGCGGCGACCCGGTCGGAGCGGCCGTCGCCGTCCCCGTCGAGCCCGATGTCCACCCAAGCCGTCTCGCGGACGGCCTGGGCGAAGTCGTAGACCGGTTCGCTGCCCCGCGGTTTCGCCACGGCCGGTGGCGCCGCGACCACGGCCGCGGCGACCGCCAGAATCCCTGCCAGCACAACTGATTTCACGGTCGAGCCCTTCCCCGTCGGCTGAAAGCCCGTCAGGAAGAGCTAAACGCGATGCTCATCGGTGCAGTAGAGCGGAAAGTCTTACAGTCAGCGCTTACAGATCGACAGCGCGGTAGAGCGAGCCGACCTCACCGCGGTTGAGCCGCCGGATCGAGCCCGACCGCTGCGCGCCGAGCTGGACGTCGCCGAGCGCGGTCCGGACCAGTTTGCGCACCGGATGCCCGGTGGCCGCCATCAGCCGCCGCACGATGTGCTTGCGGCCTTCGTGGATGACGAGCTCGATCTGGGTACGACCGGCCAGCATGTCCTTGACCCGGAACTGGTCGACCTTGACGATGCCGTCCGGCAGCTCGAAGCCCGCCCGCAGCTCCTTGCCGAGCCCGCGCGGGACGATGCCCTCGACCTCGGCGAAGTAGGTCTTCAGCACCTGGAAGGACGGGTGCATCAGCCGGTGGCCGAGGTCGCCGTCGTTGGTGAGCAGCAGGAGGCCTTCGGTGTTCTCGTCGAGCCTGCCGACGTGCACGATGCCGGGCATCTCCTCGTACCGGCCGCGCAGGTAGTCGCCGACGCACGGGCGGCCGCGGTCGTCGCTCATCGTGCTGTGCACGCCCTTGGGCTTGTTCAGCACGAGATAGACGAGGTCGTCACGGACCTGGACGCGGGTGCCGTCGACGTGGATCACGCAGTTGTCCGGATCGACCCGGCGGCCGAGTTCGGTGACCACCTTGCCGTCCACGCTCACGCGACCGCGCACGATCAGGTCCTCGGCCGCGCGCCGCGAGGCGACGCCGGCCTGCGAAAGGACCTTCTGCAGCCGAATGCCGTCGGGATGGGCGTCAGATGTCATCGATGGTGTCCACTTCGGGTAGCAAGGGAGCGATCGGGGGAAGATCGGCCAGGGACGACAGTCCCAGTCGCTCCAGGAACAGCTCGGTCGTCACGTACAGCGTGCCAGTGGTTTCGGGGTCGGTCCCCATCTCCTCGATCAGGCCGCGTGCCAGCAGCGTCCTGATCACCCCGTCCACGTTCACACCTCGGACGGCGGCGACCCTGGCCCTGGTCACCGGCTGCCGATAGGCGATCACGGCGAGGCTCTCCAGCGCGGCTCGCGTCAGCTTGGAACGCTGGCCGTCGAGCAGAAGCTTCTCCACGAACGGGGCATAGACGTCCCTAGTGTAGAACCGCCACCCTTCGCCGACTCGGCGCAGGTCGATTCCGCTGGATCGGTCGGTGAACTTCTGGGACATCGTGCGCAGCGCGACGGTCACCCGCGACTCGGGCTGGCCGACCGTCTCGGCGAGCGATTCCTCGTTGATCGGCGAGTCCACGACCAGCAACAACGCTTCGAGGGCGGCCTCGAGCACCTCGTCGGAGGTGACGTCGGGGTAGTCGCCGTCACCTGCCGCCACGAGTCCTTCGTCGGCGGGCGGCTCCGGCTCGGCGACGGCTTCCGGCTCGGCAGTGTCCGGCTCGGCGACAGTCTCGTGCTCGGCCGGGGTCTCTTCGGTCTTCTCGGTCTCTTCGGGGCTCACCCGTACTCCTCGTCCTCGACGACGGCCAGATCCTGCTCGGCCGCCACCGACGCCTCCTCCACGGACCCGCCGGTCCAGCGCACGTGCAGTTCGGCGAGCGCCTCCAGCTGCTCGAACTGGACCGTCGCCTCGCGGTACAGCTCCAGCAGCGCGAGGAACCGCGCCACGATCTCGACGGTGTGCTCGCAGTCCTCGACGAGCTCGCTGAAGGTCGCTTCGCCCCGTTCCGCGAGCTTGAGCCGCAGCAGCGCGGCGTGCTCGCGGACCGAGACCCGGCCCATGTGGATGTGGGCGATCGACACCGTCGGCGGCGGCTTCGGCCGGAAGACCGCGACGGCGATCTCGGCGAACTTCGCCGGGTCGACGCCGAGCATCACCTCGGGCAGCAGCCCCATGAACCGGTCTTCGAGCGCGACCGACCGCGGGTAGCGCCGCAGCGCGCCGGCCTCCAGCTCACCGAACAGCGCCGCGACCTGCTTGTACGCCCGGTACTGCAGCACGCGCGCGAACAGCAGGTCCCGTGCTTCGAGCAGGGCGAGGTCGTCTTCGCTCTCGACCTCGGCGGCGGGCAGCAGCCGCGCCGCCTTGAGGTCGAGCAGGGTCGCCGCGATGACCAGGAACTCGGTCGTCTCGTCGAGGTTCCATTCCGTGCCGAGCGCGCGGGTGTAGGCGATGAAATCGTCCGTGACCCGGTGCAGCGCGACTTCGGTGACGTCGAGCTGGTGCTGCGAGATCAGCTGGAGCAGCAGGTCGAAGGGACCCTGGAAGTTCGCCAGGTTCACCTTGAACTTGGACGTGCTCAGCTCTTCGCTGGCCAGTCCTTCGGGGACCATCCCGCCGTGCACGGTCTCGTGCACGGCGGGGGTCTCGTCTGCCTCTGTCCGCTCGACCGGCTCTGGGCCGCTGGGAGCAGCCTCGGCCGGGTCGTCCATCAGCTCTCGGTCTCTTTCCCGTCCTCGCTGCCCGCCCGCAATCGCTGGACGAGCACCGATTCCTCACCGGCCGCGTCGAAATCGGCCAGCAGGACGGCCACCGCCTCGCGGACCAGCCTGCCGCGATCGAGCACGAGACCGTGCTTCGCCCGGAGGTTCAGCCTGGCCTGCTCCATCGCCAGCAGTTCGTCGCCGGAGACGTAGACGGTGATCTTCGCGTCGTGTTTGGTCCGTCCGGAGCCGCTGCGCGCGGCCCTGGCCAGCTGTTCCTTGTGCGCTTGTCCCGCCCCGTTCGAGGAGCCGTTCTCCGCGTCGTGCCTGTCGCCGTTCCCCGTGGCGGGGGCGGGCGGCTCAGGCGCGGGCGGGAGATCGAGGGCAGGACTGGAGGTGATCCTGAACAGTTCGGACGCTCCGGGCAGGGAAGCTCGCCTGCTCACCGAGCGATCACCTCGCGGGCCAGTGCGCGGTAAGCCGCCGCACCGGCTGATTTGGGAGCCCAGGTCGTGATCGGCTCGCCCGCGACCGTGGTCTCGGGGAACCGCACGGTGCGGTTGATCACCGTGTCGAACACGGTGTCGCCGAATGCCTCCACCACTCTCGCCATGACCTCCTTCGAGTGCAGGGTTCTCGGGTCGTACATGGTGGCGAGAATCCCGGTGATGTCCAGTTTGGGGTTGAGGCGTTCCTGCACCTTCTCGATGGTGTCGATCAGGAGCGCTACGCCTCGCAGACTGAAGAACTCGCACTCCAGAGGGATGATCACACCGTCCGCGGCGGTCAGTGCGTTCACCGTCAACAGGCCAAGCGAGGGCTGGCAGTCGACAAGAACATAGTCGTAGTCGTTCATGACCGGACGAAGGACCCGTAACAAAGTGTGTTCGCGCCCTACCTCTGCGACCAACTGGACCTCGGCCGCGGACAGGTCGATGTTGCTCGGCAGCAGGTCGACGCCGTCGACGCGGGTCTTCCGGATGACGTCGGTGATGCTGACCGACCGCTCCATGATGACGTTGTAGACCGTTTGGTCCAGTTCGTGCGGCTGGATGCCGAGGCCGACCGAAAGCGCGCCCTGGGGGTCGAAGTCCACCAGCAGCACCCGGCGGCCGCATTCGGCGAGGGCAGCGCCGAGGTTGATGGTCGACGTGGTCTTGCCGACGCCGCCCTTCTGGTTGCACATGGCCATCACCAGTGCGGGGCCGTGCCGCTCGAGCGGCTTCGGTTCGGGAATCTCGCGGTACGGGCGGCCGGTCGGGCCGATTCCTTCCCTCTCGCGTTCTTGTTGCTTGGTTTCCTTGGCGCGCTTGGCCTTGCGGCCGCGAGAAGAGATCGTGTCCTCCGACGGTTCGTCGCCGTCGTGTTCGGCGGGGGTTGCGATGGTCACCTGGTGGAGGCTCGCCGCGGCCGAACCGGCGGACACGGACGGCTTCGCCGGCTCGTTCGGTGTCGACATGGCGCGAAATCTCCTCCTCGGCAGGGTCTTCGGCAGCCTATGCGCGATTCGCGAGTCGTGACAAAGAGGCTCGCCGGGATCGACAGGGTCGATTAGCCGAGCGCGCGGGGATGTGCTGTCGCGTAGACCTCGCGGAGCGTGGTGACCGTGACCAGCGTGTACACCTGAGTGGTGGTCACCGAAGCGTGGCCCAGCAGTTCTTGCACGACACGGACGTCCGCGCCGCCTTCGAGCAGATGCGTGGCGAAGGAATGGCGCAGCGTGTGCGGGGAGACGCCCGCCGTGATGCCCGCGGATTCCGCCGTGTCCTTGAGAACCTGCCACGCGCTCTGCCGGGAAAGCCGGGAACCGCGGGCGTTCAGGAACATCGCCGGTGTCCCCCGGCCGTGCAGGGCGAGCACCGGCCGCGCGCGGACGAGGTAGGCGTGCACCGCTTCGAGGGCGGGACGGCCGATCGGCACGATGCGCTGTTTGCCGCCCTTCCCGTCGAGCAGCACGGTCCGCTCCGCGTCGTCGATGTCGTCGATGTCGAGCCCGACGGCTTCGGAGATCCGCGCGCCGGTGGAGTAGAGCAACTCCAGCAGCGCCCGGTCCCGCAACGGCCGTTCGCCCTCGGGCGGTGGGGTTTCCAGCAGTTTCAGCACGTCGTCCACCGGCAGCGCCTTGGGCAGCCGTTTGGCCGCCGCGGGCGGGCGGACCTCGCGCGCCGGATCGTTTTCGGTGAGGCCGTCGGCGTGCGCGAACTTGTGCAGCCCCCGCACCGCGACGAGCGCGCGTGCCGCCGAGGACGCGGCCAGCGGCCGGTGCTCCTCGTCGCCTTCGCGCAGTGCCGCGCCGAACGAGGTGACATGCGCCGGGGTGACGTCGGTGAAGCGTTCGACCTCGGCGCCGCCGAGGTACGCGGTGTACCGGCGCAGGTCGCGGGAGTAGCTGTCGAGAGTGTTCCTCGCGGTTCCGCGCTCGACCACCAGATGGTCGAGGTAAGCGGCGACCACCTGGGCGACTCCGGCACCGCCAGCCCGTGACACACCGACACTCTAGGACCACCGGGGCGCTCGCGGGGGTTCGCCGCGCGCGGTAGGTCGCGGGTGTGAAACGGGATACCTTGGAGAGATGTCCCAGCACCCGGGCCCGGAGGAGATGCGCGTCGGCACCGCCGAGCGCGAGGAGGCGGCGCGGCTGCTCGCCGACCACTACAGCCAAGGGAGGATCACGCCGGACGAATACGAAGGCCGGGTCCTCGCCGCCTACGAAGCCGCGACGGTCGGCGAACTCCGTCCGCTGTTCCAAGACCTGCCCGCGCCGCATCCGGCCTGTTTCACACCCCGGTTCACCCAGCCGGTCCACGCCTACCGGCAGCCGGCCGCGATGGTGCCGTACTCGCCGAAGTCGAAGGTCACCGCCGGGGTGCTGCAGATCGTGCTGCCGTTCGGGACCGGGCGGTTCTACACCGGGCATGTCGGGATCGCGTTCGCCCAGCTGGCGGTCGCGGTGTTCACCTGCGGTATCGGGGTGGTCTGGCCGATCGTGGACGGGATCGTCCTGCTGGCGAACGGCGGCACCGATCCGCAGGGCCGCCGCCTCCACGACTGAGCGCCGGTCTCCCTCCCGGATGCTATGAAAGGCCCGTTACTTGCAAAATTTGCAAGTAACGGGCCTTTCATAGCGCGCGAAGGGACCTAGAGACCGCGCGAAGCGAACTTCGTCGGCCGGTCCTCCCAAGGCGCGTCCGCCGGACGTGAGGATGCCGCACCCGTGAGCACCGCGTGCGCGGCCAGCACGCCACCGACGGTCGCCCCGTTCACCAGCTCACCGGCCAGCGCCATCCGGACCGCCTCGGCGAGCGGGAACTTCCGCATGACGAGGTCGGCCTCCTCCTCGCCGAGGATCTCCCTGTCCACTTCGGACAGTTCCCGGGCGAGATAGACGCGCACGACCTCGTCGGTGAAGCCGGGCGAAGCCGCGACGTCGACAAGGGTCTCCCAGCGCTCGGCGCTGAGCCCGACCTCCTCGACCAGCTCGCGTTTCGCCGCGCCGACAGGGTCCTCCCCCGCCTTGTCGATCAGGCCGGCGGGCAATTCCCACAGCCGCCGCCCGACCGGGTGGCGGTACTGGTGGATCAGCGTGACGGCGCCGTCGGCGTCGAGCGCGACGACGGCGACCGCGCCGAGGTGTTCGACGACCTCGCGGCGGGCGGTGCCGCCGCCGGGCATGACGACCTCGTCGACCCGCAGCCCCACGACACGTCCGATGTGGACGTCCTGTGTGGACGCGACGGTGAACTCGTGCTTGCCGGGCTCGGTCACCGGGCTCCCGTCTGAGCGGCCTCGGGCAGCTCGACCGGGAGCCGCTCGGCGACCTTGCGGTCCACGACGGCCTTCACGAACGCGCTGAACAGCGGGTGCGGCCGGGTCGGGCGGCTCTTGAGCTCGGGGTGCGCCTGGGTGCCGACGAAGAACGGGTGCTTGTCGGCGGGCAGCTCCACGAACTCGACCAGGTGGTCGTCGGGCGACGTGCCCGAGAACACCAGGCCGGCCTCGGAAAGGCGCTTGCGGTAGGCGTTGTTGACCTCGTAGCGGTGACGGTGCCGCTCCGAGACCTCGGTGCTGCCGTACGCCTTCGCGACCTGCGAGCCAGGCTTGAGCTTGGCGATGTAGGCGCCGAGCCGCATCGTGCCGCCCATGTCGCGTTCGCCCGCGACGACGTCGCGCTGGTCGGCCATCGTGGAGATGACCGGGTTCGCGCTCGCGTCGTCGAACTCGGCCGAGTTCGCGTCCTTGATCCCGGCCAGGTTCCTGGCCGCGTCGATCACCATGCACTGCAGGCCGAGGCACAGGCCCAGCAACGGCAGCCCGTGGGTGCGGGCGTAGGCGATGGCGCCGACCTTGCCCTCGATGCCCCGCACGCCGAACCCGCCGGGCACCAGCACACCGTCCACATCGGACAGCGCGGCGGCGGCACCGGCCGGGGTCTCGCAGGAGTCCGAGGGAACCCACGAGATCTGCACCTTGGCGCGGTGGGCGAAACCGCCCGCGCGCAGCGCCTCGGTCACCGACAGGTACGCGTCCGGCAGGTCGATGTACTTGCCGACGAGCGCGACCCGCACCGTTTCCGACGGGTTGTGGACGCGGTCGAGCAGGTCGCCCCACACGGTCCAGTCGACGTCGCGGAACGGCAGCCCGAGACGGCGCACCACGTAGGCGTCGAGCGCCTCACGGTGCAGCACCTTCGGGATGTCGTAGATCGACGGCGCGTCGGGGCAGGCGATGACGGCCTCGGTGTCGACGTCGCACATCAGGCCGATCTTGCGCTTGAGGTCCTCCGGCAGCTCACGGTCGGCGCGGCAGACGAGCGCGTCGGGCTGGATGCCGATGTTGCGCAGCGCGGCGACCGAGTGCTGGGTCGGCTTGGTCTTCAACTCACCCGACGGGGCGAGGTAAGGCACCAGCGAGACGTGGAGGAAGAAGCACTGGTCGCGGCCGACGTCGTGGCGGACCTGACGGCAGGCCTCCAGGAACGGCAGCGACTCGATGTCGCCGACGGTGCCGCCGACCTCGGTGATCACGACGTCCGGGCTGTTCCCGTCCTCGTCTGCGCCGGCCGCGGCGGTGATCCTCGACTTGATCTCGTCGGTGATGTGCGGGATGACCTGCACGGTGTCGCCGAGGTACTCACCACGGCGCTCCTTGGCGATGACCTCGGAGTAGACCTGCCCGGTGGTGACGTTGGCCTTGCCGTCGAGAGCCCGGTCGAGAAAACGCTCGTAGTGCCCGATGTCCAGATCGGTTTCGGCGCCGTCGTCGGTGACGAACACCTCACCGTGCTGGAACGGGTTCATCGTGCCTGGATCGACGTTGAGGTACGGATCCAGCTTCTGCATCGTGACCCGGAGCCCACGTGCGGTAAGGAGCTGACCCAGGCTGGAAGCCGTGAGTCCCTTACCCAGAGAGGAGGCAACGCCTCCGGTGACAAAGACATACTTGGTAGCCCGCGACTGAAGTCCCACGGGCTTCCACCTTATCGCACGCCCGCCGAAGCGCTCACCGGCCACGCCGCAAGCGTCCGATGGAGTGGAAAACCGCTACCCTCGCGGCGTGACAGACGCGCACGACACCTGGACCGCACCGGTCGCGGAAGGCCCGCTCGACGCGGACGTCCGTGTGCCCGGCTCGAAGTCGATCACCAACCGGGCCTACGTCCTCGCCGCGCTCGCCAGCGCGCCGACGCGGGTGCGGACCCCGCTCGACTCCCGGGACGCGCGGCTGATGCTCGGCGCCATCTACGCCCTCGGCGCCCATTCGCAGGAAGGCATCTCCGGCTACCTCGTGCACCCGCTCGGCCCCGGGCGCGTGCATCCCCATGACACCGTCCGGGTGGAACTGGGCAACGCGGGCACGGTCGCCCGGTTCACCCCCGCGCTCGCCGCGCTGGGCACCGGCCCGGCGCTGTTCGACGGGGACGAGGCGCTCCGCCGCCGTCCCATCGGCCCGCTGCTGAAGGCGCTGCGCGGCCTCGGCGCCCGCATCGACGACGACCGGCGCGACGCGGTGCCGTTCACCGTCCACGGCGAAGGCGGCCTGCGGGGCGGCAAGGTCGATCTGGACGCGTCGGCGTCGAGCCAGTTCCTGTCCGCGCTGCTGCTCGCGGGGCCGTCGTTCCAGCAGGGCGTCACCGTGCGCCTGGTCGGCGGCGCGGTGCCCAGCGAGCCGCATATCGCGATGACCGTCGAGATGCTCCGCCGGTTCGGGGCAACTGTGGACCGCGAGGGCGCCGAGTTCCACGTCGCTCCGACAAGGCTTTCCTGCCCCGAGTACGTCGTCGAGCCGGATCTCTCGACGGCGGCGCCGTTCGTCGCCGCGGCCGTCGCGACCGGTGGCACGGTGCGGATCGCGGGCTGGCCGCAGCAGACGACCCAGCCCGGAGACTGGCTCCGCAGCCTCCTGCCCGTCCTCGGCGCGACCGCCGAACTCGACGCGGGCGGCCTGACGGTCACCGGCAGCGGCACGATCCCCGGCGCCGAGCTGGATCTGCACGACGTCGGCGAGCTGACACCGGTGATCGCCGCGCTGCTGTGCTTCGCCGAGGGACCGTCGGTCATCTCCGGGGTGGCGCATCTGCGCGGCCACGAGACCGATCGGCTGACCGCGCTCGCCACCGAGCTGTCGTCGTTCGGCGCCGACGTCCGCGAGACCGAGGACGGGCTGCGGATCACGCCCGCGCCGCTGCACGGCGGGAAGTTCCACACCTACGACGACCATCGCCTGGTGATGGCGGCCGCGGTACTGGGGCTGAAGGTCGAAGGCGTCGAGGTGGAGAACCCGGGGACGGTCGGGAAGACCTACCCCGGATTCGCCGAAGCCTGGACGTCGATGCTCGGCTAAGCGAGGCCGCCCGCGAACGGCGTCTCCCGCCATTGGTCGATCATCGGCTTGAGACCGTCGACGAGCATCGGCAGGTCGGGCGCCATCGCCAGACAGGCGACCGCCTGCAGCAGGCCGACAGCCTCCATCGTCCGCAGCACGGCTTCGTCCACTTCGCGCAGGCCCAGTTCCGCGGCGGCGGCGTTGTAGGCATCGATGGCCTCAGGGCCATTGAAGGCGAGGTCGCGTTCGATCGGGCCTCGGTTGACCAGTTCGAAGTCGGAGTAGAGCTCGCCTTCGGTCGTGACGATCAGGTTGTAGCCCGGCGCGTCGCCGTGGATCGGCTGGACGGTGCCCCCGGGGAAGGCCCCGGCAAACGCCTCCTCCGATTCCAGCAGTGGCCGGAAGTGCTCCCATTCGCGGCGGGCGCGGTCGAGGTCGGCCGGGTCGAGCAGGTCCGTCCGGCCCTCGAGCGGGGCGAGAGCGTCCGGGATGAACGGGTCGAGCCCGTTCAGGAACGCCAGCTCGCCGGGGTATTCGCGGAGCGCGGCGTGCAGCTTCGCCACGAGTCCCGCCGAGTATTCGGCCCTGAGGTTCGCGTCCTCGACGAACTCGATGAGCTCCCAAAAAGTCATCGAGAAGCCGTCCCGCCGCACGGGTTCCGCGGGCACCAGCGGGCTCGGCTTGACGACCGGCAGCCCCTTCTCGCCGAGCCAGGCGGCCACCGCGAGCTCACGCCGCTGGTCGGCCAGCTGCGTGTCCGGGGTGGTGGTGCGCGGCAGCACTGTCGGCACGCGCACGACCACGGGCGAAGGCGCCAGCTTCACGATGACGGAGAAGACGTCGTACAGGACCTCGGGTTCGATGACGGCCAGTCCAAGGTCGCGGCCCGCGGCGACCGCGGCGGCCACCGCCCGCGCGGTGCGGGCGGCCCGTTGTTCGTCGGTGATCATCCGGCGAGTCTGACATGTCCGGTTCAGCCCGCGGAGCGTTCTCCGCCGTCCTCGGGGAACAACGTCCGCAACGTGACCGCGCGATTCACGCGGACGTGCTCCACGGCATGATCTCGCGCCCTGGCCGCGTCGCCGGAAGCGATCGCGTCGTAGAGGCGGCGGTGCTCGTCGAGCAGTTCGCCCCAGTGCTCGTTCTGGCTGGTGAGCCAGCGCAGCCTGCCTTCGAGCGGCCGCAGGATCTCGTGCAGCAGGCCGTTGCCCGCCAACGCGACGATCTCGTCGTGGAAGCGGGTGTTGAGCGAGGTGATCCGAGCCGGGTCGCCGCTTTCGGTGGCACGCGCCGCGTCGGTGAGCAGGCGTTCGAGCGCGCGCAGTTCCGGCTTGCCCGCCCGCTCGGCGGCCAGCCCCGCGGCGAGACCTTCGAGCGCCTCACGGACGTCGAACAGCTCCTCGACGTCGGCCTTGGCCAGCCGTCGCACGACGATCCGCCGGGGTGACTGCACGGCGAGGAAGCCTTCGGCCTCCAGGCTGCGGATGGCCTCGCGCACCGGGACCCGCGAGACGCCGAGGTCCTCGGCGAGTTCGCGTTCGACGAGCCGGTCCCCCGGTTTCAACCGCCCGGTGAGGATCCGTTCGCGCAGCTCGTCCCGGACCCGTTGCCGGGTCGCGGCCAGCGGCTGCCGCGGTCCTTCCTCGGCCACCCGATCTCCCCTCAACACAGCCGTAACAGCTCGTAACCCGAGTTTATCGGCAGAAACCTTGACGACGGGCCACCTCGGGGTGATATTTGGGATACCAAATTTTGGTATCCCAAATCGACCAGCGCCAGCCGTCTCACGTCGATCCGGAGGCCCGCATGACCGCAGTCCCAGCCACCCGGTCCGCAACGTCCACCGCGGCCGAGCCCGATCCCCGGCTCTGGAACGAAGATCTGGCCCCGGCGAAGGAACGCCGCTGGAAGGTCTACGACATCTTCGCCCTGTGGATGTCGGACGTGCACAACCTCGGCAACTACACGTTCGCGGCGGGGCTGTTCGTGCTCGGGCTCTCGGCGTGGCAGGTGTTCACCGCGCTGCTGACCGGTTTCGTGCTCATCTACTTCGGCATGAACATGATGGGCCGCATCGGGCAGAAGACCGGCGTCCCCTTCCCCGTCGTCGCCCGCATCAGTTTCGGCACCTTCGGCGCGAACCTGCCGGCGCTGATCCGCGCGGTCATCGCGATCTTCTGGTACGGCATCCAGACCTACCTCGCCTCGGTGGCCATCACGCTGCTCGTGCTCGCGATCGATCCGGGGCTGAAACCGTTGACGGAGGTGGGTTTCCTCGGTCTGCACGCGCTCGGCTGGATCTGCTTCCTCGCGCTGTGGCTCGCGCAGGCGCTGGTGCTCACCCGCGGCATGGAGGCCGTGCGCAAGTTCCAGGACTGGTGCGGTCCCGGCATCTGGGTGGTGATGATCGCGCTCGCGGTGTGGATCCTCGCCGCCGCGGACTGGAACATCTCGCTGACGAGCAACCCGAAGGCACTGTCCACAGGGGAGCAAGTGCGGCAGTGGTTCGGCGCGGTGGGGCTCATTCTCTCCATCTACGGCACGCTGATGCTCAACTTCTGCGACTTCTCGCGGTTCGCCCCGGACCAGAAAACGGTGCGTCGCGGTAATTTCTGGGGCCTGCCGATCAACTCGACGGCGTTCGCGCTGCTGTCGGTGCTGGTGACCGCGGGCAGCCTACAGGTGTTCGGCGAGGCCATCACCGATCCCGCGGAACTGCTGGCCCGCATCGACAACACGCCGGTGCTGATCATCGGCGCGCTGACCTTCGCGATCGCCACCATGGGCGTGAACATCGTCGCGAACTTCGTCTCCCCCGCCTACGACCTGGCCAACATCTGGCCGAAGCGGATCACCTTCACCATCGGCGGGATGATCAGCGCGGTCGCGGCGCTGTGCGTGCTGCCGTGGAAGCTGTACTCGTCCCCCGCGGTGGTCAACTACTTCCTCGGTGGCCTCGGCGCCTTCCTCGGCCCGCTGTTCGGGATCATGATCGTGGACTACTACCTGGTCAAACGCGGCCGGATCGACGTCGGCAAGCTGTTCACGGCCGGACCCGGTTCGCCGTACCACTACAAACGCGGCTTCAACCCGCTGGCGATGATCACTTTCCTGCCCACGGCGGCACTTTCCGCGGTCATCGCGCTCGTGCCGTTCTTCGCCCCCGCGGCGCCGTACTCCTGGTTCATCGGCACCGCTTCCGCGGCCACGCTGTACTTCGCCGTGTCGCGGAAACAGCGGGTCGCGTGATGCGGATCCTGGTCACCAACTGCAACACCACCGAAGCGATGACCAAGGAGATCGAGGCGGGTGCGCGGGCCGCGGCCAGTCCGGGCACCGAGATCCTGGCCAGAACGCCGTTGTGGGGCCCCGAATCCGCGGAGGGGTGGCTGGACAGCTTTCTGAGCGCGGCGGCCGTCCTCGACCTCCTGAACGGGCTGGACGAGCCGTTCGACGCGCTCGTGATGGCCGGTTTCGGCGAGCACGGGCGGGAAGGCGCGCGAGAACTGCTCGACGTCCCCGTCGTCGACATCACCGAGGCGGCCGCGCATCTGGCCTGTCTGCTGGGAAGACGCTACGGCGTGGTGACCACTTTGGACCGGACGTGCGGGCTCATCGAAGACAGCCTGCACGCCTCGGGGGTCGCCCAGAACTGTGTCGGCGTCCTCGGTGCCGGGCTCGGCGTCCTCGACCTGACCGACGAACGCAGGACGGAATCGGCCCTGCTGACCGCCGGGCGCCGCGCGCGGGACGCGGGCGCGGAAGTGCTCGTCCTCGGCTGCGCCGGGATGACCGGCCTGGATCGCCGTATTTCGGCGATGCTGGACATCCCGGTGATCGACGGCGTCGCGGCGGCCGTCCGCCTGGCCGAATCCCTGGTGGCGCTGAACCTCAAGACCAGCCGGGCGGGCTCCTATGCCCGCCCCCTCCCCAAAACCCGTCTCTGGCCCCGCAATTAGTCCTCTAGTTGCGGTAGTTGGTGGCACGAACTACCGCAACTAGAGGACGAAACGCGTGGGGGTCAGTTGCCCGCGGCGGCGATTCCGGGGGCGGGAGCCTGGGCGTTGCCCGCGATCCCGTAGCGTCCGGCGCCGCCTTCGAGCTGCTCGCGCAACGCCATGATCGTGGTGACCCGGCCCGCCGCGGTCTCCGCGTTGTCCACAGTGGACAGGATCGAGGTCGACGAGGTGTCCGCGCGGACGACGCCGATCGCGCCGGTGCCGTCGGCGGATCCCGCGTCGCCCGCCAGTACCGTGCCCGCGCCGGACCGGTCGAGCTGCGCGGCGAAGCGCGCGACGGTCGAAGCGCGGTCACCGGCGCCGTCGCCGGTGTACTTGGAGCCGGTGAGCACGATCGCGAGCTGCGCGGGTTTGACGTCCTGGCCCGCCTTGAGGAAACCGCCGTCGGTGAGGCCGCCGAGCGCGGCGGCGAGTTCCACCGGCGTCGACTGCGGCTGCGCGTTGTCCTTGTTCAGCAACGCCACCGAGCCGAGCAGCGCGCCGGCGAGGGTGCCGGGGTCGCCCGCGGTCGGGAACTGGACACCGGCGGGCTGCAGGCGCGTCACGACGTCACGCAGCTGATCGGACCGCATCGGGTCCGAGAACGCCTCGGTCAGCTGGATCTCGCCGGTGACGGCGGCACCCGCCTGCCCGACGAGCTGCTTGAGCGCGTCGCGGTCCGCGGGCTTCGCGTCCTCTGTGGTCACCAGCACCACCGAACGCTTGTCCAGCTGACCGGCGACGACCTTCGGGCCCATGGCCCCGGCGAACGTGTCCGCGTCGCTGAGCCGGGCGTTGAGCGAATTGCGCTGCGCCTCCAGATCCGCGACCTGGGACCCCAGGTCCTCCTTCTGGCTGGCGAGCCCCGAAAGCAGCGAACCGTTCAGGGCGGTGGACCCGAGCACCACCCCGAGCGCGAGCGCCAGGAAGCAGGCGGCGATGGAAACGATGTGGTACCGCAGAGAAATCACGTGAAGAGTCCCTTGCCCCAGGCGATGAACGAGTTCCAGGTGTCGCGGATCCAGTCGAGGTAGACCGAACCCACGTCGGAGACGAGCAGCGCGGCCGCGACGGCCACCAAGGTCGCCAGTACCAGCAGCACGATGGCGCCGATCGACACCCGGCTGCGGTGCAGCGTCGCGACGGCCTTGCCGTCCACCAGTTTCGTGCCGAGCTTGAGCCTGGTGAGGAACGTCGACGGGTTCGACCCGGACCGGCCGTGGTCGAGGAATTCCCGCAGTGTCGCCTGGAAACCGACCGTGACCACCAGGCTCGCCTCGTGCGCGTCCGCCAGCAGGAGCGCGAGGTCCTCGGCGTTGCCCGTCGCGGGGAAGGTGACCGCGCCGATCCCGAGGTCCTGGATGCGCTCAACGCCCGGCGCGTGCCCGTCCGGCTGTGCCGGGACCACGACCTCACCGCCGCTGCGGAGCGTCTCGGCGCCGATGCCGTGCGGGTCGCCGACGATGACGTCCGGCTGGTACCCCTGCGCGCGCAGGGTGTCCGCCCCGGCGTCGACACCGATCAGCACCGGCCGGTGCTCGGAAATGTACTTCTTCAGCTTCTTGAGATCTTCGGCGTGCCCGTTGCCGCCCGCGACCACGAGGGCGTGCCGGTCCTTCAACGGGACCCGGATCTCCGGCACCCCGACGCCGTCGAGAATGAGACTGCGTTCCCGGCGCAGGAATTCGATCGTGTTCGCGGAGAACGCCTCCAGCTGGGTGGACATCCCGGCCTTGGCCTCGATCATCTGATCCGCGACACTCTCGCGCGTCTGCTGGATCCCCGATCCGAGCTGCCGCTCACCGATGTAGACGACGCCCTCGTGCAGGCGGAGTTTCGTGCCGTCCTTCACCTTGCGCAGCAGTTCGCCGCCGACCGAATCCACCAGCGGGATCCCCGCCTCGAGCAGGATCTCCGGGCCGAGGTTGGGGAACCGGCCGGAGATCGACGGCGAGGCGTTCACCACCGCCGCGACTTCGGCCTCCACCAAGGCGTCGGCCGTCGAACGGTCGAGATCGAGCTGGTCGAGGACGACGATGTCGCCCGGGCTCAGCCGGCGGAGAAGCTCGCGCGTACGCCTGTCGACCCTGGCGACGCCGGTGATACCGGGGAGGGTCTCTTGGTTACGCGTGAGCAAGCCGGTGAGCTTCATGCGACCGATAGTGACAAATCCGCGCGGCCTTCTGCGTCCGCCACGCCGATGGAAACACGCCGATTAACCCACACCGGGTCGGGCTACGCCGGTTGTCCCACGATGGGGTTGACCCGGTTTCGGAGCGTTATTTCGCCTTCTTGCGCTTTCCGCCGCGACGGGCTTTGGGCTTGTCCGGCGCGCTCTTGTCGGCCTCGGCGACGGCGAGCAATTCCTCCGCGTGCGCGCGGCCGGTCTCGGTGCTTTCCATTCCGGCGAGCATGCGCGCGAGTTCGACGACGCGTTCCGATTGTTCGAGGACGCGCACGCCACTGCGGGTCACCCCGCCGCTCGTGCCCTTGTCCACCACCAGATGCTGATCGGCGAACGCCGCCACCTGCGGCAGGTGCGTGACCACGAGGACCTGGTGACTGCGCGCCAGCCGCGCCAGGCGCCTGCCGATCTCGACCGCGGCGCGGCCGCCGACCCCGGCGTCGACCTCGTCGAACACCAGCGTCTGCACGGTGTCCGCATGCGCGAGGACGACCTCGATCGCCAGCATCACGCGGGAAAGCTCACCGCCGGAGGCTGCCTTGTGCACGGGAAGCGGCGGGGCGCCGTTGTGCGCGCGCAGCAGCAGTTCGACGTCGTCGATCCCATCGGGACCGGCGTGCACGAGCCTGCCTCCGACCTTCACCGCATGCGAATCGCTCTCGTCCACCGTGCGCCGCTCGACGGTGATCTCGATCTCCGCCTGTCCCATGGCGAGCCCGGACATCTCGGCGGTGATCGCCTCGGCCAGTTCGGCGGCGGCCTCGACGCGCGCCTCCGACAGGCGGAGGGCGTGCTCGGCGAGGGTCACGGCGAGCGCGTCACGGCGAGTGGCCAGTTCGGACAGTGCCTCCTCGGAGGTGTCCATCGTGGACATCCGGCGGCGGGCGTCGTCGGCCCAGGCGAGCACACCGTCCACATCGGCCGCGTACTTCCGCGTGAGCCGCTTCAAGTCCGCCTGGCGCGCGAGCACCTTCTCCAGGAGCGCGGGATCGGCGTCGAGCGTTTCGAGGTAGCTGCCCAGCTCGGTGCTCACTTCGGACAACAGCACCGAGGCTTCGTCCAGCCGGGGCCCGAGTTCACGCAGCACGGCGTCCTCGGAACCGGTCAGGTGGCGCGTCGCCTCGCCGATCAGTCCCAGCGCGCCGGGCGCGTCCGGATCCCCTTCCGCCGAACCGGCGACGGCGGCGTGCGCCGCGCTGGACGCGGACCGCAGTTCGTCGACCGCGGCCAGGCGCTTGATCTGCTCGGTGAGTTCGGTGTCCTCGCCGGGTTCCGGCGCGACGGCGTCGATCTCGGCGAGCCCGTGCCGCAGCAGGTCGGCCTGCTGGGCCATCTCGCGGGAGCGGGTGGAGCGCTCGGTCAGCTCGGCGACGACGGCGAGCCAGTCGTCCCGGACCGCGCGGTACTGCTCCAGCGGTTCGGTGACGGCCTCGCCGGCGAACCGGTCGATCACCGCGCGCTGCTCGGCGGGCCGCAGCAGCCGCAGCTGATCGTTCTGCCCGTGGACGGCGATCAGCTGCTCGGACAGGTCGGCGAGCACGCCGACCGGCACCGAACGGCCACCGAGGTGAGCACGGGACCGGCCGTCGACCGAGACCGCGCGCAGCGCGATGACGCTGCCGTCCTCGTCGACCTCCGCCCCGGCGTCGGTGACGATCCGGGTGGCGCCCTCGGCACCGCCCAGCTCGAATCGGCCTTCCACGAAGGCCTTCAGCATTCCCGTTCGCACCTTGGACACTTCGGCTCGGCCGCCGGAGAGCAGGTGCAACCCGCTGACGACCATCGTCTTGCCCGCACCCGTCTCACCGGTGACGACGGTGAAGCCCGCGTGCAGTTCCAGCAGGGCGTCCTCGATGACTCCGAGGCCCTGGATGCGCATCTCGGCCAGCACGACGCCCACCGTAGCGGCCCACCCCGACCGTTCTCGCACCCGCCACGTCATGAAAGGGGCTTTCAAGACGTTTTTCGTCTTGAAAGCCCCTTTCACGACATCCGTCAGCGGGCGTGTCGCTCCCGCCAGCCCTTGATCGGCAACGAGAACTTGTGCACCAGCCGGTCGGTGAACGGGCCTTCCCACAGCCTGATCAGCCGCACCGGCACCCGGCCGCAGGTGACCCGCACGGACGCGCCGGCGGGAAGATCGAAGGTCCGCGATCCGTCGCAGGTCAGCACGGCGGGCGACCCGTCAGGATCGATGGCGACGGTGATCTCCGAGTCACGCGAGACGACCAACGGCCGGGAGAACATCGCGTGCGCGTTGCTCGGGACCACCAGGAGCGCCTGGACGTCCGGCCAGATGATCGGGCCGCCCGCGGAGAACGCGTACGCCGTCGAACCGGTCGGGGTGGCGCACAGGACACCGTCGCAGCCGAAGGACGACACGGGCCTTCCGTCGACCTCGATAAGCGCGTCCAGCACTCGCTCACGCGAACTCTTCTCGACACTGGCCTCGTTGAGCGCCCACGTGTGGACGGTCTCCTCACCGTCGACACTGACCACGACGTCGACGGTCATCCGTTCTTCGACCTGGTAGTCGCCGTCGACGGCGCGCTGGACGGTGTCGGCGAGCTTGTCCGAATCGGCCTCGGCTAGGAAGCCGACGCGGCCGAGGTTCACGCCGAGCACGGGGACGCCGTTCGGCCTGGCCAGTTCGGCGGCCCGCAGGAGCGTGCCGTCACCGCCGAGGACGAACACCAGCTCGGTCCCGGCGGCCGGGTCCTGCTCCGGCGCCATGACCGTGCAGGGAGCGCCGATCCCGCCGTCCGCCTCGAGCATCTCCCGGACGTCCTCGTCGAGCACCCGCAGCCGCACACCGGCCTTGGCGAAACGGGCCGACACCTCGCGTGCCGCGGACCGGGTCGCGTCCCGGTCCGGGTGCACGACGAGCAGCACCTCGCGATCGCTCATTGGGGTCCCTCCAGGACTGCGGTCCGGACGAGCCGTTCGGCGTCGGTGCCGATGGTCTCTCCCGCCCCGCGGGTAAGCCAGACGAAGTATTCGACGTTCCCGGACGGCCCGGGGAGCGGGCTCGCCACGACGCCACGCAGGCGCAGATCCAGCTTTTCGGCCTCGGCGAGCACGCCGAGCACCGATTCGACCCGCAGCTCGGGATCACGCACGACGCCGCCGCTGCCGAGCCGGTCCTTGCCGACCTCGAACTGCGGTTTCACCATCGGCACCAGGTCGGCGCCGTCCCGCGCGCAGGCGGCCAGCGCGGGAAGCACGATTTTGAGCGAGATGAACGAGAGGTCCCCGACCACGAGGTCGACCTGCCCGCCGAGGTCCTCCGGGGTCAGGTTGCGGACGTTCGTCTTGTCGAGGACGACCACACGGTCGTCGGTGCGCAGGCGCCAGTCCAGCAGACCGCGGCCGACGTCGGCCGCGATCACCGTGGCGGCGCCACCGCGCAACAGGACATCGGTGAAGCCACCGGTCGAGGCGCCCGCGTCGAGGCAGCGCTTTCCCTCGGTGGAAAGACCTTGCGGGGTGAAGGCTTCGAGCGCGCCGAGCAGTTTGTGCGCACCTCGGGAGGCCCAGCCGGGATCGTCGCTGTCGCGCACCACGATCGGCGCGCCGGACTCGACCCCTGTCGCGGGTTTGGTGGCCACCATCCCGCGCACGCTGACCTTGCCCTCGGCGATCAGAGCGGACGCTTGCTCGCGAGAGCGGGCGAGACCCCGCCGGACGAGCTCCGCGTCCAGGCGGGCGCGTTTGGGCACGCGGTCAGACCTTGTCGATGGTGGACAGTGCCACCGTCAGCTCGGTGTGCACGGCTTCGAAGCGATCGACGTGCTCCGAGAGCGGAAGCGAGGCCAGGTCGTCGAGACCCGCCACGGCTTCGTCGACCCCGGCGCGGGGATCCGTGTCCTGCTGCGCGAAATGGTCTGCCTGGATCGCCGGCGGCCCGGGTACCGGCGGGGGGCCGGGCACCGGCGGTCGCGGAACGGGGTGGTGGTGGTGGTGGTCTTGCACCCCACCAAGTTAGCAGCGCTGGTCAGGCGAGGCGCAGCTCGCCGAGCGCGGCGCGGGCGGTGTCGCCCACACCACGGACCTCGGTGATCCCCGACTCCCAGGCCACCGCGCACAACGCGCGCAACAGGTCCAGGGAGTCACCTTCACCCTCGGCCTCGAGCACGTCACCCTGTGCGGTGACGCGCCAGCCGTCCTTGGGCCCGATTTCGAGCAGATCCGCGCGGTCGCTCAGACCGGTCAGGTCCCGCGCGAGGTAGCGCGGACGCTCTTCGGCCCTCGCTTTGAGCAAGGACGCCGCGTCGGCGACACCGGTCATGACGCAGAGCGCGTCGATCCCGGCCGCGACAGCGCCCTCGATGTCGGTGTCGAGCCTGTCGCCCACCACGAGCGCCCGCTCCGCGCCCGCGTCCCGGGCCGCCGTGGTGAACAGCAGTGGTGCCGGCTTGCCCGCCACCAGCGGTTCGAGGCCGGTGGCGTGGCGCAACGCGGCCACCATCGACCCGTTGCCCGGCAGCAGACCGCGCTCGGTCGGCAAGGTCGCGTCGACGTTGGTCGCCACCCACAGCGCGCCCGCGCGGATGGCGAGGCACGCCTCCGCGAGAGCGGCCCAGGTGTTGTCCGGGGAGTGCCCCTGGACCACGGCCGCCACGTCCGGACCGGCTTCCCGGACCGTCCGCAGCCCCGCCGACTCGATTTCGGCGGCCAGCGACTCCGTACCCACGACGAGCACGACGGCGCCCTGAGGCAGCCGCTCACCCAGCAGGGTGGCGGCCGCCTGAGAGCTCGTGTGGACTTCTTCGGGGGTGGCGGGCAGTCCGAGTGCCTCGAGGTGCTCGGAGACCTGCGCGGGCGCCTTGGAGGCGTTGTTCGTCACCCACCGGACGGCGGTGCCGCCGTCCCGGAGCGCACGGAGGGCTTCCGGTGCGCCCGGGACCACGGTGCTGCCGTGATAGACCGTGCCGTCGAGGTCGAACAGGACCGCGTCGTACCCGGTCGACAGGGCGTCAGCCATTCGTGAGCTCCGCGGCGCGCTCGGCGGCGTCGGTCTCGTCCTCCTCGTCGGCCTCTGCCGCGTTGAGGAACCAGCGGATCGCTTCTTCCTTGCGGTCGGCGGCGGCGAGGTTGTCGGCGTAGGCGTAGAAAAGCCTGGCGCTCCACGGATCGCGCTTCTCGGCCTTGAGGTCGTCACTCTGCAGGGAGACGACGGCGGCGTCGAGCTGACCGAGGTCGCGGCGCGCGCCGGCGGCGACGATCGCGAGTTCGATCTGGGTCGCCTTGGACAGGCGCTCCTTGTCGACCTCCTTCGCGAGATCCAGCGCCCGCTCCGGGCGGCCGATGGCCCGCTCGGCGTCGGCGATGATCGCGATGTGGTCGTCGGCCCGGGTCATCCGGCGGACGGCCCGCAGTTCGGACAGGGCGTCGGACCAGTTGCCCGCGTGGTAGGCGACCAGGCCGAGCGCCTCACGGACGATCGGGACCCGCGACGCCTTGGCCTTCGCGTACTTAGCGTGCGCGAGGGCGGCCTCGGGGTCTTCGTCGACTAGCCCGCCGGCGGCGACGAGGTGCTTGCCGACGGTCTCCGCGAGTGCCTTGGGCAGGGTGCGGAGTTCGCGGCGGGCGTCTTCGTCGAGATCGGAGAACTCGATGCCTTCGGGCAGTTCCGGGGCCTCGAGCAGCTCGCGCGCCAAGGTCTCGTCGTCGATCTGCTTGTCGTCCACGCGGGGCGAGGACCGGAAGTCCTTGCGGCCCTCGGAACGGTCACGCTGGGGACGGTCGTCGCGCTTGCGCTCGAACCGGCCTTCGCCGCCGCGGGAGTCTCCGCGCTTGTCGTCGTACCGCTTCTCCGGACGATCACCGGAAGGCCTGCGGTCGGGACGGTCGCCGGAGGGACGGTAGCCGCGGTTGTCCCCGCCACGGCTGTCGCCGCCACGGTTGTCGCCGCCACGGTTGTCGCGATCGCCGTAGGACTTGCGCTCGTAGCCACCGCTGCTGGGACGACGGTCTCCCGAGGAGGGGCGCTTGTCGTCACGGCGGTCGCCGGTGTAGCCACCGGAACGCGAACCGCCGCGGTCGTCACGATCGCGGTAGGAGGACGGGCGACGGTCGTCGCCACCGCCCCGGTTGTCGCGGTCGCCGTACGACGACTTGCCCTGGGGGCGTCCTTCGTACCGGTTGCCGGACGGGCGGTCGTCGGAACGGCCACGGTTGTCCGAGCCGTAGCCGGAACGGGCCGGGCGGCTGTCGGAACGGTTGTCCGAGCGGTTGTCATAGCGGCGCTCGGGACGGCTGTCGGAGGAGCGGTAACCGCCACGGTCGCCACCGCGACTGTCACTGCCACGGTTGTCACCGCGGTTGTCCGAACGGTAGCCACCACGGTCGCCGCCGCGGTTGTCGGACCGGAAACCACCGCGGTCACCGCCACGATTGTCGCTGCGGTTGTCGCCGCCGCGATAGCCTCCGCGGTCACCGCCGCGGCTGTCGCCACCGCGGTTGTCCGAGCGGTAACCGCCACGGTCGCCACCGCGGCTGTCCCGGCTGTCCCGACGGTCGTCGGAGCGGTAGCCACCTCCGCGGTTGTCCCTGCTGTCGCGACCACCCGAACGATCGTCACGACGGTCGCCGGCGCCGGGGCCCCGGCGGTCGTCGTTGTTGTAGCGCGGACGGTTCTCGTCACGGCCCTGCCCGGCGAACCGGCTGCCGCCGGAGCGCTGGTCACGGGGGCCATCGCCACTGCGCGCGGGCTTGCCGGAGAAGCTGCTCGTACCGCGGGCACCGCGGTCGTCACGGCGCGGGCGGCCCTGGTAGCCGCCATCGCGGCCGCCCCGGTCCTGCCTGCCGCCGGCGGAACCACGCCGGTCACCTCGCTGCGCGTCAGACCGGCCTCCGCGGGGACTCTCGTCCCGGCGGCCCGACCGGCCGGACGCGCCATCATCTGAGTCACGTCGACCGAACTCGGACACCTGGCCTCCTGCCACTATTGAAAAAGTTTTCGATACCGGCGACGCCCTCTGGGCGCGCCAACGGACCACTGTAGTCCGTCCCTGGACATGAAAAGAGACAGGGCCCTGACCGGGGAGAACCTGTCAGAGGTTCTCGACCCTGGTCAGGACCCTGTCCTGAAGTTAGTCCGGCGGTGTCCTACTCTCCCACAACCCTTCGGTTGCAGTACCATCGGCGCTGTCAGGCTTAGCTTCCGGGTTCGGAATGGGACCGGGCGTTTCCCTGACGCTATAACCACCGAAACACTG